>JAQTLU010000056.1:2096-3056 GCA_028714735.1 Gallionellaceae bacterium | reverse complement strand
CCAGGGCATCGGCCGGCAGACGCCACGCCGAGCCCGGATCCGCCCCCGCGTCCCGCGCGGCCACCACCAGGCGCCGGCCCTCGCCCGACGCCTCGCACCGACGGCCCGCGTGGTGACCACACGCCCCGGTGCACTCACACCGACGGCCAGCGCGGGTCACCACCTGCACCCACACCGACCCCGGGAGCCCGTCCACCGTCACGACGCACCCCCGACACCTACCGGGGCAACACCCTCGACCGACACACCCGAGGGGGCATCCGAGGCCGTACCCGGGCGCGTACCCGCAGGAGACGGCCCCTGCACCCCCGGGGGAACCGGGTCCGTACCCGCAGGAGACGGCCCCGACGACCAGGCCCAGCACGACGACCAGCCGGGCACCGGGCGACCCGAGGCGATGAACGCGCGAGCAGCCCGGCCCTGCTCACGACGGGAAACGACCTCACCGCGGTACCAGACGACCGCGAGAACGACGACGGCCACGCTGACGAGCACCGCGGGCCACGGGAAGATGTTCATGCTCTGACCTCCGAGTTGCAGTCGGATGGTTGGGGAAGTCGCACCCGGGACCGCGCCAACGGCCCGGGTGCGGCGCCCGACGAACGGGCGCCCGATCAGGTACTCAGCTCACCCCCTCCAGAACAGGCCAGGCGTCAACCACATCGAGGACCAGGCCGAGAGCGCTCACGTCGAAGTACTCCCGGCCGCGGACCGCGCGAACGCCACCGAGGGTCAGCGCCGCCAGCGTCGCCCCCTCAAGAGCCAGGGCATCCGGGAGAGCGATTGACCGGATGACCTCGGAATACCCGGCGTACCTGTGAGCCGAGAACCGGTACCGACCTTCACCAGACGTGATCCCGAACTTCAGTCGCGCAGCCGATCGGTTCACAACGACGTAGAACCGATCCCAGACCATCCCTCGACAGAGCCGACAGATACCGACCCCTTGAGCGACACCGT
>JAQTLU010000056.1:0-1996 GCA_028714735.1 Gallionellaceae bacterium | reverse complement strand
CCGGCCTGGGGTTGCACTCGTGGCCAGCCGCACACCGCACCCGATGCGGCACCTGAGAACCGAGCCACGACGGCTCCACCACCACACCACCCAGCTCCACCACCCGAGCCCGGAACGCAGCCTCAGCCGTAGCCGAATCCTGGTGGACGCACACCCGACACAGGCCCTGCCCCTGCTGGACACTGTCCGGCCTGGGGTTGCACTCGTGGCCAGCCGCACACCGCACCCGATGCGGCACCTGAGAACCGAGCCACGACGGCTCCACCACCACACCACCCAGCTCCACCACCCGAGCCCGGAACGCAGCCTCAGCAGCCACCGGGTCGTTCCCAGCGCACACCCGGCACAGGCCGACTCCACGCCGCAGGTTGCCGGGGTACGGGCGGCATTCGTGCCCAGCCGCACACCGCACCCGATGCGGGCGGTTGACCCCGAGCCACGACGGCTCCACCACCACACCACCCAGCTCCACCACCCGAGCCCGGAACGCAGCCTCAGCAGCCACCGGGTCGTTCCCAGCGCACACCCGGCACAGGCCGACTCCCCGCCGCCGGAGGCCACTGGGATGCGGATTGCATTCGTGCCCAGCCGCACACCGCACCCGATGCGGGCGGTTGACCCCGAGCCACGACGGCTCCACCACCACACCACCCAGCTCCACCACCCGAGCCCGGAACACAGCCTCAGCAGCCACCGAGCTGGCCAGCATCCTCACCGGACACCGCCCGCGGCGAGGTGCAGGTGAGACTCCGGCCCCTCAGCCCTGACGATCCGGTATGCCTCCCGCCGGTCGACCGTGATCCCGCGCTCCGCCAGCCAGGCCACTGCCGCGGGCGCGTCCCACGACCCGAGCGAGGCGTACGCCATCCGGATGGCGTCCCGCTTGCTCAACGTCGACAGGTCCAGCTCCGCCGGAGGCGCATCGGCCACCACCGGGATACCGCCCGGAGGCGTCACCGGAGCCACCGGACGCGGAGGCCGAGGGCGGCCCTCCACCGCGGCGTCAAGCGCCGACTGAGCCACGTGCACCCCGCGCGCAGCCAACCAAGCCCGCGCCGCGAACTCGTCGCCACTGTTGAGGCTGGCGAACGCGTACCGAACCTGATCCGCCGGCGTCTCCCGCAGCGCCCGCAACGTGTCGACCTCGCGGACGAACGCCAGGCACGCCGCCGGCTCCGTGAGTCCGTGCCGCACACCAGCCGCCCACGCCCGGCGCGTCTCCCCGAACGCCACCGCCCACCGGATGAACCGGAACCTCGGCAACGGCGGTTCCAGCGCCCCCAGCGCCTCAAGCGCATCCCGCCGACGGTGACGGATGACCATGTCCAGCAGGACGGCAGCCGCAACTGGCATCGCAGGGAAGTAGACCTTGGCCGCCAGGAACCCGAGCGTCACCGCCTCCTGATAACCGAGCCACGCACTGAACACGGCGAACGCCACGACCAGACCACGCGCCAGCCCGGCCGACTTCCCCGACGTGACGGCCCTCAGGGTCATGAACACGCACAGCAGAGCCGCCGCGTCGACCGACAGCGGGACGACCAGCGCCCACCGGCCCGGCATCCCGAGCTGAGCCTGACCGAGGTTGTAGAGGTTCCGAGCCGAGCTGATCACCGGGGGAGCGGCCACCACCAGCAGCAGCAGCCACGACACCAGGTCAATCGCCCGACGCGACCGCGGCACCCGAGCCGCGACAGCAGAACTACTCACGGGGCATCGGTCCCTTCCGACGTGCTCTGACGAGCAAGAGCCGCCTTCATCGCCTCGGGGTTCTCCTCCACGACGTCGGCCATGGCCAGCAGGACCGCGGACATGGAGAGCGGGTGATCCACCTCGGCCTGCCACCGCCACGTCGTCCGACGCAGCCGGTCACGAGCCGGAACGGTCACGTTCATGCTCACGTAGGGGGTTCGCCTGGTCTGCGCCATCAGCGAGGTCTCCAAAACACTCATGTGTGACACTGTAGCTGACTGTTCGCTACACTGTCGAACAGCCA
>JAQTLU010000055.1 GCA_028714735.1 Gallionellaceae bacterium | reverse complement strand
CCGAGTACGAAGACGGTCGCGCCGACAACGGTTGTGACCAAGCCTAGCGGGCGCAACACGATGAGATCGACCAGCATGTCGCCTCCCTTGTCGCCCGTCACCGTGTCGGCCAGCGCCGGGAAGGGCAGGCCGCTCAGGGCCAGGAATACAGAAGGGATCAGGACGAAATTGCGTATGCACATGGCTGCATCCAGGTTCGCGTGCAAGACATACCGTTTTTAGATGCTGCGGGCGGGCTTGGCAACGCCAGTCGACCTGGGCCAGCCGCGAGTCCATAAAAAAGGGGCCAAACGGCCCCTTCCTTATCGTCGCTGCAACCGGGCTTACAGCACGATGCCCGGGTTCTTCTTCGGAATGCCGATGACCTTGGGCTGGTTGAGCTTGACGCCCTTGATGGTCTTCTTGGCACGCAGGTACTCGGCCACCACATCCCATACCGGCACCCCCTGGGCACCCTCGGCCACCGGTGCCCAGCCGGCCACCTTGTAGGTCTTGTCCGGGTCGACCGGCTTGCCGTTCAGCATCATGTCGCTGATCCGCTTGCCGATCTTCTGGACCGGGTTGACCGTGTAATGGATGCCGCCCACGCGCACCATGTCGCCGCCCTGCTGGTAATAGGGATCCTCGTTGAACAGGTTGTCGCAGACGTCTTCCATGATGGTCTTGATCATCGAGCCCTTCATGTTGGTCAGGGTCGACTGCGGGTAGGTGATGGCGGTCTGGTCCATCAGCTTTTCCATGGTGATGGCCTCGCCCGGCAGGATCGTGGTGCCCCAGCGGAAGCCCGGCGAGAAGCCGGCGTCGGCGCCCTTCACTTCCATCAAGGCATCGAGGATGAGCTGGTCCCAGGTGCCGTTGAAGTTGCCGCGCCGGTACAGGAAGTCGTCGGACACGGCCAGGACCTCGTTCAGCTTGTCCTCGTAGGGGGCGCGGATGTTCTTGACCAGGGCCTCCATCTTGGCGTCGGGCGCCAGGAAGTTGGCGAACACCGGCAGCAGGCGGTAGTTCCAGCCGACCACCTTGCCGTCCTTGACGTCGAAGTCCATGACGCCGAGGAACTTGCCGTTCGAGCCGGCGTTGGTGACCAGGCAGGTGCCGCCGTCGGGCCGCTTGACCGGCACCGGCTGATAGACGCCGTCGTGGGTGTGGCCGCCGAAGATGGCGTCGACGCCGTTGACCCGGCCGGCCATCTTGAGGTCGACGTCCATGCCGTTGTGGGACAGGACCACGACCACCTTGGCGCCCTTGGCACGGGCCTCGTCGACCCACTTCTGCATGTTGTCGTCGCGGATGCCGAACGACCAGTCGGGCACCATGTAGCGCGGGTTGGCGACCGGGGTGTAGGGGAAGGCCTGGCCGATCACGGCGACCTGGACGCCGTTGATCTCGCGCATCGTGTAGGGCTTGAACACCTGGTCGCCGAAG
Source organism: Gallionellaceae bacterium (assembly GCA_028714735.1). Lineage (GTDB taxonomy): Bacteria > Pseudomonadota > Gammaproteobacteria > Burkholderiales > Thiobacillaceae > Parasulfuritortus. The sequence goes on along the minus strand of JAQTLU010000055.1, from coordinate 1,752 downwards.
TCGTTGGTGACGATGTTCTGGGCGACGAAGTCGATACCGGCCTTCTTGAAGTCGTTGTTGACGATCTCCATCACGCGGTCCTGGCCGTAGGTGGATTCCCAGTGCGGGGTCATGACGTCGACGCCTAGCGCGATACAGGCATCGACCATGTCCTGGGCGTTGGTCCACAACGCCGTCGCGGAACCCTGCCAGGTGTCGCCGCCGTCGAGCAGCAGCGAACCGGGACGGGCGGCGCGGACCTGGTCGACCAGGGTCTTCAGGTGGGCGAAACCGCCGACCTTGCCGTAGGTCTTGGCAGCAGTCTGGAAGTCGAGGTAGGTGAAGGCGTGGGCGTCGATGGTGCCGCGCTTGATGCCGTAATGCTTGAGGAAATGCTCGCCGACCAGGTGCGGCACCTTGCCGGCCATGGCACCGACGCCAAGGTTGACGTTGGGCTCGCGGAACCAGATCGGCTTGAGTTGGGCGTGGGTGTCGGTGATATGCATGAACGACACGTTGCCGGCCGGCGGCGCGTCGTAATAATGGGCGGGCAGGTTGCCGGCCAAGACTGAACGGCTGTCCAGCACCAGGCCGGTGGCGGCAGCGGCGGCCAGGACCTGGAGGAACTCGCGGCGACTCATGGACATGGGACTACTCCTCTCGATTGCTACGCGTCGTTGTCATGGAACGACAAATTCTAAAGAAAAAAATCCGGGCGCCAGGCCCGGATTCTTACTACGCGGTATGGTAGTTATTTCCTGAATACCGAAGACTTCATCTCCAGGCCGTTGGACAGGTAGGAATGGAAGTACTCCAGGTTGTTGAAGCGGGTGCTGCCTTCCTTGTCCGGCACGTGACGGACCTGCTTGAAGCAACCGACATAGCGCGTCTGCAGGGAGGTCGCGATATCGCCCCCGTCCTTGCCGCGGAACACCGGCCAATGGGTGGCCTGACCGACCACCGGGGACAGAATCTCGGAACGCAGGTTGTTGCCGGCGGCGTCGATGTGGCAGCTGGCGCAGGAGAAGTTGAGTTGGCCGGCGCGGGCGTAGTAGGTCGTCTTGCCATCCTCGAAGGCCTTCTTCGCAGCCGGGCTGTCGACCTTGATGTTCATCTTCATGCCGTCCGACAGGGTACGGGCGTAGGTGGTCAGGACATCCATCTCCTTGCCGCCGTACTTGTAGGCCTCTTCGCCGTTGGCGACGCGACAGGCGTTGATGGCATCCTCGAAGGTGACGACCTTGCCCTTGGCCTCGTCGAACATCGGATAGTTACCGACGATCATCTTGCCGCCATTGGGCAGGCAGTCGGCGTAGGTCTTGCCGTTCTTGAACGGGGTATCCCACATCTTCTTGCCCTGGTCGATCACCCCGACGAAAGGCGGGAACTCCATGATGCTGTCGTACTGGGCCTTGGAGTCGGGACTGAAGGCCAGTGCACCGTAGACGTAGTCGTCGACCTTGATGTCCGGGTACTTGTTCTTGAGGTAATTGACCACCTTGAGGCGGTCGTCTTCGGGGGCTGCGCTGGCGGAAACGGCGCCAAGGGCGATTCCCAGTCCGGCCAAAGCCAAAATCAGTTTTTTCATGCGTCCTCCTATGGACGGCCCGACGGCTTGACACGCCGCCGGCGACCGTCGATTCCAGTTAGCCGATGCTGGCTTCGGCGCTGTCCTTCTCGCCCTTGTTGTCCAAGGTCTCGATCGTCACCTTGTCGCCCGCCTTGGCACCCTTCACCTTGAACGCCAGGTACGGGTTCTTGGAAATGCCGCCG
>JAQTLU010000054.1 GCA_028714735.1 Gallionellaceae bacterium | reverse complement strand
GTGTCTCAGCGGCCGACGTGAAACGGTTGATTCAGTGAAGATGATGGAAGAGGCGGACGTATGAACCAGGACGATACCCCGGACCTGTTCGAGGTGGCGCCCGAACTGCCGGCCGATGCCGATATGCCGCCCGAGCCGCCGTCCTCCGAGCCCTTGTACAGCGTCGACGGCGATGGCGGCGTGCCGCTGCACCTGTTCGCCGAGCGGGCCTACCTGACCTACGCCATGTCCACCGTGCTGGACCGGGCGCTGCCCTTCGTCGAGGACGGCCAGAAGCCGGTGCAGCGGCGCATCCTGTTCGCCATGCGCGAGCTGGGCAACCGCTCCGATGCGCCGTTCAAGAAGTCGGCCCGCATCGTCGGCGACGTCATCGGCAAGTTCCACCCGCACGGCGACAGCGCGGTCTACGAGGCGGCGGTGCGGATGGCGCAGAACTTCACCCTGCGCTACCCGCTGATCGAGGGCCAGGGCAACTTCGGCTCGCGCGACGGCGACTCGCCGGCCGCCATGCGCTACACCGAGGTGCGCCTGTCGAAATTCGCCGAGGACGTGCTGCTGTCCGAGATCGATCGCGGCACGGTGGATTTCCGCGAGAACTACGACGGCACCCTGAGCGAACCGGCCCTGCTGCCTGCGCGCCTGCCGGTGCTGCTGTTGAACGGCGTGTCCGGCATCGCCGTGGGCATGGCCACCGAGATCGCTCCGCACAACCTGCGCGAGGTGGCCGAGGCCTGCATCGGGCTGATCAACGGTCACAAGGACGAGGCGGTCTACGCCGCCATCCCCGGCCCGGATTTCCCCGGCGGCGGCCAGATCATTTCCGCGCCGGAGGACATCCGCAAGGCCTACGAGACCGGCCGCGGCAGCCTGCGCGTGCGCGCCCGCTGGAGCGTGGAACCGCTGGCGCGCGGCCAGTACCGCATCGCGGTGACCGAACTGCCGCCCGGCACCAGCACCGCCAAGGTGCTGGGCGAGATCGAGGAGTTGATCAACCCGAAGCCGAAGACCGGCAAGAAGTCGCTCTCGGCCGAGCAGCAGAACCTCAAGAACGCCGTGCTGGCGGTGCTGGACACCTTCCGCGACGACTCCGACAAGGCGCATCCGGTGCGCATCGTCCTGGAACCGCGCACCCGCACGGTGACCCCGGACGAGATGATGAACCTGCTCCTGGCGAACACCTCGCTGGAGGGCAACAGCAGCCTCAACATGACCATGATCGGCCGCGACGGCCGGCCGCAGCAGAAGAACCTGCCCCAGGCCCTGCGCGAGTGGTGCGCGTTCCGCATGGAGGTGGTCGAGCGCCGGCTGCGTTTCCGTTTCGACGAGGTGGCCCGCCGCATCCACATCCTGGAAGGCCGCATGACCGCCTTCCTGCGCATCGAGGAGGTCATCAAGGTGATCCGCGAGGCGGACGCGCCCAAGGCGGAACTGATGGTGGTGTTCGGCCTTTCCGAGGTGCAGGCCGAGGACATCCTGGAGATCCGCCTGCGCCAGCTGGCCCGCCTGGAAGGCATCAAGATCGAGCGCGAGCTGAAGGACCTGCAGGAGGAACGCGACAGCCTGCAGCAACTGCTCGACAGCGAGGGCGGCCGCCGCCGCCTGATCGTCCGGGAGATCCGCGAGGACCTGAAGAAATACGGCGACGACCGCCGCACCCTGATCGAGCCGGCCGAGAAGGTCACCGCCGCCAAGGTCGATACCGTGGCCGACGAACCGGTGACGGTGATCCTGTCCCGGAACGGCTTCATCCGCAGCCGAGCCGGCCACGGCGTCGACCGCGCGCTGCTGACCTGGAAGGATGGCGACGGCGAACTGGCGGTGATCGAGACCCGCTCGGTGCATCCGGTGATCCTGCTCGACCCGGCCGGCCGGACCTACAGCGTGCGCCCGGTCGAACTGCCGGGCGGCAAGGGCGACGGCGTGCCGGTGTCCTCGCTGGTGGAACTCCAGCTCGGCAAGGTGGTGGCCATGCTGTCGGGTCCGCTGGAGACGAAAGTACTATTGGCGACGACGGCGGGAGTTGGTTTCATTGGCCGCCTGGCCGATATGGTGTCCCGCCAGCGCGCCGGCAAGGCCTACATGACGGTGGACGAGGGGGCCGAGTTGCTGCCGCCGACCGTGGTGCCCGCGGCTGCCCGGTTCGTCGCCGCACTCGCCGACGAGCCGCGCCTGCTCTGGTTCCCGGTTGAGGAGATGAAGGAATTGTCGGGCGGCAAGGGGGTGATCCTGATCGCCCTGGAGGCCAAGGAAAAGCTGCTTGCGGCGGTGGCTACGGCGGATTGCGTGACGATATCCGGCGTCGGCCGCGGCGACAGGCAGAACGACTATCAAGTCTGTGCTGCTTCAGCCGATAATTACGCCGGCAAACGCGCCCGCAAGGGCAAACCGTTGTCGATAAAGTTCAAGCGCGTGCTGGGCATGCGCTAGTCTGCTCCGTGGTCGAGTGAAGTACCTTAAGAGAGACGCATGACAGAAGAAACCGTAGTCCAGGCTTCGGTCTGGGAGACGCCCCGCGAGGCTGGGCGCTTGCATGATCCCCTGTTGGAGTGCCTGATGGCGCTGGCGCGCCTGCACGGGGTGCCGCGCACACGCGATGCCCTGGTCGCCGGTCTGCCCCTGGCTGATCGCCAACTTACGCCGTCCATTTTCGATCGGGCTGCGCGCCGGGCCGGCCTGGCCAGCAAGATCATGCGCCGCAGTCTCGACACCCTGACCGGTTCCCTTCTGCCGGTGGTATTGCTGCTGAATGATCGCGAGGCCTGCCTGCTGATCGGCTGGGAGGACGACGGCGCGGCCAGGGTGGTCTTTCCCGAACTGAGCGAGGCCGCGACCGTCCTGAGCCGGGACGAGTTGGCGGCCCGATACAGCGGCACCACCATCTTCTGCCGGCCCCGCTTCCGCTTCGACAAGCGTACTCCGGAGGTGCGCGAGGTGCGCCATCGGCACTGGTTCTGGGGCGCGATCCTGGAAAATCTGCCGGTCTACAAGGACATCCTCGTCGCGGCCCTCCTGATCAACACCTTCGCCATCGCCCTGCCCATGTTCACCATGAACGTCTACGACCGGGTGGTGCCCAACAATGCGACCGAGACCATGTGGGTGCTGGCGCTCGGCCTGGGCGTCGTGATGGCGGCGGATGTGACCCTGCGGCTGATGCGCGGCTACCTGATCGACCGCGCCGGCAGCCGGGTCGACGTCGACCTGTCGGCCCGGATCATGGAACGGGTGCTGGGCA
>JAQTLU010000053.1 GCA_028714735.1 Gallionellaceae bacterium | reverse complement strand
GCGTCACCAGGAGGCGCCCGAGACGTCGTCCGCCAGGTCGCCCCGACCCGCGGAGCGCCAGCACCGGCCGGCGCTCTCGCCGGCGGGTCCACCGGGCGCCCACCTGACTGACCCCACAAACGGCGGGAGCGCCGGAGTTCGCACCTCCGGCGCCCCAATGCCACCCATCCACGCCCACCGATCCGAGGGCTTCATTTCAGGGAGCACGTACGTGCGACACGATAGCAACGCCGCCGACAAGATGGGCGTCACCGCAGGTCATATCGGAATCGCTGATATCGCGGATATCACCCGACCGGCGCACCCCACCCACCAGATCGTGACCTTCGTCACACCGCGCGCCGATGTTGTCCGCGGGCGGCAACGCCACCACGGCAACGCCAGCGGCTACCGCGGCGCACGCAAGCACCCCCGCCCGTCCCGGCCGATGTTCTGGGAGAGCCGCCGACGCTGGCGCGCCGAGCTGGACGAACGACCCGCCCCACCCGAGTGCCTACACGGGGTCCTCACCACCGACTACACCCCCCGGCCAGCGCCACCGATCAACGTCATGCGCCGCCGGCAGCGCGAGAAAGCCAACATCCGCAGCCCCTACCGCGTCCGGGGCGGTGAGGCACGATGACCGCGCCCACGGTCGGGACCGAGCGGCGGACCCTGCACCTGCTCGCCGATGCCCTCGTCGACGCCGGATGCACCCCGCGTCGACGCGGTGACCACATCGACGCCCGGTGCCCGGCCCACGACGACCGCACCCCGTCCCTGTCGGTCGACTGGCGCGACGGCGCGATCTACGTGTGCTGCCAGACCGGATGCACGACCGAGGACGTCATGACGGCACTCGGCCTGCCGATGCGGGACCTGTACGACACCCCGCGAGAGGGCAGGGACGACACCCGTGCACCCCGGCCCCGCCGGCAGCGCGCCCCCCGCCAGACCAAGCCGGCGGCCCCCGCGTGTCTCGGGACCTACCGCGAGCACGCCTACGCCGAGGTGACCCGCTACCCCTACACCGACGCCGACGGGACCTTGGTCGGCTACCGGATCCGCAAGGCGTGCCGGCGGGGCGGGTGCGACGCGAAGTCGTTCGGGTGGCGACGCCTCGACACGGCCGGCAGCGAGCAGCCGGGGCGACCCGACCCCCTGCCCCTGTACCGGCTGCCTGACGTCCTCGTGGCCATCGCCGAGGGCCGACCGGTCTACGTGACCGAGGGAGAGAAGGACGCCGACGCCGTGACCGCGGCCGGAGGCGTCGCCTGCACCATGGGCGCGGCCGACAACGGGCGCGGGTCGACATTCAAGGCGCACCACCGCGAGGCCCTTGCGGGTGCGACCGAGGTCATCGTGCCCGCCGACCGAGACAAGCCGGGGCGCACCTCGGCCCGGTACATCGCTGGGCAGCTCCTCGACGCCGGAGTGCCGATCGTGCGGATCGTCGAAGCCGCCGAGGGCAAGGACGTGGCCGATCACCTCGCCGCCGGCCACACCCTCGACCAGCTCCGCGAGCTCCACCCCGACACCGCGAATCCGGAGGGTGTCGCCGAGCGGGTTGACGGTGAAGGCATGACCGATCAGACGCCGGAAGGTCTCGGAGCCCGGGACGACGGTGACGCCATGACCGAGCGCCAGGACGCGGACCCCTCCCGGACGATCGACCTCACCGACCACGAGGACCAGGAGATCAGCGTCAGCGTCGGCGCCGACCCTCTCCCCGTCCCGGGATCTCCGGGGTGGACCTACTACCCCGGAGTCGGTGTGTGGAAGGGCAAGGCGCGTGTCCTGAGGTGGTGCCCGACGGTCTCCCGGCACCTCATCACCCGAGGCTCCCGCGGGGACGTCCAGTCCCGCCGCGTGACGATTGAGGTCGGGGACCAGGCCGTCACCGTGCCGACGGCCGATGTGGCTGACGGAGCGGTGTGGGTCGACCGGTTCCCGGCAGCCGCAGGAGTGGCCACCCGCGACGTCCGCGACGTCCTCCGCAACATCGTCGACGACCAGGCCGCACGGCTACCGCGGACGACAGCCACCCCTGAGTGGGCCGGAGGCAGACTGATCCTGCCCCCGGCCGATGTCCTGCCACGCGGCTACGGCATCACCGCCGGCACCCCTGCCGACTTTCGGGCGATCGTCCAGCGCGCAGCCGAGGTACCCAAGCTGGCGCTGGTCGAAGGGCTGGCCGTCGGTGGGCTCTACGTCCTGCCCCTCGACATGCAGTCGCTCGTCCTGCACCTGCCCGGCCGCGGCCGGCAGGGCAAGACGACCGCCGCGCGGCTCGCCGCGAGCATCTTCGGCCGCCCCTCGGAGGTGATGCTCCCGTGGAACACCACCGAGAACGGGTTGGCCGCGTGGCTGCGAGGCGTGGCCGTGCTCACCGGGTTCCGTGACGAGCTGGGCGCGGCCGGGTTCCGGCCCGACCGGCTGTCGTCAACGGTGTTCCGAGTCACCCAGGGTGCCGAGCGGGACGTGTCCGGACGCACCGGCGAGCATCGCGAGTCACGGGGAAGCTGGCACGGAGCACTGATCTCGACCGGCAACGAGGCGATCACAAGCCAGATCGCCAACGAGGGCATCGCGGCGCGCGTGGTCGAGCTGTCGGCACCGCTCACGCCGTCAGCGGCCTACGCCGAAGACCTCGACGCCCTGATCCGCCGCGGCTACGGCCACGGGCTCGCCGCCCTGGTCGACGCCGGCCCGGATCCCGAGACGCTGGCCGAGTGGCTGCCTGCCATCGAGGACGCCGTCGGAGTGCCCGGCGGGGGAGTCGAGCGGACCTTGGGCAAGTCCCTCGCTCTCGGCGTGGCCGGTGCGCGCGTGCTCGGTGACCTGTTCGACGTCGGCGACCTTGAGCCGGCCGCCCTGGTCGCCGCCCGCGAGGCCCTGGTGGAGCTGGCCGCGGCCCTGGCCGAACGCGGAGCCAACCCGGGCGACAGGCTGCTCCGCGCCATCGAATCGGCCATGGCCAGCGAGCCGGCTTCGTTCCCGACCCGGCACTACTACGAGCAGGCCATCGCCGAGGTCGACGGGTACAGGCTCACGCGAGAGACCTACGGATGGGACCTGTCCGGAGACGACCTCCCCGGAGACGTTGCGATCATCACCGGGCAGCTCCGTGGCATCGCCGAGGCCGAGGGCATCGCCGACACCACCGTGGCGCTCAAGGAACTGGCCCGGCGCAACCCGCCCGCCCTGCTCCGGCAGGACGACGGCAAGAACCTCGCGCGACGCATCCGGGTCGGGACCAAGACACCCCGCGCCTACGTGTTCGCCGGCATCGAGTACGACTCGACCGACCCCTGTTCCGAC
>JAQTLU010000052.1 GCA_028714735.1 Gallionellaceae bacterium | reverse complement strand
CCCGCCCGCCCTGCTCCGGCAGGACGACGGCAAGAACCTCGCGCGACGCATCCGGGTCGGGACCAAGACACCCCGCGCCTACGTGTTCGCCGGCATCGAGTACGACTCGACCGACCCCTGTTCCGACCCTGAGTCCCCACCTGTTCCGACCTCTGTTCCGACTTCCGTTCCGACCCGCGACCAGGGACGTTCCGACTGTTCCGACTTTCCGGCGTCGCAGGTGTGTACGCGCGAGGGAGACGGGACGTGCAAGGGGTGTGGTGAGCCGGTCGCGGAGTCGATCCGGGGACTGTTCGACGGGTGGCACCCCGGGTGCGCGCCGGCCGGCATCGGCCCGCCCCTCGACGCGGACGGACTGCCGGCGACGTGCCCCGGGTGCGGGCGCCGGCCGACCCATGCCCGGGAGGACTTCGAGGGCTGGCACGTGGCCTGCGCACCGGCCGAGGTGCAGGCCCGGGGGATCGCCCTCCGCGCGGCCGCAGACGCCGCCAGGGCGCCCGTACCGGCCCCGGCGGGCGAGCGGACGGGGGAGCCCGGGAACGGGCCGCAGACGGGCACAGGAGGCGCGCAGGAGGTGCAGCGGCGCGCGGTCGACCGCACGGCTGTCCTCGTTCTCGAGGACGGCGGCGCGGCCCTGGTCGTGGCCGAGGACGCCGGCACCCGCTACCCGATCCCGACACCGGCCCGGGTCGGTGACCTCGCTCGCGAGGCAGCGGCCCTCGACCTGACGCGGGTATGGATCCCGACCGAAGCCCTCACCGGGCTCGGGCTCGCCGAGGTGCCGGCGCCGAGACGGGCCGAGGACGTCACCGGGATCGACCACCCGTGGTCCGAGCCGGCCCCCGGGGTCGAGCAGCGCGGAGGTCGAGGGCTCGGGTCGTGGATGACGTTCACGGTGCCCGAGGTCCGCGAGTGGCCGGTGTACGTGGCCGTCCCCGCGTGGATGGGCTCCCGAGACCCGCTGCGGGAGCTGAGCGCCGCCGACCTCGCCGAGGCCCTACGGCTGTTCGCCGCAGCCGTCGGCACGCCCCTGTCGTTGCAGGTGTGGACGGCCCGCAACATCCTCGCGAAGGAAGCCGGCGCCAGGCGCACCGACGGCGCCCGGCGGTCCCACAAGCGCGGCCTTGCCCCGTGCACGGCGATCCTGACCGGGCAGGTGCCCAGGGCGACGCACGTCCGCGAGGACGGCGCCGTCACGGCCGGAGCCGGCTGGACGATGGTCCCGCCGAGGTGGGAGCGCGCCCTCACCGGCGACGAGCTGGCCGCAGGGTGGGTGCACAAGTACGACGGCAACGCGGCCTACCTCGCCAGCTACGGCGCTACCCCGCTCGGGCTCGGTGAGCCCGAGCACCGCGACGGGCCGGTGACCCTCGACCGGAAGCTCTCCGGGTACTGGCGCGTCGACGAGCTGCCCGCTCACGACCTGCCCGGCATGCCGCCGTTCCGGGTCAAGGTCGTCCGGGACGGGCAGACGTGGCTCACGACCCCAGAGGCCGACCTGCTCGCGCGGCTCGGGATCCTGCCCGAGATCCGTGAGGCGGTCGTGTGGCCAGAGTCCTCCCGGCGGCTGGACACGATGTCCCGCCGGCTGAGGGAGGCCCGCGAGAAGCTGCGCGCCACGCGGGGGACGCCGGCCGGCGACGCCGCGTGGTCCCTGGCCGGGTTCATGCACCAGGCACCCGCGCAGTACCTCGCCCGCAACGGCACCGCGCCCGACCCGGCGAAGGACCGCACCAGCGCCGCCCTGTTCCGGCCCGACTGGCGAGACCAGATCATCAGCCACGTCCGGGTGTCGCACTGGTGGCGGCTGTACCGGGCGTGGCAGGCCAGCGGCCGGGCGCCCGTGTTCGTCAACGAAGACGCCGCCGCGTGGGCAGCCACCGACGCGGACCCGGCAGCGGCAGTGCCCGCAGGGCTCGTCCTCGGGACCAGGGGAGGGCAGTACAAGCCCGAGGGACACGTCCCAATGAATGCATTCACGAAATACCGCAGGCACCCGGAATCGGGATTCATGACCGCTTTCGAGCGCGCAAAGGGAGGCCAGTGAGATGGCGCGATACAGAAAGACACGACCCGACAAGCCGGAAGGCTGGGACGCCTCCCCACGGACCATCGCGGAGATGCGTACGAAGATCGAGCGAGGCGCATACGGAGCCGGCGGCCAACGCATACGAGGCAAGGTTAGCGACGAGCAATTCAGGGCAGGACTCGGCGACCTCACCACCCGACAAACGATCGCCCGCCAGATGGCCGCAGGCGACAAGCACGCCTACCGCAACGCGATGCAACAGCTACGCCGCTACGCCTCCGGGCAACGCGGAACAGGGGTGCCCGAGAGCGTCAAACGGCGCGTCGCCGATCAGGCCCGAAAGGTGAACCAAGCCGGACGCGTCGACAAGATACGCAACGCACGCAGAGTGCGCGTCAAGATGGTCACCGACGCGACCATATCGGCGAAGTCACGCGACAATTTCGGCCCCGGCTACTCCGGAGCCGGACTCGGCGCCGAAATCGACCCGTCCACATTCGCCGAAGCCCTCGAACGCGGAGACACATGGTCAATCATGGCCATGGCATACGAAGACTACTGGCCCGGATCCGAAGACGCCGCAATCTACTTCGAGGACGTCCAGGACGTCGAAATCATCATCGACGAATAGCACGGGATTGTCGGTGGGGGGAGGCAGACTAAGCCTCCCCCCACCGATGCGCGCCCGGGGTGCGCCCAGATATCGCGCAGAGAGAGGCACACCCGCAGCTATGCCAACCACAGGGGCCAGGCGCCTCACAGAGAGCCTCGCAGCCGGGAACAGGCACCGCTACGGGTCAGGACTCCCACGGGTCGCAGGAGTCGGTATCCCCTGCGTAGCAGGGGGATGCTCCTGGCACGGCATGCCCACAGAAAGCATAAGCAGTGCCATTTACTGGGATCACTGCCACACTCACGGATGGATACGCGGACCGGTATGCGGATCGTGCAATTGCCAGATGTCAGAGATTGATGCCGGGCAGGTATGGCGAGAGCCATTCATAACCCACTACCGACGATGCCCAGAATGCCCACCCGAGAGACCGCCAATTGCACGAAGGGTACTCACAAGGGCACTGGAGATATGCCATAGAGGCGCATTGTTGAGTAGTGGGTACATATGCGGCCTTGAGTGCGACATTATCAGAGAGGCACTCGGTTTACATGCGCAACAATGGACCAATGAAAGAATCCGAGACGCATGGAATCATATAGCCGGAAAGAATGGACCAACCGAGTACATCCCGTGGGAATTGAGAGAGAGTGAACAGGGAAGGCTGAAGAATCAGCATGTACGCATAGCGGACGGGATTTATGTCACCTCGGCGGAAATCCAGAAACTGCTTAACAGGAAAGGCGCGAGCAGGTGGCGAAAATTGCGCATAGAAGGCCCAATGAACATTCAACGTAGCGCGCCGAGAATCACGCGTAGGCAAAGATGATAGCGGACACAAATGCGCGCAGCGCATTAGCGGTAAGCGCGAAGCGCGCCACCGCTCCGCTAGTG
>JAQTLU010000051.1 GCA_028714735.1 Gallionellaceae bacterium | reverse complement strand
TGGGGCTCACAAAACTGTGACAATATGATAGGACTAAGTTCTACCGATTACCATCGGCGCAAAGAGGGTATTGACTATGCGTTCCTCATAGCAAATGAGCATTACCTTACCTCTGGAGAGGGTTCGAGTAAATATCTCCCGGCAAAGCCGGGAGCTTTAGTTCGTGAGCCGCTCAAAGCGGCTTAAAACGGGGACGCTAACGCGGCCCCTCAGTTTTGGCGCCACCACTGGGTGGCCCGGATCAGCTCCATATGTTCAGCTGATCTACTCGTTCATCCTCTTTTTCCTGGTGGCGAATATAATCCCGAATCATCGCCTCATCTCTACACACCGTCGATACAAAATACCCACGCGCCCAAAAATGCTGGCCCACGAAATTACGCTTCCGTTCACCGTAAGTCCGCGCTATATGGATCGCGCTCTTGCCCTTGATGTAACCCACCACACTCGACACCGCGTACTTAGGCGGTATCGAAATCAGCATATGCACATGGTCCACCATCAGATGCCCTTCTTCTATCCGGCTTTCCTTATGCCGCGCCAGGGCCAGAAATACCTCCCCAAGATCATTCCGTAACTGACCGTACAACACCCTACGTCGGCACTTCGGAATAAATACTATGTGATATTTGCACTCCCACTTGCTGTGCCTTAGGCTCAATCCTTCGTCCATCGGTATCTCCTTCGTCGTGTGCTTGGCGGCTCACAGCGTCGGTTCTCCGATGGACTCCACTATATGTCAAACATCTACTGTCACCCCGGCAGAGCCGGGGGATTTCCTATTTTTGGTTAAATCCATTGCTATGCCAATCTGCGGAGTCCCGGCGTACTCGTGGTCAATTTACCGAATAGTGGTTGGCGGATGGATGCCTATATCGGTCGCATTCAGACAATGCTTTGATGATCAGGTCATAGTGGTGGGAGCGGAAGAAGCCGGTAACAAGATACTGTTTGCATACAAAGGCAACATTTTTTTTCACTGTTAGCCAAGAAAATAACGGGGAAGCGAGCGATCCATGAATTCTTTATATGATGTATCCGTAAAAAAGGTTCAATCCACGCCCGGTTTATAAGCCGGGCGATACCATGATCTGCTGCGGGGGCTGCTGATAGGGCAACGTGTTTCAATCCACGCCCGGTTTATAAGCCGGGCGATACGCCAAACAAGGGCATGTAAATCTGGCTGTTGCCGGTTTCAATCCACGCCCGGTTTATAAGCCGGGCGATACCGTTGATACGTCGGGTCGGTCGCCAGATGCGGGTTGTTTCAATCCACGCCCGGTTTATAAGCCGGGCGATACTTGCGCCCGTAGATCTGTTGCTTCTGGACCTCAAAGTTTCAATCCACGCCCGGTTTATAAGCCGGGCGATACATGGGTAGGAATTTCATGGTTGCTTCTCCCGTCTGTGTTTCAATCCACGCCCGGTTTATAAGCCGGGCGATACGCGTTCCCCCTCGCGCATGGGGCTTTCGATCTGGATGTTTCAATCCACGCCCGGTTTATAAGCCGGGCGATACCCCAGCGCATGACCGAGCGCGAGGCCCATGATCGAGTTTCAATCCACGCCCGGTTTATAAGCCGGGCGATACCTTTCAGGCCATCCACCAGGCTACGCGGAATGATGTTTCAATCCACGCCCGGTTTATAAGCCGGGCGATACCTTGGCGCTCGCATCCTCCGGGGCGCTTACGACGTTTCAATCCACGCCCGGTTTATAAGCCGGGCGATACTGTGTGCTGATGCTGCTGGCTACGGTGATGCGCGGTTTCAATCCACGCCCGGTTTATAAGCCGGGCGATACGTGGCCAATGATTTGAGTGGGAACGGGAATACCGGTTTCAATCCACGCCCGGTTTATAAGCCGGGCGATACAGATCCCCGAAGACAAGCGCGAATCGGCCATCCTTGTTTCAATCCACGCCCGGTTTATAAGCCGGGCGATACGCTGGAGGGTCGGCAGTATGACGAGTTGACGCAAGTTTCAATCCACGCCCGGTTTATAAGCCGGGCGATACGTGCAGATCAGCCCGGTAACTGGCGCCATTACGGTGTTTCAATCCACGCCCGGTTTATAAGCCGGGCGATACGGATTGCACAAAGGATCGCCGGACCTGATCGGCTGGTTTCAATCCACGCCCGGTTTATAAGCCGGGCGATACGGCAGCGCGAGTACCGGGCGCCCCTGAGCAATGAGGTTTCAATCCACGCCCGGTTTATAAGCCGGGCGATACAATTCTGACGTCTGAAGCAGGCTGGCGTAAGTGGGTTTCAATCCACGCCCGGTTTATAAGCCGGGCGATACCGCCAGCGTGTACGACATCGAGGATGTGCAAGCTGTTTCAATCCACGCCCGGTTTATAAGCCGGGCGATACGAGATGAAATGAGCAACGTAACTATTAACGAGAGTTTCAATCCACGCCCGGTTTATAAGCCGGGCGATACTTGTGGGTTGGCATGAAGGGGAAGCAGCGTAACGGGTTTCAATCCACGCCCGGTTTATAAGCCGGGCGATACTGGCGCGGTGCTCGGGATATGGTGCAGTTTTTGGGTTTCAATCCACGCCCGGTTTATAAGCCGGGCGATACTGGTTTCGATGACCAATAAAAACTCGAAGTTCTTGTTTCAATCCACGCCCGGTTTATAAGCCGGGCGATACTCGTTGCTGACCAGCCAGCGTTGCGCAGCCGCAGGGTTTCAATCCACGCCCGGTTTATAAGCCGGGCGATACACGGGTAGGAAGCGTGTACGTCATAACCGCAGATGTTTCAATCCACGCCCGGTTTATAAGCCGGGCGATACGGGCTTAATCCTCGGTACTGTCAACGGTTGTGGAGGTTTCAATCCACGCCCGGTTTATAAGCCGGGCGATACTTATTTCTTCTCTGTACAAGACATAAGTTTATCTGTTTCAATCCACGCCCGGTTTATAAGCCGGGCGATACACGCCATGGGCCTGTCAGCGTTCTTCGAGGTCCAGTTTCAATCCACGCCCGGTTTATAAGCCGGGCGATACCCGGAATAAAACCGGACGCATCGTGCGGATATTTGTTTCAATCCACGCCCGGTTTATAAGCCGGGCGATACTTTTGTATTCGTTCTTGATCTGCACGGTCAAAGGTTTCAATCCACGCCCGGTTTATAAGCCGGGCGATACGCCGACCCACTCGACGCGGAGGAAGAGGAGGAGAGTTTCAATCCACGCCCGGTTTATAAGCCGGGCGATACATTTTCTCATCAAGATAGTGGCGCGATTCCTCGACGTTTCAATCCACGCCCGGTTTATAAGCCGGGCGATACCCGGCGGTCAGCGTACCCGCACTATACGGCGCGAGTTTCAATCCACGCCCGGTTTATAAGCCGGGCGATACCACCGACCCGTTGACTACCATCGTTGGCATCAACCCGTTTCAATCCACGCCCGGTTTATAAGCCGGGCGATACTTACGTCCAGTAAGGCATATCCATGCTCCAATGCGTTTCAATCCACGCCCGGTTTATAAGCCGGGCGATACCGCATTGTTGCAACACATTGTTAATAAACACTTTTCTTTGCGCATACCGCGAATGGCAGACAGTGCCGCCTGAAAACCTATAAGGCCCCTAAGGACTTCTAATAAAAACGATGATGGAACATTAAGATACGCGGTGCGCGAAAGGACGGGCTTTGAGGCGCCGATCCGGGTTCGCGCATCAAACCATGAGGGGACCATTGAAGTCGATAGATCGGAAGGTTCCATATTGCTTGATACGCAGTTCGGTGGGTTCTGTGAGACG
>JAQTLU010000050.1 GCA_028714735.1 Gallionellaceae bacterium | reverse complement strand
ACCTGCCCGCCGAGGCGGCGGCTTCGGCGACGGAAGGCGCGGACCCGGAACGGCTGCGCCCGCTGCTCGATCAACTGGAGTCCCTGCTCGCCACCGACGACACGACGGCGGGTCAGGTCCTGGCGGATAACCGCGACCTGTTGCGCCAGGCCTTCGGCGCGGCGGCCGTGCTCATCGGCCAGATCGACACCTTCAATTACAAGGCGGCGCTGGCGACATTGCGCGCCCTTCGCACGCAGATGGATAATGAGCCGCCAGGGATGCGCCATGAATGACCTGATCCGTCGCCAATCAAATACCGCCAGGGAAGCGGACCTCATGGTGCCAGTTCTCCTGGGAGCCGCGTCATCGTGTCCACGCAATCTCGCGTCCGGACGCGGTGCCCATTTCGATCCGGACCGTACTGGAGAATTCAATGCCAGTCACTGAGCGCCCAGGCCCTCGCGACTCCGCTATCCGCGTTGCGCTGCTCTATGCCGTGCTCGGGGGCATCTGGATAGTGTTCTCGGACCAGGCCGTGGTCTGGCTGACCAGCGATCCGGAACTCATCGTCCTGATCGGCGCCATCAAGGGACTGGCGTTCATCGCAGCCACTGCGCTGGCCTTGTGGTGGCTGCTGCGACGGAATGCCGGAATCCGGCTGGCGCACCAGGCGCAGACCGAGCGCCTGCATGCCATGCAAGTGCTGGCCACCATTGCCGACAGTTCGGATGACGCCGTCTTCGCCAAGGACCTGGCAGGGCGCTACATCCTGTTCAACCGGGCCGCCGGCCGGTTTGTCGGCAAGCCGGCCGAGGCGGTGCTGGGCCGCGACGACCGGGCCCTGTTCCCGGCTGCCCAGGCCGAGTTCCTGATGGCCGTCGGCCGTCAGGTCATCGCCGAGGAACGCACCCTCAGCCGGGAGGAGATACTCGCCACGTCGGTGGGCAATCGGGTCTTCCTGAGCACCTATGGGCCGCTGTATGACAACGAGGGCCGGATCCTGGGCCTGTTCGGCATTGCGCGCGACGTCACGGCGGCAAAGGAGTCCGAGTTGGCTTTGCTGCGGGCCAACCGGGTCCTGCGTACCCTGGGTGCCTGTCACCAGGCCCTGGCATGCGCCCGGGACGAGGCCGGCCTGCTCGATGAAATCTGCCGCCGGATGATCGAATTCGGCGGTTATCGCCTGGCCTGGGTCGGCTATGCCGAGACGGATGCGGCTCGAACGGTGCGCCCCATGGCGCAGGCGGGTTTTGAGGACGGCTATCTGGCGGCGATCACCCTTTCCTGGGCCGATGACGAGTTTGGCCGCGGCCCGACCGGGACCGCCATCCGCGAGCGCCACCCGGTCTCCGAGCGGGATATCCGTACCGATCCGCTCTATGCGGCATGGCGCGAGGCGGCCCTGCAGCGCGGTTACAACTCATCCATCGCCTTGCCGCTGCTGCTCGACGATCACAGTTGCCTGGGCGCCCTGAACATCTATGCCGCGGAGGCCGATGCCTTCAATGCCGAGGAGGTGGCGTTCCTCACCAACCTGGCGAACGATCTCGCCCATGGCATCCGTGCCCTGCGCGGTCGCGCCGCCCGGGATGCCGCCGAGGCGGCGCTGGAGCATGAGCGGAGCCTGCTCAAGTCACTGCTTCAGACCGTGCCGGATTGTGTCTGGTTGAAGGACCCGGACGGCGTCTACCTGGCCTGCAACCCCCGTTTCGAGCAATTTGTCGGCGCCAGGGAGGCGGATATCCTCGGCAAGACCGATTACGACTTTGTCGAGAAGGAACTGGCCGACCAGTTTCGCGCCAGGGACCACGCGGCCATTGACGCCGGCAAACCCACCGTCAACGAAGAGGAGGTGGTGTTCGCCGACGACGGCCACCGGGCGTGGCTGGAAACCATCAAGACCCCGATGTTCGATGCCGGCGGGCGACTCGTCGGCGTGCTCGGAATCGCCCGCGATGTGACCGCTACCCATCAGAACCAGGCGGCGCTGCACAAGCAGGGCGAACTGCTCAAGGACATGAGCGCGATGGCCCAGATCGGGGCCTGGGAGATCGACCCGGCAACCCAGGTGGGCAGTTGGACCGAGGAGGCGGCCAAGATCTACGCGGCCGACCCGGGCCAGGAAATCGACCTGGCCATGGGCATCGGCTGCTTCCATGGTCCCTGGCGACGGCAGATCGAGACCGCCATGGCCGAGGCCATCGAACAGGGGCGCTCGTTCGACCTGGAACTGGAGATGGAGCCCGTCCAGGGGCAGCGCAAATGCGTGCGCATCATCGGCCACCCGGTCAGCGAGGGCGATCGCGTCGTCATGGTGCGCGGCGCCATCCAGGACATCTGCGAGCGCAAGCGGGCCGTGGAGGCGCTGCGCGACAGCGAGCAGCGTTACCGGACCGTGCTGGCGGCCCTGGGCGAGGGGGTGTACGGCACCGACATGGAGGGCCGCTGCATGTTCGTCAATGCCACTGCCCTGGCCATGCTGGGCTACTCCGAGGAGGAGGTGCTGGGACAATTTCAACATGCCCTGTTTCACCACCATCGGCCGGATGGGGCGCCCTATCCCGCCGAGGAATGCCCGATTTACCAGGCCGCGCACGATGGCCAGATCCGCCATCAGGTGGAGTGGTTCTTCCGCAAGGACGGCAGCCCGTTTCCGGTCGAGCTGGTCGCCGCGCCCATGGAAGTGGACGGCGAACGGACCGGCGCCGTGGTGTCCTTCATGGACATCACCGAACTTCGGCGCTCCGAACAGGCCCTGCGCGAGAGCGAGGCCATGTTCCGCTCGCTCAGCGAGTCGGCCCGGGACGCCATCATCCTGCTCGATGCCCAGGGCCGGATTGCCCACTGGAACCCGGGTGCGGAACGGCTGTTCGGTTATGCCAGGGCGGAGGCCATCGGCAAAACGATGCATCATCTGTTGCCCGTCGAGAGCCAGCGCGAAAAAGCCGATGCCGGTTTTGCCGAATTCCAGCTCACCGGGCAGGGGCCGGTCGTCGGCAAGACCGTGGAACTGGAGGGACAGCACAAGGACGGCCACAGGATCATCGTCGAACTGGCCTTGTCGGCGGTCAAGCGCGAAGACGGCTGGAATGCCATCGGCATTGTCCGCGACGTCACCGTGCGCAGGGCCTCCGAGGTGCAGTTGCGCAAGCTCGCCCAGGCGGTGGAGCAGAGTACCGAGAGCGTCGCCATCACCAACCTGGAGGCCGGGATCGAGTATGTCAACGAGGCCTTCGTGCTAAACACCGGCTACAGCCGCGATGAAGTGATCGGCCAGAACCCGCGCATCCTGCAATCCGGCAAGACGCCGCCGGAAACCTATCAGGCACTGTGGGCGGCCCTGAGCCAGGGGCGCCCCTGGAAGGGCCAGTTCATCAACAAGCGCAAGGACGGCAGCGAGTATGCCGAGTTCGCCATCATCACGCCCTTGCGCCAACTCGACGGCAAGGTCACCCACTACGTGGCGGTGAAGGAGGACATCACCGAGAAGAAACGCCTGGGTTCGGAACTGGACCAGCACCGCCACCACCTCCAGCAGATGATCGAGGAACGCACCCTGCAACTGGTCGAGGCGCGCGACCGGGCGGAGGCGGCGACCCGGGCCAAGAGCGCCTTCCTGGCCAACATGAGCCACGAGATCCGCACCCCGATGAACGCCATCCTGGGCATGACCCATCTGCTCATGCGCAACGCCCCCAACCCGCAGCAGGCGGGCCAGTTGGACAAGATCGATACGGCCGGGCGCCACCTGCTCGGGCTGATCAACGACATCCTCGACATCTCGAAGATCGAGGCCGGCCGGCTGGTGCTGGAGCAGACCGATTTCGCCATCGCCGCGATCCCGCGCAACGTGGCCTCCATGG
>JAQTLU010000049.1 GCA_028714735.1 Gallionellaceae bacterium | reverse complement strand
ACGGCAGGTGCCCACCTGATGGGCAGTGGCGGAGATGTCCATGGCCTGAAAAAAGACCATGGGAAAGCCGGCCTGGTGGAGGATCCTGCGCCATTGGGCGCAGAGGCGCTGGTGGCTTTCGCGGTTTCTGGGCTGCCAGGCGAGGCGAATCTGGCCGTCGCTGTCGAGGGTGACCCGGTTGTCGGCGTCAGGCAGGTCTTCGGTGGTGAGCCACCAGTCTACGGAGTGGCTGGCGGTCCAGGCGCTGACGGGGATGGGGAGCAGGGGCTGTTGGGCATGGAGCAGCGCCGGCGTGACCTTGCCGAGATTCTGGATGTGGCCGAGGGGATAGGGATAATCGGGGTCGCCCGAGTCGTCGTAAAAATCGTTGATGGCCAGGGTCTTCTGGAAGACGGTGGTGTTTTCCTGGGCGGCTTTGAGGGCCATGCAGGCACTGTTGAGATGGCACATGTAGTTGCGTCCGACCTGATCGCTGCTGTTGGCGAGGCCTCGGGGCGCGGTGGCATCGGCGGAGGCGAGGAGGAGGGCGGCGGAGTGTACGGCGCCGGCGGCGAGGACGACGACGCGGGCGCGCAGGGTGCCCTGATCGGTTTCCACAGTTTCCACGCCCTTGCCGTCGGCGCCGCGCAGCAGACGCAGGACGCGATGCCGGGTGAGCAGGCGGACGTTGGCGTGGCCCAGGGCGGGAGTGACGCCGCAGACCTCGGCATCGCCCTTGGCGCGCAGCAGGCAGGGGGAGCCGTCACAGGTGGGGCAACGCACGCAGGGACTATGGGCGGGGTCTTCATCCTGGCGCTGGAGGGCGAGGGGGAGGGGAAAGGGATGCAACCCCATATTCCGCAATTTTTGCTCCAAGGCCGCGAGGATGGGCTCATGGGGGAATGGGGGAAAGGCGAAGGGGCCGCGGGGCGGTTCCAGGGGATCGGCACCGGCCTTGCCGTGGGTAAAGTACCAGGCCTCGGCCTGCTCATAGTGGGGCGCGAGATCGGCGTAGCTGATGGGCCAGGCGGGGGTGAGGCCGTCGCGATGGCGGCGGGGGAGGAAGTCTTTTTCGCGCCGGCGCAAAACGGCCGCCCCGTAGAACTTGGTGTTGCCCCCCACATGATAGCCGGTAACGGGGGTGAAGGGCTGGCCGCCGCCATCGTGCCATTGTTCGTGGGTATGGTAACGGTGTTCGGCAAAGACGGTGTGTGGGTCCCAGTTGCCCCATTCGCGGGGGAGGTAATCGCCGCGTTCCAGGATGAGGATGGACAGTCCCGAGGGGGCGAGGGCGCGGGCCAGGGTGCCGCCACCGGCGCCGCTGCCGATGATGATCACGTCAGCGTCGAGGCTAGCCGCCATGGCGGAAATCTGGATAGATGAGCATGCCGCCGTCGACGGCGATGGTGGTGCCGGTGATGTAGCTGGCGAGGTCGCTGGCGAGGAAGGCCACGACATGGCCGATCTCCTCCGGCGCGCCAAGGCGTTCCATGGCAATTTTGTCGTCGAGGTCCTTGAGGGTATCCGGGTTGCCCCAGACGGCTTCGTTGATGGGGGTCTTGATGGCGCCGGGGGCGATGGCGACCACGCGGATACCCTTGTCGGCCGTTTCCTGGGCGAGGGTCTTGGTGAACATGGAGAGTCCCGCCTTGGCGCTGGTATAGGCGCTGTAGCCTTCCCAGGGGATGAACTCGTGTACCGAGGTGATGTTGATGATGACGCCGCAAGCGCATTTTTCCATGCGCGGGATGGCGGCGCGGGCGCAGTAGTAGGGGCCCATGAGATCGACGGCGAGGATTTTTTCCCAGACCTGCGGATCGTCATCGCCGACGACAGCGCGGGGACCATCCATGCCGGCATTGTTGACGAGGATGTCGAGGCCGCCAAAGGCGCCGTCGATCTCCTGCAGCAGCTTTTCGACGGCGGCCGGATCGGAGATGTCGGCCTGGAAGGCCTGCGCCTTGCCGCCTTTGCCCTGGATGGCAGCGACGACCTGTTCGGCCTCGGCCTGCCCCTTGCGGTAATGCACGGCGACCTGGGCGCCGGCGGCCGCCAGGATTTCGGCGATGGCCTGGCCCAAACCACCGCTGGCGCCGGTGACCAGGGCGCGGCGTCCGGTGAGATCGATGGCAATCATGCGTTTTCTCCTTGCAGGGTGATACTGAAGTCCTCGCCCTGCCACTGGTCGGTATCCCGCCAGTAGAAGGTGAATTGGAGCGTGGTTCCGGGCGCCATTTTCTGCGTAGGCAAAATGGCGACATGGCCGAGATCCCAGTCCTCCGACGGGGTGTCCTTGGGGTCTTGCCAGCCACCGGCTCCCCAATGCACCGTAAAGGGCGCCGGGAGCAGGAAGCGCAACTCATTGCCGGCCGGCATTTGCCGGGAGCGCTGGCGAAAACGCCAGAGCGTATACGCAATCTGCGGCGCCTTGCCCTGATAGCGTTTCCAGGTGGCCTGGGGGCGATCGACGGGGTAGCCGCGTTGCCAACTGTGGCAGAGCTTGACGAACTCACCATGGGTCCAGACCAGGGGCATGGCGGAACCGCTGGGCTGTCCGGGGAAGAGGTCGCGCTCGGGAATGGCGGCGCTGTCCCAGACTTGCTCGGGCAAGAGCCCTCCGTGGCCGGTCATCTTGGTCATGGCTTCCATGTAGGGCAGGGCGTCGTCGCCCGCCAGGAGGGCGAAATGGCCTCGCTCTCCTACCAAGAGAGGCCAAGCGCGGCCGCGGCCGCTGCCATCGAAGGGGCTACCGTCGGGGTGCTCGCCATAACCGTCGCCATTGTAGCGGTGCCAAACGGGGCCGCTGGGGGTGTCGGATTTGAGCAAGGCATCCATCACTTTGACCGAGTCCTGCATGTGCGGATCGTCGGCGCGGCGCAGGCCATAACGGCAGAGTTGCAGGAAGTCGGTGGCGACCTGCTCCGCGGCGGGCAGATGCGGGTCGTTGGCGCGATTCTTGATCATCACCCATTCCTCCTTGGCGCCCGCATGGCTGAGCACGTCCTGGGGGGCAATGCGCAGGTAATAGCCGGCGACGCCGTATTTCCGGGCGAGATCTGTGCCGGATACGAAGGTCCAGTCCTCCAGGCGCGCATTCCAGTAATCGGCCAGCAGCAGCGCGCAATCCCGGGCCTTGCCGCCGAGCAGTTCGCCGCCTTCCACCAGCGCGGCAATGGCCACCGCCAGGGTAAAGGGATTGACGCCGCCATCCTCTTCCCAGCGATCCTGGCCGGTGACCGGCCCTTCGCGGAGGATGAAGCCCAGGGCGCGGCGCAGCATGTCGCCAACGGCGATCCCTTCCAGTGCCTGCTCCGCCTGGAGGGCAGCGGCAAGGAGGACCGGAAAGCCGGTTTCATCCAGTTGCACTCCCTGCCAGAATGGCTTGCCGCCCAGCCATTGATTTTGCAGCCAGTGGCCGTCGGCCTGCTGGGTGCTGATGAGATAAGTCAGCACCTGGCGCGCTTCGGCAGCGGCGCCCATGGCGAGGAGGGCGCCGGCGCTTTCCACTAGATCCCGGGACCAGACCAGATGGTATCCGCCCCGGCTGTCGCTGGCCTCGCCCCAGGGTACGGAGAGGCTGGCCACCAGGGCGCCGGGAAAGGTACGGTCTTCGTGGACCTTGAGGACGGTGGCTGAACGGGTATAGAGGGCTTGGACGGCGGCGGGGAGCTTGCGTTTCCACTCGGGAGGCATGGGGTATCGGCTATGCCAGGCCTCCCAGGCAGATTGATAACCCGCTTCAGCGGCGGCGAAGCCCTCGGCCAGGGAAGACCAGGCCAGAGTGGCGGCCGCCTCATTGCTGGTGCCCAGACCCAGGGCCAAAGTGCCTTGACGGGGCAGGCGGGCGGACAGGGAAACCTCGCCGGGGC
>JAQTLU010000048.1 GCA_028714735.1 Gallionellaceae bacterium | reverse complement strand
ACGATCCGGCCATCCCCCTGCCCATCATTATCCATCGTCATGAGCGCTTTACCTGTACCCTCCGGATCTGCGCCGATCCGCTACGGGACGTCCTGCTGATGGACTTCCAACTGGAGGGGGACGCCGAGCTGCGCCCTTATCTGCTCTGTGCGGCGCGCTTGGGCGAAGACGCCGAGCACAATCAGGCCTGGGTTGGCCAATGGGAGGGCCGACCCGTGCTCTGGGCCCAGCAGGGACCATTCGGCCTGGCCATATCCTGCCGGGATCCAGAGGGCTTGCCCGGATTGGAGGCCCCCTCCGTGGGCGAAGTGGGCGCCAGCGACCTCTGGCAGGATTTCCACGCCAACGGACAGATGCTGTGGCAGTATCAGGAAGCCGGCCCCGGCGAGGTTTCCCTGTCCGCCCGCCTGCCCCGTCAAGGCACTTTGGCCCTGGGTCTGGGCACCAGCAAGGAGGCGGCCGCCACTCTGGCCTGGTCTTCCCTGGCCGAGGGCTTCGCCGCCGCCGAAGCGGGTTATCGATCTGCCTGGGAGGCCTGGCATAGCCGATACCCTATGCCTCCCGAGTGGAAACGCAAGCTCCCCGCCGCCGTCCAAGCCCTCTATACCCGTTCAGTCACCGTCCTCAAGGTCCACGAAGACCGTACCTTTCCCGGCGCCCTGGTGGCCAGTCTCTCCATACCCTGGGGCGAGGCCAGCGACAGCCGGGGCGGATACCATCTGGTCTGGTCCCGGGATCTGGTGGAAAGCGCCGGCGCCCTCCTCGCCATGGGCGCCGCTGCCGAAGCGCGCCAGGTGCTGACCTATCTCATCAGCACCCAGCAGACCGACGGTCACTGGCTGCAAAATCAATGGCTGGGCGGCAAGCCATTCTGGCAGGGAGTGCAACTGGATGAAACCGGCTTTCCGGTTCTCCTTGCCGCTGCCCTCCAGGCGGAGCAGGCACTGGAAGGGATCGCCGTTGGCGACATGCTGCGCCGCGCCCTGGGCTTCATCCTCCGCGAAGGGCCGGTCACCGGCCAGGATCGCTGGGAAGAGGACGGCGGCGTCAATCCCTTCACCCTGGCGGTGGCCATTGCCGCGCTGGTGGAAGGCGGCGAACTGCTCGGCGGCAAGGCACGGGATTGCGCGCTGCTGCTGGCCGATTACTGGAATGCGCGCCTGGAGGACTGGACCTTCGTATCCGGCACGGATCTCGCCCGGAAATACGGCGTCGCCGGCTATTATCTGCGCATTGCCCCCCAGGACGTGCTCAGCCATGCGGGCGCCAAGGAGGAATGGGTGATGATCAAGAATCGCGCCAACGACCCGCATCTGCCCGCCGCGGAGCAGGTCGCTACCGACTTCCTGCAACTCTGCCGCTATGGTCTGCGCCGCGCCGACGATCCGCACATGCAGGACTCCGTCAAAGTGATGGATGCCTTGCTCAAAACTGACACCCCCAGCGGCTCCGTCTGGCACCGCTACAATGGCGACGGTTATGGCGAGCATCCCGACGGTAGCCCCTTCGATGGCAGCGGCCGCGGCCGCGCTTGGCCTCTCTTGGTAGGAGAGCGAGGCCATTTCGCCCTCCTAGGGGGCGACGACGCCCTGCCCTACATGGAAGCCATGACCAAGATGACCGGCCACGGAGGGCTCTTGCCCGAGCAAGTCTGGGACAGCGCCGCCATTCCCGAGCGCGATCTCTTCCCCGGACAGCCCAGCGGTTCCGCCATGCCCCTGGTCTGGACCCATGGTGAGTTCGTCAAGCTCTGCCACAGTTGGCAACGCGGCTACCCCGTCGATCGCCCCCAGGCCACCTGGAAACGCTATCAGGGCAAGGCGCCGCAGATTGCGTATACGCTCTGGCGTTTTCGCCAGCGCTCCCGGCAAATGCCGGCCGGCAATGAGTTGCGCTTCCTGCTCCCGGCGCCCTTTACGGTGCATTGGGGAGCCGGTGGCTGGCAAGACCCCAAGGACACCCCGTCGGAGGACTGGGATCTCGGCCATGTCGCCATTTTGCCTACGCAGAAAATGGCGCCCGGAACCACGCTCCAATTCACCTTCTACTGGCGGGATACCGACCAGTGGCAGGGCGAGGACTTCAGTATCACCCTGCAAGGAGAAAACGCATGATTGCCATCGATCTCACCGGACGCCGCGCCCTGGTCACCGGCGCCAGCGGTGGTTTGGGCCAGGCCATCGCCGAAATCCTGGCGGCCGCCGGCGCCCAGGTCGCCGTGCATTACCGCAAGGGGCAGGCCGAGGCCGAACAGGTCGTCGCTGCCATCCAGGGCAAAGGCGGCAAGGCGCAGGCCTTCCAGGCCGACATCTCCGATCCGGCCGCCGTCGAAAAGCTGCTGCAGGAGATCGACGGCGCCTTTGGCGGCCTCGACATCCTCGTCAACAATGCCGGCATGGATGGTCCCCGCGCTGTCGTCGGCGATGACGATCCGCAGGTCTGGGAAAAAATCCTCGCCGTCGATCTCATGGGCCCCTACTACTGCGCCCGCGCCGCCATCCCGCGCATGGAAAAATGCGCTTGCGGCGTCATCATCAACATCACCTCGGTACACGAGTTCATCCCCTGGGAAGGCTACAGCGCCTATACCAGCGCCAAGGCGGGACTCTCCATGTTCACCAAGACCCTCGCCCAGGAAACGGCCGACAAGGGCATCCGCGTGGTCGCCATCGCCCCCGGCGCCATCAAGACCCCCATCAACGAAGCCGTCTGGGGCAACCCGAATACCCTCAAGGACCTCGACGACAAAATCGCCATGGAACGCCTTGGCGCGCCGGAGGAGATCGGCCATGTCGTGGCCTTCCTCGCCAGCGACCTGGCCAGCTACATCACCGGCACCACCATCGCCGTCGACGGCGGCATGCTCATCTATCCGGATTTCCGCCATGGCGGCTAGCCTCGACGCCGATGTGATCATCATCGGCAGCGGCGCCGGTGGCGGCACCCTGGCCCGCGCCCTCGCCCCCTCGGGACTGTCCATCCTCATCCTGGAACGCGGCGATTACCTCCCCCGCGAATGGGGCAACTGGGACCCACACACCGTCTTTGCCAAACACCGCTACCACACCCACGAACAATGGCACGATGGCGGCGGCCAGCCCTTCACCCCCGTTACCGGCTATCATGTGGGGGGCAACACCAAGTTCTACGGGGCGGCCGTTTTGCGCCGGCGCGAAAAAGACTTCCTCCCCCGCCGCCATCGCGACGGCCTCACCCCCGCCTGGCCCATCAGCTACGCCGATCTCGCGCCCTACTATGAGCAGGCCGAGGCCTGGTACTTTACCCACGGTCAGGCCGGTGCCGACCCCCTGGAACCGCCCCGCGGCCCCTTCGCATTTCCCCCATTCCCCCATGAGCCCATCCTCGCGGCCCTGGAGCAAAAATTGCGGAATATGGGGTTGCACCCCTTTCCCCTCCCCCTCGCCCTCCAGCGCCAGGATGAAGACCCCACCCATAGCCCCTGCGTGCGTTGCCCCACCTGTGACGGCTTCCCCTGCCTGCTGCACGCCAAGGGCGATGCCGAGGCCTGCGGCGTCACTCCGGCCCTGGCCCACGCCAACGTCCGCCTGCTCACCCGGCATCGCGTCCTGCGTCTGCTGCGCGGCGCCGACGGCAAGGTAGTCGAAGCTGTGGAAACCGATCAGGGCGCGCTGCGCGCCCGCGTCGTCATCCTCGCCGCCGGCGCCGTACACTCCGCCGCCCTCCTCCTCGCCTCCGCCGATGCCACCGCGCCCCGAGGCCTCGCCAACAGCAGCGATCAGGTCGGGCGCAACTACATGTGTCATCTCAATAGCGCCTGCATGGCCCTCAAAGCCGCCCAGGAAAACACCACCATCTTCCAGAAGACCCTGGCCATCAACGATTTTTACGACGACTCGGGCGACCCCGATTATCCCTATCCCCTCGGCCACATCCAGAATCTCGGCAAGGTCACGCCGGCGCTGCTCCACGCGCAACAGCCCCTGCTCCCCATCCCCGTCAGCGCCTGGACCGCCAGCCACTCCGTAGACTGGTGGCTTACCACCGAAGACCTGCCCGACGCCGACAACCGGGTCACCCTCGACAGCGACGGCCAGATTCGCCTCGCCTGGCAGCCCAAAAACCGCGAAAGCCACCAGCGCCTCTGCGCCCAATGGCGCAGGATCCTCCACCAGGCCGGCTTTCCCATGGTCTTTTTTCAGGCCATGGACATCTCCGCCACTGCCCATCAGGTGGGCACCTGCCGT
>JAQTLU010000047.1 GCA_028714735.1 Gallionellaceae bacterium | reverse complement strand
AGGCCGAGGAGGCCAAGTGCGGCGCCGGCAAGACCAAGGACGACAAGTGCGGCGCCAGCAAGGCCAAGGCCCCCGAACCCAAGTGCGGCGCCAACAAGGCCCCCGAGGCCAAGTGCGGCGCCGGCAAATAAATCGGGGCAACACCGACCATGCCTGGCCAAGCACGCCATGGCCCGGGGCTCGGCCTGAGGCGGGAACTCGTCCCCGACCTCATGGCCGGCATCCCGGACCGCATAGGCTTCCTTGAACTGGCCCCGGGAAACCGGCTCGACATGGGCGGCGCCCGACGCAGGGAACTGCGTCATTTCGCCGGGTCAAGCGCTACCTCGATGGATACGGCATCGGCCTGTACACCGAGCACCTGTCCTGGTGCGCCGACGACGGCCATCTATACGAGCTGCTGCCGATCCCGTTCACCCAGGCGGCACGCATCCGCCGGACCCAGGACATCCTGGAGCGGCGCATCGCCATCGAAAACGCCTCCTGCCACGTCGCCCCGGCCCTTGCCGAGATGGACGCGATCGCCTTCACCCGCGCCGTGCCGGAGGAAGCCGACTGTGCGGCCTGCGCCTGGACGTCAACAGCGCCGACTTCGGCAAGGGCTTCGGGCACCTGCTACCAGAAGTCGCACGCGACTGTCCGGGCAGTTGGCATCTGCCGATCAACCGTCAATTTACTGCGTCATGCACTGCCGGAGCAGATAACTCTGAGCGCCACGAAGCGAGGACTGAGCGTATTCGCGCCGGCTGAACCGGCTTGTGCAACAACAGGAAACCACTGGCGCTGGCCTCGCGCAGCCTTGCCGGGCTGGTGTCGCCGGTAAGGATGGCGGCCGGCACAGGGCGGCCGAGGGCGCGCCTGATATCGGCAATGGCCTCGATCCCGGAG
The DNA here is from genome assembly GCA_028714735.1 of Gallionellaceae bacterium. GTDB lineage: Bacteria > Pseudomonadota > Gammaproteobacteria > Burkholderiales > Thiobacillaceae > Parasulfuritortus. Next base: position 3,589 of record JAQTLU010000047.1, on the reverse strand, counting down.
CGCCCCTCGCGCAGCCGGTAGTCGGCAATGATCGCGTCCGGCGAGAAAGCCGCCGTGGCCAGCCGCGACAGCGCGTCCTGCGCATTCTCGGCGGCCAGGACATGGCAGCCCCAGCCGCCGAGAACCTCGGCCATGGCCTGGCGAATGGCCAGTTCATCGTCGACCACCAGAACGGCATAGCCGCGCAGGCCCGCGGACACCGCCGCCTCCATGTCCTCAAGGTGCGGCACCTCCCCCGCGGCAATCGGAACGTGAACTAGAAATGTCGAGCCATGACCCACCCTGGACTTGAGTTCGAGGGGGTGATCGAGGATGCGGCACAGACCATCGACAATGGCGAGTCCCAGCCCCAGCCCTTTGCGCCGGTCGCGCTCCGGGTTCCCCAACTGATAGAACTCGCGGAAGATGGCCTGGTGAAATTCCGGCTCGATCCCCGGGCCGGTGTCGCAGACAGCGATGGCGACGCGGCTGCCCTTGCGGCGGCAACCCACGAGCACCGCACCCTGCTCCGTATACCGGATGGCATTGGCGACGATGTTGCGCAGGACGCGGCCCAGCATGTTTGGATCGCTTGCAATGTTGAGGCGCGTCGCGACAAAGCCCAGCTCGATCCCCTTCTCTTCCGCCAGCGGCTGCAGTTCCCGCTTCAGGGCATCGAATACCTCCTGCAGGGAAATAATCCGGGGTTGCGGATTGAACAGCCCCGCCTCCAGCCTGGAGATGTCGAGCAATTCATTGAGCAATCCCTCCAGCGCTTGCGCCGAGGCGCCCAGGTGAACCCGCACCCTCTCGGCGTGCAGGGGATCTTTTTCGTTGCGCAGCGCCTCGATGAACAGGTTCATCGCTTGCAGCGGCTGGCGCAGATCATGACTGGCTGCGGCGAGAAACTTCGACTTGGCCAGATTCGCCTCTTCGGCAAGCGCACGAGCCGCTTCCGCGGCAGACATCTCTTCGCGCAGCTGGTGCACCAGTTCCTGCTTTTCCAGCCGCAAGCGCATGGACTCGATGAGCGTGCGGGAAAGCTGGCGTGCGAAGGCGAGCACATTGACGAGATAGACCAGGCACATCAGCCCCAGAACCCAGAGATCGCCGCCTTCGAGCAGATAGCGCAACGCGATCGGCGTCATGGTCAGAACGGCGTAGGCATACTGTGCCGATGGCCACGATGAGTGGGATGCAATGGAGCCGGCGGACATGCCGGCCAGAATGATGGTGAGAAAAATCAGCGTGGCGGCCGAATCGGGAACAAAGAACAGCACCCCCGCCGCGCCCCAGATGACGCCCGAGAGCACTGCCCCCACGGTCATCAGCATGTGCCAGGCGACCCGCGACCCGGCTGGGCGGTGCCGAAAGCCGATCGTCAGGCCAAACCGGAACAACACTATGATGACGACGGCGAGCCACCAGGCAACGAGGCTGCCGGACGGGATGACGCCCCACAGGAACCAGACCAGCACGCTCGCCACCAGCAGGTTGGTGGCCTGCGCCAGGGGCGTATGGCGGAACAGCAACTCGATCTGTTCATCGTGAATCCGGGCCTGGAAAGCCTGCTCTGCCGATGCCTCAACCGCCATTCGCCACCCCCAGGCCGAGTGCAACCCGTGCCGCGTCGTTCCGGTTTTCGACATCGAGGATCTTGAGAATGGCCGCGACATGCACCCGCACGGTGTTGACCCGCATGTCCAGGGCCTGGGCAATTTCCTTGTTCGACCGGTTTTTCACCAGCAGCGCCAGAACCTCGCGCTGCCGCGCGGTGAGCGCGCGGTTCCCTCCCGCCGGCTCGGCACGGCCCGCCACCCCGGTCGCCGGCACGTAGATGCCGCCGGCCAGAATCACCTGCAGCGCCGCCACCATCACATCGGGGCTGGAAGATTTCGGGATGAAACCCTGGGCGCCTCGACGCAGGCCATCGAGAATGATGGGCGTATTTTCGTTGGCCGACAGCAACACCACCGGCGTGGTCGGGCAGAGCTCGCGCAGGCGCACCAGGCCATCCAGGCCGTTCAGGTCGGGCAAGGCCAGATCCAGCAGGATGAGATCGATGTCCGCGTGGACGGCAGCCTCGGCAAATGCCGCCGCACAGTTCCCCGCCTCGAGAAACACGGGATTGCCGGGAAACCCAGCCAGCAGGAGGCGCAAGCCGTGGCGAAACAATGCATGGTCGTCGACGAGCAGGAACTTCATGATGAATGTCCACGGTGGAAAAAGATTGACTCAGCCAGGTGAAGCCATGGCCCGACGACCGAGCACTGAAGATACCGCAGGCATGCCCGTTGCGTCCGCACCAGATTAAAAAAAGCCTGACCAGGCCGCTCCGTGACCACTTGAGACTAGTCCTGTCTAGTCCTCGCGCATTATTGACGGCTGCGAGCCGGCCGAAGACCATGCATTCGTCCCAAACCACGATCCGCTCTGCTGCGAAGGATTGAGCATCGGCGAAACCTGAAACGAAGGAACCGAACCATGCATAAGAAACAACTCATCCTGGCTCTTCTGGCGAGTTTTGCCCTGAGTGGAGCCGCTCAAGCCGCCCTGCAAGGCCGCGACCTCAACGGCAGCATCGACAGCTTTGAGGCTTATTACGACACCGTCCTCGACATCACCTGGCTGGACGGTTACTACTACAACACCAACTTGAGCGGCACCGGTTATGACACCGGGAGCAATGACGCCGATGGCAAAACGACCTGGACCCTGGCAACCGCCTGGGCCGCCAACCTCAGCATCGTCGACAGCGTCAACAACATCACCTATGACAACTGGCGCTTGCCCGCTGCCGATCCTGTCAACGGCAGCAGCTACGTCTTCAATTCCTCATTGAACTTTACCGGTAATTACGATTCGGGTTTCAACATCACCAGCCCCAACAACGAAATGGCCCACTTGTTTTACGTGACCCTCGGCAATCCGGGCTACAAGGACACGAATGGCGTCCTCACGGGCTGCTACGACGCCAGCACCAGCAAGTGCCTCGACAACACCGGTCCCTTCAAGTATCTCCAGGCCGACGGCTACTGGGCCGAACCGCAGCTCGGTGTCGATGGCATGGGTGTTCCTTACGTGTTTCAGTTTTACTTCCAGGTTGGTTCGCAGATCTCCAACCCTGGGAGCATGTCCATGCGTGCGCTAGCCGTCAGCCCCGGCGATATCGGTATCGCCGCGGTCCCCGAAGCCGATACCTGGGTGATGTTGCTGACCGGCCTTGGGCTGGTCGGGGCGGTGACGAGACGGCGGCTTGGCTGATCCGGTCCGGTGCCCCGTCAGGGTGCAACCGGGAGATTTGGTCCTGCAGGACTCAAACCGGGGCGCGAGTCCCCTGTGTCTTTCGGGCAAGGCCTGCAATCGGCCCGGCTGCATTCTTCCAGATCGCCAAGCGGACGGCTAAACGTATAGGCGGCGGGACGGGTCACTAGGGCACAAGCAGACTCGCCGACCTGGCCGCCTGGCAAGGTAAAGGGCAGACCGAGTACGAAGACGGTCGCGCCGACAACGGTTGTGACCAAGCCTAGCGGGCGCAACACGATGAGATCGACCAGCATGTCGCCTCCCTTGTCGCCCGTCACCGTGTCGGCCAGCGCCGGGAAGGGCA
>JAQTLU010000046.1 GCA_028714735.1 Gallionellaceae bacterium | reverse complement strand
CTCGGCCTGGGCGTCGTGATGGCGGCGGATGTGACCCTGCGGCTGATGCGCGGCTACCTGATCGACCGCGCCGGCAGCCGGGTCGACGTCGACCTGTCGGCCCGGATCATGGAACGGGTGCTGGGCATCCGCATGGAAAGCCGTCCGGTGTCGGCCGGCGCCTTCGCGGCCAACCTGCGTTCCTTCGAGACGGTGCGCGATTTCATCGCCTCGGCCACGGTGACCACCCTGATCGACCTGCCGTTCGCCTTCCTGTTCGTGATTGCGATCGCCTGGGTCGATTGGGTGATGATCCTGCCGATCCTGGCCGGCATGGTGCTGGTCATCGGCTATTCCCTGCTGGTCCAGAGCCGCATGCACGAACTGGCCGAGACGACCTACCGGGCCGGGGCCATGCGCAACGCCAATCTGGTGGAGAGCCTGGTCGGCCTGGAGACGATCAAGGCCATCGGCGCCGAGAGCGTCATGCAGCGTAAATGGGAGCAGAGCGCCACCTTCCTGGCCCGCACCACCACCCAGTTGCGCCTGCTGGCCGCGACCACGATCAACGGCGCCATGGGGGTGTCCCAACTGGTCTACCTGTCGGTCATCGTGTTGGGCGTCTATCGCATCGGCGCCGCCGAACTGACCATGGGCGGCCTGATCGCCTGCTCGATACTGTCATCCCGCACCATGGCGCCGTTCGGCCAGGTGGCCGGCCTGCTGACCCAGTACCACAACGCCGCGACCGCGCTTAAATCGCTCGACCAGATCATGGCCAACGAGATCGAGCGTCCGGCCGACGCCAATTTCGTCTCGCGCAGCCATTTCGAGGGTGCGATCGATTTCAACGACGTTAGCTTCGCCTATCCCAACGAGGAGAGCGATGCCCTGCGCCATGTCTCGCTCCAGATCAAACCGGGCGAACACGTGGCCCTGATCGGCCGGGTCGGTTCCGGCAAGACCACCCTGCAGAAACTGATCCTCGGCCTTTATCGCACGACGTCCGGCTCCATCCGGATCGACGGCGTCGATATCCGTCAGCTCGATCCGGCCGAGTTGCGCCGCAACGTCGGCTACGTGCCGCAGGATGCGACCCTGTTCTACGGCACCCTGCGGGAAAACATCGTGCTGGCCACGCCCGATGTCGACGATACCGCCTTGCTGACCGCCGCGGACCTGGGCGGTTTGCTCGACATGGTCAACCGGCATCCGCGCGGCTTCGACATGCTGGTCGGGGAGCGCGGCGAATCGTTGTCCGGCGGCCAGCGCCAGGGCGTCGCCATCGCCCGCGCGGTGATCACGGCGCCGCCCATCCTGCTGCTCGACGAGCCCACCGGTTCGATGGACTTCAGCAGCGAGGACGAGGTGAAGAACAAGCTGCGCGATTACGCCGTCGGCAAGACCATGATCCTGGTGACCCATCGCACTTCACTGCTCGACCTGGTCGACCGCATCATCGTGATCGACCACGGCAAGATCATGGCCGACGGCCCCAAGGCCACCGTCATCGAGGCGCTGAAACACGGCCGCATCGAGAGGGCGAAATGAACGACGAAAAGAAGCCCGTGCGCTCGCTGCCCGAGTCGATTCCGCTGCCCGGCTGGATGGAGCGTCCGCGCAGTGGACTGGACCGGCTCCTGTCGCGCTGGATCCCCCGTGACAACAAGGAAGAACTCGACTGGGTCAGCGACGCCGACTGGGCGCGCATCCAGCAGGAACCGCTGCGGGCGCGTTTCATCCTGCGCTGGATCGGCGGCATTCTCATCGTCCTGCTGCTCTGGGCCGGTTTCGCCCAGATCGACGAGATCACCCGGGGGCAGGGCAAGGTGATCCCGTCGCGCCAGCTGCAGGTCATGCAGGCGGTCGACGGCGGCGTGGTGTCGGAAATCAATGTCCGCGAAGGGCAGATCGTCGCGGCCGGCCAGCAATTGCTGAAGATCGATCCGACCCGGTTCGTTTCCTCGCTGGGGGAAAACCGTTCGCAGTATCTGGCGTTTCTGGCCAAGGCAGCCCGATTGAAGGCGATCGCGGAGGGCTCGAGTTTTGCGGTGCCGGCCGAAGTGGCCAAGGAAGCCCCGGACCTGGCCGAGCAGGAGCGCTCACTCTACATGTCGCGCCGGTCCGAACTCGATGCCCAGATCGGCATTGCCCGCCAGCAACTGGCCCAGCGCACCCAGGAACTGGTCGAAGTCAAATCCCGCCGCGACCAGGCCGCCCAGGCCTACGACCTGACCGCCAGGGAATTGGCGGTGACCAAGCCGTTGGCTGGTTCCGGTGCGGTATCCGAGGTCGAACTGCTGCGCCTGGAGCGTGACCTGGGACGCTTCCGGGGCGACCGCGACCAGTCTGCGGCACAGATCATCCGCATCCAGTCCGCCATTTCGGAGGCCCAGAGAAAGATCCAGGAGGTCGACCTGAACTTTCGCAATCAGGCCCGCATCGAGCTGGGCGACACCATGGCCAAGATCAACAGCCTGTCGGAAACCAGCTCCGCCCTGTCCGACCGGGTCAAGCACTCGTCGGTCAAATCGCCGGTCAGGGGGACGGTGAAGCGTTTGCTGGTCAATACGGTGGGCGGCGTGGTCCAGCCAGGCGCCGACATCATCGAGATCGTGCCCTTGGAAGACGCCTTGCTGCTGGAAGTCAAGATACTGCCCAGGGACATCGCCTTCCTGAGGCCCGGACTCAAGGCGACGGTGCGTTTTACCGCCTATGACTTTTCCATCTACGGTAGTCTCGAAGCCGTGGTCGACCAGATTGGCGCCGATACCATCACGGACGACAAAGGCAATGCCTTCTACGTCATCCGGGTCCACACCCTGAAATCGAGCCTGGGCAAGAACCTGCCCATCATGCCGGGCATGGTCGCCGAGGTCGATATCCTGACCGGCAAGAAGAGTGTGCTTTCCTATCTGCTCAAGCCGATTCTGAGAGCACATGCCCATGCTTTAACCGAAAGGTGATGATGTTGAAACGGCATATATTCCTGACTCGCCGCGCACGTGAAGTCGAGCGTTGGCGCGAGGCATTTCCCAATGCCGAGATGGTGTCCTATTCCGATCTCGGCACCATCCTGGTCGGTAGTCCGGGCGAGGCCCTGATCTGGCTGCAACTTCCGAATGATGCAAGCGCTGCTGCAAGCGTTCCAGACGATGGCCGGCGTGGTGCAGAAGGCCCGGATGAGCGCCGGAAGGACGAGGACACGGCTGATTTGGTCAATTTGGCGATCCACATCGCCCCGGGTTGCTCCGTCGTCGCCTTGAGCAATCAAGTCAGTCAGGAAGAGGGGCTGCTCTGCCTGGAGGCCGGCGCTTCGGGATATACCAGCGCATTGTCGAATCCGGCCGTGCTGCGTCAGATCGCCATGGTGGTGGAGAACGGCGGCCTCTGGGTCGGGCCCGAATTGATGGCGCGCCTGCGCACCTCGCTGGCCAATTTGCAGCCGCACCAACTCCGTATGATCGAAAGCAAGCTGGCCTTGTTGAGCCCTCGTGAGCGCGAAGTCGCCCTGGCCGTCGCTGCCGGGGCTGCCAATAAGGAGATCGCCCGGCACATGGGGATCACCGAGCGCACGGTCAAGGCTCACCTTACGGCAATCTTCGAGCGCCTGGGGGTGCGCGATCGCATGCAGTTGGCGATCCTGGTCAACGGCACCACACCCTGAACGGCGGGTCCGCCCGCTTGGGCCTGCCGTCCTAACTATCACAGACAATTCAAGTGGTCGGACGCCTGCAGTAGTACAAACGATCCTGTACCTTAGTCCAATGTCCTTTGTGTCCAGAATGGCTAAAAATGAACTGTAAGTATTTGTGCTCATCATTTAGCCAGCAAAGGACACATCATGGCCGCCACACTATCCACCCAAGTCATTGCCCAGGTCGTTTCAGTCAAGGGTGAGGCCTACGCAAAAGGAGCCGATGGCTCCATGCGCCAGTTGCATGCCGGGGATCAGGTCTATGTCGGGGAAACCCTGGTCACCCCGCAAGGCGCCGAGATCGTGGTGGCTTTCCTTGATGGCCACCAGGCGACCATCCTGCCGGGTGAGTCCTTCTATATGGCCCCGGAAGTGGCCCATGATTTTCAGCCCAACCTGAACCAGGCTGCCATAGGCACGGCAGAGATCGACAAGGTCATCCAGGCCATCAATCAGGGCGGTGATCTGAACAACATGCTGGAAGAAACGGCTGCGGGCATCGCGGCCGGTGTCGGTGGCGAGAACGGCGGCAACACCTTTGTGCGCCTGCTGCGCATTGCAGAAGACGTCACTCCGCTGGAATACCAGTTCACTCCTCCCACCGAAGCGGTCATCAACGAGCCGCTGGGTGCTGCTGTTGTGCCGGCTGATCAACCCCCCCCGGTGCCCACGGATACCCAGGGGTCCGCGAATGAGGCTGGGTTGGCGGATGGCAGCCTTGCCGGGGATGGAAGCAATGTCGTGAACGGGGTATTGAATCTTCTGCCCGGCGAGACGACGGCAGCACAGAGCGGGACCACATCCTTGGGTACTTGGACTGTACATGCCGATGGTACCTACACCTACGTGCTGACTAGTGCCACAACAGATATTCCGGATGTCGCCGAGACCGACAGCTTTGGGTACACCGCCAGGGATGCAAATGGCAACACGGTGACCAACACGGTGACGATCAACATTGTGGACGACGTACCGGTAGCGGTAGCGGACACGGACAGTGTGGCGGCGGGCCAATTCACGGCTGAGCAAGGCAACGTGGTGACCGGTGCGGGGACCACGAGCGGTTTGGCGGGAGCC
>JAQTLU010000045.1 GCA_028714735.1 Gallionellaceae bacterium | reverse complement strand
TGACCACCTTGCCGTAGCGCAGGTTGTCGAGCACCGTGTCGGGCGCATCCGGATCGTGCGGGTCCAGGCCCAGGGCGACGGCGATGTCGTGCACCTCGTTGTTGGCGAAGATCTCGCCACGTGCCACTTCCCAGGTGTTCAGGACCTTGCCGCGCAGCGGCAGGATGGCCTGGTACTCGCGTTCGCGACCCTGTTTGGCGGAGCCGCCGGCAGAGTCGCCCTCGACCAGGAAGACCTCGTTGCGGGCGATGTCGTCCGACTCGCAATCGGTCAGCTTGCCCGGCAGCACCGCGGCGCCGGACTGTTTCTTCTTCTCCACCACCTTGCCGGCCTTCTGCCGGGCCAGGGCGGTCTTGATCGCCAGTTCGGCGATTTTCTTGCCGGCCTCGATGTGGCCGTTCAGCCAGCCGTCGAGCGGGTCCTTGATCCGGGACGAAACCAGGCGCATGGCGTCGCGGCTGGACAGGCGCTCCTTGGTCTGGCCCTGGAACTGGGGGTCCAGAATCCGGCCCGAGAGAACATAGCGGACATGCTTCCAGACGTCCTCGGCCTGCAGGTTCACCTTGCCCGGCAACAGGCCGTGGTGGCTGACAAATTCCTTCAGCGACTCGAACAGACCGGCGCGCAGGCCGGCCTCGTGGGTGCCGCCGAGCGGGGTCGGGATCAGGTTGACGTAGGACTCGCCGGCCCCGCCCGCCTCGCACCAGGCCAGGGCCCAAGCGGCGCCCTCGCCCTCGGCGAAACCGGCGGCATCCTCGGCGCCGGCATAACGCTCGCCGGCGAACACCGGGCTGACATAACTGCCCTCGCCGCCTTCCGGCAGGCTTTCGTTCAGGTAGGAGATCAGGCCGTCGGCGTATTGCCAGACCTTCTCCTCGCCGGACTCTTCATCCTTCAGGACCACCTTGACGCCGGGCAGCAGGACCGCCTTGGCGCGCAGCAGGCGTTCCAGTTCGTTGCGCTTGATCTTCGGGCTGTCGAAATACTTGCCGTTCGGCCAGGCCCGGACCAGGGTGCCGGTGGTGCGGGCGCCGACGCTGCCGACCAGGACCAGCGGCTCGATCACGTTGCCTTCGCTGAACACCATGCGGTGCAACTGGCCTTCGCGCTTGACGAACACCTCCAGCCGCGAGGACAGGGCATTGGTCACCGAGACGCCGACGCCGTGCAGGCCGCCCGAGAAGGCATAGGCGCCGCCGGCCTTCTTGTCGAACTTGCCGCCGGCGTGCAGGCGGGTGAACACCACCTCGACCGTCGGCACGCCCTCGGCCGGATGGATGCCGACCGGGATGCCGCGGCCGTCGTCCTCCACCGACACCGAACCGTCGCTGTACAGGGTGACCGTGATCTTGCCGGCAAACCCGCCCAGGGCCTCGTCGGCCGCGTTGTCGATGACTTCCTGGATGATGTGGGTAGGCGAATCGGTCCGGGTGTACATGCCCGGACGTTCCTTGACGGGTTCCAGGCCCTTGAGGACGCGGATGGAGGATTCTGAATAGGCCATGCGGCGGATGATCGGCTGTCCATTAAACCCGCGCATTGTATGCGGGAACAGGCCCAGGCCGTAGCCTGGTCGCTGGCGACCGTGGAATCTGCAGGCCGGCTAGGGCGTGACCTTGCCCACGACTGGCTGGCCCGTGGCGGCCGGGCCGGCGGCATTGGCGGCGGGCTGGAACAGGAACAGCCATTGTCGATAGGTCTCGGCCTGCTCGAAGGCCGCCTGGCCAAGCGGGAAGCCGGCCTGCTTGAGCGGTTTGGCCTCGGACAGGCTGTACACCCCGGTGATGCCGCCGACCTCGTCCTTGACCACGCCCCAGTCCTTGCCGCCGGTCATGGGGTCGGCATAGAGGCGGCGCAGATGGCGAACCGTGTTGGGGAAACGCGGGTCGAGCAGCAATTCGGCAAATTCCTTCGGCAAGCGCTGCTGACCAGACGGGGAAGCCAGCCAGAAACCGGCGATGGCGTGGCGATATTCCTCGCCGATGAAGAGCAATTCCTTTTCCTTCTCGCGCAGCGCCGCGGTATGCCAGACGGTGCCCAGGACCGACATCGCCACGCCGAGCCCGGCGACCAGAAAGAGCAGGCCGATCAGGGTGAAGCCGCGCTCACCACGCGGCATAGGCGGTGCCGTCCCGGGCGGCGCCCTCCGCGCCGCTGTGCACGTCGTAGACGCCCCCGCTGCCATCGGCCGGCGGCACCGTGGTCCAGGTCTCGGCGCTGTCGCTGACCGGATCGACCGGCACGGCACGGACATAGTGGTCATCGGCCAGTTTGGCCAGCGATTCCGGCCAGACGCCCTTGTCGGCATGGTATTGGTCGATGGCGTCGCGCAAGGTCGCCAGGTTTTCGTGCAGCACCGCCTCCTTGGACCGCTCGACGTGCTGGAAATAGCGCGGCGCGGCCAAGCTCAAAAGGGTGGCGATGATGGCCAGCACCACCAGCAGTTCAATCAGGGTAAAGCCGAGGCCCGATCGTTTCATGGTCACCATTGCCGGTAAGGCACCCCGTTCAGCCCGGCCACCTCGGACAGGGAATAGACATCGTAGACATCATCGCCCTGCTGCGGGGCATCGGGGGCGCTGGCATAGCTGCGCTTGCCCCAGGTCTCCTGGGCCGGAACATCCGAGGCTGGAAACATCGGATCGCGCGGCAGGCGGCGCAGGAAGTAGATGTTGCGCCGTTCCGGGTTGCTGATGTCGGGCACGCCATTGGCCAGCACCTCCAGGCTGGGCGGATAGCCGGAGGCATCGGCCGGCGACTCGATCCGCTTGTCCAGCACGGCCTGGTGGTAGGCGTCGATGCCCTGGCGGATCTGACGCAGGGCGTCGCGCAACTCCACTTCCTTCTGACGTTTCACCGTCACTTCCAGCAGCGGCGTCACCATCAGCGCGAGGACACCGACGATGGCCACGGTAATGATCAGTTCGATCAGGGTGAAGCCCCGATGCGCCTCCAAGGTCATTCAGGCGCCTTCGCGTCCGGCCCACCCTCGTCTCCCGCGCCGTCCCGGGGCCCCACCGGCTTGACCAGGACCGAGTCGGGGATTTCCACCGCCGGCCTCGGCATCCCGGCCAGGCCACGGTCGGGGCGCAGGCGGATGGGCTGGTCCGAAATGACGTTTTCAGTGCCGGCGTAGAACTCGCCGTCGGCCAGTTCCGGCCGGATCACATTACGGATGATGTGCGGCGTGATGAGGAGGACGATCTCGGTCTTGCTCGCTTCGTCGCGGTGCGAGGAGAACAGCCGGCCGATCAGCGGCAGGTCGCCCAGGCCCGGCACCTTGGCGGCGCTGGAACGATCCTCGTCGGAGATCAGTCCGGCCAGCACCTGGGTCTCGCCGTCCTTCAGGCGCAAGATGGTATTGGCGTTGCGGCTGCCCAGTTGGTAGGTCAGGGTGCCGTTGGAACTCTTGACCTGCTGGACGATGTTGGACACTTCCATGCCGACCTTGATGGCCACCTCGGCGTCCAGGTAGACCTGCGGCTCGACATCCAGCTTGAGGCCGACATCGAGATAGGAGACCGACTCCGAGGTCACCCCGGTGGAGGTGACGTTGGAGGTAATGACCGGCACCTTGTCGCCGATGTGGATCTTGGCCTTCTCCTTGTTGCGCACGCGGATGCGCGGGTTGGCGAGCAAGTTGACGTCGCCGTCGGTCTTGTTGAAATTGATCACCGGGTTGGGAGAGACACCCACAGTCGCACCGGAAATCGATTTCAACGAATCGATGGTCAGCCTGCCAGCAGGTGTGTTCTCAGTGATGATCACGCCACCATCGACGTGGCTGGACGTCGACGCATCGGGGCTCAACAAGCTTAATTGGTTCGGCCATTGCAGGCCCAGTTCCAGCAGCTTGGACCGCTTCACCTCCAGGATCTCGACCTCCAGCATCACCTCCGGCTCCGGCTGGTCGACCATCTTGACCAGCTTTTCGGCCAGGCGGACGGCTTCCGGGCTGTCGCGCACCACCACCATGTTCAGTTTCTCGTCGACATGGATGTCGCGGATGCGGGCGATGCTGCGCAGCAGGGTCATGGTCTGCTTGGGATCGGCGTTGGCCAGGAAGAAGCCGCGCACCACGACATCCTGGTAGTCGCGCTGCTTCATGGCCGTGTTGGGATAGATCAACAGGGTGTTGCCGTTGAGCACCTTTTTCGACAACTGGCTGGAGGTCAGCAACATGTCCAGCACATCAGCCAGGGCGGTATTGCGGACCAGCACCGTGGTGCGCTGATCGGTGCGCACATCCTTGTCGAAGACGAAATTCAGGCCGCTCTGCTGCGAGATGGCGTCGAACAGGGTCTTGACCGGCGTCTCGCGGAACTCCAGGGTGACCGGCTTGCGATAGGCCGCCGCCAGTTGCGGAAACTCGACGCCCCGGCCCCGGCCCACCTTGTTGTCGACCTTTTTCAGCAGGGCGGCGGCCTCGGTGAAGTCCGGCTCGCTCGCCAGGATGGTACGCAGCAGGCTGCCGGCCTCATCCAGTTCACCGGCGACGAAGGCGGCCTGCGCCGCGCCGTAGGCGACCCGGTTGCCGCGCAGCACGCCGAGCCCGGCCAGCCCGGCCTGGGCACGGGCATTCTCCGGATGCTGGCGCTGGACATCGTGATAACGCGCCTCGGCGACATCGAACCGTTCCGCTTTCAGCGCCTCGTCGGCCTCGCGCAACAGTCGGCCGATGTATTGCTCGCGGGCCCGAATCAGGGCGGCCCGGTATTCGACCTTGTTCGGATGCGCTTGCACCGCCTCGGCCAGTACCTTGATGCCTTCTTCGGTGTGGCCCTCGGCGACCATCCGCTCGCCATCGCGCAAGGCCTGGTCGGTTGCACAACCGGCGAGCAGCAAGGCCGCCGACAGGAGGATGTACCTGGTCTTCATTACTTGGTCCTCAAGGTCTTTTGCATGTCCAGCGGCAGGTAGGTGAATACCAGACTGCCCTCCTCCAACTTGTCCAAACGCCATTGCCCGGCCACGACATCGCCCACCCCGGCGCGCAGCAGGGTCTCGCCCTGGCTGAGAAATACCCGTTCGTCACCGCCCTCCAGCCAGCGACCGGAATAGGCGAAGGGGAACCCGGGAGGGGCCGGGGGCGGCGGCGGCGGGGCCACGACCGGCTTCGCCTTGGGCGGCGGCGGTTGCCAGGTCTGGTTCGGGAACAGGTTGCCGGCCAGGCTGGCGAAGCGTGCCGCCGGCGCCGTTGCTGTCGCCGGCGTCCCGGCCGGCCGTGGCCCGCCGGTCGATCCGGCAGCGACGGGACGTGCGGTCCGATGCACCGGCTCGACCACGCCCGCTTCCTTCGGCTGCGGCCAGAATGCCAGCATCAGCGCGGCCAGCAAGGCCAGCACCAGGGCGATCCGGCGCACGCTCATCGCGCCTCCTTCAGGTAGAGGACGAAATGCAGGGTGGCGTCGAGTTCGCTGTCCTCGATGGTCGGCCGGCT
>JAQTLU010000044.1 GCA_028714735.1 Gallionellaceae bacterium | reverse complement strand
GGACCGCTGACGTCGTTCGACCGGGCCTGCGAGTGGGTACGCGCCGCCGGAGGGCGGCTGCGCATGGCAGGCCCCCACCAGGCGTACGCGCAGTGCCCGATGCCGGACCACGACGACCGGCACGAGTCCCTGTCGATCACCTACGACCCTGATCACGGGCGCACCCTGGTGTACTGCCACGCGCCCGCGTGTGGAGCTCGCGGAGCCGAGATCGCCGACGCCTACGGCCACCAGCGCTCCGACCTGTACGACAACCCGTGGCCCAAGGGCGAGAGGCGGACCGACGGGCCGGCGCACCCGCCCCGGCAGCCGCGCCGCAAGCCGGTCCCGACCACGACCGCGAAGCCGGCCGGGCCGGTGTGCCTCGGGCAGCACGCGAAGCACGAGGAAGCCAACGTCACCCGCGAACCGGTCAACCGACCCGACCAGCAGTGGCACACCTACCACGACGACCAGGGCACCGAGGTCGCCTGGCGGGTGCGGGTGCGCTGCACCCGGTGCGGCGAGAAGGTGCGCATGGCCTGGCGGTACCCCACCAGGACCGGGCGACCCAGCTACCGGGGAACCAAGCCCGAGCGCATGCCCCTGTACGGCCTGCCCGCGCTCCTGGCCGGCATCCGCGAAGGGCTGCCGGTCTACATCACCGAAGGCGAGACGGACGCGGACGCCGTCACGGCCCTCGGCGGGATCGCCGGCACCCACGGCGCGGCCGACAACGGCACCGGAAACCACTGGCGGCCCTGGCACACCACGTCCCTGACCGGAGCACCCGAGGTCATCGTCTGCCAGGACCGCGACGACCCTGGACGCGACTCCGCCCGGTACATCGCCCGGCAGCTCCTCGCCGCCGGCATCCCCACCGTGCGGATCGTCGAGCCGATCACCGGCAACGACGTCCGCGACCACATCGACGCCGGCCACGGCCTCGACGAGCTGCGGGACGTCCCCCTCATCGACCTGGACGCGGATCCGGAGGGTGTCCCACTCCGGGGTGACGGTGGAGGCATGACCGAGCACACGATCCCGGAGGGTGTCGCCGAGCGGGTTGACGGTGGGGCCATGACCGATCAGACGCCGGAAGGTCTCGGAACCCGGGGCGACGGTGGGGCCATGAACGACCCCGCACAGACGATCGACCTCCGGGACCACGACGGCGACCGCGCCGGGAACGTGCACACGCTGCCCGGTGTCGACCCCAAGGAAGCCAAGCTCCCCCGGGGAGCCAACGCGGCCACGTGGGTCCGACACGACGCCTACGGCACGGACGGCCGCCGGACGTGGGAGCACAAGGGCGGGGAGTGGGTCACGATCCTCGACGCACACGTGCGGTTCCTCGCCGAGCGTGCCGCCGCCCCTGACCCCGACTTCCCGGATCGGGCCGAGGACGGCGACGACAAGGACATGGAGGCCCGGACCGACGTCGAGATCACCACGACCCGCGTCGGCACCACCCGGACGAAGGTCTACCGGGGCGTGCGCACGTCGAACCTGCGCACGCTCACCCCGCTTGACCAGTACGGGCCGTCAGCGTGGATCGGCGCCGACGTCAGCAGTGCCGGCCGGGCACGGCTGTTCCGGGCGATCAACTACCTGTCCGCCGCTCAGGGGGTCGACGTCCTCGACTTCTACGCCGTCACCGGGTGGTACCCCCTCCCCGACGGGCACGGGGAGATGTTCATCCACGGCGGCGGGGCGATCGGCCCGGCCGGTGACCTTCCCGAGGTGGAGGCCCGACTCGGCGACCACATCGGAGCCTTCCGACTCGGTGAGCCGGCCGCCGGCCGCGCCCTGGTCGACGGGTTTGCCGAGCTGGCCGCCCTGGTCGCGTGCGGCGCCCTGCCCGCGCGGATGCTCTGGCCGATCGTCGGCGCCGGGCTGCGGCCCCTGTTCGGGCAGTACCGCGACCCGGGCGACGATGCCGACCTCGGAGCCACCGTGAGCGCGTGGCTCTCCGCCGGCTACGGGTCCGGGAAGTCCGGGGCCATGGCCGCCGGGCTCAACGCGGTCTACCCGGGACTGAGGTGGAACACCTTCCCGCTCAAGGCCGGGAGCACGAAGTCCGGCGGCACCTCCGGCCCCGCGCTTGAGCGGATCCTGTTCCGCGGCCGTGACCTGCTCCTGCCGTTCGACGACTGCGACCCCAGCGAGCCCGAGAGCAGCCGCGCCGCGTGGCAGTCCGACCTGTTGCGGCGGGCAGCCGGTCAGTACGGGCGAGCCCTCGCCCAGCGCACCGGCAACGACACCCGCGCGGCCATGCCGTGCCGGGCCGGGGTCATGGCCACCGGCGAGCCCCTGGACGCGGAAGCCTCCGCGGCGTCCCGGACGATCAACGTTCCCGTGGACCAGGGGGACGTCAGGATCTCCGTTCTCCGGCAGCGCACCGGGGCCGATGAGCGGGCCGCCCGCGGCCGGGTCGGCGCCGGGCTCGTCGCTGTCATGGCCAGCAACCGGGAGCGCTACCGGGAGCGGCTGGCCGCCGCCCGGCGAGGGTTGCGGCCGATGTTCGTTGCCCGCGAGGCCCCCGGCCCGGTCGAGCGCGCGGCCGACGTGTTCACCGAGCTGGCCGCCACGCTGCGGGTCGTGCTCTCGGTCATGGTCGACGAGGGCATGTCCCGGAACGACGCGCGCCGGGCATGGGCCGTGATCCGCGACGGGCTGCGTGAGGCGTGGCGGGCGCACCTCACGGTGATCGGCGCCGGGGACCGCGGAGCGCGTGCCCTGGCCTACCTGCGCACCGCCTTGCAGTCCGGGGCCATGCGCCTCGACGACAAGGGCCAGGGCCAGGGAACGCCCTCGCTCGGGATGCTCGGGTGGGAGCGCCGGCCGGCTGACCCCGGCTTCCCGGACCAGCCGGCGCGGCCGATGTCCCTCGTGGTCGGCGGGTACCAGGACGCGGAGAGCGGTGACCTCCTGCTGCTGCCCGAGGCCGCCACGAAGGTGGTCAAGGCCCTCGCCGACGGCGCCGGGGACTCCTGGACCGGTGGGACGAAGGCCCTCGCCGCCGCGCTCAAGGCCGGCGGCTACCTCCGTCTCACCGAAGGCAGCGAGCGGGAGAGCGAAGCCGCCATCAGGACCCGAGTCGGAAGGGACGGGACGCGCGTTCGGGCATGGCACGTGCCGGCCGACCGGTTCGACGGTGGGGACGGAGGCGGGGACTACCTCGGGACGGACCTCTCCGGCCCGCTCGCACCCTCCGGGATGCCGCTTCCGTGGGTTGACGACGAGGCTGTCCCGGGTTGTGTCCCGGGTAGCGCGGATTCCGCGACCTGCGATGTCCCGGGTAGCGTCCCGGGTGCCAAACCGGCCGCGACCTGCGGTGTCCCGGGTGTCCCGGGTAAATCGACCCCTCAGGCCCCCATGGGGGACATCACGGGTTGTCCCGGGTGCGGGGAGTCGGTCGCGGAGTCGATTCGGGGACTGTTCGACGGGTGGCACCCGGGCTGCGCGCCGGCCGGCGTGGGCCCGGCCCTCGACGCGGACGGCCTGCCGGCGACGTGCCCCGGGTGCGGGCGCCGGCCGGCTCACGCCCGGGAGGACTTCGAGGGCTGGCACGTGGCGTGCGCGCCGGCCGAGGTGCAGGCCCGCGGGATCGCCCTCCGCGCGGCCAGGGACGCCGCCAGGACGCCCGCACCGGCCCCCGAGGGTGGTTCTGCCGGGCGAGCCGGGAACGGACCGGAGACGGCCACCAGGGGCGCGCAGGAGGCGCAGCGGCGGGCCGTCGACCGCACGGCCGTTCTCGTTCTCGAGGACGACGCCGCGGCCCTGGTCGTGGCCGAGGCCGCCGGCACCCGCTACCCGATCCCAAGACCGGCCCGGGTCGGTGACCTCGCCCGCGAGGCCGCGGCCCTCGACCTGACCCGGGTGTGGATCCCGACCGACACCCTGACCGGGCTCGGGCTCGCCGAGCTGCCCGAGCCGAGGCGGGCCGAGGACGTCACCGGGATCGACCACCCGTGGTCGGAGCCGGCCCCCGGAGTCGAACAGCGAGGGCCGCGCGGGCTCGGGTCGTGGATGACGTTCACCGTGCCCGAGGTCCGCGAGTGGCCGATGTACGTGACCATCCCCGCGTGGATGGGCTCCCGGCACCCGCTGCGCGAGCTGGACGCGGCCGACGTCGCCGAGGCGCTGCGGCTGTTCGCCGCAGCCGTCGGCACGCCCCTGTCGTTGCAGGTGTGGACGGCCCGCAACATCCTCGCGAAGGAAGCCGGGGCCAGGCGCACCGACGGCGCACAGCGGTCCCACAAGCGCGGCCTTGCCCCGTGCTCGGCGATCCTGACCGGGCAGATCCCCAGGGCAACCCACGTCCGTGAGGACGGGACGGTCACCGCCGGGGCCGGGTTCACGATGGTGCCGCCACGGTGGGAGCGCGCCCTCACCGACGACGAGCGCGCGGCCGGGTGGGTCCACAAGTACGACGGCAACGCGGCCTACCTCGCCAGCTACGGCGCTACCCCGCTCGGGCTCGGGGAGCCCGAGCACCGCGCCGAGCCGGTGACCTTCGACCGGAAGCGGGCCGGGTACTGGCGCGTCGACGAGCTGCCCGCCCACGAGCTGCCCGGCATGCCGCCGTTCCGGGTCAAGACGGTCCGCGGCGGGCAGACGTGGCTCACCACACCCGAGGCTGACCTACTCGCGCGGCTCGGGATCCTGCCCGAGATCCGCGAGGCGATCGTGTGGCCGGAGTCCTCCCGCCGGCTGGACACGATGTCCCGGCGGCTGCGCGAGGCCCGCGAGGTGCTGCGCACGACGCGGGGGACGCCGGCCGGCGACGCCGCATGGTCCCTGGCCGGGTTCATGCACCAGGCCCCCGCGCAGTACCTCGCACGCAACGGCGCCGCGCCCGACCCGGGGAAGGACCGCACCGGGGCGGCCCTGTTCCGGCCCGACTGGCGGGACCAGATCATCAGCCACGTCAGGGTGTCGCACTGGTGGCGCCTCTACCGGGCGCAGCAGGAGAGCGGCCGGGCACCCGTGTTCGTCAACGAGGACGCCGCGGCCTACGCCGCCGACGCCGCCGACCCGGCAGCCGCGGCGCCGGGCGGTCTCGTACTCGGGACGCGCGGAGGCCAGTACAAGCCCGAGGGACACGTCCCAATGAATACATTCCTGAGGAATAGAAAGCGCCCAGAATCGGGATTCATGACCGCATTCGAGCGTGCGAAGGGTGGCGAGTGAGATGCCGCGCAGGGAAAGGCTGCGGCCGGAAAAGCCTGAGGGGTGGAGCGCGTCCCCGAGGACGATTTCCGAGATACGCTCGAAGATCGAACGAGGGGCGTTCGGGGAAGCCGGGATGAGGGGCGGGAGACAGTCTGTCGACGCTCAAATGAGGTCGGCCCTGTCACACCTTTCCGTCCGTCAGGCGATAGCCAGGGCGATGGCCGGGGACAACAAGCGCGCCTACAGCAATGCGATGCAGCAGCTACGCCGCTACGCGTCCGGGAAGCGCGGGGCCGGAGTGCCCGAGGATCTCAAACGGCGCGTGACCGAGCAGGCCCGGAAGATGAACCGTGCCGCGGCCACGGGGAAAATCCGGAAGGCACGGCGCGTGCACGTCCGCATGGTGACCGATGCCACGGTCTCGGCGAAGGCCCGCGACAATTTCGGGCCGGGATACTCCGGGGCCGGCTACGGCGCGGAGGTCGACCCGCAGGCACTCGCCGAAGCCCTCGACCGCGGCGACACATGGTCAATCATGGCCATGGC
>JAQTLU010000043.1 GCA_028714735.1 Gallionellaceae bacterium | reverse complement strand
GCGGCGCGGGCCTGGCGGCCGAGGGTTTCCATGTATGACTTAATTTCCATATCCGAACTCGTTCCGTAGAGTGGTCTTGCCCATCAGGCCAAGGCCCAATTGCTTGAGCATCTGCCAGCCATCTTCCCGCAACAGGCCCTTGCTGGCCCGGTCTACCCGGCTGGCGGTGCGTAAGGCGGTACTCAATTGGGCCGAATCAAGCCGTTTAAGTGCCCGCGCAATCAGGGATTGCCTGCTTTCCCAGACCCGGTTTTCCCGCATCAGCGCCGGTAGCGGTTCGCCGGCCTCGACGCCACCGGCCAGGCGATACAAGGTACGCAATTCCTGGCTCAACAGCCAGAGTGCCAGGATGGGCGTCTCGCCTTCGGCCTCCAGGCCGTCGATGATACGACAGTAGCGCGCCGCATCGCCCTTGAGAAAGGCCTCGGGCAGGTCGCTGGCATCGTAGCGGGCGACGTCGACCACGGCATTGCGGGCGGTCTCGAGATCGAACTGGCCGGGCGGCAGCAGCAGGGCCAGCTTCTCGATCTCCTGGTGGGCGGCGAGCAGGTTGCCTTCGACCCGGCTGGCCAGGAAGGCCAGGGTTTCGCTGTCGGTCTTGAGTTGGTGGCGGGCGAGCCGGCTGCCGATCCAGGCCGGCAACTGTTCCGGCGTCGGCGCGGTGATGTGGATGGCGGTGCCGGCCTTGTCCAGCGCGCCATACCATTTGCTTGCCTGCATGGCCTTGTCGGCACGCGGCAGCAGGAGCAGCAGATGGGTGTCGGTGGGCGGGTTGGCGCACCAGGCCTCCAGGGTCTTGCCGCCCTCGACGCCGGGTTTGCCGCTGGCCAGGCGCAGCTCGACCAGGCTCCGGCTGGCGAACAGCGACAACGAGTCGAATTCGCCCGCCCAGGCCGCCCAGTTGAAGCCGGTCTCGACCTGGCTGGCCTGCCGTTCGGCGCCAGCCTTGCGCGCGGCCTGCCGGATCAGGGCCGCCGCCTCGTCGGTCAACAGGGGTTCGTCGCCGCACACCGCATAGACGGGCGCCAGGCCCTTGGCCAGGGCCCCCGCCAGCTGTTCCGGACGTAATTTCATGGTTTCCGGATGAAGGCCAGGCGGCGCAATATCTGCCTCAGGGCATCGTCGTCCATGTCCTTGCGCAACATCGCCTCCTCGGCCTCCTTGGCCAGGATCTGCTCGTCGCTATAGGAGAAGTCGCGGGTCAGACTAATATCGGTCGGCGCCAGCATCTCCTGGCCCTCGGGACTGACGGCAGACACCGTCACCATGTCGATCAGGCGATATTCCCGGACCTTGCCGCCGCCGGACAGCGACAGGATCTTCTTGCCGCGGTTTTCGCCGGTCAACCGGATGACCACATCGGCCTTGTCACGCCGGCTGGCCAGCTTGGCCTTCTGGTCCAGGTGTTTGCTCAGCTGGCTGGCCAGGACCGAGCCGGAAGCGGCGTCGACATAAGCGCTGTTGAACGGCAGCGAAGACTGGCCGCGCAACTGGAAGCCGCAGCCGGCCAGCACCGCCAGGCCGGCAACGGCCAGTAATTTCAGGGTCACGCGCCTCATCTCGGTTCCTTTGCCTTATACGACGATGTTGACCAGGCGGCCGGGCACCACCACCACCTTCTTGGCCGGCTTGCCTTCCATGTGCTTCTGCGCCTCGGGGCTGGCCAGGGCGGTCGCCTCGATGGCGTCCTTGCCGGCGTCGGCGGCGACCTTGAGCTTGCCGCGCAGCTTGCCGTTGACCTGCAGCATCAGCTCGATCTCGTTCTGCACCAGGGCGGTCTCGTCCACCTCCGGCCAGGGCGAGCCGACCAGGCAGGCGCCCGGTTTCAGCGCCTTGATCAGGATGCGGCAGATGTGCGGCACGATCGGCGCCAGCATCAGCACGATGGCCTCCATGGCCTCCTGCTTGACGCTGCGGGTAAGTGTGTCCTCACCTTCCTGTTTCGCCATGGCGTTCATCAGTTCCATGATCGCGGCGATGGCGGTGTTGAACTGCTTGCGCCGCTCGATATCGTCGGTGACCTTGGCGATGGTCTGGTGCAGCTGGCGACGGAGGCCGGCCAGTGCCTCGGGCAGTTCGCCGCCCGTAAAGGCATCGGCCGGGCCGCCCTCGACCTGGTCATAGACCATCTTCCACAAGCGCTTCAGGAAGCGGTGGGCGCCCTCGACGCCGGCGTCGGACCATTCCAGGCTCTGTTCCGGCGGCGCCGCGAACATCATGAACAGGCGCGCGGTGTCGGCGCCGTACTGGTCGATCAACGATTGCGGATCGACGCCGTTGTTCTTCGACTTGGCCATCTTCTCGGTGCCGCCGATCACCACCGGCTGGCCGTCGGCGATCAGTTTCGCGGCGACGATGTGGCCCTTGTCGTTGCGCTCCACCTCGACCTCGGCCGGGTTGATCCACAGCTTCTTGCCGTCGGCCAGGTCGCGGTAATAGGTCTCGGCGATCACCATGCCCTGGGTCAGCAGGTTGGCGAACGGCTCGTTGCTGCTGACCAGGCCCTCGTCCCGCATCAGCTTGTGGAAGAAGCGGGCATAGAGCAGGTGCAGGATGGCGTGTTCGATGCCGCCGATGTACTGGTCGACCGGCAGCCAGTGGTTGGCGCGGCCGTCCAGCATGGCGGTGTCGAGATCGGGGCAGGCGTAGCGGGCGTAATACCAGGACGACTCCACGAAGGTGTCCATGGTGTCGGTCTCGCGCTCGGCCGCGCCGCCGCATTTCGGACAGGTGCAGTTCGACCACTCGGGCATTTTCTTCAATGGCGAACCGACGTCGATCTTGACCTCCTCGGGCAGCACCACCGGCAACTGGTCCGCCGGCACCGGCACGTCGCCGCAGCTCGGGCAATGGATGATCGGGATCGGGCAGCCCCAGTAACGCTGGCGCGAGATGCCCCAGTCGCGCAGGCGGAAGGTGGTGCGCTTCTCACCCAGGCCGAGGTTCTTGAGGACCAGGGCGATCTTGTCGATGGCATCCTCGGATGTGCGGCCGGAGAAATCGCCGGAGTCGAACAGGGCGCCCGGCTCGACATAGGCCGCCTGCAGCGGCAGTTCCAGGTCGCCGTCGACCGGTTTGATCACCGGCCGGATCGGCAGGCCGTACTTCTGTGCGAAGGCGAAGTCGCGCTCGTCGTGGGCCGGCACCGCCATCACGGCGCCCTCGCCGTAGCCCATCAAAACGTAGTTGGCGACGTAGACCGGCACGGCTTCGTTGGTGAACGGGTGGTAGACCTTGAGGCCGGTGTCCATGCCCTTCTTTTCCATGGTCGCCATGTCGGCCTCGGCCACGCTGCCCTGCTTGCACTCGGCGATGAATCCGGTCAGGGCCGGATTGCCCGCGGCGGCCTGCTGCGCCAGCGGGTGCTCGGCGGCGACGGCGACGTAGGTGACGCCGAACAGGGTGTCGGCCCGGGTGGTGAATACCTTGAGCACGTCGTCGCCGGCCTGGTGGCGCTCATTCAACGGGAAATGGATCTCGACGCCGAAGCTCTTGCCGATCCAGTTGCGCTGCATGGTCTTCACCCGCTCCGGCCAGCCGGGCAGGTCGTCGAGTCCGGCCAGCAGTTCCTCGGCGTAGTCGGTGATGCGGAAGAAGTACATCGGGATGTCGCGCTTCTCGACCAGGGCGCCGGAGCGCCAGCCGCGGCCATCGATGACCTGCTCGTTGGCCAGCACGGTGTGATCGACCGGGTCCCAGTTCACCGAGGCCATCTTCTTGTAGATGACGCCCTTCTCGAACAGCCGGGTGAACAGCCATTGCTCCCAGCGATAGTAGTCCGGCTTGCAGGTGGCCAACTCGCGCGACCAGTCGATGGCCAGGCCGAGCGACTTCAACTGCTTGCGCATGTAATCGATGTTGGCGTAGGTCCAGCCGGCCGGGGCGACGTCGTTGGCGATGGCGGCGTTCTCGGCCGGCAGGCCGAAGGCGTCCCAGCCCATCGGCTGCAGGACGTTGTAGCCCTTCATGCGGTGATAGCGCGCCAGCACGTCGCCGATGGTGTAGTTGCGGACATGGCCCATGTGCAGCTTGCCCGACGGGTAGGGGAACATGGACAGGCAGTAATACTTCGGCTTTTCACTGTCTTCCACGGCCTTGAAGGCCTGTTTCTCTTCCCAGTGCTGCTGGGCTTCCGGCTCGATGAGCTCGGGGCGGTAGATGGCGTCCATATACAAGGATGTTATTGAGTAAGAAGAAGATTATATCGGCCCTGCCGATGACATGGCGGCTTGCGGGCGGATATACTCGTCCAAATTCCGCTTTTGTTATCTGCTTTTGGGGAGCTGTTCATGTCCAAGAAACATCCTGTCGTGGTCGTCACCGGTTCGTCCGGCGCCGGCACTACCACCGTCAAGCGTGCCTTCGAGCACATCTTCACCCGCGAACACCTGACGGCCGCGGTCATCGAGGGCGACAGCTTCCACAGTCTGGGTCGGGTCGAGTTCAAGGAGGCCATGAAGAAGGCCGAGACCGAGGGCAACCATTCCTTCAGCCACTTCGGTCCCGAGGCCAACGACTTCGCCGCCCTGGCCAACCTGTTCAAGACCTACGGCAAGACCGGCAGCGGCAAGAAGCGCTATTACATCCACAGCGACGAAGAAGCCGCCCAGCTCAACGCCCGTCTTGGCACCAAGCTGAACCCCGGCCAGTTCACCCCCTGGGAAGACCTCCCCGGCAAAACCGACATGCTGTTCTATGAGGGCCTGCATGGCCTGGTGGTGACCGACAAGGTCGACATGGCCCAGCACGTCGACCTGGCCATCGGCGTGGTGCCCGTGGTCAACCTGGAATGGATCCAGAAGATCCACCGCGACGCCGCCGAGCGGGGCTACTCCGCCGAGGCCATCGTCGACACCATCCTGCGCCGGATGCCCGACTACGTGAACTACGTCACGCCGCAGTTCTCCCGTACCCACATCAACTTCCAGCGCGTGCCGACGGTCGACACCTCGAACCCGTTCATCGCCCGCGACATCCCGACCCCGGACGAAAGCTTCGTGGTGATCCGCTTCAGCGATCCCAAGGGCGTCGATTTCCCCTATCTGCTGTCGATGATCCACGACTCCTTCATGTCCCGGCGCAACAACCTGGTGGTGCCCGGCGGCAAGATGGGCATGGCCATGGAAGTCATCCTGGAACCCATCATCCACAAGATGGTGGAAGGCAGCAAAAAGGGCTGACCGGCCTGTTCAGACCAGCAAAAGCCGGGTTCGCCCGGCTTTTTTACATTTTGGAGTCGCCATGGATATCTTCAACATCTTCCAGCTCGAATGCGCCCGCCGCCTGCCCCACCTGCCGGCCGAGCATCCCTGCGCGCGGGTACACGGCCATTCCTTCCGGGTCGAGGTGCATGTCTCCGGGCCTCTCGACGAAAAACTCGGCTGGGTGCTCGACTTCGCCGATGTGGAAAAGGCCTGGGCGCCGATCCGGGCCGCCCTGGATCATCGCTACCTGAACGACGTGCCCGGCCTGGACAACCCGACCAGCGAGCGTATGGCGATGTGGCTCTGGGACAGGCTGAAGCCCGCCCTGCCCGGCCTGAGCCAGATCGTCATCCAGGAAACGGCCAGTTCGGGCTGCATCTATCGGGGAGAGTGACGAGCTGGCCGGCCGGGGCTTACCGGTCGAGCGGGCTCACCACCCCGCGTCCGCCCCTGTTCAGCACATGGGTGTAGATCATCGTCGTCGACACATCCGAATGGCCCAATAACTCCTGCACGGTACGTATGTCATAGCCCGATTGCAGCAAATGGGTAGCGAAAGAATGGCGTAAGGTATGCGTGGTCGCCGGTTTGGCCACCCCCGCCTTCCGCACGGCGGATTTGATCGCGCGTTGCAGGTTTTGCTCGAAAAGATGATGGCGCCGAATGATCCCCGTCTGCGGATCCTTTGCCTCGGACGCGGCTGGAAACACCCAGAACCAGCCCCATTCGGTCGACGCATTCGGATACTTTCGTTCCAGTGCATTCGGCAACTGCACCCCGGGTCGATTGGCCGCGCGATCCGCCAGCCAAATCTCCCGTACCTTCTCCAGATGCCCCTGTAAGGCTGACAGCAAAGCCCCAGGCAACATCGTTACCCGGTCTTTATCCCCCTTGCCGGAGCGCACCACAATCTCACGCCGTTCGAACTCGATATCCTTCACCCGCAGCCGAACGCATTCCATCAACCGCATCCCCGTGCCATACAGCAAGCGAGCCATCAATTGATGTGTCTGGTCATCGATACGATCCAGAACCCGGCGTACCTCGACTTCGGTCAGCACCACTGGCAAACGCTTCGGTGTTTTCGGCCGTCCCATATCGGTCATCCAGGGCAAATCCTGCTTTAACACTTCCCGATAAAGAAAGAGCAAGGCCGACAGCGCCTGTTGGTGCGTGGATACCGCCACCTTACCGACATTGGCCAGATGCGAGAGAAACGCCTCGACCTCCGGCCCGCCCATCTCCTTGGGATGGCGTTTGTCGTGGAAGAAAATGAAACGCTTCACCCAATGCACATAGGCCTGCTCGGTGCGCAAGCTGTAATGGCGATAACGAATGCATTCGCGGAGTTGGTCGAGGAGTTTTGGTGGCTTATTCGGAGTGATGAAATTCATGGCTCAATACGCCCTATGTCGAAAGTAATAACCCTTTAGTATCAAAGCGTTACGCCGTTGACTGGGCGGATTATGCCGCGTAAAGTGCCAACTTACATCGAATTTTTTATATCGACATTAACGTTAGCCATCAAGAGCATGCGACTCGGTTTCTTTGAACATTTCCAAGGTGGCAATACCGTGTTGCTGGAAGGATTGCCTTCAGATATTGAGCAGTTGGTTTCCACTCTGGGTAAGTTGATCTCATCAGATGAACCGTCATTTCCAATTCACAGCTTGGCTTCCGTTGGCCCAGAACACGCAGTTCAGTTATTCGCGCGGTGTGCGCCGATCTCTCCAGGTGACATCAAACCAAATCAATTCGTTTGGCATATTTCGTCCAAGGATTTGCCAGCTGTTCTCGCAAAACTTCTGGAGTTGTCGCGCTCACCCCGTGGCCACCAGTATTTTGAGCTCTTTGGTTCCGCAGCACAGTTGTTGGTGTGTGTTGGAGAGTACGGTGAGTCTTGGTGGAGCATCCATGGCTAACAATCGCTTCGAGTGGGACGCTCCGCCGGCAAGCCGGCTCCACGCCCCTCAAGCTCAACGTT
>JAQTLU010000042.1 GCA_028714735.1 Gallionellaceae bacterium | reverse complement strand
TGGATACGGTAGCGCGGATGGTGAAGCCGTAGTTTGACGGACGAACAGACGGGATTGAGAGAGCATGGAGACGGTAGCCCCCCAAAAAGAGATCATCGACGCGATCAAGGCGAGCGGCGGAGATGCTTTCAAATCCTGTTACCAGTGCGGCATGTGCGACACCGTCTGCCCCTGGAACAGGGTGAGCAGATTCAGCATGCGCAAGCTGGTGCGCGAGGCCACTTTTGGCCTGACCGAGATTGACAACGAGGACATTTGGCGCTGCACGACCTGCGGCAAATGCCCGCAGATCTGTCCGCGCGACGTTCAGCAGATCAAGTCGGGCGTGGCGCTGCGTCGTATTGCCACCGAGTACGACGTGTTTGCGGGTGCGGCCTCGCCGATTCCCGGCGTCGCTGCCAGTCTCAAGGCCGAAGGCAACCCCTTTGGTGAAGCGCGCTCGAAGCGCGCCGACTGGGCCAAGGATCTCAACGTCAAGCGCTACGAGGAGGGCATGGAGATACTCTACTCCCCTGGCTGCTACCTGGCCTACGACCCGCGCGGCAAGAAGATCGCCAAGGCCACGGTGGAAATCCTGCAAGCCGCGGGCGTTGATTTCGGGATACTGGGCAGCGACGAAAGCTGCTGCGGCGAGAGCATCCGCAAGACTGGCGACGAGAACCTGTTTCGCAGCCTGGCCCGGCAGAACATTGGTCAGCTGATTGGCAACGGCGTGAAGAAGATCCTGGTCTCCTCGCCGCACTGCTACCACAGCTTCAAGAACGAGTACCCCGAGTTCATGGTGCACTTTGAGGTAGTTCACATCACCGAGTACGTGCATCAGCTGATCAACGAGGGCCGCCTCAAGCTGACCAAGGAAGTTGCCAAGAACGTCACCTATCACGATCCCTGCTACCTCGGCCGTCACAACGGCGTCTTCGAGCAGCCGCGCGAAGCGCTGAAGAGCGTGCCTGGTCTGCAATTGAGCGAGATGGCCGAATCGCGCAAGAACAGCTTCTGCTGCGGCGGCGGCGGTGGCCGCATCTGGATGGAAACGCCCAAGGGCGAACGTTTCTCCGACCTGCGTCTGGAACAGGCGGTGGAGACCGGTGCCCAGGTCCTGGTCACCTCCTGCCCCTACTGCATCACCAATTTTGAAGATAGCCGCCTGGGCCGGCCGGACGGTGGTGCGTCGATCGAGGTCAAGGACATGACCGAAATCATCCGCGAAGCAATCTAGGCGAGGACATCAAAGTGACATTCGGACTTCTGCAGCAGCAATTGGACACGCAGCGCGTCTTGCGTGGCGCGGACGACACCATGGGCGACATCATGGTCGTGGGCGGCGGCATCAGCGGCATCCAGGCCGCGCTCGACCTGTCGGCGGCCGGTTACAAGGTTTACCTGGTAGAGAAGTCGCCGACCATTGGCGGCAAGATGTCGCAACTGGACAAGACCTTCCCCACCAACGACTGCTCGATGTGCATCGAGTCGCCGAAATTCATCGAAACCGACCGGCAGCCCAACATCGAGCTGATGACCTACACCGATGTCGACTCGGTCGAAGGCGAGCCTGGCGACTTCACGGTCACCCTGCTGAAGAAGCCGCGCTACGTCATCGAAGACAAGTGCACCGGCTGCACGGTCTGCGTCGAATACTGCCCCGCCAAGATCCCCGATCCGTTCAACCAGGATCTGTCGATGAACAAGGCGGTGCACATTTACTTCTCGCAGGCCGTGCCACTGGTCACCTACATTGACGAAAGCTGCCTGTTCCTTAAAGACAAGACCTGCTCGATTTGCCAGACTGTCTGCGAGAACGACGCCATTGATTTCGGCCAGAAGCCGGAGAAGGTCAAGGTCAAGGTCGGCGCCATCATCCTGTCGCCCGGCTACGAGACCTTCGACCCCCTGCCGCGCAACGATTACGGCTACGGCCTGTACAAGAACGTGGTCACCAGCATGGACTTCGAGCGCCTGCTCTGCTCCACCGGCCCGCACGAGGGCCAGATCCTGCGCCCCTCGGACAAGAAGCATCCGCACAAGATCGCCTGGATCCACTGCGTCGGTTCGCGCCAGGTGACCCCGGGCGGCAACAGCTATTGCTCGGCGGTATGCTGCTCCTACACCCAGAAGCAGGTGATTCTGGCCAAGGACCACTTGCCCGATATGGAAGCCAAGATCTTCCACAACGATATCCGCTCCTACGGCAAGGACTTCGAGCGCTTCTACCAGCGTGCGGAGAAGCTGCCCGACGTGCATTTCATCCGCAGCTACGTCTCGATTGGCAGTGAAGACCCGGTGACCGGGGACGTCTCCATCCGCTACACCACGCCGGACGGGGTGGTCGAGGAATTCTTCGAACTGGTGGTGCTCTCGGTAGGCCTGGCCCCGCCCAAGGATGCGCAGCGCTTCTCCAAGGTCTTCGGCATCGAGCTCAACCACCACGGCTTCTGCAAGGTCGATCCCTTCAACCCGCTCGCCACCAGCCGTCCGGGCATCTTCACCAGTGGCGCCTTCCAGGGTCCGATGGACATTCCCGAGTCGGTGATGGGCGCCAGCGGCGCCGGTGCCCAGGCCTCCAACCTGCTCAAGTCGCGGCGCGGTCAGCTCTCCGAAGACCGGGTGTACCCGGAAGAGAAGGACGTTTCGGAAGAGGAAGCCAAGATCGGCGTCTTCGTCTGCCGCTGTGGCGCCAACATTGGCCGGGTGGTGGACGTGCCTGGCATCGCCGAGTACGCCAAGGGTCTGCCCAACGTGGTGCACGTCGAGGAGAGCCTGTTCGCCTGCGCCACCAATACGGCCAAGGCCATCTCCGACACCATCCGCGACAAGGGACTGAACCGGGTGGTAGTCGCCGCCTGCACGCCGCGCACGCACGAGCCGCTGTTCCGCGACACCCTGCGCGAAGCCGGCGTCAACCAGTACTTCTTCGACATGGCCAACATCCGCGAGCACTGCACCTGGGTGCACTCCAAGGAGCAAGAAGCCGCGACGGAGAAAGCCAAGGACATCGTGCGCATGTCGGTGGCGCGGGCCGGCAAGCTGGAGCCGCTGGACGAATTCTCGCTGCCGGTGGACAAGACTGCGCTGGTGGTCGGCGGCGGCGTCGCCGGCATGACCAGCGCCCACACCCTGGCCGAGCAGGGCTACGAGACCTACCTGGTCGAGAAAGCCTCTGACCTTGGCGGTATCGCCAGCCGCATCCACTACACGCTCGAGGGAATGGACGTCCAGACCTTCGTCAAGGACCTCAAGAAGAAGGTGTACCGGCACCCGAAGATCCACGCCATTACCGATGCCACCGTCATTCATGTCGACGGCTACGTCGGCAATTTCACCACCACGGTCAAATCCAAGGGCCGGGTGCGCACCATCAAGCACGGTGCGGCGATCATTGCCACCGGTGCCGCCGAGTATCAGCCGACCGAGTATTTGTACGGCCAGAACGACAAGGTGATGACCCTGCTGGAGATGGAAGGCAAGCTCGCCAAGCAGGACGAAAAGCTGATGGCGGCGGACAGCGTGGTGATGATCCAGTGCGTCGGCTGCCGCAACGAGGACCGCAACTACTGCGCCCGTGTCTGCTGTAGCGGCGCCATGAAGAACGCCCTGAAGATGAAGGCGCTCAAGCCGGAAGTGGATATCTACGTGCTCTTCCGCGACATCCGCACCTACGGCTTCCGCGAGGACTACTACCGCGAAGCGTCGAACCAGAACGTCAAGTTCATCCGCTACGAGCCGCAAGACCAGCCCCTGGTGGAAGCCAGGGACGAGGGTGGCCGCAGCTTCATCCGGGTGACGGCAGCCGATCCCATCCTGGGCAAGAAGCTGGAGCTCGATGTCGATGCCATCATTCTCGCCGCGGCGGTGATCCCCGCCCCGGGAGCCAACGAACTGGCGCGCCTGTTCAAGGTGCCATTGGGTCCCGACGGCTTCTTCCAGGAAGCCCACGCCAAGCTGCGGCCGGTCGATTTCGCCGCGGAAGGGGTGTTCCTGTGCGGCACGGCGCAGTATCCCAAGCACCTGTCGGAGACCATCACCCAGGCCTACGGTGCGGCTGGCCGGGCGCTGACCCTGCTGTCGCGCGACACCGTGGTCGCCTCGGGTGCGGTCTGCAAAGTGGATGATATCGACTGCGTCTCCTGCGGTGCCTGCATCTCGGTGTGCACCTACGGCGCCATCGATTTCGAGGACACCCCGCGCGGCAAGAAGGCCAAGGTAAACCCCGTGCTGTGCAAGGGCGACGGGCTGTGCAACGCCAAGTGCCCGACCGGGGCCATCGTCCTCTCCCACTACACGGACGAAGAAGTGTTCAACCAGATCGACGCCGCGCTTGCGGAAGTCTGACGCGCGCCGGGCTTTGACCACACCAACCTAAGGTACCCAGAATGGCAGCTCCATCCGATTTCAAACCCATCATCGTCGGCTTCCTGTGCAACTGGTGCTGCTACGGCGGCGCCGACCTGTGTGGCGTCTCCCGCTTCCAGTATCCGCCCTATCTGCGCGTAATTCGCCTGATGTGCTCGGGCCGGGTCGACCTGGAGTTCATCTTCCGCGCCTTCGCCAAGAAGTCCGACGGGGTGTTCATCGGCGGCTGCCACCTCAACGACTGCCACTACAACCCCGAGGGCAACTACGACGCGCTGGGCAACAGCATTGTCGCCAAGCGGATTCTCGAAAACATCGGCGTCAATCCCGACCGGCTGCGTCTGGAATGGGTTTCCGCTGGCGAGGGCATCCGCTTCGCCGAAATCATGAACGAGTTCGGAGCCAAGATCAAAAGCCTTGGTCCGTTCGGATCAAGCGAGGGCCGCGACGTCGCCGACCTGCAGGCCGGCCTGGAAGCGGCGACGCAACTGGTGCCCTATTTCAAGCTGGTCGAGCGCGAAAGGTTCCGGGTGCCGAAGCGGACGGAAGACGGCTACCACGAATTCTTCTCCCGCCCCGACTTTGAACCGCTGTTCAAGGAGCTGATTCTCGACAAGCTGACCATGGGCCGCATCATGGGCGCGCTGCGCGCCGGGGAGTCATCGGCCGGGGATATTGCGCAGAAGCTGCGTCTCGATCCCGCGGACATTGCCCGGCACCTCCATCTGCTATCGCAGCAGGGCATGGTCCGGATGAACGGGAGCCAGGCGCAGATCGCGGTCGCAGCCTGAAGCGAATCAGCAAAAGCAAACTGAGGTGGAACCGACAAATGTGTGACAAAAACATCGACAGCATCATCGAGAAGTACCGGGGCCAGCCGGGCTCGCTGATTCACGCGCTGGTGGAGATCCAGCACGAGAACCACTGGCTGCCCAGGGAAGTGATGCACCGGGTGGCTGATGCGCTGCAAGTGCCCTTTGCCCAGGTGATGCAGATCGCCAGCTTCTACAAGACCTTCAGCCTGACCCCCAAGGGGCGCCACGAGGTGCATGTGTGCACCGGCATGACCTGCCATCTGCGCGGGGCGCCGAAGCTGCTGGAGAAGGTCGAGGAACTCACTGGCCTCAAGCCCGGGGAGACCGATGCCGAGTCCAGGTTCACGCTCGATACCGGCGCCTGCCTGGGCAGCTGCAGCATCGGGCCGGAACTGATCGTCGACGGCAAGCACTACGGCAGGATGACGCCTGACAAGGCCGAAGACGTTCTCAAAAGCTACGAGTAGGTAAAAATTATGCCAAGGCTTCAATCAGCAGCTGAACTGGAAAAATTAAGGGCGGACATCCTGGCCAGCCGGGATCCTGCCAAACCCTGCATCGCAGTCTGCGCCGGCGCAGCCTGCGACGGCCTGGACTCGGCGGCGGTCGCCGCCGCCTTCCTGGCCGAGGCCGATAAGCAGAAGCTGGGTGGCAAGCTCGAAGTCAGGACCACCGGCTGCCACGGCTACTGCGAGAAGGGGCCGAACGTCGTGGTCACCCCCGGCGAGATCTGCTACTTCGAGGTCCAGCCCAAGGATGTGCCGGAGATCATTGCCGCCACGCTCAAAGGCGAGGTGGTCGAGCGGCTGGTGTACCACGACCCGGGCACCGGCGCCAAGGCGGTGCACATGAACGAGGTGCCGTTCTACAAGCACCAGACGCGCCTGTTGATCGGCGACAATCCGAAGATCGACCCGATGCGCATCGACGACTATCTGGCGGTCGGCGGTTACGCCGCCCTGGTCAAGGCGCTATCGACGATGACGCCGGATCAGGTCCTCGACGAGGTCAAGAAGGCCAATCTGCGCGGCCGCGGCGGCGGCGGCTTTCCGGCCGGCTCAAAATGGGAGACCACCAAGAACGCGCCGGAAAAAACCAAGTACGTGATCGTCAACGGCCACGAAGGGGAGTCCGCCGCCTTTATGGATCGGGCCATGCTCACCGGCAATCCGCACAAGATCCTCGAAGGCCTGATCATCGGCGCCTATGCCATCGGCGCCCAGAAGGGCTTCATGTACACCCGCCACGACATGCCGCTGCTGGAAAAGCACGTCAGGAACGCCCTGGCCCAGGCGGCGGAGTATGGCCTGCTGGGCAAGAACATCCTGGGTTCCGGCTTCGACTTCGAGTGCGAGCTGCACTTCGACGTCGGCATCTTTGTCTCCGGCGAGTCGAGTGCGCTGATGCGCTCGATCGAGGGCAATCCGCCCGAGCCGCGGCCAAAATACATCCGCACCTCAGTATCCGGCATCTGGGACAA
The DNA here is from genome assembly GCA_028714735.1 of Gallionellaceae bacterium. GTDB lineage: Bacteria > Pseudomonadota > Gammaproteobacteria > Burkholderiales > Thiobacillaceae > Parasulfuritortus. The sequence goes on along the minus strand of JAQTLU010000042.1, from coordinate 1,253 downwards.
GCCCTCCAATCTCAACAACGTCGAGACTTGGGCCAACGTGCCGCAAATCATCAGCAAGGGCGCCGACTGGTTCACCAGCATTGGTTCGGAGAAGAGCAAGGGCACCAAGCTGATTTCCCTGTCGGGCCACGTGGTGAACAGCGGCGTGGTGGAGGTGCCGATGGGCACGCCGCTACGCACCCTGGTCTTCGACATCGGCGGCGGGGTGCGCGACGGCAAGACCCTCAAGGCCATCCACTTCGGTGGCGCCATGGGCGGCTCGATCCCGGCCGACCTGATCGACGCCCCCCTGGATTTCGACGGCATGTCCAAGCTGGGCGCACCGATTGGCGCCGGCGGCCTGTTGCTGATGGACGAGGATACCGACATGGTGGAAGTGGCGCGCTATCTGATGGATTTCCTCACCAAGGAGTCCTGTGGCAAGTGCGTGCCCTGCCGCGAGGGCATGCCGCAGATGCTGCATATCCTGACCAATCTCACCGAGGGCAAGGGCAAGCCCGACGACCTGGAGCGGCTGGAGGACCTGGCCGAGGTGACAGGATTGGGCAGTCTGTGTGCACTGGGCAAGACTTCCGCCGATCCGCTGAAGAGCATGTTCCGCTATTTCAAGCCCGAATATGAGTCGCGCATTACCGGCGGGAGTGGAGACAAGAAATGACTGAAATCGTCCTGAAAATCGATGACCAGGAGGTTAAGGCCACGGCTGGGATGACCGTGCTGCAGGCCGCGCAACAGGCCGGCATCCACATTCCGACCCTGTGCCACCACGAGAAGCTGGAGGCTTTCGGCGGCTGCCGCCTGTGCATGGTGGAGGTGGAATCGCGCGGCTGGAAGAGCTATGTCGTCTCCTGCCTGTATCCGGTGGCTAAGGACATCGTCGTGCGCACCCGCTCGGAAAAGGTGGACAAGATCCGCAAGGTGATCGTCGAGGAGTTGATGGCCCACGCGCCGGATGCTCCGGAGCTGGTGAAACTGGCCGAGGAGTATGGCGCCGACCGCAACCGCTTCGAGAAGGAGGCGTCGTTCTGCGTGTTGTGCGGCCTGTGCGTGCGTTACTGCAACGAGGTCAAGCAGAAAAACGCCGTCAGCTTCATCGACAACGGCGCCGTGCGCCAGATCAGCTTCGTTCCCGAAGTCGCCAGAAAAGAATGCTGGGATTGCCAGGAATGCTTCGCCTTGTGCCCCACTTCCTACGCCCAGGCCGCCTACCTCCTGACCAAAGCCCTCGCGTTTCCAACAACAACAGCCACACC
>JAQTLU010000041.1 GCA_028714735.1 Gallionellaceae bacterium | reverse complement strand
CGATCGGACCCGGCGCGCGTGGTGAATCGGCCGGTGGACAAGGCGACCATGCCGAAGACGCAACTGCGCACAGCGGCCGACTTCCTGCGAACGCTCGAAACGCGCTTCCGGCGCGACGCCGAAGGGCGGGCAGAGTACACGCATTCCGGCGGGTTCGTCGGGCAGGGCATGTACGGCCAGCGGCAGGAAGGGGCGCGCTCGTGAACGGGGACGGAATCCAGAGGGCGATTCGATCGTTGGAAGTGCCGGTCAAGACAATCGAGATCGACCTGACGGCCGTGGTCTTCGATCGGGAAATCTCCGTGCGCGGCGATCTCCTGGGGTGCTGGCTCGCGCCGGACACGAACGCGCAGATCGGAATCCGATTCCAGACGCGATCGGAACCGTTGATTCCATTCCGGCAGGGGATGTTTCTTGAGCTCGCCTTCGATCGCATCTTCATCACGAACCCGGCGATGGGGCTCGGGACGATGTATTTGATTTACGGCGACGCGACGGCGGCGCGCATCCATGCGAATCCGAGCGACGTCGGCGTGCTGACGGCGATCCGAGATGAATTGACGGGCGACGAGGTGGCCGAAGGGGCGGCGGCGGCCGTCGTCGGCGTGGCGGCGGCTCTGGCCGTGGCGGCCAATCAGGATCGCAAGGGCCTGCATTTGCAGGCGGGAACGGGCAATGCGGGGACGATCAACATCGGGCCGGCGGCTACGGTGACGGTGGCAAACGGGATTCAGCTTGTGGCCGGGCAGGCGTTTTGGATCAGCGACTATCGCGGGCCGATTTGGGCGATCGCCACAGGGGCCGGGCAGCGGCTCAACTGGTTTGAGGTGTAACATGGGAATCAGCGGACTGGGTTCGGTGACGGTGATTCAACTGCAAGATCGGGGCGACCCGGCGGCGGTCGATTTCACGCAGGCCGACCTGACGATGGACAACACGTGGCGCAATCTCGATCTGTCGGCGATCATCGCGGACCCGGACGCATCGTTTGTGCTGCTGGGACTGCGCGTGACCGACGACACGCCGGGGGCGACGCTGGAATTTCGCAAGGACGGCAACGCCAACGCGGTAGCGATTCAGGGCGTCGTCGTCCAGGTCGATAGCGTACCGATCGCCGGAACGCTGTTGGTTCCGATTCCGGCGACGCAGATCGTCGAATACCGCGCAAGCGAAGCGCTCGCCGCGGTGGAAATAACGGTCCTTGGCTGGGTGGCGTGATGTCTGAGACGTGGAAACCTGTTCCTGATGACTATCAGCTCGCCATAGGCGACGTGGTGCGCATCTGGTCGCAGGTGATCGGCATGGGCAAGGTGCCGACGGCGCTCGAGATGGACGCCATAGCCAAGCGCGTCGAGGATTCGGACCCGCGCTTTCGCGTCGAAGGGTACAGCTACCCGGACGAAGACAACTGGATGTTTGTAAAGGTGCGAATCACGGAACCGCGCACGCCGAGTCCGCAACTGGCCGGGATCGGTGTATCGGTCGCGGTGGTGGTCGGCGTGGTCGGCGGGGCGCTGGCCGTCTATGGAATCTGGGCCTTGAGTGACGCCGAAATCCGAACGACGATGACAGAGGCCGTCGGCGAGACCGTGGACAAGGCGGCGTGGGGCCTGGCGAAATACGCGGCCGTGGCGATCGTCGGCTATCTGGCGATCAAGGCAATAGGAGGCAAGTGATATGGTTCGACCGTTGATTGTGACGCCGGAGATCGAATCGCGCGGTCACCATTGGCAGTGGGACGTACAGGCCAAGCGGTCAACCTGGCTGGACGTACGGGCCTACGGCGCGATCGGCGACGGTGTGGCCGACGATACGGCGGCGCTCCAACGGGCGATCGACATGCTGTCACCCGGTCAAACCCTGCTGCTTCCCGTTGGCGTCTATCGCATCACAGACACGCTCCACTTCGGTCGGTGGAACGTCCGGGCGAACAACGACGTTCTCGGGTTCCTCGACGGCAAGGGCGGCTGCACGATCGTCGGGCAGGGCGATTTGCGCGCCGGGGCCGGCGCGATGCTCGTGTGGGACGGCGGCGCCCAACCGGGTACAACCATCGTGACGTTGACGGATTCCGTCGGCAACTACGACATCGTGACCGACGGCAAGCCGATGATCGAGGTCTTGAACGCGCGCCATTTCCACATCGAGAACATTCGCCTGGATGGCATGAATCTGGCCTATTCCGGGATCGAGATGAACGGCATGTGCGACCGATCGTCCTTCGACGAAGTCCACGTGGAAAAGTGCCGAATCGGCGTGCGCGTCGGCGTCGGGTGGGACCTGGAAACCGCCACCGTCTATTATGGGCACGCGAATAGCCCATACTTTCGAGCGAATGTCTATGATGCGACGGCGGTTGGCGGGTTTTCTCTGGCTCAAATCGACGTAGCACGATGTCGTTTCGAGACAAATCACGTTGGTTTTTCATGCGAGAGCACGCAGGCGTTAGGGGTGACGCTGCGAAACTGTTCGTGGACGGGCGGCACGTTTGCGGAATGTCTGGTGCGCGGTCCGCGCGTGACGTGGATGGGGTGCAGTTTCAACAGTGCCGCAACGAGTTATGATGTCTATCATCCAACGAGTACGTTCGTTGGCACGTTCATCGAACACCATGCCGAGAGCACGCCGAGCCTCTACGGCATTCAGTCCATGCTGGCAAGTTCCAGCGGTCCGCGATTGACGTTCATCAATTCGCGCTATCTAAACAGCATACGCATTTCATGCGGTGGCGCGCGAATCGCGGCGACGAACAGTCTTCTGGGTGAGATCATGCGATCGGCAGATTTCGAGCGCGATTTCGATCTGAGCCTGGTGAACAGTCAAGTGGAAACTGTTTCGCTTGTCGCAACGGCCTTCCCGGATCGAATACGGATCGGCGCGCAGAATGTCGCCGTGACGGGCGCGACGTTGTTGTCCGGTGTCGGTGCGGCGGACTGTGTGCAATGGATCAGCGGAGTGCAACCGGCCTCCGCCTATCCGATCGCGGTCGAAACAGTCAGTGTCGGCGGGGCGGCGAAAATGGTGGTTCGGTCCGACGCGGCGAACGGCATGCAAATTACGGCCACCCGGCGGGACAACCCAAACCAAGGACTTCATTTCGGCTACCATGGCGCGGGGGACTATGCTGTGATCGAGGCCATTTTGCAGGGCGTGGGCCGGCGACCGCTCCGCTTGAATCCGACGGGCGGGGCGAATTCCCAGATTGTTTTGGGCGGTGTTGCACAGCTTCCGACGTACGCGGACGCCAGCGCGCCGAATAGCAGTCTCTATTTTTCAAGCACAGCGTCCGCGCTGGTCTGGAAGGACGCAGCGGGGACCGTTCACGCATTGTATTGAGGGCGACACAATGGCGAAGAAGACGTACAAGAAGAAATCGACGGCCAAGAAGGCCAAGAAGCGCGGCGGAAGCGTATACAAGGTCAAGGGCGGCTGGCGGATCAGCGCCAAACGGCGCAAACGCCGGAAACGCTGACGAGCGACGGACGGCCGGCACCATCGGTCGGACCGATCGGCGATCGGCCGTCAGAGGGCGGCACAGAGAACGAATGTCACAAGGAACGGACCATGAAACGATTTGGGATCATCTGGGCCTGTGTCTGCCTGCTGGCTATCTGCGCCGGCGGGTGCAGCGAGGCGCAGCGCGAAACCGTAGACCGCTGGGCGCCGACGGCGCAGCAAGTGGGCCAGGCGGCCGGGGACTTCGCCGGCAGCGAGTCCGGGCAGACTCTGCTCGGGCCAGACGTGAGCTTTTGGGGTTCTTTAAGCGGTCTATCCCTCGCCGCGATCGCAGCAATATGGCAGACGGTGCGGCGCGACAAGGCGGTCCAGACGCTTTCGACGGTGGTCAAGGCGGTTGACAAGGTGAACGACGCTGCCAAAGAGGAGGTCAAGGCGCTTGTGACCGTGGACGCGGCCGGGGCGGCTTTGATCGAGACGGCCAAGCGGGCATAGGGGGCATAGGGGGCATTATGAGCAAACAGACGAAATGGATCCTGCTGGCGGTCCTGGCGTACGTGGTCTTTGTCCGGGGCAAGGGCATCCCGGCGGCAACGGGTCCGGCGATCGCCACCGATGGCCCGTGGGTCTATGCCTGATGGCCGCGTGGATCAAACAGCAAGTCGGCGTGGTGCTGACGCTCCTGTGCCTGTTCGCGGCCGTGGTGGCCGGTTACAGCCGCCTGGCGACCGAACAGGCGGTCTTGTGCAAGGCCGTGGAGCGCAAGGCGGACAAGGAGCAGGTCACACGCGAGCTCGATCAAATTCAATTCACGCTTCAACGGATCGAGGGCAAAGTCGATGATCTTCGGCGCTAGTTCGATTCAGATCGCCCTGGCCGTCAAGGGCATCACAGCGGCGGCCGTGCGGATCGACCCGGAGCGGCGGACCGTGCGATTCGAGTATATCGAGCGGGGCCAGCGGCAAGAGCGAGACTACACGTTCACGGACATCGAGACGTTCGTCAACCAGCATCTACCATCCCTGCCCGTCGTTCCCGACGACGGGGTTTCTCGATAGGGCCCGGCCGGCCGACGCCGGCCTTTTTCCCTTGGCATCCCTTTTGCGACTTGACAGGCGGGAGTCTGGCCTGTAGACTGTTGGGAGCGGCGGCGGTCCTCGGCAGCCCTACGGACTGCCGAGGACCGGGCGCACCGGCCGTCCCGGCCGGCTCGCCCTGGACCGGAGCGGAACCGGCAAGGCCGTGAAGATTCAAACGCCGGCCTGCCGGCCGGCAAGGCGGATCAGAGTTCTCGCGGCGGCAGGCCCGAAAGAATCTTCTAAGAATGTCCAAGTTTTTCCTTGACAACAGGCCGGGGGCCTGCTATACTCTGTGCATGGCAACCTACAGAACGGTCAAAACGGTATCCATCGACGCCGGCGACTCGGCGCAGGATCGGCGAATCATCGACGCGGCGAATCGACTGGCGGCCAAGCGGGATGAACCGGTCGCATCGTTTCTGAAACGGGTTCTCGAAATCGCGTTCGGCCTGCGCAAACAGGAGAGGCTGTGGTAAAGGAATGGTACGCACATTTTGTTCGGGACAATGGGACGGGAACGGGTGTGGTGACGGCCTGCGGAAAGTCGATATCGGCAACGCGCTATTTGCATTGTGCGCCTGAAGGGCGGGCGGGACTGGACTGCTTTGATCTAACGATGTGGTGGCGAATGCAGTGGCGATGTAAGGAATGCGAGAAAGTTCTGCGAAAGAGAGGTTGTGATGGATGCGCTGTTGAGACTGTTGATTGAAGCGGAATCGTCAGAGGAGCGCCGGGCGCTGGCCGGGGCGGTCGATGCAGCGCTACGCGATGCGGCCATGCGGGACCGTATGACGCTGGCGTTGGTGGTGATCGCGCTGTGTGCCGTGGTGGTCCTGGCGGTCGGTGTGGCGATCGAAAACCGGCGAATCGGACGGCGGCTGGATACATTGGAGAAACTGGGCAAGCTGCCCAACGTCCCCTAAGATATGTTATGTCGGATACAACGGACCCGCAATGTCCAAAAACGGAGAACGGCACGGTGGAATTGATCGAAGTCAAGAAGGGCTATGCCGATCGACTCGTAGCGGATGCGCGATTCGAGACGGTCGGGGCCGGCAACGATGGGACGGCCAGACGCCGGCGGGCGTACATTTTCCGATGGCCCGGCGATCGGCTGGAAGGGGTGCTGGTTGCCGGTCCGATCAAGAACACGCGGCGAAACGCATCTTACATCATCCAGGATGGCGACGAGGAAGTCGAATTCTTCGGCAACCAGCAACTGCATACGATCCTGCCCGACCTGCGGGGCAAGGTGATCCGAGTCGAATATGTAGGCTGGCAGCGCTTGCCGCGATGCGCCAAGCCTCGCAAGGTCTATCGCGTCTTTGAGGTCAAGGGCCTGGGCCTGCTGGGGCCGGCGGCTCTGGACGAGAAAACCGAAGGGCTCTGGCCCGACAAGCTCCGGCGATCGCCGGACGACTGCGATTGAAAGGATTGACGGTGGCAAAGAAAGAGGCGGTGACGTGTCCCATGTGCGGGGAACCGGCCGAAAAGATGACGCGCGACGGAAAGACGTTCATCTTGTGTGAGTCGGAAGACCGGATTTACGAGATGACGGCGACGGGCGCGAAGGCCCGGCAGCGGGGCCGGCTGGACGACATCGAGCGCCGCCTGGCGGCGCTGGAGGGCAGGCCGGAACCGAAACCAGAAACGCAAACCAAGGACAAGGACGACACGGATGGCGAAGACAACGACGACGGGCCGGCGATCGAAATCGTCTTCGGCGGCGACGAAGACGAGGAAGACGACGAAACCGAAGATGACGAAACCGAAGACGAGTGAAACGGCCGGGCGGGATTCCGGGGCCGGTGGGCGAATGGATTCGCCACGTCTTGAGACTACGCCGTATCCGAGCGTTGGCGACAATCCGGCCTTTGCAGATTTCGTGCGTGGCGAGATCGGGGCCGGTGCGGTCGATCCAGGAGCATTGGGGGCCGACGTTCCGGGTGTAAGCGAATCGAAGGGCAAGAAAGCCGGTCCCGGCCGGCCGCCTGGCACGGGCAAACATCAGAAGGCGGCGCAGGCGCTCAACGAGTTCCAGGCGGCGGGCATCGACGAGACGATCATGGCGGCGGTCTTCAAGGGCGGCTTTCAGGCGCTGGCGTTCTTTCTGGACGAAAAGAGCCTGAATCTTACGGGCGCTGAGGCCGACGCATTCGCCCGGCCGGCGTGCGTGCTGTGGGGCTATTACATGCCGACGGCGATCAGTCCCGTCCAGGCGGCGTGGTCGCAAATGGCGATGGTCGCACTGGGCGTGGTCGGGGCTCGGTCCGACGCGATCTCACGGGGACTGCGTAAACGTGTGGGCCGACGGGAACGGCCGGCGGCAAAAGACGCTCCGTCGTCGGCCGTTCCATCGGTGCCGATCGCAGCGGCAGGCGGGATTCCCGACGCCGGGCCGGTGAAGTTCACGCCGGCGAAAGCGCCTGAAGGAGCGTAGGTGAACGCAACCGACCGACTCCAACGAGAGCTCTATCATCACAGAGCGATCGCGCCGACGGTGACGCTTCGGCGATCGCTGACGATGGGCCGGCAGTTCGGGTTCGTTCGTGGCGGCGTGTTCCGCGCGCTGGGCCGGACCGACGCCGGGGCGGTGCATATCGAGACGCTGGGGCCGGTCGCCGGGTGGTATCGCGCGGCGCACGTTCGGGAAGACGATTTGGATGGACTGCCGAAGGGGTTTTGAGATGGAAAAATGCTGTTGCGAAACCTGTACGCATGGGCGTCTGTGCAGCATCCTTAAGACGGGGCCGCGCGGCGAAACGATCGGCTTTAGGGAAGGGATTCAATGCCATAGACACGCGCCTACCTCACGCAACGGCCGCGATGGCGTATACCACGAGTGGCCGGTGATGGAACCAGACGACTGTTGTGGCGAATATGAGCATGACGCAAAATCCGAAATATCGTGAGCGGATGAAAAGGTTCAACGGCTATCGCATCGGCCAATGTCAACTGCACTGCGTGCCGCAATCCTGTGGTGCGATTCTCTGGCGGGTGCGCGGACTCCTGGGGCGGCCGGGATATGTGGTGATGTGCGAATCGCGGGCGGCGGCCGAACGTGTCGCGCATGCGTTGAACGACGGCCGTTCCGACGCGGCCATTACAGGGCGGGGGGTCTTGGATGCGCGACGCGTGGAATGGCCGTTGTATTCGCCGCACGCGCCTGTCAGGTGAGGTTGAAGACTATGACCGAAGGGCGCAACATCTTTGTTTGTGGTCGGACGGGCAGCGGCAAGACCTGGCTGTTGCAGAAGCGGCTCCTGGCCGATGTCCGGCGGCTCGTGATCTATCTGCCCAAAGCGGAAGAAGCCGGGTATGCCGGCGTTTACTATGACGTGGCCGCCGGAGAGCAACGGGACTTCTATGAGTCGTGGTTTGAATCGTACAAACGAGGGCGGTGGCATCGCCTCATCTATCGGCCGGCCGACCCGTTCGATGGCGGGTCGTTCGACCGGCTGTGCATGGGCGTCTATCACGCGGGGGCCTGCACGTTCGTGGCCGAAGACCTGGCCGGCTACGTCAACGAGCGCTCGGCGATGGGGCCGGGCTTCAAAACGCTCCTAACGGCTGGCCGGACGCGCGGCGTGACGTGCTATCTCGTCACCCAGCGGCCGTATCGCATCCCCAGAGAGGTCACAAGCCAATCGCGGGAAGCGTACCTGTTCGCCACGCATGAACCGAACGACGTGGCCTACATCAAAGAGGCTTTCGGCGTAGAGGCGGCGGCGGCGATGGAGCGGGCCGGGCAATATGAGTTTGTCCACTGGATGGAAACCGGCCAAGTGGAAATCGGGAAGGCATGACGGATCGAGTGTACTACAAGCCGAAGCGGCCTGGCCGATCGTTGAGTAAAGAGATTCATGTTTCGCACGCAGGTGTGGGCATTGCGGGCGATCTGGCCGGGGTGTTCGGCTCTCGATTCGCTGTGTTTTCTCGGTCGCGCGATGGCTCGCGCCTCTATATCACGCCGGCCGAAGCGCAGACGCCGGGGTCGCTGAGGATGACTACGTACAAAAGCGGCGCACTACGAATCCATAGCGACGCGATGGTTCGACAGCTTGGTCTGTGCAAGACAGGTGACGGCCGGCGCTGTCCGGCCGAAATAGTCGAAGGGGAAATCGTAGTCGATCTGTTGCGGGCAGAGAAGCGGACGAGGGCCGCGAGAAAACCAAAGACGGCGATCTGTGGCGATTGCGGCCGGCGGGTGCCGGTGGGCAAGGACGGGCGGTTAGCTGCCCATGACGATCCTGACGGGATTCTATGTCCCCCAGAGGGCCCCGCATGACGGCCTGGCAGGAACGCATGGTCGGGGCGGTCGCGGCGGTCCTGCTGCTGGGCGGGTGCGAATCGTACGAGCCGATTCCGCCGACCGAACCGCCGGCGTTGACGGTCCGGCAGCGGCAGAAGGCGTGGCAAGACCAGTTCAAGCGGCGCGGGCTTATAATCAAAAGCGAGGTGATTGATGGACGCATACCGACTAAGGCAGCAGGTCAATAAGCTATACGAAGTATCGGGCTTGCTGGAGGTGCTGGATAAAGAATTTCAGCGACAAGAGCGGAGTCATTCCAGCGAATTCGAGCTTAACCTTATGGCGTTCGGCACCATTTGGCACGTCAAGGACCACGCTATTATCAAGACGATTATACTGTTGCATCGTGACACGCTGTTGGCGGAAATCCGTCGCCTTGAAGATGAAATTAGGGCTCTTGTGATCGAAAGTGTGAACGATGGAGATGTCGCAGAGTAGCCTGGCGGTTCGGGCGCTGGATCGGATTATGCCGGCGGATCAGGTGTGCGACGAAGGGACGTACCGTGCGTACGTTCAAGGGGTCATCGCAAGTGATGACATCACTATTGATGATACGGTGGCCCTGTGCAAGTTCTTCGGTGTGCCGGTCGAGCGGCTGGTTTCAGCAATCATCACATACAAGAGGGCGAATCGACTATGAGCGAATTGAGCGATGCGGTTGAAACGATGATGGCGGCGCTAGCTGACGCGGTGGAGGTCTGGGGCCGGATCGGGGCGCGACTTCGGCGGCTGGAAGATCGAGTGGCGGCTTTGGCCCTGAAGACAGATACGCTTTTTCAGGCGGAGAAGACGCGGCCTGCGGCCGAACAGCCGGCGGCCGGAGAAACCGTCCATCCGTCCGTCCCAGAAATGTTAAAGGGCGTGGCAAAACGACTTACGGCGCTCGAAGACGAGGTGGTGAGCCTCCGTTCGTGCATGGGCCGACAAGAGTGACTTTCTTTCTCTCCGTGTGGCCGGCCCGATTGACTCCAGCGGGCCGGCCTTTGTCTGTCGTCAAAAATAATGACATTTTAGGTTGACGCGTCCGGCGCGGACGCGGTAGGATGGGCCGTGGCATCCCCCAATGCCGCAAACGCAAAAGGATTTGCACGATGAAACTCACGTTTCCCTCCCTGTCGAGGATTGTCGAGACGGTCATCATTCTCGTCATCGTCGGCGTCGTCCTGAATGCCGTACCCCAGGCCCGGTTCCTCAAGGACTACATGCCGTAGTCCGGGAAATCCCGAACGCGACTCTAACAGAAAGGATTTCCCATGAAACTGCACAGAAGGTTTCTCGGTTCGCTGGCCTACAGTGCCGGCGGATTCGACACGCTGAGGCTGCCCCGCAACTATGTCTATTCCGCGCTTCAGTTCTGCCTGATTGCCGACATCGACCGAACGGCGGACGCCGGGGACGCGAAGGACAGTGCGCCGGCGCAGCTCGTCCAGACGCTCGAAGTGGTCGTCAACGGCAAGAACACGATCAAGCGTATGGACTACGAGACGCTCCACAGGCGCAATCAGATGTATCACGGGGTCCGGCCGTTCATCGACGCGGCCAACCTTGCCGGCTATGGGGCGCTGGACGACGACATCTCCAAAGTGTCGGCTCAGTTCGATTTCGAATTGCCACCGCAGGGGCCTTGGACAAGGGGCGTGGACTGCCTGCTCGATGCACGCGGCATGAGCTCGCTGGACCTGAACGTCCGTTGGGGCCAACCCAACGACATCATGAACGACGCTTACGGCGGCGTGGTGACGGTCAACAGCGCCAAGCTGCTCGTCTGGACGCTCGAGCGCGTCAACGCGCCGGTGGTGCCCTATGCGCTGTGGAAGGAATACCAGCTCCTGAGTCATACGATCGCCGGGGCCGGCGTTCTGACGGTCGATCTGCCCGTCAACACGACCTACGAGGCGGTGACGATCAAGACGCACGCCGACGGCGACCAGGTCAACACGATCATCCCGTTCGGCCTGGCCCTGTTCAATCCGATTCGCCTGTACTCCGGCTCGGAAGTCTATCTGGACATCCCGGCCGGCGCGGTGCAGATCAACAACCGCAACGACTGCCAGATCGAAGTCCCGGAATTGACGCTTTCGGCGGCGGCGATCAATCACGCGCGTCAGGAGTTCCGGCTGGAAGGATACTACCATCTGCCGTTCGTGCACGATGGGCTTCTGTCGGAGATGCTGGACGCGACGCGGCTTGGCGATCTGAAGGTGGACGCCACCGTGGCGGTTCCGGGCGATCAGAACGTGCTGGACGTGTACCTCAGCGAGATCATTCTCCCGGCGACGCCGGCGGAAGCCGCTTAGAGAGGCGGTGATTCATGATCGGGCCTGTAGAGTACACGCCGAGCGCATCCTTTGTGCCGAGCCTGACGGCTCCGGTTCAACCGGCAGCGGCAAGCACGGGTCTGCTGGGCGGGATCGCCAGCGCATTCAGCTCAGCGCTGTCGTTCGCGACCGCGCCGCAGACGCAACAGGCGTTCACCAACATATACGGCGCTGTTTCCCAGTGGCGCGAGCTCGATATCCGAAAGGATGAGATGACGACGGCGCAGAAGATCGCGGCGATGGCGAATAGCTGGCTGAATCCACAAGTGCCTTCGGTATCGACGCCGGGAATCGTGACCGTCGGGCAGCCGGCGACGCCGGGGCCGGTCGATACGGCGACGGCCGGCGGGCTTTCGCCGATTGTCCTGATTGGCGGGGCGGTGGTCCTGTTCATGCTCTTTTCCAAACGGTGACCCCATGTGGTTCCTGCTGCCGGCGCTCGTGTTTCTGGCGAAGGACCGCTTGAAGGTCAAGCGGGCCGTGGAATCGGTGCCGGAGGATCGGCGCGAAGCGGCGATCGAGGCGGCCGGCAGTCCGAGCGAATTGGCGCGGATCGTCCGCGCGGCCGAACGCGCTGAAACGGCGGCGACGGAAACGGCGCGGGCGTATAACACGCTATCTACGATCGCCGGCTACGATCCGGCGGCCGGCGTGACGCCGACGCCGGAGCCATTGCCGATGATCGGCAGCGGCGGGGCGGCCAATTATCTGCCGGCCGGCCAGACGACGGCGACGGCAACGCAAGCGCCCGACCCGTATTTGCCGGCGTTGGTCCTGGCGGGCCTGTGGTGGTTTGCAAAGCGAAGGAAGTGACTATGCCGCAATGGCCATACAATCGAGTGAGCGAGTATAACCGAAGCCTCTTGTCGATCGGGCGCGGCGTGGGCAAGCCGGGCCGCATCGAAGACGGGTCCGTCCGGTTCCGTCCCCTGCGATCGGACCCGGCGCGCGTGGTGAATCGGCCGGTGGACAAGGCGACCATGCCGAAGACGCAACTGCGCACAGCGGCCGACTTCCTGCGAACGCTCGAAACGCGCTTCCGGCGCGACGCCGAAGGGC
>JAQTLU010000040.1 GCA_028714735.1 Gallionellaceae bacterium | reverse complement strand
CCGGCACGCCGAGGCGTTCTTGGGATGTGGTCTATACGGCGCGTCTTTCCGCTGCTTGTCTGGTGGCTCTTACGAGCTACTTTCCCACCTGTCAGGCCCGTTCTTTTCGGGGCCGCACCCGGTACGCGGAGGCGTTCTTAGGGCATAAAAATCAGCGTTCGTTTTGTTGTTCACGCATACCAAAACCCAATGTTTTGGCATGCCCGATTTTCCCATTTTGGCGCGCTTACGTCGATGGTGACAGGCGCACCGAGGCGGGAAGCCAGCCTGTCACCACTTATTTACTCATTTGAGTATAACACCGAAACCGCGCAATGAGTAGATGAATTTAAGGGGTTTTTACTCATTAACTCAAATATGCCGGCTCGATTTCGGGCATGGCCTGATAGTCAATCTTGACCGTGGCGACCGGCTGGCCGGGTATCTTGAGGAAGCCTTGCAGGTCGGGCAGGTTCAGCACTTCCGACGACATGATGGCGGCTTGCCGCACGCGCTGCATGTTGTAATTTGTATTGAACGATTCCGAGCTTTGGCCGGGATTCGTCAGGCCGCCCGAGCTGGTGCCCTGCCCCGTCGTCATTTGCAGCCGGTCAATGTCCTGTTCGCCAAGTTCCTTGCTGAAATATTCGGCTGTCTCATTGTCACCAGCCCGCAAAATCAGCTTGGTGGACAGGTTTGCCAGCAGCGTTTGCGCTTCGTCCTTGCCGTAGGTTTCGCGCAGTTGCGACACCGTTTGCAGGCCAAGCACGCAGCGCCCGCCGTACTTGCGCAGCTTCGTTAGACCACTGCGAAGGCTGGACACCTTGCCGAGTGAATCGACCTCATCGAACACGAACCACAAGCCGCGATTCTGGTTTTCCGACAGGCTCAAGCCTTCGACAATGCCTAGTTCCAGCAGCGAGGCCACAAGGCCGCGCAGCATCCCCATTTGATCGTCGCGGTAGGTCACGAATAGCCAGCCGGTGCGAGTTTCATCCTGCACCCACTCACGCACGGAGAACGTGCCAGCGTCAGGCAGGTAGCGCCACACGCCGAGATAGGTAGCGATGATGCCCCGCGTGTTGTTCAGCATCTTGTCATTGCCCTTAGCGCACAGGATGGCGGCCGGTGTGCCGGCCAGCAGTTCGCCCAGCTCCTTTATGTCGGCCGAGCTGACATAGTGCAGCAGCCGCTTTACCGACCGTTCCCCGCGTAGGTGCAGGGCTAAGAGCGTTTCCCCGAGCAGCGTTTGCGCGTAATGGTGCCACTCTGCGCCCTCCCCTGAGCCGTCAGGCACAGCAGCCTTTGCAATGCGCTGGCAATCGTATTCAGCCCGAATTTCAGCGAAGGGCGACCAATCCACGGAACGCCGGTCAAACGGGTTAAACAGCACATCACCAGGACGACCGAAGCGAGAGAAGAACCCCCCGGCCGGGTCAGCGATCAAGGCCCGCTCATTGCGTGCCCGTACAGCTCGCAGAACCCGGTTAATCGCTTGCGTCTTGCCCGCGCCCGTGGTGCCGCTGAAAAGCATGTGCTGCGCTTCCAACATGCGCGGAACGACCACCCCGCCAATCTCAATATCCACGTCGGACGGCTTCGCCTTGTCGCCGTACATGCGGGCTTGCAGATCGGAGCCGCCGACAACTTCCGTGCCCCGGATGACCGTTTCTTGGCCGTGCGGTGCGTAGTTGGCGCGGGCCATCATGTGCCCCCAAATTCGGGTCTGGCAGAACACCGCGACCACGGCCACGCCGATAGAGAGCAAGGCCGAAGATTCGCCGCTGGCGATCATGCGGGGAATGGCCGAGCCGAGGCCGTACAGGACAGCCACGCCCCACAGGCCGAGCCACAGCCACGTTACCCACGTCGCAGGCTCTTTGCCCTTGATCGTGTTGAACAGGTTACGGCCGAGCATGAAGGCCGAGCCGGCCAGCAGCAGCAGGGTTAGAACAAGTGCGGGTTTCATTGGCTATTCCTTGCGGCTTGAATCCGCTCTTTTGTCTTGGCGTCCAAACTATCCCACACCGTGCCTACGGCACGGCCAAAGGCCGCTTGTTCGTCAATCTGTTTGCCATACAGCAGGTGCGACCCGTAGAAGCCGAGCGCCCCGGCTAAGAGGCTTCCAGCGAAGGCAACGGCGATCCATTGCCAGCGCTGCACCTTTTCGCCCTTGGTCGCGTCCTGATGGATGCGGGCCGACGTTGCCAGTTCGCGGGCAGCACTGGCGAGGGCTTCACCGGCTTCTTCCCGCAGCGCCGCCTTGAGAGAGTCCCGCAGCGCGACCTTTTCGGCCGCCGCGAAGTTTCCGAACGAGGCTTTTTCAGCCTTGCCGATCTGTTCGGCGCTGGCCTTTGCATCTTTCACCGCCAGGGCGATAGCGCCGAGGGTTGGAGCCGTGGCTTTTTCCAAGCCTTCGGGCAGCGCCTTGATTAGATCGTGAAGTCGCCCAACGTCGCCCATCAGGTCATATATGAAGGCGTCCTTGACGGTCTTGTGTATGGGTTCAGTTTCCATACCTGCCCCCTTATTTGAACAGGGTCGAGAATACAGAATCGAGGTTTCGATTCACACTGCGAGCCAGTGCTTTAAGGCCGTGCATATCGCCCCAAGCGTTTTTTTCTTTCGCACTGGCGTCGGGGTTGCTTTTAAGCAGCGCCTTGTAATCCGTTTCATCTTTCAGCAGCGCTTCGACTGTCAGCTTTTTAACGCCGAGTGCATCGAACAATTCACTTTCAAAAATGGCCGTTTCCGTGTTGGCCGTGGCGTTCTTTTCTTTCTTCACATAATTGACAACGTGTGAAAATTCATCGGCCACGTCAGAATCAACACGGTTGAACACAAGCCGGATTTTTTCGGCAGGAATACCGAAATCCGAAAGCGTCCCGATCATCGAGATAGTTTCTTTTTGCTCTTTCGTGCCGCTTGTCAGAGGAATAACGAAGTAATCGAATTCAAGGTGCGATTCATCGAACTTAACCATGCCGTCTAGGAAGGCTTCGATATTGGATGCGCCCACGTCGATGATTGCATCATCGAGAGAAAACAGCTTGCGGAACAATTCGCGGAATTTGTCCCCCTTGATTTGCTCAACATCGATACCCAATCCGGCCGCCGTTTCGTTGATCGACTCGACAGCAAAAATGGGAGCATTGCCCATGCGAGGCGAAAGCAGATGAGCGGCGATTGTGGTTTTTCCAACAGTGCCTGTGTAGTTGACGATTGCAATTTTCATAATTTATTCCTTGTCGGATAGGTCATCTAGATCAATTTCCCGGCGTCTGGACTTGCGAATATCGGCCGGGTTCGTGATGCGTGCTTGAGGGTCTTTTGCGGGTTCCTCTTGCGGTGCTTGGGCTGGCTGGCTTGCCGGTTCCGCTTGGTCATGACCAAATTTCGCGGCCGGCTTTGCTGGCTGGATTCGTTTTTTCCTGATGCGGTACAGGGCGCTTTCAAAGCTCTTGAGCGTCATCGTGAAGCCCTGATCGTTCAGAGCTTGGAGGACTGCCGCGCGGCTTACGCCAGCAGCTAAAGCCGCTTCCACCTCATCCACTATGTCCCGCAGTCGGGCAGTTTCAGAGCGGCTTTTGTCGCCGGTAGCCAGTGCGCGCAGCACGTCGGCCACGCTGTCTTTTGTCATGTTTCCACCTTTTCGCGTTATCGGCATTGCCGGGTGCCGCGATATTGCCGGTTATTTGCAGTGCGGTCAATGTTTGCCGCCGTGTTGATGCAATTATTATGCAGTGTATATGCAGTGTCAAGAGATTTTATGCGGTGTATGTGCAGTGTGTTTGCAGTCTTGTGCGAGTGTCAGAGGTGCGCTATAGTGTTGGAGTTCTACAGATAGGCACGTCGGATATGTTTACAAAAGCGCTCCGCGTTTTGAAACATATCCCGTGCCCAAAGGGGTGCCCCCCTTTGGAAACCTGCCACCGGCCCCCTACGGGAGCCGGGCCGCATGGCGACAGATCCACGCCCACCAGGTCGCGGATTCGTCACCAGCAGCACAAGCCGCCCGGCAGCTTCGCAGCCGGCTAAATAACCGCCCTGCCCGTCTGACGGGCAGGACAAAAAGGAGCCGCGCCGATGCCACGCAAGCCCAAAGAACCCACCCGCACGGTTAGCTTTCGGCTGGCCCTTCCAGACCATGCCGCCTATCTCGCCAAGGCGAAGGCGGCCGGGGTGAAACCATCCGATTTTTTCCGTGATGCCGTGCTGAATAACAAAACGCAGATCGTCGCCCGGACACCACCGAGCAGCGATAAGCGCCGGCTGATTTACCTTTTTAACAAGGCCAGCAACAACCTGAACCAGCTTGCCCATACCGCCAACGCCGCCGAGCTGGTCGGCACCGTCACCCCGGCAACTTACGCCGGGATTCTGGCCGAGCTGCAAACGCTGGCCGACGTGATGAAAAAGGCAATCCGCGATGCTGATTAGAGTGCGTGGCGGCGATGCCGGAATAAAAGAGTACCTGGAGAAAGGGCAGAAAGACGGCCGGGACTACAGCCGGGACGAGCTGGACGAGCGCGTTATCTTGTCGGGCGATCTGGAATTAACCGACGCCGTTATCAGGAATATGGACAAAACCGGCGAGCGTTATTTGCATATCACGCTGGCTTTCAAAGAGGACGAAATCAGCCGGGACAAGTTACAGGAAATCACCGACGAATTTAAGAAATTCGCCATGACTGCCTATGAAGGTGATGAATATAACTTCTATGCCGAAGCGCACTTGCCGAAGTTAAAGACCTACACCAATCAGAAAACCGGCGAGCTGATCGAGCGTAAGCCGCATATTCATATTGTCATCCCTGAATACAACCTTTTGAGCGAGAAGAACCTAAACCCGTTTGGAAAGGTTGACCAGCAAACCAAGTTTCTCGAAGCGTTCCAAGAACATATCAATGCGAAGTTTGGGCTTGCCAGTCCGAAAGATAACCGGCGCATTGAGTTCACCGACGAGAGCGCGATTATTTCCCGCTACAAGGGCGACTATTTCAAGGGCGCAAATCACGACCTGAAAGAGCGCATCTTGTCCGACGTGTTGGACAAGGGCGTTACCGACTTCGACCAGCTCCGGGCCATCGTTGCCGAGCATGGCGACACCAAGACCCGCAACGCGGGCAAGGCCGGCGAATATCTCAACGTGAAGCCAGAGGGCGCGGCCAAGGGCGTGAACCTGAAAGAGTACGTTTTCAGCCGTGAATTCATCGAAATGCCCACCGCTGAAAAGCGGCAGAAGCTGGCCGGCGAAATCCGCGCAGGGTACGAGGACGCCAAAGCGCCCCGCCCTACCCCGGCCGACATTGCCGAGCGCTTGAAGGAGTGGCGCGAGGTGCGGGCGGCCGAACTGAAATACATGAACAGCGGTAACCGCAAAGCCTATGCCGCCTATCGTGAGGCCGACCCCGAGCAGCGCCGGGCGATTCTGGCCGAACGTGCCGCCGCGTTCTACGGCAAGCACCGTCCGGCCGTGGAACTCCCGCATGACCCGGAGCAAGAGCGCCCGGCCCCGGCCAGAGCGCCCGAACAGGCCCGCGCCAGTGAGCCGACCCCGGCCCCTTCGCGTGAGCGTGACGGCCGCCAGACCGATAGCGTAGTGGGCCAGTACGAGGCCGAGCGCCGCGAGCGTGCCGCCCGTGGCACCGACAGCAGCCGGGCCGAGTTCAACACCATCAAACGCGAGTTGGACGCCGCCCGCTTGCTGGCGAGCGTCAGCCGCACGCATGGCGTGATGCCCGACAAATACGAAGTGACCAAGGGCAAAGACGGCGGCGACCGCATCCGGTGCGGCCGGCGAAATCTGAACGTGTCCGACTTCCTCACGCAAGAGCTGCATTTGCCTTGGCGCGATGCCGCGCCGATCTTGCAGCAGACCTACGCCGAGCAAATCGGCCATGCCGCACCACAGCAGGCCCGCCCTGCCCCGCGCCGTGACCTTTGGGCCGAGTACCGCCGCGAATGGCAACCACAGCAGCGCGAGCGCCGGGAACAGGATTGGCAGGAGCAGAAGAAGCGCGAGCAGGAGCGCCGTGCCGAGCTGCGCCGCGAATACCTGGCCGAGCGCCGTGCCGTCCAGAATGACCGGGCTTTGAAGCCGGCAGCGCGCAAGGCGGCTTTGTCGGTTTCCAGCATGGGCAAGGTGGTGAAGGACATAGAGCTACGCAAGGCCATTGCCGGCGAGCGTGACGCCTTGAAGGCCCGCTATCGGATGAAGCCGGCCGACCAGTACCGCGCCTATCTGGCCGAGCGTGCAGGCAACGGCGATGCCGATGCACTGGCCGAGCTGCGCCGGCAGCGCAGCCCGCAGCGTGCCCCTACTGGCGAGCGCATCGAGCACCAGACCGGCCAGCAGCCCGAGGCCGCGCCGATCATGAAGCCCGCAGCGTACAAGGTCGATCAACAGGGCAACGTGACCTATTACGACCAGCAGAAGCGGGCCATGTTCACCGACCGGGGCGAAGCCGTGGAATTCGGCCAGCAGGAGCGCGACACCATCGAGCAGGGCTTGCGCCTCGCCCTTGCCAAGTTCGGCCCGCATATCCGCTTGCGTGGCGGTTCCGAGGAATACAACAACATGATGGCCGACGTGGCGGCCGATACCGGCCTATACGTTGAGTTCAGCGACAAGGCTTTGCAAGACCGCTACAGCCAGCGCCGGGAAGCCACCCAAGCCGGCCGCGATTACTTCACCAAGAGCAAGGCGGCACAGGGCGGCCAGCAGCCCGAGCGCGACCAGCCAGAGCAGACCGCGCAGCACGAACGCGAGCGGCAGGCGCAGAAGCCAGACCACGGCCGAGGGCGCTAACCGCCCTGCCCTGCCTTGCTGAAAATGAGCGAATGAGTAAAAGAGTTCTTACTTAACGTGCGAATCCTTGTTATACTCAAATGAGTAAATGCACGTTAATTTCATTCACTCAGGAGGCCCCATGCAGGTTATCGCCGTGTTGAACCAGAAAGGCGGGTCAGGAAAAACGACCATCGCCACCCACCTAGCCCGTGCCCTGCAACTGGACGGGGCCAGCGTGTTGCTTGTCGATTCAGACCCACAGGGCAGCGCCCGCGATTGGGCCGCCGTGCAAGATGACAACCCGCTTACGGTTGTCGGCATTGACCGGCCGACCATTGACCGCGACCTAAAGGCCATCGGCCATAAGGATTTTGTGGTGATCGACGGCGCACCGCAGGCGGCAGACCTTGCCGTTTCAGCGATCAAGGCCGCTGCATTCATCCTGATACCCGTGCAGCCCAGCCCTTACGACATTTGGGCCACGGCCGATCTTGTCGAGCTGGTGAAACAGCGCATCGAGGTCACGGACGGGAAGCTACAGGCGGCGTTCGTCGTGTCGCGTGCGATCAAGGGCACTCGCATAGGCGCGGAAATTACCGAGGCTTTGGCCGGCTATGGTCTGCCCGTTCTTGAATCCCGCATCACGCAGCGCGTGAGCTATCCCGGCACAGCCGCAGCAGGAACAACCATTCTTGACGCCGAACCAGACGGCGACGGTGCCCGCGAAATCCGCGCCCTGATGAACGAAATCAAACAAAAACTCGTTTGAGTAAGTGAGGAAATAAGTAAATGAATTCACCCACTAAGGGCGCATTGAGCGCCGGCCGCCCGAGCGCCAAAAGCAGTAAGGCCGCCACCCTTGCCAGCCTTGCCGACAAGGCTCCCACCGTTCGCGTGAACTTCGACCTGGACCGCGAGCAGCACACGAAATTGAAGGTGTACGCCGCGAAGCAGGGCAAGACCGTCAAAGAGGTTTTGAGCGACTACGTTGCGCAGCTTCCAGAGTAAAGGAGTGGTTACTTAAATGAGTGAATACACAAATGAGCGGCCGATTGATTCCGCTACAGACCTGAACCTAATCCGCGAGCAGTGCGGCACGCTTGAGCTGGCCTTGCAGAACGAAACCGACCCGGCCCGCCTGTCCGACTTGCGCCGCGAGTTGGCCGAGTGCCGGCAGCGTGCTTTTGAAGTCGATCAGCGCGACCAGCCCGAGGCCGAACGCGAGGCAGGCGGCCCGGCCGGCGATCCCTTGCCACCGGCAGCCGTGCGCGGAGACAGCGAGAAGGCCGCCCCGTTCGTCACCATCGAGGCCGCAGACCCACGCCCGGACTATGCCGGCCTGTATGCCGCCGAGCGCATCGAGAACGCCGAGCTACGGCAGGAGCTGGCCGCAGAAGGGCAGGGCGCAGAGTCCAGCGGCGGCGGCATGGAGCGCGAGCGTGTAGACCCTGAAATTTCCCGGCTTGCCGAGTTGGCAGAAGCCCACCGAACCGGCGTACAAATGTTTGGCGGCATCTATGGAGGCGGCCCGGCCGTGCCGCAGGCCGGCGAACACAGCCCGGCACTGGTGGACCTGGCCGAGCAGCACGAGGCCCGCTTGCTGGACCGTGACGAGGCGTTTTCCGGGGAAGTCGTCGCGCAGATCGAGCGCGAGAACGAAAGTCCGGCCTATGTCATCGAGGCCGACGGCGACCGCGTGATGGTTCCCGAAATTGAGGGCGCAGATATGGACGTGGGCGACGACGTGGAAATCAGCCGCGACCAGCAGGGCAACTATGAAGCCGAAGCCGGCCACGATTACGGACGTTGAGGAAATGAGGGGTTGAGCGAATGAGTAAAGACACCAAAGCGCCCGCACCGATCACCGAGGCCGAGCGCCGCAAGCGTCAGGAGGCGGCCGACTTCGCCCGCGCATCCGTGGGCCTTGAAGGGTTCAAAATTTCCGAGGAGGTCGAGCGGCAGACCGCCCGATTTATTGCCGGTGAAATCGACCTTGCCGAGTTCGTGAACCCGGCACGCTGAAACTGTCTTGACGACAGGTCTACGACTTGGCCATCTCAAAGCCCGCCGCGTGCGGGCTTTTGCTTTGTGCATCGCGTGTGCTTGTAGAACATGCTGCGCCCGATGCAGAGTGCTTTTTAGGGCTTCAAGATCAACAACTCACGGATGACTTCGTGATGCGTATTTTTCATGGGCACCGGCTCAATGCGGAAGCCGTGACGCTCTGCCATTGAGCGCACTTCCGGCGCGTCGTCATAGGTCAGCATCACCGAACCACGCACCGAGGCCATGAGGGCAAACAGCCCTTCATGGTCGATTTCGTTGTGAGTGTAGAGCCGCGCCCCGGCTTTCTTGCCACCCGCCGTGTAGGGAGGATCAACGAAGAAGAAGGCATCGGCATCATCGGCGTAGCGCCTCACGACCTCGAAGGCGTCGGCTTGCTCGAAGGTGATCCGATCGCGCATGGCCTGCAAGGCTTCGATGCGTCGGGCCAGTGTTTCAGGATACCAGCGGGAGTTCAGGCCGCGCCCAGCTTCGCCGGTCTTAACGAGGCCAGCGCCTGCGGCCATGATGCCGCCGCGCTGCATCCGGTTTTTGACAATGGTGCGGAAGGCCCGGACACGAACACTCTTCGGGTTGCCGTCGAGGATGGCTCGGACGTTCTCAAGGTTCACATCGAAGCCGATGATTTGTTTGCACAGCCACTTCACGTCGGCTGGTTTGCCTTGGAAGATGGTTTGCCAGACGGCGGCCACGTCATCGTCCAGTTCACCCAAAAAGACGTGCTCGGCTAAGCCCTCAGCAGCGGCCGACAGGCCCGCCATTGCACCGCCCGCGAACGGCTCCACAAACACCGATGGCTTGCCCTTGGATGCGGTCAGCCACTTGCGCACCTCGGGGACGAGCCAAGTTTTTCCGCCCGGATAGCGAAACGGACTGAGCTGGCGAACCTGCGCGACGTTGGTCGGGGTTTTCTTGTCTTGGAGCTGCGCGACCAGCGAGGCCAGCGCCTCAGCTTTGATGGGATCAACGAAGTGATGCCGCAGCCCTTCAAGGGCCGGTTTGCACTCGTGATGCACAAGTACCGTGGCCCGCGTGACGCCTTGTTCTTTCAGGCGCTCAATACGGCGGTTTTGCCGTTGCAGTGCGGTGGCGTCGGTTGTCATTGTCATTTTCTCCGTGAACATTCACGGATCGTAACAAGGACGTATAGGCGCGTCAAGGACCGTGAATGTTCACGGTATTGTCAATCAAGCAACTTGTGGTCAGTTTGCGACGTTGGTGCCGCCGCCGTTCTCTATGGGTAGACCGTCATCGACCGGTTCCGTGATGGGCACGGGGTGAATGATCTTGTCGGTGATGCGCGTCTCGAACACCGGAAGTGGAACCGGCTTGCCCCCTGTCAGACCTTCCACCGAACGCTCAAGCGTGGTGTACCGGACTTCATCGCGCACGATGCGCGTGCGTTTCTGGCCTTCGACCTCTTCAAAACGAACGACAAACCAGGCAATGTCAGCATTGGATATGTCGGCCACGTCGTCCATCTCACCGATGGAATCGAAGAAGGCTCGATCCACGACCACGGCCATCTTCTTGCCCCAGCGGCGCAGCGTCGGGACTTTGATTTGAAGCTGCGGCATCAACCGCTTGGGACCGCTGCTGCGGTAGTCGGGGCGACGACGACCGGCCGGGAAGATGACCCAATCCACGGCGGCATCGTTGAAGGCTTCGAACTCGCCTTTCATGGCGTTGCCGCTGAAATACACGGCCTGAATCTCAAGGGCGGCCCAATTCATCGGGGCTTCCTTGGGTGTTTTGGAGCTGACCAGAACCATGTCGATGCGGCCTACGTCATCGCCGCCTTCGCTGTCGGTCGAGGCCCCGGCTTCGAGGAAGCCAACTTCACCGACCAGCAGGGGATCAGGGTCGCCAAGGATGGTTTCGCCTACCCACTTGAACACGTCGAGTTCATCGTGGAAGCGATACGGGCAGGTGGCGCGGAGGTCGCCTTGTTTGCCCTCAACAGGGACGCCGACCGCCCGTCCGTTGTCTGGGTGTGTGTCGTAGGAATAAAGCCGGAGCGAACATACCCCGCCATCCTTCGAGCAGATAGCGCCTTGTTTGCGCGCTTGGAAGGGGCAGGGTTGCGGGTTTCGCTCTTTCTTCGGCTTGAGGACTTCGGCGGCAAGTTGGCGGCGTTCTTCCCCAGAAAGCTGCGTCAAGTTGAATCCGAACCACTCCCCTATCCCGAATCGTGGCGTAATGTCTTTTGGTTTTTTTGCCATAACCCTACAAGGTAACACATTACCCCGGCACGCGAAATTTTCTTGGTGACAGGTTCACGACCTGGCCAGCCCCTTTTTGTCACCAGTCGCCCGCCGTCGCTTGCCATTGGCAGGCGCAGCGAGCCGCCCGAGGTAGTCGCGCATATCGGCTTCGCTGATCGTGCGGAACTGGCCGCGCAGCAGCTCCGAGAGGTTCGCCACCGACAGCCCTAGCAGCTTGGCCGCCTTCCCATTGGTCAAGCCCTGCGCCCTGATGGTCTCTTGTATCTGCATTGCAATTCCCGCTTTTGCGGTCATGCCTTCGGCGTCATCCATGCCGAGGGCGGCATAGGCGCTGCCTTTGGTTTCTTCGATACCCAATTGCGCGAACAAATCGGCGGCGTCTTTCGCGTGATGAATGTCTATGCCGGCGCTGCTGTCTCGCAGCGTTTTCGCCGTCGTTTCGTTCGGTTCGTAAGCGTGTTTGTAGAACGTGCTGCGACCGATGCCGAGCGCCTTGCAGACTTCGGCCGGGCCGCGACCGCTGGCGGCCAGCGCCTGAATCGCCGCGATCTTTTCCGCAGGCAGGCCCGGCCTGCCACCCTTGCGGCCACGCGCCCGCGCAGCAGCAAGCCCGGCCATCGTCCTTTCAACGATCAAGCGCCGCTCAAACTCAGCCAGAGCCGCGAACACATGGAACACCAGGCGCCCGGCCGCCGTGCTGGTTTCTATGCGTTCCGTCGTGCTTTCAAAGCCCACGCCGGCCGCTTCCAGTTCGCCCACGATCTTGACCAGCTCAGGCAGTGACCGGCCGAGCCGGTCAAGCCGCCACACCACCAACGAATCACCCTTACGGGCGAAGGCGAGGGCGTCAGAGAGGCCCGGCCTTTCGGCCTTGGCACCGCTGGCCGTGTCGGTGAACACCTTTTCACAGCCGGCCGCCGTCAGAGCGTCCCGCTGGAGATCCATTTTTTGATCGTCGGTCGATACCCGCGCATATCCGATTTTCATTGTGTTGTCCGCCAAGTCGTTAGAGCACCTATTTTATAGACTTTGATTTATAGACGTCATTGGACACACACAACACCCCGAAAAGCGAGGCTGTTCCGGGCTGTTGTAAAAATTCCGCAAAACGACCGTTTGCGGACTCTAAAACGCTTGCACGCTTCCTTAATTTCATGCACAATGAACCATGTTTTTTAGAGCCACATACAAGGAGCCGACCATGCAAAGCATGACCATAGAGCAGCTACGCGCTGCAAGTAACGCCGGCGGCGTGTCAGGCGTGACCTTGAAGGGGCAGGGCGGGGCGTTCCTCGTTCAGATCGACACCCGCAGCGGTTCCGGTGCCGTGCTGTCAAAGGCCCGCAGCACCGAGCCGCGCCGTTTCGGCAACCCGTTGGCCGCGTTGAACGTGTTGCGTGATATTGGCATCACGGTAGGCCAGTTCGACGCAAGCGAATACGACCCGGCCGACAAGGAACAGGACGCGGGCAACCGGGGCAGGGCAAACGCCATGCGCGGAGCGCACGAAGCCGCCGCCTATAACCAGTGGCTGGCCGGAGAGATTCAGGCATCCATTGACGACCCACGGCCGAGCATTCCGCATGATGAAGTCATGGCCGAAATGGACGCCGACATTGCCGCCTTGCCCAAGAAAAAACGCGCATGACGGCCAAGCCTTACCGCATTGAATGGCGGCCAATGGCACGCGATGACTTGCGCGCCATCGTGCGCTACATCGGCAAGGACAACCCGACGCGGGCAAAGAGCTTCGGGCAGGAGTTGCG
>JAQTLU010000039.1 GCA_028714735.1 Gallionellaceae bacterium | reverse complement strand
GCACCTGTACCGGAGCAGGCTTCCCGGCGACTGCATTCCAGAGTTTTTTTGCCCCATCGGCAACCACCGGCGCGGTCGATATGACATCGGCCCACGGGACCGTCTTCAGCAAAAACCAAGGTATGGCCATGACGCGATCCTTCGAAATGGCGATTCAGCATGACGCCCGGTCGCCATTTCGCTGGCATGCGGCGCCGGCACCGGATTCACTTCTGAAAGTGCGTGCCGGCCTTGTCGAAGGCCTCGCGCATGGCCGCCCAGGCGACATCGGCACCGGCCTTCAACTCCTTCCAGGCCTCTTCGCTGCTGGCGCGCACCTCCTTGAGCTTCTCGGCTGCTTCATCGCGCTGTTTGCGCAAGGCATCCAGCTTCATTTCGAATTCGATGCGGGCATCGTCCCGGGCCGTCCTGGCCTTGGCCTCCCACTTGGCGAGATCGCCATTCCAATGGTCCAGATTGGTTTTCAGTTGTTCGACATATTCATCACGCGTGGTCATATGGGCCTCCTGGTGAGTGCTGGCGAAATGATGCTTAAACCGCATCCATGATTCAGCTTACGCAAAAAATGCGTCATTTTCGATCTATCGGCGCAAATCCGGTTCAGGCGAACTCGGTGCCGAACAGGAGCGACCAGGCGCTGCGGTAGGCCACCTGATGTTGCGTGGCCGCAGGAAGCGCGTTCAGGAAGGCCCTGTGCTTCCGATCGTACTCCTCGATACGGTTAAGCCGGTCGCCACCCAGATCCAGGGCCGACAGGAATCGCCCCGGCCAGGCGGCGATGAGGTCGCGCCATTCCGCCTTGAGAGTGCCATCGCCGGCCCAGACGCGGGCATGGTGCTGTTTGCTCAGCGGGTAGATCGAATTGGCATCGCCGAATGCGGTATCGAAATACAGATTCGGAAAACGCCTGAGCAGGGCGTCAACATAAGTGGAGGTGTAGCGGGAGGCACGTTCGATATAGCGTATCTGGGCCAGATGACACCAGATCACCCGGGCCTTCGGATACTGCGCCAGCATGTTCTCGAGCGGAGCCAGCAATTCATCCTCGATTTCGTAATGGATCTGGAATGCCAGGCCAGTGGTCGCGCTGATGCCGAACACACGATGACCGATCGGGCCATCGATCGGGATGGTGGCGTCGCGATCCAGCTCATTGCGCTTCACCTGCCGGGGTGACGGGTAGTGGCGGAATTCGAATTCGCCCAGGAGCATGATCTTCTTCGCCTTGGCAGCCGCCTCCTGGGCATCGAGAAATTCATCCGTGGCCTCGGTCAGGGCCGGTGCCTGGCCGCCATTGCCGACGGGAATGAATCGGTCGGGATAACGGGCGAGCAGGCGCTCAGACAAGTTGTCGAAACGAACCCAGTGTTCAAACTGGCCCTTGCCGATATCCGCCGAGAGCGCCATCAGGCCGATGTTGAGCCGGTCCATACTGTGGGCAATCGAATCAATGTCCAGCTTGGTGGAATTGCACGAACTCTCGATGTCGACATAGGGCAACCCGCCGGCGGCCAGGATGTTCTTCAGGCGCTGCGCGTAGCCCTCCTTCAACTGCGCGAAATCAACGACATCCTGAGCGCCACCCGGACTGGGCAGGCAGGCCATGAGCGGCAGCGCACCCGCCATCTTGAGCAAACCACGTCTGGTCATCATGTTGAGGCATCCTGGCTGAGCCGCGTCGACCCATTGCCGTCTGGCGGCAACCCGACTGACGACGCGCGCTTGAATCTACGCTGCCACCCATGGCCTGACAAGACAGCCGGGGTTCAGCCCCGACCCGGATTCGAGTAGCCTACCTACATGACCGAACCAGCCGCGCTTTTCGACCCCGCGCCCATCCTCGCCAGCCTGCCCAACCTGCCCGGCGTCTACCGCATGCTGGGCGAGGCCGGCGAGGTTCTGTACGTGGGCAAGGCGCGCGACCTGAAGAAGCGGGTGTCGAGCTATTTCCAGAAGTCCGACCAGTCGCCGCGGATCCGGCTGATGATCCAGAAGATCCGCGACATCCAGATCACCGTCACCCGCTCGGAGTCCGAGGCGCTGCTGCTGGAGAACAACCTGATCAAGGGCCTGGCGCCCAAGTACAACATCCTGTTCCGGGACGACAAGTCCTACCCCTGGCTGCTCCTGACCGGCCACGACACCCCCAGGCTGGCCTATTTCCGCGGCACGCCGGACAAGCGCGACCGCGCCTTCGGGCCGTTCCCGAACTCCTACGCGGTACGCGAAAGCCTGCAGATACTCCAGAAGGTGTTCCGCCTGCGCACCTGCGAGGACTCGGTCTTCAGCAACCGTTCGCGGCCTTGCCTGCTGCATCAGATCAAGCGCTGCAGCGCGCCCTGCGTGGGTCTGGTGTCGGCGGCGGAATACGCCCGCGATGTCGACCACGCCACCCTGTTCCTGAACGGCAAGGATGACGAGTTGATGGCCGACCTGATGGCCAAGATGGAGGCCGCCGCCGCCGACCTGCGCTTCGAGCAGGCGGCGCTGTACCGCGACCAGGTGCAGGCGCTTGCCCGCGTCAGGGAGAAGCAGTTCGTCGAGAGCCGGGGCAGCCAGGATGCCGACGTGGTCGGCCTGGCCCTCAAGGGCGGCAGCGCCTGCGTCTATCTGATGATGATCCGGGCCGGACGCAACCTGGGCGGCAAGGCCTTCTTCCCGAGCAATGCCGAAGAGGCGGAAGCGGCCCTGGTGCTGGAGGCCTTCCTGTCCCAGCACTATGCCGGCCTCGCGGTGCCGGCGCTGCTGGTGCTGGGCGCCGAGGTCGAGGGCATGGCTGAATTCCTGGCCGAGGAGTCCGGCCACAAGGTGCAGGTCATCGACAACCCGATCGGCGAGCGGCGCAACTGGCTGCGCATGGCCGAGCACAATGCCGAGCTGGCGCTCATTGCCCGGGAGGGCCGGCGCACCGGCCAGGAGCAGAGGCTGGCGGCGCTCAATGAGGCCCTTGGCGAGACCAACATCAAGCGCATCGAATGTTTCGATGTCAGCCACACCATGGGCGAGGCGACCGTGGTGTCCTGCGTGGTCTACGACAACGGCGGCATGCGCTCGTCGGAATACCGCCGCTTCAACATCGACACGCCGACTCCCGGCGACGACTACTACGCCATGCGCGACGCGCTGACCCGGCGCTACGCCAGGCTGGCCGAGGGCGCGGGCAAGCTGCCCGACCTGCTCTTGATCGACGGCGGCCGCGGCCAGCTCAACGTCGCGCTCGAGGTGCTCGGCGAACTGGGCCTCGGCCAGGTCGCCATGCTGGGCGTAGCCAAGGGCGAAGAACGCAAACCGGGCCTGGAGCAGTTGATCCTGCCCGACGAGAAGGAGCCCCTGCGCCTGCCTGCCGACCACCCGGCACTGCACCTGATCCAGGAGGTGCGCGACGAGGCGCACCGCTTCGCCATCACCGGCCATCGCGCCCGGCGGGCCAAGCAGCGCACCACTTCGTCGCTGGAGGACATCCCCGGCATCGGCCCGAAGCGACGCCAACGACTGCTGCAGACCTTCGGCGGCCTGCGCGGCATCCAGTCGGCCGGGATCGAGGAACTGGCCCAGGTCGAAGGCATCAGCCGGGAACTGGCGGAAAAGCTGTACCGGGCATTACACTGAGGCATGGTCGCCAATCTACCCAACGCCCTCACCTGGCTGCGCATCCTGCTGATCCCGCTGTTCGTGGCGGTGTTCTATCTGCCGGATGGCGTGGTGCCGACGCACCTGATCAATATCATCGCCACCGGCATCTTCGCCCTGGCCTCGGTGACCGACTGGCTGGACGGCTGGCTGGCCCGCCGGCTCAACCAGACCTCGGCCTTCGGCGCCTTCCTCGACCCGGTTGCCGACAAGCTGATGGTGGCGGCGGCGCTGTTGGTTCTGGTCGATCTCGACCGGGCCGGCATCGCCGCCTCCCTGATCATCATCGGGCGCGAGATCGCCATCTCGGCACTGCGCGAATGGATGGCGAAGGAAGGCCGGTCCAGTAGCGTGGCGGTCTCCTTCATCGGCAAGCTGAAGACCACCGCGCAGATGCTCTCCATCCTGCTCCTGCTTTTCCATGACGCCATATTCGGCCTGGACTGCCAGTGGCTGGGCCGCTGGCTGCTCGACATCGCCGCCTTCCTGACCCTGTGGTCCATGCTGCATTACCTGCGCATGGCCTGGCTGGCCATGAAGGGCCAGCCCGCCAGCTGATTTTCTTCTCGCCATGACTGCACGCATCATCACCGCCCGTCCCGTCACCGATGTCCCGCCCGTGGTCGAGGAACAGCTCGAACCTGGCGAACGTGCCGAACTCAAGGCCCGCATCAAGCAGTTGATGCAGGCGCAGGACGCCATCCTGCTGGCCCATTACTACACCTCGGGCGACCTCCAGGACCTGGCCGTCGAAACCGGCGGCTGCGTGTCCGATTCGCTCGAGATGGCCCGTTTCGGCCATGCCGCAGCGGCGAAGACCCTGATCGTCGCCGGCGTCCGCTTCATGGGCGAGACGGCCAAGATCCTCAACCCGGAAAAGCGCGTCCTGATGCCGGACCTGCATGCCGAGTGTTCGCTCGACCTGTCCTGCCCGGCCGACGACTTCGCCGAGTTCTGCGACCAGCATCCTGATCGCACCGTGGTGGTCTACGCCAACACCTCGGCGGCAGTGAAGGCGCGCGCCGACTGGATGGTCACCTCAAGCATCGCCGTGCCGGTGGTCCGGCACCTGCACGAACGGGGCGAGAAGATCCTTTGGGCGCCGGACCGCTACCTGGGCGACTATGTGCAGCGGACCACCGGCGCCGATATGGTGCTCTGGCAGGGTTCCTGCGTGGTGCACGAACGCTTCAAGGCCGAGGGCATCCGCGAACTGAAACGGGAGCATCCGGAGGCCGCAGTGCTGGTGCACCCGGAATCGCCTGCCGAGGTGATCGCCCTGGCCGACGTGGTCGGCTCCACCACGCAACTGATCAACGCGGTGCGCGACCTGCCGAGCCCGACCCTCATCGTCGCCACCGACAATGGCATCTTCCACAAGATGCACGAGGCCGCGCCGGAAAAACTGCTGCTGGAAGCGCCCACCGGCGGCCGCGGCGCCACCTGCATATCCTGTGCCCACTGCCCCTGGATGGCCATGAATGGCCTGCGCAACCTGCTCGCGGTGCTGGAGACCGGCGCCAACGAAATCCACGTCGACCCGGCCGTCGGCGTCCAGGCGGTCCGCTCGATCAACCGCATGCTCGACTTCGCCGTTCGGCAGAAACTGGCCATCCGCGGCAACAGCGCGGATTAACCGTAGAAAAATACTCGGATATTAGTTGCTACATACTATCTTGCCGCTATCCTCTATGTAATAACATGCACTAGCCGCATCAAGACGGCAAAACGCCAGAGGAAAGAGGAGCAATCACATGAGTTTCATGCAGGAATTCAAGGCATTCGCCATGCGTGGCAACGTCATCGACATGGCAGTCGGCGTCGTGATCGGCGGCGCCTTCGGCAAGGTCGTCAGTTCGCTGGTACAGGATGTCATCATGCCGCCCATCGGCGCCCTGCTTGGCGGCGTCAACTTCAACAACCTCTACATCGATCTCAGCAACGGTGGCTATGCCACCCTCGAAACCGCCGAGAAGGCCGGCGCCCCGCTGATCAAATATGGCGCCTTCACCAACACCATGATCGACTTCGCCATCATCGCCTTCGTCATCTTCATGGCGATCAAGGGCATCAACCGCCTGAAGCGCGAAGAGCCCGCCGCACCGGCGGAACCTCCTGCCACCCCTGAAGACATAGTCCTGTTGCGGGAAATTCGCGACGCCCTGAACAAGTAAACTTTTTACCGGAGACCACCATGCGTTCACACTCGTTCACCCTGCTCAGCGTCACCCTGTTTGCCGCCGGCATCGTCAGCGCCCAAGCCGCCGATGCCCCTTACTACAACCCGGAAAACGCCGCCAGCCCGAGCAAGTTCACCACCGGCTACGAGTTGTTCCGGACCATCGGCTGTCCCGGCAAGCAACTGCTCGACCCCGCCTGCAAGGCCCCTGCCGCGGCACCGGCACCGGCCCCGGCCCCGATGAAGGCAGCTCCGCTGGATAGCGACCATGACGGCGTGACCGATGACAAGGACAAGTGCCCGACCACCCCGGCCGGCCGCAATGTCGACGCCAAGGGTTGCGAACTCGACGGTGACCGCGACGGCGTCGTCGATGCGCTCGACCGCTGCCCGGACACCCCGGCCGGCCGCAAGGTCGACGCCAAGGGTTGCGAATCCGACGGTGACCGCGACGGCGTCGTCGACGCACTCGACCGCTGCCCGACCACCCCCGCCGGCCGCAAGGTCGACGCCAGCGGCTGCGAATTCGACGGTGATCATGACGGTGTCGTCGACGCGCTCGACCAATGCCCGACCACGCCGTCCGGCGACAAGGTCGACAGCAAGGGCTGCACCCTGCTCAACACCATCATCCTGAAGGGCGTCAACTTCGACAACGACTCTGCCAAGCTGCGCAGCGACTCCTTCCCGATCCTGGATGACGCCGTCGCCACCATGAAGCGCTATCCCGGCATGAAGGTCGAAGTCGCTGGCCACACCGACAGCAAGAGCAGCGACGCCTATAACCTCAAGTTGTCCGACCATCGCGCCAAGGCGGTCATGGATTACTTCGTCAGCAAGGGTGTGCCCGCCGAGGATCTGAGCTCGAAGGGCTATGGCGAGAGCACTCCGATCGCCGACAACAAGACGGCAGAAGGTCGCGCCGAGAACCGCCGCGTGGAACTGCACATCCAGTAATCCGCTGCGCCAGGAAAAAGGCCGCATCCTCGGATGCGGCCTTTTTGTTTCCGGGTGGCGCGTCAGCCGAACTTGGGCAGATGCTCCAGGGCCTTGTGGATGGCCTCTTCCGGATACACGAAGTCCTCCAGTTCGCCGGCGAAGTACTTGTCGTACGAGGCCATGTCGAAGTGGCCGTGGCCGGACAGGTTGAAGAACAGCGTCTTGGCCTCGCCCGTGGCCTTGCAGCGCATGGCCTCGTCGATACAGGCGCGGATGGCGTGGCAGGACTCCGGTGCGGGGATGATGCCTTCCGCCTGGGCGAAGGCCACGCCCGCCTCGAAGGTGGCCAGTTGCGGCACCGCCATCGCCTCGATCAGACCTTCATGGAGCAGTTGCGACACCAGCGGCGAATCGCCGTGGTAGCGCAGGCCGCCGGCGTGGATGCCGGGCGGCATGAAGTCGTGGCCCAGGGTGTACATCTGCATCAGCGGCGTATAGCCGGAGGCGTCGCCGTAGTCGTAGGTGTAGACGCCCTTGGTCAGGGTCGGACAGGAGGTCGGTTCCACCGCGACCAGACGCAGGTTCTCGGCGCGCTTGTCGCCGGCCGCCTTGTCGGCGAAGAACGGGAACGCCGCGCCAGCGAAGTTGGAGCCGCCGCCGCAGGCCGCGAACACCATGTCCGGATAGTCGCCCACCTTGTCGAACTGCTTCTTGGCCTCCAGGCCGATGATGGTCTGGTGGTGGCAGACGTGGTTGAGCACCGAGCCGAGGGCGTAGTTGGTGTCGGGCCGGGACGCCGCCTCCTCCACCGCCTCGGAGATGGCGATGCCCAGGCTGCCGGGCGAGTTGGCGTCGATGGCCAGGGCATCGCGGCCGGCCTGGGTCATGTCGGTCGGGCTGGCGAAGACCTCGGCGCCCCAGGTGTGCATCATCGAGCGGCGGAAGGGCTTCTGGTCGTAACTGACCTTGACCATGTAGACCCGCACCTCCAGGCCGAACATGCGCCCGGCCAGGGCCATGCTGCAACCCCACTGGCCGGCGCCGGTCTCGGTGGCGATGCGCTTGATGCCGGCCTGCTGGTTGTAATAGGCCTGCGGGATGGCGGTGTTGGGCTTGTGCGAGCCGGCCGGAGACACCCCTTCGTACTTGTAGTAGATCTTCGCCGGGGTGCCCAGCATCTGCTCCAGTCGGTGGGCACGGAACAGCGGACTCGGCCGCCACATGCGATAGGCCTCGCGCACCGGTTCGGGGATGGGAATCCAGCGCTCGGCCGACATTTCCTGCTCGAGGATGGGCATGGGAAAGATGGCCAGCAACTTGTCCGGGCCGACCGGGTTGCCGTCCGGCCCCAGCGGCGGCGCCGGCTTGTTGGGCATGTCGGCCACCACGTTGTACCAATGGGTGGGGATCTCATTCTCTTCCAGCAAAATCTTGGTATCGGGCATCGATGTCTCCTGCTTGGTGGTTCAAGGACCTGGACCGATCCTCCCCCGGACCGACACAGGCACAGCCGCCATCCTACCGCCAGACGCCGGCCCACGTCAGCCGGGGCTATACTGCCGTTTTGATTTTCGTCACGATTGCCACCATGCCGGCCGACCTCACCGAACACACGATTGATTCCGTCACCGTCTACCAGGGCCGCCTGCTGCACGCCAAGCTGGACCGGGTGCGCCTGCCCAACGGCGAGGAATCCACCCGCGAATATCTGGTCCATCCTGGCGCAGCAGTGATCCTGCCCATGTTCGACAACGGCGACATCCTGCTCGAGCGCCAGCATCGCTACCCGCTGCGGCGCGACTTCCTCGAACTGCCAGCGGGCAAGTTCGACCCCGACGAGACCGAACTGGTCTGTGCCCAGCGCGAACTGCTGGAAGAGACCGGCTATGTCGCGGCAGAATGGCGCTACATCAACACCCAGTATCCCTGTATCGGCTATTCCGACGAGCGTCTGGTCTTCTTCCTGGCGCGCGGACTGAAGCACGAGGGCGACAACCTCGACCATGACGAATTCCTGGAGATACTGCGGGTGCCATTCGACGATGCCATTCAGATGGTCAAGGATGGCCGCATCAACGAGGGCAAGACGGTGATGGGCCTGCTCTGGTGGGCCAATTTCGGAGACCAATAACAAAGGAGGGGGCACAATGAGCCAGAAGTGGATCTATGCCTTTGCGGAAGGCGACGGCAAGAACAAGAAACTGCTCGGCGGCAAGGGCGCCAACCTGTGCGAGATGACCCAGATCGGCCTCAACGTGCCGCCCGGCTTCGTGATCACCACCGAGGCCTGCCTGGCCTGCCTGGAGGACCCCGAGCACCGGCTGCCCGACGGCGTCCTGGAACAGGTGCGCCTGCACATGGCGGCGGTCGAGGGAAAGGCCGGCAAGACCTTCGGCGGCCGCGACAACCCGCTCCTGGTCTCGGTGCGCTCCGGCTCGGCCATGTCGATGCCGGGCATGATGGACACCATCCTCAACCTGGGCCTCAACCAGGACACCCTGCAGGGGCTGATCCGCCAGACCGGCAACGAGCGTTTCGGTTACGACGCCTACCGGCGCTTCATCCAGTTGTTCGGCAAGGTGGCGCTCTCGGTGCCCGATGAGGAATTCGATATCGAGTTCGAGGCGGTCAAGGCCGATGCCGGGGTCAAGCACGACGTCGGCCTCTCCGCCGTGCACCTGGCCGACATCGTCGAGCGTTTCCTCAAGGTGGTCGAGCGGGTTACCGGCAAACCCTTCCCGGCCGACCCCTACGAACAGCTCACCATTGCCATCAGGGCGGTGTTCAACTCCTGGCTGGGCAGGCGCGCGGTCGACTACCGGCGTGAATTCAGGATCACGCCCGAGATGGCCGACGGTACCGCGGTCAACGTGGTGGCCATGGTGTTCGGCAACATGGGCGACGACTCCGCCACCGGGGTCGGCTTCACCCGCGACCCAGGCACCGGCGAGAACGTCATGTTCGGCGAATACCTGGTGAACGCCCAGGGCGAGGACGTGGTGGCCGGCATCCGCACCCCCAAGCCGGTGGCCGAGATGGAGCGTGAGATGCCGGACCTGTACCGGCAACTGGTCGAACTGCGCGACCGCCTGGAGGCACATTACCAGGAAGTTCAGGACTACGAGTACACCATCGAGAAAGGCGTGCTCTATTGCCTGCAGACCCGCAACGGCAAGATGAACGCCACCGCTCTGGTACGCACCTCGGTGGAGATGGTCCAGGCCGGCCTGATCGACAAGCGGCAGGGGCTGATGCGTATCCAGCCCGAGCTGCTGGAACAGCTGCTGTTCCCCCGTCTCGACCCCAAGGCCAAGGCCAGGCCGGTGGCCAGGGGCCTGTCCGCCTCGCCCGGCGCCGCTTCGGGCATCGCCGTGTTCGACGCCGACCGGGCCGAGAAGATGGGCCGGGCCGGCGAAAAGGTCATCCTGGTGCGCGAGGAGACCAAGCCGGAGGACATCCACGGCTTCTTCGCCTCGCAGGGCATCCTGACCAGCCGCGGCGGCAAGACCTCGCACGCCGCCGTGGTGGCGCGCGGCATGGGCAAGCCCTGCGTCGCTGGCGCCGAGGGCATCCATGTCGATGTGCATACCCGCCAGGCCGTAGTCGGCGACCAGGTCTTCGGCGAGGGCGCGGTGATCACCATCGACGGCACCACCGGCCATGTCTACATCGGCGAGGTGGCGATGATCGAGGCCGAGTTTTCCGACGAACTGGGCACGTTGCTATCCTGGGCCGACGATACGGCCAGACTGAAGGTCATGGCCAATGCCGACACACCGCACGACGCCGCGCGTGCGCTCAAGTTCGGCGCCATGGGCATCGGCCTGTGCCGCACCGAACGGATGTTCAACGCCACCGAGCGCCTGCCCATCGTGGTCGAGATGATCGTCGCCGAAACCACGGCCGATCGCCAGGTTGCCCTCAACAAGCTGCTGCCGATCCAGCGCGAGGATTTCGTCGGCATCTTCAAGGTCATGTCGCCGCGTCCGGTCACCATCCGGCTGCTCGATCCACCCATCCATGAATTCCTGCCATCCGACAACCAACTGGTCGAGGAACTGGATCGTCTGCGCCACCTGCGCGATACCCTGCTGGGCATGCAGGTGTTGTCCGATGCGGTCGATTTCATGTACCGCACCCGTGACAGCCATCCCCAGGTCCACCTGCCGGCCGACCCGGCCCTGGTCGACGAGGCGATCCAGAAGAAGGAGGCCATGCTGAAGAAGGTGCGCGCGCTGTTCGAGGTCAATCCGATGCTGGGCCATCGCGGCGTACGCCTGGGGCTGACCTATCCGGAGATCTATTCCATGCAGATCCGCGCCATCCTGGAGGCGGCGGCAGAATGCCAGAAGGCCGGGGTCGAGGTACATCCGGAGATCATGGTGCCCCAGGTCTGTACCGCGCAGGAACTGAAGCGGGTGAAGTCATGGGTGGCGGAAATCCACGCCGATGTCGAACGCACACACGGGGTGACGCTGTCGTTCCGGTTCGGCTCCATGCTGGAGGTGGTACGTGCCTGCATGCGGGCCGAGAACCTGGCCGAGGAGGCGGAGTTCTTCTCCTTCGGCACCAACGACCTGACCCAGGCGACCTTCTCGTTCTCACGCGAAGATGCCGAAAACAAGTTCCTGCCGATGTACAACCAGAGTCATATCCTGCAGGACAACCCGTTCGAGGTGCTCGATGAAAAAGGCGTCGGCAGGCTGATGGAACTCGCCATCAACTGGGGCCGTGCGGCCCGCCCTGAGATGAAGATCGGCATCTGCGGCGAACACGGCGGCCATCCCAGGTCGATCCGCTTCTGTCACCGGATCGGCCTGTCCTATGTGTCCTGTTCCGGACCGAGGGTGCCGATTGCCCGCCTGGCCGCCGCACAAGCGGCCCTGACCGAGTCGGAAAGGGCCGCCGGACAGTCGAACTAATCAGCGGTAGGCGAACCAGGGCGGACGGAAATCGTTGCGCGCCTGGGCATCATGCTTCTCGCGCCAGATGTTGCGGCTGGCGTCTTCCAGTTCGGCCATCAGGCGTTGCCGCTCGAACGGATTGAGACGATTGTCGGCCATGTACCTGCGTTGCATACGCTCGATTTGCTGCTGCTCTGCCATCAGGCGCTGTGCTTCGCGCGGCGTCAGTTCGCCACTGCGGATGCCCTGCTGGATGCGCTGGCGCTGCTGGGCCTGCATCTGGTCGATATAGCGCGCGCTGCGTTCATCGTTAAAACGGAAGTCGGGGCGCTGATAGCGGTCGGCCTGCTGGTATTGCGTTTGGGGACCGTCGTACCTGCCGAAGCCGGGATTGCCGCGGCCGTCAAAGGCGCTGGCACTGCCGGCGACAACGGCGCCGGACAACAGGGTGGTGGCGATCAGGGTCTTGAGGGTGGCTTTCATGACTTGCTCCTTTGGGCTAAGGCCACGTTGCTAATTCACCGTGGTTGATGCCACTTTAGGCTCAGCCGGTAAGCCCCCCGTGTCCGACCGGTTGCAAGTTGTAAGCAGTTGTTACCCGGGCGCGAATGCGCCTGACTCACCAATAGGCGAACAGGCTGCCGCCATCCACGCGGGTCTCGAAAGACTTGAGCGGGTGCTTGCCTTTCTGGATGCACTTGCCCGTCGTGATATCGAATTTCCATTGATGCTTCGGACAGGTCAGTTCCTTGCCGTCCAGGGCCAGGTGCGGAATATTGGTCACCTGATGCGGACAGTGGGAGTCGTAGACCTTGAACTCGGCACCATGGCGATACACGAACACAGTGCGTGGAGCACAGTCAATCCGCCGCACATCGCCATCTGGAAAGTTCTCAATCTGCGTTACTTCATGCCAATCCGGTTTCGCGCCGATCAATTCCGGGGAAAACTCCGGCAGGCCCATCTCCAGGAGTATTTCAGTCGCCCAGACGATCTTCGCCAGGCCCAATGTCGGGAAGGCCATCAACAAGGCATCCACCACCTCCATCGGCGTACAGCCCTCGCGTAAGGCCCGCGTCAGGTATTGCCTGAAGCCGGCCTCGGTCTGCGCGTCCACCTTGGTGATGACCGAGATCAGGTTGCGCGTCTTGGGATCGAGATGCTTGCCGGCATCCTTGAGAAACTTGAAATAGTGGCCCAGCGCGTCACCGCGCACCTTGAGCAGATAGTCGAGTGCGTCACTCATGGCAACCCTTTCAATCCAGCCAGCGCAGCAGATAGTAAAGCTGGAAACCTTCGGAAGACCGTGACGGTCCGCTGGCGATGGCGGCATGGTAGCCCTCGTCGGGGCG
The DNA here is from genome assembly GCA_028714735.1 of Gallionellaceae bacterium. Taxonomy (GTDB): domain Bacteria; phylum Pseudomonadota; class Gammaproteobacteria; order Burkholderiales; family Thiobacillaceae; genus Parasulfuritortus. The sequence goes on along the minus strand of JAQTLU010000039.1, from coordinate 625 downwards.
TGCCGCCGCCAGCGCGGCCTCTTCGCTCGGGTGGGGGGTCACGCAGTTTCCCGGGAAGCGCTTTTTCTTACGCCCGCCGGGCGCATAGATCACCACCGGCCCCGTATTGACGATCCCGGCCGCATCATCACCGATCAGGCTGGTGATGGCCTCGGCCATCAATTATCCTTGCGGCCTGTCGGCGCGACGAACTGCAGCACCTCGGCAGCGGGCGGCTCGTCCGAGTAATGCGGCCGTTCATTCCGCGCCAGCCCCAGGGACTCGGCCAGTTCCGCCTCGCGGGCCGAGATCATGCCCAGGCACATGCGAATGTTTTCCACCGTCGGCTCAGCCAGCGGGCTGGGCTGGCCGTCCCGCGGCGCACAATCTCGTACGATCGAGGTCAGGGTCTTGCGCATGGCGCGCATGATCTGCTGCTCTTTGGAAAGTTCTTGTTGGTCCAATTGGGTGCTCCTCTCGGTTACGTCAGGTCATTGTAAACCGAGCCACGAAGCGCTTGGCCAAATAAAAAAGCCCACCTTGAGGGTGGGCTTTTTTGGGTAAGGAGTCTGGCGATGACCTACTTTCACACCCGTAATGGGCACTATCATCGGCGCGGGAGCGTTTCACGGTCCTGTTCGGGAAG
>JAQTLU010000038.1 GCA_028714735.1 Gallionellaceae bacterium | reverse complement strand
AACAGGCGTATCACCGTGCCGTCCGAGACACCCGCTCCATTGTCAATTCGATTGATGGTTCCAGGCCCAATGACGGAAAATGCGTTGCCTCGATTCAACAACACCAGATCAGACGCAAAGGCCAAGGCACCGTAAAGCCGTTGCTGAAGCATATTCTGCACAAACGTCCGACCGTTAACCGAGCCATCGTCACCAAAATTCAGGAGGCCTGGCAGGCGCGTCGGATGTTGGTGATCCTCGCGCGCGTACGGAAGCAACACCCCCGGCCCCCCGCCATCACTACTAGCCGACTCAGCGGGAGGTTTGACGGTAGCAGGCGATGGCACGGCACCAGCGCCGAACGGCATCAATTGCCACGCCGTCGCGGCAACGTCTGTTTTCCAGTAGTATAGCGACCCGAACTTGCAATAGCTCCCCGGCGGCAGATCGAGCCCCGGCGCTACAGTCGGATCCGCGCCCGCCTCGACAAAGACGGGGGTCAGCCCATCGACGATCGGGTATTGCGACTGTGGACCGCGCTTCACGCCGACCTCGGACGCCAAAACCGAAACACGTTCGGATCGACACCTGACGCCACGACGAGATCAGAATGCGCGGAGCGCTCCGCTGCGACCTGCGCGGCCGTCTTGGTGTTACCGGCCACACCCACGATCTGCGATCGCGGCGAATCGAATTGTGTCGCGCCTCCCGTCGGATCCGCCACCACGCCACCGTACACCTTGCGTGCGATTGCCAGATCGACGGCCGTGGCTTCGTGCGCGGTGGTCGCATACTTTCCGGTTTTCTGCGCGCCAAAAAAACCAGCGCTCGACGACGGCGCGCCCTTGCGCGTATGACCAGCCAGCAACAAGCCGGATATCGTCACCTTGCGCCGACGCGCCTCATTGACGGCCGTCCAGGCGATGGCGATTTTTGCCTGCTCCGACGCGCCACCAGCCTCGGACGAGATCATCCGCGCGAGCGCATAGACATCGATGCCCGCGCCCGACTTTTGCGCGAGCAATTTCGGATCGGCGCGGACCACGCCATCGGGGCCGGCGGTGCCGGAGCCGCCAGCGGTGGCAATCACGGCCACCGCGACCACGGCGCCGATCCCAAGCAGCACAAGCACCAGGGGCATGGGTTAACCGTCAAGCAGCGCCGCCATCTGCAACACCGGGCCGCCCCACGGGATGGCCTTGTCCACGAGATTCGACCATTCCGCCTGTGACATGGGTTCCATTGCGGCGTAGCGGACGCGCAATTGCACGCGGCCGATGTATCCCAGCGGCACAAGATGCAGTTTTCCAAACACCTCGTCGCCAGCCGTCTCAATCTGGTCCTCGTAACCCCACAGGCCCGCGTCGGTGGGGATCGCGAGCGGCGCCGCGCGCGTGCCCGCGAGGTTTCGCACGGGGGTACGCGTCCCGGAGCCGGACAACTCGCGATACACCAGCCACAGGGTGTTGCCGGCTGGTAATGACGCCAGCATCGGATCGGCCACGGCGGGCGCGGCACCGCCCACGTCAGCGGAAAAGACGACGCTGATTTTGGTGCGACAACGCGCGTCGGGCGTCGGCACAACGAAATTTGCATCGCCAGCCTGCAACGGCCCGCCGAAGGCGTGGAACGTCGCCAGATCCACCGGCTTGGGCGTGTGTCGATGGAAAGCCATGTTGACGCCGGCCACGAAGCCGTTCGGGCGTCTATCTGGAAATTCGTTCATTTCACCTTTACCGCGACGACGACGACGACGACCAGGACCACACCGCCGATGAGCAGGAGCGGCCACACGGATCCCAGAACACCCGTCACTAGCCCGGATGCCTCGTGCAAAATCGGCTTGGTGATGTTCGCAGCCGCGTGGATGCCCACGCCGACGGCACCGCCCACGACCTTCCCAGCGCGCGCGATCACGTTCGGTTCCTTGGCCAGCTCCGAGCCGTAACTGACCCACCACTGCGCCGAGTCGCCAAGGATCTTGTTTATGGCCGCAACGTCGAGCGGCGTGTTGGCCGACGCCGACGCCAGCGCCTCAGCTCCCGCAATCTCGACGTACGCCTTATTGATCGCGGAGCGCAACGATGACCACGAGCCGCCCACCGCCTGGCCGTCGGGCGCGCCCGCGAATGCTGCAAGCTCGCGCTGGATGGACACGCCCGCATTTGCTAAGGCGCGGCGCTGGGCGTCGCCACCGCCAACAGATGCGCGCAGACCAAGCATCGACGCGGCGGCGACCGTGTCGTTATAGGCGCGGTTCCCGGCCGCGCGCGCGGCGCCGACGGTTTTAACCGTGTTCAGTGCGCGAACGATCTGGGTCAATTGTGCGTCGGTCGCCATGGTTCACCAGAATTTCAACTTCCCGACCACGTGCCCGGTTGCGCTCAGCGCCTTTCCGGCCGCCTTCGCAGCGGCGGGCGCGGCGATGTTCAGACCGCCCGTCAAGATCGTCGTCTGCGCGAACTTGCCAGCGCCATAGATCGCCTTGCCACCCGCCACGATGCCACGACCGATGTACGGCAGCGCCAGACCGCCGAGCGCGGCGATATCCGCGAGTGTCGAGGGATCCGACGCCGCTTCGGCGGCCTGATACATCGGCTGCGAACCCGACGGGCGCCGCGTGAGCAGGTAGGCCCCACCGCCCACGACGGCCACGCCCGCGAGCGCAAGGCCCGCAACGAGACCGCCAGACATTTATGCCACGCTCTTGAGTGCCCGTTGCGCGGCGTCCGCCTGATAGGCCACTGGCCCCATCACGGCGAGCTTAGCGCCTTCCTTGAGCGCCTTTCCGCCGAGGCGCGACAGAATCGCGCCCACGGATGACTTGCCGGACGACTTCGCCGTGGGCGCTGGCGCCATCGGCGTGATGGGCAAGCTGGACGCGGCCGCCTGGCGGCGATGCATGTACCAGATCACCCCGCCACCGACGGCGGCGACGCCGACCACGATCCCGATCACTGCCCCAGTGCTCATGGTGGTTAGCCTTTCGCGACGAGACGCAGCGGAAAGTAGCGTTGCTTCTTCGCCGAGATTTCCTCGGGGTTCTGCTTATTGATGGTTTTCACATCCCAGTCGAACACCGTTCCACCGGGATAGAGGCCGCGCTGCAAACCCGCACGCAGGATTTCATCCTTGGCGTCGGCAATCTTGGCGGGGGTCCAGCTCTTGAACTGCCGCGCGAAGGTGTGGTGAGAGCCACCTTGGCCGCCCGCCGCGAGGGACAGGTAATAGGTTTCGGTGCCCGAGAGTGTTTGGAGCTTGCTCGCCTCGCCGTCCAGACTGGGCCAAATGCCGAGACCGACCATCAATAGGCCCTTATACGCCTCCGCGCGCGAAGTGTTGACGGGCGTGAAACCGTCCGTAAACGGAAAGCCCGCGAAGTCCGTTAAGTTCGGCGCCACGGCGTTGAAGTCCTGTACGGATCCGACGCTACGACGACCGCCCATGGCATGAATGAACGGCTCGATCACCGATTCCGTGTGCGTGGTCTGATACACGTCCCGGAACGGCATTCCGATCCTGGTGATCCGCTCCGCCGTGGATGCGCCAGGTTGTCCGTTCAACTGGGTCAGCCAAACCAACAGATCGAAAGCGGCATCGGTTTCGCAGCCGTCGAGCGTGCTGGCGTTACCCAGCCCGCGCAGCTCGACCGCGTCGTTGTTCGCGGCGAATGGCGTCTGATAGTCGATCAGCTCTATGCCGGGAGCCAGCCGGATCTCCGGATCGGGCAACAGTACGGCCGACGCTTGGACCTGCAAACCCGTGAACGTGGCCAGCGACGAGAACGCCGTCAGCACCGACGCAAGTTGTGTGTTCAGGATCAATTGCCCCTTTTTGTAGAACAACGCCAACTGGGCACTGTGGTGCGGCTTTTTGCTAAAGCCATTCATGAGCGGCAGGAAGAAATCCCGCTTGAACGGCATCGTTCCGGCAACGAGCGGCGACGGCCCCCCGCGACGGGAGAAATGCTCGCCGCCCAAGCCGAAATATTCGATCCAGTCGAGATATTCGCCGAGGACGTGATTCTGGGAAATCGGCGTGCCGTGCCAACAGTTTTGCACCTGGACGGAGCGCAGAATCAAACCCAGCAAGCGATCCCAGTAGACTGGCGTGTTGGTGGTCAGGGTGGCAGTCGTGACCAGGCTTCCGGTCAGGGTGACGATGATTCCCAACAAGTAGTTCGGGATCTTTCCCGACGTGGTGATCGGGATGTCGTCGAGATCAAACTGGACGGGCTGTCCTTGCGTGATGTTGACGACCTGGCCCTGAGGGCCTTTTAATTGCCAAGGTCGCACCCCGGCATGGTTACGCAGCATCGACATGTTACGAGCCCAGAATCTTGCGGCCGATGGCGACGCGGTTCAGAAGCGCGACCGCGCCAATCGCGATAGCTGCCGTAACCAAGCCCGTGATGACGTGTTTCATATTCGGATCTCCCGTGGAGGACGCAAAGCGCGCCCGGTTCAGCGACCATGAACGCGACCGCGACCAGAAGCGCGTACCAAACATTTGCGCTGGCACTCGACGGAAGAGAGGCAGCGATGCGCGCGCAGGGCTAGAGCGCGAAACGGTACAGACGGCGATCCCACTGCCGCCCGCGCCGAAGCAACACGAACCATCCGCGCTCCGCATGCGGCACGTCGTCACCTGGAAGCGCTCGGATCACGTCGGCGACGCCATCGCCCGTCAGGTAGTTACGATCATCGAGGCAATTCAGACCGAGACCATCTAGACGGAAACACATGATGTACGACGACTGCTCGAATGCAGACCTCGGCACGTTCTGCGGCGACTGGGTGCCCCACGCCACCGACGCGCCCACGGCGCGGCCCTGGCCAAATGCACGATCGATCGCCGACGGCCTAGACCGCCACCTACCGTTGTCCGCCGCGTCGGCCAGCTCATCAAACAACACCAGGGACGGGATGTTACGCGCAGCCAAGCGCCATTGCGCCTCCGCGACGGACTCCGGATCTACCCCGATGCCCGCGAACAGATCGCCACGTAGCACGTAGACGCGCGAAACTGGCGACGGACGGCGCGCGGCCAGATCGCCCACGTCGCGAAACTCCTGTCCCTCGTACGCCGCACGGCGACCCTTGCAATCGCGGATCAACACCGGCCCCGCACTACGCGCTAGGTAGCCGTCGATGATTTTTTTGCACGCCTCCGTTTTGCCGCATCCCGTATCGCCGAGGACGCCGACGCGGATCGCGTCTCCCGAGTCAGACAATGGCGCAAGAACCGCTCCAAGAGCTGCATCACCCGACGCGCGGTTTCCCTGCGCCCTCGACGGTAACGCCTGGCCCGCGCGTTTTTCAACACGCACCGGTGGAAGACCTCGCACGGGGGGCACCGTCCCGCCCGACTCGCCAGATCCGCCGGAAACGGGCGCGTGCAAACCGGACACCGCTTCTCGCCCGTGAGGCACCGGCGGTAATGATCCGGATCGTTCGGACACGTCACGACGCCGAAGTAGCTGGCGCCTTCACCTCGATCACCTCGGTCGCATTCTGCATTTGGAAGACGGCGCCGATGGCCATGCCCGCGCAGATCACTTGCGCGGGCGTCGGGTTCATGTCGGCAAACCAAATTTTCAACTGCGCGGCCATCGCCGAGCACATGATCTGATGACCAAAGTTGTCCGGCGGCACCGGCGGTATTTCCAGGCGCGTCGGTGGATCGCGGTCTTTCGTCGCGCGTCGGTGCGCGAACTTTATGACGGCCGCCTGGATGCGAAACATCACATCGACCACGGGCGCGGCCAGCTTATCGGGATCGATAGCGCTAGCGACGACCTCCGGATCGATCGGCGCGGCGCCGTCAGCCGGTGCCGCGCCGGCAGCCTCAGCGGCCGCAGCCGCAACACCATCCGCAAGATTCTCCACGAACGGAACCGATGGCTCCGACGGTGGCGGCGACGGCGCAGGATCAGCCGGAATCGGATCGACGGACGCGCCGTCGAGACGGAGCGATTCGGCCATTTCGGCGGCCGCCGCGTCCTCCGGCGGCCACTTTCCCGCGTCCACCAACTTGGCGCGAGAGCGCGCAAGACGCGCGTCCTGGGTGTCCAAGTTCACCCCGCCATAGAGCCAGCTCCCGATGTGCTTACCGTTCTTCTTTCGTCGCCTCAGCTGTTTTGCCATCCACCAAACGTCTACGCGCACCGGGCCGGAATGCAAGACGTTGCGGCATTACCGCGCAACACGAATCGCACAGGCACAACGGCAGGGTGCCGCGACGGACGCGCACCACCCCCGCCGCGCGCTCGCGCTCCGACGCGCGACTGGTGACGCCGCCACCTGGCGTAAATCGACCGACTGCCGCCACAGGTTTTCTCATGGTCGGTGACCGCGCAAAACCGTGGGTTCGCCCGGGGCGCGGACGACACCCATTTTCGCCACGTATTCCCTGATCGTGGTTCTACCGAGCCCGGTTAGGTGCGCGGCCTGGCCGGGCGTGCGACCCATGCGCACCAGCTCTAAGGCACGCTGCAAACTGCCAGCGTCAGCCGGACGGCGACCCAGGCGCACGCCTTTGGCGACAGCACGCGCAAGGCCAGCGCGCGTGCGCTCGATGAGCCGGGCGCGCTCGCCCTCCGCGAACCACGCCACGATCTGGATCATCAGATCGCGAAACGGTCCCTGCATTTGTTCAACCCACGATTCCTTCACCGATGCCACCTGCACACCCCAACGAAAAAGGTCCGCCAAGTCGTGGGCGACTTGCACGCGATTGCGCCCGACACGATCCAGCGACCAGAAGACCACGGCGCCGACACGCCCCAGCCGAGCCTCTTCGCACACCGAGCGCCACTCCGGACGATGCTTGACCGCAGACTGTCGCTCACAAAACACGACAGCCTCCCAGCCGCGCGCGGCGCACAGGCGCGAACAATCTGGCTCCTGGTTTTGCTCATCCTGGCGCCCGTTCGCCGACGACACGCGCAAATAGATCGCCGCCCTCACGGCGTCACCGCCGGTTTTCGACGGCCACGCGGCTTAGCCGTACAGCCAGCAAAAGCCGCGCACGCGCCATCGACCCAGACGTGACGGTGGCGCGTACTCCCCGCCGCACCTTCGGATCGACGCGCGGCCACATCCACCCCTTCACCGAATGCAAGCATAGGATGGGTGGTCTCCCGGAGACTGAGAGTCATCGGGTTTATGTTGCCCAAGGCACACAGGCGCAAACGCGCCTCACGCATCACCACGCGCGCGATTGGCTCCAGGCTCCCCTCGTGCTCATCGACCAAAGCGTCGATCATCAAAACCAGTTGTTGCGTCGAAATCATGGTTTCCCTGCCTTTCCGATTTTGAACATTGCCCTAAGCTCCCGTACTTCCGAATCCGTCAGAGCCCGCGCGCGAGCTTGCATCTCACGCACGGCGCGCGCACGAGCTTCAGTGTCCCGTCGCGCCGCCTCGAATTTTTCCGCCGCGCGCTGGCGCTTCATTTCCGCCTTCACATCCGAGCGCACCTCGACGGCGCCCAACTCGCGAGCGACACGCGCGGCATCCGCGAGACGGCGCCGCGCTTCGGCCGCAAGCCACCGCTGATACATTGTAGGGCGATGACCATTCTCGCAACGCGGGCACTCGCAATCGACGTGACACAAGCCGGACTCCGGATCGACGCGAGGCGCTTGCCGCACGAGCGGCAGTTGACGGCTCACCGACGCCCCCCGCGCACGGCAAGGACATCGTCATCGACACGCTCACGCTCCGCCTCCGCCCCAGAAAGCTCCTTACGCGCGATCTTGAGCGCGAGGCCAGCGCCGCGCAGGTTTTCGCGAGCGGCGCGAACACGCTCGACGGCCAGGGCATACTCTTCCGCCACCACGGGGGAATCGGGAGACGATGCCACCGCGTCTCCCGCGACATCACGCGCCTCCTCGGCCCCACCCAACATTTCGAGGCAAGCTTTTCGCGCCTCACCCAGTCGCTCAACAGAGACGCGGTGGCGCCGCACCTCCGCGATGGCTCGCCGGAGCTGCTCGCGAGCGGCCTTCGCGGCAGGCAGCGTGCCCGGTAAGCGTGGTTGGACACGGATTCGCCTCCGTCAGTCACGCCGCACCTCATGGTCACATGCCGCGCCCTCTTCATGTATTCCAACCACGAACGAGCGGCAACCACCGCGACGGATCGCCTCCCGGATCAGTTCGCGGAAGCGCGCGACGGCGGCGACCACACAATCGAGATCACCCGGACGAACACGCAGCACGAGATCCGCCGCGCCGTCGACCTCGAACACGAGACGCCTCACGGCCGCTCTTCCTCTTCAAGAGCGGCGGCAAGAACGACGGGCGGCACGCCACCCGGAACTTCCGCGAGCGGCACCGCGCGCAGCGTGTGCCACGAGACGCCATCGCCGTATGGGAACGGATCCACAAGGGCCGCACAGGTCGCCGGATCGAGAGAAGCCAGGAACGCCAATAGGCGCTCCTCGTCGGATCCGTGGTAGGGCACCGCCGACGCCAGCTTCAACGATCCCGAAAAGACGTTGTTCACGAACTTCCAATGCATGATCTTCGCGAAATCGCAGTAAATGCGGCGCAAGTGAGGCGACACCATGCGCCCGGAGTTCAAGTGTTGGCCAGCGCCGGACACCACAAGGTCCATGCGCACAGCGGGGGGTGGGCTCGCGACCACCGCGACATCGCCAACGACCTTCAGGACCGTGTCGAACCACGGAGCCGAGATCACGGACGTCATAGATCCCTGTGGCAAGGAATGTAACCAGGACCGAAGGCGCTCGGGCTCGACTAGCACTTCGTCACAATCCAGGTGAACGACCCAAGACGGCGCGCCACGCGCCGAATGCCCCGCGATAGCCGAGAGCGCCGAGCGAAGATCGCCTTCCGCCCAGTCACGATCGTGCTCAGTGTGGCCAGGCGCGCGCGTGCGCGGATCGCGGTCATATTCGACGATGCGCACAGAACGCGGCTCCGCCGCCGCACGCACGCACGCCTCCCAATTCTGCGGAAGCGCGAAGGTGCGATCCACCCACCACAACAATCGATTACGCTCGACGCCCACGACGATGCGATCCGCAAGCTTCGCCATAGAGCGAAGCGCAAAACACGCCGTCGGCCAGTCGTAGGACAGCATCGTCACGGCCACGATGTCGTGAGCGGCCACGAACGGTTGAGCATTCGCGGGAAATTCCGGGTTCATGGCGCCACCGCCTGGCACTGCGAGCAATCGCGCACGCACACGATTTTTTCGACGGGAGTCATCGAGACGCAGCCGCCCGGCGGTGGCAACGGCGAAGTCGCCAGGCCATGACAGGTCCAACACCGGCCCGAACACCGATCCCCGCTGACCGGGACGAAGCCTAGATCGGGACACGAGGGAGGCACACGCGCCGCGTCCGATGCGACAGCGTCAGGTGGCGCCGCACTAGCATCCGACACCGCTACCCCCGCGTCAGCCACGAAAGCGGCGGCACCGACGAGGCCCGCCGGGATCAGACCTCGACGCGCCAGCGCGCCAGCGTCGAGATTACCCGACGCGTCCCCACAGCCCACGAGCGTCAGCACCATCACCCCCAGGGCGACCACCGCCATGGCGAACGCGATCCACTGGCGGCGACGGGCGCGACGGATAAGCGCGGCGGTCTCCGTCTTCGCCATCGCCTGAACTACGAACGGGCGCAGGCGACGCAAAAACCGCCTACCCCGCCGACGGCCCTCCACCGAAGGGATCATGAGAGCACCTTTGGCAGCGCCGCGAAGACTTGGCAGATGTTCCGACGGGCCACTTCCCGACACACCGCGACCGTCATGCGCGTGAGCAACGAATCCCCCAACAAGGCATTCCAGCGGATCCCGACAGAGCGGGACAAACGTTCGAAGACGCCGCGTGACGCATGGCCCTGGGTCAGGAACCCGCGCAGCATTGCGAAGATTTCACACAGGCATTGATCCATCAGGTGCTTGCACAACGCGACCGTCACGGGTTCGAGGGCGGAATCCTCCGCGACACCGTTCCAGTGGCGCTCGTAGTCGAGCAGGAAAGTCTCAAGCGCCACGTGCGTCGTGGTTGGCAGCGCCGCGCCCCACAATGCTTCGAGCGGATCATCCATTTCGGGCGGATCATCCGATTGATCCAACAGATCGCCGTGAGCGATATAGCCGAGCGCTGCTTCGCGAGCCAGCCACGCACCACGCGGACCCCGAAACGGCCCAGCGGCATAGAGCATATCTCGCGACACCGCGCCCGCCAGCGCCTCGCTAAACACTTCGCACCACCAACCGACGACGCCGTTAGATATCGTCGGATACACGCGCACGTTGTCCAGGAGGCCAGCTAGCGCCGGTGACGGAGCACGCGACGAGACCGGGTTTTCGGCACCGTCAGCCTCGGACGCCGACACAGGATCAGCGACACTCGGCGGTGCCGGATCGAGCGCCGGATCGTGTGAGTGCCGTGTGAGTTTGCACTGAACATGTTCAGTGTCAGCGCCGTAAGGCGCCGATGTTGCTTGGCTTTTCTGAGAGGAGAGAGAGGGATTCGAACCCTCGGTACCTGCTTTCGCGACGTGATTCCCCATGGTTACGGCCCGCCTTTCGCTGTTTTGTGTGAGTCCACGGTGAGTTTCAACCCCGATCCGACACCCGAAGCGCACCCATCGGCCGCGTGAGCGGAGGCGGGCTTAGCCCGCCGTAGCTCGTCGCGGGAGGGTTTGGGAACCCTGCCAGGGTTCCCATCAGAATCGACAAGAAGATGCAGCGGTGCCGCGCGGTGTCCCGCGCGAAGCGGCGTGACGGTGCCGGTTGCCGTGCGAATTCCCGCCACCGTCCACGGCACCATGACGGGCGACCGTGTCATCACGGGCACGCGGAGGTACACCGTGCGGATCATGGTGTGATCCGCGTGACCGAGATATTCCGCGCAGTCGCGCTCCGACCAACCACGCAGCGCCAGCTCGCGGACGCACGAGCGGCGCAGGATGCGCATGTTGACCGGCGGCAACCCGAGGCGCGCGGCCGCGCGCTGCAAGACACGCGCGACCGACGGCCACGGGCCACCGGCCGGCAGCTCACCCGCGCGCCAAGGCCGGCCGAGACGCGCCAGCTCGGCGAGGCAATCGAGGCGGAGCTGCTCGGGCATGGTCAACATCGCCTCCGGGACGCACGCGGCCGACTTGGTGTTGCGCCGAAGGAAGGCGCCCACATCGACGGAAAGAAACTCATCCGTGACGCCATCCACGTCGCGCGTGTGCATGCCGGTGTAGTACGCGATCGACAGATAGAGGCGGCGACGCGCGACGTAGTCGTTCCAACGCGCGGAGCGCGGACGATTCGCACGACCAGGACCATCGACGAACGATCCGACGTTGTCGCGCAGGTGGCGAAAGTCGTGTTCGGTGTACCACTGCCAGCGCGGGATCGACATCACCTCGCCGCCGACGGTCGCCGGAGGCTTCTCCGGCGACGCGCGCAAACGGCCCGTCTTGCGCGCGAGGCGCAACACCTGCATCACGACGCACAGGCGATTTCGCCGCGTGCGCGGGGAATGGCCATGATCGACGAGGCGGTTACGGTAATCGAGCAACAGATCGTCGCCGGGCGGTGGCTCGAACGCGGACACGAGCACGTGACCCAGTTCGCGATCCACAGCCGCGAGGTACTGAGCGACGTAACGAGCGGTGTCCGGAGACAGACGCTCACGCTCGCGTGCCGCGCGCAACTCCGCGATCACGACGGACAGGCGCACGGACGCGGCATCGAACGCAAGGACGATCTGCGGCGAGACGCGCGACGCTCGCTCGCGCTCCAAGATGTCGCGCGCCTCATGGACCGCGTCGATGAGAAGTTCCGGGCGCGGTGGCGTAGAGAGCACGTACTGACCGAGACGCCATGGCCGACGCAGATCCAGGCGCCAGCGGCCACCGGCCAAGACAGGAGTTGGACGACTCACGCTGGTTCGGCCTAGTCGAGCGTCACGGCGCGCGCCCCACGTCGCGAAAGTTCATCTGACGTGCATTCGGGCTCTTCCTCATCGAGCGTCACAGTGCGCGCATCCTCCTCGCCCGTGATCTCGCACGTGACCTCGACATCGACATAGATCGTCCCTTGCGCCTCCGGATACCGCGCACACACGTCATCCAGCGCCTCGCGTGCGGATGCAGCTGTCACAGTCCACTGGCCGCCCTCCCCGCCATCCACCTGGACCGTCCACGGACGCGGACAGTCAGACTCGCGCAGCGCCTTGCGCAGACGCTTGACCTCGTCATGTGCGGCGTCTATCGCGACCTTTGCCTCCGCGTCCTCCCCCTCCGGCAGTGTCAACCACGCCTCTTCGGCGGTTACGAGTGCCTCGATCGCGTTTTTCAACTGTTCCAGAATCGTCATGTTCGTTCTCCTTGGTTTTTTACCGACGCTCCCGACGCGCAATCGATTTACTCACAGCAAAAGCGTCGCGGGCGCGCTCAAGATCGCGGAGACGACGGAGCTTGTGCGCCAGCGGCACCAGAACATCGACGTTCAGCGCGACGCGCGAATCGAAACCCGACGAACGGCGATCTATCAGCGATTGCACGTCGTCGGAAAACACATCCTCGACATCGTACAGATCGCGCGCCGCGCGCAATTCCAGGCCCAGATCGCGGTACTCCATGATTTTTTGGGCTTTCATACGCGCCATCTTTTCTACGCTTTCCATGTCGCTTCTCCTCTTCGGGGATTTTTCCGCCGCCATAATGCCCCGGATTTCCTCGCGGCCGAGGCGCCCGCGTTGATGCTCCGCGCGCAGGAGAACGCCAGGGGCGACCACGCGTGGAGTAGGATCATTGTGAAACTGGCGTCTCATTGGCGCGGCGTCCATCAAAGACGCCAGGCGAAGATATAGCACGAGCCGTGCCAGCGTCAAAAACACGCGACGACGCGCCGGCCGAAGGCGAGACGCACCAAAATGCTACAGCCAAAGCGCCACAGCGTGGCGTAAATCCCCAGACTAGGTTTTACGCCGCTCGGCGGCCGCTGCCCATGCGTCGGCCTGGCTAGCAGCCCCGCCGCCTACCGCCGCGAACGCGGCCGCTACCCGCCGGGCGAAGTCGGTGGATAGCGTTCGGGCCAGCGCAAGCTCTTGGGCGAACTGGCGAAACTCAACCGAAGCTTGCGCCAGACCGGCCGCGACATCATAGAGACCGCGTACAAGATCGCGGTAAACGCCTGGCCCAGGCACCACGCCAGCATCGTCAGCCACGCGGCGGGCGCGGCGGTGTCGCGTCCTCATCATGATAGACGACGGGGGTCGTCCCAAGCTTGGCCGCGCGCTGCTCGGGGGTCCAAACCTCGCGCGGCAGATCCACCGTCAACGCCCCGGACACAGCGCCGATCGCGGCGGCGACGGCCGCGATTACCGGGAGCGATACCGGGAGCGCGACGCCCGCCGCAGCGAGCGCCACGGCGGCGCCCGACACGGATCCCGCCACGACGCCAAGGCGGCGGAAGAAGATGCGAGCACCGTTCCAAGCAGCGAGGATGTTCATTTTCTTTGTGTCCTAAAAGTAAAACTGAACGGAGAGTGTCGATATCGCGCGGGCTTGAATTGCGTTGTTGCCGTCATCGCTCGAACGATTGATGTGCACAGCGGCCGGCGCCGTGGGATTCATGATCTGCACGGAATACGCGTGCGGGGCGTGGTCGCCGGGAGCGTACGCGGCCTTCGCTGACACACTGTTGATCGTAAAATTATCGTTGTCGGGAGCGAGGCGCGCGGACACAGGTATTCGCGAACCAGTTCCCGTGCCAACACCGACGGGAACCCCGTCCACGACAAACCGCAAATTTCCGTAGGCCGCGCCGTCGCCGCAACCGTTCACGAACATCTCCAAAAACGCGGTGTTAGCGCCAACGGGCATGGACGCGGAGAGTCCGAGCCCAGGGATATCCGCCCACGTCGCGCTCGACATCGTGAACGTGTCGGACTTGATCGCCAATAGCGGCGAAAACACCGGAGGGGCCGGCCGGTCCATGCTCGCCTCCAACCAGCCGTTAGCGACACCGGCAAAAATCAGGGTCATGCACTGACCGGGACCCACCGTCGTATCGGCGCCGGACGCGGTCAAAATCGCGTGCAACGTTCCCGAGTGAGCAGCACCGGCATTAGCGATCACAAAGCCCGGCGTGCCAACGGGCGCGAACAGGCGTATCACCGTGCCGTCCGAGACACCCGCTCCATTGTCAATTCGATTGATGGTTCCAGGCCCAATGACGGAAAATGCGTTGCCTCGATTCAACAACACCAGATCAGACGCAAAGGCCAAGG
>JAQTLU010000037.1 GCA_028714735.1 Gallionellaceae bacterium | reverse complement strand
AGATGGTGATGCCTGGCGACAACGTGTCGATCACGGCCAGCCTGATCGCCCCGATCGCCATGGAAGAAGGTCTGCGCTTCGCCATCCGTGAAGGCGGTCGTACCGTCGGCGCCGGCGTCGTCGCCAAGGTCGTCGAGTAAAAAGGTTTAACGTGTAAGCAACGAGGCGTCCCGCAGTGCGGGACGCCTTGGTGTCTCTGCCGCAGGGGCATAGCTCAATTGGCAGAGCGTCGGTCTCCAAAACCGAAGGTTGGGGGTTCGATTCCCTCTGCCCCTGCCACTCTTATAAAGATTAGCGATAGTCATGGCCGACAAAATCAAGCTCGTGGTTGCCTTCCTGATGGTGGCGCTCGGGATTGCTGGTTTTTACCTGCTGTCGGGTAGTCCGACGGTGGTGCGGGTATTGTCCGTGCTGGCCGGAGTGGCTGTCGCCGCTGGCGTGGGTTATATGACGGCGCCGGGGAAGGCCTTTTATGGCTTCAGCCAGGAGTCCGTGGCCGAAGCGCGCAAGGTCGTCTGGCCGACCCGCAAGGAAACCGTGCAGATGACCGGGATTGTGATCCTGTTCGTTCTGGTCATGGCAATTTTTCTGTGGTTGGTGGACAGCGGCCTGTTCTGGCTGGTCAAGCTGGTCATGGGCAGGAGCGAGTGATGGCGATGCAATGGTACGTGGTGCATGCCTATTCGGGCTTTGAGAAGAGTGTCATGCGTGCCCTCAAGGAGCGTATCGAGCGTGCCGGTATGGAGGATCAGTTCGGCGAGATCCTGGTGCCCGTGGAAGAAGTGGTGGAGATGAAGGGGGGGCAGAAACGCACCTCCGAGCGCAAGTTCTTTCCCGGCTATGTCCTGGTCCAGATGGAGATGAACGACGCCTCCTGGCACCTGGTCAAGAGCACCGCCAAGGTGACCGGCTTCGTCGGCGGCACCGCCAACCGGCCGGCGCCGATCTCGGAGCGCGAGGTCCAGGCCATCCTCCAGCAGATGCAGGACGGCGTGGAAAAGCCGAAGCCGAAGATCACCTTCGAATCGGGCGAGCTGGTGCGGGTCACCGACGGCCCCTTCACCGACTTCAACGGCATGGTCGAGGAAGTCAACTACGACAAGAGCAAGCTGCGGGTATCCGTGACCATCTTCGGTCGCCCGACCCCCGTGGAACTGGATTTCTCCCAGGTGGAGAAGGCCTGACCGGGGCCTAAAACCGGCAAGAGGAGCGCTGCTAGGCCGCTATGCGGCCGAAAGTGCGTTACGACTCAAGTTTGAAAGGACGCCATCATGGCAAAGAAGATCATCGGCTATATCAAGCTGCAAGTACCGGCCGGCAAGGCCAACCCGTCGCCGCCCATCGGCCCTGCCCTGGGTCAGCGCGGTCTCAACATCATGGAATTCTGCAAGGCGTTCAACGCCAAGACCCAGGAACTGGAACCGGGCCTGCCGATCCCCGTGGTGATCACCGCCTTCGCGGACAAGAGCTTCACCTTCATCATGAAGACGCCGCCGGCGACGATCCTGATCAAGAAGGCCGTCGGCATCCAGAAGGGCAGCGCCAAGCCGCATACCGACAAGGTGGGCACGATCACCCGTGCCCAGTTGGAAGAAATCGCCAAGACCAAGCAGCCGGACCTGACCGCCGCCGATATGGATGCCGCCGTGCGCACCATCGCCGGCAGCGCCCGCAGCATGGGTCTCAATGTGGAGGGTGTCTGAGATGGCCAAGGTTTCCAAGCGTTTGAAGGCCCTCAAGGCCAAGGTTGATCCCAACAAGGCCTACGCCATCGACGAGGCCCTGAGCCTGGTCAAGGGCGCGGCGACCGCCAAGTTCGACGAGTCCATCGATCTGGCCGTGAACCTGGGCGTCGATCCCCGCAAGTCGGACCAGGTGGTGCGCGGCTCCGTCGTGCTGCCGCGTGGTACCGGCAAGTCGGTGCGCGTCGCCGTGTTCGCCCAGGGCGCCAACGTCGAGATCGCCAAGAATGCCGGCGCCGACATCGTCGGCTTCGAGGACCTGGCGGCCGAGATCAAGGGCGGCAAGATGGACTTCGACGTCGTCATCGCCACTCCCGACGCCATGCGTGTGGTCGGCCAGCTCGGCCAGATCCTCGGTCCGCGCGGCCTGATGCCTAACCCCAAGGTCGGCACCGTGACCCCGAACGTCGCCGAGGCGGTGAAGAACGCCAAGGCCGGTCAGGTCCAGTACCGTACCGACAAGGGCGGTATCGTCCATGCCACCCTGGGCCGCGCCTCCTTCGAGGCGGCTGCCCTGAGGGAAAACCTGGCGGCGATCATCGATGCCCTGAACAAGGCCCGTCCGGCCACCGCCAAGGGCGTCTATCTGAAGAAGATCGCCGTGTCCAGCACCATGGGCGTGGGCGTGCGGGTCGACCAGGCCAGCCTGGCGCAGTAAGAAATTTGGGTGCCCGCCGGCTTCGGCCGACGGGCTTGTCCAAGACCGTAGATGCCGCAAGGCTTAATTGCGGCTCGGGGAAGGAAGCTTCCGGCCCCGGCCCGGTCTACGCAGACGGTGTAGCCCGAAACAGGATGCAACTCCTGAATCAGGTCGCCGTAGGGTGGTGCGGCTGCGGCCGTGCCGTTTATTGGCTTGATAGGAGGAAAGGCCCATGGGTCTCAATCTTGATGACAAGAAAGCTGTAGTTGCCGAGGTGTCGGCTCAGCTCGCCGACGCCCAGACCCTGGTCATGGCCGAATACAGCGGGGTGAAGGTCGCCGACCTCACCGTGCTGCGTGCCAAGGCCCGCCAGTCCGGTGTGTATCTGCGCGTGCTGAAGAACACCCTGGTGCGCCGCGCCGTCGCCGATACCCCGTTCGCGCCCCTGGCCGAACAGATGACCGGTCACCTGATCTACGGCATGTCCGCCGATCCGGTTGCCGCGGCCAAGGTATTGAACGATTTCGCCAAGGGCAATGACAAACTGGTGCTGAAGGTAGGTTCCTATGATGGCAAGGTGTTGGACAAGGCCGGTGTACAGGCCCTGGCGTCCATCCCCAGCCGCGAGGAGCTGCTCGCCAAACTGCTCGGCATCATGCAGGCACCTCTGACCGGCTTTGCCGGTGCGATGGCCGCCCTGGCCAAGCAGCGCGAAGAAGCGGCTGCCTGAAAACGTATTTAGCAAACATCACGATTTAGGAGTGCATAGAAATGGCAATTACTAAGGAAGACATCCTGGAAGCCGTCGGCGCCATGAGCGTCATGGAACTGAACGACATGGTCAAGGCCTTCGAAGAGAAGTTCGGCGTCTCCGCCGCGTCCATGGCGGTTGCCGCCCCGGGCGCCGCTGCCGCCGCGGTCGAGGAACAGACCGAGTTCGACGTGATCCTGACCGCCGCCGGTACCAGCAAGGTCAACGTCATCAAGGTGGTGCGTGCCCTGACCGGCCTGGGTCTGAAGGAAGCCAAGGACCTGGTCGACGGCGCTCCCAAGGCCGTCAAGGAAGGCTGTGCCAAGGCCGAGGCCGAGGACATCAAGAAGCAGTTGACCGAAGCTGGCGCCAGCGTGGACATCAAGTAATTCCGACGTGCCGAGGCGTTTCGCCTGCAGTATGGCTGGTGGCCCTGAGGCCGCCAGCCTTTACCTATTTCAGGCTTCAGGAATCAGGCCGTAGCCGGCCGTATTCCTGAATCCTGAGTCCTGTCCCTGACATGGAGCCGACATGAACTACACATTCGCCGAAAAAAAGCGTATCCGCAAAAGCTTCGCCAAGCGCGAGAGCGTCCTGCAGGTGCCCTATCTGCTGACCACCCAGATCCAGTCCTATTTCGAGTTCCTGCAGGAGTTTACCCTGCCGGGCGAACGAAGGGATTCCGGATTGCAGGCGGCCTTCGGTTCCATCTTTCCGATCACCAGCCATAACGGCGGCGCCCGCCTGGACTTCGTCAGCTACACCCTGGGCCAGCCGGTGTTCGACATCGTCGAGTGCCAGCAGCGCGGCCTGACCTACGCCGCCAGCCTGCGTGCCAAGGTGCGCCTGGTCATCCTGGACCGCGAAAGCAGCAAGGAAAAGATCAAGGAAGTGAAGGAGCAGGAGGTCTACATGGGCGAGATCCCGCTCATGACCCCGAACGGTTCCTTCGTCATCAACGGCACCGAGCGGGTCATCGTGTCCCAGTTGCACCGCTCCCCGGGCGTGTTCTTCGAGCACGACCGCGGCAAGACCCACTCCTCCGGCAAGCTGCTGTTCTCGGCCCGGATCATCCCCTACCGCGGTTCCTGGCTCGACTTCGAGTTCGATCCCAAGGACTTCGTCTATTTCCGGATCGACCGCCGGCGCAAGATGCCGGTCACCGTGCTGCTCAAGTCGCTCGGCTACAACCATGAGCAGATCCTGGCCGACTTTTACGATTTCGAGACCTTCCATATCGGCAAGAAGGGCATCGAGTTCGAGATCAAGCCCGAGCGCCTGAAGGGCGAGATGGCCCGCTTCGACATCGTCGACAAGGAGGGCAAGGTCGTCGTCGCCAAGGACAAGCGCATCACCGCGCGCCAAGTCCGCGACATCGAGGCTGCCGGTATCAAGAAGCTGTTGGTCGACAGCGAGTTCATGCTCGGCCGCGTCATCGCCGCCAACGTGGTCGACAAGGAGACCGGCGAGGTCATCGCCCGCGCCAACGACGAGATCACCGAGACCCTGCTCGAGAAGCTGCTCGAAGCCAAGGTCACCAAGTTCGAAACGCTGTTCACCAACGATCTCGACCATGGCCCCTGGGTGTCCCAGACCCTGCGCGCCGACGAGACGGTCGACCAGTGGACCGCCCGCGTCGCCATCTACCGCATGATGCGTCCGGGCGAGCCGCCCACCGAGGATGCCGTCGAGGCCCTGTTCCAGCGTCTGTTCTTCTCGTCCGATACCTATGACCTGTCCAAGGTCGGCCGGATGAAGTTCAACCGCCGTATCGGCCGCGACGAACTGCTCGGTTCCGGCACCCTGGCCACCGAAGACATCGTCGCCGTGATCAAGATCCTGGTCGAGCTGCGCAACGGCCGTGGCGAGGTCGACGACATCGACCACCTGGGTAACCGCCGGGTCCGTTCCGTCGGCGAACTGGCCGAGAACCAGTTCCGCGCCGGCCTGGTCCGGGTCGAGCGCGCCGTCAAGGAGCGCCTGAACCAGGCCGAGTCCGACAACCTGATGCCGCACGACCTGATCAACGCCAAGCCGATTTCGGCCGCGATCAAGGAGTTCTTCGGTTCCAGCCAGCTGTCCCAGTTCATGGACCAGACCAACCCGCTGTCCGAGATCACCCACAAGCGGCGCATCTCCGCCCTGGGCCCCGGCGGCCTGACCCGCGAGCGCGCCGGCTTCGAGGTGCGCGACGTGCACCCGACCCACTACGGCCGGGTCTGCCCGATCGAGACCCCGGAAGGTCCGAACATCGGCCTGATCAACTCCTTGGCCCTGTACGCCCAGACCAACGAGTACGGCTTCATCGAGACGCCCTACCGCAAGGTGGCCGACGGCAAGGTGACCGATCAGATCGACTACCTGTCCGCCATCGAGGAAGGCAAGTACGTGATCGCCCAGGCCAACGCGGCCCTGAGCGAAAAGGGCCAGTTCACCGACGAGCTGGTGTCCTGCCGGCACAAGAACGAATTCGCCCTGTCGACCCCGGACCGCATCCAGTACATGGACATCGCGCCGTCGCAGATTGTCTCCGTGGCGGCCTCGCTGATCCCGTTCCTGGAGCATGACGACGCCAACCGCGCCCTGATGGGTTCGAACATGCAGCGCCAGGCCGTGCCCTGCCTGCGTCCGGACAAGCCGCTGGTCGGCACCGGCGTCGAGCGCACCGCGGCAGTCGACTCCGGCACCGTGGTCAAGGCCCTGCGCGGCGGTGAGGTCGATTATGTCGATGCCGGCCGGGTCGTGGTCCGGGTCAACGACGAAGAGGCCGTGGCCGGTCAGGTCGGCGTCGACATCTACTCGCTGACCAAGTACCAGCGCTCCAACCAGAACACCAACATCAACCAGCGTCCCCTGGTTCGTCGCGGCGACAAGATCGCCGTCGGCGACGTCATTGCCGACGGTGCCTCGACCGACAAGGGCGAACTGGCGCTGGGCCAGAACATGCTGGTGGCGTTCATGCCCTGGAACGGCTACAACTTCGAGGACTCCATCCTGATCTCCGAGCGGGTGGTGTCCGAGGACCGCTACACCTCGATCCACATCGAGGAACTCAACATCGTCGCTCGCGACACCAAGCTGGGTCCGGAAGAGATCACCCGCGACATCTCCAACCTGAGCCCGCAGCAGCTGGGCCGCCTCGACGAGGCCGGCATCGTCTACATCGGTGCCGAGGTGGAGGCGGGCGACGTCATGGTCGGCAAGGTCACCCCCAAGGGCGAGACCCAGCTGACCCCGGAAGAGAAGCTGCTGCGCGCGATCTTCGGCGAGAAGGCCTCCGACGTGAAGGACACCTCCCTGCGCGTGCCTACCGGCATGAGCGGCACCGTCATCGACGTGCAGGTGTTCACCCGCGAAGGCATCGAGCGCGACAGCCGCGCGAACCAGATCATCGACGACATGCTGAAGAAGTACCAGAAGGACCTGGCCGACCAGATGCGCATCGTCGAACACGATGCCTTCGAGCGGATGCGCCGGGTCCTGCTCGGCAAGGTGGCCAAGGGCGGCCCCAAGAAGCTGGCCAAGGGCGCCGAGGTCAGCGCGGCCTACCTGGACGATGTCAACCCGTACGACTGGTTCGACATCCGGGTCGCCGACGAGGACGTCAGCCGCCAGCTGGAAGGCATCAAGGACGGTCTCGACCGTCAGCGCGATGATTTCGCCGCCATGCTGGAGAACAAGAAGCGCAAGCTGACCTCCGGCGACGAACTGCCCCCGGGCGTGATCAAGATGGTCAAGGTCTACCTGGCCGTGAAGCGCCGCCTGCAGCCCGGCGACAAGATGGCCGGCCGCCACGGCAACAAGGGTGTGATCTCCAAGATCGTCCCGGTCGAGGACATGCCCTTCATGGCCGACGGCACTCCGGTCGACATCGTGTTGAACCCGCTCGGCGTGCCGTCGCGGATGAACGTGGGCCAGATTCTCGAGGTCCACCTCGGCTGGGCCGCCAAGGGTATCGGCCAGCGCATCGGCAAGATGCTCGACGCCCAGGCCAAGGCCAGCGAGCTGCGCAAGCTGCTCGACAAGGTCTACAACTCCTCCGGCAAGAAGGAAGACCTCAAGTCGTTCAGCGACGGCGAGATCATCGAGATGGCCGGCAACCTGCGCAACGGCGTGCCCTTCGCCACCCCGGTATTCGACGGCGCCAAGGAAGAAGAGATCAAGGGCATGCTCGACCTGGCCTACCCGGATGACGACCCGCATACCGCCAAACTGGGCTTCACCCCCGGCAAGACGCAGGTCCAGCTGTATGACGGCCGCAGCGGCGAGGCCTTCGACCGCACCGTCACGGTGGGCTATATGCACATCCTGAAGCTGCACCACCTGGTCGACGACAAGATGCACGCCCGTTCCACCGGACCGTACTCCCTGGTCACCCAGCAGCCGCTGGGCGGCAAGGCGCAGTTCGGCGGCCAGCGTTTCGGCGAAATGGAAGTGTGGGCGCTGGAGGCCTACGGCGCCGCCTACACCCTGCAGGAGATGCTCACCGTCAAGTCGGACGACGTCAACGGCCGGACCAAGGTGTACGAAAACATCGTCAAGGGCGAGCACAAGATCGATGCCGGCATGCCGGAGTCGTTCAACGTGCTGGTAAAGGAAATTCGTTCGCTGGCGATCGACATCGATCTGGAACGTTACTGAGCAATCAGCGGCCAGCGGTCGGCAACCAAGCCGACCGCCCGCTGACCGCATTGGCTGAAAGCTGACAGCGCATCGCTGAAAGCCCAAACCGGAGGTTTGCATGAAAGCACTACTCGATCTCTTTAAGCAGGTTACCCAGGACGAGGAATTCGACGCCATCAAGATCGGCCTCGCCTCGCCCGAGAAGATTCGCTCCTGGTCCTTCGGTGAAGTCAAGAAGCCGGAGACCATCAACTACCGTACCTTCAAGCCGGAGCGGGACGGCCTGTTCTGCGCCAAGATCTTCGGCCCGGTGAAGGACTACGAGTGCCTGTGCGGCAAGTACAAGCGCCTCAAGCACCGCGGCGTGATCTGCGAGAAGTGCGGCGTCGAGGTGACCCTGTCCAAGGTGCGCCGCGAGCGTATGGGCCACATCGAGCTGGCCAGCCCGGTTGCCCACATCTGGTTCCTCAAGTCCCTGCCCAGCCGTCTCGGCATGGTCCTGGACATGACCCTGCGCGACATCGAGCGGGTGCTCTACTTCGAGGCCTACGTGGTCACCGAGCCGGGCATGACCCCGCTCAACCGTTGCCAGATCATGACCGAGGACGACTACCTCGCCAAGCTGGAAGAGTACGGCGACGAATTCAAGGCCGGCATGGGCGCCGAGGGCGTGCGTGACCTGCTCAAGGGCATCAACCTCCCTACCGAGGTCGAGAAGCTGCGCGGCGAACTGGACAAGACCAGTTCCGACACCAAGATCAAGAAGCTGGCCAAGCGACTGAAGGTCCTTGAGGCGTTCCAGAAGTCCGGCATCCACCCCGAGTGGATGATCCTGGAAGTACTGCCGGTGCTGCCGCCGGAACTGCGTCCCCTGGTGCCGCTGGACGGCGGCCGCTTCGCCACCTCCGACCTGAACGACCTCTATCGCCGGGTGATCAACCGGAACAACCGTCTCAAGCGCCTGCTCGAGCTGAAGGCCCCCGAGATCATCGTGCGCAACGAGAAGCGCATGCTCCAGGAAGCGGTTGACTCCCTGCTCGACAACGGTCGTCGCGGCAAGGCCATGACCGGCGCCAACAAGCGCCCGCTCAAGTCACTGGCCGACATGATCAAGGGCAAGGGCGGCCGCTTCCGGCAGAACCTGCTCGGCAAGCGCGTCGACTACTCCGGCCGTTCGGTCATCGTGGTCGGCCCGACCCTCAAGCTGCACCAGTGCGGCCTGCCCAAGCTGATGGCGCTGGAACTGTTCAAGCCGTTCATCTTCAACCGCCTGGAAATCATGGGCCTGGCCACCACCATCAAGGCCGCCAAGCGCATGGTCGAGGCCCAGGAACCGGTGGTCTGGGACATCCTGGAAGAGGTCATCCGCGAACATCCGGTGATGCTGAACCGCGCCCCGACCCTGCACCGTCTCGGCATCCAGGCCTTCGAACCGACCCTGATCGAGGGCAAGGCGATCCAGCTCCACCCGCTGGTCTGTACCGCCTTCAACGCCGACTTCGACGGCGACCAGATGGCCGTCCACGTGCCGCTGTCGCTGGAAGCGCAGATGGAAGCGCGCACCCTGATGATGGCGTCGAACAACGTGCTGTCGCCGGCCAACGGCGAGCCGATCATCGTACCGTCGCAGGATATCGTGCTGGGCCTGTACTACATGACCCGCGAGCGCATCAACGCCAAGGGCGAAGGCATGATGTTCGCCAACATCGACGAACTGCGCAGCACCTGGCAGTCCGGCCTGCTCGAACTGGGCGCCCGGGTCACCGTGCGGGTGCGCGAGCGCCTGCTCAGGGATGACGGCACCGTCGACGTCCAGATCAACCGCTACGAAACCGCGGCCGGTCGCGCCATGTTGTCCGAGATCCTGCCGCTGGGCCTGCCCTTCTCGCACATCAACAAGACCCTGAAGAAGAAGGAAATCTCCCGCCTGATCAACTCCGCGTTCCGCATCTGCGGCCTCAAGGAGACCGTGATGTTCGCCGACAAGCTGATGTACACCGGCTTCTCGATGGCGGCCAAGGGCGGCATCTCGATCTGCATGCAGGACATGCTGATGCCGCCGCAGAAGCACGCCATCATCGCCAAGGCCGAGACCGAGGTGAAGGAGATCGAGGCCCAGTACACCTCCGGCCTGGTTACCCAGGGCGAGCGTTACAACAAGGTGGTGGACATCTGGGGCAAGGTCGGCGACGACGTCGCCCGCGCCATGATGGAACAGCTCTCGCACGAGACCGTGATCGACCGCCATGGCAAGGAAGTCAGGCAGGAATCGTTCAACTCCATCTACATGATGGCCGACTCCGGCGCCCGCGGTTCCGCCGCCCAGATCCGCCAGCTGGCCGGCATGCGCGGCCTGATGGCGAAGCCGGACGGCTCGATCATCGAGACGCCGATTACCGCGAACTTCCGCGAAGGCCTCAACGTTCTCCAGTACTTCATCTCGACCCACGGCGCCCGCAAGGGTCTGGCCGACACCGCGCTGAAGACCGCCAACTCCGGTTACCTGACCCGCCGCCTGGTCGACGTGACCCAGGATCTGGTGATCACCGAAGATGATTGCGGTACCCGGAATGGCATGGTCATGAAGGCCCTGGTCGAGGGCGGCGACGTCATCGAGGCCCTGCGCGAGCGCATCCTGGGCCGGGTCGCTGCATTCGACATCATCCATCCCGATACCGGCGAGACCGTCATCGAGGCCGGCACCCTGCTGGGCGAAGACAAGGTCGACCTGATCGACTCGCTCGGCATCGACGAGGTCAAGGTGCGTACCCCGCTGACCTGTGATACCCGCTGGGGTCTGTGCGCCAAGTGCTACGGCCGCGACCTCGGCCGCGGCTATCTGGTCAATGCCGGCGAGGCGGTTGGCGTCATCGCCGCCCAGTCGATCGGCGAGCCGGGTACCCAGCTGACCATGCGGACCTTCCACATCGGCGGCGCCGCTTCGCGTGCCGCTTCGGCCAGCCAGGTCGAGGGCAAGACCGCGGGTACCGTGCGCTTTGCCGCGACCATGCGCTACGTCACCAACGTCAAGAACGAACAGGTCGTCATCTCCCGCACTGGCGAGGTGCTGATCACCGACGAGCACGGCCGTGAGCGCGAACGCCACAAGGTGCCCTACGGCGCCACCCTGGCGGTCAAGGACGGCGACATCATCAAGGCCGGCACCGCCCTGGCCAACTGGGACCCGCATACCCGTCCGATCATCACCGAGTATGCCGGCCGGGCCAAGTTCGAGAACGTCGAGGAAGGCGCCACCGTCGCCAAGCAGATCGACGACATCACCGGGCTGTCGACCCTGATCGTCATCGACGGCAAGCGGCGCGGTTCCAGCCAGAGCAAGGGCGTGCTGCGCCCGCAGGTCCGCTTCGTCGGTCCCGACGGCCAGGAGGTCAATGCGGCCGGTACCGATCACCCGGTCAACATCACCTTCCAGGTCGGCTCCCTGATCACCGTCAAGGACGGCCAGGAAGTCAACGTCGGCGACGTGCTGGCGCGTATCCCGCAGGAAACCTCGAAGACCCGCGACATTACCGGCGGTCTGCCACGCGTGGCGGAACTGTTCGAGGCCCGTTCGCCCAAGGACGCCGGCGTGCTGGCGGAGGTCACCGGCACCATCACCTTCGGCAAGGACACCAAGGGCAAGCAGCGCCTGGTCATTACCGACATGGACGGCGTCTCCAACGATTACCTGATCCCGAAGGAAAAGCACGTCACCGTGCACGATGGCCAGGTGGTGCAGAAGGGCGAAATGATCGTCGACGGCCCGGTCGACCCGCACGACATCCTGCGCCTGCAGGGTATCGAGGCGCTGGCCCGCTACATCATCAACGAGGTCCAGGACGTCTACCGTCTGCAAGGCGTGAAGATCAACGACAAGCACATCGAGGTCGTGGTGCGCCAGATGCTGCGCCGGATCACCGTGTCCGACCCGGGCGATTCCGGCTTCATCCTGGGCGAGCAGGTCGAGCGCTCGGAAGTGTTGCAGGAAAACGACAGGCTGGTCAGCGAAGACAAGCAGCCGGCCAGCTATGACGACATCCTGCTCGGTATCACCAAGGCCTCGCTGTCGACCGACTCCTTCATCTCGGCGGCGTCCTTCCAGGAAACCACCCGGGTCCTTACCGAGGCTGCGATCATGGCCAAGAAGGACGACCTCCGTGGTCTCAAGGAAAACGTCATCGTAGGCCGTCTCATCCCGGCCGGTACTGGCCTGGCGCACCATCGCATCCGCAAGATGCAACTGGAGCACGAGGCGACATCCGGCTTCGCCGAGGCCGAGGCGATGTTCGCCCCGGTCGAGGAGAGTGGCATGGACGACGGTGCTGGTGCTTGACAGGGCGCTTGACGCCGCCTAGAATCCGCAGTCTTTTTTCAGCGGCCCACGAGTTCGTGGGCCGCATTTATTCCCTCCCGCCGCGGCGGACCAAAGGGTAACGGTTTAGATCAGACAGAAGGCGCAACACAAATGCCAACCATCAACCAATTGGTACGGAAGCCCCGCAAGGCTCCGATCGAAAAGAGCAAGGTTCCGGCCATGGAGTCCTGCCCGCAAAAGCGTGGCGTGTGTACCCGGGTCTATACCACTACCCCGAAGAAGCCAAACTCCGCGTTGCGGAAGGTGGCCAAGGTCCGTTTGTCGAACGGTTTTGAAATCATCGGCTACATCGGCGGCGAAGGGCACAACCTCCAGGAGCACTCGGTGGTACTGGTGCGCGGCGGCCGGGTCAAGGACTTGCCGGGTGTGCGTTACCACATCGTGCGCGGCAGCCTCGACACCCAGGGTGTCAAGGACCGCAAGCAGTCCCGTTCCAAGTACGGTGCCAAGCGGCCCAAGACCGGTAAGTAAGGGGTAAACAATGCCAAGACGTCGTGAAGTTCCCAAGCGCAACATCCTGCCCGATCCCAAGTTCGGCAACCAGGAAGTCGCCAAATTCGTCAACGTGATCATGAACAGCGGCAAGAAGGCTGTAGCCGAGCGTATCGTCTACGGTGCCTTCGAGCAGATCGAGAAGAAGAGCGGCAAGAATCCCCTTGAGGTGTTCAGTGCTGCCCTGTCCAACATCCGCCCGGTGGTCGAGGTCAAGAGCCGTCGCGTTGGCGGCGCCAACTACCAGGTTCCGGTCGAAGTGCGTCCTGCCCGCCGTTCGGCGCTGGCGATGCGCTGGCTGAAGGAATTTGCCCGCAAGCGCGGCGAGAAATCCATGGGTCAGCGTCTGGCTGGCGAGTTGCTGGATGCGGCCGAAGGCCGTGGCGGCGCCATGAAGAAGCGCGAAGAAGTGCACCGTATGGCCGAGGCCAACAAGGCCTTCTCCCACTTCCGCTTCTAAGTCTGAGGAATCATTAACGTGGCACGCAAGACCCCTATCGAGCGCTACCGCAACATCGGTATCTCGGCCCACATTGATGCGGGCAAGACCACCACTACTGAACGCGTTCTGTTCTATACCGGCGTCAATCACAAGATTGGCGAGGTGCATGACGGCGCCGCCACCATGGACTGGATGGAGCAGGAACAGGAGCGTGGCATCACCATCACCTCCGCCGCGACCACCACGTTCTGGAAGGGGATGGACATGTCCTTCCCCGAGCATCGCATCAATATCATCGATACCCCGGGTCACGTCGACTTCACCATCGAGGTGGAGCGCTCGATGCGCGTGCTGGACGGCGCCTGCATGGTCTATTGTGCTGTGGGTGGTGTGCAGCCCCAGTCCGAAACGGTGTGGCGTCAGGCCAACAAGTACAAGGTGCCGCGCCTGGCCTTCGTCAACAAGATGGACCGTTCCGGCGCCAACTTCTTCAAGGTCTACGAGCAGATGCGCTCGCGCCTGAAGGCCAACCCTGTGCCCATCCAGGTGCCTATCGGTGCCGAGGACAAGTTCGCCGGCGTGGTCGACCTGGTCAAGATGAAGGCCATCCTGTGGGACGAGGCCTCCCAGGGCATGAAGTTCGAATACGGCGACATCCCCGCCGATCTGGTCGATACCTGCCAGGAATGGCGCGAGAAGATGGTCGAGTCCGCCGCCGAGGCGACCGAAGACCTGATGAACAAGTACCTGGAAGAGGGCGACCTCTCCGAGGCGGAAATCAAGCTGGCCCTGCGTACCCGTACCCTGGCCGGCGAGATCGTTCCGATGATGTGCGGTTCCGCGTTCAAGAACAAGGGCGTGCAGGCCATGCTCGACGCGGTCATCGAGTACATGCCGTCGCCGCTGGATGTTCCCCCGGTTGAGGGCGAACTCGAAAACGGCGAGATGGAGAAGCGTGCGGCCTCCGACGAGGCGCCGTTCTCCGCCCTGGCGTTCAAGATCATGACCGACCCCTATGTCGGCCAGCTGACCTTCTTCCGGGTCTATTCCGGCGTGGTGAAATCCGGCGACTCGATCTACAACTCGGTCAAGGGCAAGAAGGATCGCCTCGGCCGCATCCTGCAGATGCACGCCAACAACCGCGAAGAGATCAAGGAAGTGTTTGCCGGCGACATCGCCGCCGCCGTCGGCCTGAAAGATGCCACCACCGGCGATACGCTGTGTGCGCTGGACAAGCCGATCATCCTGGAACGCATGATCTTCCCGGAGCCGGTGATTCACGTCGCCGTCGAGCCGAAGACCAAGGCCGACCAGGAAAAGATGGGCCTGGCCCTGAACCGTCTGGCCCAGGAAGACCCCTCCTTCCGCGTCCGTACCGACGAAGAGACCAGCCAGACCATCATCTCCGGCATGGGCGAGCTGCACCTGGAGATCCTGGTCGACCGGATGCGCCGCGAGTTCAACGTCGAAGCCAACGTGGGCGCACCTCAGGTGGCCTACCGCGAAGCGATCCGCAAAATGGTCGAGCAGGAAGGCAAGTTCGTCAAGCAGTCCGGCGGCAAGGGCCAGTACGGCCACGTCTGGCTCAAGCTGGAGCCGAACGAGGCCGGCAAGGGCTTTGAATTCGTCGATGCCATCAAGGGCGGCACGGTGCCGCGCGAATATATCCCCGCGGTCGAGAAGGGCCTCAAGGAAGCGATCAACAACGGTGTCATGGCCGGTTTCCCGGTCGTGGACGTCAAGGTCACCCTGTTCGACGGTTCCTACCATGAGGTCGACTCCTCCGAGCAAGCCTTCAAGATGGCCGCCATCATGGGTTTCAAGGACGGCATGCGCAAAGCCAACCCGGCCCTGCTGGAGCCGATGATGGCCGTGGAAGTGGAGACGCCGGAAGACTACATGGGCGATGTGATGGGCGACCTGAACCGCCGCCGTGGCATCATTCAGGGCATGGACGACCTGCCTGGCGGCAAGGCCATCAAGGCCGAGGTGCCGCTGGCCGAGATGTTCGGTTATTCCACCGATCTGCGTTCCATGTCCCAGGGTCGCGCGACCTACTCCATGGAATTCAAGCACTACTCCGAGGCCCCGAAGAACGTGGCCGAAGCCGTGATCAACAGCAAGAAGTAACGAGGTTAGCGAAATGGCCAAGGAAAAATTTGCACGTACTAAGCCGCACGTGAACGTGGGTACGATTGGGCACGTGGACCATGGCAAGACCACGTTGACGGCGGCGATCACGACGATCCTGTCGAAGAAGTTCGGTGGCG
>JAQTLU010000036.1 GCA_028714735.1 Gallionellaceae bacterium | reverse complement strand
GTCCATCCACAACCATTCGGCCTACGCGTTGATCGAGCGCGACAAGAAGATAGCGCCGTGAACTCGAAGTTGCCCTCCCCTGCACGGTCGCATCCCCGCAAGCGGGGCCCCTGCTCCTCGTTCCGGGAAGGGTACTTCTCGTCGATCCACAACCACAGCGCCTACGCCCTGATCGAGCGCGACAAGAAGGCCAGCTAATTGAAACCGGTCGCCATCTTCCGTCACGTCGGCCATGAAGGTGCCGGCCACCTGGGCGAATTTCTCGACGGCCATGGCATCCCCCGGCAACTGATTGCGGTCGATCGCGGCGAGGCCATTCCCGATTCGCCCGATGCCTTTTCCGGCTTGGTGTTCATGGGCGGCCCGATGAGCGTCAACGACGCCCTGCCCTGGATTCCGCACAGCCTGGAACTGATCCGCAAGGCGGTCGCCGCCGATATCCCGGTGCTCGGCCATTGCCTGGGCGGGCAACTGATCGCCAGGGCGCTGGGCAGCACCATCAGCCGCAATCCGGTCAAGGAGATCGGCTGGGGCGAGGCCCGCGTCACCGAGGCGCCGGAGGCGGCGGCCTGGTTCGGTGACATCCATGCCTTCCCGGCCTTTCACTGGCACGGCGAAACCTTCAGCATTCCCGACGCTGCCGTGCGCATCCTGGAAACAGGAGGGTGCGCGCAGCAGGGCTTCGTCCTCGGCAAACACCTGGCCCTGCAATGCCATGTCGAGATGACCGCCGCGATGATTGAGGAATGGTGCCGGGCCGGGGCCGACGAGATCGCCGCGGCAGACAGTCCGGCCGTACAAGCGGCGGAAACGATCCTTGCCGGCATCGACCGTAACCTGCCCGCCATGACTGCCGTTGCCGACCGGCTGTACGCACGCTGGGCCGCCGGACTGGCCGCCTGAGCCTGCCGCGCCGGGGCGGCAGAACCTGAATTCGGGCCGGGCGGGCGTGAGTTCATACTAAAATAGCCTCTGGTCGGGCGCCGGCCGCAAAGGTGCAACGAGGAACCACGGGGACATGCACGGCAAATCGAGACATCCAATACTCGCTATCGGCTATTTCTGCCTGCTGCCGCTATCCGCTGTCAGCCTGGGTGCCGCGGCCGAACCGGTGCCGTTCGCGCCCGTCTCCGGCCCCCTGGTTGACGGCATCGGCCTGCCCCAGTTGCTGATCGGCCTTGCCCTCCTGGCCAGCCTGTCCGCCCTGCTGCTGATCCGCCTGCAGACGCGGAAAAAACGCGTGGAAACGACCCTTAACGCCCTCCCGGACGCAATCATTCAAGTCGATGCCGCGGGCGGTTTGAACTACCTCAATCCGGCCGGCGAGGCCATGCTGGGCACGGGCATCGAGGCGCCCTGGCATTTCATCGACCACGAAACCCGCTCGCCCCTGCTGGCCGTCCTGCTGGCACAGGCCAGCAAGGAAGGCCAGGTCAGGATCCCCGCCGGCGCCCGGCTGATCAACCGGCATGGTCTCGAACTGGAAGTGGAGGGCATCTGCCAGCCCCTGCACGACCAGCATGGCCGCATCAACAACTACCTGCTGCAACTGCGCGACGTGTCCGAGGAAAACGAATGGCGCCGGCAACAGCCCGATCTCTGGGACCGTGACCCGGTTTCCTCGCTGCCGGGCCGCAGCTTCATGGCGGACCGCCTGAACCGCGCCTTGCAGAAGCGGCGTGCGGCCGACCAGCCGATGACCTACCTGGGCATTTCATTCACCGGCATCCGGGCCGTCTATGACGAGGTCGGCAGCCAGGCCGGCAACACCCTGATCCGCCACCTGGCCGCGCTGCTGCGCGCCCATGTCCGCGACACCGACCTGGTCGCACGCATGGACGACGAGACCTTCGCCGTGTTGCTGACCGCCTGCCCCGCCGGGATCAGCCAGCGCATCGCCGGGGAAATCCAGACCGCCCTGGACGGTTTCGGCTTCGAATGGGACAACCTCGGCCACACGGTCCAGGGCAGGCTCGGAAAGGTCGACATCCCGCCCTTCGACGGCAGCGTGGACGAACTCCTGGCTATCGCCCGGCCCGGGACCATCGCCTCATGATCCTGGTCGGCGACATCGGCGGCAGCAATACCCGCCTGGCCCTGGCGAAGAAGCACGGCGACACGGTCGTGCTCAGCCATCGGCAACAATATGCCAATGCGGACGCCGGCTCGCTGGCCGAACTGATCCGCCGCCATCGCGCCGACGCGCCGGCCCCCCGCCGCGCCTGCCTGGCCGTGGCCGGCCCTACCGACGGCAAGTCGGTCAGCCTGACCAATCTGGACTGGCGCATCGCCACCGAGGATATCGAACGCGAATTCGGGCTGCCGGTCCGCCTGATCAACGACTTCGAGTCGGTCGCCTGGGGCCTGGACGCCGTCACGGCGGCCG
The DNA here is from genome assembly GCA_028714735.1 of Gallionellaceae bacterium. Taxonomy (GTDB): domain Bacteria; phylum Pseudomonadota; class Gammaproteobacteria; order Burkholderiales; family Thiobacillaceae; genus Parasulfuritortus. Next base: position 13,006 of record JAQTLU010000036.1, on the reverse strand, counting down.
ACCAGGTCAGCCTCCAGCCCGGGGTGGCGAAGCCCGGCGCGGCGCGCCTCGCCCTCGGGCCGGGAACCGGCCTGGGGGTCGCCCTGAGCATCCCGTCCGGGCCGGGCTACCGCCCGCTGCCGGGCGAAGGCGGCCATATCGGCTTCGCCGCCACCGACGAGGAGCAGGCCTCGCTGCTGCGTTTTCTGCAGGCCCGCCACGGCCGCGTCTCGGTCGAGCGCATCCTGTCCGGGCCCGGCATCGCCGACCTGTTCGCCTTCTGCCGCACCGCCTCGGGGCGGCCGGTCACACGCGAGCGCAGCCCGGCCGAAGTCACCCAGGGCGCCCTGGACGGCAGCGAGCCGATCGCCGCCTGGGCCATGCGGCTGTTCTGCCGCATCCTCGGCCAGACCGCCGGCGACCTCGCCCTGGTGGCCGGCGCGCGGGGCGGCGTCTACCTCGCTGGCGGCATTCCGCCGCGCATCCTGCCCCTGCTGGAAGGCGGCGAATTCATGGCCGGATTCCGCAACAAGGGCCGTTTTTCAGACTGGATGGAGACCGTGCCGGTGGTGGTCGTCACCGACCCGGACATCGGCCTGAAAGGCGCCGCCCTGGCGGCCTGATTACTCGATGCCCAGGCGCTCGACCCGGTAGCGCAGGCTGCGGAAGGTGACCCCGAGCAGGCGGGCCGCGGCGGTCTTGTTGCCCCGGGTCTGATCGAGCGCCGACTGGATTTTTTCCCGCTCCATCTGGTCGAGATAATCCTGCAGGGGCATATCCTCGCCCGCCGCCGCGCCCGCACCCGATTCCGGTGACTGGCGTTCCGGATTCAGGTTCAGGTCCCCCGCCTCGATGAGATCGGCATCGCTGAGCGCCAGCGCGCGTTCCAGGATGTTTTCCAGTTCCCGCACATTGCCCGGAAAGCTGTACTGCCTGAGCGCGTCCAGGGCGGCCGGCGACAGGCTCGGATGGCGGCTGCCGGCAAAGCCTCCGAGCCGTTCGATGATGAACTCGACCATCGGTTCGACGTCTTCCCGCCGCTCGCGCAGGGCCGGCATGCGCAGGTCGATGACGTTGAGGCGGTAATAGAGATCGTGCCGGAACCGGCCCGCCTCGACGGCACGGGACATGTCCTGATGCGAGGCGCTGATGATGCGGACGTCGACCGGTTCCTCCGCGGTGCCGCCGACCCGGCGCACGCTGCGCTCCTGGATCGCCCGCAACAGCTTGACCTGCATGCTCGTGGGCAGGTCAAGCACCTCGTCGAGGAACAGGGTGCCGCCGTTGGCGGCCTGGAAGAAGCCGTCCCGATCGGCCTCGGCGCCGGTGAAGGCGCCCTTGCGGTAACCGAAGAACTCGCTCTCCATCAGGTTTTCCGGGATCGCGCCGCAGTTGACCGCCAGGAAGGGCCTGGCCGAGCGCGGTCCCAGTTCATGGATCAGGCGGGCGGCGACCTCCTTGCCGGTGCCCGACTCGCCGGTGACGAATACCGGCGCCTGGCTGCGCGCCAGCTTTTCCACCTTGGCGCGGATCTGCTGCATGGGCGGCGAATCGCCGATCAGCCGGGTCTTGCGCGGCCCGTGCGCCTCGTGATGCGGCACCTTGAGCGCGGTCCGCACCAGGGTGCGCAATTGTTCCAGGGAAACCGGCTTCGACAGGTAGTCGAAGGCGCCCGCCTTGAGCGCCGCGACGGCATTGTCGGCGGAACCGAAGGCGGTGATCACGGCCACCGGGGTAAGCGGGGCATTGACGCTGATGTGACGGACGATCTCCAGGCCATCCCCGTCCGGCAGCCTCATGTCGGTCAGGCACAGGTCATACTGCTTCGCGGCCAGCCGGTCGAGCGCGACGCCGACCGTGGCGGCACGGTCGACATTCAGGCCCATCCTGGCCAGGGTCAGGTCGGCCAGGTCGAGCAGGTCGGGTTCGTCGTCGATGATCAGTACGGTCGGTATGTTCATTTCGTTATCTTGACGGTCAGGCGAAAGCGCGCCCCCTGGGCCTGCTCCAGGCAACGCAGCTGGCTCTCGTTGGCCTCGGCCAGTTCCAATGCTATGTACAGGCCCAATCCAGTGCCGGCCTTGTCGGTCGAGAAGAAAGGCTCGAACAGGCGCTGCCGCATCACCTCCGGGATGCTGGGACCGTCATTGTATATCTCGATGTGGACCGTGTCGCCCGCCTGCTCGACGGCCAGGCCGATGCTGCCGGGGCGACCGGAACAATGCCGGCTGGCATTCCGGCACAGGTTCCAGAGTATCTGGTGCAGGTGCAGGCGGTCGAACCGCACCGTGGCATCGCCCGCCCCATCCAGGTGGATGAGCCCCGGTGCGATTGCCTCGGAGTGCTGGAACTGGTTGATGAAATCGGGCAGGTAATCGGCCAGGCGGATCGCCTCGCGGTTCTGCCGATCACGCCGGCTGAGCGAGAGCACGTCCTCGACCAGGCAATTCAGGCGGCTGACATTGTCTTCGATGATCCGGGTCAGCCGGGGGGTGGTGGTATCGTTTCCGGCATCCTCCCCGAGCAGTTGCGCGGCATGGTTGATGGCCGACAGCGGGTTGCGTATCTCGTGCGCCAGGTTGGCGGTCAGGCGGCCGAGCGCGGCCAGTTTCATCTGGATGGCCTCGTGTTCCAGCTCGCTCATGTCCTCGATGATCACCACCGCGCCTTCCTGCCGGTTCGGGCCGAGTTCGAGCAGGCGGTAGCGCAGCCGGCGGCCGGCATCGTTCGCCGGCAGCACCGCCGTGTCGGCGCCCTCGCCGGCCAGCCAGGCCTGCCATACCCTGGCCATGCCGGCATGGCAGGACGCCAGATCGCCGCGCCCGGCCATCGGGCAGCCGAGCAGGCGCTCGGCCTGCTGGTTGTGCTGTACCACCCGGCCGTCGCCGGACAGGACCAGGATGCCGTTGGGCAGGTCCTGGATCACCTTGGCATTGATACGCGCCAGATCGTAGGCCTCGCGCGATTTCTCCCGGGCGAGCCTGGCCGCACCGAGGGCACCCTTGGCCAGGACATGGGAAATGCCGGACACCGCGAAAAAACCGACCGACAGCATCGCCGCACGCAGATAGCCACCGGTCGCATCGCCATGGCCGAATGCCGTCAGGCCCTGTTCCACCAGCATGGCCAGGCTGGCCAGGGCCGGCAGCGACAGCATGATACGGGTTTGCGGATGCAGGCCGGCGGCGGCCATGGGTACCGTCAGGATCAGGCCGAGACCGGTTTCGTTGCCGCCGCCGAAGTGCATGAAGACCGCGATGACGACGGTATCGGTGAGCAGCTGGATTTGCAGCTGGCGACCGAAATCTACCTGTTGCAGACGCAGCAGCAGACTGAACAGCGTGGCTGCCACGAAATAGCCGACGCCCAGGGGGGCCAGCAGCCCGAGCGGCCCCGGTTCGATGATGTGCAACTGGGTCGAGAAGACGGCCGAGGCGGTGAGGAACACCGCCATGAACAGCCGGAAGGCGTTGAGCTGCTTGAGTGAGCGCCAAAAACTATCGGGATAGAAGTCGGCGCTGGGCATGCGCGTTGCTCGGATCGGCGCTCAGCCGAGGTCCCGGCGCCGGTGTTCCTCGCAGCAGTAGATGCTGCCCTGGGCCAGGAGCGCCTCCGAACGCGGCATGTTCACGCCGCATACCTTGCACCGGACCATGTCCTCGACATCGTGCTGCTTCTTGGCGTCGAGGTCGCGGCGCGGCCGGCCCATGTGCTTGAACCAGAGCACCAGCGCGATGGTGACGGCGATGATGAACAGTAGCTTAGTCAACGTCGAGTCCGTTCTTGTGGGTTTCGTTGATGGTCATCAACAGGCGCTGGAACGGGATGAAGCGGCCGTATTTCACCACCACCGGCATGAACGGCAGGTCCTCGCCGAAGCCCCATTCGTACTTGCCGTCGACCATGTCGGAGTAGACCTTGCGCACCAGGGCATCGAGATGGTCGATGAAGGGGCCGTACATCTCGGCGTTCTCGGGCTCGTAATCGAGGCTGGTGCGGAATTCATCGATTTCATAGACGGCCTGGTGCATCAGGTCGATGTACTCATCTACTGTCTTGGGGCGTTTCATGGTTCGGGCATATGAGATTTCAGTCGGATATCGAATTATGCGCGATCCGGGCCCGAAATGCAGTGCGGCGCACACGGAAGCCGGCCGGGACAAGCGGGTCAGGACCGCCTCGACTCAGCGGAACAAGGCCGCGTAGGAATCCTCGATCCCGCTACGTTCCAGTGCCGCCAGATGGCGCCGGATACCGGCATCCTCGCTGCGTGCGAGACGCGCGAGGTCGAGCAGATCGGGATCCAGAAGGGTCGTCGCCAGGCCGTCTTCGATCAGGTCGAGGCCATTTTCGAGCACGTCCAGCATGATGCCGTTGGAGGCCTGGACCAGTGCCCGGGCGGCTGCGTCGCGGGCGCCATCGCGCGGACGCCCGGACATGTCCAGATGGGTATCGAAGAGCAGGCCGCGCAGGACGTTCCAGGTCGCGTCGGCGCCGAAGTTACGCCCTTCGAAGGCCATCAGGCAGAAGTCCCATAACAGATCGACGAGGGGATCGAGAAAGCGATACTCGGCCTCCAACGCGGGGCCGGTCAGCCGCCCTTCCTCGCGCAGGCGCCGCTCGATCGGCGTACCGACGTAGGGCAGCGTCCGGCAGAAGCCCGCCACGGCCCAGCCGTCCTCGGTGAAACGGCGCAGGAATTCCAGGTTGTTGCGCGCGGTGGCCAGCGTCGACCAGGGTTCCAGCAGCATGAAGCCGAAATCGAAACTCAGGTCGAGCCGGCGCAATATCTCGCCAGCACGCAGGTGTACCTCGGGCTTGAGCAGCTTGTTGAGGGCAGACAGGTTGGCCTCGTCGCCCGATTCGACACCGAGGTAGACATGGCACAGTCCGGCCGCGACCAACGGCTCCAGCACGGCCTCGCGCACCTCGTCGGAACGGCAGGCAATCTTGAACCGCATCTCGCGCTCGAGGCCGCGCCGCAACAACTCGTCGGCGACCCGGTGAGCCCAGGTCCGGGCGGCAAGGCCGCCAGCGAGAAAATCGTCGTCCTGGAACAGGATCAGGCGGGCGCCGCGTTCGCGCACCAGCAATTCGACTTCGTCGACGACGCGCACCGGGTCGCGCCGGCGCCGGCCCTTGGTGCCGTTGGCCTCGTAAAAGGTGATGATCGAACAGAATGAACACTGCCACGGGCAGCCGCGCGAGGCCAGGACCGAAGCCGTCGGCAGTGCCTGATGGCGGTAATCGATGTCGCGCCGGTCCGGTTCGGCGTAATCGTCGATCGGGACCGCTGCAGTACGCGGCGGGTTCAGCACGACCTTGCCGCGATCCAGCCAGGCGATGCCATCGATGCGCCGCCAGGCCACCGGGTCGTCGAGCTTGGCGACCAGTTCGGCGAGCGCTTCCTCACCCTCGAAACGCACCACCGAATCGAGTTCCGGAATCCGTTCCAGCAGGGCTTCCGGTTCGAAGGAGGCGTAATGGCCGCCGATGGTGAGATGGGCGGCCACGCCGGCGGCCCGCAAGGCGCGGATCACATCGGCAAACGCCGGCACCATGTACTGGAAAATCAGGGAAAAACCGACCACGTCCGGACGTTCGCTCCGGATCGTCGCCAGCAACACGCCCGGATCGCTGCCAAAGGCGACGATCCGGGTGTGATGGCCATCACGCAACAGCCGGCTGGACAGATAGCGGATGCCGAGGTTGTCCTGATCCTCGTACCCGACCAGCAGTACCCGCCGGCTCATCGCGGTCTACTTGGCGGGTTTCCTGGTCTTGGGCGCCGCCTTGGTCGCGGCCGCCTTCTTCGTTGCAACTGCCTTCGTCGCCAGCGTCCTCTGCTTGGCCGCCACCGATTCCAGATACTTCACCGCCGCCTGGCCGCGCCTCAGCGTGGTCTGGGTACTGACGATGGTGCGTTTCAGTTCCTGAGCCGACATCCCGCGTGCAGCGTCCATCAGGGCTTCGAAGGCATCGGTCGAGGTCGGTCGTTCGCCGCGCACCAGATCGAGCGACTCGCTGATAAGCTTGAGGCGGATGATGTCTTCCGGCGAGGGGTCACCCATGTCGATGTACTTGCCCAGCATGCCGCCAGCGATGACCTCGCGCAGCCTGCCAAGCAAGCCGTGGTCGTCTGGCAGCGGCGGGATCACGTAGCCGGCGACCAGGATCGCGCCCGCGCCCATGGCGACGGAAAAGTCCGCCGAGCCGGAACCAACGATGCCTGAAACGCCGCTGCCGGAGCTGGTCGATTCGATGTCGTCGTCGGTTTCCGAGAAGTAGCCGGTGGCGTCGCCGCCGGCGACCATCTGGATCCACGACGAGAAATCGACCTGCGGCGAACCCGAACTGGCCTGTAGATGAGCCTTGGCGTGGACCGTCGCGGCACCCCATTCCGTACGCATGACGTGGTCATCGCCGGAATAGGGCCAGGCCAGGGGAGCGCCACCGGGGCCGTTGACGAAGGTACTGGCAGCGCCATCGATCGGCGTCGGCGCCATCGCCGACACGCCGACCCAGTAGGCGCTGGTATTCGCCTGCGGTACCGACTTGCCGCCGGACGGGCCGTACCAGGCAATCGCTCGCCAGTCGGACCAGTTCTCCGGATGGTTGAAGGTCCAGCGCACCTTGCGCTTGTTGGTGATGCGCCGCCCGGTATCCCAGAAGTAGAAGCTGAGCGGCTTGCCGTCGGGCCCCGGGAGTGATGGCGCGGCCATTTGTTCGAGCGTGGTGCCCGAGGTGGTGACATTGACATTGGTCAGGCCGAACCCGTCCATGGGGTCGCCGCTGGGATATTGCTTGCCGGACGAACTGAACTGAGACATACGCACCTCCTTACCAGGTTTGGGAAACCGCATACAGGACATGCATGACCAGGATGGTCACGACCATGGCAAGTAGCGCAACCGCCGCCATGCGAACAGGGACCGTGAACCTAATTTATTATTTGTTTCGGATATGACGGCACGCGGGATATTGCCACATTAATAGATTATTTGAGTTACGTGACACTTATGGTGGCCTCAACCGGATCGAGACCGGGATTCCGGCCCTGCGTTGGCCAGACCGCGTCGGGTCGACGCGCCAACGAAAACGGAGGCCGAAGCCCCCGTCCTGAACCAAGCTGGAGCGCGCCTTACTTGCTGGCGAACTCTTCCAGCGTGCGGGCGCGGATCACCTGGCCGTTGAGGCCGGCATCCTTGGCCGAACCGCCGTAGGCCAGCACCATCAACTGCGAATAATAGAGCACCGGCATGTTGAACTTGGTGCCGTACTTCTTGTTGATCTGGCCCTGGTAGACCTCGGTGTTGGCTTGGCACAGCGGGCACGGGGTGACCAGCATCTCGGCGCCGGAGTCGTAGGCGGACTCGATGATGTCCTTGATCTGGGCCTGCGCCTTTTCCGGTTCGGAGAAGGCCAGGGCGCCGCCGCAGCAGGTCACCTTCTGGTCGTACTTGGTCGCCTCGGCGCCCACGGTCTCGATCAGCTTGTCGAGGTACATGGGGTTCTCGAACGACTCGCCCAGGATGCCGAACGGCCGGTTGGTCTGGCAGCCGACATATCCGGCGATCTTCATGCCTTCGAGCGGCTTCTTGACGTGGCTGGCCAGTTCTTCATAGCCCAGGTCCTCGATCAGGACCTCGACCATGTGGCGCACCTCGGGGATCACCTTGAGGTTCAGCCCGGCTTCCTTGAGCGCCGTGTTGGTGTCCGTCATCAGCACCGAGCTGTGCTCCAGCCGCTCCTTCGACTCGCGCGCGCCCAGCCAGCAGGCGGCGCAGGTGGCGACGATGTCCCGCTCGGGCAGGTTCTGCTCGGACAGGGCGAAGTTGCGGGCATTCATGACGTGGCGCGGCAGTTCGCCGGCCTCGGCGTAGCTGACGGAGGCACCGCAGCAGTTCCAGTCCGGGATCTGGGTCATCTTGATGTCCAGGGACTGGCACATCGACTCGACCGAAACCAGGTAGTTGGAGGCGGAGGCGCCCTTCTGCGACGAACAGCCGGGGTAGAACGCGTATTCTTTCTTAGCCATCTTCATTCACTCCTTAGGCCGTACGGCCCTTGCGCTTGGCTTCCAGTTCCTTCGCCTTGGCCAGCATGGCGTGGATGCCCTTGATGTCCTTGCACTTGTGGCCGCCGCCGAGGGCTTCCATCGGATTCAGGCGGCCGGCCTTGACCAGGCCCAGGGCCGCGGCCTGCATGGCCATGGCCTTCTTGATGCCGTCGGCGATGCCGTCCTTGAAGTACAGGGTCTGGGTCAGTTGCACCTCGTTGACGCGGCCGTTCTTGGTGCAGTTGTTCCAAAAGGTCTGCGACAGGTGCAGGGTAGGCTGGTTCTTGGGCGCGCGGCCGATCCGGTAGGCGTACTCGGCGATGCCGTGCATGATGTGGGTGATCGGAATCTTGCGCGGACAGCGGACGTAGCAGTTGTAGCACGAGGTGCACATCCACATCGACTGCGAGTTGAGAACCTCGTCCCGCTTGCCGGCCCGGATCAGCATGAAGATCTCCTGGGGCGGATGGTCCCAGCCGGGGTGGAAGTTGGTCGGGCAGGAACCGGAGCAGACGCCGCATTGCATGCACATCTTCACCCAGTCGCCCATCTCGGCCTGTTCCTCGATCTCCTTGAGGAAGTTGTTCTTGTACTTGGCCGTCATTTGCTGGTTCATATCGCTCATCGCTATCTCCTCACAGGCCCTTGAACGGCGACATGCCCATTTCGACAATCCGGGCCGCATAGTCGTTGATCTTCTGCGGCAGGGTGTCGACGTCGGTGATGGCGACTTCCAGGTCCATCAGGCGATCCTCTTCCAGGCCCATGCCCTTGAGGGTGTCGTACACCTTGGACATGCGGTAGCGGCCGAGTTCGGAACCCTTGACGAAGTGGCACTGGTACTGGTCGCCGTGCTTGCAGCCCATCAGCATGACGCCGTCGTAGCCGGAGTTGAGCGCGTCGGTGATCCAGATGGTGTTGACCGAACCCAGGCAGCGCACCGGGATGATCCGCACATAGGGGTCGTAGGCATTGCGGTTCATGCCGGCCATGTCGAGCGCCGGGTAGGCGTCGTTCTCGCAGGCCAGGACCAGCACGCGCGGCTTCTCGGAAAACTCGTCCGGAATGTCGACCGCCTTGATCTGGGCGCCGACGGTGTTGACCGAGTAGTTCTCGAACGAGATCACCCGCACCGGGCAGGCGCCCATGCAGGTGCCGCAGCGGCGGCAGCGCGATTCGTTGAACAGCGGGAAGCGCTTTTCGTCCTCGTCGATGGCGCCGAACGGGCATTCCACCGTGCAACGCTTGCACTGGGTACAGCCTTCCAGGCGCACCGAGGGGAAGCTCAAGTCGCCGGAGCGGGGATGCGCGGCCTTGCCGAGACCGGCGTTTTCCATCGCCTGGATCGCCTTCATGGCGGCGCCGGTGGCGTCTTCCGTGGCCTGGGCGATGTCCATCGGACGACGCACCGGACCGGCGGCGTAGATGGCCGTGCGGCGGGTCTCGTAGGGGAAGCAGATGAAGTGGCTGTCGTTGAAGCCGTGCTTGAACTGCGGCACGTCCGGACCCTGGCGGTAATCCAGGTTCAGGACCGACTTCGACATCATCTGGACGACCTGCTCCTTGGCCTCGGCGCCGCCGCTTTCGGCAGCGCGGTTGGCTTCAGACAGCGCATCCAGGTCGGGGCCGGTAGTCGGCACCATGCCGGTGGCCAGCACGACCAGATCGGCCTCGGCGCTGGTCTCCTCGTTCAGGATCAGATCCTTGAACTTGACCGTGCAGCCGTCACCGCTGGCGGCGACGTTGGATACCTCGCCCTTGGAGAAGATCACGCCCTTGTTCTGGGCGGCGCGGTAGAAGTCCTCGTTGTTGCCGGGCATGCGCAGGTCGGTGTAGAGCACCACCGTGTCGACGTCCGGGTTGGCGTCCTTGAAGTACATGGCCTGCTTGACGCTGGTGGCGCAGCAGTGGCCGGAGCAGTACTCCAGGTGTTCCTTGGTCGCGTCGCGCTGGCCGGCACACTGGACGAACACCACCGATTTCACTTCCTTGCCGTCGGCGCGCTTGATCGGGCCGCCGTTGGCCGCGCGGGCCAGGGCCTCCAGGCCGAGCTGGTCGACCACGTTGGCCTGGCCGCCGCCCAGATTGGGCAGCTTGGCCATGTCGTAGGGGGTGAAGCCGGAGGCCTGGATGATGGCGCCGATGTCCTCGGTCACGACCGGGCCGGATTCGACGGCGATATCGACCGCGAAGCGACCGGGCGAACCGGAGGTCTTGGCGATGACCGCGTTCAGGTAGACCTTGATGTTGGCATCGGCTTCGATCTGGGAGACCAGGTCGGCGACACCGTTGTCCATCGGGGCCTTGAACGGTTCGCGGTTGGGGATGCGCTTCCACAGCTTGGCGGCCATGCCGCCCAGGGCGCCGGTCTTCTCGATCAGCACCACCTTGTAGCCGGCCTTGGCGGACTCGATGGCCGCGGTCATGCCGGACATGCCGCCACCGACCACCAGCAGGGTCTTGGTGGTGCCGGTGTTCTGGTTGCCCTCGGGCACCTTCATGGCCTTCACCTCGGCGCAGGCCATGCGGACATAGTCATCGGCCATTTCCTGGGTGGTCTCGCGCGCCTCGTCGGTGTCGGGCCGGATCCAGATCACGCCTTCGCGCAGGTTGCCGCGGCTCATCGCCACGGTCGGGAAGTTGAACGCCTCGGTCTTGGCACGACGGGAACAGGCGCAGATGGCGGCGTGGGTGACGCCTTCGTTGTCGATGTCGTTCCTGATCAGCGCCACGCCGTCGGCGGAGCAGAGGAAATCGTGCTCGCGCACGATGGCCATCTTGCCTTCCTTGGTGGCGATCTTGACCAGGGATGCGACATCCAGGCGGCTGCCCAGTTCGCAGCCCTTGCAGATGTAAGCAGCGGTTTTCATTTCAGCCATTTTCTCATGCCTCCGCGCGGGCGACTTTGTTGACCACCTGGACCGCGCGCAGGGCGGCGGCGGTGGCGCTTTGCACCGCACGGTTCACATCCAGGGCGTTGGTGGCGCAACCGGCACCGAAGATGCCGGCGTTGACCGGGTCGGCCATCAGGAAGCCGGAGGAATCGCTCATCACCTCGGCCGGGATGTCGACCCCCTTGACCGACGGCTCCATGCCGACGGCCAGCACGACCAGGTCATGCGGCTCGGCGTAGCGGATGTAGCCCTCGGTGTTGACGCCCCACAGGCGCGGGTCGCCGTTCTTGTCCTCGGAGATGCGGGCCACCTTGGACTTGACGAAGCAAACGTTCGGGTTGGCCTTCACTTCCTGGTAGAAGTCCTCGAAGCGGTCGATGGCGCGGATGTCGATGTAGTAGATGGTCGACTTGCCCTCGTCGCCCCAGGCTTCCTGGACATACTTGGTCTGTTTCAGCGAGGCCATGCAGCAGAAGCGCGAGCAGTGGCGCAGGTGGTTCTCGTCGCGCGAGCCGGCGCACTGGATGAAGGCGATGTTCTTGGCTTCCTTGCCGTCGGACGGGCGCAGGATCTTGCCGCCGGTGGGACCGTGCGGGTCGGCCAGGCGCTCGAATTCGACGTTGGTGATGACGTTCTTGAACTCGCCATAACGGTAGGGCGTGATCTTCTCGGCATCATAGGGCTGCCAGCCTGTGGCCCAGACGATGGCGCCGGCGTTCAGGGTGACCGTCTCTTCCTTCATGTCGAGGTCGATGGCGCCGTACTTGCAGGCGGCCTTGATGGTGTCGGCCTCGGCGCTACCGATCACCGAGGGATCGATCACGTAACGCTGGGGATAGGCCATGTCGGACGGCAGGTAGGCCGCCTTGACCTTGCCCAGGTTGTAGTTGAAGGCATCGGCCACTTCCGTCGTCGCCACCCTGTTGCACTCGCCGCAGGCGGTGCAGTTCTCGTTGACGAAACGGGGAGCCAGCTTCACGTTGACGCTGTAGTTGCCCTTGGCGCCGGAGATACCGGTGACTTCGGCCATGGTCAGCACCTGGATGCGCGGATTGGCTTTCAGCCGGCGCAGGTTGATTTCCAGGCCACAGCTGGGATGGCACATCTTGGGAAAATAGCGGTACAGCTGCACGGTGCGTCCCCCGAGGTAGGGGTTCTTTTCCACCAGCACGACCTGCTTACCGGTTTCCGCAGCCTCAAGTGCCGCAGTCATACCGGCGATGCCGCCGCCCACGACCAGAATGGACTGGTTGGTCGCCACAACAGACGTCATGTGTCGCCTCCGAAGGTTGAAGACAAAAAAATGGAACGGGGCCGGAATCCAATGGCCCCGCGAAACCGGTCGAATGTTACCTGAGATGACCCCTCAGCGGACCATCAGTGCAATCGAAACTTCTTATGCACGAATAGACTCGCTAAATCGGACAAACGCATAAGGATATGAATAATAAGGACAAACCATGTCCTGTTGCCATCAGGCCCCGGCATTGCGCCGGATGCTGGCCTCCCGGCAATTGGGCTCCGTTTCCTGCCCGGGAGACTGGCAACGCGCTTGTCGACCGGGGCATCACCGCCACAGCTCGGTCGCAGCCTCCGACTGCCCGGCGGCATTGTCCGGCAGCTTGTCGATCGCCATGACCGCCACGACCGAGTCCTCCACCCGCCGAAACACCTCGAATGGCCGGGCATTGACCGTGAGATCCACCCTCCTGGCCTTGATGTCGACCCCGCCATCGCGCAGGAAGCGCAGCAGCACCGAGGACTTCAGGGCGTAATTGACGTTTTGCGGCAAATCGCGCGAACGCTCGGCCAGTTTGAGCGCGTCGAGTTTGCGCTGCACCACCCCGATCACGGAGCCGTCGGGCGCGACCACCGGCCCGCCGGAATTGCCTTTCTGTATCTCGGCGCTGAACTGGAAAAAGCCCTCGTCTCCGCTCTCGTGACGATCGCCGTTGACGATGCCCTGGGTGATCTTCTTCGACAGGCCCATGAGTTTCGGCCGCGGGTATCCGATGGCATACACCTCCAGGCCGATCGGCACGTCCGACCACTCGGCGACCGCCAGGCCCCGGCC
>JAQTLU010000035.1 GCA_028714735.1 Gallionellaceae bacterium | reverse complement strand
CCCTGCTGCGTAACATCGTTGCTGCTCCATAACATCAAACATCGACCCACGGCGTAACGCGCTTGCTGCTTGGATGCCCGAGGCATAGACTGTACAAAAAAACAGTCATAACAAGCCATGAAAACCGCCACTGCGCCGTTACCACCGCTGCGTTCGGTCAAGGTTCTGGACCAGTTGCGTGAGCGCATACGCTACTTGCATTACAGCTTACGAACCGAACAGGCTTATGTCCACTGGGTTCGTGCCTTCATCCGTTTCCACGGTGTGCGTCACCCGGCAACCTTGGGCAGCAGCGAAGTCGAGGCATTTCTGTCCTGGCTGGCGAACGAGCGCAAGGTTTCGGTCTCCACGCATCGTCAGGCATTGGCGGCCTTGCTGTTCTTCTACGGCAAGGTGCTGTGCACGGATCTGCCCTGGCTTCAGGAGATCGGAAGACCTCGGCCGTCGCGGCGCTTGCCGGTGGTGCTGACCCCGGATGAAGTGGTTCGCATCCTCGGTTTTCTGGAAGGCGAGCATCGTTTGTTCGCCCAGCTTCTGTATGGAACGGGCATGCGGATCAGTGAGGGTTTGCAACTGCGGGTCAAGGATCTGGATTTCGATCACGGCACGATCATCGTGCGGGAGGGCAAGGGCTCCAAGGATCGGGCCTTGATGTTACCCGAGAGCTTGGCACCCAGCCTGCGCGAGCAGCTGTCGCGTGCACGGGCATGGTGGCTGAAGGACCAGGCCGAGGGCCGCAGCGGCGTTGCGCTTCCCGACGCCCTTGAGCGGAAGTATCCGCGCGCCGGGCATTCCTGGCCGTGGTTCTGGGTTTTTGCGCAGCACACGCATTCGACCGATCCACGGAGCGGTGTCGTGCGTCGCCATCACATGTATGACCAGACCTTTCAGCGCGCCTTCAAACGTGCCGTAGAACAAGCAGGCATCACGAAGCCCGCCACACCGCACACCCTCCGCCACTCGTTCGCGACGGCCTTGCTCCGCAGCGGTTACGACATTCGAACCGTGCAGGATCTGCTCGGCCATTCCGACGTCTCTACGACGATGATTTACACGCATGTGCTGAAAGTTGGCGGTGCCGGAGTGCGCTCACCGCTTGATGCGCTGCCGCCCCTCACTAGTGAGAGGTAGGGCAGCGCAAGTCAATCCTGGCGGATTCACTACCCCTGCGCGAAGGCCATCGGTGCCGCATCGAACGGCCGGTTGCGGAAAGTCCTCCCTGCGTCCGCTGATGGCCGGCAGCAGCCCGTCGTTGCCTGATGGATCCAACCCCTCCGCTGCTATAGTGCAGTCGGCTTCTGACGTTCAGTGCAGCCGTCTTCTGAAAACGACACCGGCGAAGCGCAGCGCGATCATCACGCCGCGCACCGCCCAGGAAACCAAGATCGCCGCGATGCCGCGCCAATCCCGCGAAGTGCGCCAGGCCCTCGCCAAGACGCCGGCGCTGCGCGTCGGTGGCGCTGACCTGGTGGAAGGTGCCGACCGCATCATGCGGACGCCGGCCGAGCACCAGGCGCAGGGCGTCAGCTTCAAGGTGGCGCGCATCTACATGCGCGTGAGCACCGACGAGCAGGACTTGTCCCGCCAGAACGCCATCGTGGAGAGCACGCGGGCCGCCGGCTTCTACGTCGCCGGCATCTACCGCGAGAAGGCATCGGGCGCTCGCGCCGATCGCGCCGAGCTGCTGCGCATGATCGGCGACCTGCAACCCGGTGAAGTCGTTGTTGCCGAGAAGATCGACCGCATCAGCCGGCTACCGCTGCCCGAGGCCGAACGCCTGGTGGCGTCGATCCGCGCGCAGGGCGCACGCCTCGCTGTCCCTGGCGTGGTTGATCTATCCGACCTGGCGGCCGAGGCCAAGGGCGTTGCAAAGGTTGTCCTGGAGTCCGTCCAGGACATGCTTTTGAAGTTGGCCTTGCAGATCGCCCGCGACGACTACGAGGATCGCCGCGAGCGGCAGCGGCAAGGCGTCGAGCTGGCGAAGAGCGCCGGCCGCTTCACTGGCCGCAAGCCGAACGCCAAGGTGCATGATCGGATCGTGGCCCTGCGCGCCGCAGGCCACAGCATCCCGGAAACGGCCAGGCTGGCCGGGTGTAGTGAAAGCCAGGTCAAACGGGTGTGGGCGTTGAATAAGGCGTCGGAACGCGAGTGACCTTCAACGATTTACACCAGGGGCGAAGTGAGCCGCACTCCAGCTCGGCCGACAGGCGCAGGGCGGCGGCATTGAGCAGGCCGGGAGCCGTGTTTTCTGCCTCTTCCCAATGAGCAGGGATCGCGCAGCCAAGGCGATGATCGTCACGGACTATTTCCATGAAGTACGCGAGGTGCCGCGCGACCGTCTCGGCCTTGATGCGGAACTTGCTTGCCGTCGCAGTCACCGTCTGGCCCATGCCAACGGACGAAGCAACCGCAATTGCGGTATCCAGGCGGCGGGTGGCCCTTAACGTGCTGGCTGGCAGCTTTCGTTCCAGCGGAACGAAAGGCAGGATGCCGAGCTGCCGCATCCTCTTCTGCACTTCGCGCACAGGCCGTTCAAGCGCCACCGCAACCAGGGGCAGTTCAGCTTTGCCAAGAAGGGCATCTTCTTCGGCAGTCCATTTCAAAGGGCGAGGTTCCATAGTGATTTCGGCCTGGTGAATTTGTGAGATTCCACTATGAACATTCCTGCATTCAGTGACAGCCGAATACTTGTCCGTTTTGGTTGACACCTACTCGGCCGCTTCCAGTTCGCGCAGGCATTCCATGATCGCGGCCCGCTCCAGTGGGTCGAGCTTGGCGAGCTTCGCTTGCCAGCGGGCTTTCTTCCGCTTGATGCGTTCGCGCTCGCGGAAGTTGCTGCCCAGGTAGCGCAAATCGTGCAGGGCGTCCGGCTCGGCGTAGTTCATCCAGAGCCGTTCAATGGCGATGCCGCCGCGCGTCATCGCGTTGAACTCGATGGTGCGCCAGGTCGCCAGGGGCGAGCTGGCGTAGATCGGAGAGTCGTAGCCCGACACCATCACAGCACAGGGCAGGCCGGCCAGCACGTCGAGCAGGCGCACGTGGTCGGCGTCGTCGTATTCGTGCCGGTACAGCTTGCCGCCGCGCCGGCTGTCCATCACGTAGGGCGGATCGACATAGACGAACTCGCGGCCGGTGAAGGCGTGGCCTTCGAGCCAGGCCACCGCATCACCGCAATGCAGCTCCAGGCCGTCCACGTTGAGCTGCTGCCACGCCTGGATCACCTCGCGGTCAATGTCGATCCCGATGCTGCGCGCAGCGGGCCGCTTGCGCTCCAGGATGTTCCCGCCGCCCAGGTGCGTTTCGATGTAGGTGTCGTGGGGCGGAATGTTGTTGATGATCGTCTGATAGACGCCGGCACCGCCCTTCCCGCCGGGGTAACGCATGACTTTTCCCTTGGAGTAAATCGGACTTGGCCAGCATCGTCAGAAATGGCGATGCTGTCAAGGAAAACGGGCCTGCAGCATCGCCAGGAACGGCGATGGAGGCCCGCTAAGGGACGCCGGCAGCGCGGTTAAAACGTCGCGTCTTTCAGCGAGATCGAGCACCCGTTGTAGTCGTAGCTCACGTCCGACACGACACCCGACACCCGAGCGGTCTTGCCGGTCGATAGCTGGGTGACGTTGAGCTTGTTGTCTGTACCAGCATGCACCGATACCTGGTCGGAGCGCAGGAACACGCGGTAGCGAGGCTGGAAGCCTTCGGTGACGGAGCGCACTTCACCGCTGACAGCAAGGCCCTTGTTGGCATAGAGGCCGTTCGCGCGTACCTGGTTGTCCTTCGCGGCCTGGCAGATTTGCGGCAGGGTTTCCGTGAGCATCACCGGGGCCGTGGCCTTCTGCACGTCCTTGGCGACTTGATCCAAAGCAGCGCAGCCCGCGAGGGCCAGCAATGGAATGACGAGGGCTAAACACTTCTTGGTTGATTGCATAGACGCGACCTTGAGGGTTGGTTAGGAAATTGGGTGTCGGGATGCCCCCGACTGCTCACCACTAGGCAGGTGACGCAGCCGCTAGACCGAGGCGAGCGGCTTTTAGTACGTGGGCACGTAGATAACCTCAATGTCCACGCGCTGGTTCTGATACCGCCCTTCTGGCGTCGAGTTGTCGGCCACGAAGTCGGAAGCCGAAGCGAAGTTCACCATGATCTTGAGCGGCGACACGCCGCGCGCAATCAGGTACTGGCGGGCCGACAAGGCCCGGCGCAAGGCCAGGGCCTCATCGGCCGCGCTGGGGCGTAGCGTGCTGGTGCGCCCGCTGACGTAGATGATCGTGGCCCCCTTCGCCTCGGCCAGCAGCTCGGCCGTGGATGCGTCCGGCCGAAACGTGGTGCTGCTGTCGGCGAACGGGACGGAAACCGCCGTCAAGACCGGCTCGCCGTAGCTCACAGCGGACATGCCGACCGGGCCGGTCGCCAACATGCCGGCCGCGCCGGCGGCCATCGCGCCAGGCGCGAAGGCGAGAGACGCCAAGAAGAGGGGCAGGAAAAGGGCTTTGCGCATAGTGCGAACTCCAATCAGAAGAACAGGTAGCCGGCCTTGCTCATGGGGATGCGGATCAACCACAGAGCGGCCAGGTGCAGCGGGTAATAGGCGTAGAAGGCCCAGCGCAGGCGCGGCATGGGCAGATCGACGCGGGAGGCGACCAGGAGCAGCGGCAGCGAGGCCAGCGCCCACAGGTTGCCGTTGATGAACCACAGCGCCGCACAGGCCAGCAGCGCGACGGCCGCGGCGGCCCACGTGGGCCGCTTGCGGTACGACCACACGGCCAGGCCGAAGGCCACGGCCGGCCACCAGTATTCGACCAGTCCACCGCCGACCAGGAACACCAGGCCGGCGCCGACCAGGTGCAGCGGGCGACCTTGTTCCACCAGGTAGGCGCACGCCGTTACGACCAGCAGCGTGAACAACACATTGAGCGGCCACCATCCGGCGGCCAGGCCGCCCAGGGCGATGAAGGGCACCGAGGCCACAGCGCCAAAGACCGCGAGGCGCTTCATCGCGCGCGTGTACGCGCCGCGCTCGAATGCGCCAGGTCGAGCCAGGTTGTAGCCCAACACGAAAACGAAGAGCGGCAGCGCCAGGCGGCCGGCCTCGAAGAGAAACGGCAGCGTGCCATTGAACAGGTACTTGTTGACGTGATCGCCGGTCATCAGGGCCAGCGCGATCCACTTCAACGCTTCGACCGTCCCATCCGGCACGTGCAAGGGCTTCATCCGCGCTTTCCCCAGCGTGCCGCGTAGGCGCGCAGCACCAGGAAAATGATGTACAGCGCGGGCAGCGATAGGACGAAAGCAATGGGCTTGCCGATCCAGGCCGGCAGCGCCCACAGGAACAGGCCGAGCGCGAAGATCGGGCCGAGGCCCAGCAAGAGCAGATCGAATTGCCCCTTGGCCTGCGATTCGGCCCAGGAGCAATAGGCGCTCAAAGCCCGGCCGAACCCGAGCGTGTAGCGCATCATGAAAGCGTGGAATTTGTCCATGTTTTAGCCGCTAAATCGGAAGGCCCGCCCTACTCCGGCGAGCCTTCGCTTCTGGTGTTGAAGGAGATCGAGCGCGGCACGTAGCCGCCCGCGACGTTGATGGATGGAGCTGCGGCCGTCCTTGCCGCCGGCGCGGCCGCTGGAGCCGCTGCCGGGGCCTGCTGGGCGACTTGCGCCGCTGGTGCTGGCCCGGTCGGCATCGAGGGCGTGGCACCGGCCTTCGTCACGTCCAGCGTGACGAACCGCGCTTCGAGCCAGTCCGCCCACTTCGTGGCCTTGCGCATCAGGTCGGCCCGATACACCGCGTTGTACTGCGGCGTGCGTGAGTGGTAATTCGCGGCCTTCGTCCAGAGATCGCCTTTGTCGTTGCGAATGTGCATCCGCAAGCGCCAGGCGGCGAGGTCGAACGAGTAGCAGCCAGCGGCCGCTACATCGTCCGCCGTGATGCCATAGCGGGCCAGGTCGCGCAGGTAGGCCGTGTTGAACTGCATCGGCCCCACGTCATGAGTGCCGTTCGCGTTGCGTACCCACTGGCCCGGCTTGCCGCCTTCCTTCTCCGCGACGGCCAACACAATGTTGGCCGGCACTTCGTACTTCACGGCCGCCGAAACGGCGCACACGACGCGCTCCTGGAGCTGCGGCGGAAGGTCGGCAGCAAAGGGCATGTCAGTAACCCCCCCAGGAAGCGCGGCGGCGCTCTTCGTCCTCGCGCCGGATGCGTTCGTTGTACTCGGCCAGCGCCCGGTCATAGTCGGCCGCTTCGACCCAATGCCCGCCCCTTTCTGGCGTCCCGACATAGCGCGGCTTGGTGCTGCTGAAATCGGTGTAAGCGTGGTTGGTGTAGGCCGCGCAGTAGTCGGGCATCTGGTTGCTGATGTACGTCGTCCCGTCCTCGTAGCCCTGCCAGAACACCAGCGTTTGATTCAGGGCCTGCGCATCGCAACGGCCAGCGCCGCGCGACATGGCCGACACCAGCGCGGACATCTCCGGCGTCTGGTTCGACACCGGGCACAGGTCGAGGAAGTTCTTGCGCTTCCTGATCGTGTCGGACATTTTCCGCGCCGTGATGCTGAAATACTTGCGAAGCGACGGCGTGCATTCGCTCGGGCGGGTGCCGCTTGCGAGGCACAGGATCGCCTCGCAAGCCAGGCGGGTGTCGCCGGTCAGCACGTCTTGCGCGCTGGCCGTGCCGACCGAGCAGAGGGCCGCCACAGCGGCCACGATGGAAAGCAACTTCTTCTTCATGATGAACACTCCTTTGGGTTACGCAGATTTGTCGTTGCGGCCGGCGTCACGGAACGCGGCTACTTCGGACTCGGGATCGGCAGAGCTGTCAGCTCCGGCCAGGCTGTTATCGCCGAAGGTCGGCGAGGGTTGTTGATCGGGCACGTCGATGCTCGTGTCGGCCGAGCTGCCGCCCTGCGCCTTGATCGCGGCCGCGATCTTTCCGCCGGTGGTGTCGGCGATGCGTTCCATCGCCGAGTCGCGCATGCCGGCGGCCTTGGCGGCCGCCACCGCACCTACACCCTTCGCCAAGTTCGCGCCGGCATCGGCCGTGACGCGGCCGGCCTTGCCAAGCGCGGAAGCGGCCGAGGCCAGCATGCCGGGGCCGGTGCTACCAGGTGCGTCCTGTTGGCC
Organism: Gallionellaceae bacterium; assembly: GCA_028714735.1. Taxonomy (GTDB): domain Bacteria; phylum Pseudomonadota; class Gammaproteobacteria; order Burkholderiales; family Thiobacillaceae; genus Parasulfuritortus. The sequence continues at coordinate 9,149 of JAQTLU010000035.1, read as the reverse complement.
GCCCTGCCCCGCTCCCTGGCCCTGCTGGCCGCCACCTTGGCCGGCCTTCGCGCCGCCGGCGTCACCGCCGCCGCTGGCCTTCTGGCCGCCGCCTTCGCCACCCTTCGAGCTGGAGCCGGCCTTATCGCCGCCTTTGTCGCCGCCCTTCGACTCGCCGCCGCCGCTGCCGCCGCCGCCGGAGTCGCCACCGCCACCACCGAAGCCGGCGGCTTGGCCCAGGGGCGTGCTGGTGCCGGCTTCACCGCCACCACCACCACCGCCGCCAGAGTCGCCGCCACCGCCACCGCCCAGCATGGACATGACATCCGACCCGGACGAGACGTTTTCATTGGCCTTCGAGAACGCGGCCATGACCGCAGAAGCACCGCCGGCGGCCGAGGCCGCGCCGGCCGCCAGAGCAGCGCCGCCGGTTGCCGCCGCTGCGGCCGCCATGCCAGCGGCACCGAGGGCCGCGCCTGCGCCGAAGTTGCCGATGCCGGCACCGCCCACGCTCGCGCCGGTGATGACGCCGGCGATGAGCGCCGGAATCTTGTTGACGAGTGCCAGCAGGATCACGCAGACGATGAGCATCACGCCCATTTCCTTGAGGTTGATCCCCTCGCTCATGCGCGCGTAGTAGTCATCCAGGAAGGTCTTGCCGATGCCGACCAGCAGCACCATTGCCATGAGCTGCGCGGCCACACCCAGCACGGTCTTGTAGTAGTTGATCGCCATGTCGGAAGTCCACCGCGACCCACCGAAGCCGAGGAAGAACACGCCGCCATAGGCGAGCACCCAACCAGACGCCAGGAGAAGAAGCATGTTCACGCCGATGAGCGCGAGCACGATCAAGATGGCAACGGCCATGAGGATGCCGGCCATGCTGTCCACCGGCGACCACACCGAGGACTGATCCATCACCTTGTAGAAGATGGCAAAGCCAATATCGACAATGCCGGAAGGCGACAAGGCTTGACCCAAGCCCGTCGCGTTGCCGGCAATTTGGCGTAGCGACGCATAGATGGTCGAGGCGAAGTTAGGGCCGTTCGTCAGCAACCACCAGAAGAAGCCGGTGAAGATGGTGAAGCGGACAAGCTCCGCGAAGAACTCCCCAATGTCGGCCTTGCGCAAGGCCATCATGCCGAACGTCCAGACCATCGAGATCGTCACCAGCAGCCAGAACAACCAGGAGGCAGCGTTGGTGATGACACCGGCCCAGCCGCTGGCGGCTGCGTTGTAGCGGTTCAGAACGTCATCGAAGAGGCCCGAGCTGTTCATTTGGGCGGAAGCGTCCGTAGAAAAGAACGCCAGCCAAACGAGCAGCGGCAGGGCGAGTTTCAAGCTGGCTGGCATTCTCATTCGTCAGTACCTCACCAGGACTTAGGTTCGCTAGGCTTGAACGAGCCGGCCCGCAGGCACTGCGATGAAAACGCCTCTTGCACGCTCTTATCGAGCTTGGCGATGTTCTCGGGCTTGCAGTTCTCGGCATTCACTTCGGGCAGCGTCACCGGCTCGGGCTTTTTCTCGCAGCCGGCCAGCAGGGCCGCCACAAGGGCGGCCGCTGCCAGGATCGAGGGCTTGGATAGGCGCATGTATCCCCCTTACCAATTACGGGCCGGACTGGCCCTGTATTCGCCCTTGCGCAGCGCCTCGCCAGCGGCTTGCTGCTGCGCTTCACGGTCGGCCTCGACCTGCATCCGCGTGGCGATGGCGTTCTGCTGCGCGACCATGAGGCCCCGGATTTGCAGAAGCTGGTTTGCCTGCTGGGCCGCGAGCTGGTTGGCGAAGCCGATGGCCTGCATCTGCCCGTTCGCGCCCTGCGCGGCCGACTGGAGCCGTTCGAGCTGGCGCGCGTCCGACTTCAAGGCGTCCTGCTGGCGATCCAGGCCCTTGAACAGGGCATCGTTGGCCTTCTTCTGGCTTTCGCTCGCCAGGCGGCGGTTCTCGGCCATTGCGGCCTGTTCGGCGGGCGTGCAGCCGCCGGTGCCGTTGAAGCACGGCGAGCTGCGGTAGTAGGCCACGTCCTGGAACTTGCCCAGGTACGAATCGACGCTGCCGAGCTGGGTCTTGTAGTAGTTCAGCGTATCGACCGCGTTCATCAGCCCGTTGATCGTGGACTGCGCCTGATCCCAGATATAGGCCGCCGGCGCGACCGTGTTCTGGATCATGTTTTCGTACTGCTGGAGCTGGGTTTGGTACTGCTCAATTTGCTTGAGCGTCTGCGCCACCGACTCGATGGCCGTCATGACGTTCTGCACCAGGTTCCCGCCGTCGATGACGGGAATGCCGGCCTGCGCGGGCGACATGGTGGTGATCGACCCGGCCATCAGCGTGACGGCGAGAGCGACTTTAGCGGCTAAAAACTTCTGCTTCATTTGCTTTCTCCTGGCGTTAGTAGTCAAACGATTGGTACGGCTTCGAGAACGTCATGTCCTTGGTCACGATGACGTTGAACCGATAGCCGGGGCGGATTTCCAAGGTCGGGGCAATGTTCAGATTCTTGGAAATGATTTGGGCAATGGTGTTGCCGAGCACTTGCCCAAGTGCTTCGCTCAGAGCATCGCTGGCGCGCTGCTGATTGCCTTGGTTGCCGCTGTTGCCTCGGTCTTGGCTCATGCTCACGCCGGCGACCACGCCCGACATGAGGAAGGCCGAACCGAACACGCGCAGGTAGTGGTTATTCACCTGGTCATTGAAGCCCGCGTACCCGGCGCTATCCGCGCCCGGCATCGTGCCAATGTCCATAGCCTTGCCATCGGGGAACACGATGCGCTGCCAAGCCACAAGCACGCGCGACTGACCGTAAGCAACATCGCTCGAATACGACCCGACCAGGCGCGAGCCTTGCGGGATCAGCAGATGCTTGCCGGTCGGCGTGTCGTACACGTTCTGCGCGACCTGGGCCATGATCTGGCCCGGCAAGTCGGAGTTGATCCCCGAAATGAGCGTGGCCGGCACCACGAAGCCGGCGCGCAGCTCGAAGGGCGAGCGCGGCGCTTCGGGCTGGGATTCCAGCCGCCAACGGTCGCCCTGGCCGCTTCCCGCGAACTGCGCGTAGTTCTTGCCCTGGCCGCCACCGGCGGTTTGCAAGAGCTGCGGCGCACCACCACCCATGCCGCCGCCGGCCTGCTGGCCGCCGACGCCCGAGGCGCGAAGCTGCGCGAGCCGGGCCTGATAAGCGGCGCTCGGGTCGCTTGCCTGCTGCGCGCTGATCTGCGAGCGCACGGCCGCCAGGCGGGACAGCATTTCGTCGCGCGTCTGCGGCGTGCCCGGCTGCGCACCCGATGACCCGCTGCTGCGCGGCGCATCGACACGAACGCCCGTCTTGGCCTTGACCGCTTCCTGGAACATTTGCAGCTTCGCCATGCGGATGCGGTCGGCTTCATCGTCATGCACCGGCTGGCCCAGGTTGCCGCTGGGCGGAGGCGGCGGCGCGTCCAGGTCGGGGCGCGCGACAAGCACCGGCGCAGAATCCGGCCCGGTTGCCAGCTCCGGCGGCTTGAGCGGCGAGGCCGCTTCTACCGTGCCGCCATCCCTGTCGCCGACGATCTCCTTGGCGAACATCGACGTGTTGCCCGCCTTCTCGGCCGCGCCTTGCGCCGGCGCGTTCTGCTTCGCAGCGCGATCCGCCGCGACCAGCATCATCACCAGCAGGAAGGCACCCAGCGCGGTCGCAAGGATGTACATCGGCATGTTGTTGACACGCCGCACGCCGGACTTCTTCGACACCGCGCCCGGCGAGGCGTCCGGTGCCATTTGATCGGCTTGGTCACTCATAGGTCACTCCTTGCGCACCCAATACCCAGCCGGCGCAAAGCTGCCGTCTTGCACCAGGTACGGGCGGGTGATGGATTGATTGCCGACCAACAGAGTCAGGCGGTACAGGTTCGAGTCGCCGGCCTGGTCGAGCACGTACCGCAGCGGCAGGGCCGCCGGCGATGCCGGCTCACTGGCCGCCGTGGCCTGCGCTTTCGCGCTGGCCGGGTTGAACTCCAGGAGGGCATAGCCGCGCTCGCGCAACGTCAGCACCAGGGCCTGCCCGAAGGCATCAGGCGTGGCCTGTTGCAGCTCCAGGCGGGTCTTGGCCGGCGGGTACAGCACTGCGAGCTGCTGCACCGCTTCGCGGGCGAGCTGCTGCTGATCGACTGTTGCGGTCGGCGGGACGAAGTTGCCGTATTGGCCGGTGGTCGCGCAGCCGCCCAGGGCGAGGACGAACAGCGCAGCAAAGATGATCTTGCGCATGGTCACTTCCTCCGGGAGATAGTCACGCGGTCTTGGCTTCCACCAACACCGGCAATCAGGATCGCGCGGTCAAACACCGTGTCCACGATGTAGCGATTGCCCTGCACGCGATAGTTCACCATCACGGTTTCCTCGTCGCGGAAGATGCCGCCCTCGCGGCGCACGACCAGGAGCGTCGGCGCTTCGGTTTGCTCCATCGTTCCGGGCATTTCGATGATGGTCTTGCGGCCATCGTTGAACACACGCACCGGCTTCCAGCTCGCGGAGCCGGACAGGTCATAGTCGAACTTGAGATCGCCCAGGTACTCGCCGGTCTGCGGGATGGTGCGGTCGGTGCGTTCTTGCGTTTCGCGGCGCTGGATCGCGTCCCACTTCGCAAGCGCGTCCTCGGGGTAGGTGAACGAGACTTGCGGCATGTACTCGGTGCGATGCGAGCGCAGGCGCAGGTGATAGGCGCGGCGGTTCGTCGTCACGATGAGGCTGGTTTCCAGGCCAACATCCATCGGCTTGATGATGAGGTGCTGCACTTCGTTGGGGCCGCTGCCGGTGATGGCCGGCTCGACCGTCCACCGGGCCGTGTCGCCCAGGTTGATCGAGTTGACTTGCTCGCCTGGCTGCAAGGCCACGTCGCACACCTGGAGCACCGCGCACACGATGCTGGGTTGCTGCGCGCCGAACAGGAACTTGATCGCGCCATTCGAGCCGGCGACGGGCTTCATGCCGGTGGCAGCGCCCGCGTTCCATCGCTTCGCAATGTCGATGGCCGCGCGCTCTTGAGGCGTCAGCGTCGGGTTCTTGCCGGTGAAATACTTGTCGGCCAGGTCATCGGCGGCCAGGGCCAGGGTGGGCGACAGCAGCGCAGCGCCCAAGGCGACAACGGAAAAGATTTTCTTCATGGTGAATGTCCTTGGGTTCATTGAACGCGCGACCAGGAGTAGTCCCGCACGTACACGCTTAGGGGGTTGTTCCGAAGTTGCTCATCCGTGGTTTGCGGCGTGACTTCGGCGACGTACACAGTGACCAGCGCACGCCAGATCGCGGGCTTGCCCTTCGGTGTGCCCTGGCGGTCGCGGGCGGTTTCTTCCCACTCGACTTGCCAGGTGTCCGGCGTCTGCGGGATGGCCGTCTTGATCTCGACGTTCACCATTTCCTTTTCAGCGCGACGGAACGGGCTGGCATCCGGGGTGCCGTTCAACCACTCATTCATCTTTGGCGTGGCCGGATCGTTGGGCGACAGCTTGGCGTACACGCGGAACACAGAGCGGCGCTGCAAGGCCACGTCTGGCGTGACCGTGCGTGCATCGGTGATGAACTCGGCGACCGTCGCATGGATGACGCGGGCATCGGCCTTCGAGGCCGCTTGCACCGGGCCGGCGGCCACGGTCTGGCCGAGCTTGTCCACTTCCACCACGTAGGGGATGAACTTCGACTGGCTGCCGATGTGGATCACGCCGCCGACGCCGGCGAGCGCGATCAACAGCGACAAGATGCCGATCACTTGCCAGGTCTGACGAGACGACACGACGCCGCCCACGTGATCGTTCCAGGTGCGACGAGCGGCCAGATAGGGGTTATCGGCCTCGCCCTGGCGTCGGCCTCCTTCCAGCGGTTCATCGGTTTGCCGAGGGTCGCGCTTGTCGCGTCCTGCGGCCGTGGCGGGCTTCTTGAAGATCAAGCCCTTGAGGGTGTCGGCAAAGCTCATGCGGCCTCCAGGTAGTCATTGAGATTCAGATTGCGGCCGGCCAGCCAGTGATCGACCCACTCATGGCCGAACTTCGCTTGCAGGCTCTTGATGGCGGCGACCGATTCCTTGTCGGACGCGCCGACGAAGGCCAGGGCCAGCGGCCCCAGGGCGAGGTCGTAGAGGCGGCGGCCGTTCTCGGAGACGTAGTAGTACTGCCGCTTCGGAACCGCCGTGGCGAGGATTTCGATTTGCCGCTTGTTGAGGCCCATGCGGCGATAGAGCGCCGCCGTGTCCTCGTCGCGGGCATAGACGTTCGGCAGGAAAATCTTGGTCGCGGTCGATTCCACGATCACATCCAAGATGCCCGAGTTGGCCGCGTCGGAAAGGCTTTGCGTAGCCATGAGCACCAGGCAATTCGCCTTGCGCAAGACCTTGAGCCATTCACGAATCTTGGCGCGGAACGCCGGGTGGCCCAGCATCAACCAGGCTTCGTCCAGGATGATGACGGCCGGCTGGCCTCTAAGGCCGCGCTCGATGCGGCGGAACAGGTACAGCAGCACCGGCAGCGCGAACTTCTCGCCGAGGTTCATCAGCTCTTCGATCTCGAACACCGTGAAGTCGGAGAGCGACAGGCCATCCTCTTCGGCATCGAGCAGGTGGCCCATCGAGCCGTCCACCGTGTATTGCTTGATGGCCTCGCGGATCGCTTCGTCCTGGATCGTCACCGAGAACTCGGAGAGCGTGCGCGCGCCGCTGGCGTGCATGCTCATGATCGCGTGGCCGATCTCGTTGCGCTGCCCTGGCGTGGTGTCCACGCCGTTGAGCGCAAGGATCGTGTCGATCCACTCCATCGCCCAAGCCCGATCCGCCTTCGTCTCCAGGAACTGGAGCGGGCAGAAGGCCAGGCGGTCATCGTCGGCGGCCACCGTGAAGTGCAGGCCAGTCTTGCCCTTCGAGCCGGCATTGATTGCGGCCGCGAGCGGGTACATCGACATGCCCTTGTCGAAGGCGTAGATCGACATGCCGGCATAGCGCCGGAGCTGCGCGGCGATGATGCCCAGGTGCGTCGATTTGCCCGCGCCGGTCGGGCCGAACATGAAGGTGTGGCCCAGGTCGCGCACGTGCAGGTTCAGCCGGAAGGGCGTAGCGCCCACCGTGACGCAGTGCATGAGCGCCGGGGCCAGCGGCGGGTACATCGGGCACGGCGCGGTGGCGCTGCCCGTCCAGATGGAGCTTGTCGGCAGCAGGTCGGCCAGGTTCATCGTGTTGATGAGCGGCCGGCGCACGTTCTCGACGCCGTGGCCGGGCAAGCTGCCCAGGTAGGCGTCCATCGTGTTGATCGTCTCGATGCGCGCCGCGAAGGCCAGCCGGTTGATGGCTTTCTCGACCGACAGCGCGGAGGCCGCCAGGCGCTCCCGATCCTCGTCCATCAACACGACCACGGACGTGAAATAGCCGGCGGCCACCAGGCCGCTATTGACCTCGGCGATGGCCGCCTCGGCATCGGCCACCATCGTTGCCGCGTCCTGGTTGACGCTGCCGGTGTTGGTGTTGAAAACCTGGTCGAAGAAGCCGCGAATCTTCTGCTTCCACTTCTTGCGGAACTTGTCCAGGTGCTTCAAGGACTCGTGCTGATCCATGAAGATGAAGCGGCTCGACCAGCGGTATTCACTCGGCAGCTCGGCCAGGGCCGACAGCAGGCCAGGCGTTGACTCCAAGGGGAAGCCTTCGAGGGACACCACCTGAATGAACTTGCGGCCGATCTTCGGAACGACGCCGCCCCACAGCTCTTGCCCGCCGATCACGGCGTCCAAGTACATCGGGTTGCTCGGGAGCTGCACCGGGTGATAGTTGCCCGTCACGCAGAACTGCAACCAGCTCAGGAAGTCGTCATGCGTGACTTCCCTGCCCTCTTCCGTCGCCATCTTGTGGCCCTGCAAGCGCGTGAGCTTGACGGCCGAGGACAGGCGCGATTCCAGGCTGCGGATTTCGCGCTTGAACTGCTCGATGAGGCCCACGGTGCGGGCGGTGTGGTCAGGCGTCACCGCGTCATCGTCAAACATCAGCTCAACGAACTTGCGCTGGGCCAGCACTGGCGGAAACCAGGTCACGGCGAATACGAAGTGCCCTTCGTACATCGTGCCCAGGCCCTCGAAGAGCCGCCGGCGCTCTTCGTCAATGGCGGCCGACACCGGATCGGTGAAGGTGGAGACGCCGCGCTCGGAGTAGTTGGGTGCCGGCCGGCGCACGGCATCGACATGAACCATCCAGCCGCTGCCCAGGCCCGCCAGGGCCTGGTTGATGCGGAAGGACACCATTTCCCGCTGCTCTTCGGTGCTGCTGGCGTTGTCATCCCCTTGGTACAGCCAGGCGGCCATAAAGGAGCCGTTCTTGCCCACGATCACGCCGTCATCGACCACGGCGGCATAGTTGAGCAAGTCGGCCAGGCCCGCGTCCTTCGACCGATGCTTCTTGAGCTTCAGCTCGGCATCGACCTGGCGGATACGGGCAAAGAGGATGAGCAACAGAACCGCACCGAGTACAGCAATGCCAATTGCGATTGCTTCGATCATTTGTATTGCTTCCCTTGACTCGGCGTGTTTTCACGGAAGGGCGTGCTGCGAGCCGGGTAGTACGGCTTGTACCGGCGGTGCCGCAGGTACACGTGTCGCAGCTTCGGGTCAGACTTCGCCATGAGGCGCAGCACGAACAACGCGCCGAACCACAAGGCGATGCCGAACACCGTTGCCCTGACTTCTTGGGCGCTGAAAATCAGCGCCCCGGCCAGCAGGCCCGAGAACATCACCAGCTCGCGGTCGCCACCCATGAACAGGTTTTCTCGGTTGCCGGCCCTACGGATGGGGATCGCGCGCAGTGCCATGACTTACCCCGCGATGTGGCCGCGTTCGGCCCAGCGTGCGATGGCTTCACCAGGGAAGCCGGCCATGTCCAGCGCCGCGACCTTGGCCTGGTGCAGCACGCCATCGGTCAGGGCGGCGATTTCCGCGCCACGGCCGAAGAAGGTGCTCATCATGTTCTGCGCGCCGACCAGCAGGGCCATGACCAGGACGATGAAGATCAACGTGCGGAAGAAGCCGTTGAGTTCGCCGCCGAAGATGGCCTTTGAGGTGCAGTGGAACGGAAAACCGGGTTAGGCGTTTGTCATTGATCGCTGTCTGCCGGATCACGCAAGGGGCGTAGCTCGCCCTTGGCCACCGCCTCCGGCACCGAGAACGAGTAGTGC
>JAQTLU010000034.1 GCA_028714735.1 Gallionellaceae bacterium | reverse complement strand
CGCCACCGAACTTCTTCGACAGGATCGTCGTGATCGCCGCCGTCAACGTGGTCTTGCCATGGTCCACGTGCCCAATCGTACCCACGTTCACGTGCGGCTTAGTACGTGCAAATTTTTCCTTGGCCATCGTTCTGTCCCTATAACAAATTTACGAAGTAGCGAAAATCTAACAGACAAATCCAAAAAAATCTGGTGCCCATGGCGCGGATCGAACGCGCGACCTCTCCCTTACCAAGGGAGTGCTCTACCACTGAGCCACATGGGCAAAAACCTTTAACTACAGCCACCACCATCCTGGAGCGGGTGATGGGAATCGAACCCACGTCATCAGCTTGGAAGGCTGTGGTTCTACCATTGAACTACACCCGCCGGTAACCTTGAACGCAACTTCTAACACCCGGGCCAATCTGCTTTACCACCCGGACGCCTCTTTAACTGGTGGAGGGGGAAGGATTCGAACCTTCGAAGGCAGTGCCGTCAGATTTACAGTCTGATCCCTTTGACCGCTCGGGAACCCCTCCGGGAAAGCGCGGCATTATGAGTGCCCTTGCAAGGCATGTCAATCAAACATTGAACAAGAAATTCATCACGTCGCCATCCTTGACGACATACTCCTTGCCTTCGGCCCGCATCTTACCCGCCTCCTTGGCGCCCTGCTCGCCGCCAAAGGCGATGAAGTCCTCGTAGGCGATGGTCTGGGCGCGGATGAAGCCACGTTCGAAGTCGGTATGGATCACGCCCGCCGCCTGGGGCGCGGTGTCGCCCTGGTGGATGGTCCAGGCGCGCACTTCCTTGACCCCGGCAGTGAAATAGGTCTGCAGGCCGAGCAGGTGATAGGCGGCGCGGATGAGGCGGTTGAGGCCGGGCTCGTGCATGCCCATGTCTTCCAGGAAGATCTGCTTGTCCTCGTCCGCCAGGTCGGCGATCTCGGCCTCGATGGCCGCGCAGATGGCGACGATATCGGCGCTTTCCGTAGCCGCCAGCGCGTTCACCGCGTCCAGATAAGGGTTGCTCTCGAAACCGCCCTCCTTGACGTTGGCGGCGTAGAGCACGGGCTTGGCGGTGAGCAGGAAGAACTGGCGCAGGCTGACCTGCTCCTCTTTGGACAGGTCGAGCGCCCGCACCGGCTTCGCCTCGTTCAGTTGCGCCTGGCATTTTTCCAGCACCTCGACCAGCAGCTTCGCCTCCTTGTCGCCGCCGGCCCGCGCCTGCTTGGAATAGCGCGCCAGCGCCTTCTCGACGGTGGCGAGGTCGGCCAGGGCCAGCTCGGTGTTGATCACCTCGATATCGTCCAGGGGGCTGACCTGGCCGGCGACGTGGACCACGTTTTCATCCTCGAAGCAGCGCACGACATGGACGATGGCGTCGGTCTCGCGGATATTGGCCAGGAACTGGTTGCCCAGGCCCTCGCCCTTGCTGGCGCCGGCGACCAGGCCGGCGATGTCGACGAACTCGACGATGGCCGGCTGGATCTTTATCGGCTTGACGATCTTCGACAGGGCCGCCAGGCGCGGATCGGGCACCTCGACGATGCCGACGTTGGGCTCGATGGTGCAGAACGGGTAGTTCTCCGCCGCGATGCCCGATTTGGTCAGGGCATTGAACAGGGTGGACTTGCCGACGTTGGGCAGACCGACGATTCCGCATTTCATGGCTTGGCTTCCTTTAATTTCGTATTGGCACGCTGGGTGGCCGCGTTCCACTCGGCCTTGGCGATCAGCGGCCAGAGTTCCAGCGCCCGCTCGATGGCAGACTCGATTTCAACCGCTTCTTCCTTGCGCGGCGGCTTCAGCACGTAATTGACCACTTCGTTGCGGTCGCCCGGATGACCGATGCCGATGCGCAGGCGCCAGTAGTCCTGGCTGCCCAGGTGGGCGCTGATGTCCTTGAGGCCGTTGTGGCCGCCCAGGCCGCCGCCGAACTTGATGCGCAGCTGGCCGGGCGGGATGTCCAGTTCGTCGTGGACGACCAGGATCTCGGCCGGGGCGATCTTGTGGAACCGGGCCAGGGCGCCGACCGCCTGGCCCGAGCGGTTCATGAAGGTCTGCGGCAGCAGCAGCCAGACCCCCTCCGCGCGGGCCAGGCCGGCGAGGCCATGAAAACGCGGCTCACGCGCCAGGTTGACGCCGAACCGGGCCGCCAGACGCTCACAAAACCAAAACCCGGCGTTGTGCCGGGTTTCGGAATAGTCGGCACCGGGATTGCCCAGGCCGACGATGAGTCGCGGCGCGACCTGCATCGGTGCTTAGGCGGCCGGGGCCTCGCCTTCGCCTTCGGCTTCTTCAACGACCTCTGCCTTGGCGCCCAGGATGGTGGCCACGGTGGGGTCTTCGCCACGATGCAGCATGACCGACTCGACACCTGCCGGCAGCGTCAGGTGCGACAGGTGCATGGAGTGGCCGACGGCCAGGTCCTTGCAGTCCACCTCGATGAACTCGGGCAGGCTGCCCGGCAGGCAGGTGACGTCCAGTTCGGTCATCACGTGGCTGACCACGCCGCCTTCCAGCTTCACGCCCGGGCAGACATCGGCGTTGATGAAGTGCAGCGGCACCTTGGTGTGGATCTTGTGGCCGGCATCGACGCGCAAAAAGTCGACGTGCAGGATCAGCGGCTTGTAGGGGTGGCGCTGGACATTCTTGAGCAGCACGGATTGCTTGTCGCCGTCCAGGACCAGGCTGAGCACGGAGGAGTGGAAGACCTCATGACGCAGGCTAAGCATCAGTTCCTTGTGGTCCAGGTCGATCGCCTGGGGGGCCTTGTCGGCGCCGTAGACGATGCCGGGGACACGGCCAGAGTGACGCAGGCGGCGGCTCGCACCCGAACCTTGTCCGTCACGCTTGGCAGCTTTGATTTCGATTTGCATGTTGTTCTCCAATTGATACAAAAAAACCGCCCGCGACCAGGCGGTGCTTCAGGTCGGCCGCTATTCGGCGAACAGCGAACTGACCGAATCCTCGTTGCTGATGCGGCGGATCGTCTCCGCCAGCAGTTCTGCCACCGCCACCTGGCGGATCTTGGCGCAGCGCGCCGCGTCGTCGCGCAGCGGGATGGTGTCGGTCACCACCAGTTCGTCGAGCTGGGAATTGGTGATCCGCTCGATGGCGCTGCCGGACAACACCGGGTGGGTGATATAGGCCACGACCTGTTTCGCGCCGTGTTCCTTGAGCGCCGCCGCCGCCTCGCACAGGGTGTTGGCGGTGTCGACCATGTCATCCATGATGATGCAGGTACGGTCCTTGACCTCGCCGATGATGTGCATCACCTTGGCCACGTTGGGCTTCGGCCGGCGCTTGTCGATGATGGCCAGATCGCAATCCAGCCGCTTGGCCACCGCACGGGCGCGCACCACGCCGCCGACGTCGGGCGACACCACCATCAAGTTCTTGTGGTCCTGCTTCCAGATGTCGCCCATCAGGATGGGCGTGGAATAGACGTTGTCCACGGGGATGTCGAAGAAGCCCTGGATCTGGTCCGAGTGCAGGTCCATGGTGAGCAGGCGGTCGACGCCGACCACGGTCAACATGTCGGCCACCACCCGCGCCGTGATCGGCACCCGCGCCGAACGCACCCGGCGATCCTGACGGGCATAGCCGAAGTAAGGGATCGCGGCGGTGATGCGACCGGCCGAGGCGCGCCGCAGCGCGTCCACCATCAGCATCACTTCCATCAGGTTATCGTTGGTCGGCGTCGAGGTGGATTGCAACACGAAGACATCCTTGCCACGGACGTTTTCCAGGATCTCCACCGCCACCTCGCCATCCGAGAAACGGCCGACCGTGGCCCTTCCAAGACGGATGTTGAGGCTGCGCGCCACTTCCTCGGCAAGCTTGGGATTTGCGTTGCCGGTAAACACCATCAAGCTGTCGTAGGCCACTGGGCTACCCGCGCGAAAACAAAAAAGCAAAAAAGCGTGCAGCTCCGGCTACACGCTTATACGTATGTGGCTGGGGAGGTAGGGATCGAACCTACGAATGCCGGAATCAAAATCCGGTGCCTTACCACTTGGCGACTCCCCAAGCTAACCCTTAGGCGGACCCGTATCGACATACATCGGATGTATGTCGACGCCGTCCGCCACAAAACCTTGCATCCCCTCGGGCCGCTGCGCAAACACCGCCTCGGCCTTTGCCCGATCCGGAAACGCCGCAAACACGCAGGCGCCCGATCCGGTCATGCGGGCATCGCCATGCTGGCCGAGCCACCGGAGGTATTCGCCTATCACCGGATAGACCGCTACCGCCACCGGTTCCAGATCGTTATGTCCGCAACCCTCTGGGAGGGGCGGGATTTTCAACGCTGGCGTATCCCGTGTCAATCCCGGATGCGAAAAAACCGCTGCCGTGGCGACCTGGACCGGTGGTATCAGCACCACATAACTGGCCGGCGGCAGGCTCGCCGGCTGCAATAGTTCACCCACCCCCTCGGCGTAGGCGCTGCGGCCGAACACGAATACCGGCACGTCGGCGCCCAGGCGCAGGCCGAGCGCCTGCAACTCCTCACCGGGCAGGTCCAGGCCCCACAGCCGGTTCAAGGCCATCAGCACGGTGGCGGCATCGGAACTGCCGCCGCCCAGGCCGCCGCCCATGGGCAGGCGCTTGTCCAGGGCGATGTCGGCGCCTTGCCGGCAGCCTGTGTGTTGCCGCAGCAGGCCGGCGGCCCGAAAACACAGGTCGGCCTCGGTCGGCACCCCCGGCAGCGGGTTCAGCAGCCGGACCAGGCCGTCCCGGCGCGGCTCGATAGCCAGGCTGTCGCCGTAATCGAGAAAGCGGAACAGGGTCTGCAACAGGTGGTAACCGTCCGGACGGCGGCCAACCACATGCAGGAACAGGTTCAGCTTGGCCGGGGCCGGGTAGCGGTTCAAAGCGTCTCCCAGGCATCCACCACGAGACGGAATTCGAGGTCGCCCCGGCTGGCGAAGATGCGCCCCGGCAGCCAGCGCCCGCCCCGTTGCTGGTAGCGGCTGTATTCGATATGCCAGCCATCCTGGTCCAGGCTGGCCAGGTGGCCGTCCTCGCCGGCAGCGGCCCGGAACGTCTCCTGCGGACGCGGCAGGGCCGACAGCCACCAGACCAGGCCATCCAGCGGCAGACGCAGTCCGAGCGCGCGCTCCATCAGGCGCTCGTCGTTCTCATCGGTGACCACGGACCCGTCGGCGGCCTTGAGCATGACCACCCCGCCCTGGCGCCGTATTTCCGCCGCGCCCTGCCCGAGCGGGCCGGACAGCAACAGGGTCTCCTGATCCTCGGCCCGCTGCCAGGAGATGCTGCCGGAGAAGGTCTGGCTCTCGGTCTTCACCGACAGGCGGCCATCCAGTTTGAACTGCATGACCGGCTGGAGGCCGCGCAGGGACTCCGGCGCAACCGCCACGTTCAACGAGGCGCAGCCTGTCAGCACCAGCAGGGCAAGCAGGCCAAGCAGGCGTGCTGCGGCCATCGCCTACTTGACGAAGCGGGACAGGGTTTCTTTCAGCACATCGTTGTCGGGGTGCTCCCGCAGCGAACCCTGCCAGACCTTGCGCGCCTCATCGTGCTGGCCGGCGGCCCAGAGCGTCTCGCCGAGATGGGCGGCAATCTCCGGGTCCGGACGCAGGTCGTAGGCCCGCTTCAGATAGGCCGCCGCCTCGGCCAGCCGGCCGGCCTTGAATTGCGCCCAGCCCATGCTATCGAGGATGAAGGGGTCGTCCGGGCTCAGCTTGAGCGCCTTGTCCAGCAGGGCAATGCCCTCCTCCAGGCGCGGGGTACGGTCGACCAGGGTGTAGCCGAGGGCATTGTAGGCATGGGCATGCCCCGGCTCCAGTTTGATCAGGCGGCGGAGATCGGCCTCGGTCACATCCAGCTTGCCCAGCCGCTCCGCAATCATGGCCCGGTCATAGAGCAGATCGCCGGCATCGGGCGCCTGCGCCAGGGCCTGGCTGAGCACCGCATAGGCATCCTGATAACGCCCGGCTTCCCGCAACAATTGCGCCTCGGCCTGGACGGTCTGGGACTTTTCGGCATCGGACGTCGTTTCCAGTTGCTGCAACAAGGCCCGTCCCTCGTCCACCCGGGCCAGCTTGCCCAGCACCACGGCCGCCTTAAGCCTGGCCTGGAAGTAATGCTCGCCCGGCTCGACCTTGAGATACCACTCGAGCGCCTTTTCATAGCGCTGGCGCCCCTCGTTGACCTGACCCAGATAGCCCCTGACCAGATCCTCGTCGGGGAAGCCATGTTCCAGGGTCTGGGTCAGGTACTGTTCGGCGGCGTCCAGGTCGTTCATCTGCATGGCCAGCAGCCCGACGGCAAAGCGCAGCTCGGGATTGTCAGGCGCGTTCGCGATCAGGGCATCGAACTCCTGCCTGGCCTCGCCATAGCGGCCGATCTTGGCCAGGATCTTGGCACGGGCCAGGCGTACCCGTTCCGCGCCGGGATTCTGTTCGGTAAAGGCCTTCCAGAACAGGAGCACGGCCTCGTCGCCCGTCCGGGCCAGGGCCTGGCCCTTGACCAGTGCCGCGGTTTCCCAGCCCGGATTCAGGCGCAACGCCTCATCCAGTTCGGCGATGGCGAGCGCTTGCTGGCCGGCATTGAGCGCGCTCTGGGCCACGACCAGATGCGCCTCGGGCACCGCGGGGTAGGCCCCGGCCAGCTCCTTCATCAGGTCGAGCACGGCCATCTTGTCCTTGTACCGTGCCAGCAATCCATGCAGTTGCAGGAAGGACTCGCCGACCGGGCGCTCATTCATTTGCAGCAAGGCCTTCAGATGCGGCTTGGCCTCCTTCAGGTGATCGGTTCCGATCAGCGTCGTGCAGAGAAACTGGCGGGCACGCGCCGACCCGGGCTCCAGTTCCACCCACAAGCGCGCCATTTCGGCCGCCTTGGCCATATCGTGCGCATAGGTGGCGAACTCGGCGGCCCGGCGCACCACGCGCGGGTCACGGGTCTTGTAGGCGAGATCGGCATAGGCCTCATTGGCCAGGGCGAGGTCGCCCCGTTGGCCGGCAATCTCGCCCAGCATGAACTGGTACAGGATCTGTTCGGTGAGCGCCGCCGCCGGCTTGGCCTTGACCGGCGCCGCCACGGCAGGGGCGCCCTTTTTCGTTGGCGCGCCGGGCGACTGGGCGCAAGCCGTGAGGGAGGCGAGGGCAAGAATCAGGATTAATGGCTTGGCGTTCATCAGGGTGTCAGGCAGGTACCGTTGGTGCATTATGCAGAACCCCCCCGCCCCTGAGAAGCACGGATTGCACCTATGCCCGAATTGCCCGAAGTCGAAACCGTGCGCCGAGGACTCGCCCCGCACCTGATCGGGCAGCGCCTGCTCGGCGCCCGGGTGCGCGAACCCCGCCTGCGCTGGCCGGTCCCGGACGACCTGGATGAACGGGTGGCCGGACGCCGGGTCGAGGCACTGGCGCGGCGGGGAAAATACCTGATCATGACGCTCGACCGGGGCCACCTGATCCTGCACCTGGGCATGTCCGGCAGCCTGCGCCTGACGCCGGATTCGGCGCCGGCCGAAAAACACGACCACCTCGACCTGCTCCTGGCCGATGCATGGATACTGCGCTACCGCGACCCGCGCCGGTTCGGCGCCGTGCTCTGGAGCGAGGCCCCGGACCGGCACCCGCTGATCGCCGGGCTCGGCATCGAACCGCTTGGCGACGACTTCGACGGCGACTGGCTGTACCAGGCCAGCCGCAACCTCCGCGCCCCGGTCAAGTCCTGGCTGATGGATGCCCATGTCGTGGTCGGCATCGGCAACATCTACGCCAACGAGGCCCTGTTCCACGCCGGCATCCACCCCTTGCTGCCGGCCGGCAAGCTGACCCGGCCGCGCTGCCGCCGCCTGGCCTCGGCGATCCGGGATACCCTGACCCGGGCCATCGCGGCCGGCGGCAGCACCTTGCGCGATTTCGTCGACAGCCATGGCCAGCCGGGCTATTTCCAGCAGACCTATTATGTCTATGGCCGCGCGGGCGAAAACTGCCGCCTGTGCGGCAGTACCATCCGTTCAACCCGGCTCGGCAACCGCACAACCAGTTTTTGCCCGGCCTGCCAGAAGAAATGACCGACAAACACTTATAAAACAAGCCGTTGCTATGCTAGATTGGCAAAAAACCTCGGAGTGAGCCATGAGCAGCCCGTCCATCGCCTCGGATTTCGAAGCCTACAGCCTGTGGCGCGGCAGACTTTCGGACCAGATCGCCGACTATCGCCAGTGGCTGAACCGGGAAGACCTGAACGAATCCCAGCGCGACCTGAGGCTCCAGCAACTGCTCGACCGCCTGGCCGAAGACAAGCTGCACGTCGCCTTCATCGCCGAATTCTCCCGTGGCAAGTCCGAGCTGATCAACGCCATCTTCCTGTCCGACATGAAGCAGCGCCTGCTGCCCTCGACCGCCGGCCGGACCACCATGTGCCCGACCGAACTGCTCTACGATCCGGCCAAGCCGCCGCAGATCGAGCTGCTGGCGATCGAGACCCGCGGCACCAGCGCCCCGGTATCCGAATACCGCAACTACCCCGAGGAATGGACCCGGGTGGCCATGGACATCGCCTCGCCCGATCGCGTGCGCGAAGCCATGCAGGAAGTCTGCCGGGTCAAATCGGTCAGCATCGAGGAAGCCACCCGCTATGGCCTCTATGACCCCGAGGCGCCGGAGTACTCGGCGGCGCTCGATGAGGACGGCAAGGTCGCCATCCCGGCCTGGCGCCACGCCATCATCAATTTCCCGCACCCCTTCCTGGAAAAGGGCCTGGTGGTCTACGACACGCCGGGCCTGAACGCCATCGGCGTCGAACCCGAACTGACCTACAGCCTGCTGCCGAATGCCCACGCCGTGCTGTTCGTGCTCTCCGCCGACGCCGGCGTGACCAAGTCGGACATCCAGGTCTGGCGCGACCACATCAACATGCGGGGCAGCCAGAAGGGCCGGCTGGTGGCCCTCAACAAGATCGACGGCCTCTGGGACGCGCTCAAGACAGAAGAGCAGATCAACGCCGAGATCGACAAGCAGGTGAAGAGTTGCGCCGACATGCTCGGCATCGAGCCGCGCAACATCTTCCCGGTGTCCGCCCAGAAAGGCCTCCAGGCCAAGATCCAGGACGACCCCGCACTGCTCCAGCGCAGCCGCCTCGGCCTGCTGGAAAAGGCGCTCAGCGAGGAGTTGATCGCCTCCAAGCAGGAATTGGTGCGCGACCAGACCGAGGCCGAGCTCGACGACATGCTCGGCTCTTCGCGCGCCCTGCTGCAGAGCCGGTTCGACAATATCGAGGAACAACTCAACGAACTGCGCGGCCTGCAGGGCAAGAACCAGGACGTGGTCGAGCACATCATGGTCAAGATCGCCCAGGACAAGGAAGCCTTCGAGCGCGGGCTGCAGCATTTCCAGGCCTTGCGCAGCGTGTTCTCGCAGCAGAGCGTGCAACTGTTCCAGTCGATCGGCACCGACACCATGAAGAACGAGATCGCCCGGGTGCGCGAAGCCATGGTGCAGAGCCGTTTCACCAAGGGCATCCGGGAAGCGATGAACGCGTTCTTCCGGGATGTCGACCGCAACATGGAAAAGGCCTCCGGCCAGGTCGACGAGATCAACCACATGATGGAGGCGATGTATCGCAAGCTGAGCAGCGAACACGGCATGGCCCGCTACACCGTGCCGGCCTTCTCGATGCTGCGTTACCGCAAGGAACTGCAGCGCCTGGAAACGGCGTACAACCGGCAGATCAACAATCTGTTCACCCTGCTCACGACCGAGCAGTACCTGCTCACCACGCGTTTCTTCGAGACCGTGGCCAACCGGGTGGTGAAGGTATTCGAGATCGCCAACCGCGAGGTCGAGGCCTGGCTGCGAGCGGTCATGTCACCCATGGAAAGTCAGATCCGGGAACACCAGATGCAGCTGCGCCGGCGCCTGGAGAGCGTCAAGCGGATACACAAGGCGGCCGGCACGCTGGAAGACCGTATCGACGAACTGCTGCAGATGCAGGGCGAGGCCGGTCGACAGTTGTCCGAGCTTGATCAGGCCACCGGTTGCATCCATGACCTGCTCAGCAATCGGGTCGCCGCCAGCGAGGCGCTGGCGGCTTGAGCGTTATTTCCCCGCGGTCAGCTTGAGGAATTTTTCGTGCAGTTGTTCCTGGGTTTCGACATGGTCCGGGTTGACCGGGATGCAGTCGACCGGGCAGACCTCGCGGCATTGCGGGGTATCGAAATGGCCGACGCACTCGGTGCACTTGTTCGGATCGATGATGTAGATGTCTTCACCTTGGGTGATCGCTCCGTTCGGGCATTCCGGCTCGCATACATCGCAGTTGATGCATTCGTCGGTAATCAGCAGGGCCATCTTGGTTCTTCCTTAACTAGTTATAAATACTTATGAAAAGCGCCGGTTCGCAAGTCGCTCCGCCACCGGAGACGGCACGAACGGCCGCACGTCGCCGCCCAGTCGGGCGATTTCGCGCACCATGCTGGCGGAAATGAACATATATTGCTCCGCCGGCGTCAAAAAAACGGTTTCCAGTTCCGGGAAAAGCCCCCGGTTCATGCCTGCCAACTGGAATTCGTACTCGAAATCCGATACCGCCCGCAGGCCGCGCAGGACCAGATTGGTATCCTGCTCGCGCACGAAATCGACCAGCAGGTTCGAAAAACTGGCGACCTGGACATTGGCCAGGTCGCCCAGCGTCTCCCGGGCCATCGCCATACGCTCATCGAGATCGAAGAACGGCTGCTTGGTGGCGCTGGCCGCCACCGCCACCACCACCTGATCGAACAGGCGGCTGGCCCGGCGCACCAGGTCCTCATGGCCACGGGTAATCGGGTCGAAGGTGCCGGGATAGACGATCTTTCCCGAGCAGGCCGTTTCTTTGGCTACAGTCAAGCTGGCTCCAGCAGGCAGAAATGTGACAATCCGGCACGCCCTTCGCGCAGGATGCGCCAGCCTTCGAGGTCGGGGCGGGTTCCGAATTCGGCGTAGATTTTACCCCCTGGCGCGAGCCGTGTCGCCGCCACAGTCAATGCCGTCGCCAGCAAATCGGCCTGGAAGGGGGGATCCAGGAAGACGACATCGAACGGCCCGCGCTCGCCGGCCAGCCAGGCCAGGCCATCCGCGGCGACCAGTTCGATCTGGGCCGCGCCGAGCAGTTCACGGTTCTGGCGCAGCGCCGTCATGGCCTGGCCGTCGCGTTCCACCATCACCACCTCGCGGGCGCCCCGGGAGGCCGCCTCGAAGCCGAGGGCGCCGCTGCCGGCGAACAGGTCCAGGCAGCGCTGCCCATCCAACCGCTGGCCCAGCCAGTTGAACAGGGTCTCCCGGACCCGGTCCGGCGTCGGCCGCAGGCCGGCCACGTCCGGGAAGTGCAGGCTGCGCCGGCGCCACTGGCCGCCGATGATGCGGACCTGGTTACTTTTGGCCTTTTTCTGGCTCAAGCTGTCCACCGACGATGACCGTGACCATGGTGTCCGGGTGCAAACGGGCACGCAGTGCACGCATGATGTCGTCCCGGCTTACTGCCGCCACCTTCTTCGGATAGCTGTCCAGCCAGTCCGGCGGCAACTGGTAGAACCCGATCATGGCCAGGTACTCGAGAATCTTGCGGTTGCTGTCCAGGCGCAGGGGGAAGCCGCCGACCAGGTTGTCCCTGGCCTGCTGCAGTTCCGCCTCGGTCGGTCCATCAGCCAGGTAATGCTTCAGGGTGTCGCGTACCACCTTGAGTGCCTGGTCGGTGGCATCGCGCCGGGTCTGCAGGCCGATCTGGAAGGCACCCAGCTCCTTCATCGGCATGAAATAGCTGTAGGCACTGTAGGCCAGGCCGCGTTTCTGGCGGATTTCCTCGACCAGGCGGGAATCGAAGCCGCCGCCGCCCAGGACATAATTGCCCACCAGCAGGGGGAAATAGTCCGGGTCGTCGCGGGTCATGCCGGGCTGGCCGATGAACAGATGGCTCTGGGTGGCATGGTGGGGAATCAGTTGCTCCACGCCCAGGGAGAGTTCCGACACCGGCGGCAAGGGCGGCGGCGCCTCGCCCGGCGGCAGATCGGCCGCAAACCCGTTGGCCAGCTTCTCGGCCCCGGCCCGGTCGATGTCGCCCATGATCGCCACCGTCATGTTGGCAGCGCGGTAGTAGCGGGCATGGAAGTCGGCCAGGTCGGCGCGGCCCAGCTTCGCCACCGTCGCCGGTTCGCCGGATTCCGGCAGGGCATAGGGGTGGCCGCAATAGATGGCCGCCTGGAACGCCTTGTCGCCCAGAAACTCCGGCTTGGTCGCGGCCTCCTCCAGGTTGGCGATCGTGCGGGCCTTCTCCCGTTCCACCACGGCCTCCGGGAAACGCGGCTGGGCCAGCACGGTCCGGAATACGGCCAGGGCCGGATCGGCCTCGCCGGGGCTGCTCAGGGTGCGCAATGTGAAGCCGGCCCGGTCCTGATCGAAGAAGCCGGACATCTCGGCGCCCACATCGGCCAGCTTCTCGGCGATCTGCTGTTCGTCGAGGTCGCCGGCACCCAGATTCATCATGTGCCGGGTCAGGTTGGCCAGGCCGGACTTGTCGGCCGTATCGTAGGCGCTGCCGGCGGCGAAGGCCACGCTGAGGTCGAGCATCGGCAGGTCGTGGTTTTCGACGAAATAGACCCGGGCGCCGTTGGCCGTGGTCCAGTGCTGGATATCGAGTCCGGCCCAGGCACTGGCCGTAACCAGCGAGGCGGCCAGGAAGGCCATCAGACGCTTAGCGGACATGATCGCCTCCCATCATCGGCGCCTGCGGTTTCGCGTCGGCCGGCATCGGTTGCGGGTCGAGCACGGCGACGGTGAGACGGTCGTCGATCAGGTATTTCCTGGCCACCTCGCGTATCTGTTCGGCGGTGACCGCCTTGAGCTTGTCGAAGCGGACCGCACGATCCTTCCAGGACAGCCCGGCGGTTTCCCATTCGCCGATCTGCATACCCTGGTAGAACAGGGAATCCTGCTGGAACACCTGGCTGGCCAGGACCTGGGCCTTGACCCGGCTGAGTTCCGAGCCGGCCACGCCATTGTCCTGGATGTCCTTGATCGCGCTTTTCAGCGCCGCCTCGACCTCGGCGACCGTCTTGCCCTCGGCCGGGGTGGCATCGACCATGAACTGGTCCGGCCCGCGCGCGATGGGGTCGTAGCCGGCCGAGACATCGACCGCCAGCTGCTTTTCCTTGACCAGCGACTTGGGCAGGCGGGCGGAGCCGTTGCCGTCGAGCACGCCGGCCAGCACCTCCAGGGCATAGGGTTCCCAATCGGCCGCCGGCTTGGCCAGGCGCGGCGCCTGCCAGGACAGGATCACCGCCGGCAGCTTGGCCGGCGCCTTCAGGGTCACTTCCTTGATGCCCTGCTGCTCCGGTTCCTCCTGCGGCTTGCGCACCGGCAGTTCGCGGGCCGGGATGACGCCGAAATACTGCTCCGCCCAGCCCATCACCTGCGCCGGGTCGACGTCGCCGACCACCACCAGGGTGGCGTTGTTGGGCACGTACCAGGTCGAGTACCAGCGTTTCGCGTCCACCGCCGTCATGTTCTTCAGGTCATCCATCCAGCCGATCACCGGATGCCGGTACGGATGCACCTGGAAGGCCGTCGCCATCAAGACCTCATACAGCCTGGCCTGAGGATTGTCCTCGGTGCGCATCCGGCGTTCTTCCATGACCACGTTGATCTCCTTGGCGAATTCCTCCGGCGCCAGGGTCAGGTTGGCCATCCGGTCCGCTTCCAGCTTGAGTGCCAGTTCCAGCCGGTCGGCCTGCAGGGTCTGGAAATAGGCGGTGTGGTCGCGCGCCGTGAAGGCGTTCTCACGCCCGCCGGCGGCGGCGATGCGTTTGGAGAACTCGCCCGCCGGCACGTCCTTGGTGCCCTTGAACATCATGTGTTCGAGGGCGTGGGCGACCCCGGTGGTGCCGTTGCTTTCGTCCATGCTGCCGAC
Source organism: Gallionellaceae bacterium (assembly GCA_028714735.1). Lineage (GTDB taxonomy): Bacteria > Pseudomonadota > Gammaproteobacteria > Burkholderiales > Thiobacillaceae > Parasulfuritortus. The sequence goes on along the minus strand of JAQTLU010000034.1, from coordinate 2,604 downwards.
CCGGTACCAGACCTGGCTGACCGCCACCGGCGCGCGCCGGTCGGTCTTGACGATCACCTTCATGCCATTGGCCAGGGTGCGTTCCAGCGTCTCGGCCTGGGCCTGGGCCTGGACAGCGAAGACCAGGAGCAGCAGCAACAAGGTTGGTTTCATCTTTGTACCGGTAATCCATGGGGGCAAGGACCGCATGATAAACTCCTCCGCACTCGAAGCACTCTCTGACTGCACACCATCGTGTTTGGTTTCTTCAAGGCCGGCAAAGAGCTGGCAGCCCCCGACGCCGCCAAGGCCAAGCCCCCTGCTGCGCTTTCCTGGGCGCAGCGCCTCAAGGCCGGCTTGGCCAAGACGCGCAACGCCCTGACCGGGCAGATCGGCGGCCTGTTCGCCGGCCACGCCAAGATCGACGAGGCCCTCTACGAGGAACTGGAGACCATCCTGCTCAGCGCCGATGTCGGCGTCGAGGCCACCGAGCACCTGCTCCGGGAGCTGCGTGCACGGGTCAAGCGGGACAAGCTGGCCGAGGCCATGCAGCTCAAAGCCGCGCTGCGGGACATCCTGGCCAGCCTGCTGGCACCCCTGGAACGGCCTCTGGACATCAGTACCGCAAAACCGTTCGTGATCATGCTGGCCGGGGTCAACGGCGCCGGCAAGACCACCACCATCGGCAAGCTGGCGAAGCGCTTCCAGGCCGAGGGCAAGACCATCCTGCTGGCCGCCGGCGACACCTTCCGGGCCGCGGCGCGGGAACAGCTGACGGTCTGGGGCGACCGCAACAACGTCGAGGTGGTCGGCGGTCAGGGCAGCGACCCGGCCGCGGTGATCTTCGACGCGGTGCAGTCGGCCCGGGCGCGCGGCATCGACATCGTGCTGGCCGACACCGCCGGCCGCCTGCCCACCCAGATGAACCTGATGGAAGAGATCAGGAAGGTGCGCCGGGTGGTCCAGAAGGCCGATCCGACCGCGCCGCACGAAGTCCTCCTGGTGCTCGACGCCAACACCGGCCAGAACGTGCTTACCCAGGTCAAGATATTCAACGACGCCATCGGCGTCACCGGCCTGGTGCTGACCAAGCTGGACGGCACCGCCAAGGGCGGCACCATCGCCGCCCTGGCCAAGCGGCAGCCGATCCCGGTTCGTTTCGTCGGCATCGGCGAGGGCCTGGACGACCTGCAACCGTTCAAGGTCGACGAGTTCATCGACGCGTTGTTCGGCGAATGATCGAGTTCTCCGACGTCACCAAGCGTTACCCGGGCGGCCACGAGGCCCTCTCGGGGGTCAGCCTGACCATCAACCGCGGCGAGCTGGTCTTCCTGACCGGCCATTCCGGCGCCGGCAAGAGCACGCTGCTCAAGCTGATCGCCGCCATCGAGCGGCCGACCAGCGGCGTGGTCATGGTCAGCGGCCAGAACATCAACCGCATCCGGCGCTCCGCCCTGCCCTATTTCCGGCGCAACATCGGCCTGATCTTCCAGGACCACAAGCTGCTCTATGACCGCACGGTGTTCGACAACGTCCTGCTGCCGCTGCACATCCAGGGCATGAGCGGGACGGACGCCGGCAAGCGGGCGCGGGCCGCGCTGGACAAGGTCGGTCTGCTGAAGAAGGAACGCGCCCGGCCGATCACCCTGTCCGGCGGCGAACAGCAGCGCCTGTGCATCGCCCGCGCCATCGTCAGCCGGCCGCCGCTGCTGCTGGCCGACGAGCCGACCGCCAACCTGGACGAAGACTACGCCCACGACATCATGGACATGTTCCAGGCCTTCAACCAGGTCGGCGTCACCGTCGTCGTCTCCACCCACGACCTGGCCCTGGTCACCCGCTACGGCGGCCGCACGATCAACCTGGCCGACGGCAGGCTGGTCGCATGAGGGCCTGGATCGAACACAACCTGCACAGCCTGGGCCTGGCCCTGCAGACGCTGCGGGCCGCGCCGTTCGCCAGCCTGTTCAGCATCCTGGTGATCGGCATCGCCCTGTCGCTGCCGGCCGGCCTGTATCTCGCCCTGGTCAACCTGGACCGCATGGCGGGCGGCATCCAGACCCGGCCCGAAATCACCCTCTACCTCGACACCAAACTGGATGAGGAACAAGGGCGCCAGCTCGCCCGCAAGCTGGCCGAGCGTGCCGATGTCGCCCGGGCCCGCTTCGTGGCCAAGTCAGACGGACTGAAGCGCCTGCGCGATGCCGGGCTGACCGACTTGACCGCCGGCCTGACGGAAAACCCGCTGCCCGACGCCATCATGGTCGCCCCGGAGCAAACCGACCCGAACGACATCGAGCGCCTGGCCGCCGAATGCAAGGCCCTGCCCGGCGTCGACAGCATGGTCCTCGACTCCGACTGGGCCAAGCGCCTGTCGGCGCTGATCGGCTTCGGCCATGACCTGGTCCTGCTGCTGGCGGCCTTGCTGGGTCTGGCCCTGGCCGCGATCACCGGCAATACCATCCGGCTGCAGATCTACGCCGCCCGCGAGGAAATCGAAGTCTCGCGCCTGATCGGCGCCAGCGACCGCTTCATCCGTCGCCCCTTCCTGTACTTCGGCACCTTGCAGGGCCTGCTCGGCGGACTGGCCGGCTGGGCCATCGTCACCGGCAGCCTTCTGGTCCT
>JAQTLU010000033.1 GCA_028714735.1 Gallionellaceae bacterium | reverse complement strand
TCCTTGTACTCGGCGCGGGTCGCCATCAGGCCCGGCATCTCCGTCTCGGCGATGCGGATTTCCTTGCGGCCCCAGGAGGCCAGCGCCATGTCGGCGACTTTGTAATCAGTGAATTCAGCCACAGCAAACTCCTAAAAAACTGTGGCTTCGGCCGCTCGCGACGCTCGCTTAACCTGACCTGCGGTCAGGTTAGCCTACGCCGAAACGGCGAAGCCGTTGTGGCCGGAAGGAGGAAGGCTCACATGCCGTCCCCGCACCCGGCGGGTTAGACAGGTGAGCGCGGTTTGGAACCGAGCCTGGGGGTAAGACCCTTGCAGCGCTCCTCGGTAGGGTTATGATTCTACTACGGAATAAGAACGGGGCGACGTGATCGCTGAGACTAAGACATGACGGGGGATGGAAGCCAAATGAAAAGCCGAGCCTGGCCCCTTTAATCTACACATCACGTTGGGCATACAAAAATGGAGGCGGCATGAAAAAACAACTGATGGCGACAATGTTTGGGGCGGTGACTTCGGTTGCAGCATTTCAGGCAAACGCTGAGACATATAGTGCGCAGCATGAACAGGTAACAAATCTGTTCAAAAGCAAAGAAGAAAAATCAGCTAAAGATGCAATTTGGACAGCTCGCTATACTTTTAAGGTCGGCGTAATTAATGACGGAAGCAGACGAGATGGCTACGCCGATTATGTGTGCCAAGTACTGTATGACTATGGATTCAAAGGTAAGAAAGTGTGGGTTCAGGTCATAGACATCGTGAAGCTCTCTCGCAACGGAGATTGGGTGAAGCTTGGTGAATCGCATTGCCAATAATGCCCAACCAAGTATTCGCGTGAATCAAAGGGGCCAGGCTCAAATTAGCTCATCTACACAAACCGTTGCTGATCAACGCATCTGGGTCGCCGCGAGCAACCAACTGGTCGATGGCGGTTACCTGCGCCTGGACATCGGCCATGCCGGCGCGATTATTTCCGTGATCGTCTTCAGGTACCAGGGCAAATGCCTGGCCTATCGCAATCTGTGCGTACACATGCCGCGCGAACTCGATTGCGAACAGGACATGATCTTCGACCCGACCGGCCGGTTCCTGCGTTGTTCGATGCATGGCATCGTCTACGAGCCGATGACCGGCGAATCGGTCAGTGAAATCTGTTCCGGGAAGCGCCTGACCCCCATCGGGGTGCTCGAAGACGAGGAAGGCATCTGGATCGATGACCGGCTGGCCAGCCCGCTGGCCTTCACGGAGTGAGCCGGCCGGAGGCAAAACCATGTCACGTACCTTAGCCGCATTGCTTGTGCTTCTTGCCTCGGTCCAGTGCGCTGCCGCGGGCGAGCCGCCGCAGGAGCAGGACGCGTGGTTCGCCTTGCTTCCCGGACACTTTGTCCTGGTCGGGCGCCTGCCGGACAACGGCGCCTCCTACTTCGGGAAGGCGGTCATCTCGGCGCAAGGGCACGGCTTCACGCTCTCGCGCACGATAGGTGCCAGGACCATTACGGCCACGGGCACCATCGAGGTTCCCAGCCCGCCGGGCGAGGGCCGGATCCTGCGCTTCCGCTGGCAAGACCCTGGCCCGCGCCTGATGAGCTGCCAGGTCCAGGGCGACCTGGACAATTACGCCCGGCTGTCCTGCCTATGGGTCATCGAGGGACATAAGCACAAGGCGCCGGGCCTGGAGTCCTACTTCTCGACCGAGGCGTGGCCGGAGAACTGAAGGGACAGGAACCTGATTTTGTTTATTTCAGAAACCGAGTGACGCGCAGACAATCGACGATGGCTTCCTTCTGCGCCTGGGATGGCGACACGCTGGTGCTCAACATCCTCGGCCAGCCCAGCGCCAAGCGGGATGCCATCGGCAAGGTCAAGGGCCTTCAGCTCAAGGTCAGCGTCACGGCCGCACCGGTGGCGGGCCGGGCCACCGATCATATGGTGCGCTTCCTGGCGGAGGAATTCGGCGTCGCCGTCAGCGATATCGTGGTGGTGTTCGGCCGCTTCAACGTCAACAAGCAACTGCGTATCCGGTCGCCCAGGAAGCTGCCCGCCGTGATCGGCAAACAGCTATCCCGATAAGGAAATGCCGCGCGGCCGGTTCACCGGGCAGCGAGTTCCGCCCATTCTTCGTCCGTGAACAGCCGCGAGCGGGTGTGGAAGGCCTTGCCTTCCGGCCCTTCGAGCGAAAAGGTGCCGCCGAGGCCTTCGATGACGTCGATGATGAGCTGGGTGTGCTTCCAGTACTCGTACTGTGACTTGCTGATGTAGAAGGGACAGCCGCCGATCTCGCCGAGGTATTCGTCGCCGGCGCCGATGGTCAGTTCGCCGGGCAGGTAGCAGTTGGCGGCGCTGTTGTCGCAGCAGCCGCCCGACTGGTGGAAGAACACCGGGCCGTGCTTCTTCTTCAGCAGCTCGATGAGATCCAGGGCCGCCGCGGTGGCTATGACTTTATCAACCATGTCGGTCTCCATGCAGAAAGGGGGCGGTTGCCCGCCCCCAGTGAACGACTCGCCGCAGGACGGGCGCAGGATCAGAAGAAGCCCAGCTTCTGCTCGCTGTAGCTGACCAGCAGATTCTTGGTCTGCTGGTAGTGGTCGAGCATGACCTTGTGGGTTTCGCGCCCGATGCCGGATTCCTTGTAGCCGCCGAAGGTGGCGTGGGCCGGATAGGCATGGTAGCAGTTGGTCCAGACACGGCCGGCCTTGATCGCGCGGCCCATGCGGTAGGCGACATTGCCGTTGCGGCTCCAGACACCGGCGCCAAGGCCATACAGGGTGTCGTTGGCGATGGCGAGTGCTTCGGCCTCGTCCTTGAAGGTGGTCACGGCCAGGACCGGGCCGAAGATTTCTTCCTGGAAGATGCGCATCTTGTTGTGGCCCTTGAACAGGGTGGGCTGGACGTAATACCCGCCTTTCAACTCGCTGCCCACGTCCGCCTGGGCGCCGCCGATCAGGACCTGGGCGCCTTCCTGAACACCGAGGTCGAGGTAGGACAGGATCTTGGTCAACTGTTCCCGGGAGGCCTGGGCGCCGAGCATGGTCTCGGTGTCGAGCGGGTTGCCCTGCTTGATGGCCTTGATGCGGGCGAGGCAGCGCTCCATGAACTTGTCGTAGATGGATTCCTGGATCAGGGCGCGCGAGGGGCAGGTGCACACTTCGCCCTGGTTGAAGGCGAACAGGACCAGGCCCTCGATGGCCTTGTCGAGGAAGCCGTCGTCCTTGTCCATGACGTCGGCGAAGAAGATGTTGGGCGACTTGCCGCCCAGTTCCAGGGTGGCCGGGATCAGGTTGTTGGCCGCCGCCTGGGCGATGACCCGGCCGGTGGAGGTGGAGCCGGTGAAGGCGATCTTGGCGATGCGCTTGCTGGTGGCGAGCGGCATGCCGGCCTCGCGGCCGTAGCCGTTGACGATGTTGAGCACGCCCGGCGGCAGCAGGTCGGCGATCTGCTCGGCCAGCACCAGGATGCTGACCGGGGTCGATTCGGCCGGCTTCAGCACCACGCAGTTGCCGGCGGCGATGGCGGGGGCGAGCTTCCAGGCGGCCATCAGGATGGGGAAGTTCCAGGGGATGATCTGGCCGACCACGCCGAGCGGCTCGTGGAAGTGATAGGCGACCGTATTTTCGTCGAGATCGCTCAGGGCGCCTTCCTGGGCGCGCACGCAGCCGGCGAAGTAGCGGAAGTGGTCGAGCGCCAGGGGAATGTCGGCGGCCAGGGTCTCGCGGATCGGCTTGCCGTTGTCCACCGTCTCGGCGTAGGCCAGCAGTTCCAGGTTCTGCTCCATGCGGTCGGCGATCCGGAGCAGGACGTTGGCGCGGTCGGCGGGTGCGGTCTTGCCCCACTGGTCGGCGGCGGCGTGGGCGGCGTCGAGGGCCAGCTCGATGTCCTCGGCGCCCGAGCGGGCCGCCTTGGTATAGGGCTTGCCGTTGATCGGGGTGATGACGTCGAAGTATTCGCCCTTGACCGGGGCGACCCACTTGCCGCCGATGAAGTTGTCGTATTGGGTCTTGAACTTGACCTTGGCATCGGCGCTACCGGGTGCGGCGTAAATCATGACTTGTCTCCTTAGATTGGCAATTGTTCTGATTGGACAGGCTGTCCGGCTGGCGGCCGGTACCCCGGTCTAGTGCGCAAGCCACGTGCCAGACCGGCCCATGCTGGTAAACCATTGTTTGGAAAGGGATAGCCTGATTTCATGGGCGCGCCTGACAAGCTTGCGTTACAGGCCATTTCGGCACACTGTCACGAAATGACACAGCCGCCCGGGCTAACCGCCCGGATGCCTTGCGACGATCCGCCGAAGCCGTATAGTGTCCATGGCTGCACAAAAAAGGAGCAATCACGATGCCTAATCCGATAGCGAGGGGACCCGGTGCGGCCTTGCGCCACGCACGCAGACACCTGGTCGAATGCGGTGAGATTCCCGCCGGCGCGCCGATCGATGCCGTCGTGTCGCGCTCCTGGGACCGCAGCCGGGTGGCCGGCCTGGCGCCGGTCGGCCGCCTGCCGGAGGAGGTCAACCTCAACGCCTTCCAGCTTGCCCGCGCCATCGACCGCCAGCAGGAATTGATCGCCCATGCCCGCCCGGTGATGGAATATCTCTACGGCCAGACCCGCGATTCCGGCAACATGGTGATCCTGGCCGACGATCGCGGCGTCCTCCTGCAGGCCCTGGGCGATGCCGCCTTCCTCGACCGCGCCGAGCGCGTGGCGCTGGCGCCGGGCGCCTCCTGGCACGAGCGCCACCGCGGCACCAACGCCATCGGCACCGCCCTGGCCGAGGCGGCGCCGGTGGTGATCAACGGCGCCGAGCACTACCTGGAACGCAACGGCTTCCTCACCTGCGCGGCCGCGCCGTTGGCGACCCCGGACGGCCGCCTGCTGGGCGTGCTCGACATCTCCGGAGACCAGCGGCATCGCCACCCGCACACCTTCTGCCTGGTCCGTACGGCGGCCCAGATGATCGAGAACCGGCTGTTCGAGGCACGCCACAGCAGCAACCTGCGGTTGCGCTTCCACCCGCTCGCGGAGGGCATCGGCACCCTGGCGGAAGGCGTCCTGGCGCTGTCGGACGACGGCTTCATCCTCGGCGCCAACCGGGCCGCCATGGCGCTGTTGGGCCTGGGCGCCAGCGACCTGGGCACGACCTTGCTGGAACGGATATTCCAGCTGCATATGGCCGAACTGCTCGACTGGGGCAATCGCCGCAGCAACGAACCCCTGCCGGTCCGGCGCACCGGTTATCGCGGCGGCGCCGGCGAGGACCGGTTCTTCGTGCGCGTCGAGGCCGGGCGGCGTGCCCTCTCGGTGGCCGTGCCCCTTGCACCCGCGACGCCCGCGGATACGCTGGCTGCACTCGATACCGGTTGCGAACGGGTCACGGCAGCGATCCACAAGGCCCGCAAGGTGCTGGACAAACCCATCCCGGTATTGCTCCAGGGCGAATCGGGGGTCGGCAAGGAGGTGTTCGCCAAGGCCATGCACGACGCCGGTCCGCGCCGGGGCAGGCCTTTCGTCGCGGTCGATTGCTCGGCCCTGCCGGAGAACCTGATCGAGGCCGAACTGTTCGGCTACACCCCCGGCGCCTTCACCGGCGCGCGCCGGGAGGGATCGCCGGGCCGCATCCGCGAGGTCAAGGGCGGCACCCTGTTCCTGGATGAAATCGGCGACATGCCCTTGTCCATGCAGACCCGGTTGCTGCGCGTCCTGCAGGAACGGCAGGTGACCCCGCTGGGCAGCGGCAAGGCGGTGGCCGTGGATTTCGCCCTGGTTTGCGCCAGCCATCGCAACCTGAAGACCGAGATGGATGCCGGTCGCTTCCGCGCCGACCTCTATTACCGTATCAACGGCCTGATGCTGAAACTGCCGGCCTTGCGGGAAAGGAAGGATTTTCCCCACCTGCTCAACCGTCTGCTCGAAGAGATGGCGCCCGGCCGGGGTGTCCTGCTCGATGCCTCCGTCGCGGTCGCCTTCGCCGATTACGCCTGGCCGGGCAACCTGCGCCAGTTGGTCAACGCCCTGCGCACCGCCTGTGCCTTGCTCGACGAAGGGGATGACCGCATCCGCTGGCAACACCTACCCGACGATCTGGCCGAGGAATTGCGCCAGCCGGTCTGCCAAATCCGGCACGCGCAAACCGGCGCGACCGAAAACCTGCGCGACCTCTCGGAGGCGGCGATGTCACGAGCCATCGACATCAGCCATGGCAACATGTCCGAAGCCGCCAGGCGGCTGGGCATCAGCCGCAACACCCTGTATCGGCGCTTGAAAAGCCTGGCCAGGCAACTCTTAGCATGACCGCCCTGTTGCCGCCCTGGCCGCTGGGCCGGCTGTTCCGGGACGGCTTCATGGTCGCCCTGCTCAACCCCAAGACCACGGTGTTCTTCACCGCCTTGACCGGCTCGCGCAGCGGCCGCTAGGCTCGGCCGCCCCATCGACCGGTTTTGCCTAGCTGTAGGTCAGTGCAGCCCAGCGCCCCTCGTCGACCAGGCGCTGGCGGACCGCCTGCCAGGCTTCCTGGGAACCGGCGATGCCGGCCATGGCGGCCTCGAAGGCGGCCGCGACCGTGTCCATGCCGGCCAGATAGACGTGGGTCCTGGGGTCCTGGATCAGTTGCCAGATCGCCTCGCCATGGGCCTCGACACCCTGCTTCAGGGCGTCGGCCTCGTCGCCGAAGTAGCCCTTGCTCACCGACTGGATGGCCTGGAAGGTGGCCTGGTCGTAGTAATTGGCCAGGTCGTTGTTGAGTTCGTTCATGTACAGCATGTCCATCCCGGTCCGGGCGCCGTAGTAGAGGCGGACCTGGCCCTGCCAGCCGCCCTCCATCTCATAGATGCGGCGCAGGAAGGCGCGGAAGGGCGCGATGCCGGTGCCGACGCCCAGCATCAGCAGGTTGCTGGTCTTGTCGGCCGGGATGATGAAGGGGCTGCGGTAGGGGCCGGTCAGGGTGACGGCGTCGCCCGGCTGGGCGTCGCACAGGTAGTTGGAGGCGATGCCGGGATACTCCTCGCCCGATACCTCGTCGATGTAGAAGCAGCGCCGAACCAGGATTTCCAGCTCGGCGCCGGCCTTGTTGCCATGCACGGCGGCAAGGGTGTAGTAGCGGTGGTGGGCCTTGTTGCCGAAGGGATGCGGGCCCGGCACCGACACGCCGATGCTCTGGCCTTCCGGAAAGTAGTAGGCCGGCTCGCTCACCTGGAGCACGATCTGCCGCACTTCGGCGCTATCGTCCGGGGTCAGGCGGGTCGAGCTGATCAGGCTGGCCTGATGGACATGGGAGACGTCAGGCTGGTAGGCGGTTTCGGACATGGTCTTTATCCAGTGGGGGTTGATTAAGGCAAACGAGTGCGCATCATTGCTCGCCGGCATCCGCGGGCAGTTCCGCCACCCGGCTGGCCAGGACCTGGTCGACCCGGTTGCGATCGATGTCGACCACCTCGAACTCCCAGTCGGCCCAGGTGAAACGCTCCGCCTTGCGCGGTATCCGGCCCAGGGTGGCGAGGACGAAACCGCCCACGGTATGGAAGTTGCCGAGATGTTCCTGGGGCAGGTGCCGGATATCCAGCTTGTCCTTCATCTCGTCGATGGCGAGCAGGCCGTCGAGCAGCCAGGAGCCGTCCGGCCGGCGCACCGCCAGGGATTCATCCGGGTCGTCCGCCAGCGGCATCATGTCGCCGACCAGCGACTGCATCAGGTCGGACAGGGTGACGATGCCCTCGGTGAGGCCGAACTCGCTCACCACCAGGGCGAAGGTGGCCTTGTGCTGGCGCAGGGTGCGCAGGAGGTCGATCAGGGTCAGGCTGGCCGGCACGTACAGGGGCGGGTCCATCGGCAGTTCGGCGAAATCGATCTCGCCGGCAATGGCGGCCTGGAGGATGTCGTGGCTCTCGGCGATGCCGACCACCTGCTGCATGTCGCCCTTGCACACCGGCACCTGGGAATGGGGCGCCTCGCGCAGCATGTGCAGGTTGTCTTCCCGGGGCGCCAGCAGGTTCAGCCAGGCCACGTCGGCCACCGGGGTCATCACCGAGGCCAGGCGGCGGTCCTCCAGGCGCAGCACATTGCCCATCATGTGGCTTTCCTCGGGGTTGAGCGCACCCGAACGCTCGCCCTCGTCGACGAAGGCGAGGATGTCCTCGATGCTGGTCAGGGCCGGCGCGGAACGGAACGGCAGCAGGGCCAGGATACGGTCGGCCGACCAGGACAGGAACAGGATGGCGGGCGACAGGATGCGGATGAACAGGGCCATGGCCGGGGCGCAGAAGGCCGCGACCCGCTCCGGCTGGCCGATGGCGATGCGCTTGGGCACGATCTCGCCCAGGACGATGGAGGCGGCGGTGACGATGGCGATGGTGGCGGCGAGGGCGAGGGCGCCGGCCCAGTCGGCGAGCGCGGGCACGGCGTCGACGACCATCCGGGTGAGCGAGTCGGTCAGGGCCGATTCGCCGAAGATGCCCATGAGCAGGGCGGCGGCGGTGATGCCGGTCTGGGTGGCGGCGAGCATGTGGCTGGGCCGTTCCTTGATGGCCAGGGCGCTGGCAGCGCCCTGGTCGCCCTCCTCCGCCATCTGGGCCAGGCGGGCGCGGTGCGCCGAGGCCAGTGACATCTCGGCCAGGGCGAACAGGCCGGACAGGACAACGAGCAGGATCAGTATCCAGAGTGCGGTCATGATGGGCGTCCGGAAGGGTGCATCGATATCGAAATGGTAGCCCGATATCTTACAGGCTGGCCGCGATCCGGTCCGCCACCCGGAAAGCGTTGGCGTAGATGGTCCAGGTGTAGGGCACGCTGCCGCCGGTGGGCATGAAGCTGCCGTCGCTGACATACAGGTTGGCCACTTCGTGGGCGCGACAGTCGGGGTCGAGCACCGAGGTGGCCGGGTCGGTGCCGAAGCGGCAGCCGCCGGCGACCAGGTTGGCCGGCGGGGCGCTGCCGATGCTGCTGCTGATGTTGCGGGCACCCACCTGCTGCAACACCTTTTCGGCCTTCTCCGCCAGGTAGCGGCCGATCTTCAGGCTGTGGTCGTGGTGGCCGATGCGCACCCGCGCCACCGGGTCGCCCCAGCGGTCCCGGACCTTCTTGTCCAGGGTGACGAAACAGGAGTCCACCGGCAGCCAGTCGTCGAACACCTCGAAGGCAAGCCGGCGGTCGTCGCGCAGCCAGCTCTCCAGCCGCCGCTTCAGCGGCTTGCCCCAGACCAGGCCGTCCTCGCCCGACTTGGCGCCGCTGGCGCGGGCGATCGGATTGGGGTGGCTGAACAGGAATTCGACGATGCCGCCCTTGGCGCGGCCGCCCGGCAGGGCGGGATCGTCGATGACGTACCAGTCGTCCAGGGCGCGGTTGATGAACGGCCCCATGACCCGCAGCTCGGCCGCCCGTGCCTCCGAGAGCTCACCGTAGACCAGGTCGCCGCCGCCGGCACCGCCGGCGGAAAAGAGCAGGTTGCGACCGACCTGGCCGTGGTTGTTGGCCAGGCCTTTCGGAAAGCGCGGCCCGGTCGATGCCAGCAGCAGGCGCGCGCTCTCGATGGCCTGGCAGGCAACCACGAAGACCTTGGCGGTGACCCGTCGGCGCTGGCCGGCGCGGTCGAAGTATTCCGCCGCGACGACCCGGCCCTTGGCGTCGCTGATCAACTTATGCACCTTGGCGTGCGGGCGGACCTGGCAATGGCCGCTGGCGACGGCGTGGTCGAGCAGGGCGGCGCGCGAGCTGCCCTTGGCGCCGCTGGAGCAGCCGTAGCTGCCGCAATAGCCGGAGTATTCGCAACCGCGCCGGCCGTCCGCGGGCTGGCTCAGAATGGCCCGCGGCACCTTGAGGGCGTGGTAGCCGAGCTGGCCGCAGGCCGTGTCGATCCAGCCGGACACCGGGTGCTCGGCAGTGGGCGGGTAGGGGAAATCGGGGCTGGACCTGGGCTCGATGTTGGCATGGCACACCAGCTTGCCCGATACCCCGACAATCTTTTCCACCTTGTCGTACCAGGGTTCCAGGTCTTTGTAGGTGATCGGCCAGTCGACGATGTTGGCGCCCGCGATGGCGCCGAATTCCGAGCGCAGGCGGAAGTCCACCGGCTTCATGCGGTGGAAGAAACCGCTCATGAAATTGCTCGAACCGCCCACGCAGTTGCCGTTCCAGAAGTTCCAGCCCGACTCGGAGGTCGGCGTCGCGACCCAGTCGCCGTCTTCGTCGGTATCCTCGATGACGTGCTGCTCATCCTTCAGGTCGGGCGTGTAGACGCTGCGCCGGCAGCAGGCCAGCTCGTCCTTGTAGAAGTCCGCCTCGGTGAACCAGGGGCCCTTTTCCAGCACCACCACCGAGCGGCCCTGCTGGGCCAGGGTGTAGGCGACCGGGCCGCCGCCGGCGCCGCTGCCGATGACGCAGACGTCGTAATCGGTCACCCTTGATTCCTCAGTTGAACACGCCCAAGTGTGCGTCTGGCACGTTGTCTGGCAAGGCGCGAGGAGGACGCAGGATCGGCCCCTGCTACGACGAGCAACACCGCCAGGCGACGTGCCGGGCGTGCAATTGGGTGCGTAGCGGCTTTACCCCAGAGGTGAACCTGATCAACGGCGACTATGTCAGTTTTCATTTGGCGTTACGAAAACAAAGAAGCGGTCAACTGAGGAATCAAGGGTCATAGCTTCTGCAACTCCATGTAGCGCTTGTCGGGCGGCGGGTGGGGGAAGCCGGGAATGTGCGCCAGCCAGCGCCAGCCGACCCCGTCCGGGTTGCCGCCGTAGACCGGGTCGGCCAGCAGCGACTCGATCAGGTAGAGCAGGATCAGGGACAGCCAGTTGCTGCCGGCCTCGGATTTCTCGATCTCGCGCAGCACCAGTTCGCGGCGTTCTTCGTCGAGCGCCAGGAAGGATGCCTGGCCGAGCCGTCGCGCCATGTCCTCCAGCCAGCCGGCGCCCTGCAGGATGAAGCGGCCGTCCTCCGCCTTGCGGGGGTCGTTGGCCAGGGTAAATTTCAGGTAATCGAGCGCCCTGATCTCTTGCGCGCCGGGGGCATCGGGTTCGCCGGGAAACAGGTGCTGCTGCACCCTGTCGAGCACCTGCCAGCGCGCCGCGTCGTTCAGTTCCGGGTCCGCCGAGGCGGTCCAGGGCAGCAGGGCTGCGACCGAGCCGCCAGCCAGTTGCAGCAGGAAGCGGCGCCGGCTCAGCAGCCGGCCATGCCATTCCGCCAGCCAGGCCTGCGGCCCGGTTGCTTCGGTCAAGCGCTTGTCATGTCGTGTCATGCCCAGTCCCGCGCGATCAGCACGGCTCCACTATATCCCTCCAGTGTGAGGGCAGGTAAGCCCGTGCGGTTCCCGGGGCGGAGGTGGGCGCGGCTTCAGTCCGCCTGGACCAGCAGCCCCTTGAGGTATTCGCCTTCCGGATAGGCCAGGCCGATCGGGTGATCGGCCGAGCCGGCCAGGCGCTTGACGATGCGGGCGTCGCGGCCGGCATCGAGGGCCGCGCCGGCGACGATCTTCTGGAACAGTTCGAGGCCGATGCCGCCCGAGCAGGAGTAGGTCATCATCAGGCCGCCCGGGGTGAGCAGCTTGAAGCCGAGCAGGTTGATGTCCTTGTAGGCGCGCGCGGCGCGTTCGGCATGGGCGGCCGAGGGGGCGAACTTGGGCGGGTCGAGGACGATCAGGTCGAAGGTCCGGCCTTCCTTCCTGAACTCGCGCAGGGCCAGGAAGACGTCGGCCTCCTGCCATTCGGCGCGCCCGGCCGGCAGTTGCGGGTTGAGGGCGACGTTGGCGCGCGCCTGGTCGAGCGCGGGTCCGGAGGAGTCGATCGACAGCACATGGGCGGCGCCGCCGGCCAGGGCCTGGAGCGAGAAGCCGCCGGTGTAGCAGAAGCAGTTGAGCACCGTCTTGCCGGCCGCGAGCTGGCCGAGCAGCAGACGGTTGTCGCGCTGGTCGAGGTAGAAGCCGGTCTTGTGGCCGCCGGCGACATCGATGCCCAGGCGGACGCCGTTTTCCACGATGCTGACCGGTTCGGCCGGAGCCTCGCCGTGGATCCAGCCGGTGACCGGCTCCAGGCCTTCAAGGCCGCGCACGTCGGAGTCGGAGCGCTCGTAGATGCGGGCGCAACCGGTGGCCTGGACCAGGGCGTTGACGATCGCCTTGCGCCACTTGTCGGCGCCGGCCGAGGTGAGCTGCAGGACCACGGTGTCGCCGTAGCGGTCGGCGATGATGCCGGGCAGGCCGTCCGATTCGGCATGGATCAGGCGCACGCCGTCCTGGCCGCGCAACTCCGGCAGCGTCTCGCGCCGGGCGACCGACTGGGCGACCCGGCGCTTGAAGAAGCTGTCATCGATGCTCTCGTCCGCATCGAAGCTCCACATCCGGGCGCGGATCTGCGACTTCGGGCTGTAGGCGGCGCGGCCGAGCAGCTTGAGGTCGTCGGCCAGCACCTCGACCGTATCGCCCGGCCGGGCGCGCCCCTCCAGGCGGCCGACCGAGCCGGCGAACAGCCAGGGGTGGCGGCGGAAGACGGAGCGTTCCTTGCCGGGCAGGAGGACGAGTTGGGCCATGGTCAGGGGGTCAGGGGGTCAGGGGGTCAGATGGTGCAGCCCGGTTTTGTCTCCGGCCGGCGCTGCGCACCTTCACGCCCGCCATGCGGGCATGAGCCTGCACCGAAACACGGACCAGCGGCTGCGCCATGGCCTTACAGGCCAGCCGCCGCGCGCAGCGCGTCGGCCTTTTATCGGCATTTTGGCTCCGGCCGGCGCTGCGCACCTTCACGCCCGCCATGCGGGCATGAGCCTGCACCGAAACACGGACCAGCGGCTGCGCCATGGCCTTACAGGCCAGCCGCCGCGCGCAGCGCGTCGGCCTTGTCCGTGTTTTCCCAGGTGAATTCCGGTTCGTCGCGGCCGAAGTGGCCGTAGGCGGCGGTCTTGCGGTAGATCGGCCGGAGCAGGTCGAGCATCTGCACGATGCCCTTCGGGCGCAGGTCGAAGTGGGCGCGCACCAGTTCGGTCAGCCTCTCGTTGGACACCTTGCCGGTGCCGTAGGTCTCGACCATCACCGAGGTCGGGTGGGCGACGCCGATGGCGTAGCTGACCTGGACCAGGCAGCGGCTGGCCAGGCCCGAGGCGACGATGTTCTTGGCCACGTAGCGGGCGGCATAGGCCGCCGAGCGGTCGACCTTGGATGGGTCCTTGCCGGAGAAGGCGCCGCCGCCGTGCGGGGCCGCGCCGCCGTAGGTGTCGACGATGATCTTGCGCCCGGTCAGGCCGGCGTCGCCGTGGGGGCCGCCGATCTCGAACACCCCGGTCGGGTTGACCAAGTACTTGATGTCGCCCTTGATGAGTTCCTTGGGCAGCACCGGCAGGATGATGTCCTCGATGATGGCGTCGATGGCGGCCTGCTTCATGTGCCGGCTGCCGAGCGGGCCTTCCGCCATCTCCGGGTTGTGCTGGGTGGAAAGCACCACGGTGTCGATGCTGTCGGGCTTGCCGTCGACGTATCTGAGGGTGACCTGGGACTTGGCGTCCGGGCGCAACCAGGGCAGGCGGCCGTCCTTGCGCAGCATGGCCTGGCGTTCCACCAGCCGGTGCGACAGGTAGATCGGCATCGGCATCAGGGAGGCGGTTTCGTCGCAGGCGTAGCCGAACATCAGGCCCTGGTCGCCGGCGCCCTGGTCGAGGTTGTCGTCGTAGGCCGCATTCACGCCCTGGGCGATGTTGGCGCTCTGCTGGCCATAGCAGACATGGACGGAACAGCCGTCGGCGTCGAACCGCAGGGAGGGGTCGTCATAGCCGATGCTGCGCACGGTCTCGCGCGCCACCCTGGCATAGTCGACCCGGGCGTCGGTGGTGATCTCGCCGGCCAGCAACACCAGGCCGGTGGTCACCAGGGTCTCGGCGGCGATGCGGGAATGCTTGTCCTGGGCCAGGATGGCATCGACGATGGCATCGGAAATCTGGTCGGCGACCTTGTCGGGATGGCCTTCTGAAACCGATTCGGAAGTAAACAGGTATTCGCTCACTGGACTGCTCCATGCTGGCCCATAATTTCGTCGGCGTTACCGACTCCGGGCCTAGAGCAGGCGACGCTTTAGCAGAATTTCGGAGCCAAGCCCCGGCCGCCCTGCAAGTTGTCCGTTAACTCGGCGGTTTCGGCATACTATTGCACCGAATTAATGAGGTCAATCGTTTGTCTTTTCGCATCATGTTGATAGCCCTGCGCCTTCTGGCGGCCCTGCCGCTGCCCGTATTGCACGCCCTGGGCTGGCTGGTGGGCGGGCTCGTTTTCCCCTGGCTCAGGCGCGCCGGCGACGTGACGGACAACCTCCGGCAAGCCGGCCTGGGCGACCCGGCGGTGACCCGGCGCGCCCGCGTCGGCGTCGCCAGGATGCTGATCGAATCCCTGGCCGTCTGGCTGCGGCCCTTTCCCAAGGCCATGGCCCTGGTCCGCGAGGTGCGCGGCTGGGAGCATGTCGAGGCCGCACGCGCCGCCGGCAAGGGCATCATCGCCCTGGAGCCGCACCTGGGCAACTGGGAACTGGGCGGCCTCTACCTGGGCCAGTTCATCCCGATCACCTTCCTGTATCGCCCGGCCCGCCAGGCCTGGGCGGACGCGCTGACCCGCCGCGGCCGCGAGCGCGGCGGCGTGCGCCTGGCCACGCCGGACATGAAGGGCGTGCGCGCCATGCTGCAGGCGCTCAAGCGCGGCGAGGGCGTCGGCCTGCTGCCCGACCAGGTCGCCAGCAAGGGCGACGGCGTCTGGGCACCGTTCTTCGGCCGCCCGGCCTATACGCCGACCCTGACCTTCCGGCTGGTGCAGTCGACCGGGGCGGTGGCGCTGATCCTGTTCTGCGAGCGGCTCACCTGGGGGCGCGGCTTCCGCCTCCATGTCCTGCCGGCCCCGGCCTTCGCCGCCAACCCGGCCGAGGCCGCCGGCCAGCTCAACCGCTGCCTTGAAGACCTGATCCGCCAATACCCCGACCAATACCTGTGGACCTATCGCCGCTACAAGCGTCCGGGCGGCGCGCCGCCGCCGGAGGGGGCGGCATGACCCGGCTCTGGATCGGCCTGTTGCGCCTGCTCCACGCGACCCTGCCGAACGCCGGCCTGGCCCGGCTGGGCGAGCTGCTCGGCAACCTGCTCCACGGCCTCGCCCGCGAGCGCCGCCAGGTCGTGCTGACCAACCTGAGGCTGTGCTTCCCCGAACTGTCCGCAGCCGAGCGCGCCGCCCTGTGCCGCGCCCACTTCCGCGCCCTGGGCCGCGCCACCCTGCTGGAAACGGTGTCCTGGTGGGGCGACCGCGCCGAGGTCGAGGCGCTGACCCGGCTGGAGGGCCTGGAACATGTCCGGCCCCATCTGGGCAAGCCGCTGATCTGGCTGGCGCCCCATTTCGTCGGCCTCAATGTCGGCGGCGTCCGGGTCACCGCCGAGTTCGCCCCCATCGTCTCGCTCTACGCCCGGATCAAGAACCCGCACTTCGACCGCCTGATGCTGCACGCCCGCACCCGCTTCGGCGATTCCGAGATGTACTCCCGCAACGACGGCATCAAGCCGGTCATCCGGGCGATCAGGAAGGGCCTGCCGTTCTACTACCTGCCCGACATGGACTATGGCGCCCGGGATGCCGTGTTCGTGCCCTTCTTCGGCGTGCCGGCCGCCACCATCACCGGGCTGAGCCGGATCGCCAAGGCCACCGGCGCGGCGGTGGTGCCCTGCATCACCCGCTGGCAGGACGGCCATTTCGTCACCCGTTTCCATCCGGCCTGGGAGGACTTTCCCAGCGACGATGCCGTCGCCGACACCCGGCGCATGAACGCCTACATCGAGGAGCGCATCCGCGAGATGCCGGAGCAGTATTTCTGGCCGCACAAGCGCTTCAAGACCCGGCCGGACGACAACAAGGGCTCGCTCTATGAACATTGAAATCTCGCCCCTGCACCTGGACGAGGCCGAGGCCCTGGCCGAACTGGCGCACGCGGTCTGGAACGCCACCTACCCCGGCATCATCGGCCAGGCCCAGACCGACTACATGGTGGACCAGCGCTACAAGCCCGGCCTGATCCGGCAGTTGCTGGCCCGGGGCGACCTCTGGCTGGCGGCGCGCGCCGGCGGCGAACTGGTCGGCTTCGCGCACGGCCACCCGCTCGCCGACGGCGACTACAAGCTGGACCAGCTCTACGTCGCCGCCGCCTGGCAGCGCCACGGCATCGGCGGCGAACTGATCCGCGGCCTGGCCGAACGCGCCCGCCGGCATGGCCACAGCCGCCTGCTGCTGCGGGTAAACCGGCAGAACCAGCAGGCCATCGACGCCTACCTGAAGCACGGCTTCACGGTGGTGACCATCATCGTCGAGGACATCGGGGCGGGGTTCGTGATGGATGACTACGTGATGATCAAGGAACTGGAAGCGACATGAGCCGTCCGGCCCTTTCCCTCACGAACCCCGGCGGACGACTCGCCGACGGTCGCACCTACCGCTGCGCGGCAGGCACTGCTCCCTGCTCGCATCCGCGCTTCTCGATGGATGATTACGTGATGATCAAGGAACTGGAAGCGACATGAGCCATCCGGCCCTTTCCCTCACGAACCCCGGCGGACGACTCGCCGACGGTCGCACCTACCGCTGCGCGGCAGGCACTGCTCCCTGCTCGCATCCGCGCTTCTCGATGGATGA
>JAQTLU010000032.1 GCA_028714735.1 Gallionellaceae bacterium | reverse complement strand
TCATAAGTATGAGCATTAAGTAAGTCTTTATTACCTCTTAGCATTCCGCTAACCCTAAAGTTAGCTTCCGCTCAAACTCAATGCCCACACCTCTTAAAGGCTGTTTCTACTTGTTAAAGATCAGTTCCCGCTGCGTGTTTCGTAGTGCGTTGTGCGTCGAGAGGTGCGCATTCTACTGGCCAGAAAATTTCGGTCAAGCGCTTTTTTGAAACTATTTTGAAATCTTTTGCGAAGCCCTGTTGCGTCAAATAGTTAAGCGTCAAATTACCTGGATGCGGGCGAATTTACGCTTGCCTACCTGGGCCACGACGGTGCTGCCCTTGGCCACTACGAGCCCCTTGTCGCTGACCTTCTCGCCATCCAGGCGTACGCCGCCGCCCTCGATCTGACGCATGGCCTCCGATGTGCTGGTCACCAGGCCGGCCTGCTTGAGCAGTTGCGTGACCGGCAGACCGGCCGCGCCGCCGTCCAGCGTCAACTCGGGGATGTCATCGGGTATGGCGCCCTGCCGGAAACGCGCCTCGAAGTCCGCCAGGGCCCGCTCGGCCGCCGTGCGGTCATGGAAGCGGGTGATGATCTCCTGGGCGAACATCACCTTGATGTCGCGCGGATTGCGCCCCGCCTCGACGTCCTGCCGCCACTGCCGGACGGTATCCAGCGACTCGAAGGACAGCAGTTCGATATAGCGCCACATCAATACGTCCGACACCGACATCAGCTTGCCGAACATCTCGTTCGGCGGCTCGGCGATGCCGATGTAGTTGCCCAGCGACTTGGACATCTTCTGCACCCCGTCCAGTCCCTCCAGGATGGGCATGGTGAGGACGACCTGAGGCGCCTGGCCGTAGTGCTTCTGCAACTCGCGGCCGACCAGCAGGTTGAACTTCTGGTCGGTACCGCCGAGTTCCACGTCGGCCTTCATGGCCACCGAGTCGTAGCCCTGGATGAGCGGGTAGAGGAATTCATGGATGGCGATCGGCTGGCCGCCGTTGTAGCGCTTGGAGAAGTCGTCCCGCTCCAGCATCCTGGCCACGGTGTGCTTGGCCGCCAGCTGGATCAGGTCGGCGGCGCTCATCGCCCCCATCCAGCTGGAGTTGAACATCACCAGGGTCTTTTCCGGGTCGAGTATCTTGTAGATCTGCTGCTCGTAGGTACGGGCGTTCTCGATCACGTCGTCGCGGGTGAGCGGTTTGCGGGTGACGTTCTTGCCGGTCGGGTCGCCGATCATCCCGGTGAAGTCGCCGATCAGGAACATCACTTCGTGGCCCAGTTCCTGGAACTGGCGCAGCTTGTTGATCAGCACGGTATGGCCGAGGTGCAGGTCCGGCGCGGTCGGGTCGAAACCGGCCTTGATGCGCAGCGGCTTGCCGCGCTTGAGTTTCTCGACCAGTTCGGCCTCGATGAGCAGCTCATGACAGCCGCGTTTGATGCTGGCCAGGTGCTCGGATAGTGCTTGCATGTCGTTCGGGTTCAAAATCAGCTCTTCTTACTCTTCTTCAGTTGTTTGGTCTGTTCCATGTAGGCGCGCACGAATTCGCGCCCGAACAGCTTGTCGAAATGGTCCTCGGCCTCGCTCTCGATATCCTTGTAGAACTCGGTGTAGGTGTCCCACAGCTTGGCCTTGTACAGTGCCGGCACCACGGAATCGAAGGCGCCGGCCTTCTTGATGCGCGGCTCCAGGGCCTTGGGGTCGAAACGCTTGAGCACTCCGGCGAGACCGGCCCGCATCCCGGCCATCACGGCCAGTTCATGCGCCCGCATGTCCTTGAAGGCATCTTCCATGGCACGCGCGGGCGACAGGAAGGCCGGATTGGGGGCGCCGTAGGCAAGCAGGTAGTTGAGTGCCTCCTCCACCGTTTCGGTGTGCTTGAGCGGGTTGTTTTCGCGCGAGGCAATCATGGTACGGTCTTCCGCCCGCAGTTCCTTCTTGACCTCCGCTCGCAGCAGCAACAGGGTGTGCACCCCTTCCACGGCGGTGCGGAACATCTGGCCCAGTTCCACCATGAATGCCTCCGCCTCGGACGGGGGCACCTTCAGGCCGGGCATGTTCAGGCCTTCGGCCAGTTTGGCGATCAAATCCAGGCCCGCCTGGCCGCCGAAGGCGCTCGGGGACTCCACCGGAGGGGCCGTCCCGGATGGGGCGATGGCCACCTGGGGCCTGGCCGCCACAGCCTGAGCCGGCGATCCCGCGGCTGGCGGTTTTTCGATCAGCCCATCCAGGACAGAGAACAGGTCGTCTGGCGGGGCCCCTGACGGGGGTTTCGGCACGCTCGACGGCTGCGGCGAGTTCGGCACCGAGCCCAGCAAGTCGGCAAAGACCGATTCATCGAACTGGCCGGGCGCCGGTGCGGCGGGCCGCGCCGGGGCGGCCGAGGCGGTAGCCGCCCCTTTTCGAGCCGGTGCGTTGAACGGCAAATTGATATCGTGGACATGGTCGCCATGGCCACCCAGGCCACTCGCACCCGGCAGCGTGGCATCCGACGGCGGGGTCGTCGCGGGGCCGAAGACCCCTGAATCAAGGGTGCCCCCCACTCCTAAAAATTGATCGATGGATGCATTGCCCGAATCGGCCGGACGCGCCAGGCTCTTGCCCGCCGCCCCTTTCCCGGCCGCCTTGGCATCACCGCTCTGCAGGATGCCCAACAACGGATCGTCCGCCGCCGAGGGGGGCGACTGCACCATATCGCCCAGGCTGCCGCCCACGTCGGGCTGGAAGCCGGCAAATACGGTACTCGGGCCGTCATCCGGCGCCGACTCCAGAAAGAACGGGTCCTGTTTGAAGGCATCCCCGGCAGAGCCATGGGACGGCGACAGGCCATCGAACATGGCGAAGGGATCCGAGAATCCCAGACCGTCCTGTGCGGCCGGCTCACCCTCGCTGATCTCGGCCGTAAA
Source organism: Gallionellaceae bacterium (assembly GCA_028714735.1). Taxonomy (GTDB): domain Bacteria; phylum Pseudomonadota; class Gammaproteobacteria; order Burkholderiales; family Thiobacillaceae; genus Parasulfuritortus. Next base: position 13,762 of record JAQTLU010000032.1, on the reverse strand, counting down.
ACGATACTCAGCCAATGAAAGGGTATCACCGGCCTTCAGTTCGACCATCTGGTTGAAGCCCACGGGGGAGCCGCTCACGATCACCGGGTTGACCTTGGACAGCACCTTCAGAAAGAAGCCGCCATCCTTTTGACGGATTTCGGCATGCACCCGCGAGATATAGCGCAAGGGGTCTGGCAAGGCGAGCGTACAGTCTGGATTGCGACCAATGGTCCCGCCGCCCGGGCCGAAGGCGCGGGAGACAATAGAGACGCCGGCCGGGCAGCCGGTTGTACGCAAAATGAGTTGCATGGAAGTCCAGGCAAAAAATCAAGGGGTTAATTATGTCAGCCGGCGTACCGCCAAGTCGAGCAAGCACGCCATCTGATTAACCCGGTATGGGCACATCCGAAAACACTTTCCCGGAATTACCCGGCTCAGCCTGTGCAGACAGCCGAGTGCGTCTGATGAATAATGCAGGTGCAACCATGATTCGACAAGGAGGCCGTCAATGGCGCAACAAGTTTGTATGGGGGCAATGCTCAAGTGCAGCTTCGGCCTCGCCCCCAGCTCCCTGGTGGTATTGCCGACGAACATGGTCCAGACCAGCTTCGTGCCGGCCGCCAACATCATGGACCACATCCCCATGACCAACATCATGCCGTTCGGCATGTGCACCTGTACCGCAAACCCTGCCGTGGCGGCCGCCACGGCGGCGGCACTGGGTACGCCAACCCCGGCCCCTTGCATCCCGGCCACGGCGGCGCCATGGATTCCCGGCCAGGTCACTGTACTCATCGCCAACCAGCCGGCCTTGAACACCACCTCGAAACTGATGTGCACCTATGGCGGCGTTATCGAAGTCACCTATGAAGGCCAGGCCACCCATCAAATCCCGTAAGCCTAAAGTCAGCCCGCCATGATCCCCGCCAGCGCCTTCGGCGGCATGGCCACCGACTGCCAGCGCAGCAAGCGGGCGGCATTGCGGTTGCGGTAGCTGAGGATAGGCATCACGCCCCGGTCGAGGATGGCCTCGGCGACGGCCTCGCTCAGCCACACCTCAGCGCAGGCCTGTTGTTTGGGCTCGCCGTCCTCATCCCGATAGACATGGCTGGGCAGGTCCTCGATCATCAAGCGAGCCGCGACATCCATTTCCCAGCCCTCCTCGGAGAAGGCCTGGCCAGCCAGGAAAGCCAGGGCGTAGGCCGGGTTGCCCCAGAGGTAATGTTCGTGCCGGCGGTCACCCGCCATCTCCTCGAAAGCGAAGGACTCGACCGGATCGGTCGCCGCACCGTAGGGCAGGCGGGCCAGCAGTCTGGGCAAGGCGAGACCGATCCATGCCGCCAACGGGCTCTGGCGCAATGCCTGCCAGGTGGCCCCGGCCTCACCGGGCAGGGGCGGCCACTGCGCTGGCGAACCCGGTTCCTGCAGGTCGGCGTAGCCCGCCAGCGCCGGGCTGGCCCCGGCCAGGAACGGCGCCCCGGCCCGGCCGGCCAAGGCGCCCAGTGCCGCCAGCATCGCCGCATCATCAGGACCGAAGGTGAAATCGCCCACCAGCAGTGACCAGGGCGTCTCCTCATCCGCCTCCGTATCGGGGCCGTTCAGGACGCGGTGGAGTGCGGAGGCGGACAGGTCTCCAGCATGGCTCTGCAGGTCCGCGGCCAGTTCCTCCTGCGAAATGTCCAGCAGGCTGATCTGCAGGGCAGCGCCGGTCTCCAGTTCGGTGGCCAGCTTCCAGACCCCGCGCCAGGCCGCCTCCAGGTGCTGGAATGCCGGCTGGCGCAGGATGCGGCGCATGCGGTCGGCAATCAGCATATCGAGCACCGTGATCGCCTGTGCCTGGGCTGCACTGTGATCCGGCACAACATGGGGAGCCACGGCCTCGTGCAACAGCTTGTCGACCAGGTCCGGGTTGCGCGTAGACGGCTGGGATGGCGCTCTACCCAGCAGACGTTCGATCATGTCGGCATTGCTTTCTGCCGGGCTGGCCGCCGGGTTGGCGTCTGCTGCGCTGCCGTCTGCCGGCGGCAGGCCCAGGGCGGCGGCCGCGCGGGCAAAGGTAGCCGGGCTGGTCAACTCCTCGCGCAGGCCACGCAGGCCGACGAAGGCTTCGGCCTGCCTGAACAGGCTGTCGGGATGGAAGTCGTCGATCTGCCTGAACTCAAGCGCTATCGGCTCGACAGCCTCCCCGGGGGTCTCGATCGACAGGGACAGCCTGGGTGCCAGCCGGACCAGGACCTGCTCGGCATTGTCGACATGGATGGCCAGGGGCCTGCGCAAGGCCAGCGGCACATCACGTTGGCCATTTCCGTGCAGGTCCGCCAGCACCAGGATGCGCATGGGCCGGTCATCCGATGGCCTGGGCCGGGAGTCCCCCGGCTTGGTAAATTGGAACTCGAAATCCAGTCGTCCACCCGCCATGTTGCCCCCTAGGAAGAGAATGATCCGGGCCGGCCTGTCAGGGCGCCCTATCTATGGATAGCCGAAACCGGCGCATCCGGCTTCGGACAGGTTGCGGGTGGCCCATAAGCGCCACCCGACATCATTCAGCGGCCCTTCTGGGGCGTCGCGAGCAAACCTTGCATGAGCGCCTTCATCCGCTGCAGCAGTTCGGGCAAGGCCGTGTCAGCCAGCGTGGTGGCACCGGCATTCGTCAGGACAGGCAGGAATACCGGGCTTGCCGAGGCCTCCCAGCCGAGCAGGAAATCGCACAGGATCAACAGCACGATCTTGTCCTTGGCATTGACCCCGGCCTTCAGGGACCGGGCTATCGTCCCCTGCATGAAGGCCTGCAGGGCAGGATAGCCCGCTGCCTGGTGCTTCTCCGGGTAAAGGCTGGCCAGGGTGTTTACCAGCAGTTCGGACGACTGGGCAGGCTGCACGACCAGTTCCTGCGGGGAGCCCTGGATGAAGCGGCCGATGGCGGCGGCCCAGCGCTCGCCCGCCGCGCCCGCCACCTTGTCCAGATAGCCCGCAGCCGTGTCATTGATCTCATTGAGCTGGGCGAGGGAATCTCCTCCCGGTGCGGCGTCTGCCAGCTTCCCGCCCCAGGGCAGCAGGGGATCATCGTCGAAGGCCACCCCCAGACGCACCATCAGGTCGAGCCAGAGCACGCTCTCACGCTCGGCCCTATAGCCCCGGCGCTGGCTGCGTTGCAGGGCCAGATCGACCAGGCCGGCAACGCCACGCTCCCCCACGGCAGCCGCGTAGGCCGGGAATTGCTTCTGCACCCGGACCACCAGGCGCTGCTTGAAGGTCGAGCGCATCGCCTCCATCAGGGCGTCATGCTGTTTCTGGCCAATGTTGAGCATCGTTTCAAATCCGGTTGTGGTTCAGTCTAGCCACTAGGCCACCTTGGGCAGGATCGCCTTGGTCGCCACCAGGGCGCCCGATTCCTGGTTGAATCGCTGCAAATCCGTGGCGGGCTCGCCCTCCGCCAGATAGTAGTCGACCGGGCCGAAAACCTCGTCCAGCTGGGGCCCCTGACAGGTGGGCAGGAAGGCGCACAACACCCGCGGATCGTAATAACGGAAATAGAGGAAGCGCATGCCGGTCTCGTCGTAGACGCGGGTCAGGGACCGGAAGTGATAGCGTATGGATTGGAAATCGAGCTGGCTGAGGGCGAAGATGCCCCAGTGGTTGCCCCAGCCGGCGTCGATCAGCCAGTCGGTGAATTCGGCCTTTGGATCCAGCTGCACCAGATAGGGCGCCACCCAGGCCATGTCCGGGGCCAGGTCACCACGGAACAGGCACTCAAATTTTATCGGCGGCTTGGTGCCGTAGAGTACGGTCAGCAGGTTGGGGATCGAGGCCCCATCCAGGATGGCATAGGCATTCAAGCCGTCGCCGGTGAACAGGTGCTGCCTGATGACCTCGCTGCGCCGTGCCATTTACACCCCCGAAACCAACGATGAATCCGACTCTGCGGCGGCCCGAGTACAGCAGTCTGTCGGCGCGTTCGTCGGCGGGAAGGCGTCCGGGCGTGCTTGCATGGCATGTTCGAGCTTAGGCAACATTTTCGACTCCTCGGTCCTAGCCATCCAGTTTTCGGGCGACGACCACCAGGCTGGCAACAGGATTCCCTCCCTCGCTGCGCAGTATAACGTGACTGATTACGATGCCACCGAATCCCGCACCCGCGAGTACGCCGGTCACGTACGGTTCGGCATGGCTGTAGCGACCGTGCGGGTGGATACGATAACCCTCCCTGGCGGCTTCGCCGGCCTCCTCGACCGTGAACACCAGCAGCCCGCCCGTGCGAAGCGCGCCATGCGCGGCCCGCATGACGGCCTCCAGCGCCCCGAAATAGCATAGCGTATCGGCCGCCACGACCAGGTCGAAGGCTGCGGACGCCGCGCCCAGATAGTCGGTCAGCTCGGCCTTGACGAGCTCGTCATAGACCTGGCGCGACGCGGCCCTGGCCAGCATCTTCCCGGACAAGTCCACGCCCACCAGCCGGCGTGCATAAGGGGCAAGACGCGCCCCGCACAGGCCGGTGCCGCAACCGGCATCGAGTACATACAGTGCGCCGGCCGGGGCTGGGCAGGACCGGGCCAACGCCTCGACGACCTGCTCCGGACCGCGGTAGTTCAGCTGCTCCAGCCTGGCGTCGAAACTGCTGGCAAAGGCATCGAAGGTCGTTTCGAGATAGGCATCGGCGGCACGCTCCGGCACCCCTACGCCGGTGCAGCCGGCCAGTTGATGCCGGGCGATCGGATTGTCGGGTTCGTCGGCCAGCCAGTCGCGGTAGACCTGTGCCGCCTGGTCGAACTCGCCCAGGTTGATATGGGCGCGGGCCAGCGCCTTGCGCGATAAGGCATGACCGGGGTTGAGGACGATGGCGCGGTCGCCGAAAGCAACCGCCTCGGCGCTTCGACCCTGCCCCAACCTGATGCTCGCCATGCCGTGGTCGGCGACGGCCGGGCCGGGCCGCCATGCCCGCGACTGCAGCCTGGATGTTCCGGCGCCGTCGGGGGCATCCTGGATAGTCGAGGCCAACAATTGCCCGTCCCCCCGGGTGAAGTGCAGCACGTCGGCGGCCGAGTCTCCTTCCAGCAGGTAAGCCTCGACCGGGCCGAACATCTCGGCAAGCTGGGCTTCCTGGCACGCGGGCAGGACACTCCGCAACACCCTCGGATCGTAGTAGCGGAAATACAGGTAGCGCTGGCCGGCCTCGTCGTAGACGGCGGTCAGGGAACGGAAGTGATGACGGATGGACTGGAAATCGCGCCGGCTGTGGGCAAAGATGCCCCAATGCCTGCCCCAGCCGGACTCGATCAGCCAGTCGGTGAACGGGGCCTCGGGATCCAGCCGAACGAGGTAGGGCGCCACCGCGATCATGTCCGCTTCAAGTGCGCCGGGAAACAGGCATTCATGCTGCGCCGGCGGGTTGTCGCCGGACAGTTGGCCGGGCAGTTCAGGGATCGAGGCGCCGTCCAGGATGGCATAGGCATGAACGCCGTTATCCGTGAACAGGCTCCGCTTGATGACCTCCTGATGCCGTTCCATTTGGCCCCTGGCTCAGTCATCAGACAAATGGCGCACCGGATTCCGCGGCATCCTTGAAGGCAGCGGCCGGGGCACTGTACTTGGTCGGCGCGTTCGGAGGTGTCTTCTCAAGGCCTTCATTCTTGTCGCTGCTGAACAGGTCCTTGACCTCCCTGACCGCCTCCGGAGACTTGGTCGAGGTTCCCGCCCCGCTGCCGGGGCTGCCGCCGCTGTTGATCTTGACCATGGTGCCGGAGATATCCACCCCGGCGGGGCCGATGTTGACGAAGCTGCCGCCGGCCTTGATTGAAATCGAGGTCCCGGCCTCGATCACCAGGGTGGTCCCGGCCTTGATGTGGACCGCCGTCCCGGCATCGATGTTGTAGCCCTGCCCCACCTTGTGCTGGTGGTTCTGGCCCACCTTGAGGGAATACTCGCCGGTCACCTCGGCATTGAGGTCGCCCTTGCACTTGTCCTGGCGGTCGCCGCCGGTTTCCTCAAAGCGGCCCTGGTCGATCTTGAGGTGGTATTCGTTCTTCACCCACTCCAGGCTGTCGTTCTTGATCAGGCCGTAATAATCCTTCTCCGCCTGCATGAAGATGTGCTCGTCGCCCTTGCGGTCGTCGAAGCGCAGTTCGTTGTAATTGTCCTTGGTGCCATTGGGCGTGCTGCGGCTGACGATCGTCGTGATGGTCTGCTGGTCCGGCAGCTTGTAGGGTGGCGGCTGGTCGGCGTTGTAGACCCGGCCGGTGATGATCGGCCAATCCGGATCGCCTTCGAGAAAACCGACGATGACCTCCTGGCCGATGCGCGGCAGGGCCATGCCGCCCCAGCCCTTACCGGCCCACAGCTGGGAAACGCGCACCCAGCACGAACTGTCCTGGTCGGACTTGCCATAGCGGTCCCAATGGAACTGGACCTTGACCCGGCCGTATTGATCGGTATGGATCTCATCGCCCGAGGGACCGACCACGATGGCGGTCTGCGGCCCCTGCACGATGGGCTTGGGCGTCAGGCGCTGCGGCCGGAATTCGGCCGCCCCTTTGGGCATGGCGCTGAAATTGCAGTTGAAGTCGGCCTCGGCGGCGCCCCCGGAGGTCGGCGCCAGTTCCGTCGCCTGAAAATTGCAGGCCGTAATGAGGTATTCCCGGTTTTGCGCCTCCACCGGATGGCTTTTCAACTTGAGCGTCCGCCCCGCCTCGATCTGCCGGGCGTCGGTCGTGGCCTGGGACAACTCGTGCTGACACTGCAATTCCTCGATACGCACCTTGGCGTAATGCTCGCCTTCCTCGGGGATCACGTACTCGCCCGGGTAGTCGAAGATCTCGAACCCGGCCAGGTCGTGCGAACGCGAGATATCCTTGGCCTTGGCCAATTCGGCGCGCGGCTTCTCGAAATCGAAGTCGTCCATCGCGTAACTGCCCGGCTGTATCTCCACCGTCGTGTCCCAGCCGGTGATGTAGTGCTTCTCGCGCACCTTGTCCGTCCGCGAGGCGTCAAACTCGATCTCCTTGAGTCCGGGGTGGGGCGTATGCACGCCCATGCCGTCCGCCAGCACCATGACATGCTTGCCGTTGTCCTGCTCGAAGTAGTAGTAGATGCCTTCCTGCTCCATCAACCGGCTGATGAAATTGAAGTCCGTCTCGCGGTACTGCACGCAGTTTTCCCAGATCTGGTAGGTGCCGGAGAGGCGCAATTCATAACTGCTCAATTTCGAGTAGGGCTTGCGGTCCATCACCTCCTTGATGATTGCCGGGATGTCCTTCTGCTGAAAGATCTGGCAGGTCGAGGTACGCGTGAGGAACCATAGCCAGGGCCGTATCGTCATGGCATAGGCGTAGCCGCGGTTGTCCTTGAAGGCCGGCGTATTGACTTCACCGAACAGGGAGAAGCGGGTGACATAGCCATTGAAATAGCGCGGCTTGTTGTCCTTGCCCTCCAGGCTTACCGTGACGTCCTTGCCGAGTATGTCCTGGGCGGTGATGTTCTTGCGCTTGCTGATCAGGCTGACCTGATACTCGCTCAAGCGGCCCAATTCCTCGCGGCCGCTGAAGCGCTGGACGATGAAGGCATCCTGCCCGAGCGGGGTGGTAATTTCGAGCAGATGTGTACTGGCCATTTTCGACTCCTCGCGCTCAGACCCCACCCTGTTTATGGGCGATTATCGTCAGACCGGCAACCGGTCTTCCGGCTTCATTGCGCAGTATAACCCGCTCGTGTTCAACAGCGCCGAACCCGGCGAACGCCAGCACGTCCTCGACATACCTCAAGGTGTGGCTGTAGCGCCCGTGCGGGTTGATGCGGTAACCGGCCTCGGCGTCGGTCGCTTCCTCGACGGTGAAGATCAGCACTCCGCCTTTGCCCAGCGCGGCATGAACCGCCTGCATGACTGCCGCCAGATCGCCGAAGTAGCACAGCGTGTCGGCCGACACGACCAGATCGAAGACTGCGGCGGCGCTCAGGTAGGCGGTCAGTTCGGCCTTGACCAGTTCATCGTAGAGCCGCCGTGCCGCGGCCCGGTCCAGCATCTGCCCGGAAAGATCGACCCCCACCAGGGAGGCCGCATAGGGGGCGAGATGCGGCCCGCACAAACCGGTGCCACACCCCGCATCGAGGATGCGCAACTGTTTGGCCGGCCGGGCATGGACCCGGCTGACGGCCTGACCAACCAGTTCTGGGGCACGGTAGTTCAGCAGTTCAAGATTGGCGTCGAAGCTGCTGGCGAAGGCATCGAAGCTGGCCTCGACGTAGGCATCGTCGGCACGCAGCGGCACATTCTCGCCCGTGCAGGCGGCCAGGTGATGGCGGGCAATGGGATTGTCCGGCTCCTCGGCCAGCCAATCGCGATAGACCGCTATCGCCTTGTCCATCTCGCCCAGCTTGAAATAGGCATAAGCCAGGATCTTGCGGGACGCGGCGTGGCGCGGGTCGAGGGTGATGGCATGACAGCCGTAATAGGCCGCTTCGGCGGTACGACCCTGGTCGACCCGCAGGTTCGCCATGTTGCAATAGGCCCCGGCGAAATCGGGGCGCAGCTCGATGGCATGCAGGTACGCCGCCTCGGCATCGGCCAGGTCGCCGCGTTTACGGTAGATGGTGCCGAGATTGTTATGCGTTTCGACGAAATCCGGCGCCAGGTCGAGGCAACGGCGATAGGCCTCGATGGCCTCGTCGACGCGGCCAGACTCCAGCAGCACATTGCCCAGGTTGTTGTGGACGCCCGGGTTGTCAGGCTGTTGCCCGATGGCCCGCCGTATGAGTTCGATGGCGCGCTCGCTGTCGCCCGACTGGTGCATCAGCACGCCCAGGAAATGCAGGGCCACCGGGTCGTCCGGCCGCCGATCGAGGACTGCCTGGTAGATCTGCCTGGCATCGTCGAGATGGCCTTGGCGGTGGCGCTGGAGCGCGAAGTCGAGCGCCTCCTCGATGCTGAGCACCCGCTTGTGGCTGGCAGGCGACTCCGCCGCATCCGAGCTTGTAGACATCTGATTCATATCCGTATGCAATCCAAACTATCGTGACTCATGTCAGACCCACCCGCTTCAACGCCTTGCTCTTGATGCCCGCGAAGAACCCCTTCTTGGAGTGCGTACCCTTGTCGGAGGCCAGCCCTTCAAGTTGCAGGCGTGAAGACTCGATGTCCTTGGTGGCGATCTTGAGCAGCGGATCCATCTGTTTCTTCTTCATCTGCTCGACCCGGTCCATCCAGCCCGGCAGGCCGATGTCGGCAATGAACATGTTCGCCACGGATGAGGTGTCCGCGCAGGTGATCAGGTAGCAGCCCAGAATGGGACAGTCCTCGAATACCGTGAGGTCCAGCGTATCGGGCGTGGCCAGGCGCTTGTTGCCGGCCCGCATGTCCTTGAGGTCGACCCCCAGCGACACCAGTTCCAGCCCGATGCCGGCCAGGGTATTCGCCATGCCGACGCCCACCGTGGTGGCTGTGCCCATGTCGGCGAACAGGCCGGCGATCTTCATCCCGGTAGCAGCCGACTGCCGGGCCAGATTGACCGAATGCTTGGCCAGGTCGCGCTTGATCAGGGTTTGCACGGCCTCGGCCGCGGCATACGGGTCGCCACGCAGAAAGCCCTTCTTGTACTCGCGGCTCTGGTACAGGTTCCTGCCGTCCTGGACGACGGTCTTGGCCGCCTTGCCGGTCTTGAACACGCTGTAGAGCGCACCGAGCACCGGGGTGACCTCCGCTACCAGTTCATGCATCGCCTCGGAACCGATCACATCGACGATTTCGGCGATGTTGCTGACGTCAGCACACTCGGCCATGAAGTCCTTGAAGGCGTCCTGCATCCCCGGCACGGAAAGCGACGCCTTGGTGGTGGCGCTCGCTCCGCTGGCCAGTTTGCCGACGCTTGTTTTCAACTTCTTGCCGGAGGTCAGCAGGCTCTTGCCCGATTTCAGGGAAGCCAAGGTTCCAAACCTGAGCTGGGTACCGGTGAACATGTTGACCATGGCCATGCGGCGGGCCTTGGCAATTGCCGCCAGGGCGATGAATTCTTCGCGGCTCAATGCGGGCATTTGCTGCTCCTCGGTTGGTAAGCGGGACTCACCTGGCCGTGCGTACCGCTATCGGGTCTCCAGTAGCACTCTTCTTCAGGATGCACCGGCACCCGCAATTCGCAGTGCTGCAGTTACCAGGCAAGGCTGACCGTTATCTTCTGGATGCCATGTATCGCCAAGCCGACACGGTATACGTTGCCGACCTCGTTCTCAATCTCCAAGTAGCCGTATCTTTGTCGGGCCCGGTCAGGTTGCCTAGCGGCCGACTGCAAAGCGGGCCCGACTGTCCGCGTTGCAGAGGAACGTGCGCCAATGGGGAAACCTCATTGAGGTGTCATGTCCAACCTTGCCGGCCGTCCCTGCTGCTGGCGTCCTTCACTATTCGGCTGCCTAACCGGCAAGCGAATAGTTCAAGGTTGGGATTGCACCGCACCGTCCTGCAGACCGATGCGATACCTTCGGCTTTTTTCGTCCTCCAGCAACAAATAATCGCCCCCCGGGCTGAGCGTGAGACTGCGCAGATGAACCATCTGCACATCGGTTTCCCGATTCGGATCGACGACTGTTTCGTACACCTTGGCCGTCCACAGCCGCTTACCACTAGCCATTTCAGTGGCCACGACATAACCGCCGGGAGGGAGTCCTTCCGATGAAGCCGCTTTGAGTTGTTCATAACGCACGCCGGCGTGGATCACGGGGGCAAGCTCGGGTGCGCGGATGCGACTGGAGGAGCGGGTCGGGCGGTCATCTTCTGAAGTTGTCATCATGGGTTCCTTTGGGGGGGTGGTCGGATTCAGTGTTTGCCGCGCGCCAGTTCGGTCGTCCGAGCAGGCCTGGGTAACCATCAAGGTTCCAAAGCCCAGCCACACTACAACGGCACGGAAGAGGGTGCGTCGCATCGTTGTCGCCCTCACGGCAATCTCAGTGCGGTGTTGCGCTCACCATTGGACATGGCGGCAGCGCAATCCGCTGCGAAGTAAGCCCAGTTTTCGGCATTCGTGATCGCCTTGTTACCGTTGAATTTGGCATCCGCCGGGTTGATGCCTTGCCAGCCATAGGAGTTGTCGGGGGGATAGTCCTCGGTGCCCAGCTCGCTGTGGGTGAGTTCATGCACGATGATGCGTGCCCAGTTGTCCTTGCCCGACAAAACGTTGGCACCCCGTGCGAAGAAACCCTGCTCGATGTAGACCACCTTCAAGCTATCCTTCCAGGCGCCATTCCAGACAAAAGCCTCGGTATTTTTCTCCTCGTTCGTACCTCGGTCTGACGGATTATCGGTGAAGATCAGACGGTTGCCGTTCAATACGGCCTGCAACTTCTTAAACCCACTGGTCAAATTTGAAACGATAGCGGTGAGATCAGAAGCGGACGTATCCTTGGTCTCAAACCAACGTTTGACCAATTCCATCGATTTCCCCTTGTCCTTGCCGACATTCGCCAACACGATCAGTGTTTTCTGCACCCAATTCAGCGCAAACAAGGTGCCTTCATGCATATGCTTCTTGTTGGTATTGGAGAAGTATTCGCGCACCTTGGCGAGCCGATCCTTCAAAACGGCTTCATTGCTGGACAGTGGCTTCAACTCCAGGCTTGGCCAATCCATGTAGCCCTTGGGCACCGAAATAACCCACAGGCTCTTGGCGCCGGTCTTGGACAGGAAGTAGGTATGGCGCAGCAATTTCATGGCGCTCGCACGCAAGGACAATCCATCGCTACCCTGGTAGGCATTGGCAGTGCCGCCGTACGCAACGGCCATTTCGAGTATTTTGCTTGCCTCGTTACTACTTGTGCCCTTGAGCACACGACTTGGCGAGAAGCTCATGATGTGTTTTCGCAGGGCATCCAGCGCATCGGAGCCGGTGTCATCGAAGCCGTCGGCCGCGAGCAGCTTCTTCAGCTTTTTCACCAAGGCGTCGATTTCCTTGTCCTTCGAAAAAGCGCCTGTGTGAATGGCGTCATGGGCAGATTCGTACTCTTTCGAGAAGTTGTGTGACATGCTGGCTCCAATACGTGTCTAAATCATCGCTGTGTGACTCACGTGTTTATCATTTGTATAGGTTAGGGAAATGGGACCGGCCACGAATAATCCCCAACCTCACTCAAACCCATAGCCGAACACCCTATCGACTACGCGGACAGGCACCCAATCAATCGTTTTCCCAGCAAATCCGGATCATGCGCGCTTTGCTGTACTGTCGAGGGCACGACCGAAATCAAAAATCGTGGCGTCCCCCGTGTATATCCAGCTTCTGGCAGACCTTTACCAGTTCGACGCCGGCGACGGTGTTAAGGCCATAGATATGCTCGCACTTGTGCGTGTCGGCGAAGTCGATCATCACGATATTGGGCATGAACAGCTTGAGCGTACCGCCGGAGGAAAAGGACATCGCATCGATGTTTTCCGGCAATGCATTGCTGATGTAGTCCTCAAAACCACTCTTCCAGATGGCGTCCAGCCCGGCCAAACGCCTCGAATCCCACATCTGGCTGTTGCGCGTCTGGATGTTCTTGAATACGCCCGTGGTGGTCCAGTACATCATGCCCATCGCATTCGGGTTGGCGGCGGCGCAGCCCTCCTGCTTCACCTTGCGGGTGAAGGTGGTCTTCTTGTCCTTGATCCCCGTGGCGGCACTGCGGAGGATCTTCCTCTGCGTCGCGATGTTCTCCCTGATCTTGTCATCAAAGCTTGAATTGTTGATCTTGGTGCCGCCCGCCCCCCAGTATTGCAGGCCGCTGAAGTTCTGGTCATATCCGGCAGGCGGTTTGTACAGGTTCTTGATGTGCGTGATGCCCACCCGCTGATTGGCCAATTTCAACTGGCTGTAGCCGGGTGTCATGAATGCGCAGATCACCTTGCCGGCCAGTTGCGAGAGCAACATGGTGTTCACGTTGCTGGCCGTCGAGAAGATTCTGTTTCCGAGCACCTTCTGGCAAGTCTCGGCGATGAGGGCCCAATTGCTGCATTTGTCGAATTTCAGGATGAGGAATTCGCTTCGGCCATCGGCACTCTCGACGAAGGCCTTCGCATCGCGCAGGATCTTGCTCAGCCCGAGCCCCCAGGCTTCACCGAGACTTTCGTGCTTGAGCTTGTTGCGCTCAACCTCGACGTCGCGTCCGACGTCGGTCGAATGGCGGATCTTCGTGTCCTTGGCCAGCGACTGGGCATGGAACGCGCGCAGTTGTACCCCCTTGGTGTCACCCGGTCCTGCGACCGTCTGGGCCCCAATCCGGATGTCGAAGAAGCGGACCCCGGCATTGGCCTGGCCCAGGACATCGAGCGACTGCGTCTGAGCGTTCTCCGCGCCACTGGTAATGGCCGCATCGTGACTGCCCGCGAACACGATCTCGTTGAGCTGCCGATCCATCCCCAACCTGGAGTACTTGATCATCTCTTGTCACCTCCTACAGTCCGAATCTTGTATTTGACTTCTCCTGGATTGCAGCGAGCCTGTGCGGGGAGGGATGTGGGCATGGCAATGCCTCCGCCTTTTTCAATCGGAACTCAGGCCGATTCGCAAATACCGTATACCTCCCCCTTGCGGCCGGGCTGGCTGTCCAGGTCGCAGACCAACGAAATGGGCTTGCCTGCCATCATGCGCTTGAGGAACTCCTCGCCGATGCACGGCATGATGGTGTTGGTCAGGCTGGGACTACATAAGTCGCCTGCCTTCGCATAGGCGTTGTGTTGCCTGTTTGGGCGAAGCCCCATCGATACAAACGCTCTCATACGAACACCAGTTTGGCGTGGTGCTTGGCGGCGAACTTCTTCGCGTTCGTCGCC
>JAQTLU010000031.1 GCA_028714735.1 Gallionellaceae bacterium | reverse complement strand
CTTCCCGAACAGGACCGTGAAACGCTCCCGCGCCGATGATAGTGCCCATTACGGGTGTGAAAGTAGGTCATCGCCAGACTCCTTACCCAAAAAAGCCCACCCTCAAGGTGGGCTTTTTTATTTGGCCGTTCGCCAAGATCAGATGGAAACCTCGCGATTGTCGATCAGGCGAGTCTTGCCGAGCCAGGCCGCACCGAGTACGACTAAATGTCGATCCCCCGGTGTTGCCGGCATCAGCGTCGCCTGCGTGCGTATGCTGATGTAGTCGACACGCCAACCAGCCTTGGTCAGGCTGTTTATGGCCGCGATCTCCAGGCCGGCGAAATCCTCATCGCCCGCGGCGAGGGCAGCGCAGATTCGCTTGAGTTCATCATACAGTCCCGGGGCTTGCTTGCGCTCCTGCTCGCTGAGGTAGGCGTTGCGTGACGACAGGGCAAGGCCATCCACAGCGCGTATCGTCTCGCCTCCGAGGATCTCGACCGGCAGGTTGAATTGCCGGACCATGGCCCGGATCAGATACCACTGCTGGTAGTCCTTCTTGCCGAACATGGCTTGGCGGGGGCGCACCATCCCGAACAGCTTGAGGACCACGGTGCAAACGCCAGTGAAATGGCCGGGACGAAACGCGCCACATAGGACATCGGCCAGCGGAGGCTGGACCTGGAAGGTCTGCGGCTCAGGATACATCTCTGCGACATCTGGTGCGAAGACCAGGTCGCAACCGGCATCGGCCAGCTTCTCGGCGTCGGCCGCCAAGGTACGGGGATAACGCTCGAAATCCTCACCCAGGCCGAATTGCAACGGGTTTACAAAGATGCTCGCGACCACCGGACCACCGGTGTTTTTGGCCTGGCGCACCAGGGCAATATGGCCATCGTGCAGGTTACCCATGGTGGGGACAAAGGCAGTTTGGCTGGCATTGCCGAGCGCGGTTTTGAGTTCGGCGACGGTGTGTATGATCTGCATCTTAGAAGCAGTGCTCCGGGGCTGGAAACTCGCCGTTCCTGACCGAGATGACGTAGCGAGCCACGGCATCCTTGATGCTGGACGCCCCTGCCATGAAATCCTTGGCGAAGCGCGGCGGCCTGGCAGTCAGGCCGAGCAGATCGTTCAGTACCAGCACCTGTCCATCACAATCAAGACCGGCACCGATACCTATGGTGGGTATTTGCAGACTGTCGCTGACTTCGGCTGCCAGCCGCGCCGGAATCGATTCAAGGACCAGCAAGCTGGCGCCGGCCGCATCCAGTGTACGGGCATCCGCAATTAACTGCCGGGCAGCGACGTCATCCTTGGCCTGCGCGCGATAGCCGGTCTGGTTGACCGATTGGGGCAATAGTCCGAGATGGGCACAGACCGGTACGCCGCGCTGGGTCAGGTAGCTGACCGTGTCGACCATCACAGCGCCGCCTTCCAGTTTGACCATGTTGCCGCCCGCCGCGAGCAGCCTGGCGGCATTCTCGAACGCCTGGGCGGGACTGGCCTGATAACTGCCGAAGGGCAGGTCCGCCATGATGAATGCGCCGGGAGCGCCGCGACGGACGGCCCCGGTGTGATAGACCATGTCTGTCATGCTGACCGGCAATGTCGTGTCATGGCCCTGGATGGTCATGCCCAGCGAATCGCCTACCAGCAGGATGTCGACGCCGGCCTCGATCAGGATGCGGGCAAAGCTGGCGTCGTAACAGGTCAATGCGACCAGTTTTTCTCCTGTTGCGGCTTTCTTGAGCAATTGAGGTAGATACATACGATCAGGCCCCCAGATTGAAAAACTCCCTAGCGCCGCGCATCTCACGGATGCGGTCTAGGAGCAGTTGGAAGTCGGTTTCCCGGTCCGCGAAGTTGAGCCGTTCACTGTTGACGATCAGCAGTGGCGCAGCATCGTAATGATAGAAGAATTCACTGTAGGCACGGGCCAATTCGGACACGTACGCCTCGTGCAGTGCGCGCTCGTATTCCCGGTTGCGTTTCCTGATCCGCTCCATCAATACATCCGGGGTGGCCTGCAGATAGATAACCAGATCGGGGGCAACCGATTGCGGCCGGAGTCCCGAATATAACTGCTGATAAAGTCGAAATTCCGCCTCATCGAGATTGAGGCGGGCAAACAGAGGGTCCTTGTCCAGGATGTAATCCACCACGGTGAGCGGGGTGAAAAGCTGGCCCTGATTGAGATGCCCGACCTGCTCAGAACGGGCCAGCAGGAAAAATAGCTGGGCCGGCAGGGCATAACGTTTGCGGTCTTCGTAAAAACGCGGCAGGAATGGATTGCTGCCGGGATTTTCGAGCAGCAGTTCGGCATTGAGATGGGCGGCCAGGCGTCTTGCCAGGCTGGTCTTGCCGACTCCGATCGGCCCCTCGATGGCGATATGGCGAAAGCGGCGGGGAAACATCAACGGCTGGTACGGGGTGCCAGCAGACGAACGGAATTACGGACGACGCCCGCCAATGCGTCCACCACCGGGCCTCGGCCGGGCAGGACCGCATCGGGGTCGATCTCGGCCAGAGGCAGCAGCACAAAAGCCCTTTCGTGCATGCGGGGATGCGGGACATGGAGGCCGGATTCGTCCAATTCCAGGTCATCGTAGAGCAGGATGTCCAGATCCAGTGTCCTGGGGGAATTGCGAAAGGTTCGCTCACGGCCGTGCTGGCGCTCGATTTCGAGCAGTTGATCCAGCAGTTCGCGTGGGCTCAGACTGGTATCCAGCTTGGCGACTGCGTTGACATAATCGGGTTGGTCGGCATACCCGGAAGGCGCGCTGGCATAAAGTCCGGAGCGACCAAGCAGCCGTGTGCCAGCCAGCGCGGCCAGTTCGTTCATGGCGGATTCAACTTGCCTGACCGGGTCATCCAGATTGGCCCCCAGAGCCACGAAGGCAATGTGGTGGTCAGGCATCGCTGCCGGAGTCCGTTGCCGCGGCTTTTCGTCTGGGCCGGCGTTTGCGTCGTTTGGCACCCTCCTCGCCGACCGGTTTGAGCATGCTGTTGCGCTCATCGTCGCCGGCGTCCTGGAAGCGGGCCCACCACTCGGCCAATTCGGCTGCCGAATCGCCGCCGCGGGCGCGCAGGAGCAGGAAGTCATAACCGGCCCGAAAGCGGGGATGTGCCAGCAGCCGGAGCGGGCGAGCGCCGCTGCGCTGATTGAAACGTGCCTGCAAGGCCCATATTTCCTTGATCGTGCCATCGAGCCGGCGCGGAAAGGCAAGCGCGGTGCGTTGTCGTTCCAGAGTGTCGTCCATGGCGGCAAACAGGGCCGGATGCTCGGGCAGGCCACTGTCGTGCAGGCGTTCGAACTGTTCCTGCATGTCGAACCAGAGCAGACAGGCCAGCATGAAGGCCGGCGAGGCGGATTGACCGTTGCGCACCCTTTCGTCGGTGTCATGCATGGCGGCATGAAGAAATTTCTGTCGGCCGGGATTGTCCAGGATGGCATCGAGCATCGGCAGGACGCCGTGGTGGAGGCCTTCGGCACGAAGCTGGCGGACGCCGCGCTCGGCGTGGCCGGATAGCAGCAGCTTCATCATCTCGTCGAACAGCCGCGAGGCCGGTATGCGTGCCAGCATGGGCGCGAGTTCGGCGATGGGAGCGCGGGTCGTGGCGTCGATGTGGAAATCCAGCTTGGCGGCGAAGCGGGCGGCCCTCAGCATGCGAACCGGGTCTTCCCGGAAACGCGTCGCCGGATCGCCGATCATGCGCAGGACGTGATTTTTGGCATCGGCGAAGCCGCCGTGGTAATCCCAGACCTCTTGTGTTACCGGGTCGTAGTACAGGGCATTGACGGTGAAATCGCGCCTTATGGCGTCCTCGTGCTGGGCCCCGAATACGTTGTCGCGCAGGATCATGCCGTCCGCGGCCGTGACCCGATCCTCGTCCTCCTCGCCCTGGTGGGCTCGGAAGGTGGTCACCTCGATGGTGTCCGCGCCACAGTAGACATGGACGATCTGGAACCGGCGGCCGATGATGCGGGCGCGCCGGAACAATTTGCGCACCTCCTCCGGCGTGGCGTCGGTGGCGATGTCGAAGTCCTTCGGCTCGCGGTTCAACAGCAGGTCGCGTACCGCGCCGCCGACCACGAACGCGGTATAGCCGGCCTCCTTCAGAGTACGCGTGACCTTCAGCGCACAGGAATGGATGCCTTCGCGGCGGATGCCGTGTTGTTCGAGAGGGTATATGCGAGGCTTGGAAGGCCCGGAAGGTTTGCCGAGAACCTTGTGCAGCCAGCGGCGTATCATGCGGTCAGAAAATCCGTGGAATCAGTCTTGTACTTGTACAGCCAAGCCGAATCGTGCCTGGCGCCTGTGTTGATGCGGCATTATACACAGCGAATCCAATTCGCACGGCGGCTATTGCCTTGCCTGCATCTGCGCGCTGACGCACAATTCGGCTATCCATCAACCCCAATCAAGAGGTTCTGCGTGATCGCCCTCATCGAAGCAGCGGGCTGGCCGATCTGGCCGCTCATCATCGCTTCCATCGTATCCCTGGCCATTATGTTCGAGCGTACTTATTCCCTGCGCCGTTCCCAGATCATTCCTCCCGACTTGCTGGAGCAGACCCTGGCTGCGCTCAGGCAGGAAGGCAGCAACTCGAATACCTTGCGTGTCCTTGCCGAGGGCTCTCCCTTCGGGCGCGTTCTGGCTGCCGGGGTGCGCAACCACAAGAGCAGCCGTGAGGTCATGAAGGAGGCCGTGGAAGAGTCCGGTCGTGCGGTGGCGCACGATCTCGGCCGTTATCTCACGACCCTGGGTACCATCGCCTCGGTGGCGCCGCTGCTGGGCCTGCTCGGAACGGTCATCGGCATGGTCGAGATATTCGGTTCCCAGACACCCACCGGCGGCAACCCGGCGGTGCTCGCGCATGGCATCTCGGTGGCCTTGTACAACACCGCCTTCGGCCTCATCGTGGCCATCCCCAGCATGATTTTATACCGCTTCTTCCGCGGCAAGGTCGATGCGCTGCTGGTCGAGATGGAGCAGCAGGCCCTGACCCTGGTCGAATTGCTGCACGGTGAGCGCAAGTGAATTTCCAGCGCGGGGTGGGCCGGGACGAGCCGGAGATCAACCTGATCCCGTTGATCGATGTACTGTTGGTGATCCTGATCTTCCTGATGATCACCACCACCTATGCCCGCTTCTCCGAGTTGCAGATCAACCTGCCCGAGGCCAAGGGCGATAGCGCCAAGGAGGTGCCGGTCCAGATCGCGGTCGATGTCGATGCCGCCGGCAATTATCGGGTCGACAACGTCGGGCTGGCCGGCCAGGATATCCAGTCGCTGGCGGATGCCATGGTCAGGACGGCGGCCGACCGCAAGGACCCGGTGGTGGTAATCAGCGCCGATGCCCTGGCGACGCACCAGTCTGTCGTGCGGGTCATGGACGCCGCCCGCCGGGTCGGCTTCACCCATGTGACCTTCGTGACCCAGACCACCTCGCCCGACTCGCCTTGAGCCTGGAAGCGCACCTGCTCCGTTGCTGGTATTCGCGTCGGGGTTGGTGCTGGGTGCTGATCCCACTGTCCTTGCTGTTCTGGACGGCCAGCCGGCTGCGCCGGGCGTTTTATGCCCTGCGTCCGGTCGATCGGCTGCCGGTACCTGTGATCGTGGTCGGTAACATTGCCGTCGGGGGAACCGGAAAAACCCCCTTGGTCCTCTGGTTGGTGGAACTTCTGCGCGCCGCGGGCCATCGGCCGGGCGTGATCAGTCGCGGTTATGCGGCATCAGCCCACGCGGCCGTCGCGGTCGGTCCGGACAGCGATCCGGCCGTCGTCGGCGACGAGCCGGTGCTGATCGCCCGGCGTGGTCGTTGCCCGGTCTGGGTCGGGCGCCGTCGCGCCGAAGCCGGGTTGGCCTTGCTCAAGGCGCATCCGGAGGTCGATGTGATCGTTTCCGACGATGGCTTGCAACACTACGCCCTGGCCCGTGACATGGAAATCGTGGTAGTTGATGGCCAACGTGGCTTCGGCAATGGTCTGCTGCTGCCGGCCGGTCCGCTAAGGGAAGGACGCGCCAGGCTGATCGACGTGGATGCGGTGGTCGTCAACGGCGATGGCCTGGCGGCCGGGCCAGGCCGGCCGGCGTACACCATGCAGTTGATCGGCGGGCGCATCTATGACCTGAAGCAGCCATCCCGGACCGTGTCTCCCGGTTATTTCAACGACCGGCCGGTCCATGCCGTGGCGGCCATCGGCAATCCGGCGCGCTTTTTCGAGGCCTTGGAGCGACAGGGCATGCAGACCATTCGGCATGCCTTTCCGGATCATTTCCGATTCCGACCGGATGACCTGCCGGCCGGGACCGTGATCATGACCGAGAAGGATGCAGTCAAGTGCACCACCTTCGGGCGCGACGATATCTGGGTGTTCGCGGTTGACGCCGAAGTGTCGGAAGGGCTAGAACAACAAGTATTGGCCAAACTGGATACTCAACATGGATAACAAGCTGCTGGAAATTCTCGTCTGCCCGATCTGCAAGGGCCCTCTGGTGTACCGCAAGAACGAGCAGGAACTGGTCTGCAACGCCGACGCCCTGGCCTTTCCCATCCGCGATGGCATTCCGGTGATGCTGGAAGAAGAGGCACGCAAGCTGGAGGCGGAAGAAAGGGCGGTTTGATGGCGACCCGGTTCCCCTTGCAGACCTTGCTCGACCATGCCCGGCACCGCATGGAGGCTGCCGAGCGCCTGTTGCTGATGATCAGGCGGAAGGAAGACGCAGCGAGGCTCAAGCATGAGGAACTGGATCGCTATCGACGTGAATACATGGTGCGTCTGTCCGGCAACAGCCAGGGCGGCATGGATATCCAGATGCTGCGGGATTTTCATGTCTTCCTCGGCAAGCTGGACCAGGCCATCCGCAATCAGGCTGCGGAAGTGGAACGGATGCACAGCCGCTGGCAGGCGGCGCATGAAAACTGGCTGGCGTTACGCCAGAAGGTGAAATCCTTCGAGGTTCTGGAGGGCCGGCATCAGCGCGCCGAACTCTGGCGGCAGGATCGCCTGGATCAGCGTCAAAGCGATGAACTGTCCAGTCGCAAGGCGGCGATAGCCAGGATGATCGAACGGGAAGGCTGACCGGTCGAGGTTGGCATGATTATTGCGAGAGAGCAGGCGATATCCTAATCCGATCGCCGAATGATCCAGATCCTCTCCAGCCTGTCTGCGGGTGCCGAACAGAACCCCTTGATTGCTTCTTCGGGAGATTCCTCCTCGGTTTCCTTTATGACCCTCTTTGCCCAGGCCATCACTCAGGGAGTGACCGGGGACAAGGCCGGCAATCCGGTGCTGGCCACCCTGTTGGGCCACAAAGGCCAGAAGGTCGGAATGGGCGTGCAGGGCCAGGCCGTTGCAGCGAAGCGGGCCGGGCCGGCCTCGGCCAGCAAGGCTGGCGATGCAACGAACGATGGCGATGCTTCGCTGATATCCATGCTGGGCTTGCCCGGGGCCAGGACGGCAGCCTCGGCGGCGACTGCGACTGACGCCAAGGCTGTGACCGTGGTCAAGACCGCTGGGGTTGCGGCTGGGGCGGTGCCCGACGCCGTGGCTGCCACTGTGCCAGGGGCCGTGGCCGCGGCCGTGGCGGCAGTTGGGAATATGGCTGGGGTGGCGCTTGTGGCGAAGGCCGTGCCGGCGGCAGCGGATGCCGATAAGACGGTTCAAACGGTCATGCCGGAAGCCGATTCCGAACCACTCGACGGCCTGCTGGCGCTTGCTGCCGATAAAGGCGCCAACGGGAAAAAATTGCCGAATCCGCGGGCAGTAATTGCCGGTCAGGCCAAAACGGGCCAGATCCATGCCCAGTCGGATATGAGCAAGATTGAGCCAGCCAAAACCGCCCCATTGACTTCTGACGCACGCCCGGGCGATCCGAGGTTGGCCGCATTAAACGTTTTGCCCGTTTCGAAAGAGGCCGCGGCCACGATAGCCATATCGGATCCCGTGGCAACGCCGGTGTCCGGGCAGGAAGCAACGCTGATTGCGGTTCGGGATCACGCCGCAGCAGGGCAATCGGGAAAAGTGGTGCTTAACATGCAAAGCGGCTTCGGAACCCCCGCCTGGCAACAGGAACTGGGCGACAAGGTCGTCTGGCTGGCCGGCCGGCATGGCCAGATGGCGGAATTGGTTCTGAATCCTCCCAGCCTCGGTGCCGTAGAGGTTCGCCTCAACCTGACCGGGCAGGATGCGACGGCGCACTTTTTCTCGGCCAATCCGAATGTCCGGGACGTGCTCGAGGCGGCCCTGCCCAGGCTGCGCGAGATGATGGCGAGTGCGGGCATCGCAATGGGCGAGGCCATGGTCAGCGACCAGTCATTCGGACAGCGCGACAAGGCTGAACAGGGGCCGGGCTTCAGCCAGGGCGGTATCAGCACGCTTTCTCCGGCGGAGGACGGCCAATCAACGCCGGCTATCCGGGCTACTGGAACGTCACTGCTCGATTTTTTTGCTTGAGGATGGTTGGCCCCACCTGGCCGGATGCGCAACCCTTCGGATCCCGGACGCCTCTTCGTCCCGGGTGATAAAAAACTTAAGCTTGTTTATGAAAGACCCTGTTTCTGTGCTATTTTTCGGAATTATCGGGTGCTTTTGAAGGCTGGGGTAGCGAGCAATGGCAAAGGAAGAAACTGTCGCGGTTGAGCCGGAACAACCAAAAGGCAAGGGCAAGAAGAAATTGCTGATCATCATCGCCCTGGCCGTGGTGGTGCTATTGGTCCTGGCGGCCGGGGCGGTACTCTTGCTGACTCCGAAACCAGGGGCCGATGGCAAGCATGGCGCCGAGGTGGCTGCCGAGGATGAACATCCCCCGGTTTACGAGAAGCTGGAATCCTTCACGGTCAATCTGGCCGATGGCGAAACCTATCTCCAGGTCGAGATCCATCTGCAGGTGGCCGATGCCTCGGTCCAGGAAAAGCTCAAGCAGCACATGCCCGAGGTCCGGGACGCCATCATCCGTCTGCTGTCGAGCAAGAACGCCGAGGAACTGTCGGTGCTGGAGGGCAAGGACAAGCTGGCCACCGACGTGCAGAAGCAGCTCAACGACATCCTGCGCGCCGAGAGCCCGGCCAAAGGGGTGAAAAAAGTGCTGTTCAACGCCTTCATCATCCAATAGGAGGATCGTGGCTGACGACATCCTCTCCCAAGAAGAAGTCGATGCACTGCTTCGCGGCGTAACGGGGGAACCCGAGGAAACGGCCGAGGACGCTGGCGCGGGGGGAGTTCGTACCTACGATATCGGACGCCAGGAGCGGATTGTCCGGGGCCGGATGCCGACCCTGGAGATCATCAATGAGCGGTTTGCCCGTAACTTCCGCATCGGCCTGTTCAACCTGATCCGCCGTACCGCCGAGATCTCGGTCGGCCCGGTCTCGGTGATCAAATACAGCGAATTCGTTCGCAACCTGATCGTCCCCACCAACCTGAACCTGGTGCACATGCCGCCGATGCGCGGCACGGCGCTGTTCGTGTTCGACCCCAACCTAGTGTTCCTGGTGGTGGACAATCTGTTCGGCGGCGACGGCCGCTATCACATGCGGGTGGAAGGTCGCGACTTCACCCTGGCCGAGCAGCGCATCATCCGCAAGTTGCTCGACGTGGTGTTCGAGGAATACGGCAAGGCCTGGGAGCCGATCCACCCGGTCAAGCTGGAATATGTCCGCTCCGAGATGAACACCCAGTTCGCCAATATCGCCACCCCGACCGAGGTGGTGGTGGTCAGTACCTTCAATATCGAGCTGGGCACCTCGGGCGGCGATTTCCACATCTGCATGCCCTACAGTATGATTGAGCCCATGCGCGACCAGCTCACCAGCACGATGCAGGCTGACCGCGCAGAGGCGGACGAACGCTGGGTGACCGAGATGTCGCTCCAGGTTCAGGACGCCGAAGTCGAACTGGTGGCGCATCTGGGACAGGCGGCCATCACCTTGCGGCAGATTCTGGATCTGAAGGCGGGCGATGTGATCTCTCTCGATCTACCCGACGCGGTGATTGCCGAAGTGGATGGCGTGCCGTTGTTCGAATGCCATTATGGCCAGAAGAACGGGCAGCTCGCACTGAAGGTGGAGCGCGTGCTACAAGGGCGTGAGCGGGCGGCGATCGCCGGGGTCAAGCGATGAGCGAAGAAGCAGAAAAAGACGTAACGGCAGACGATTGGGCGGCCGCCATGGCCGAACAGGATACGTCGGACAAGACCGCAGGCGGTGCCGAGGACGACTGGGCCGCGGCGATGGCGGAACAGGCCGCCGTGGACGCGCAACCCGCCGCGGAACCCCAGAAGGCGCAAATCTTCCAGAACCTCTCTGCCGAAGGCCATCCGGCGGCGGCCAACAATCTCGATCTGATCCTCGATATCCCGGTTCAGCTGACGGTCGAACTCGGCCGGACCAAGATCGCCATCCGCAACCTGCTGCAATTGGCCCAGGGCTCCGTGGTCGAGCTGGACGGCCTGGCCGGCGAGCCGATGGACGTGCTGGTCAACGGCTGCCTGATCGCCCAGGGCGAGGTGGTGGTGGTGAACGACAAGTTCGGCATCCGCCTGACCGACATCATCAGTCCGGCCGAACGGCTGCGCCGCATCAACCGATGAAATTCCCCCTGGTGCCGGCGATCCTGCTGACCGGCATGATTCCGGCTGCCGCACATGCGGCCGATGCCTTGCCGCAGACCTCCGCTTTCGGCGCCTTCTTCCAGGCCCTGATGGGGCTCATGGTGGTGCTGGGCATGCTGTATGGCTTCTTCTGGCTGCTGCGCCGCTACGGTCCGGTCCAGACCGGCGCCCAGGGTGTGGTCAAGGTGGTCGGCGGCGTCATGCTGGGCCCCCGCGAGCGCCTGGTGGTGGTCGAGGTTGAGGATACCTGGGTGCTGGTCGGCGTCGCCTCGGGCCATGTCAGTACCCTGCATACCCTGGCCAAGCCGGAAGGGGTCGATACCACGCCGGTGCCGGCAAGCACCCCCTTTGCCGACAAACTGTCGGAACTGCTGCGCCGGGCAAAATCCTGACCATGCGGCGTCTGCTCGTGCTTGGCCTGATCCTGCTGCCCGGCCTGGCCCTCGCGGCCCCGGGCCTGCCGGCCTTTACCAGCACGCCGGGTCCGGGCGGCAGCACCAACTACACCTTCAGCATCGAGGCCTTGCTGATGCTGACGTCGCTGACTTTCCTGCCGGCGATGCTGTTGATGATGACCTCGTTCACCCGCATCGTCATCGTGCTCTCGCTGCTGCGCCAGGCCATTGGCACCATGCAGGCGCCGCCCAACCAGGTGGTGGTCGGCCTGGCCCTGTTCATGACCTTCTTCATCATGGCGCCGGTGTTCGACAAGATCTACGACGTGGCCTGGAAGCCCTACTCGGAAAACCAGATCAGTTTCGTCCAGGCGGTCGACGTGGGCGCGCAGCCGCTCAAGGCCTTCATGCTCAAGCAGACGCGCGAGGAGGACCTGGCCCTGTTCGTCAAGATGGCCAACCACCCGCCCCTGCAGGGGCCGGAAGAGACACCGATGAAGATACTGGTGCCGGCTTACGTGATCAGCGAACTGAAGACCGCCTTCCAGATCGGCTTCATCGTCTTCATTCCGTTCCTGATCATCGACATGGTGGTGGCCAGCGTGCTGATGTCGATGGGTATGATGATGCTGTCGCCGATGCTGGTGTCGCTGCCGTTCAAGCTGATGCTGTTCGTCCTCGCCGACGGCTGGAACCTGCTGATCGCCTCGCTGGTGGCAACCTATCAGCTATGACGCCGGATACCGTCATCGCCATTGTGCGCCAGGCCCTCGAGGTCGCCATGATGACTGCGGGACCGTTGTTGCTGGCTTCCCTGGTCACCGGCCTCCTGATCAGCATCTTCCAGGCCGCGACCCAGATCAACGAGATGACCCTCACCTTCATTCCGAAGCTGGTGGTGATGTTTCTGGTCCTGGTCCTGCTCGGTCCCTGGATGTTGACCATGCTGGTCGACTTTGTGGTCCGGCTGTATGGCAGCATCCCCACCCTGGTGGGGTGACCATGCTGACCGTTTCCAGCACCGACCTGAACTGGATGATGGCGCTGTTCTTCTATCCTTTCGTGCGGATACTGGCCTGGCTCGCGGTCGATCCGCTGCTGGGCAACCGGTCGGCGCCCAACATGGCCAGGCTGGGGCTCGCCGTCGTGCTGGCCGTGGTCATTGCGCCGACGCTGCCGCCGCCGCCCCAGGTGGCGCTGGTGTCCGGCGCGGGCCTGCTGATCCTGTTGCAGCAGATCGCCATCGGGCTGGCGCTCGGTTTCGCCATACGCATCGTCTTCGCCGCCCTGGAGTTCGCCGGCCAGTTCATGGGGCTGCAGATGGGCTTGTCGATGGCCAGCCTGTACGACCCGGTCAACGGCGCCCAGACGCCCGTGCTGGCACAGTTCCTGACCCTTACCAGCATCCTGGTCCTGTTCGCGATGAACGGTCATCATCTGGTCATCGCCGCGCTCTGGCAGAGCTTTTACGATGTGCCGATCGCATTGCAGCCGTCGTCCGGGCAGGGTTTCATGGTCCTGCTCGGGTGGGCGGGGACCATCTTCAAGACCGGCCTGCATATCGCCCTGCCGATCACGGCGGCCCTGCTGACCGCCAACCTGGCCATCGGCATGATGACCCGGGCCGCGCCACAACTGAACATCTTCGCGGTGGGCTTCCCGATCACCATCGGCGCCGGTTTCCTGGTGCTGTATTTTTCGGTCTTGTATCTGCCCGCCTATCTGGAGCGTTTCTGGGGCCAGGCACTGGAAGCCGGTGGTGCGGCCATGCGCGGGATGGTGGCGCCATGACGGCGATGCCCTGGGTGGCGCGCTGGGCGGCAATGATTCCGGCCCATGGCCGGGTCCTCGACCTCGCCTGCGGCAACGGCCGCCATGCCGTCCTGCTGGCCGGGCTCGGCCATGCGGTCGAGGCAGTCGATATCGATCTGTCGCTGTCCGAACCGGTACGAGAGACGCCGGACGTGGCCTGGCGCCAGTACGATCTGGAGGGCCAGGCCTGGCCGTTCGAAACCGGAGCCTATCAAGGTGTGGTGGTGACCAATTACCTGCATCGGCCGTTGTTTCCACACCTGATCGAGGCGCTGGCGCCGGGCGGGGTGCTCATCTATGCGACCTTTTCGATGGGCCAGGAAGTCTATGGCCGGCCACGCAATCCCCGGCATTTGCTGATGCCGGGCGAACTTATCGAGGCCGTGCGCGGTCGCATGCGGGTGGTGGCCTACGAGGATGTCCTGGAGGCGGGAGAACCTCCCGCCCGGGTGCAGCGGCTCTGTGCCATCAAGAACTGAGCGGTTTTCAGCTACAATTTCCCCTTTTACAGAACGATATTCGATCATGTTGACCGGCAGCCTAGTCGCCCTTGTCACTCCCATGCTGCCCGATGGCAGTCTCGATCTGCCCCGTCTGCGCGCATTGGTGGACTGGCACGTCGACCAGGGTACCGATGCCCTGGTCATCGTCGGCACCACCGGCGAGTCCCCCACGGTCAACCCGGAAGAACATTGCCGGCTGATCCGCACTGCGGTCGAGCAGGCGGCCGGGCGCATTGCCATCGTCGCCGGAACCGGGGCCAATTCCACCGTCGAGGCGATCGAGCTGACCCGCTGCGCCAAGGCGGCCGGCGCGGTGGCCGGCCTGTCGGTGGCGCCGTATTACAACAAGCCGACCCAGGAAGGCCTGTACCTGCATTTCAAGGCCATCGCCGAGGCGGTCGACCTGCCGCTCATCCTGTACAACGTGCCCGGCCGCACCGCTTCCGATATCGGCAACGACACCGTACTGCGCCTGGCCCAGGTGCCGGGCATCGTCGGCATCAAGGACGCCACCGGCAACATCGAACGCGGCTCCGACCTGATCAAGCGGGCGCCGGCGGGCTTCGCCGTCTACAGCGGCGACGATGCCAGCGGCATGGTCCTGATGCTGCTGGGCGGCAAGGGCGTGATCTCGGTGACCGCCAACGTCGCGCCCAGGCTGATGCACGAGATGTGCACGGCGGCCCTGGCCGGCGACCTGGCCAGGGCGCGGGAAATCAACTTCCGCCTGCTTGGCCTGCATCAGAAGCTGTTCGTCGAGGCGAATCCGATCCCGGTGAAATGGTGTGTGGCCGAGATGGGCCTCATCGAACCCGGCATCCGTCTGCCGCTCACCCCCCTTTCTTCACAACATCACGACACGCTGCGCTCCGCCATGCGCGAAGCCGGCGCACTCCAGGAGTAGAACTATGCGCAAGACCGCAACCATTACCGTGCTCGCTCTTGCCCTGGGCGGCTGCTCCCTCATGGAGGGCAAGAAGATCGACTACAAGTCGGCTGGCACCCTGCCGACGCTGGAGGCCCCGCCAGACCTGATCGTCCCCTCCGCCGACAACCGCTATGCCTTGCCGGGTGCTACGCCGGCCGGTTCGGCGACCTACTCCGGTTACAACCAGGAACGCGGCGCCAAGTCCTCGGAAGCGGCCAGCGGGGTCCTGCCCAAGGTCGACAAGGTGCGCGTCGAACGGGCCGGTAGCCAGCGCTGGCTGGTGGTCGACCTGCCGGCCAAGGAAGTCTGGCCGGTGGTGAAGGACTTCTGGCAGGAGACGGGTTTCATCGTCAACGTGGAAATGCCCGAGGCTGGCGTGATGGAGACCGACTGGGCGGAAAACCGCGCCAAGGTCCCCCAGGACACCCTGCGCAATTTCCTTGGCAAGGTGCTGGATTCGGTCTATTCCACTGCCGAGCGCGACAAGTTCCGTACCCGGCTGGAGGCCGCCGACAACGGCAAGTCCACCGAGATCTACATCAGCCACAAGGGCATGTACGAGGTCTACGAAGGCACGGAAGGGGGCGGCGACCAGGGCAAGGGCCGCACCGTCTGGCAGCCGCGGGCAGCCGATCCGGAACTGGAAGCCGAGATGCTGCGCCGCCTGATGGCGCGTTTCGGGGTCGAGGAGGCGCGTGCCCAGGGGCTGGTTGCCGCCAAGGCCGCCGCCCAGGCGACCTTGACCAAGGCGGCCGATGGCGCCCCCGCCCTGGCGCTGCCGGAACCTTTCGACCGCGCCTGGCGGCGTGTCGGCCTGGCACTGGACCGTATCGGCTTTGTGGTGGAAGACCGCGACCGCACGGCCGGGGTCTATTTCGTGCGCTATGCCGATCTCGATGCCGCGACGGCCAAGGAGAAGGAAGGCTTCCTGTCCAAACTGGCGTTCTGGCGCGGCAGCGACAGCAAGATCAACAAGGCGGAAAAATACCGGGTCAGCGTAACCGGCAAGGATGACAGCAGCCAGGTCGGCGTCTACCGGGAGAATGGCCAGCCGGCCACCGATGAAACCGGCAACCGGATCGCCCGCCTGCTGCAGGAGCAGCTGAAGTAATGCGTTTCGCCAGCCTGGGCAGCGGCAGCAAGGGCAATGCCTGGCTGGTGGAGGGCGGCACGACACGGGTGCTGATCGATTGCGGCTTCGGGGTGCGGGAAATGGCCGGGCGCCTGGCCAGGGTCGGGTTGGAGCCGAAGGATATCTCGGCGCTCCTGATCACCCACGAGCATAGCGACCATGGCCGCGGCGCCGCCCGGTTTTCCGCCAAGCATGCCTGCCCGGTCTGGCTGACCCCGGGCTGCCGGGCGATGCTGGAGGCGACCGGCGAGCCGCTGGCACTGAGCCGGGAAGTCGACAGCCACGGCGTCTTCTCGGTCGGCGACCTGGAGTTCCACCCCTATCCGGTGCCGCACGACGCCCGGGAGCCGGTGCAGTTCATGGTCTCGGACGGCGCCCGGCGCTGGGGGCTGTTGACCGATGCCGGTCACGTCACCGCGCACATGGTCGCCATGCTGGACGCTTGCGACGCCCTGGCCCTGGAATGCAATCATGACGTGGACAGGCTGCGGCGGGGCAGTTACCCTGCGGCCTTGAAGACCCGCATCCTGGGTCGTTACGGCCACCTGGACAACAGCGCCGCGGCCGATCTGCTCGGGCGTCTCGATCGCCGGCGTCTGCAGCACGTCGTGGCGGCCCACCTGTCCGAGGAGAACAATTCGCCCGAACTGGCCCGGGGCGCACTTGCCGCGGTACTGGATTGCGAACCCGAGTGGGTGGCGGTGGCGGACCAGGCCGAGGGGCTTTCCTGGCGATCGATCGTTTGAAGTGTTGAATAACCTATGACCCATTCATCTGCCCTGGAGGCAGCCAATACCTTCGAGGAACTCAACCTCGCCCCCGAATTGCTCAGCGCGGTAGCCGAGATGGGCTACGTCACGCCGACGCCGATCCAGCGCGAAGCCATTCCGCTGGTCCTGGCCGGGCGCGACCTGCTCGCCCAGGCCCAGACCGGCACCGGCAAGACCGCCGCGTTCACCTTGCCGCTGCTGCACAAGATGTGTCCGCATGCCAACACCAGCACCTCGCCGGCGCGGCATCCGGTGCGCGCCCTGGTCCTGGCGCCGACCCGCGAGCTGGCCATCCAGGTCTACGACAACGTGGCGGCCTACGCCAAGAACCTGCCCCTGCGCAGCACCGTGGTGTTCGGCGGCGTCAACATGAAGGAGCAGGAGGCCATCCTGCGTGCCGGGGTCGAGGTCCTGGTCGCCACGCCGGGCCGGCTGCTCGACCATGCCGGCAACAAGACCACCCTGCTCAACCAGGTCCAGTTCCTGGTCCTCGACGAGGCCGACCGGATGCTCGACATGGGCTTCCTGCCCGACCTCAAGCGCATCCTCGACCTGTTGCCGGCGAAGCGGCAGACCCTGCTGTTCTCCGCCACCTTCAACGACGAGATCACCCGCCTGGCCAACAGCTTCCTGCGCGACCCGCTCAAGGTCGAGGTGGCGCGCAAGAACACCGCCACCGAACTGGTCGAGCAGGTGGCCCACAAGGTGGCCGAGGACGACAAGATCGACGCCCTGCTGCGGGTGGTCAAACTGCGTGAACTATCCCAGGCCCTGGTCTTCACCCGCACCAAGATCGCCGCCGACAAGTTGTGCCGCCGCCTGCAGAAGCGCGGCGTCGAGGCCGCCGCCATCCACGGCGACAAGGCCCAGGTCGACCGTCTGCTGGCCCTGGAAGGCTTCAAGCAGGGCAAGATCAAGCTGCTGGTGGCGACCGACATCGCCGCGCGCGGCATCGACATCGTCGAGCTGCCCTGCGTGTTCAACTATGAGTTGCCCTACTCGCCGGAGGACTACGTCCACCGCATCGGCCGCACCGGCCGTGCCGGCGCCTCGGGCCTCGCGGTCTCGCTGGTTTCTCCGGAAGAAGACAAGTTGCTGGCGGGGGTGGAACGTTTCATCAACCGCAAGCTGGAGATCACCCCGCTGCCGTCGCCGCCGGCCCCCGTTCCGGTAGCCGTTCCGGCACCAGTTCCGGTGCCGCCGTTGGCACGACCGGAGGCGGACAAGGTCGATGCCGTGCCGGTAGCGCGCGGCAGGCGGGCCAAGGAGCCGGTCTGCGCGCTGTTCCTGCCCCCCGTGCGAACCGGACCGGATGGCGGCGCGCCAGAATGAGTTGGGAGCTTGTCCTCGCCGCCGTCCTGGTCGCACTGGGATGGTTCTGGTGGGAAGGGCTCAACAAGCGCGAACTGGCCATCCGGGCGGCCCGCTCGGTCTGTCAGCGGGCCGGTGTGCAACTGCTCGACGAGACCGTGGCACTCAAGCATCTCGGTCTCGAACGCGACGACAATCAGCAGGTGCGCTTCCGGCGCGAATTCTTTTTCGAATATTCCGATACCGGCAACAATCGTCTGCCGGGTTATGTCTATCTGCGGGGCAACCGGATACTGAGCGCGAATCTGATCCTGCCCGCCACCATGGAGGTGCCCGATGAGCCGGCTTAATGGTCTGTTGTTATTGCTGCTTTGCGCCGGAGGCGCCAGTGCCGGCGGGATCCTCGAAGATCGCTTCAAGGGCCCCCAGTTCGAATACGACTTCGATGCCGACAAAAAGCCCTGGCAGGAGGTGCAGGCCCAACTGCCGGCCACGCCGAAGACCGAGTCGCTGCGCGAGTTCGAGGTCGGCGGCGGGCGTGGCCACCATTATTTCCTCGACCCGGCCTCGCTGACCTCGGGCGAGGATGGCGTGGTGCGCTACACGGTGGTGATCCGGACCGCCGGCGGCGCCGAGAACGTCAACTATGAAGGCATGCGCTGCACGGACGGCGAACGCAAGATCTACGCCTTCGGCCGGCCCGACGGCCAGTGGTCGCGCAACAGGTACGCCCGCTGGGACCCGATCGACGCCCGTAGCGAGACCAGCTACCACAAGGAACTGTTCTTCCACTATTTCTGCACCGTCGACGGTCCGGGCGACCTCAAGCTGATCCGCCACGCCATCGAGCGCGGCGGCATCCGCCGCGGCGGCGATTAGGCCTATCGGTTTATCGGAAGCGGTGCCTTGATAACGAACAAGGTGGCGAGTCCTCCGTCGGCGTTTATAATCGCCCTGCTTCAGGTGTTCGCGCATCACGGCGAATGAAACGGGAAACAGGTGCGATACCTGTGCTGCCCCCGCAACGGTAAGCGCTCAACGGTGATTCATCGGCCACTGTCCACGGGACGGGAAGGCGAACCACTTCATGCGCAAGCCCGGAGACCGGCCTGATTCAGGTGCGGGCTGCGGGGAAGCAGTTTCAGCGACACTGGTTGCAGCAACCTTTTTCGGCCCGCGTTTTTAGTTCTCCCTGCGGGGACGCCGGGAACGAAAAAGAAAGTCTTTCCATGCAACGCACCATCCTGGCCGC
>JAQTLU010000030.1 GCA_028714735.1 Gallionellaceae bacterium | reverse complement strand
TGGACAAGGTCCAGGCCGGCGGCTTCGAACTGGTGCTGATGGACATGCAGATGCCGGTGATGGACGGCCTGGAGGCGACCCGCCGGATACGCCGACTAACGTTCGATCCCCCGCTGCCGATCCTGGCGATGACCGCCAACGCCTTCGCCGAGGACAAGGAACAGTGCCTGGCGGCCGGCATGAACGACTTTGTCGCCAAGCCGGTGGACCCGGCCGAACTGTTCGCCGCCCTGCTGCACTGGCTGCCGCGCCGCGCGCACAGTGCGGCGCCGGCGGCGCCCGTCGCGGCCGGCCGTCCCGCCGATGCCGGCGCCCTTGCGGACCTGCAAAGGCAGTTGGGTAGCCTTGATGGCGCAGAACTGGACCGGGCCCTCCAGACGATGGGCGGCGACGTCGAGCGTTATCTGCGCCTGCTGGGCGATTTCGTCGAGCGCCACCGCGGCGACCCCTCCCGCATCGAGGCCCTGCTCGGCCAGGGCCGGCATGACGAGGCGCGCCAGATCGCCCATGGCCTGAAGGGAGCGGCCGGCAGCCTGGGTTTGGCGCACCTGCACGCGGCGGCCGGCGAGCTCGATGCCGCCTTGCATGGCAGGGATGGCGACGCGGCGAGACTCGAAGCGCTCGGCAAGGCCCTGGGCCAGGAACTGGACCGAGTGGCCGCGGCGCTGGCCGACCTGCCCGCCGAGGCGGCGGCTTCGGCGACGGAAGGCGCGGACCCGGAACGGCTGCGCCCGCTGCTCGATCAACTGGAGTCCCTGCTCGCCACCGACGACACGACGGCGGGTCAGGTCCTGGCGGAAAACCGCGACCTGTTGCGCCAGGCCTTCGGCGAGGCGGCGGCCGTGCTCATCGGCGAGATCGACGGGTTCGATTTCCAGGCCGCGCTTGCCACGCTGAAGGCGTTGCGCGCCAAGATGGCTGGACTCAACGGAGGCGAGTGAACATGGATTTCATGACCTGGACCGATGACTATGCAACCGGCATCGATATTGTCGATCAGCAGCATCGACACCTGCTGGAAATGGTCAACGAAGCGGCAGCCTTGCTGCTCGAAGGGCCGTCGGCGCAGCATGCGGACCGGCAAGCCTTGTTTGCCGGCCTGATCAGCTATACCGCCGAGCATTTCAGTACCGAGGAAGGGGTGATGCGGGATCAGGGGATCGACCCCCGCGTCTACCAGCATCACTGCCAGACCCACGTCCGCTTGGTCGGCGAGGTGCTGGACTGGCAAAAGCGGCTTGCCGACCCCGATCCACTGATCTGGCAGCAACTGCTGGGCTTCCTGGCGGGTTGGCTGATGTTCCATGTCCTGGGCGAGGACCATACCATGGCCCGGCAGATTCACGCCATCCAGGCCGGCTTGACGCCCGAGCGCGCTTACGGCGAGGCGGAAGGGGACCGATTGACGCCTTCCGAGGCGGCGCTGTCGAGGACGGTGAGCGGGCTGTATAGCCAGTTGTCGGCCCAGATCGGCGAAATCGGCCTGCATAACCTGCAACTGGAGGCCCTGGTGCAGGCGCGTACCAACGACCTCACGGTCATGGCCGAGGACCTGCGCCAGGCGCGCGATGCCGCCGAAGCGGCCAGCCAGGCCAAGAGCCGTTTCCTGGGCATGGTGAGCCATGAACTGCGCACCCCGATGAATGCCATCGTCGGCTTTACCGGGGCCCTGCGCAACGAAGGCCTGCCGGCCAAGCAGGATGCCGTCGCGGCTCGGGTGCTTGCGGCCTCCAGGCAACTGACCGAGTTGATCGACGGCCTCATCGAATATTCCCGGCACGAGGCCGCCAAGCCGGAGCCCTTCGAGCTGCGCGCGGTGTTGACCGAGGCCTGCCGGGAGCCCTTTTCCGCCGCCCGCGCCAAGGGCCTCAAGGTGGCCATCGAGGTGTCGCCCGAACTGCCGGCCTGCCTGCTCGGCGATGCCGGACGGGTCGCGCTGGTGGTCCGGCAATTTGCCGCCAATGCCGCGAAATTCACCGCGCAGGGCGGCCTGCGCGTACGCGCCGAGCTGATCGGGACGGCCGGCGATGGCCGTGTCGCGCTAAGGCTGAGCGTGATCGATAGCGGCCCGGGCATCCCGGCCGACAAGCAGGCCGGCCTGTTCGAGGTCTTTCATCAGCTTGACGATAGCCCGACCCGGCATTTCGGCGGCGTCGGCCTGGGCCTGGCCCTGACCCGGCAGGCAGCGCGTATGATGGGCGGCGAGGTGGGTGTGCTGAGCATCCCGGGCAAGGGCAGTCAGTTCTGGTTCGATCTGTCGCTGCAGCCCGCGCCGGATGGCGCCATAAGCAGGCCGGAAGAGCCTGCCGGGCCGCCCGGCGAGGCCGGAACCCCGGCCGTGACGGCGGCCCCTTGCGACCCGGAGGTCCTGGTCCGACTGGAACGCTTGTTGAGCGAAGACGATACCCGTGCCGGCGAACTCCTGGCCGAGCAGGAGGCCGGTTTGCGCCAGGCCCTGGGCGAGCGGTTCGACGCCCTGGCCGGGCAGGTCGCCGCGTTCGAGTACGATCATGCGCTGCGTACGTTGCGGCAACAGGATTGACCCGGGGGTTGTACAACCAAGCATCGAGGATCGCTTATGAATACCGCTACAGATATTCAGGCCGGCAACGACGCCAGGCAGACCGTCCTGATCGTCGACGACGAGCCGGCCAACCTGGCCGTGCTGACCCAGATACTGCAGGGGCAGTATCGGGTACGCGCCGCCCGCTCGGGTGAACAGGCCCTGCGCGCCGCCACCACCTCGCCCCGCCCCGATCTGGTGCTGCTGGATATCATGATGCCGGACATGGATGGCTACACCGTGCTGGGCGAACTGCGCAAGCATCCCGAGGCGAAGGTCATACCGGTGCTGTTCGTCACGGCGCTGAGCGACGAGGTCAGCGAGGAGCGCGGCCTGGAACTGGGCGCCGTCGATTACCTGACCAAACCGGTCAAGCCCGCCATCGTCCTGGCCCGGGTGCGCCTACACCTGGAACTGAAGGCGGCGCACGATGCCCTGGCGAGCCAGAACAGCCTGCTCGAGGCGCGCGTGGCGGAACGCACCCAGGCCCTGAAGCAGGCCCTGGAAAAGACCGAATCGGCCCATGCCGCACTGAAGAAGACCTATTTCGGCACCCTGCTGGCCATCGGCGCCCTGGCCGAGTTGCGCGGCGGCAGCGTGGGCGAGCATTCCCGCCGCGTCGCCGATCTGTCGCGCCAGGTCGCCTTGCAGATGGGGCTGAGCAACGTGGAGGCGCAGGATGTCTTCGTCGCCGCGCTGCTGCACGACATCGGCAAGATCGGTTTTCCGGACAGCCTGATGGATACCCCGGTCAGCGCCATGACCCAGCAGCAACTGGCCATCTACCGGCAGCACCCGGCGGCGGGGGCCGAGGCGCTGAAGAAGATCGAGGCCCTGTCCGCCATTGCCGCCGTCGTCCGCCACCACCACGAGTATTTCAACGGGACCGGTTTTCCGAACGGCCTCAGCGGCCTCAACATCCCGCTGGGCGCCCGGATCATCGGTGCGGTGAGCGATTACGATGCCCTCAAGCTCGGCCGCCTGACCGGGCAACCCCTGTCGGTCAAGCAAAGCTGGACGCGCATCCTGGAAGGCCGTGGCACCCGCTACGACCCCCAGGTGGTCGACAAGCTGGCGGCCATCGCCGCCCAGGAAGGCCAATTCGAGATCGATGAAATACCCATCGCCGCCCAGCATATCCAGGAAGGCATGCTGCTCACGCGCGATGTCAGTCACCCGGATGGCTATCTGTTGCTGTCGAAAAATACGGTCATGACCCGGACCCTGATCGACCAGCTGGTCACCGTGGAAAAACAGGCCGGCATCGATTTGACCTGCTTCGTTACCCGGGAGCGGGTCAAGGCGGGGAATCCCTAGCCGGACGCTCTATCCCAGCGATCGTCCCGGACCTCCAGCCAGCCCTCGCTGATTCGGGTGGGCAGGCTGGCGATCGCCTCGTAGGCGGGCGGCGCGGCGACCGCACCGGTGCGGATGTCGAAGCGGGCGCCATGGCGGGGGCAGACGATGTCGCAGCCTTCCAGCCGGCCGCTGGCCAGTTCGCCGCCATCGTGGCTGCACAGATCCTCGATGGCATGGTAGCCGCCGTCCAGGTTGAAGATGATGACGCGTACCCCGTCCAGTTCGACCACCCGCCGGGTGCCGGGCGGGAACTCGGCCACCGGGGCGACGCGCTGCCAGTCCGGCATCACAGCAGCCCCAGTTGCAGGCGCGCGGCCTCGCTGATCCGGGACCGGTCCCAGGGCGGCTCCCAGACCAGTTCGACCCGGGCGGCGCTGACCCCGGGTACCGCCTCGACGGCGTCTTCCACCTGAGCCGGGAAGGACTGCGCCACCGGACAGCCGGGCGCGGTGAGGGTCATCCGGATGGCGACCCGGCCGAGGTCGTCGAGGTCGAGTCCGTAGACCAGGCCCAGGTCGTAGATGTTGACCGGGAGCTCGGGATCGCGGATCTGCCGCAGGGCCTCGATCACGCGGCCGCGCAGGCCGTCCTCCGGCCTGGGCGCGCGGAACAGGTCGAGCAGGTTCATGGCCTGGCCCGGGCCTCGGGCTGTGGGCACCAGGCCACCGGGTCGTCGGTGGTCGCGGTCCCGGCCCGATTCTCCAGGGCCGCCATCAGGGTGTGCCAGGGCAGGGTGGCGCACTTTACCCGCATGGGGAATTCCTTCACCCCGGCCAGCACCATCAGCTTGCCGACGCCGTCGGCCGCGCCGTCCTCGGCCAGCAGGGCGTGCACCCGCTCGAACAGCCGGCCGACCTCCTCGACGGTCTTGCCCTGGATGGCCTCGGTCATCATGGAGGCGGAGGCCATCGAGACGGCGCAGCCCGCGCCCTCGAAGCCGACCTCGGCGATCACCCCGTCCTCTACCTTCAGATGCACCGATACCTCGTCGTTGCACAGCGGGTTGAATCCGTGGCCATGATGGTTGCTGCCGGGCGGGTTTTCCGGGTAATGGCGCGGATGCCGGTTGTGTTCCAGGATGATCTCCTCGTACAGGCTGCGCAGTTCGGCGTTCATGACCTGACCTCCTCGCCGGAGCGCCGGGACAGGGCCGCCAGCAGCCTGGGCATGAGCCAGTCGCGCAGGTGGGCGTCGTCGAGCAGGCCGAGCGCCTCGTTGGCAAAGCCTTCCAGCAGCAGTCGCCGCGCCGCCGCCGCATCGAGGCCGCGGCTGCGCAGGTAGAACAGGGCATCCGGGTCCGGTTGGCCGACACTGGCGCCGTGACTGCACTTCACGTCATCGGCGTAGATTTCCAGGCGCGGCATGGCGTCGATCTCGGCCTGGCGGGACAGCAGCAGACCCTTGCAGTCCTGCCTGGCATCGGTCTGGTGGGCGCCGTGCTCGACCACCACGTGGCCATCGAAGATGGCGCGGGCGCGGTCGTCGGCCAGGCCGCGGTAGGTGATGCGGCTCTGACTGCGCGGGGCGCGGTGGCTGACCCGCAGGTGCAGGTCGGTATGGCGGCGGCCGTCGGCCAGGTCGAAGGCATCGATGCGGATGCCGGCGTCGGCGCCGTCCAGCGCGGCGAGCAGGTCGCGACGGGTGAGCAGGCCGCCCAGGCCGATGTGCAGGGCGCGATATTCGCTGTTCCGGCCCAGCCGGAGGGCGGTCAGGCTGGTGTGGCTGGCCGCCGGGCCTTCCTCGACGACCACGATGTGGGTGAGCCGCGCCCCCTCTGCCAGGACGATCTCGCTGACCGCGTTCTGCCAGTAGGTCTGGTCGGTCTGGCCCAGATAGTGTTCCACCAGCACGGCCTCGGCGCCGCTTTCCACGACCGCCAGGGTGCGGGGGTGCAGCATGGCCTCCGCGGTGGCCGCTCCGTAGACGGCGAAGATGGGCATGCCCAGGCGTTCGCCCGCGGGCACGTAGACGCGCGCGCCGTCCTGCCAGAGGGCGAGGTTGAGGTCGGCCAGGGCGCTGCTGCCGGCGATCCGGCCCAGGTGCTCGTGCACGCTACGGGTATCGCCCCAGTGGCGCAGGGTGCCGGCGAACTGGTTGCTGAGATAGGTGCCGTGGCAGGCCAGCTGGCCGTCCTGGAACAGCAGTACGTGGCCTGGGTAGGCGGTCACGTCCGGGCAGACCGCCTGGCTGGATTCGGCCTCCGGCGGGCGCAGCGTCACCTGCCCAAGGCGGTCGAGCGAGGTGTATTTCCAGGCCTCCTGGCGGCTATCGGGCAGGCCGGCGGCGAGGAAGCGGTCGAGGGCCTCGTGGCGGGCTTCGGTCAGCCATGGCGGTGCGGCGATATGGCTGAGCGCGTCGGTGTACAGGCTGGCGTTCATGGCCGATCCTCCTCGAAATCAGCCCCGGCGTTCAGCCAGCCGTAGCCCTTGTCCTCCAGTTCCATGGCCAGGTCGCGGTCGCCGGAACGGACGATGCGGCCAGCGGCCAGGACATGGACCCGGTCGGGCACGATGTGCTCGAGCAGGCGCTGGTAATGGGTCACCAGGACGATCGCCCGGTCCGGGCTGCGCATGGCGTTGACGCCGCGGGCGACCACCTGCAGGGCGTCGATGTCGAGGCCGGAGTCGGTCTCGTCCAGGATGGCCAGGCGCGGCTCCAGCACCAGCATCTGGAGGATCTCGTTGCGTTTCTTTTCGCCGCCGGAAAAACCCTCGTTGAGCGAGCGGTAGAGAAAGCCGTCGTCCATTTCCAGCAGGGCCAGCTTGCCTTTCACGTGCTCAAGGAAATCGAAGGCATCCACCTCGGCCTCGCCGCGGGCGCGATGCTGGCTGTTCAGGGCCGTGCGCAGGAACTGGGCGTTGGCCACGCCGGGGATCTCCATGGGGTACTGGAAGGCCAGGAAGATCCCGGCCCGGGCGCGCGCCTCGGGGGGCAGCAGGAACAGGTCCCGGTCCAGGTAGCGCACGCTGCCCTGGCTGACCTCGTAGCCGGACCGGCCGGCCAGGACCTGGGCCAGGGTGCTCTTGCCGGAGCCGTTCGGCCCCATGATGGCATGCACCTCGCCGGGCCCGACGTCGAGGTCGATGCCCTTGAGGATGGGCTTGCCGGCGACCGATACATGCAGATTGCGGATTTGCAGCATGGTTTGCTCCTCTCTCAGCCCACGGCGCCTTCCAGGCTCACGGCCAGAAGTTTCTGGGCCTCCACCGCGAATTCCATGGGCAGTTCCTTGAAGACTTCCTTGCAGAAGCCGTTGACGATCAGGTTGACCGCGTCCTCCTCGGTCAGGCCGCGGCTGCGCAGGTAGAACAGCTGGTCATCGCCGATGCGGCTGGTGGTGGCCTCGTGCTCCACTGTCGCGGTCGGGTTCTTGACCTCGATATAGGGAAAGGTGTGGGCGGCGCAGTCCGGCCCCATCAGCAGCGAGTCGCACTGGCTGTGGTTGCGCGCGCCTTCCGCGCCCTTGAGCATCTTGACCAGGCCGCGGTAGGCGTTGCGGCCACGGCCGGCGGAGATGCCCTTGGAGACGATGGTGCTGCGGCTGTTGCGGCCGATGTGGATCATCTTGGTGCCGGTGTCGGCCTGCTGGTGATGGTTGGTCAGCGCCACCGAATAGAACTCGCCGACCGAGTTGTCGCCGCGCAGTATGCAGCTCGGGTACTTCCAGGTGATCGCCGAGCCGGTCTCGACCTGGGTCCAGGAGATGTGCGAGTGGTCGCCCCGGCAGTCGCCGCGCTTGGTGACGAAGTTGTAGATGCCGCCACGTCCCTCGGCGTCGCCCGGATACCAGTTCTGCACCGTGGCATATTTGATCCGGGCATCCTTCAGGGCGATCAGCTCGACCACCGCGGCGTGCAGCTGGTTCTCGTCGCGCTGCGGCGCCGTGCAGCCTTCCAGGTAGCTGACGTAGCTGCCCTCGTCGGCGATGATCAGGGTGCGCTCGAACTGGCCGGTGTCGCGCGCATTGATGCGGAAATAGGTCGACAGCTCCATCGGGCAGTGCACCCCTTTCGGCACATAGACGAAGGTGCCGTCGGAAAACACCGCGGCGTTCAGCGCGGCGAAGAAATTGTCGGTATGGGGCACCACCGAGCCGAGATACAAACGGACCAGGTCGGGGTGGCGGCGCACGGCCTCCGAGAAGGGGCAGAAGATGATGCCCAGCGCCTCCAGCTTGTCCTTGAAGGTGGTCGCCACGGAGACCGAGTCGAACACGGCATCGACCGCGACCCCGGCCAGGGCCTCGCGCTCATTCAGCGGGATGCCCAGCTTTTCGTAGGTGGCCAGCAGCTTCGGGTCGACCTCGGCCAGGCTCCTGGGCTGGTTGCCGGCCTTGGGGGCGGAGAAATAGTGGATGGCCTGGTAATCGATCGCCGGGTAGCTGACCGTGGCCCAGTCGGGTTCCTGCATGGTCAGCCAGTGCCGGTAGGCCTCAAGCCGCCAGTCCAGCATGAAGTCGGGCTCGTCCTTGCGGGCCGAGAGGCGCCGGATGACGCCCTCGTCCAGGCCCATGGGTATCGTCTCCTGTTCGATCTCGGTGACGAAACCCCAGCGATAGGGGGTGTCGATGTGGCGTTGCAGGTCGTTGTTACCCATTGTCCATCCTCCTCATCTTTGCCGCCGGCCGGGTCATGTCGGCCAGACTCATCAGCGCCAGGGTCGCTTGAACCGCCTGGTTGATCGCCCGCCAGTGGGGGCGGGTGGCGCAGTCCTTTTCCAGGCTGCAGCGACCGTCGGCCAGTGCGCATTCGGTCATCGCCAGCGGGCCTTCGATGGCGGTGATGACGTCGGTCAGCGCGATGGCGCGCGGTTCCCGGGTCAGGCTGTAGCCGCCGCCGGCGCCGCGGGTGCTGGCGACCAGTCCGGCCCGGCCGAGCTTTTTCAGCAGGCTGGCGACGGTGGCTTGCGGCAGCCCCAGTTCGGTCGCCAGCTGTTGCGCGCTCACTCTGCGTTGCGGGCTCTGGCTCAGCTGGACCATGACCCCGGTGGCATAGTCAGTCAGTTTCGCGATCTTCAGCATGCCGTCTCCAAGCATCTTTAAACAGGATCAATACAGTACTGATTAGATCAATATCAATGCGGGGTCAAGCCAGACTAGCAATATTGCGAGTCGCCAATAGCTTGATTGAATTGCTCTGGTATTGGTCTATAAACGAGTTCTGGATGTGTACCGGAATGGCAGGAGGCCAGATATGAAAAAAACCGATTTCCCCAGGGGCGAGTTCATGGAGTTCATGGATCAATTCCTGAGTGACCACCCCGAGGTGGTCAAGGACCAGCAAGCCGGCTGGGAAATTTATTGGCATCCAGCTCAGCTTGGCCTCAAGGTGCTTAACGCTCCCCAGGTCGGGCCGCGGGCAAAGCCTGCGGGCAGCCGATGACCTTTCCGGCGCGGCCGCATCCCCGCGCTGCCTGCGACTTGTCCATCTGGAGGTGACATGACCAATATCGTCAATTTGATCAAGCAATGGGAAGACTCGGCCGGCGGCCGCCTGACCAGCCGTGAATACCGGATGCGCCTTACCGTGCAGGAT
The DNA here is from genome assembly GCA_028714735.1 of Gallionellaceae bacterium. Taxonomy (GTDB): domain Bacteria; phylum Pseudomonadota; class Gammaproteobacteria; order Burkholderiales; family Thiobacillaceae; genus Parasulfuritortus. The sequence continues at coordinate 11,878 of JAQTLU010000030.1, read as the reverse complement.
GCAGCCAGGATCGCTGCGTTGGCGGAAATGTATCCGCGTCGGAGCGAGACCGAACTGATTTCCGAATTGCTCGCGGCGGCACTCGACGAACTGGAAACGGCCATGCCGTACATACAGGGCAATCAGGTGGTTGCCGAAGACGAAGAGGGCAACCCCGTCTATGGCGATGTCGGTCCCACCCCGCGTTTCCTTGAGTTGAACCGTAAACATTTTCAGTCGATGGCACGCGAAGAGGGCCTGGACCGGGTGTCTGAGGCGCATGCCAGGCCGATAGCCGAGTCCAAGAGCGGGTTGTTTTCGTGAGCGCTTTGGCGCGGCTGCATGAAGCACCGGCGAACCGGGGCGTGGTCACGGTTTCTTGCCGGCATTATTTCTGGCGCAAGCTGTAGCGCGGATTGGAGGCGATCATGAATGCCAGTAGCAATTTCGAGTATGAGGTCCGGATGCCGCCGGCGGACTGGTTCGACCAGGACAACTTCCTCGCCGATCCACAGTTGTGGGATCGCCAGCTTGCCGAGCAGATCGCCCAGTTCGATGGCATCCCGGCCCTGACGGCAAAACATTGGGAAATCATCGGCCATGTCCGGGACAAATATTTTCTCCATGGCTCGCTCCCGGTGATGCGCCTGATCTGCCGCGCTACCGGTCTGGACCGGCATAAGGCGCACAAGCTGTTCGGTAGCTGCAAGAGTCTGTGGCGGGTGGCGGGTTTGCCCAATCCGGGCGGCGAAGCCATTGCCTATATGGATTGATCCGGCAGGTCGACCGGCGCCCATTGCCGGCGCCGGTCGCGGGTCTCGCCGCGATTTCCGCTACGCCGGCATGGTCGGTGTGGCAGACGCCACACACAACCGAATGGATGCCTTATTAACGAGCAATGACCCTATTGACAGCCATGTCTAATATTCATACATTCCGGTCTGAAATGTGTGTTAGCGGCGATCCACGGTTGCGTGGCAGCGAAGCGCGTTTCATGTCGTATCCTGCCTCGGCACTCGAGCCATCTGGTGCCAGGGCAGGGATGTTTGGTCGCGTGCTTGCCCGGCGCGGCTGACATCCTCCTCCTCTCTTTACCCCGGCCAAAACCGGGGTTTTTTTTGCCTGGCGCCGATGGTCAGGCCGGCAGCGCGCTGTTTCCAGTTCGCGGCCGGGCACTACAATGGGCCATGACCGCCACTTTCGCCGTCGCCGCCCGTGTGCTGCTTGCCGAGCAGGGGCACCGTCTGCCCGACCTGTCGGCGATCACCCTCCTGGTTCCCCACCACCATGTGGTGCCGGCGTTTCTCGCCGCCTTGCGCCGCGAGGCCCGCGCCCCGGTCTTCCTGCCGCCCCGTCTGACCACCTTGCCCGCGCTGGCGGCCGGTGCCGGCGCCGGGACCGGGGTGCAGACCGACAGCCAGCGCCTGGCCGCGTTGTATGGTTTCCTGGCCGGGGTGGACTGGCTCGACGACGCGGCATTGTGGCCCCTGGCCCAGGCGATGCTGGACCTGTTGCACGAACTGGATGACGCCAGGCTGGTGCCGCCCGCCGAATACGGCGACTTCTCCCGCCAGATTGAACAGGCCGTCCGGCGCGGCCTCAATGCCCCGCTGGAACGCGAGGCCCGGCTGGTGTTCGAACTCTGGCGCGCCTTCCACGGCGTCGGGCCGGGCAGCCGGGGTGGCTACGCACTGGGCCTGGCCCGCTGGCGCGACCAGGCGGTGGACCCGGTCTACAGCCTGGGTCTGGCCGGCTTGAGCCGAATGGAGCAGCACTTCCTGGCCGAATGCCGGGCGCGGCTGGGGCTGGTCGACCTGCCTGTGGCCGAACCCTGGCCGGACCGGCGTGCGCTGCTCGACACGGTCTGGCGCCCGGGGCCGGACGCGGGTTCCTTGCTTGAGCGTGCACGAACCTGGCCGGCGACGCGGCCGGAAAGCCCGCTCGCGCTGGAACTGCTCGGCACGCCCGACCTGGAGAGCCAGGCCGGGCAGGTGGCGGCCCGGCTGCGCGCCTGGCTGGCCGAGGGTCGGCGTGACATCGCCGTCATCGCCCTCGACCGCCTGGCCGCCCGGCGTCTGCGCGCAGTGCTCGAGCGCGACCATATCCTGATGCAGGACGAGACCGGCTGGACCTTCGCCACCGCCACGGTCAGTCATGTCATAGACCGCTGGTTCGCCCTGCTGCAGGACGGCTTTTATCACCGCGACCTGCTCGACCTGCTGAAATCGCCCTTCGTGTTTGCCGACCGGCCGGTCGGCCCGCGCCTGGAGGCGGTCGCCGGGCTGGAGCGGCTGGTCGGCAGGCACGGCGTGGTCGCCGGCCTGGAGCGCTTCATCGCCCTGGCCGCTGCCGAGGCGAGCGAAGCGCTGCCCCTGCTTGAGCGTCTGGCCGGTGCGGCGCGGCCATTCCGTAAAGGCTCACGGCAAACCCTGGCTGGTTGGCTGGGTGCCCTGTTCCTGGCGCTGGACGGGATCGGCGCGACGGCGGCCATGGCGGCCGACCCGGCCGGCCGCCAGTTGCTCGATCTGCTGCATCGCCTGGCCGCCGAACTGGCGGGTGACCGGACCACCTATACCCTGGCGCGCTGGCGCGCCTGGCTCAACCTGCAGCTGGACCGCGCCACCTTCGTCGCCGACGAGATCGAAAGCCCGATCCGTCTGACCCACCTGGCGGCCGCCCGGCTGCGCGATTTCGATGCCGTGGTGGTGCTCGGCGCCGACGCCGCCCACCTGCCGCCGGCCGGCGGCGACGACCTGTTCAGCGATGCGGTGCGGTTGCAACTGGGCCTGCCCGGCCAATGCCAGCGCCGCGACGAGACCCTGGCCGACCTGATCGACGTGCTCAGCCGCGCCGATTGCGCCCTGATCGCCTGGCAGTCCTGGCAGGGCACCGAGCCCAACCCGCGCAGCCCATGGCTGGACCGGCTGGCGGTGTTTCACGCCCTGGCCTACGGCAATGACCTGGCGCTGGCCTGTCAGCCGGGTCCGGCCGGCCCGGCCGTTGCACCCGAGGTGCCCCTGGCGGCACCCCGGCTGGACGGCCTCCCGGCGCGGCTGTCGGCCAGCGGCTGGCAGACCCTGATTGACTGTCCCTATCGCTTCTTCGCCCGCCATGGCCTCGGCCTGGGCGAGGATGATGAGGTCGCCGAGCAGATGGAAAAGGCCGATTACGGCGAGCGGGTGCACCAGATACTCCGGCGTTTCCACAGCGAACACCCGGTCCTGGCGGAACTGCCGCCGGAGCAGTTGGCGAGCGAACTGGTCCGGATCGGCAGCGAGGCCTTCCGGGCCCGCGAACGGGACGACTACCTGGCCAGGGCCTGGCGGGGCCGCTGGGAGAAGCACATCCCGGCCTACCTGGACTGGGCCTTGGCGCGCGAGGCGGCGGGCAGCCGCTGGCAGGCGGCGGAAGCGGTCTACGAGCGTGAACTGGCGTTGCCGGACGGCGGCATGGTCACCCTGCATGGCCGGCTGGACCGCCTCGATGCCGGACCGGACGGGCTGGAGGTGCTCGATTACAAGACCCAGACCCGAACGCTGCTGAAAAACAAGCTGAAAGTGCCTGGCGAGGACGTGCAGCTGCCTTTTTATGGCCTGCTCACCGGGGCCGCGAAGGCTGGGCTGGTGGCCCTGGACGACGACAAGGTCGATGTTGTGGAAATGCAACGGCCGCTGACCGAGGCGGTTGCCGACGAGGCGGAGCGGCTGACGGCCACGCTGGCTGCCGTCGCGGCCGGGGCGCCGCTGCCTGCCCACGGCGCGCCGGAGACCTGCCGCTGGTGCGAAATGCGCGGGCTGTGCCGGCGGGAGTGATCCCGCTCAATGACAGGTTGGTCCGGAGGGGCAATAATCGGCCTTCCTTTATGGAGGAGACACAATAAATGAAGATTGAAACCCTGGCCGTGCACGCCGGCTACAGCCCCGAGCCCACCACCAAGTCGGTGGCGGTGCCGATCTACCAGACCACGTCCTACGCCTTCGACAGCACCCAGCATGGCGCCGACCTGTTCGACCTCAAGGTCGCGGGCAACATCTATACCCGGATCATGAACCCCACCACCGACGTGCTGGAGCAGCGGGTGGCGGCCATGGAAGGCGGCATCGGCGCCCTGGCGCTGGCCTCCGGGATGTCGGCAGTCACCTACGCCATCATGACCATCGCCGAGGCAGGCGACAACATCGTCACCAGCGGCACCCTGTACGGCGGCACCTACAACCTGTTCGCCCACACCTTGCCGCAGTACGGCATCCAGGCGCGCTTCGCCGACCACCGCGACCCGGCCAGCTTCGACAAGCTGATCGACGACAGGACCAAGGCGATCTACTGCGAGTCGATCGGCAACCCGCTCGGCAACGTGGTCGACATCGGCGCGTTGGCTGAAATTGCGCATCGCCATGGCATCCCGCTGATTGTCGACAACACCGTGCCGACCCCGGTCCTGTGCCGGCCGTTCGAGCACGGCGCCGACATCGTGGTGCACGCCCTGACCAAGTACATGGGCGGCCACGGCAACTCCATCGGCGGCTGCATCGTCGATTCCGGCAAGTTTCCCTGGGCCGAGCACAAGGCCCGCTTCAAGCGCCTGAACGAGCCGGACGTGTCCTACCACGGCGTGGTCTACACCGAGGCACTGGGGCCGGCGGCCTATATCGGCCGGGCCCGGGTGGTGCCGCTGCGCAACATGGGCGCGGCGATCTCGCCGTTCAACAGCTTCCTGATCCTGCAGGGGCTGGAGACGCTGCCCCTGCGCATGGACCGGATCTGCAAGAACACCCTCAAGGTGGCCGAGTACCTGCATGGCCATCACCTGATCGAATGGGTCAACTACGCCGGCCTGATCGACCATGAGAGCCGGCCGCTGGTCGACAAATACATGGGCGGCCGCGCCTCCGGCATCCTGTCCTTCGGCATCCGGGGCGGAGCGGCGGCGGGTGCGCGCTTCATCGACGCGCTGAATCTGGTGGTGCGGCAGGTCAACATCGGCGACGCCAAGTCGCTGGCCTGCCACCCGGCCTCGACCACCCATCGCCAGCTTTCCCCGGAAGAGATGAAGAAGGCCGGCGTCTCGGAAGACATGGTTCGCCTGTCGATCGGCATCGAGCACATCGACGATATCCTGGCCGACCTGGAGCAGGCGCTGACTGCCGCGGCCTGAGCCCTGACGGCGGCACAGCCGGCCATGCCCCAAAACAGGGCATGGCCGGCGTGTTCCCCTTCAACGCGCCGGGTTGGCGCAAACCCTTGAACGCGCTAGAATTCCCGCCCTTTTACCCGGACATCAGTCCTCGGCGATCAGAAAAAATGGACGATCGACAAAGCCGCCTTAGCGGCACGCTCTACAGCCCTGATTTTGAACAGGATAGCTGCGGCTTCGGCCTTATCGCGCAACTGGACGACCAGGCGACCCACAAGCTGGTGCAGACCGCCATCTCCTCCCTGGGCTGCATGACGCACCGGGGTGCGGTGGCCGCCGACGGCAAGTCCGGCGACGGTTGCGGCCTGTTGTTCAAGAAGCCCGATACCTTCCTGCGCACCGTCGCCGCCGAGGCCGGCTTCAGCCTGAGCGAGCGCTACGCCGCCGGCCTGGTGTTCCTGAGCCAGGATACGGCCAAGGCCCAGCGCGCCCGCGACCTGCTGGTCGCCGAACTGACCGGCCAGGGCCTGGAGCCAGCCGGCTTCCGCAAGGTGCCCACCGACAACAGCGCCCTGGGCGAATACGCCCTCAAGAGCCTGCCGGTGATCGAACAGCTGTTCGTCAACTGCCCGGACGCCATCGACGCCGAGATCTTCGAGCGCAAGCTCTACATCGCCCGCCGCAAGGTGGAGAAGGCGCTGGCCGACGACGCCACCTTCTACATGCCGACCCTGTCGGCCCGGGTGATCTCCTACAAGGGCCTGGTGATGCCGGCCTACCTGCCGGTGTTCTACCCCGACCTCAACGACGAGCGCTTTGCCTCCGCGCTGGCGGTGTTCCACCAGCGTTTCTCGACCAACACCTGGCCGGAGTGGCGCCTGGCCCAGCCGTTCCGCTACCTGGCCCACAACGGCGAGATCAACACCCTGGCCGGCAACCGCAACTGGTCGCGTGCCCGTGAGCGCAAGTTCGAGTCGCCGCTGATTCCCAACATGGACGACGTGCGGCCCATGGTCGGCACCAAGGGCTCCGACTCGATGAGCTTCGACAACATGCTGGAAGGCCTGGTCATGGGCGGCGCCGGCCTGTTCCGCGCCATGCGCATGATGGTGCCGCCGGCCTGGCAGAACGTCACCAACATGGACCCGGACCTGCGGGCCTTCTACGAATACAACTCCATGCACATGGAGCCCTGGGACGGTCCCGCCGGCATCGTCATGACCGACGGCCGCTACGGTGTCTGCCTGCTCGACCGCAACGGCCTGCGTCCGGCCCGCTACGTCATCACCAAGGACCGCTATGTCACCATCGCCTCGGAAGTCGGCGTGTGGGACTACGGCGGGCCCGAGAACATCGTCGCCAAGGGCCGCGTGCGGCCCGGCCAGATGGTCGCCGCCGACCTGGAGACTGGCCGTTTCCTGCTGCCGGAAGACATCGACAACGAATTGAAGGGCCGCCAGCCCTACCGCGACTGGCTCAAGCAGGGTGCCCACCGCATCGAGCTCGGTGTCGAGCAGGATGCCGAGGCGCCGGTGATGGACACGGCCTCCGTGATGACGCACCAGAAGCTGTTCAACGTCAGCTTCGAGGAACTCGACCAGGTCATCCGGGTGCTGGCCGAGGACGGCCAGGAGGCGACCGGCTCGATGGGTGACGACACCCCGATGGCGGTGCTGTCGCAGAAGGTGCGCTCGCCGTTCGACTACCTGCGCCAGCAGTTCGCCCAGGTCACCAACCCGCCGATCGACCCGATCCGCGAGGCGGTGGTGATGTCGCTGCACACCGAGTTCGGCCGCGAGCGCAACCTGTTCGAGGAAACCGCCGACCATGCCCGGCGCATGGAAGTGACCTCGCCGGTGCTGTCGCACGACAAGTTCTCGGCGGTGACCGGCCAGGCCGAGCCGGCCTATGCCCCGGTCACCCTGGACCTGCATTACGACCCGGCCAGCCTGGACCTCAAGGCCGCCCTGGCCAAGCTGGCGGCCGATGCCGTCGCCGCGGTCACGTCGGGCAAGGTCGTGGTGGTGCTGTCCGACCGCAACATCGACAAGACCCGGCTGCCGATCCACGCCCTGTTCGCCACCGGTGCCGTGCACCATGGCCTGATCGACGCCGGCCTGCGTTGCGACTGCAACCTGGTCGTCGAGACCGGTGCGGCGCGCGACCCGCACCAGATCGCCAGCCTGGTCGGCTACGGCGCCACCGCGGTCTACCCCTACCTGGCCTACCAGAGCATCCTGGAACTGGTGCGCAGCGGCGAGGTCAAGCTGCCCGCCTACAAGGCCCTGGCCAACTACCGCAAGGGCATCGACAAGGGCCTGCTCAAGGTCATGTCCAAGATGGGCATCTCGGCCATCGCCAGCTATCGCGGCGCCCAGTTGTTCGAAGTGGTCGGCATGCACGAGGACGTGGTGGCGATGTGCCTGAAGGGCTCGGTGTCGCGCGTCTCCGGGGCAAACTTCGAGGACTTCGAGGTCGACCAGAAGCGCCTGGTGCGCACGGCCTTCAACCCGATGAAGCCGATTCCGGCCGGCGGCCTGCTCAAGTTCATGTACGGCGAGGAATACCACGCCTACAACCCGGACGTGGTGCAGACCCTGCAATCGGCGGTCCAGAACGGCGACTACGCGACCTACAGGAAATACGCCGAGATCGTGAACACCCGGCCGGTGGCGATGTTCCGCGACCTGATGCGCCTGAAGGACGCGACGCCGGTCGCCATTGACGAGGTGGAATCGGTCGAGGCCATCCTGAAGCGCTTCGACTCCGCCGGCATGTCGCTCGGCGCCCTCTCGCCCGAGGCGCACGAGGCCCTGGCCGAGGGCATGAACCGCATCGGCGGCCGCTCCAACTCCGGCGAGGGCGGCGAGGACGCCAAGCGTTACGGCACGGTCAAGATGTCCAAGATCAAGCAGGTGGCGTCCGGCCGCTTCGGCGTCACCCCGCACTACCTGGTCAACGCCGAGGTCCTGCAGATCAAGATCGCCCAGGGCGCCAAGCCCGGCGAGGGCGGCCAGCTGCCCGGCGGCAAGGTCACCGAGCTGATCGCCAAGCTGCGCTGCACCAAGCCCGGCATCACCCTGATCTCGCCGCCGCCGCACCACGACATCTATTCCATCGAGGACCTGGCCCAGCTGATCTTCGACTTGAAGCAGGTCAACCCCGAGGCCCTGGTCTCGGTCAAGCTGGTGGCCGAGCCCGGCGTCGGGACGATTGCCGCGGGCGTCGCCAAGGCCTATGCCGACCTGATCACCATCTCTGGCTATGACGGCGGTACCGGCGCCTCGCCGCTGACCTCGGTCAAGTATGCCGGCACGCCCTGGGAGCTCGGTCTCACCGAGGCCCAGCAGGTCCTGCGCGCCAACGGCCTGCGCGGCCGGGTACGGGTGCAGACCGACGGCGGCCTGAAGACCGGCCTCGACGTGATCAAGGCCGGCATCATGGGCGCCGAGTCGTTCGGCTTCGGTACCGGCCCCATGGTCGCCCTGGGCTGCAAGTACCTGCGCATCTGCCACCTGAACAACTGCGCCACCGGCGTCGCCACCCAGGATGCCAAGCTGCGCAAGGAGCACTTCATCGGCCTGCCCGACATGGTGGTGAACTACTTCACCTTCATCGCCATGGAGACCCGCGAGTGGATGGCCAGGATGGGCATCCGCAAGTTCGAGGACCTGATCGGCCGCACCGACCTGCTGGAACTGCTGGGCGGCGAGTCCGACAAGCAGAAGCGCCTCAAGCTGGACATGCTGCTGAGCCAGGGCACGATCGCCGAGACCGAGCCGCGTTTCTGCGTCGAGCCGCGCAACCCGTCCTTCGACAAGGGCGAGCTGGCCGAGCAGATGGTCAAGGACGCCCTGCCGGGCATCAAGAGCAAGACCCCGCAGCGGCTGGAATACAGCGTGCGCAACGTCAACCGCTCGATCGGCGCCCGCTTGTCCGGCGAGATCGCCAAGGCCCACGGCGCCGACGGCCTGCCGGACGACTGCCTGCACATCAAGCTGACCGGCTCAGCCGGCCAGAGCTTCGGGGTGTGGAACCACCATGGCCTGACCCTGGAGATCGAGGGCGATGCCAACGACTATGTCGGCAAGGGCATGGCCGGCGGCCGTCTGGTCATCTACCCGCCCAAGGGTTCCTCTTTCGAGGCGTACCGGACCACCGCCCTGGGCAACACCTGCCTGTACGGCGCCACCGGCGGCGAGCTGTACGCCGCGGGCGTCGCCGGCGAGCGCTTCGGGGTGCGCAACTCCGGCGCCCTGACGGTGGTGGAAGGGGTGGGCGACCACTGCTGCGAATACATGACCGGCGGCTGCGTCGTCGTCCTCGGCGACACCGGCCTCAACTTCGGTGCCGGCATGACCGGCGGTTTCGCCCTGGTCTATGACGAGGGCGGCCATTTCGCCGAGCGTTACAACAACGAGCTGATCGACATCAACCGCATCAACGACGAGAAAACCAGCGAGCACCGCGCCTTCCTGCGCGCCAAGCTGGAAAAGCATGTGCTTTATACCGGCTCGGCCCGCGCGGCCTGGATGCTGGAGCACTTCCACGATGTGGTGAACAAGTTCTGGCTGGTGAAATCCAAGGCGCTGACCCTGGACAGCTTGTTGAAGGATTAATGCGATGTCCGACGTATTTCAATTCGTGAAGATCGCCCGCCGCGACGGCGCCAAGACCCCGGCCGAGGTGCGCAAGACCGAGTTCAGGGAAATCTACGCCCAGATGGACGGCGATCAGGCCAAGGAACAGGCCGACCGCTGCCTGGCCTGCGGCAACCCCTACTGCGAGTGGAAGTGCCCGGTGCACAACTACATTCCCAACTGGCTCAAGCTGGTCGAGGAGGGCCGCCTGTTCGAAGCGGCCGAGCTGTCGCACCAGACCAATTCGCTGCCCGAGGTGTGCGGTCGGGTCTGCCCGCAGGACCGCCTGTGCGAGGGCGCCTGCACCCTGAACCAGTGCGACTTCGGCGCCGTCACCATCGGCGCGGTCGAACGCCATATCTCCGAGACCGCCTTCGCCCAGGGCTGGCGGCCGGACATGTCCAAGGTGGTGGCGACCGGCAAGCGGGTGGCCATCGTCGGTGCCGGCCCGGCCGGCCTGGCCTGTGCCGACGTCCTGGCGCGCAACGGCGTGTTGCCGGTGGTCTACGACCGTTATGAAGAGATCGGCGGCCTGCTGACCTTCGGCATCCCCGAGTTCAAGATGGAAAAGACGGTCATGAGCCGGCGCCGGGAAATCTTCCAGGGCATGGGCGTGGAATTCCGCCTCGGCGTCGAGATCGGCAAGGACATCCCGTTCGCCGACCTGATCAACCAGTACGATGCGGTGTTCCTCGGCATGGGCACCTACACCTACATGCAGGCCGGCATCCCCGGCGAGGATCTGCCCGGCGTGATGCCGGCGCTGCCGTTCCTGATCTCCAACGTCAGGCAGTGCATGAGTCTTCCCCAGGATGAGTTCGTCGACATGAAGGGCCTGAACGTCGTGGTCCTGGGCGGCGGCGACACCGCCATGGACTGCAACCGCACCTCGATCCGCCAGGGCGCCGCCTCGGTGACCTGCGCCTACCGGCGCGACGAGGCCAACATGCCCGGCTCCAAACGGGAAGTGGCCAACGCCAAGGAAGAGGGCGTGCAATTCCTGTGGAATCGCCAGCCGGTCGAGATCGTCGGCAACGGCAAGGTGGAAGGCATCAAGCTGGTCACCACCACCCTGGGCGAACCCGATGCGCGTGGCCGCCGCACCCCGGTGGTGGTCGAGGGCTCGGAAGAAATCGTGCCGTGCGACCGGGTCCTGGTCGCCTTCGGCTTCCGGCCCAGCCCGCAGCCCTGGTTCGCCGACTTCGGCATCGCCACCGACCCGGGCGGCCGGGTCATCGCCAAGGGCAACGCGCACACCTACCAGACCGCCAACGCGAAGATCTTTGCCGGCGGCGACATGGTGCGCGGTTCCGATCTCGTGGTCACCGCGGTCTGGGAAGGCCGCGAGGCGGCCAAGGGCATCCTGGACTACCTCGACCTGGCTTAGTTCGTCATCCCGCGCGAGCGGGAACGACGAGCGCTACATGAGCTGCAGGGCCACCGCCAGCCCGACCAGGCTGGCCGCGCCGGCCAGGCCGTGCAGCCAGACCCGCAGCCGATAGCGTCCGGCCAGGGTTTCCGGCGGGAATGCGGCGATCAGGTAGGGTCGGCCGAAGCGCGGCCGGCTCAGGGTGTGGCTGACCGGCTGGTCCAGGCTCTTTATCCGGCGCTCAGCCAGTTCACGCCGAGCCGTCTGGCGCGCCAGCTGCCATTCCTGGTCGTCGATCACGCCGTTGCCGTCGAGGTCGAAGCGCCGCCGCAGATCGTCCTGGTCTGCCTTCCAGTCATCGATGATGTTGGACATCTCGCGGCGTTCGTCGAACTGGGCGTGGCCGCCGCCGTGGCTGCTGAACTCGCCCAGGGCATAGAGTTGGTCGCCGGCCAGCAATAGTTCCTCCTCGACCTTTTCGTCGCCGTGGGTATAGGTTTCCTTGCGGCTGGCCGAGACCTCGGCGCCGGTCGGGTCGATCTGGCAGCAGCCGCTGCCGTCGTCGAGCAGAAAGGGCGAGATGCTCTCGTCCATTTCAGTCTGCCGCCACTTGTCGTTTTCCTTCACATAGGAACGGTAGCGATACCACAGGCAGGGCAGGTGATGGCTGGGGCTGTAGATGGGCAGGTCGTCCAGCGGCTGGCCGGCGCCGACCAGTTCGACATAGCCCTGGGCGGCCGAAGCGATGCGCGAGGT
>JAQTLU010000029.1 GCA_028714735.1 Gallionellaceae bacterium | reverse complement strand
CGGCGCATTCCTCGCCGGTCTGGCGGGCGAAGCTGGGCAGGGCATGGGCCGGCGCGGAAATCGCCAGCAGGGCGAACAGCGTACCCAGGGACGACGCCAGGGTACGACCGAGGCCGGCGAGCCGTTTCGTGGGCGGGGACAAACGTCGATGGGACATGGAATACCTCATTTGGAGTTGCCGGAAAAGGCGGCCAGACCGATGGCGCGACGTCGAAGCGAGACGGCGAACGCACGGCCTGACCTACGAGCCACATCCTATAGAGCGAATGGAATCGGGACTTTTACCGTTCAGTAAGGTGGTGCAGGCGCATGGTTCCTGCAGGCACGGGCAGCCTGAGGGTTTCGGCGATGCCGCGCCCGGATCGGTTTACCGATTTGTAAGCCATGCCTCCGCGGGCCATGCCCCCGTCACGGGCAGGTAATTCATGACCGTACGGCCGGGCTGAAGGCTGGCCGCGGCCAGAACCGAACCGGCAAAAAAAGGGCCCGGCAGAACCGGGCCCGTGGAACGATCGCCTGCGAAGGAACGATCTGCTACGAAGATGCGATCAGCCGCCGAAGAAGCCGATGGCCACCAGAACCAGCAAGGTCAGGCCGACGGTGAGCAGGGCCAGGCCCAGGATCACCGAGCCGACATGCATCGGCCGTGACGGTTCTTCGACCAGGTACTTCTCCAGTTCGCCGCTGGCCACCAGGCGCTGATATTGCGCCGGGTGTTCGCGCCGGAACTCCTCGATCGACTGGGTGCCGGTAAACATGACGACGTCGGGCGGCGGCAGCTTGTCCGGGCGGAAGTGGTTGTTGAAGAAGTGCACCGTGAACAGGAACACCGCGGCCAGGAAGGCCTCTTCGCCGTGCACCAGGGTCGCCACGTTGAACACCCAGCCCGGCAGGAAGGTCGCCGTGATATGCGGGAAGGCCAGCATCAGGCCGCTGCCGCCGATCACGGTGACACCCCAGAACACCGCCCAGTAGTCGAACTTCTCGAAATAGGTCCAGCGTTCGAACTGCGGCCGCGGCCCCTTGCCGACGAACCACTTGAACATCCCGATCATATCGGCCAGATCCTTCCAGTTCGGCACCAGCGAATCCGGGCCGAACCAGCGGAAGCTCCGGTCGCGCAACAGACGCTGCATCACATAGACGAAGTGGCCCAGGAAGATGGTGATGAAGACCGCGGCCGCGATTCTATGGACGATTGCGAGCACCTTCGCGCCGCCCATTGCCGCCGCCACCATCGGCGCCCATTCGGTGCTCGAGAACAGGGCCGAAGTACCGGTCAGGACCAGGGTCATGGTGGCCAGGGCGAAGGCCAGGTGGGCGAGACGCCAGCCCCAGCCGAAGCGGCGGAAGTGGGCCGTCGGCGACAGGTTCAGGCCCGCGGTGTCGACATGGCGCACCGCCCTGCCTTCCTTGTGATCCTTCCACTCGCGGTAGTACCACAGGCCGCTGTGCAACCAGAAGAAGGCGAACACGCCGATCAGGAGTGCCGTCATGAACTTCGAGGCGATCCACATCTCCGGATATTTCTGGAAATCATGACCATTGGCGTGCGGGCCGAAGGTGACAAAGCCGGCCGTCGCCACCGGCATGCCGGGCTTCTTCTCGTTGTGGCACTGCTGGCAGGTCTTCAGGCGATTTTGCGGGCTCACCTTGGAATCCGGGTCATCCACCTTCTTGATGCCATGGTTGCCATGGCAGTCGGAGCACTTGGCCGTATAGGTGTAGCCGAGCTTGTTGACCTGGCCGTGGTAGGTATCCCGATAGCTGTGCAGCTCTTCCTTGTGGCAGTCGCCGCAGGCCTCGACGTTCTTCAGCTTGAACGGATCGGAAGACGAATTGCGAATCTCATGGGTGGTATGGCAATCGGTGCAGATGGCGCCCTTCGGGTCGCTTTTGGCCATGACCAGTTCGCCGTGCACCGAGGATTCATAGTCCTCCAGCTGATCCTCGTGGCAATTGCTGCCGCAGGTCTTGGGTATGGTCAGACGCCATTGCTCGCGCTCCGGGGTCCCTTTCATGGGCACGGCGAAATCGTGGCTCGAATGGCAGTCGCCGCAGTAGGCCTTGGGCCGTTCCGGATGGTCGGCATCCGGGCGGGCGTGGAACGATTCCTTGTAGGCCGCGATGTTCTGGACCACCACGCCCAAGCGCGCCTTTTCCTTTTCCTTGCCGTCCTGCTTGGCCTGCTCCCAGAGCTGGGTGTGGCAGGTCACGCAATCGGGGGGCTTGATGCCGTACAGTTTCTTGTGGTTCGCGCTGGCATCGACGATATCGGTATGGCAGGCCACACAATCCAGCTTGGCGTGGACACTCTTGCCGGCCTTGCCGGTATCCACCTGCTGCAGCTTGTGGGTTTCGCCGCCCGGGGCCGGCACTTCGATGGCGGGCTTGCCGTTCTCGTGGCAGCTCAGGCAGGCCTTGTTGTCGAGCTTGGCCGGCTCATCCGAGGCAAGCGCCGGCGCCTGGCTGCATAACCAGCCGAGCGCCAGCAATGCCAATAAATTACCGAGCTTCATGAGTTTGTCCTATCGAAAAATGTTGAACCTGACCTGAAGATGCAACGGCGTGAATGCGGCACGCCACCCGGCCCTATTTCTTCTTCCCCGAGCACCAGGCAACGTTTTTTGCGACGTCCTTGTAGGGGAATCCGGCCTCGATCAGGGCATGTATGCGCCCGTAAAGCGCGTCATCGACGACGTGTTCCGTTGCCAGCGCCGCCTTGCTGCAGTAGGGCCGGCGGGCAATGATCCGCTTCGCCTCGGCCGCACCGACGCCCGGCAACTTGAGCAGTTGCGCGGCGCTGGCCGTATTGATGTCGACCGCCTTGATCCTGACCACTTGCGTGGTAGGAGGGGTCGGCCTGGCCTTGGCAGCCATGGCGGGAGCTGCGGTATCTGCGGCAGGAGCGGCCGGCACGGCGCCTCCCCACAACAGGGCGGCCGTGAACAGCACAAGCGGAATCAGTGGCTGTTTCATGGGAATTCTTTCAGGTCGGTTGATTCAGGTGGGCGTGGCAGAGGCCCAAAAAAACCGGATGCGGCGACGCATCCGGGTGGCTGGGGTCGGTTCCGGCAGAACGCATGGCGTTACCTGGGTTCTGCCGGATTCGGACGCTTACTTGTGATGCACGACCGCCGCATCCTGCTCCTTGCCCTGGCCATGGCAGAACAGGCATTGCTCGCTGGTGGTACCCCCAGCCATTGCCGTCGAGCGCGCCTCGTAGAGGTGGCCGCCCGTATTCGCCACCGCGCCATTGCCCGTCATGTGATCGAAGGCGAGCTTGGAGTCATGGCAGGAGAAGCAGGCCGCAGCGATCGGCGAACTCACCAGCGTGGTTGCATCCGCCGGGGTCGTCGTACCCGCCGAAATATCCGCGGCAAAGCCTACCCCGTAGGCGGTACCGGCTGTAGCCAGGGCATTGCCATCACCGTCCTTGGGCAGATACGCACCCGCAGAGAAGGTGCCGGCCGCCGTCGTCCACAGCAGATTCGATACGGCAGAGGCGTTGGCACCAAAGTTCACCGTATTCGGCAGGTGGCACTGGTTGCAATCCTGCAGGATACCCGGGTAACCCACCGAGCCGACATCCTTGAAGCCGTAGGTGGCCTTGCGCTTGTCGCCGCCGTGGATGGCGTGGATGAAGGTGCTCATGTTGCCGGACCAGCCGACGTTGGTGAGGTTCGGGTTATGGCAGATCGCGCACTGGTTCGGGTCGGTGCGGTCGGTGCTGTGGATGGTCGGCTGGACACCGAGCTGTTCGTGGCAGCTGCCGCACTTGGCGGCGTCGACCACCTTGCGCCGGTCGCTGTAGCCGGTGACCACGACCATGGAAGCCGGTACCGGAATCCGCATGCCGGGCGAGTTGTAAGACACGGCGGCATTCTGGGTGTCGACGGGATACTTGTAGTAGTAGCCGTACATCACGCCACGGGCGATCTTCACAGTACTGGTGCTGGGCACGATGACGGTGTTCAGCGTAGCCGTGTAGTAGCCGCTGCCATCTGCCGCCAGGCTGCTCAGGGCGCCCTTGGTACCGCCCGCGGCCGGCACGAGTTCGGTCAACTTGACCGTGGCGATGCTGCTACCCGTCGCGCTCCACGGTGTGCTGTTGAAATCGGCCGGCGTAGCGATGCCATCCT
Source organism: Gallionellaceae bacterium (assembly GCA_028714735.1). Classification (GTDB taxonomy): domain Bacteria; phylum Pseudomonadota; class Gammaproteobacteria; order Burkholderiales; family Thiobacillaceae; genus Parasulfuritortus. The sequence continues at coordinate 18,696 of JAQTLU010000029.1, read as the reverse complement.
CGGGCAACGCATAGGCGACGGTGAAACTCGGCCCATTCGTATAGCCCGCGATCGGCGATGCCGTGCTGTCCGCCAGGGTCGTGACCTTGGCGCCGTCCATGGTGATGGCGAACTTGAAGGTCGGCTTGTGCGTCCCCGCATCCACGGTCACGCTCTTGAGCTCGTATTCGATCTTGGTCGAGCCCGCCCGGATGTCCGGGTTGTTCGGCGTGGAAACCTCGGTACGGTGCTGCAACGCGATCATGTCCGGGGTATGGCAGGACGAACACTGGCTGTCGTCGGACAGGCCTGTCCCCGCCGCATGACCACCCGTCGCGACAAATACGCGATTCCGGTTTGCCGCGTTGTTGCCCTGCAGGGGCAAACGGGAGCCGGACGCATCTGCGAAATTGATGCCATCGTGACAGGAACCGCAGGCCAGCCGGCTGGGAACCTTCATCCAGTTGTCGCCGTCGGTGGTTTTAACGGCCTTCAGCGAATTGTCCTTGGTCTGTCCGCTGTGGCACTTGGTGCAGTTGCGCTGGTCTTCCGGATAGCCGAAGGCGTTGAACTGGCCTTCCCCGGCATTATTGAAGTTGTAGTTCTGCAGGACCAGGCCTTCGCCCATGTGGATCTTGTGGATCATGTTGGGGAAGTTGCCCACGGCACGCCCGTTGACCACGGCCTGCATGGACCGCTTCTGCGGGGTCGTACCCGTCACCGCCTTGAAAGTGATGCCGTCGACTTCGCGCGGGGCCTCGCCATTGGTACCGCCGGCCAGGGTGCTCAAGTAATAGAACGTGGTCTTGACCTGATCGGTGTGGCAAGTCACGCACACGTTCGGGTCGCGCCGGGAACCGTGCGCCAGGGCCTTGCCGTCATGGCAGGAAGCGCAGGAATCGATGTCGACGATGTTGCGTGCCTTGGCCACCTTGCCGCCGGATGGCACGAAATCATAGGTATACATGCCAGTGGTATTGACGTTCATCGGCACGGCGGCCGCGGAACTGGCCGCCCCGGTCGGGGTGACGCTACCGGTACCCGGCTCGTTGCCATAGAACATGATGGCCAGGCGATAGGTCGCGTTCGGATCGTAGCTCAGGTCGCCCATGTCGGCCGCCCGGGTCAGGCCATCGGCCGATGCGCCGTTCGCATGGCCGTCTACCGTACTGGCGGGATTGGTTGCCTGGGCCATGGCCGCCACGATTGCGGCCGATTTGGTCACGTCGAGACGGAAGGTGTAGGTGTAGCCGCCCTTGCCGTCGCCAACCAGGGTGCCGTCATTGTCCGCCGAGGGATAGGTCCCGCACCATGCCTTGCCGTCCGGGCTTTCGCTCGCGCTGATGCACAGATCCGCGCCGGTGTAGGTGCCGGCGGCCTGCGCGTTGGTAAGCGGCTTGAACGTCCTCATGTTCACCCACTTGTCCGGCGCATGGCCGGTACCCGGCACCAGTTTGGCCAGGACGAAGTAGAGGTTCTGGTTGTAGGGCACCGACGCACGGGTGTTGCCGGTCGTCGCGTTGTAGAGGGTAATGTCATTCTCGAGGCCGACGATGGGGTTGCTGTTCTGGTCGGTCAGCGTGAAGTTGACAACGGGGGGGCTCTGTATGGTGACACCTTGCACGGCGATACGCGGTGCCAGGTTCTTCCAGGCCAGGGCAGCCGCATCCGATGGGGTCACGCCAGTATCCACAGACACTATCGATGGCGTCGTCGAGATCGGCGTGGTGGTGCCATCGGAGCCAGGGGTGCCGGGAATGCCATCACTGCCTCCGCCGCCACATCCTGCCAGACCGGATATCGCGAGCGCTATTAAGCTTGCTCTGACTAGCGTGAGTTTCATGTTGGTTCCTCGCTTACTGATTTAACTGCAAACTGGCAATCCGCCCGCCCATCGCATCCAGCCGTGACGGCCGGATCGGTTTCTTGGGTGCATTCCCAACCCCATTCCATTGCTGATACCGCTTACTTGAACCGGTAGGTGTAGCGCGCACCGATGAAGGTGACGTCCTGGCTGGGATTCAGCGCCACGGTGGTGTTGTCCGTGTAGGCGAACAAGACGCCATCGCTGCCCCAGGTCCACTCGCTGAGCTTCGCCCACTGCTGGATCAGGTCGACCCGCACATCGGAAACATTGCTGAGCTTGTACTTGCCATACAGCTTGAGCGTCGTGGCGCGATAGCTGACATCGGGCAGGTCGCTCACGGCCGCCCCGGTGGTCATGTCCAGGTTGTAGCGGTTCTTGTCCTTCAGGTAACTCAGGTCGCCGCCCAACTCGATCTTGGAGCTGATCTGGCCGACCGCCCCGACGCCCAGGGTGGCCGTGCTATCGGCCAGGTCGGCGATGTAGCCCACGCTCTGCTGCATGTGCAGGGTCTGCTTGCCGGTGCTGGCGTAGCCGGTCAGCTTCCACTTGTCGGACAATTTGTAGGACGCATCGATGTTGAAGGAGTAGGCGTCGTTGGCATGCACGCCGGCGGCGGTCGGCCCGCTGTAGTGGTCCAGGCCGTCTTCAAGCCAGAATTGCAGCGACAGGGCATCGCTTGGCGACCAGTCGGTCATCAGCTTGATGCTGTTGCGTTCCCGGTCCAGCAGGGTCACCGGGAAGGTGCCGTCCAGGGCCGGCAGCGAGTCGTAGCGCACGAAGGCATAGCCGGTGGACGGGTCGAGCCCATACCAGTGATAGCCTTGGCGCTCGCTATGGCCGAGGATCACCGCGGCATTGACGGTCTCCGACATCGAGCGCCGGACTTCGGCACGGACGCCCCACTCGTTGGTGCGTTCGCGCAGCGCGGCCATCGAGGTGTCCGGGATCAGGGTCGTGCTGACCACGCGGTCGCGATTGATATAGGCGTAATCGACGCCCAGCGTGCCGCGGTAGAGGCTGGAAAACTGGTAGCTGGCTTCCAGCTTGCCGTTGATGTACTTCGAGGAGTCCGGCGTATTGGTGTACAGGTTGCCCGACGAATCGACCAGGTAATTGCCCAGCGCCGTCTTGTCGTTGCGATCCTCATAGCGCAGGTTGGCCGTCAGCGACAGCTTAGGCATGGGCCGTGCGCTCAGGCCGACCTGGGCCAGCGTGGTATCGAGGACGCCGTCCAGACTGCCCGCGCCCAGGCTGCCGAAACCCTGGTTCTGGCTGGCGTGGGTGTAGGCCAGCTTGAAGTTGGCGTGCGTGGTGGGCTGCAGGGCGTAGGTGCCGGAAAGATAAAGCTGGTGCGCCTGGTTGTCCGGCGGCAGCGCCAGCGTCAGGGTGCTGCTGGCAAATGCGTCAGCGTCAATCCCGTTCACCGTCATCGTGCTGTTCGCGTTGTTGTAGAACGAGCCGTTATAGCCGCCGGTCAGGCTGAACTTGTCGCCGAAGTAATGCAGCCGGGCCTCGAATTGCCGGGTCGTCGAATTGACCGGCTCCGGCACCAGGTAAAGGGCAGCCACGGTGCTGGCCGTGACCCCGCCGGGGGTGTAGCCGCCGATGCCGAAGCTGCGCGCACCGTCCTTGTCCTCGTTGCGGAAGCTGGCCTCGAACGAGAGGTTGGGGGTGATCCATTTGGAACCGGCCAGGTTGAAGGCCTTGCGCCGCAGTTCGAGGTTCAGGTCGTTGCCGGTGCCGGTGGCGGACAGGGGGCTGACAGTCGGGCTGGTCGTGCCGGCACCGAGCAGGCCGGTGTTGATGGTGCGCGGGTCGCGGTGGACCAGTTCGCTGTAGTCCAGCGCGAGCTTCCAGTCGCCCTGCTTCTCCTGGGAAAAACTCAGTTCGCGGTCGTCCTGGCCCAGGTTGAGCCCCTCGCCTCGGGTCCAGGTTCCGGTCTCTTCTTCGCGCTTGATGTAGCGGAAGTCCAGCAGCAAGGCGTTATCGTGCTCGGCCCAGCCGCTGTACTGGCCGTAAAGCGAACGGTCCTGGCTATTGCCGCTGACATGTCCCGCTCCCGCCGTCACGGACGCAACATCGGGGCTGATCAGGGCGGTAACCTCGTCGTCGTCGGCATGGGCCGGGCCAAACGCCGCCATCAGGGCAAGAACGAGGAGTTTCTGGCTGAATCCGAAGCTTGCGTGAATTTTCGCTGTGTTCATGATCGTTCCATCATCTCAACGGAAGAGGCGCTGTGGCGTCGGAGTGGCCAGGCCCGGATTGTTGCTGCCGTGGACCTGGGTATGACAGTTGAGGCAACCACGGCCTTGCGTGATGGCAGAGCTATTCCACCAACCCGGCTGACCCGACAAGCCAGGGCCGGCGGGACCGGTGGCGACGCCAGGCGGGAATGCGCCATGCGGCGTGTGGCAGGACTGGCACAGGAACGGCGGCCGTGCCTTCAACAGGCTTTCCGTGACGGTGCCGTGCGGCTCGTGGCAGATCGAACAGTCTTCGTCGACCGGCTGATGGTTGTGCACGAACGGGCCGCGCTTTTCCATGTGGCAGGTGTAGCAAGTCTCGACCACGCTGTCCCGCTTCATCAGCTTCGGTCCCACCGAGCCGTGCGCATTGTGGCAGTCCGAGCAGCTCATCTTGCCTTCCGGCACCGGGTGGTGGGAGGGCTTGTTCATCGCCGTGCGCTGCTGCTTGTGGCAGGTGTAGCAGACCTCGGCCTGGGTACGCTTGTCGCGCACCCGGTCTTCGGCACTATGGATCTTGTGGCAATCGTTGCAGGCCACGCCGCGCGTGTCATGCACGCTGCCCGCCCAGTGGGAACGCTGGATGTCCTTCGCGTGGCACGAAGAACAGGCCGCGTTGCGGACCTCGGCAGAGGATAGCCCCGGCTTGATGAAGACCCGGTCGGGCCTCGGCGGCTTGTCACTGCCCTTGTAGTTGAGGTGATCCAGGCTTTCGCCGTGGCAGTCGGTGCAGGTCGGCGTGCGGCCATCCGCCTTGGTGCCATGCTTGGTCTTGCCGATGCGCAAAACGCCGGGGTGGAGTTCGAGCATGCTCGGTTCCGGCTCGTCGGCCTCGTCGTGACAGCCGGTGCACTTGGCATCGCCCTTGAGGATGAGGTCCTTGGCTTCGGGATTCATCTCCCGTTCCGCGTGGGCCGTGGTTGCATACCCGGCCACACCGGAGAGCGCCAGCATGAGGCCGATGCTACGCAAGAATTTCATGATGCTGCCTTCTCCTCAAACTTTGGACAAACCCAAGCACCCTCCCGGGCGGGAGGGCGTGGCTGTTGATATGGGGATACTTACAGCGACAGGATCCAGGCCGCCAGATTCTTCAGTTCGGCCGGATTCTTGGTATCGATGACCTTGTGTTCCTGCTGGGTGCCATCTTCCAGTTTCACCATCGGCGCGGTGGTGATGTTCTTGATGATCGCCGCCTCGCCTTCGGCTTCCTTGCCCTTGTACTTGACGGCAATCTTCTTGTAGGCAGGCCCCTTCTTGGTCTTGTCGACGGCGTGGCACTTGAAGCAATCGTTCCGCTTGGCGAGGGACTTGGCGGCGTCCTCGTCAAAGGCACGTGCGGGCGAAGAAAGCATGAAAATTGCTGCCACGGCAGCAAGGGTCGTCACACTTACAAAGTTGATCTTCATTTCCTCATCCTTCCATCTAAAGAATGCAACCACGGTATTGGGACACCGGAATTCGCTAGGTAGCTTTACTGCACGGCCTAAATATAAGTAAGTGTTAATACCCCTGGTATCGGCGCTGGATTAATCTCGCCATAGGAAATTTCCTACTGCCCTGCCGAGCTCAGGCGAGGGGAGCGGATTCGGGGCACGGGTTTCGCCCACGAACCGGGCCAAACCCAGGCGCGGACTGGCGTCCAGGGCCGACAGCCGGTGACCGGCCGGGCCGGCCCGGCAGGGCCGCGGGCAGCGGACTTCAGGCATCCGGCGCGTGTTTTCCGTCAAACGGGATGTTGCAAATTCGACACAGGTGAACGGGGGGGCAGGCCGGTGCCTGCCGGAACGGCAAGCCAGCCTTGGCGCTAGCCGGCCTGGCGGCGCTTACGCCGCCACGACTGCACGCACGGCCTCAGAATGTCTGCACCAGATGGTGGGCAATGGCGTAGCGGACGAGTTCGTTGGCATTGGAAAAACCCATCTTCTGCAGGATGTGCGTCTTGTGCGTGCTGACGGTCTTGACGCTCAGCGACAGCGACCCGGCGATCTCGGTCAGCCCCTTGCCCTCGACGATCATGACGAAGACCTGGTACTCGCGGTCGGAAAGCTGTTCATGGCGCTGGCTGCTCACGTTGGTGTGCAGCCCCTGCACCATCAATTCGGCCACCTTCTGGCTGAAATAGACCCCACCGGCGGCCACCCGGCGTATCGCCGAAACCAGGACATCGCTGTCGCTCTCCTTGGTCAGGTAGCCCGAAGCGCCGGCATGCAGGGCGCGGACGGCGAACTGCTCTTCCTGGTGCATGCTGAGCACCAGGATGGGCAGGCCGGGCTTCTCGGCCTTGACCGAGCGGATCAGGTCGAGGCCGTTGCGCCCGGGCATCGAGATATCGAGCAGCAGGATATCGAAGTCCCTTTCCCGCACCTGCTGCATGACCTGGATGCCGTTGGCGGCCTCTCCGGCGGCGACGATGTCCTGGGTATCGGCAAAGATCTGCTTCAGGCCATCGCGGATGATGGTGTGATCGTCCGCCAGCAATACATTGATTTTCTCAGTCATCGTTTTTCTGTATCTCCTCCGGGATTGCCGCCACGATCAGGGTACCTTCGCTGAGCGCGTTCTTGATCGAGAACTTGCCGCCCAGGGACTGGACCCGTTCCCGCATGCCGATCAGGCCCAGACCCTTGTCCCTGCCCTTGTGCGTTGCCAAGCCGATGCCATTGTCCTTGACCACCAGCGACCACACGCCATGTTCGTAGCTCACCCGTACCTCCACCCTGGTGGCGCGGGCATGCCGGGCGACGTTCGTCAGCGATTCCTGCAGGATGCGAAACAGGGCCGTCGCCACGGCACCGCCCTGCATCGGCTCCTGTTCGGGAAACAGCAATGTTACCGACAAGCCGGTTTGCTCGATGAACCGGTTCACATACCAGGCCGCCGCGGCATTGAAGCCGAGATCGTCCAGCACCAACGGCCTCAGCTCCGAGGAGATGCGGCGCACCGAGGCGATGGTCTGGTCGATCTGGCCCTTGATCGAAGCGACCTTGCCGACCAGTTCCTGCTGTTCCGCGTTGAGACGCCCGCCCAGCCAGGACACATCCATCCGGATCCCGGTGAGAAACTGGCCCAGTTCGTCGTGCAGTTCGCGGGAAATCCGCATCCGATCCGCTTCACGGACGTTCTGGAGCGACGTCGAGAGTTCCTGCAGTTGCTGGTTGGACTCAAGCAACTCGCGTTCGACCCGTTCGCTTTCGGTCAGATCACGAAATACCGCCGTGAGCAGGGTGCCACCGCGGAACATCGTGGTCGACAGGCTCAATTCGACGTGGAACTCCTCCTCGCCCTCTACCACATGCAGGATATGCAGCGGCGCCTGGCCGAGCGGCGACAGCCACGATTCATCCAGATAACCGCGCAGGTTGGCCTGTTCGATCTGGCTCAGGCAGCCGGACAATACCTCGTCCAGGGTCTTGCCCAGCGCCGCATCGGCCCGGACGCCGAAGATCTTCTCGGCCGCGCGGTTGAACAGGATGATCCGCCGGCCGGCATCCAGGGTGACGATGCCGTCCTCGACCGTCTGCACCGTCTGCCTGAGCTGTTCGTCGCGTTCCTTGAGCGCGGCCTCCAGGCTGTCCTTGCGGAGCAGGTTCCTGACCGTGAAATAGGTGGTCGCCAGGATGAACAGGATCACCAGGACGAGGCCGACAGCCATCGGATGCATGACCCGGCGCCAGGGCAGCAGGGCATCCGTTTCGAGTCCGCCGACGCTGATCACCAGGGGGAAATTGGCGACATGGCGATAGGCGACAAACCGCTTCGAGTCGCCCGATTCCTCGCTGTCCAGCACCACGCCGTCTACCGGCAGGCCGCTCAGCCCTTCGAGCGCCATGGCATCGCCGACCTGGGTTCCGAGCATCTCCTCGACATGGGGCTTGCCCACCAGCAGCCGCCCTTGCTGGTTGAGCAACTGGATCCGGCTGACAAAATCCAGGCCGATGCCGTCATACAAGGCCTGGAAATAGCCGAGGCGGATGGAGGCCACCAGCACGCCGCGGAAATGGCCGGAGAAATCGAGCAGCCGGGCGCTGACGAAGAAGGTCCATTCGCCATCGAGGCGGGACCGCGAGGGCGGGCTGATGAACAGGTCGTCGCCGCCGTCCTCGGCGAAATGGCGGAAATATTCCCGGTCGGCCGCAGAACGGCCCGGCTCGAATCCCTCGCGCGACGAGTTGACCGCCATGCCCTGGCTGTCCAGCATGAATATCGTCTTCACCTGCGACAGGCCGGCAGCCCGGGCCTTGAGCAGCAAGTGCACCGGCTGGCTGTCGAGGTCGAAGCTGCGGCCAAGATCGTCGGACAGGCGATCCTGCAGGCCGCGCATGGTCACCACGACCCCTTCGAAAGTGCGCGAGGTCTGCTCGGACAGGATGCTGCTCAGGCTGGCCAGTTCGCCGTTGGCATGCAGCAATTCACGTTGGCGCAGGTCCATCAGCACGGTGATGGTCGCCGCCAACGCCACCAGGATGATCAGGGAGGACAGCAGGACCACGGCCCTGGCCGGCGCGCTTTGCTTCAATCCATCCACGAAGCCGCTCAATAGAAATGGCAAATCCCGCTCCCAGGCATTCCAGACTCCAGGCCAGTCGATCGACAACTGGGAAGGCTCCCTGCTTTGCCGGCGCCGATCGGACCGGACCGCTAGACAGGGGCATCCGATTATAGTGAAGTCGATCCCGGCTTCAGGCCGGATATTTACGCCATGGTCGGCCAAAACCCGCTTTTGCTGTAATGTCTGGGCTCCGTCCTGCATGGCCGGCAAGCCACCGGCACGCTATCCAGGCACACCGATGATCGAATCCATCCTGCTCACTGCGGCACGGGTCGCCACCTTCGAACAGCGGAGGGTGCTGACCAATGCCAGCGGCTTTTTCTTCGAACGCGACGGCCGGCTGTTCCTGGTGACCAGCCGGCACGTGATGATCGACGAGCCGAGCAAACACTTCCCGGACCGGGTCGAGATCGAACTGCATACCGACCCGGACAACCTGGCCCGCTCGACCGGCTTCTCCATCCCGCTCTACCGCAACGGCAAGAGCCTGTGGCGCCAGGGCCTCGACAAGGCCGGGGAGATCGACGTGGCGGTGATCGAGATCGAACGCGCCGCCCTGCCCGCAACGACGGTCTACCGGGCCTTCACGCCCGGACACCTGGCCGGCCCGGACGACCGGGTCGAGGTCGGCACCTCGCTCCTGGTGGTGGGTTTTCCGCTCGGCTTCCATGACACCCTGCACCACATGCCGGTAGTGCGCCAGGCGGTGATCGCCTCCTCGTTCGGCCTGCGCTTCCAGGGCGAAGGCTATTTCCTGACCGATGCCCGCACCCACCGGGGCACCAGCGGCGCGCCCATCGTGATGCGCGCGGCCAGGCGCGAGCCGATACCGGGCGACCTGCCCTGGATACTCCTGGGCGTCCACTCGGCCCGGCTCGACGTCGGCAGCCGCGACCAGGAATCCGACGAGGCGCTCGGCCTGAACTGCGCCTGGTACGCCGATATCCTGCTGACCCTCACCAACCGCTGACAATCAGGCCCGTCCGAGCGGGATGGTCAGGGTGAACACGCTGCCGCCGTCCGGCACCTGGCCGACCTCGATGGCGCCGCCATGGGCGTGCGCCACCGCCTGCGCCAGGCTCAGGCCGAGACCGTTGCCGGGCAGGTGCCGGCTGCGGTCGCTGCGGAAGAAACGGTCGAAGATCCGCAGCATGTCTTCCAGCACGATGCCCGGGCCGGTGTCGCTGACCGTAAGGTCCGCCCGGCCTTCGCGGCAGTTCACCGCCACCCTGACCCGGCCGCCCGCGGGCGTGTACTTGATCGCGTTGTCGACCAGATTGGCCAGCGCGCGCTGCAACTTGCGCCGGTCGGCCAGGGCGACGACCGGCTCGCCGGCGCATTGCCCGGCCAGGTCGATGCCCTTGTCCTCGGCCACGCCGGCAAACAGTTCGGTGACCTGGGCGACCAGTTCGCACAGATCGAGCTCAGCCAGCTTCAGGCCGCCCAGGCCGGCCTCGGCCTCGGTGATGTCGAGCATGGTGTTGATCATCAGCATCAGGCGGTCGCAGTCCTCGACGATGCTGCCGGCGATCTCGGCGCCCTCCCCGCTCAGGGTGCCGTCGACCACGGCGCTCTCGGCCAGGCCGCGGATGCGGGTCAGCGGGCTGCGCAGGTCGTGGGCGATGTTGTCGTTGACCTGGCGCATCTCGGTCAGCACCCGCTGCACCCGGTCCGCCATGACATTGAACGTGGCGACCAGGCGATCGATCTCGCGGCCCTGCCCGGCGACCTCGACCCGCTCCGAGAAATGGCCGTCGGCGATCCGGGTCGCCGCCGCGGTGACGCCCTCGACGCCGGCCATGGCCTTGCGCGCCAGGGCCCAGCCGGTGAGGCCGCCCAGGCCCAGCATGAGCGCCAGGATGAGCATGCCGGTGTGGCGCAGGTTGTCGAAAAACAGCTCGTTGCTCTCGAGCGAAATGCCCATCTGCATGTAGCGCTCCGGGCTGAGCCGGACCGACAGCAGGCGGGCCTTGCGGCGGGTGTCGGGCAGGTCGACGGTGCGGAAGCGGGAGGTGCCGACGTCCTCCCGGTCGAGCAGCGTTGCCGCCTTGACGATTTCCGGCCACCGGCTCATGTCGGAGGTCATCAGCACCTTGCCGTCGGCGTCGGTCAGGCGGACGAAGTAATCGGTCGTGCCGCTCGCCAGCGCGCCGGCGGTGAATTCCTCGCGCACCGCGACGGCATCGCCGTCCCTGAGCAGGCGCACCAGTTCCTCTTTCTGGCGCGTGATGTCGTCGTCGATCTCATCCAGGTTGTGCACACTCACCAGATGGAACAGCAGCAGGCCGCCGAGGATGGAGATCAGGCCGAACACGCCCGAGAAATAGACTGCAAGCTGGAATGCCAGGCTGCGGCCCTCACCGCCCGAGGACATAGCCGACCCCGCGCACCGTCCGGATCAGCTCGGGCTGGGCCTCGAAACCCTCGTTCAGCTTGTTGCGCAGGCGGCTGACCGTGGTCTCCACCACGCTGGTCTCGGGATCGAAGCTGTAGTCCCAGACATGTTCCATCAGCATGATCTTGGACACCACGCTGCCCTTGTGCCGGAGCAGGTATTCCAGCAGGGCGAACTCCCTCGGCTGCAGCAGGACCTCGCGCCCGGCCCGGGTCACCCTGCGCTTGACCAGGTCCATCTCCAGCTCGCCGACCGCCAGGCGCACCGGCTCCACCACCCCGCTCGCGCGCCGGACCAGGGCCTGGACCCGCGCCAGCAGTTCCGAGAAGGCAAACGGCTTGACCAGGTAATCGTCGCCGCCGGCCTGGAGGCCGAGGATGCGGTCGTCCAGTTCGCGCTTCGCCGACAGGAAGATGATCGGGGTCGCGATGCCGGCCATGCGGGCATCCCTGACCAGCGACAGGCCGTCGCGGAACGGCAGCATGATGTCGACCACCGCCGCCTGCCAGCCCGCTTCGCACAGGCGGGCGAAGCCGGTGTCGCCGTCGGCCGCCCAGTCCACCTCGTGGCCGGCCTGCCGGAAGCCCTTGACCACGAAGGAGGCGATCTTCTCGTCGTCCTCGATCACCAGTATGCGCATCTGCCGTCCTTGCCGATTCAATGGAGCGACATTCTCGTCGTCCGCGGGATGAAGGTAAACGGGCTTGTGCCAGGCGGAGCCGGGCGGCCGGACCGCGCGCGCCTTACTGCGCGGCCTGCTGGCGCCGATACTCCTGCCGTTTCATGTCGAGATAGTCGGCCCGGCCGACTTCGTGCAACTGGCGGGGATATTGCTCGGTGGCGTCGTACCAGCCTTGCAGGCGCTTATCCAGGCGCAGGGCGGGCGGCGCCGCCAGGGCGGCCAGGTAGGCGTCGATGGCGAGGTAATAGCGCATGGTGTTGCGTTCCACCACGCCGCGCAGGCCGCCGATGTATTCGGGCTGGCCGTCGGCCTGCCTGCCGACGACGGTGAAGCCCACCTTGGCGCTGGCCAGGGTCGCCAGGTAGGTCTTCATGGCCAGTTGCCCGACCAGGCCGTAGGCGCACGAATAGGTCAGATGCAGGAAGGTGCGGCCGCCGGCCACCGGCACCGCCTGCAGCTGGATGCGATAGTTGCTGGTACCCAGCGGCCCCTTCCCGGCCGTGAGGCGGATATCCAGGTAGTCCGGCGCGGCCGCCTCGGTGCGATAGGCGAACTCGACCGGATAGGCCTCGTCGATGGACTGCGGGTACTTCCTGCCCAGGCTCACCGTCAGCCGGGCATTCGTCGCGGCGGTGGCGGCATGGCAGTACTTGGTATTGATGTGCAGGATCAGCACGTCGCACCAGTTATCCGGGCCGTCCAGCGCCGAGCTGACGGTGGTGAACGGGTAATCGACCAGGGCGTAGATATCGCCCTTCAGGTCGTGGGTGGACGCGGCGGACTCGGAGGATTCCAGGTAGAGGGCGCGCCGGAACGGGTTGTCGCGCAGGCGATCGGCCAGGGCCGCGTATTTTGCCTGCAGGGCGGCGGCCTGGCTGTAGGACGCCGAGGCCTGAGCCGGCCAGGCGCCGGCCCAGGTGGCCAGCAGCAGCCAGCAGGCCAGGCGGGCACAGGCGATGCGGACGCAGTCCCTGCGGCAGGCCATGCGCTAGGGGCTGGCCGCCGCCTTGCGGGCCACGCCGAGGCCGAGCTTGACGGCGACCTCGCGGCCCTCGCCGCCGACCTGTTCGACCGGCTGCAGGGTCAGCTTTTCGGCCGCGACGCCGTCGGCCAGCAGGGCCTGCCTGATCGCCTCGCCGCGGGCGCGGGCGATGGCGATCAGTACCTCGTCGGTCACCGCCTCCTGGTCCAGCAGCGCCTGGTAGATCAGGCCATGCAGGTCGGCCCCTTTCAGGCGGGCGGCCTCGTCCGCCGAGAGCGGCTCCGGCTTGGCCTTGATCATGCCGGACAGGCGCGACAGCAGCTTGCCGGCCGTGCTGGTCGGCGGCGGTTCCGGGTTGGCCTGGGCGAACCTGGCCTTGAGGGTCTTCAGGGCATCGCCGCCGACCCGGGCGGCGTAGACCTTCTCCAGCGCCTCCTGGGTCTTCGGCTGGGCGGTGGACACCGGGCCGGGATCTTCGTCCGGCGCCAGCTTGCGGCCGGAGGCCTCGGCCACGGCACGGCGCACCCGGTCTTCCTTGACCGCCAGGCGGTCGAGGACCGGATTCCAGGCCGGGTGTGCGGTCAGCGCCAGGTTGGGCCGCTTGGCCAGGGCCTCGGCAAGCTGCCTGAGCTTGTCCTTTTCGGGCGGCAGCAGCTTCGCCTCGCCGGCGTCGAAGGCGACGTTCTCCAGCTTGTCGCCGCTGACGCCGAGCAGCTTGCCGATGGCCCGGAACGGCGCCAGGACGATCTTGCCGATGACGTTGACGATGGCCTTCCAGATGATGCCGCCGTAGCTGAACTGGGGATCGTCCAGGCTGCCGGAGACCGGCAGGCCGAGGTCGATGACGCCGTCGCTGTCCTGCAGGATGGCGATGGCGAGGTCGAGCGGCAGGTCCTTGGCGGTCGGGCTTTCGACCCGCTCGCCCAGGGTCAGCCTGGTCATGACGACCTTGTTGTCGCCCTCCAGCTGGCGCTCCTTGATCTTGTATTCGAGGTCGAGCGAGAGCTTGCCGGACTCGATCTTGCGCCCGGCGAAGGTGGCGCTGTAAGGCGTCAGCCGGTTCATCTCGACGTTGCGGAAGACCACCTTGACGTCGGTGTAGGCGGTCGGGTCGATGAAGTCGATCTGGCCCACCGCGCGGGCCAGGCCGTAGTCGTCGACCAGGCCGTCCAGTTCCAGTTGCGCCGGCTGGCCCCTGGCCAGGCTGATGCCGTTGACGGTGCCCTTGAGGTCGTGGATGCGGGTGCCGAACGGCAAGGCCAGCGACTCGTCGGCGAAGTCCATCTCGTTGGCGCTGACGCTGATCCGCTCGATGGCGAAGCGCATGCCCGGCTGGGCCGGCTTGGCCGCGGCCTCGCGCACGGCCCGGGTCGATTCGGCATGCTCGGGCTGCGCTTGCGTCTTCATCAGGCGCGCGAGGTTGAGGGTCTTGTCCTTGTAGATGACCAGCTTGAGGCCGAGGCCGTCGACCTTGACCTCGCCGATGTCGACCGCTTCCGGTGAGGCCGACAGCTCCTGCGTGGCCAGGCGCTTCCAGGCCAGGACACGGTTGCCGGTCGCGGCCTCGTTGACCAGCAGGTCGCTGACGCTGAAACCGCCCTGATAGGAGATCCGGTCGCCCACCTTCAGGCGGCCCTGGCTGCCGGCGGCGCCGGACACCAGCACGACGTTGGCGGCCTGGGCGATATAGGGTTGTACCGGGGTCAGCCTGAGATCGGCCAGGTTGACCCGGACATCGAGCGCGCCTTTGGCCGGGACCAGCTTGCCCTGCACCTGCAAGGCGCCGCCCTGGCGCACCCGCAGCGCCAGTTGCACCGGCACGGCGGCCTTCAGGTCCTGGCTGAGGCCGCTCGCGCTGGCGGCGATGCGGTCCAGGTCCAGGCTGACCGCCGGCTTCACCGTCTCGTCGCGCAGGGCGGCCTGGAAGCCGTCCAGTTCGGCCCGGCCCAGGCGCCAGGTCCAGCCCGCCGGGTTGCCGGCCGGGGCGGCCTTGGCCGCGGCCCTGGGCTTGGCCGCGGACTTGGCGGCCGGGGCCAGGGCATCGAGCAGGGCGATGCGGCCGTCGGCCGTGCGCACGGCGGTCAGGCGTCCCTGCGCCAGGGCCAGCCGTTCGGCCTCGGCGTGCTTCTCGGCCAGACCGGCCTTGATCCCCGCCAGGGCCATGGCATCCAGCCCGAGCAGGACCTTGCCGGCCGAGGCGACGGCGATCTTGCCCAGTTGCACGCTGCCCTCGGCCAGATGGGCCTGGACCGGGCCATGGCCGACACTCGCGTCGGCCTTGAAGGCGACCTTCAGCTTGCCGACATCCAGGGCCAGCGGTTTCGCGAAGCTCTGGTCGAGGACATGGATGCCGACGCCATCGAGGCTGAAGCGGGCCAGGTCGACCTGCCAGGCCCGGGCCGCGCCCGGTTTCCGTTCCGCGCTCGGTTTCGTCCAGGCCGGACTGGCTTGCCCGGGCGCCGGCCCGGCCGCGGCCGGGAACCAGTCCTGCACGTCGAGGCGGCCGTCGGCGCGCCGGACCAGGCTGACGCTGCCGCCGGTGAGGTCGATGGCGGCCAGGCCGAGGGTTTGTTTATCGAGGTCGAAACGGCCGCCGCTGACCGCCAGCTTGTCCAGCGCCAGGGCCGGTTCCCTGGCGCCGGCGCCACGCAGGCGCAGGCCGTCGACCGTCGCGCCCAGCTGATCGAGGCTCAGGCTCAGG
Source organism: Gallionellaceae bacterium (assembly GCA_028714735.1). Classification (GTDB taxonomy): domain Bacteria; phylum Pseudomonadota; class Gammaproteobacteria; order Burkholderiales; family Thiobacillaceae; genus Parasulfuritortus. The sequence continues at coordinate 3,295 of JAQTLU010000029.1, read as the reverse complement.
TGCTTGTGGTCGTAGCCGACCTTGTAGCGGGTGCTGATGCCGGCAACGCCCTCGGGTGCGGCGATGTTCAGCCGCCCCTTCAGATAGGGTTCAAGCTGGGCCAGCGGGACGCCCTCGAGCGAGACGGCGCCGCTCAGGCTGACCGGCTTCAGGGTGACGTCGCCCTGCCAGCGCAGCCGGCCGCCCAGCGCGGTGCGCGCGGAGACCTGGTAGGCGCCCTTGTCGTCGGGCAGGGTGGACAGCTCGTCCAGGCTCAGGTCGAGCGGCTTGAAGCCGGTCTCGAATACCGGCGCCACGGTCCGGTCGGCGAAATCGACGCGGCCGTCCTTCAGCTCGAAATGGCGGATCAGGAGCCGGGGCAGGGGCTTGTCCGGCGTCTCTTCCGCATCCTTGAAGGCGTCGATGAAGGCGCTCCAGTTCAACGTGCCGTCCGGCAGCAGGGCCACGCGTCCCTCCGGCCCGCTCAGTCGGATGCGGTCGAAGATCCAGGCGAAGCGGAACAGGCTGCTCGCCTCGAAATCGACCAACAACTCCTTGAACCCGGCCAGCGGCTTGCCGTCCGGCTCGGCCAGCCTGAGGTTGCGCACGGTCAGCTTGAGCGCGAGCGGATCGAATTCCGGCTTGTCCAGGCTCAGGTGATGGCCGGTCTTGTCGGCGATGTATTTCTCGGCGCCCCACTGCGCCACCGGCCCGAAGCCGAACCAGCCGAACAGCAGGTAAGCGAGGAACAGCCCCAGGACGACCAGGACCGGGGTCTTGAACAGGAATAGACGCAGGCGCGCGAACATGTAAGTCCCCCTATCGTTCGTGGTCATGCTAGCGGTTTCCGGGCCGTTGGGCAGAGTCCGATGCTACCAGACCGAATAGTCATTGTAGCCGGGGCCCGCATCGCCATGGCGGCGTCCCGGGGCAACCGGCGCTGCCGGATCAGGACCGGGGGACGGGCTGAACGGGCATCGTTCGGCGGCCGCTCATTCGTCGTCGACCGGCAGGTGGCCGGCCGGGGTGTGCTCGCACCCGGCCGGCGCCGGCGCGTCGGCGGCCGGGCTGCCCCGGCCGAGCCGGACGCTGAGCCAGAAGGTGCTGCCCTGCCCCGGGATGCTCTCGACCCCGGCCTCCCCGCCCATCAACCGGGCGAGATGCCGGGTGAGCGCCAGACCGAGGCCGCTGCCGCCATAACTGCGGGTTCTGGAACTGTCGGCCTGCTCGAAGGATTGGAACAGGGGGGCCTGCTGCTCCGGGCTCAGGCCGATGCCGGTGTCGCTGACCTCGAAGCGCAGCAGGTAGCCGTCCGGGGTGGTTTCCAGGATGCGGCCCGCCAGGGTGATATCGCCCTGCTCGGTGAACTTGACCGCGTTGTCGAGGTAGTTGAGCAGGGCCTGGGTGAGGCGGCCGGGGTCGCCGTGCAGCACCTGGGGCAGGTCGGAGATGGCGACACGCAGACGCAGGCGCTTGGCGGCGATGCTGTCGCCCAGCACGGCCATGATGTCATGCACGACCCCGGCCAGGGCGAAATCACGCTGCTCCAGGCTGATCTTGCCGACCTCGATCTTGGCCAGGTCGAGCAGGTTGTTGAGGATACCGAGCAGATGGGTGCCGGAGCTGATGATGGTGCCGATCTGCGCCGCCTGCTTGGCCGTGATGTCGCCGCGCTGGAGCAACTGGGCCATGCCGAGCACGCCGTTGAGCGGGGTGCGGATCTCGTGGCTCATATTGGCCAGGAAGGTGCTCTTGGCGCGGTTGGCGACCTCGGCGGCCTCGGCGCGTTCGGCCAGGTCGACATTGAGCTGGCTGATCCGTTGGGTGCGCTCCGCCACCCGTTCCTCGAGTTGGCGGCGGTGGCGCTCGAGTTCTTCGGTGGCGCGCTGGAGCTCGCTGATGTCGGTCATGGCCAGCCAGAGGGCGGCGCTGCCGTCCTCGGCCTCCATGCGCCGGCAATTCAGGTGGACCTGGCATTGCGAGGCGTCGGCGCGCTTCAGGGCGAGATCGACATGGTGGTGGCCGCCATCCGCCATGACGCTGGCGAAGGCCCGCTGCCAGTGCCCCCGGTCGGCCAGGGCGATGAAATCGTCGAAGCGACGCTTGATCAGGCTGGCCCGCTCGACCCGGAGCAGCAGGCTGGCGGCGGTCAGGTTCGCCTCGGCGATCTGGCCGGTGCCGGTCAGGGTGAGATAGCCCACCGGGGCGAAGTCGTACAGCTCGGTATAGCGCGCCAGGGCGGTCTCCAGGCCGGCGCGGGCCTCGCGCAGTTCGCTGTTCTGCATCTCCAGTTCGAGATGGTGCACCTGCAGTTCGTGCACCAGGCGCGACAGGTCGGTGCCAGCCAGGTCGGCAGGGGTCGAGTCGGCCTGCAACTTGGTCTCGGCGTCGCGGCGCAACCGACCCGCTTCAGCCTGACTGGCGTCTTCCTGTTTCGTCATGGCCGTCCCTTGCCGTCGTCGGCCAGGACGCGCAGTTCCGCTTCCAGGCGCTTGGCACGGCTGATGTCGTTGAAGGTGATGACCACGCCGTCGATGACGTTCTGCATCGTCCGGTAGGGCATGATCTTGATCTGGTACCAGCGGCCGTCGCCGGTGGCGATCTCCCGGTCCGAGTAGGCCAGGGTGCGCAGCACCTCCTGGGCGTCGTCGGCCAGCTCGGGATAGACCAGATCGGTGACGATGTCGGACAGGGGCCGGCCGACATCGCCCGGGATGAGCTTGAACACCCGCGTCGCCTGGGTGGTGAAACGCCGCAGGTGGAGGGCGTTGTTGAGGAAGATGGTGGCGATGTCGGTGCTGTTGAGCAGGTTCTTCATGTCGTTGTTGGTCGTCGACAGCTCGTCCACCTTGGCCTGCAGCTCGACGTTCACCGTCTGCAACTCCTCGTTGAGCGACTGCATCTCCTCCTTCGAGGTGGTCAGCTCCTCGTTGGTCGATTGCAGTTCCTCGTTGGTCGACTGCAACTCCTCGTTGGCCGACTTGAGTTCCTCCTGGGAGGTCTGCATCTCCTCGCGCAGGGATTGCCTTTCCTGTCCCGCCTGGGCCAGGGCCTGCTCCAGTTCCGCCACCCGCGCACTGCGCCGGGGCGCGGCCATGCCCGGGGCGCCCTTGCCTGAGTCGCTCGGGGCCGGGGCGGCGGCGACGTCGGCAAACACCACCATGGCCATGCCGCGCAGGGCCGCCGGCTCGGCGATCGGATGCACGGTCAGGTCGACGGTCTGGCGGCCGCCGTTGGTGCCGACGCTGAGGTTGCGGCAGGTCACCGGCTCGCCGCTGCGCAAGGCCTTGGCCAGGGCCAGGGCGAGTTCCTGGCG
>JAQTLU010000028.1 GCA_028714735.1 Gallionellaceae bacterium | reverse complement strand
GCGAGCGGGTATTCAAGGAGCAGTGCGGCGAATGCCACAGCGCCGAGGCCGGCCACAACCGCAAGGGCCCGACCCTGTTCGGCGTGGTCGGGCGCACGGGCGGCAGCGTTGCCGACTATGACTATTCCGACGCCATGAAGGCCAATGCCGAGACCTGGACCGAGGCCCGCCTGGACCAGTACATCGCCCATCCCCGTCGTGTCGTGCACGACGGCAGGATGAAGTACGACGGCCTGGCCGATACCCAGGCTCGGTCCGACCTGATCGCCTATCTAGCGAGCCTGCATTGATCCTTTGATAGCCGCAATTTCACAAGGAGGACAACCATGAATCGAACCCATTGGCCGCCGATCATGGCTGCACTTGGTATGGTTTCCGCCGTAGCTTACGCCGTTGATACCGATGAGATCGTCAAGTACCGGCGCAACTTGATGGACGCCAACGGCGGCCTGATGGGGGCTTGCAACGCCGTCCTCCAGAACAAGGTGAGCGACCAGACCCGTTTGGCTGGTTTCGCCCAGGCCCTGGGCACGCTGAACCGGAACATCGCCACACAGTTCCCGCCAGGCAGTGCGAGCCCGGATTCCGATGCCTTGCCCGATGTCTGGACCAGACGAGCTGAGTTCGAACGCCGTGCCAAGGATGCCGAGTCCAAGGCGAGCGTTTTTGGAAAGACGCCTTCGGCGGCAGCCTTTGCCGACCTCTCAGCAGCCTGCAAGGGTTGTCACAAGGACTTCCGCAAATGATATGGAACCTGGCCATTGGCCTGACCGGCGCCCTGTTTGCCGGATCGGCCGGTGCGTTTATCCCTGCCGACCGAGGTGAACTGGTCTATCGCGTGGCCGGCTGTGAAAACTGTCATACCGATCGCAAGCACGATGGCGCGCGCCTGGCCGGCGGCCGCAAACTGACCACCCCACTGGGCACCTTCTACACGCCCAACATCACACCCGAACCGACCACTGGTATCGGACGCTGGAGCGAGGCCGATTTCCGGCGCGCCTTGCGTCAAGGCGTCGGTCCCGATGGACGGCACTACTACCCCAGTTTCCCCTATACCTCATACACCAAGCTGAACGATGACGACATCCACTTCCTGTGGCGCTACTTGCGCAGCCTGCCGCCGGTCAGGCAGGCCAACAAATCGCACGAACTGCCCTGGTACCTGAGTTTCAGGCCGCTGCTGGCGATCTGGAAATTGCTTTTTTTTACACCCGGCGCCTACTTGCCGGTAACGGGCAACACGGCATGGAACCGCGGCGCCTACCTGGTCAACGGTGCGGCGCACTGCTCGGAGTGCCATACGCCGCGCAACAAGCTCGGGGGGTTGCGCCAGGATGCCTTCCTGGCCGGCACCCTGGAGGGTCCGGAAGGCGTGGTGGTGCCCAACATCACGCCCGATAAGAAGTACGGTATCGGCAGTTGGAGCAAGGCGGACATTACACAGTATCTGAGTACGGGTAGCCGACCTGACGGCGATTACGCCGGCAACCTGATGGCGGAAATGATCGACAACAGCCTGAAATATCTGCCCCAGACCGATATGCAGGCAATCGCGGAATATGTCGCCAGTCTGCCGGCCTCGGCCAATCCGGCACGCAAGGCCAGCAAGGTCGGCCGGCAACGGGACCAGGACTACTACTGATCGTTGATAAGGCTGTTGAGGGTGATCAGAAGTGGAATTTTCCCGCTGTTGACCTGACCATTTTCGCCTCAAGCCACCATCAGCCTTCCATGCGGTACTCGGCCGAGCGGGCATGGGCCTGCAGGCCTTCGCCGTAGGCGAGCGCCGCGGCGATCTCGCCGAGCGACTTGGCGCCGGCCTTGGAGACATGGATCAGACTGGAGCGCTTCTGGAAGTCGTAGACGCCGAGCGGCGAGGAGAAGCGCGCGGTGCGCGAGGTCGGCAGGACGTGGTTGGGGCCGGCGCAGTAGTCGCCCAGGGCCTCGCAGGTGTTGCGGCCCATGAAGATGGCGCCGGCATGCCTGATCTTGGGCAGCATGGCGTCCGGGTCCTCGACCGAGAGTTCCAGGTGCTCGGGGGCGATGAGGTTGCCGATCTCGGCCGCCTCGTCGAGGTCGCGGCACTTGATCAGGCCGCCACGGTTGTTGATCGAGGTCTTGATCACGTCGACGCGCGGCATGGTCGGCAGCAGCTTGGCGATGCTGGCCTGGACCGCATCCAGGAAGGCGGCGTCGGGCGAGATCAGGATCGATTGCGCCAGTTCATCGTGCTCGGCCTGGGAGAACAGGTCCATGGCGATCCAGTCCGGGTTGGTCTTGCCGTCGCAGATGATGAGGATCTCGGACGGGCCGGCGATCATGTCGATGCCGACGATGCCGAACACCCGGCGCTTGGCCTCGGCGACGTAGGCGTTGCCGGGACCGACGATCTTGTCGACCTGGGGCACGCTGTCGGTACCGTAGGCCATGGCGGCCACGGCCTGGGCGCCGCCGATGGTGAACACGCGGTCGACGCCGGACACGGCGGCGGCGGCCAGGACCAGTTCGTTCTGGATGCCGTCCGGGGTCGGCACCACCATGATCAGTTCCTTGACCCCGGCCACCTTGGCGGGAACCGCATTCATCAGCACCGACGAGGGATAGGCGGCCTTGCCGCCGGGCACGTAGAGGCCGACGCGATCGAGCGCGGTGACCTGCTGGCCGAGCACCGTGCCGTCGGCCTCGGTGTAGGTCCAGGACTGCATGAGCTGGCGTTCGTGATAGCTGCGCACCCGCTCGGCAGCATCGCGCAGGGCCTTTTCCAGGCGCAGCGGCAGGCCCTTGAGGGCGGCTTCGAGGCGCTCTTTGGGCAGTTCCAGTTCGGCCATGTCGGCAACCTGCAGGCGGTCGAACCGGGCCGTGTATTCCAGCACCGCGGCATCGCCCCGCGTGCGCACGCCGGTCAGGATGGCGTCGACGGCATCGGAGATGCCCTTGTCGGTCTCGGCCGAGAAGGCGAGCAGGTTCTTCAGGGCAGCCTGGAAGTCGGGCTGGGCGGAATCGAGGCGGGTGATGGCGGTCATGAGGTAACCCGAAGCGGTATCAAAGAAAGATTATAGCCGTATGAATCAGGCTGCGGCGGCCTGGCGGAAGGTCTCGACGATGGGCTGGATGAGGTCGTGCTTGAGCTTCATCGCGGCCTGGTTGACCACCAGGCGGGAGCTGATCTGCATGATCTCTTCCACGGCGACCAGGTTGTTGGCCTTGAGGGTGCCGCCGGTGGAGACCAGGTCGACGATCACGTCCGACAGCCCGACCAGGGGCGCCAGTTCCATGGAGCCGTACAGCTTGATCAGGTCGATGTGGACGCCCTTGCCGGCGAAATGCAGGCGCGCGGTCTGGGTATACTTGGTCGCCACCCGAAGGCGGGCGCCGCGTCGGACCGCGGCCTCGTAGTCGAAGCCGACCGGGGTCGCCACCATCATCCGGCACTTGGCGATGTTGAGGTCGACCGGCTGGTACAGCCCCTCGCCGCCATGTTCGACCAGGACGTCCTTGCCGGCGATGCCGAGGTCGGCGGCGCCGTGCTGGACGTAGGTCGGCACGTCGGAGGCACGCACGATGATCAGGCGCACGTCCGGACGGTTGGTGCCGATGATCAGCTTGCGCGAGGATTCCGGGTTCTCGTTCGGGGTGATGCCGGCCGCCGCCAGGAGCGGCAGGGTCTCTTCGAAGATGCGGCCCTTGGACAGGGCCAGGGTGATTAGTTGATTGGCTGTGGCGGGGGTCATGCCGATACTCTTCTGATTCTGGCGCCGAGGGCGGTCAGTTTGCTTTCGATGTGTTCATAGCCGCGGTCGAGGTGGTAGATGCGCTCGATGTGGGTCTCGCCCTCCCCAACCAGGCCGGCGATGACCAGGCTGGCCGAGGCGCGCAGGTCGGTCGCCATCACGGTGGCACCTTCCAGCTTGTGGACGCCGGTGACGAAGGCGGTGTTGCCGTCGATCTTGATGTCCGCGCCCAGGCGGATCAGTTCCACGGCGTGCATGAAACGGTTCTCGAAGATGGTCTCGCGCATCACCGCGGTGCCTTCGGCGACGCAGTTGATGGCCATGAACTGGGCCTGCATGTCGGTCGGAAAGGCCGGATACGGCGAGGTGCGGATCGACACCGCCTTGAGCCGTTCCGGGGCACGGATCAGGATCGACTCGTGCGTGCGCGTCTTCTCGCCGGTGATGTCGCAGCCGGCGTCCATCAGCTTGTCGACCACGGCGTCGAGATAGCCGGTCGAGGTGCCGGTGAGCCGGATCTCGCCGCCGCTGGCCGCCGCCGCGCACAGGAAGGTGCCGGTCTCGATGCGGTCGGGCATGATGCGATGACGGGCGCCATGCAGCCGGGCGACGCCCTCGATGCGGATGACGTCGGTGCCGGCGCCGGAGATGCGCGCGCCCATGGCGGAAAGGCATTGGGCCAGGTCGACCACCTCGGGTTCGCGGGCGGCGTTCTCGATCACCGTGATGCCGTCGGCCAGGCAGGCCGCCATCATCAGGTTCTCGGTGCCGGTCACGGTGACCATGTCGGTGAACAGGTGGGCGCCCTGGAGCTTGGCCACCCGGGCATGGACATAGCCATGTTCGACATCGATCTGGGCACCCATGGCCTGCAGGCCCTTGATGTGCTGGTCGACCGGCCGGGCGCCGATGGCGCAACCGCCCGGCAGGGATACCCGCGTCTCGCCGCAGCGCGCGGTCAGCGGGCCCAGGACCAGGATGGAGGCGCGCATGGTCTTGACCATCTCGTAGGGCGCCACCGGGTTGTTCAGGCCGCCGGCATCCAGCGTCACGCGATGGCCGTCGCGCTCGACCTTGACGCCCATCTGCTCGAGCAGCTTGAGCATGGTGCCGATGTCGTTCAGGTCCGGCACGTTGCTCAGTTCCAGCGGCTCGGCCGACAGCAAGGCCGCGCACAGGATGGGCAGGGCCGCGTTCTTGGCCCCGGAAATGGCCACCTCGCCGGCGAGGCGCTGGCCGCCCTCGATGACCAGTTTATCCATGCTGCCACTCTTCCGGAGTCAGGGTTTTCATTGAAAGGGCGTGGATGTCGCTGTCCATGTGGTTGCCCAGGGCCTGGTAGACGACCTGGTGCTGGCCGACCCGGGTCTTGCCGCGGAATTCGGCGCTGACGATGACGGCATCGAAATGCTGGCCGTCGCCTTCAACTTGGACATGCTCGCAGGGAAGTGCGGCCTCGAGCCAGTCCTTGATTTGCTGGGGGGTGGTCATGGCGATCCGGATTGAAATCAATCGCGCAGTTTATAGCCGCTCCGGATTAGCTGCAAAGCAATCCAGGCCATGAGCAAGGAAACCGGCAGCACGACGGCCAGCGAGAGCATAGGGTCGACGTCGGATACGCCATGAAAACCATAGCGGAAACCGTCGATCATGTAGAAGATCGGGTTGTAGTGGGAAACCCCCTGCCAGAACGAGGGTAGCGAGTGGATGGAATAGAAGACGCCGGACAGGAAGGTGAGCGGCATGATGGCGAAGTTCTGCACGCCGGCCAGATGATCGTACTTGTCGGCCCAGATGCCGGCCACGATGCCGAGCGCGCCGAAGGCGGCACTGGCCAGCAGGGCGAAGACCAGGATCCAGAACGGATGGGCGAATTGCAGGTCGGTGAACAACAGCCCGACCAGGAGGACGCCCAGCCCGACCACGACGCCACGGACGATCGCCGCCAACAGGTAGGCGGCGAAGAACTCGAAATTCGACAGCGGCGGCAGCAAGACGAACACGATATTGCCGCTCATCTTGGACTGGATCAGGCTGGACGAACTGTTGGCGAAGGCGTTCTGGAGCAGGGACATCATGATCAGGCCGGGCATCAGGAAGGCGGTGTAGCTGACCCCGGGATAGACCTGGATGTGGGCGGACAGGACATGGGAAAAGATCAGCAGGTAGAGCCAGGCGTTCAGCACCGGCGCCAGGACGGTCTGCATGAGCACCTTCCAGAACCGGATGATCTCCTTGTACAACAAGGTGCGGAAACCGCTCATCCTGCCCGCTCCATGACCTTCAGGAACACCTCTTCCAGGTCGGCCTGGCGCAGGCTCATCTCCTCCACCCGGATATCGGCCTGACGCAGCTGCGCCAATATCGCCTCCAACTCACCATATTCGGGCAGGTTCAACACGAAGCGCCGGCCGTTCTGGCTGAGCACCCGGCCGCGCAAACTGTCGGGCAGGTCGTCGCTGGACAGGGCCAATTCCAGCCGCCGCTCCTCCTCGGAGCGCAGCAGGTTGTCGGTGCGGTCGAGTGCGACGATGCGGCCGTCCTTGAGCATGGCGACCCGCTGGCAGAGGGCTTCCGCCTCTTCCAGGTAATGGGTGGTGAGCAGGATGGTGTGGCCTTCACGATTCAGCCGGCGGATGAAGGCCCAGAGCGATTGCCGCAATTCCACGTCCACCCCGGCGGTCGGCTCGTCCAGCACGATCACCGGCGGTTTGTGGACCAGGGCCTGGGCCACCAGCAGCCGGCGCTTCATGCCGCCGGACAGGGTGCGGGTATAGGCATTCGCCTTGTCGACCAGCCCCAGGGTTGCCAGCAGCTCGTCGATCCAGGCGTCGTTATGGCGCAACCCGAAGTAGCCGGACTGGAAGGTCAGCATCTCCCGAACCGTGAAGAAGGCATCGTAGACCAGTTCCTGCGGGACCACGCCGAGATTGCGGCGCGTCTCGCGGTAGTCGCGCACGACATCGAACCCCATGACCTCGGCACTGCCGGCAGAAGGCCTGGCCAATCCGGCAAGGACGCTGATCACGGTAGTCTTGCCGGCCCCGTTGGGACCAAGCAGGGCGAAGAATTCACCTTCGGCTATGTCCAGATCGATCCCGCGCAATGCCTGAACCAGGCCATAGCGCTTTTCCAGCCCGCGCAGGCGGATTGCCGAAGGCATCGATCAGGGGATCAGGTCGGCCAGCCCGTACAACTTGGCCAGGCTGTGCAAGCTGTCCGGAATATTGCGGAAACTCAGGCTTTGGGAACGTTCCTGGGCCTTGCGCTGCCAGGACAGGAGCAGGCTGAGCGCGGATGAATCGACCTGGCTCACCTGGGCCAGATCGAATACGGCCGCCCCGCCCGCCAGGGCCTGCTCGCCCTCGCGCAGTGCCACGCTGGCCTCGTTCAGGGTCAGCTGTCCTTCCGGATAGGCGACGTCGTCTTCTACCCGCATGGCCTTACTTGCGCTGATTGCGGCGCGTCAGGGCCTGGATGAGTCCGTCGATACCGCCCCGGCGCACTTCCGAGCTGAAGCTATTACGGTAGACCGTCACCAGACTGACGCCGTCGACCACGACGTCGTAGACCTTCCAATCCTCGCCCATCTTTTCCATGCGGTAATCGATGGTGATGGGCGGCGCGCCTGGCTTGCTGACCTCGGAGTTGATGATGACGTCGGTATCGCCGCTGGCCATGCGCAAGGGCTTGAAATCGACCTTGTAATCGGAGACGCTGGAGATGGAGGCGGCATAGGTACGCACCAGCAGAGACCTGAACTCATCGACCAGGGTCTGCTGCTGTTCCGGGGTGGCGATGTTCCAGTTGCGCGCCACCGCCAGCTTGGCCATGCGCTGGAAATCGAAGTGCGGCAGGATCTTGGTCTCGACCAGCGCGTAAACCTTGCTCGAGCGGCCATTCTTGATGTCGTCGTCCTGCTTGACGATCTGGATCACCTCGTTGGTGGTATTCCGGGCCAGGGTATCGGGAGCGGCGGCGGCAAAGGCCGCAGGGGATGCCAGCAGTGCCACCGACAGGGTTAGCGCCTTGAGAGCTTTATTCATGGTCAGGTCCAGTAATCCTTATTGATGTTGCCATTTTGCGGCAGCACGGTTTTCCGTCAAGGGGCATTCCTACTTTGCCGGGGTAGTAGGCTCGTCAGCCTTGTTGTAGAGGAACTGGCCGATCAGGTTCTCCAGCACCACGGCGCCCTGGGTAATCTTGAGGACGTCACCCTGCGCGAGCATCTTCTCTTCGGCACCCGCCTCCAAGGCAATGTACTGCTCGCCCAGCAGGCCCGAAGTCATGATGGAAGCACCGGTGTCGATCGGGAACTTGAACTGGTTACCGATGTTGAGCACCACCTCGGCCTGGTAAGCCTGGGTATTGAAGCGTATTTCCCCCACGCGGCCGACCACTACGCCGGCACTCTTGACCGGGGCGCGCACCTTGAGGCCACCGATATTGCCGAATTTTGCCGTCACCGAATAGGTCTTCGCGGTGTCGAAGGTGCCGATGTTGCCCACCTTCATGGCCAGGAATACCAGCGCGGCGATACCCGCCACAACAAAAAGGCCGACCCACAAGTCCAGGGTTGTCCGCTCCATTTCAGACTCCACGAAACATCAAAGCTGTCAAAACGAAATCCAGGGCCAGGATGGCCAGACTGGAAGTCACCACGGTACGGGTCGTCGCACGGGAAACACCCTCGGCGGTCGGCGGCGCATCGTAGCCCTCGAACAGGGCGACCACCGTCACCGCCACGCCGAACACCACGCTCTTGATCACGCCGTTGAGGATGTCCTCGCGAAAATCCACCGCCGACTGCATCTGCGACCAGAAGGCACCATCGTCGACGCCGATCATGACCACGCCGACCAGATAACCGCCGAATATGCCCATGGCGGAGAACAGGGCCGCCAGCAGGGGCATGGAAATCACCGCGCCCCAGAACCTCGGCGCCACCACGCGGGCGATCGGATCGACCGCCATCATCTCCATCGCGGCAATCTGTTCGGTGGCCTTCATCAGGCCGATCTCGGCCGTGATCGCGGAGCCCGCCCGGCTGGCGAACAGCAGCGCCGCCACCACCGGCCCCAGTTCCCGCACCAGCGACAACGCCACCAGGATGCCCAGGGCCTCCTCCGAACCATAGGTTTGCAGGGTTTCATAGCCTTGCAGGCCGAGCACCATGCCGACGAACAGGCCGGATACGATGATGATGATGAGCGACAGCACGCCGGCCGAGAAGATTTCCCGGATGACCAGTTGCGGCCTGCGCAGGCAGATCCCGGAATGCATCAGGGTCAGCAGGAAGAAGCGCGTGGACACGCCCATCCGCCAGACGCCGTCGATGGTCCGATGGCCGATCTTGCGAAATCCACCGATCACTCGTTCAGGCATGGGACAACCTCAAATCGGCCGGGTAGGGATCGGCAGGATAATGAAACAGCACCGGCCCGTCTTCCTCACCATGGACGAACTGGTGCACGAAAGGCAGACCGGAGGCCTTGATCTCGGCCGGGGTGCCTTGCGCCTCGACCATGCCCTCGGAGATGAAATAGACGTAGTCGACCATCTTCAGCGATTCCTGTACGTCATGGGTCACCACGATGGAAGTCAGGCCCAGGGTATCGGTCAGGCGGCGGATCAGGTTGCCGATCACGCCCAGTGAAATCGGGTCCAGCCCTGCGAACGGCTCATCGTACAGGATCAGCATCGGGTCCAGGGCGATGGCCCGGGCCAGGGCCACCCGGCGGGCCATGCCGCCGGACAGTTCCGAGGTCATCAGGTCGTGCGCGCCGCGCAGGCCGACTGCATTCAGCTTCATCAGCACCAGATCGCGGATCATCGCTTCGGGCAGATCGGTGTGCTCGCGCATCTGGAAGGCCACGTTGTCGAATACCGACATGTCGGTGAACAGGGCGCCAAACTGGAACAGCACCCCCATCCGGCGGCGTAACTGGTAGAGGCCATCCTGATCGAGGTCGCCGACGTTCAGACCATCCACCTTCAGGGTACCCTGGGTCGCCTTCACCGCCCCGCTGATAAGCCTGAAAAGGGTCGTCTTGCCACAGCCGGAATTGCCCATGATGGCGACGACCTGGCCCTTGCGCGCGCTCAGATCGATCCCCTTCAGGATCGGGCGTTTGCCGTAAGCGAAATGGAGACCCTGTATTTCAACGAGGTTGCCGGACATTGGAAGTTGCTTGCTTTGGGTTGTTTCCATACGAATGTGAATTCTATCCGACCCGGCCACCAGGCCCAATGTTGAGCAGGCCCAGCAAGGTATCGACTTTGTTCAATGTGGCCAGATCGGCATCTCGACTGAGCAGATAGGTCACGCCATCGCCTGCCGCCCGATCCTGTAGCGTCTCCGATAACTTGCGCAAATCGACATCGGAATCAAACCAGAGAATGCCAGGATGGTCTGCCTGGCAATGCAACCCCAACCTGGGCGCCAATATTTGCAGCAGGGCCTTTTCGTGGTCTGCCTCGGCTTCATCGGCCTCAAGCAGGAAGCGAAACCCCTCACGAGTGTCGTTCAGCCATTCTTCAGCAGCCCGGAGGGTGATCCGACCCCAGACCGCATAGGGCAGCCAGACACAGGGAAACTGGGTGTTGTAGTAGGCCAGGCGCCACTCGAGCGGCATGTCTTCCGGATAGAAGTTGCGGTGCCAGCCCGGCCCGCACCAGTCTGCCGCACCTAACAGGAAGCTGTGCTTGCTCATGCCTGGATGATTATCTTTTATAAATACATGGTGTTAGGGCGTTTTTATGAAGCCAATTGTCTTTAATCCGGCAGATCAGCCCTGACATGGTCGCGCCGAAAGGTGCATTTAGGTTAGTGTTTTAGTACTATCGCGCCTGTTGTATTTTAACCACTGCCTCGCAACGCATACCAAATTGGCTATTAGCAGAAGCCTATATATAGCGATATGCTGATATTCTTATCCGCGTAAATCGAGCCGTTCTTCATACAAAACCTATTAGGAGTCGAGTCATGAAAATCAAATCCCTTGTAGCCGCTCTGACCTTCGCTGTTTCCGCGACAGCCCTGGCCGATGCTACCGCACCCGCCGCCCCCACCGTGCCCCAAACCCCTGAAGCCTGGCTGAACCGGATGACCGATTTCACCCAGAACCAGTCCGCCTACCGGGATCCCAAGGTCTTCGTGCCCTGGTTCAACGCCGTCACCGAACCCGGCTTCTACACCGCCATGGGCACCGGCATGATGGACCCGGCCGGCTGGACCCGCATGATGGGCTCCGCCATGGACCCCAATGCCTACCGCAACATGGCCAACTGGGCCGACCCCAACATCTACATGAAGTGGATGGCCGCCGGCATGGACCCCAACTTCTACACCGCCCTGCTGACCCAGATGACCGATCCGGGCAAGATGATGCGCTGGGCCATGATGCCCATGGACCCCAAGATGTGGAACATGATGATGCAGGGTTTGAACCCCAACCTGTACATGAAGTGGATGATGGCCCCCCTTGATCCCAAGGTCATGCAGATGGGCATGAACACCATGAACCCGGCCCTGTACATGAACTGGATGAACGCCGGCATGGATCCCAAGAGCTATGGCCCGATGTGGAGCGGCTTCATGGCCAACCCGATGGCTGGCGTAGCCCCTGCTGGCGCGGTCCCCATGACCCCCTGGACGGTTCCCGCCGCCCCCGCCGGCACCATGAACTTCTTCGACCCGAACGCCTGGATGGGCATGATGGCCGCCCCCATGGGCGCCATGCAGCCGGCCCCGGCTCCCGCCCCGGCGCAGTAATCGTCTACCCGACGCAACGAAACGGCCGCGCAAGCGGCCGTTTTTCATTGGGCCAGGTGCCGAACCATCATTCCCTGCGCCATTGCGTGCCCTGCGGGCCGTCCTCGAGGACGATCCCGGCCGCCTTGAGTTCGTCCCGGATGGCGTCGGAGCGTTTGAAGTCCCGGGCCTTGCGCGCCGCCAGCCGTTCCTCGATCAGGACCTCGATCCGCTCGGCACTCAGGCCACCCGTCTCGCCGCCCGATTTCAGATAGGCATCCGGCTCCCGTTGCAACAGGCCGAGCACGCCAGCCAGGGCCTTCAGTTTCGCGGCAATCTCCGGCGTGCCCGCCCGGTTCAGTTCGGCCGCCAGATCGAACAGCACGGCCAGGGCCTCCGGGGTGTTGAAATCATCGTCCATGGCCGCCTTGAAGCGGATCGCGTGGGCGTCGTTCCAGTCTACCGGCCAGGCCGGCGCCTCGATGCCGCGCAAGGCCGTGTACAGCCGGTTCAATGCCGACTTGGCATCGTCCAGGTGCTGGTCGGAATAATTCAACGGGCTGCGGTAATGGGCGCGCAGGATGAAAAAACGCACCACCTCGGCGTCGTATTGATCCAGCACCTCGCGGATGGTGAAGAAGTTGCCCAGCGACTTCGACATCTTTTCGTCGTCGACCCGGACGAAACCGTTGTGCAGCCAGTAATTGACGAACTTGCAACCGTGCGCGCCCTCGGACTGGGCGATCTCGTTCTCATGGTGGGGGAACTGCAGATCCTGGCCGCCACCGTGGATGTCGAAGTGCTTGCCGAGCAGGTCGGAGCCCATCACCGAGCACTCGATATGCCAGCCCGGCCGACCAGCGCCCCAGGGCGAAGGCCAGGACGGTTCGTCGGGCTTGGCGGCCTTCCAGAGGGCGAAGTCCATTGGGTCGCGCTTGCTCGGGTCGATCTCGACCCGCTCGCCGGCACGCAGGTCTTCCAGCGACTTGCCGGACAGGCGGCCATAGGTGGGAAAGGACTGCACGGCGTAATAGACATCGCCGTTGGCCGCGGCGTAGGCATGACCGTTGTCGATCAGGGTCTGGATCATGGTCAGCATCTTGCCGACATACTCGGTCGCGCGCGGCTCGTGGTCGGGCGGCAACACGCCCAGCGCGGCGCCATCCTCGTGCATCGCGTCGATGAAGCGCTGGGTCAATTGCGTGAACGGCTCGCCGTTGTCCAGGGCGCGCTTGATGATCTTGTCGTCGATGTCGGTGACGTTACGGACATAATCCACCTGGTAACCGGTCGCGCGCAGCCAGCGGGTGATCATGTCGAACACCACCAGGACGCGGGCGTGGCCGAGGTGGCAGTAGTCGTATACCGTCATGCCGCAGACATACATGCGCACCTTGCCCGGCTCGATGGGCACAAATTCCTGTTTGTCGCGGGCGAGAGAGTTGTAAAGTTTCAGCATGACGGGGACGGCAAGAACGACGAAACCGCGATTTTAACGGAAGCCGACCCGGCGACACCCTGAAAGATGACGACACAAACCACCGCCCCGCTCGACCTGCTGCGCCGGATATTCGGCTACGACGCCTTCCGGGGCGAGCAGGAAACCATCATCGGCCATCTCGTCAGCGGCCAGGACGCCCTGGTCCTGATGCCCACCGGCGGCGGCAAATCGCTCTGCTACCAGCTGCCCGCCCTGCTCCGCCCCGGTGTCGGCGTCGTGGTCTCGCCGCTGATCGCCCTGATGCAGGACCAGGTCGACGCCCTGCGCCAGAACGGCGTCGCGGCGGCCTTCCTCAATTCCAGCCTGGACTGGCGCGCAGCCCAGGATATCGAGGCGGCCGCCCGCCGGGGCGAGATCAAACTCCTCTACGTCGCCCCAGAGCGCGTAGTCACCGAGCGTTTCCTGAAACTCCTGACCGAGATCGAGGCCGGCCCCGGCCTCGCCCTGTTCGCCATCGACGAGGCCCACTGTGTTTCCCAGTGGGGCCATGACTTCCGACCCGAATACCTGCAACTGTCGCAGCTCCACGAACGCCATCCGAAGGTGCCGCGCATCGCCCTGACCGCCACGGCGGACCAGGCGACGCGGGTGGAGATGGCCGAACGCCTGGCCCTGACGGACGCCCGCCGGTTCCTGGCCAGCTTCGACCGTCCAAACATCCGTTACACCGTGGTCGAAAAGGACAACCCGCGCCGGCAACTGCTGCGCTTCCTGGGAGACCGCCGGGGCCAGGCCGGCATCGTCTACTGCCTGTCGCGCAAGAAGGTGGAGGAGACTGCAGCCTGGCTGCGCCAGGAAGGCTATGCCGCCCTGCCCTACCACGCCGGTCTGGACGCCGGGCTGCGGGCCGACCACCAGCGCACATTCCAGCGCGAGGAAGGCATCGTCATGGTCGCCACCATCGCCTTCGGCATGGGCATCGACAAGCCGGACGTGCGCTTCGTCGCCCACCTGGACCTGCCCAAGAGCATCGAGGCCTACTACCAGGAGACCGGGCGCGCCGGCCGGGACGGCGAAGCGGCCGAGGCCTGGATGACCTATGGCCTGCAGGACATCGCCCTGCAGCGGTCGCGCATCGACGACTCCGAGGCGCCGCCCGAGATCAAGCGCCTGGAGGCGCAGAAGCTCACGGCGCTGCTGACCTACTGCGAGGCGCCGCGCTGCCGGCGCACGGTCCTGCTGGACTATTTCGGCGAGAAGAGTGCGCCGTGCGGCAACTGCGACGTCTGCCTGAACCCGCCCGAGCTGTTCGACGGCACCGTGGCGGCCCAGAAGGCCCTGTCGGCGGCCTGGCGCACCGGCCAGCGCTTCGGCGCCGGCCACCTGATCGACGTGCTAATCGGCAAGGCCACGGAAAAAATCACCCGCTTCGGCCACGACCAGTTGCCCACCTTCGGGGTCGGCAAGGACATCGACGAACACATGTGGCGCGGCATAGTGCGCCAACTGGTGGCGGCCGGCCTGCTGCAACCCGATTTGACCGAATACGGCGCCCTCAAGTTGACCGAGGCGGCGCGCCCGGTGCTGAAGGGGGAACAGACGGTGCAGTTGCGCCGGCCGAGCAAGCCGACCGGGGGCAAGAAGGCGGCCCGGGCCGGCGCGGCGATGGAGGGTCTGTTGAGCAAGGACCAGCCCCTGTTCGAGGCCCTGCGCACCTGGCGCCTGGACAAGGCGCGGGAACTGGGCGTGCCGGCCTACGTCATCCTGCACGACCGTACCCTGCGCCTGCTCGCCACCCTGCGCCCGGAAGACGACGACGGCCTGGCCGGCGTCTCCGGCCTGGGTGCCGCCAAGCTGGAGCACTACGGCGATGAACTCCTGGAGGTCATCGCCGAGCATGCCGATTGATCGAACCGCCTACTTGGCCCAGGAGTCCTTCAGGGTCACCGTGCGGTTGAACACCAGCTTGCCGCCCGGCAGGTGGTCGTAGCGGTCGGCACAGAAATAGCCGATGCGCTCGAACTGGTAGCGGGTCTCGGGGGCAGCATCCCTGACCGCCGCTTCCACCCATGCCTGCGCCACCGTCAGGGAATCCGGATTGAGAAACTCCAGGAAGTCCCGGTCCTTGTGGCCGTCCGGCTCGGGATCGGTGAACAGGCGGTCGTACAGGCGCACCTCGGCCGCCAGGGCATGACTGGCCGACAGCCAGTGGATGACCCCCTTGACCTTGCGCCCGACCGGGTTCTTGCCCAGGGTTTCATGGTCGATGCTGCAGCGCAGCTCGACCACCTTGCCCTCGGCATCCTTGACCGCCTCGTCGCACTTGATCACGTAGGAATAACGCAGCCGGGCCTCGCCGCCCACGGTCAGGCGCTGCCAACCGGCCGGCGGGGCCTCGCTGAAGTCGTCCTGCTCGATCCAGATCTCGCGCCCGATCGGCACCTCGCGTTCGCCGAACTCGGGGTGGTGGGGGTGGAAACCCGCCGCCCGGCCGGCGGTGACGCCGTCCTGATAGTTGGTCAGCACCACCTTGAGCGGCCTGACCACCGCCATCACGCGCGGCACCTTGGACTCGAGGTCGTCACGGATGGCGCTTTCCAGCACCGCCATGTCGACGATGTTTTCGGACTTCGAGATGCCGATCCGGCGGGCGAATTCGCGGATGCCTTCCGGGGTATAGCCGCGCCGGCGCATGCCATGGATGGTCGGCATGCGCGGGTCGTCCCAGCCGTCGACGTGGTGCTGCATGACCAACTGGTTCAGCTTGCGCTTGCTGGTGACGGTGTAGTGCAGTTCCAGGCGGGAAAACTCGATCTGCTGCGGATGGCTGGGCACCGGCAACTGGTCGAGCACCCAGTCGTAGAGCGGCCGATGATCCTCGAACTCCAGGGTGCATAGGGAATGGGTGATGCACTCCAGGGCATCCGAGATGCAATGGGTGTAGTCGTACATCGGGTAGATGCACCAGGCATCGCCGGTACGGATGTGGTGCGAGCGCTTGATCCGGTAGATCACCGGATCGCGCAGGTTGATGTTGGGGCTGGCCATGTCGATCCTGACCCGCAGGGTCTTGCTGCCGTCGGCGAACTCGCCCGCCTTCATGCGCCGGAACAGGTCCAGGCTCTCTTCGACCGAACGGTCGCGATACGGGCTATGACGGCCTTTCTCGGTCAGGGTGCCGCGGTAGGCGCGCATCTCCTCGGCCGTCAGATCGCAGACGAAGGCCTTGCCCTGGCGGATCAGCTCCTCGGCATAGTCGTACAAGGCCTGGAAATAGTCCGACGCCCAGCGCACCGGCCCGTGCCACTGGAAGCCCAGCCAGCGCACATCCTCCTGGATCGCCAGGGCGTATTCCTCGGTCTCCTTCTCCGGATTGGTATCGTCGAAGCGCAGGTTGCAGGTGCCCTGGTAATCCTGGGCCAGGCCGAAGTTCAGGCAAATCGACTTGGCATGGCCGATATGCAGGTAACCGTTAGGTTCAGGGGGGAAGCGGGTGGCAACTGTCTGATGTTTGCCGGAGGCGAGATCGCCGTCGATGATGGTGCGGATGAAATGCGGTACGGGCGTGGTGTCGAGCATGATTATTTGATATAAAGGCAGGCGTTTGCTGGATGTGGAAACTTCCAGCCACTTGAATTTTATTGCCGCGGAATACCGTGGCAAAACATTCGGAAAAGTATATCACCAATGAAAATCAGTCGATTTGCGCTTATCTTCTGCTGCCTCCTGCCTGGCTTGACTTTTGCGGCGGCCAGCCTGCCCGAAGCTTCGTTGCTGTTCAAACAAGGGCAAAGCGCTCGCGCGCTGGACAAGGTGGAAAGTTATCTTTCGAGCAGTCCCAAGGATCCTCAGGGGCGCTTCCTGAAAGGTCTCATCCTGGCCGATTTGAATCGCACCCAGGATGCCATCAACACCTTCAGCGAATTGACCGACGACTACCCCGAGTTGCCCGAACCCTACAACAACCTGGCCGTGCTCTACGCCTCCCAGGGGCAGTATGAACGGGCGAAGACCAGCCTGGAAAAGGCCATCCGCACCCATCCGAGCTATGCCACCGCGCATGAGAACCTCGGCGACATCTACGCCAAGATGGCCTCGGTCGCCTATGACAAGGCCCTGCAACTGGACAAGGGCAACACCTCGGCCCAGATGAAGCTCGCCCTGGTCAAGGACATCTTCACCCCGGCCGGGATCGAAAAGGCCAAGCCGGCCAGCCGGCCCGGTGCGGTCAAGACCGCGACACTCAGCCAGGAAGCCTCGGTCACCCGCGACATGCAACCCGCGCCGCCGGTAAAAACCATCGACACGACGGCGCCCAGCACGGTTGCCCTGACCAAGACCGTCGAGGACTGGGCCGCGGCATGGAGCCGTCGCGATGTGCCCGCCTACCTGTCCTTTTACGCCGCCAATTTCGACCCTCCGGGCCGAATGAGCCGGGCGGCATGGGAAGCCCAGCGCAATCAGCGGCTGACCAATCCCGAGTACATCAAGGTCGAGGTTTCGGACCTGACGGTAAACGGCAACGCCACCCAGGCGACGGTCACCTTCAAGCAACAATACGAGTCCAACGTGCTGAAAAGCACCGCCCGCAAGACGCTGACCCTGGAAAATCAGGCGGGCAGCTGGAAGATCATGTCTGAGCGTTAACCCCTGGTGACCCCCCAGATGCGTTTCTCTCTGCCGGCAATCATCTGCCTGGTGTTCCTGACCACCAGTTGCGGCCAGACCGAGGAAATCCGCCTCGCCTCGGCCGACGTGAATCATTACAGCCCGTCGCTGGATCACCTGGTCGCCTCGACCATCGAGGACATCCGCGCCAGCCGGACCGACTCCGCCCTGGCCAATGTCGATCGCCTGATTGCCATGCGCCCCGACTTCAAGCTGGCCTACCTGATCAAGGGCGACCTGCTCCAGGCCAAGGCGGGTGCGCTGGCCTCATTCGGCGGCACACCGAAAACGCCAAACAAGCTGGCGCTCAACGATCTGAAGGATGAGGCCAAGGTCAGGCTGATGCGTTATCTGGACCAGCCCGATCCGGACAAGCTGCCGAAGCAGATACTGCAACTCTCCGCCAACCAGAAGTACGCCCTGCTTGCCGATGCCAGCCGGGCCCGGCTGTACATATTCGAAAACGTCAACGGCGAGCCCCGGTTGATCCGGGACTATTACGTTTCGGTCGGCCGCAACGGCGTCGACAAGCGTTCCGAGGGCGACAAGAAGACCCCTTCCGGGGTCTATAACGTGACAGCCGAAAAGCCCCGCCGTGAATTGACGCCGTTCTACGGTGCCGGCGCCTTCCCGCTCAGCTATCCCAACGAGTGGGACGCTACCCAGGGCAACAGCGGCCACGGCATCTGGCTGCACGGCGTGCCGCCCAATACCTATAGCCGGCCGCCCAAGACCAGCGAGGGCTGTCTGGTCGTCGCCAACCCGGACTACATGGAAATCAGCCGCTTCATCCAGCCGAACGCCACCCCCATCGTCATCGCCGACCAGACTGAATGGCTCGACCGCACTGCCTGGCTGGCCGCCCGGAAGGAAATCATGGCGGCCATCGAAGCCTGGCAATCCGACTGGCAACATCAGGATGCCGACCGTTTCCTGAACCGCTATACCGACGGTTTCCTGAGCCGGGCAGGCCGCGCCTGGGCCGACAGCAAACGCAAGAATATCGTTCAGAAAGGCTGGATCAAGGTCAGTCTGTCCGACTTCAGCCTGTTTCTTTATCCTTCCGATGATCTTGCCGTGGTGAATTTCACCCAGGATTATGCCAGCGACAAACTCCACGACGTGACCCGCAAGCGTCTCTATCTCAAGCTGGACAACCGCCAGTGGCGCATCGCCCTGGAAAAGAGCCTGGAATCCGCACCCAGCATTGCCAGCAACAACTGATTTTTCTTCCTGACAGGACACTCACCATGGTCAAGCTGCACACCAACCAGGGCGTCATCACCCTGCAACTCGACGCCGAGAAGGCGCCCGACAGCGTCGCCAACTTCCTGCAATACGCCCGCGAAGGCCACTACGACGGTACCATCTTCCATCGCGTCATCGACGGCTTCATGATCCAGGGCGGCGGCTTCACCCCGGACATGGAGCAGAAACCGACCCGCCTGCCGGTCCAGAACGAAGCCCACAACGGCCTCAAGAACGTGGCCTACAGCGTCGCCATGGCACGTACGCCCAACCCCCATTCGGCCACCAGCCAGTTCTTCATCAACATCAGCGACAACGGCTTCCTCGACTATACCGAGCCCACCGCGCAAGGGTACGGCTACTGCGTGTTCGGCAAGGTGGTCGAGGGCATGGACGTGGTGGACAGCATCAAGAAGGTCCGCACTGGTTCCCGCATGGGCCATCAGGACGTGCCGGTCGAGAACGTGGTGATCGAACGGGCGGAAGTGGTTGAAGGCTGATACGCCGTATAGCCTTTTCCTGTCCGACCTGCACCTGGCGCCGGAACAACCGGCGACGGTTGCACGTTTTCTCCGCCTGATCGAAGAAACAGGCCCGGGCGCCGAGGCGATCTACATCCTGGGCGACCTGTTCGAGGCCTGGCCGGGCGACGATTTCCTCGCCACCGGCTTCCCGGATGCGATCGTTGATGCCTTGCGCCGCCTGAGCGACCAGGGCATCAAACTGTTCCTGGTCCATGGCAACCGCGATTTCATGCTCGGCAGCGAATTCTGCCGGGCCACGGGCGCCACGCTGCTGCCCGACCCCAGCGTGGTCGACCTGCACGGCAGCCCTGCCCTGGTCCTGCACGGCGACAGCCTGTGCACCGACGATCGGGTCTACCAGCAATTCCGCCAGCAGGTCCGCAACCCGGCCTGGCAGCAGGCGGTCCTGACCAAGCCCCTGGCCGAACGCCTGGCCATGGCGCGACAGATGCGTGAGCAAAGCGAGTCCGCCAAGGGCGGCAAGCTGGGCGAGATCATGGACGTCAGTGCCGAGGCGGTGGCCGAGGCCTTCAGGCAATCCGGCTGTCGGCGCATGATCCATGGCCACACCCATCGCCCTGCCCGGCACGACCTGACCGTCGATGGCCAGGCCTGCGAACGCTGGGTACTGCCCGACTGGTATGACGGCAAGGGCGGCTACCTGCGCTGCGATGCCGCCGGCTGTACGCTGGTCGACTACTAGATCAGCGCCAGGCCGCGTGCCAGGTCGGCCTTCAGGTCCGCCACCGATTCCAGTCCCACCGCGATGCGGATCAGGCCGTCGCCGATGCCGGCGCCAGCACGCTGCTCCGGCGACAGGCGGCCGTGGGTGGTGGTGGCGGGATGGGTGATGGTGGTGCGGGTATCGCCCAGGTTGGCGGTGATCGACATCAGCCGGGTGTTATCGATCAGCTTCCAGGCGGCATCCTTGCCGCCGGCCAGTTCAAACGCGACGATGCCGCCACCCGTGCTCTGCTGGCTCATGGCCAGGCCATGCTGGGGATGCGAGGACAGGCCGGGATAGAGCACCCGCTCGACGCCCGCTTGCCGTTCGAGCCAGGTCGCCAGTTCCAGTGCGTTGGCGGAATGGGCCTGCATCCGGATCGGCAGGGTTTCCATGCCCTTGAGCAGGACCCAGGCGTTGAACGCCGACAGGGTCGGGCCGGCCGTGCGCAGGAAGGTGTAGACGCCTTCCATCAGGGCATTGCTGCCCAGCACCGCACCGCCCAGCACCCTGCCCTGGCCGTCGAGATACTTGGTGGCGGAGTGGATGACGATGTCGGCACCCATCTCCAACGGCCGTTGCAGGATCGGCGTGCAGAAGCAGTTGTCGACCGCCAGCCACGCCCCGCTGTCGTGGGCGATGGCGGCGATGGCGCGGATGTCGCTCACCTCGGTGAGCGGATTGGACGGCGACTCCAGGAAGAACAGCCGCGTCTGCGGCCGCACGGCACGGCGCCATTCCTCCGGGTCGGTGGGCGAGACGAAGCTGGTCTCGACGCCGAACCGGCTCATGATGTTGCTGAACAACTGCACCGTCGAACCGAAGATCGAACGCGAGGCGACCACATGCTCGCCGGCCTTCATCAACCCCATCACGGTGGCCAGGATGGCCGCCATGCCGGAGGCGAAGGCGACGCAGCGCTCGGCCCCCTCCAGGGCGGCCAGGCGCTGCTCGAACATGGTCACCGACGGGTTGGTGAAGCGGGCGTAGATGTTGCCGGGCTCGGCCCCGGAAAAGCGTGCCGCCGCCTCCGCCGCGCTGCCGAATACGAAGCTGGAGGTCAGGAACAGCGCCTCGGAGTGTTCCTGGTATTCGGTACGCAGGGTACCCGCGCGCACCGCCAGGGTCGCCGGGTCGAATTCTGCCGTCATGCCGGTACCAGACTCCGTGCCCGCAACAACTCGACCACCTGCCGTACCGACTCATCCAGATCCGTCCGCGAGGTATCGATGACCAGTTCGGGCTGTTCGGGCTCCTCATAAGGCGAGGAGATGCCGGTGAATTCCTTGATCAGGCCCTGGCGCGCCTTGGCGTACATGCCCTTGACGTCGCGCGCCTCGCAGACCCCCAGCGGGCATTTGACGTACACCTCGATGAAATCGTCGCCGACCAGTTGGCGTACCCGGTCGCGATCGGCGCGCAGCGGCGAGATGAAGGCGGTCAGGGCAATGACGCCGGCCTCGGTGAACAGTTTGGTCATCTCGCCGATGCGGCGGATGTTCTCGGTCCGGTCCTCGATCGAGAAACCCAGGTCGGCACACAGGCCATGGCGGACGTTGTCGCCGTCGAAGACATAGGTGCGGCAGCCGGACCGGTGCAAGGCCTCCTCGACCGCATGGGCCAGGGTGGACTTGCCGGCACCGGACAGGCCGGTGAACCAGACCACGCCAGGGCGATGGCCATTGAGCGCCTCGCGCCGGGCACGGGTGACCGTGGCGTGGTGCCAGACCACGTAGGGAGAGGTTTCCGCCATGCCTATCCTGTCGCCAGATTGAGGTCCAGTTGCCGGGTCGGCAGCGACGAGGCCACCGGCACGGAGCCGTCGCGCATGCCTTCCAGCCTGGCCAGGTATTCTTCCGAGACATCGCCGGTGACATAGCAGCCATCGAAGCAGGAGGCGTCGAACGCGGTGAGTTTGGGGTTCACTTCCTGAATCGCCTTGATCAGGTCGGCCATGTCCTGGTAGATGACCGCGTCGGCCCCGATCTCCAGGGCAATCTCTTCGTCGGTGCGGTCGTTGGCCAGCAGTTCGCGCCGGGTCGGCATGTCGATGCCGTAGACATTGGGGTACCGAACCGGCGGGCTGGCCGAAGCGAAATAGACCGCGCGGGCGCCGGAATCGCGCGCCATCTGGATGATCTCCCGGCTGGTGGTGCCGCGCACGATGGAGTCGTCGACCAGCAGCACGTTCTTGCCGCGGAATTCCAGCGACATGGCGTTGAGCTTCTGACGCACCGACTTCTTGCGCACCGACTGGCCCGGCATGATGAAGGTGCGGCCGATGTAGCGGTTCTTGATGAAGCCTTCCCGATAGGAGATGTTCAGCTTGTTGGCCAGTTGCAGGGCGGATGGACGGCTGGTATCCGGAATCGGGACCACCACGTCGATCTGCAGATGGCCGTAGTCGCGCTTGATCTTCTCGGCCAGGTATTCACCCATGCGCAGACGGGTTTCATAGACCGAGGCGCCGTCGATCACCGAATCCGGTCGGGCGAAGTAGACGTATTCGAAGATGCAGGGGGTGAATTTGGCCTCCAGGGTGCACTGGCGGTTATGCACCTGGCCATCCAGGGTAATCAGCATCGCCTCGCCGGGAGCGACATCGCCCTCGACGTGGAAACCGTTCGCCTCCAGGGCCACGCTCTCCGAGGCCACCATCCAGTCCTGGCCGGTCGAGGTGACCTGGGTGCCGAACGCCAGCGGGCGAATGCCATGCGGGTCGCGGAAGGCCAGCAGGCCGAAACCGGCGATCATGGCCACCACGGCGTAGGCGCCCCGGCAGCGCCGATGCACGCCGGCCACGGCCGTGAAGACATCGTCCACGGTCAGGCGGTGGCCGCGCACCGCGGCCTGGAGTTCATGCGCCAGGACGTTCAGCAGCACTTCCGAATCGGAAGCGGTGTTGACGTGGCGCAGGTCTTCCATGAACAGGGTTTCCAGCAACTCGTCGGTATTGGTCAGATTGCCGTTGTGACCCAGGACGATGCCGAACGGCGAGTTGACGTAGAACGGCTGCGCCTCGGCCGGGCTGGAGGCGGAACCAGCGGTCGGATAACGGACGTGGCCGATCCCGGCATTGCCCATCAGGTTGCGCATGTCGCGGGTGCGGAACACGTCGCGCACCATGCCCATGCCCTTGTGCATGTGGAACTTGCTGCCGTCGGCGGTGACGATGCCCGCCGCATCCTGGCCGCGATGTTGCAACAACTGGAGCCCGTCATAGAGCAGCTGATTGACGGGTTGACTGGAAACGACACCGATGATTCCGCACATGGCAGCACCTATGCAAAACGGATCAAGGCCGCCAGATCCTTCGGCAGCCAGGGAATGACTTTATGAGCGACGATTTCGAGCGGGCCATGCACCAGCGAGGCCCGCCAGGCCTCTGAGCGCGGCAGCGCGGTCAGCCCGGCCACCAGCGTCAGCAACACCAATACCACGACCGCACGGACCACCCCGAACAGCATGCCCAGCATGCTGTCGAGACCGCCCAGGCCGACCATCTTCAACAGGCTCGCCAGCATGGCCGCCAGGAGATGGGCCAGAATCAGCACGCCGATGACGATCAGCACGATGGCCGCCGCCTGGCGCAGCCCCTCCTGGGCGATACCCGGGATCAGCCCCGCCAGGGTCGGCGAGAACGCCCGGGCCGCCAGAAAGGCGACGATCCAGGCCGCCAGCGAAAACGCCTCGCGCACGAAGCCGCGCATCAGGCCCATGACCAGCGAACCGGCCAGGACGGCCAGGGCGATCCAGTCGATGGCGGTCACCCTGGATACCTCGGTTGAACAGGGATGCATCGCGCGTTCAGCATGGCGCAACGCCGCCATGCGTGATGGACGTGCGAGGCGCCCTGTAGCGGCAGCACAGCATGGGGACCCATTCCGTCGACAGGATCATGTAGCCATCCCCGCTGAGAAGCGGTCGACCGAGGCATCCAGGGTCATGGCTCGACCAGCACATTGTCCAGTCCCTTGGCCTTCAGCTTGGCCTGATAGTCGAGCGCCCTGTCGCGCTCGGGGACCGGCCCGATCCGGACCTTGTACTGGCTGCCGACCTGGATGGACGAGGCCTTGAATCCGGCAACCTTGGCCTTGGCGATCATCTGTGTTGCATTGGCCTGGCTGGAAAACACGCCAAGCTGCAGGAAATAGGCATCGCCTGGCTTGTCCGTGGCAACCGGCTTGGTTTCTGCCGGCCTGGCTTCGGGTTTGGGTTCAGGCTTGGGCTCAGGTTTGCTGGCCACTTTGCTCGCTGGAGGGGTCCTGGTCTCGGGTTTGGCTGCCGGTTTGACGGCCGGCGCCGCCTTCACTTCAGGCTTGGCTTCCGGCTTGTCGGCCTCTTGCGGCAGGCTCGCAGGGGTTGTCTCCTCCGGAGCCGGCTCGGAACTGGTCACCACCGGGGCGGGCATGGCTGCCGGTTCGAATGGCGTCTTCTGGTCGGGAATCCGGATATCGACCTTGTCGCCCAGGGGACGCGGTTCGGAGTCGAACACCATGGGCAGGACGACCACGGCCACCAGGGCCAGGGCCACCGCGCCGACCAGGCGACGACGGGCCCGGCGCCGCAGGGCCAGCTCTTCCGCAGTAGGGGTTGTTTCAGCCATCTTGATTGTCCGGGATGAGCGCCATGACCTCGGCGACCGTATGGAAGGAACCAAAGGCTGCAATTGTATCAGCCGGCCCGGCCTCCTGACAGGCCGTGCGCCAGGCCGTGCCGACATCCGGACAGGCCGTATGGGGCAGGCCGCGAGCGGCGAACAACTCGGCCAGCGCGGCAACCGGCCGGCCGCGCTGGCCCTCGAGCCCGGCCAGGAACCAGTGATCGATCACCCCGGCCAGATGCTCGATCACGCCGTCGGCGTCCTTGTCGGCCAGCATGGCGAACACCGCCAGGCGGCGTCCGCCCCCCGGCACGGCGGCCAGACTGGCGGCCAGCGCCCGTGCGGCATGCGGGTTGTGGGCGACATCGAGGATGCGCAACGGCGCCTTGCCGACCACCTGGAAACGGCCGGGCATCCTGGCCCGGGCCAGTCCGGAGCGGATCGCCGCCACGGTCGCCGGCAGGCGTTCGCGCAGGGCATCCAGCGCCGCGATGGCGGCCGCGGCATTGCCGAACTGGTGTTCTCCCGACATCCCGGGCAGCGGCAAGGCCGGGTAGACACGCCCTTCGACCCGGCAGAGCCAGTCTGTTGCGCCGCGCTCGACCCGGAATTCATGGCCCAGCCTGAGCAGGCGGGCGCCGATGCCACGGGCATGCCCCGGCAGGCTGGCCGGCGGTTCCGGGTCGGCACAGATCGCCGGACGGCCCGGCCGGAATATCCCCGCCTTCTCATGGCCGATCGATTCCCGGTCGCTGCCGAGATAATCCATATGATCGAGATCGACCGGCGTCACCACGGCGCAATCGGCATCGAACAGGTTGACCGCGTCGAGCCGGCCGCCGAGGCCGACTTCAAGCACGGCGACATCGATCCCCCGGCGCTGGAACAGCCACATGGCGGCCAGCGTGGTGTGCTCGAAATAGGTCAGGGAAATGTCGCCGCGGACCGCTTCGACCGCGTCCAGGGCCTCGACGATCGCCTCGTCGGCCAGTTCGCGGCCGGCCACCCTGATCCGTTCGCTGAAGCGCAGGATGTGCGGCGAGGTGTAGCAGCCGACCCGGTAGCCGGCTTCGATCAGCATGGCCTCCAGATAGGCGCAGACCGAGCCCTTGCCGTTGGT
Source organism: Gallionellaceae bacterium (assembly GCA_028714735.1). GTDB lineage: Bacteria > Pseudomonadota > Gammaproteobacteria > Burkholderiales > Thiobacillaceae > Parasulfuritortus. The sequence continues at coordinate 1,091 of JAQTLU010000028.1, read as the reverse complement.
GCCGCCCACCGTGACGATCGGGAAGACCGGCCGCACGCCCAGCCTTTGCCAGACCTGCCCTACCCGCTCCAGACCGAGGTCGATGGCCTTGGCATGGCGCAACTCCAGGCTGGCCAGCCAGCCCGGCAATCCCATGGGGGAAGTCCCCCCGGAGGCGCTCACGTCAGGCGGAGGGACGACGCATCAGTTGCGCCAGCAGATTGGCGACGGTGGCCCGCATTTCACGGCGATCGACGATGAGATCGACGGCACCATGATCGAGCAGGAATTCGGCACGCTGGAAGCCTTCCGGCAGGGTCTCGCGTACCGTCTGCTCGATCACGCGCGGGCCGGCGAAGCCGATCAGGGCCCTGGGTTCGGCGATGATCACGTCGCCCAGCATGGCGAAGCTGGCCGAAACACCGCCCATGGTCGGGTCGGTCAGGATGGAAATGAACGGCAGGCGATGGGCGGAAAGCTGGGTCAGCGCCGCCGAGGTCTTGGCCATCTGCATCAGCGACAGCAGGCCTTCCTGCATGCGCGCGCCGCCGCTGGCCGAGAAGCAGACGAACGGGCAGCGGGCCTCCTGGGCCGCCTGCACGGCGCGGCTGAACCGCTCACCCACCACCGAACCCATGGAACCGCCCATGAAGCGGAACTCGAAGGCCGCCGCCACCACCGACTGGCCCAGCACGCTGCCGGCCATGGCGACCAGGGCATCGGTCTCCGACACCGCCTGGGTGGCCTCGGTGAGCCGGTCGATATAGCGTTTGCTGTCCTTGAACTTGAGGCTGTCCACCGGCACCACGTTGGCGCCGATCTCCAGTCGGCCCTCCTCGTCGAGGAAGTAGTTCAGGCGCTGGCGCGCGCCGATGCGGTTGTGGTGGCCGCACTTCGGGCACACGTCGAGGTGTTTCTCCAGTTCGGCCCGGTAGAGCACCTCCTCGCAGGAGGCGCACTTGCTCCACAGGCCTTCGGGCACCTGGTTCTTTTTCGTTGCCGCCTCGACACGGCGCTGAATCTTGGGGGGGATGATCTTCTGGAACCAGCTCATGGTCGTTTCCTTACTTGTCCAGGGCGGCGCGCACGCCGGCCACGAAATGTTTCACGTT
>JAQTLU010000027.1:4679-28168 GCA_028714735.1 Gallionellaceae bacterium | reverse complement strand
ATAAGTCGCCTGCCTTCGCATAGGCGTTGTGTTGCCTGTTTGGGCGAAGCCCCATCGATACAAACGCTCTCATACGAACACCAGTTTGGCGTGGTGCTTGGCGGCGAACTTCTTCGCGTTCGTCGCCTCGACCGAGGCCGGCCGAGCACTGAGATAGATCGTCGAGATGTTGCCGGTGAAGGTCAGGGGAGCAAACAAATGCCCTTCCAGCAGCAGGGTCCCGGTCGCGGTGTCCGGCAGGGTGGCGCCCTGGTAGCAACTCTTGAGGATGTCGGTGACCAGGTCGGGGAACGCGCAGGCGATGACTGCACCAAGGGTGTGATAGGCAACCTGGGCCTTGGCGCCATGGCGTTCTATGAAAAAAGTATCCCCGCCAAAGTACACGGCATTGAGCTTGAACTTGGGGTTCAGGACCATGTGGCTTGCCCCATATCCGGTGCAACTGCCCCGGGGCCTTCGGCCATAGTTGAGTGCCGCAAACACCTGCTTGGTCTTCGGATTGAAGTGCGGATTGTTGGATACGACCCCCTTCTTGGTCGTGCCATCGCTCTGTAATTCAGTCTTGTTCGTGAATTTGCCGAACCTCATCTGGCTCTCGACGCGCTGCTGCCCCTGCCGCCCGGGCATGAGGCCCCGCTGCGGCGTTGGCGAGCCCCCCGGCGCCATGACTGGAAACGTCACCTTGTCATCCGTTCTCGCCCGCATATCGGCAGGATTCTGCTTGTCATCCTTCAGGAATACCTTGCCATCAGCACCCACGGCGCGTTCGTACATCTGGGAGTAGGAGTCATATTTGTTTTCCTGCTTAAACCAGCTGTCGGCTTCGAAGTTGATCGTCAAGTCCGCCTTCTGCAGGCTGGAGGTGATCTTGTCGTACACCTGCAGCCACTTGTCGCCCTTCAGCTTCTGCGAGGCCAGCAAAGGGTGCCGGGACAGGATCTCGCTCAGATTTTTTTCCAACGACTTGTCCCGGCGATAGAGCTGTTCGAGCCGGGCCGCAACGAAATGCTGCTGTACCAAACCAGCCGAAGGCCCTTGCGCTGGTTTCCATAACGTCTTATCCGGCATGTCGTATCTCCAGTAACCACCTTGGGTTTGAGTAATAACCGCTTGTCAGCAGCCAGGGCCTGCCTGTCAAAACGCCTCAATCGAAGGCATAGCCGAAATCCCCGTCGACCACGCTGACATGTACCCGCTCTATGGGCTTTTCTTCAATCATCCGCCGCAGGAACTCCTCGCTGATGCGCGGCAGCATGGTGTTGGTCAGGATGGAGTCGATCATGCGGCCACCGCTTTCCAGTTCGGTGCAGCGACTGGCGATGAGTTTGACCACCTCTTCGTCATAGGTGAACGGGATCTTGTGGTTTTCCTTGACCCGCTTCGCGATGCGACCCAGTTGCAGACGGGTAATGGTGCCGATCATGACGTCGTTGAGCGGGTAGTAGGGGATGACCACGAGACGCCCCAACAGCGCCGGCGGGAAGACCTTGAGCAAGGGCTCGCGCAGAGCCTTGGCGATCGCATCCGGTTCCGGCATCAGCTCGGGATCCTTGCACAGACTGGTGATCAGGTCGGTGCCGGCGTTGGTGGTGAGCAGGATCAGGGTGTTCTTGAAGTCGATCACCCGGCCTTCGCCGTCCTCCATCCAGCCCTTGTCGAAGACCTGGAAGAAGATCTCGTGCACGTCCGGGTGGGCCTTCTCCACCTCGTCGAGCAGCACCACGCTGTAGGGCCGGCGCCGCACCGCCTCGGTCAGGACGCCGCCCTCGCCGTAGCCGACATAGCCCGGAGGCGCGCCCTTGAGGGTGGAGACGGTATGCGCCTCCTGGTACTCGCTCATGTTGATGGTGATGACGTTCTGCTCGCCGCCGTAGAGCGCCTCGGCCAGGGCCAGGGCGGTCTCGGTCTTGCCGACGCCGGAGGTGCCGGCGAGCATGAACACGCCGATCGGCTTGCCGGGGTTGTCGAGGCCGGCGCGCGAGGTCTGGATGCGCCGGGAGATCATCTCCAGGGCATGGTCCTGGCCGATGATGCGCTGACCGAGCAGCTTGGGCAGGTTGAGGATGGTCTCGACCTCGTTCTTGGCCATGCGCCCCACCGGGATGCCGGTCCAGTCCGCCACCACGCTGGCCACCGCCTGGTAGTCGACGGTGGGCAGGATGAGCGGGTGCTCGCCCTGCAGTTCGGTCAGCTTGGTCTGCAGTACCTTGAGTTGCTCGAGCAGGGCCTGGCGTTCCTCCTCGGACAGCTGCGGTGCTTCCACCGCCTTGGCCGCGGCATCGGCGGCATTTTCCAGCTGGCTGCCGGTGCCTTCCACCGCCCCGACCTGGCCGCGCAGCTTGGCACGGGTGGCGAGCAGTTCGTCGACCAGGGCCTTTTCCTCGGCCCAGCGGATATCCAGGGCGGCCAGACGCTCGTGCTCGTCATGCAACTGCTCGTTGACCTGGGTCTCACGTCCGACCACCTCGATGCCGATGCTCTTCTCGCGGGCGATGATCTGCTGCTCGGTCTCCAGGGCATCGATGCGCTTGCGGCTGTCGTCGACCTCGGCCGGCACGGCGTGCAGGCTGACGGCGACCCGGGCGCAGGCGGTGTCGAGCAGACTGACCGACTTGTCGGGCAACTGGCGGGCCGGGATGTAGCGGTGCGACAGCTTGACCGAGGCCTCCAGGGCCTCGTCGAGGATCTGCACCTTGTGGTGTTTCTCCATGGTGCTGGCGACGCCGCGCATCATCAGGATGCCCTTGTGCTCGGACGGCTCCTCGACCTGGACGACCTGGAAGCGCCGGGTCAGGGCCGGATCCTTCTCGAAGTATTTCTTGTACTCGGCCCAGGTGGTGGCCGCCACCGTGCGCAGGGTGCCGCGCGCCAGGGCCGGCTTGAGCAGGTTGGCGGCATCGCCGGTGCCGGCGGCGCCGCCGGCACCGACCAGGGTGTGGGCCTCGTCCATGAACAGGATGATCGGCTTGGGCGAGGCCTGCACCTCCTCGATCACCGAGCGCAGGCGTTGCTCGAACTCGCCCTTCATGCTCGCGCCGGCCTGCAGGAGGCCGATATCAAGCGACAGCAGTTCGACGTCCTTCAGTTGCGGCGGCACGTCGCCACGCGCGATGCGTCCGGCAAAGCCCTCCACCACGGCGGTCTTGCCGACCCCGGCCTCGCCGGTCAGGATCGGGTTGTTCTGGCGCCGGCGCATCAGGATGTCGACGATCTGGCGGATCTCCTCGTCGCGGCCGACGATGGGGTCGAGTTTGCCGTTGCGGGCCTGCTCGGTCATGTTGACGGTGAATTTCTTGAGCGCCTCCTGCTTGCCCATGGCGGCCGGCGCGATGGCCCCGCTGGACTCGCCCGGCGCCACCCCGCCGCCGACCTGGGAGCCGTCCTGGGCGGCCAGGACATCCTCGGGCGAACCGGAAACGAGGCTGCGGAAACCCTCGACCAGGTCGTCCGCCTTGATCTTCTTGAACTCACCCGAGATCGCCAGCAGGGCATTGCGCAGGGTCGGCGTCTTCATGCCGCCGACCAGGAGGTGGCCGGTGCGCACGGCACCCTCGCCGAACATCAGGGTGCCGAACACCCAGCCGCGTTCGACTGCCTCCTCGATATTGGGCGAGAAGTCGGAGATCGCCGTTGCGCCGCGTGGCAGGGCGTCCAGTGCCGTGGTCATGTCGGCCACCAGGCGCGAGGCATCGATCTCGAAATGCTTGATGATGCGGTGCATGTCGCTGTCCTGGCTCTGGAAGATCTGATGCAGCCAGTGCACCAACTCCACATAGGGGTTGCCCCGGAGCTTGCAGAACACGGTAGCCCCCTCGACAGCCTTGTAGGCCAGGGGGTTCAATTTGCCGAACAGGGAAACGCGGCTGATCTCACTCATAGCAATACCACCATTTGGTTGATTGATCGATTGTCGGCCCCTGGTCTGCTGGCCGGACTTATCAGTTACACCTGCCTAATGCTGCCTGCCTCACTCCTCATCCTTTTTCCACCCCGGGCCAAGCCTGCCCGCCACCGCCTCGGCTGAGCGGCACCTGGCGGCGCAGCCAGCGGCCGATGGCGTACCGTTGCCGCAGGCGCTCCAGTTCCGGCAATTGTCCGGTCACGCAGAGGCCCGATTCCCGTTCGATGGCGCGCAAGCGCAACCCCTGGGCAAGCGGCCGTGCGACGGTGACGGCGGCCAGGCCGGCAAACAGCAGATTCATGGCCAGGGCCAGGGCGGTGAGCCCGGCGCCGGATTCAAGGTAAGGCTGCAGGGCGTGGTAGAGCGGCACGCTGGCCAGGGCCGCGGCGGCACCACCCAACTTGAGCGAAGACGGCGCCTCGCTGCGCCGGATCAACCGCTTGGCCAGATCGATGCGCACCCCCGGCCAGTCGACCTGTCTTGCCCCGGGCCCCGGCAGCGGGCTGCGCCACCAGAACCAGACGGTCGCGGCCAGCAGCACCAAAGCCTGAATGCCCGCCACGGCCAGCGCCGCGCCGCTAACGCCCCGGCCGCCCGCCACTGACGGCAGCAGAGGCAGCGCCATGGCCAGGGGCAGATAGAAGAAGCACCAGATCGTCAGCCCGCCCAGGATCGCATGCCGACTGCCGTACACCGACAACCAGGCCGCCGCGCCGCCGGCGAGCACGCCGGGCACGATCAGGGCCAGAAACACCAGCATGGCGGCCCACCCGCCGAACACGGCGAGCACGCACACGGCCGGGGCCAGGCCGATCTGCCAGAGATATAGCCGGGCCGCGGCGGGTTGGAAGTTGTCTGGCGGAAACAGCATGGCGGTTACTTCAAGGCCTTTCTGGCCATGTCCTCGGCCGCTGCATCCATCCCGGTCGAGCCCCAGACCGTTTGCGCCACGATGCCCGCGCCGAGGCCTATCAATATGATTGGCCACCCCACCGCCGACACCAGTCCCAAGCCGACCGCCCCCGCGGCGACGGCAGCGCCGGAGGCGACACCTACGACGTTGCCGCTCTGACTCTTCGCGGAACGAATCAGGAATTCCTTCCGATCGAAACTCAAACGGCCATTTTGGAAACTGGCGCTGGCATGGAAATCGATGGCCGCGCTGGGGCCGAAGGCAAGCATGCCGCCGCCCAGCCGGGTGCTTGCGCCGCGCAGAAAGCGGGTCGATTTGATGCGCGCATCGGCAATGGCATCCGCCGCCGCCGCCATTTTTTTCATGTCCAGCGGATGCGCACGCAACTGGCCGACCCGCCCGCCGTGGCTCGGCCCGAATGGCACGGGTAATTGATGGACCACACTGACCGGCAGGTTCTTTACCACCACGCGGATTTGCGCACCCGGGCGGATGTCGCCGCGTGCGCCTATCCTGCGTGCCGTCATGAAGACATTGCTGCCCAGGGCGATGGCCTGCTGCGAGCCGCCACGCAAATTCTTGAAGCCCTGCAGGGCCTGGCGTCGCCAAGCGGCACGCAAGGCCGCCTCGACGTTGCCATGGAGGTTCCCGGGCAGGTTGCCGCCGCCGACCAGGGAATCCTGGAAGGACTGCCAGATCGGTTCGAAGGCCTGGTCGGCCTGGTGCTGGGCCACCGTCGCGCCCGGCAACGCCTGTGCGGGTACCATGAGTTGCAAGGCGGCATCCGGGTCCGACTGGGCCAGATTGCTCAGCAACGCCGCGAGCACAGGCCCGTCCAGGGCGAATTCCTCGCTATAGGGTACTTCGAAGAAATCGATTTCCGCGCTGGCGCCGTAATAGCTCGTCGGTCCCAGATTCGCATAGGACATCGGTCTCGAGAACAGGCTCAACACCGACATTTGCTGATTGTGCGCCATTGCCTCGGCGGCGCTGCATTGCAGGGCATTGGCTGGCCTAGCCATGCGGCCCCCAGGCACCAATCGGGCGCGCGGCTCGCCCCCGCCGCCGCTCAGAGCCGCGCGCCAGCCTGGCCACCGCATAGCTCCATATCGCCGGCGTCGCCGTTGCTCTGACGAGTACCCAGCCAGGTCGTCCAGCCCAGGCAGGTGCCGCCGCCGAGCCCGAACCATGGCACCTCCCCCTTCTTCAGCACCAGTTTCAGGTCCCAGTCGAACTCGTAGCCGACATAGTTGCGGACCCAGTCGGATAGCCGCCGCAGGCTCTCCCGGCCGGGCAGGAAGCGTTCGTAGTCCTTGAGTTCAAGCGGCCCCAGGACAATACGGAACTTGCTCTGCACATCCCACATGCGTTCGCCCAGGACGGCGGAAACCCCGAGTTGCGCGGTGGCTTCGTGTCTGCCCAGATGGCTCTGGGTATCGTGCGGCAAGGGCAACCAGTGGCCGTGGCACTGCTCGATCCGCGCCGGCACCCGGAAGTAACTGGCCAGCATCACCTCCAGGGACTCGGCATTCCTGACCTGGCGGGCAAACAGGCCGGTGAAGGCAATCTTGGCATAGTCCGGCAGGCTGTCGCGGCCGCGCAGGCTCTCCATGCCCAGGCCGCCGAAGGCACCCAGATAGTGGCCGAAGGCGTCGTCTTTCGGACGGTCGAGACTGACGGTGGGCTGCGAGCGCGCCCAGGCGCGATAAAACAGCGACAGCAGGCGGTGGTGGAAGACATCGAGAAAACGCACCAGGGTGGGATCGCCCTGGTTGCGCTGACGGTCGCGCGCGTACTCGGTCAGGTGCAGCGGCAGCGGGCCATTGGGGCCGAGCAGGCCGAGAAAGCTGACCTGCAACCGGCCCGGCCGGCCGTCCCGCGGCATCTCCAGGACCCGCAGCGTGGATGGCGCAAAGGCCATGGAGGGTTCCTGAGCCAGCCGCAGGAGGTCGTCCTTCAGGCGTTTCGACGTGCCGATGCGCGGCTTTTCCGGATCGGCACACTCGATCCGCCGCAGCGCCTGGAAGAAGCCGAAGGAATAGGGCTTCTCGGCCAGGCGACCGAGCAGGCCTAGAGCACCTGTCTCTGTCCGAGTCTCACCGGCCATCGTTTGATCTCCCCGCGGCTGGTGGAATGCAGCACGGTCTGGGTAAATGAATTGAGCGAGACATGGCGGGCGAAGAAGCGCTCCAGCACGGTCCCGAGCAGAAAGATGCCGCTGCCCTCGAAGGGGCGCTCATCGAAGGTCAGCTGTATCTCGACGCCGCGAGCGAAGGCAATCGGCCCGGCGGACGCCGACGGGATGCGGGAGATGATCTGGCGGGCGCCGACCGACTGCACCCCCTCCAGCTGCTTGCGCAGGGGCGAGTGCAGATCCAGGCCGTAGAGGCCAAGGACCTCGCGCAGAGCCACCGCACCCTCCCGAGGACCGGCATCGATCAGGGAAAGGTAGTTCAGCGAGAGGTGGCTGATCAGGCGCCAGGGGGTCTCGCCTTCCAGGACCGGGGCGACCGGGCGCGACGGCCCCTTGATGCAGCGGACACCGCTGACCGGGGCCGCCACCTCCAGGGAAAAATCATTGTTGTTGCCCAGGGACAGGAACAGGGGCAGGTCCCGGTTCGAGCAGAGGGTGCTGACCGATATCTGGGCAAGTTCGGACGAATAGGGTGCCTGGGCCGGATTGACCAGGGAGACGAACACCTCGGTGCCGACATAACTGGACCGGGGGCCCTTCAGTTTCTGGTTCGAAGACAGCACGCGTGGGGTCCGCCGCAGGGTGTAATAGGCCCCTTCCTGGGTCGTCACCTGGTCGTGGATGGCATAGAACGGCTCGAACTCCTGCAGCGCTTCGACCCCGGTGCCATATCCCGTCACTGCGGTGACCTGGTTGATCTCGTAATCCATCGGCCGCGTACGCTCGGGCACGATATGGCATTCGTGGCTGCTGTCGCTGAGATGGATGCGGTCGGCCCGCTTGGGGAAGAGGTTGACCACCGGCACGGCATTGAGGACGAAATTGCCAGCATCGACGACCTTCTCCAGCGTGGCATCGGCCTTGTCCAGCAGCAGCATGATCTCCAGGCTGTCGCCCTCGCAACGCGCCACTGCGGCGTTCAGTCCGGCCAGGTCGACGAACAGGTAGCGCGCCGGAAAAGCACTGTATTCCTTGAGCAGGCGATAGCCGCCGAAGGCCCGGGGCGATTGCGGCAACAGCGCCTCTTCGTCGGTAAAGCCGACCGGCTGTATGGCCTCGCCGCCGAGCAGTTCCGACCATCGGCCCTTGCCATCGCCGGGGCGAATCAGGACGCCAACGGTATTGGCGCAGATCTGTTCATAGAGCTTGTGGGCGGTAGCCTCCTCGCCGGAAAGATGCAGGGTCAGCCGATCCAGCGCGATCTGCCGGAATGTCAGTCCGGCCGTGCTTTGCAGCTTGAGGCTCAACGCGGCACGCACCCCCCTGGGCAGGTCGACGCCGGCGATGGATGGCAGATAGCCATGGTAACGCGCCTCCGTGAGCCGAACCGGCCAGAACGTCAGCGCATGGGCGGTCCGGAACACGCAGGCGGTGCTCTCCCCCGGCTGCAGCCGGGATCGCAGCACGGTCTGGCGCGGCAGATTGAAACCCTGGGCAAGGCCGGGTTCGTCGAGATCGACCTGGAACTGGACGATGGCCATGGCCGGGGTCGGCGCCTGATAGCCGGGATAGACCATCTCCAGCAGATTCTGGGTGAAGACGGGAAACTCGGAATCGATCTTGAGCTGGATCCGGCCCGTCAGGTAGGCGAAGCCCTCGAGCAGGCGTTCGACATAGGGATCCGGACATTCCTTGGCATCGGCATCCAGGCCCAGGCGGGCGGCGATCTTGGGAAACTCCCGGGCGAACTCCGCCGCCCCCTCGCGGATATGCAGGAGTTCCTGGTTGTAATAGTCCAGCAGCCTTGGATTCATGCCTTAGCCACGCCCCGACTCCACGACCTTCGATGCGCCGTTCTCCATGTCGACCTCGGTGCGCAGCAGCAGATCGAGCGGATAGGGCTGCGCCCACATCTGCGCCTCGATGCGGAATGAAATCACGTTGTGCCTGGCCAGCCCGGCCTCGTCGGCCTCGGCCTTCACCTTGACGGTGTCCGGCAGCAACCGCGGCTCATAAGCAATGATGCTGCGCCGCAGCATCTGCTCTACCTCCTGGATATTCAGGGAGGACGCCGGCCGGCCGGACAGGGCTGGGATGCCGTAATTGATCACCGACTGGCGAACTTGGGGAAAACGATCGAGGCCCTCTTCCTCATGCTGGGTTGCATTGAACAGCCAGTTGAGATCCCGCAGCACGCTTTCGCGCAGGCGCGTCACGGAAAAGGAACGGAAATCGCGCGCCTCGCTCCGCTTGTCCGGCTCGTTGTCGACCAGACGGTCGAGCAGGGACGGGAACAGACGCTCCCAGGCGGCCCCCTCAGCCATGGCCGGAACCGAGGATCACTTCGCGTACATCCATGAGCGGGTATTCGCCCTGATCGGTGGCGAGCATCCGTTGTCCGAGGCCGGCATAGGCATCGGGTGCAAGTTCCTGCCAGTCGGTCAGGCGTGCCAGGCGGATGCGTGACTCTGTCGAGTTTTCCGAACCCGGGTAGCGGGTCGGGATCAGGGCCACTGCTTCGCCGCCGTTGGCGAAGGTGAGCGATGCCGGCAACCAGACCTGGTCGCGCAGGTCGGCCGGCTCGTCGATATGGATGGCCTGGATGCGGTGGAAGGGCACCCAGTAGTAACGGCCGTTGATGATCGCCTCAAGCAGCGGACCGAGTCTTTGGTCGGCATCGGCGATCCACTCGAACGGCTGGCCGTCCAGGGTGCCGGACATGGCCGGAGCCGTCTCGAAGGCCTTGTCCCGGGTTTCCTGGGCGCGGCCGTGCTGACCTTCGGCGGTCGCCTGCAAGGCCTGCAACATCAGCGCGATCCACTCCTCCGGGTCGCCAAAGATCAGTGGTGAGCGTTTGCCCGCGAAGATCTCGCTGCGCAATACCTCGCAGTTCAACGCCTCGCGGTAAGTCTGGACCATGGCCAAGGCGCCGGGATCAAGTTCGCCGGCCACGTTCAGTTGGGTGAGCGCCCGCTCCCATTGCCCCAACACGGCAAGCAGCTGAAACAGGAATATCCTCGGCTTGGCCTCGCCCGGGCTCTTGCGAACCCGGTCCTGCAATTGTGTCAGCGCCTGATCCAGGTCGCCATTCCGCAAGCTATCTTCGGCAGACATCATCGTTTCCCTTTGCGGACGGAAATACATCATTTCCATGTGCCGGCACACTCGACCACCAGGCATTGTCCCTGCCTGGCCGACGTGTCGCGGGCGACAGCGCCGGTCGCAAGAATTCCGCCCGGACGCCATTCCGCCATACCCCCGGCGGTTCTGCGGCAATTTCAGCTACAGAACCCGCTGGTGCAGAACAGGCCCCGAGGCATGGCTGTCGCAAGCCACAGCCAGCCCGCGCCAGCCGGTTGCACTCAGATGCATCAACGGCGGGCGGGGGAGGCTCTCGGCGAAGCGACTAGCCCTTCGCGGCGTTCTCGGCGATGTTCCAGGCGAATACGCCGGCGGAAGCAGTGACGCCCTTGTCATTCTGCGAGAAGTACTCGAGCTTCACATCGGCAAAGTTCAAGGAGACATTTTCCGTCAACCTGTCCTCGCCACCGCTGCCGCCAGTCGACACGCTCGACACGATGCATTCCTTCATCGTGATTTCGAGATACTTCTGCTGACCTTCGCCCGCCTTGCGGCAGGTCAGCTTGCACTCGTCGATGTGCGAGCCCTTGGCCAACGCGATCATCAGGGCCGGAGTCGCCTTGTCGAGCCACTTGGTGAACGAAATATCGTTGAAATTGGCCTTGCCGGCGCCGCCGCCGGGGCCCATGTGGGTCGTGCCGGACTGCGACATCCCCCAACTCCACGCCAGCACGTCGCAGGCGCCCTTACCCTTGAAATCCTTGTCCTGGGTCTCACCCTTAATTTTCGCGCCCAGTTCGATGAACATGTCGACTGCCATGGTGTCACTCCTCAAATAAATGTTTAATCCTGGCCGCTCGCGGACCCGCGAGCCGCACCTTCACCACCCACAAATCGCCCCGATTTCCAGGGCGAGAAAACATCAGGCACCCTTCACCGAAGGCAGCTTGGAGACCAGGCGCAACGACACCGTAAGGCCTTCCAGCTGGTAGTGCGGGCGCAGGAAGAACTTGGAACTGTAATAACCGGGGTTGCCTTCCACCTCCTCGACAATCACTTCCGCCGCTGCCAGCGGCTTCATGGCCTTGGTCTGTTCGCTCGAGTTGGCCGGATCGCCATCGACGTACTGATTGATCCAGTTGCTCAACCAGCGTTCCATATCGGCCCGCTCCTTGAAGGAACCGAGTTTGTCCCGCACGATGCACTTCAGATAATGGGCGAAGCGGCAGGTGGAGAACAGGTAGGGCAGGCGCGCCGCAAGGTTGGCATTGGCACTGGCATCGGGATCGTCATATTCCGCCGGCTTGTGCAGGGATTGCGCGCCGATGAAGGCGGCGAAATCGCTGTTCTTGCGGTGGATCAGGGGCATGAAGCCATTCTTGGCCAGCTCCGCCTCGCGCCGGTCACTGATGGCGATCTCGGTGGGGCACTTCATGTCGACGCCGCCATCATCGGTCGGGAACGAATGCACCGGCAGATTCTCCACGGCGCCGCCCGACTCGATGCCACGAATGCGCGAACACCAGCCGTACTCCTTGAAGGAACGGTTGATGTTGGTCGCCATGGCATAGGCCGCGTTGGCCCAGGTGTACTTGCCGTGGTCGGCACCCTCGGTGTCTTCCTCGAACTCGAACGCCTCCACCGGATTGGTATTGGCGCCGTAGGGCAGGCGCGCCAGGAAGCGCGGCATGGCCAGGCCGAGGTACTTGGAATCGTCCGAGTCGCGCAGCGACCGCCAGGCGGCGTACTCGGGCGTCTGGAAGATCTTGGTCAGGTCACGCGGGTTGGCCAGTTCCTGCCAGGTATCCATCTGCAGCACCGTCGGGCTGACGGCGGAAATGAACGGGGCATGGGCCGCGGCGGCCACCTTGGCAATCTCGCCCAGCATCTCGACATCCTGGGGGCCCTGATCGAAATAGTAATCGCCGACCAGGCAGCCATAGGGCTCGCCGCCGAACTGGCCGAATTCCTCTTCGTACAGCTTCTTGAAGATCGGACTCTGATCCCAGTTGGTGCCCTTGTAACGCTTGAGCGTCTTGTGCAGATCGGTCTTGGAGATATTGAGGACGCGGATCTTCAACTGTTCGTCGGTCTCGGTATTGTTGACCAGGTAGCTCAGGCCGCGCCACGCGCTTTCCAGTTTCTGGAAGTCTTCGTGATGGATGATCTTGTTGATCTGTTCAGTCAATTTCTGGTCGATCGCCGCGATGATGGCCTCGATGGTCTTGACGGCATCGGCGGAGACCAGGTTGGTGCCCGCCAGGGCCTGCTCGGCCAGGGTGCGGACGGCCGACTCGACCGCAGTCTTGGCCTGGTCGCTCTTGGGCTTGAATTCCTTCTGCAGCAGGGCGGAAAACGCATCCAGTTCTGCCTCGACGGCAGCAGGTTCTTGCATTGTTTCTTGTTGGGTGGCCATTCTCGTGTCTCCGGAATAATGCTTAAACGAGTACTTATTCTTGTTCGGCAGGTTTCGGCGCCGCAGCCAGCGACTTGAGCAATGCGGGGTCCTGGAGCACCTTCGCCACCAGTTCTTCCGCACCGGTCTTGCCATCCATATAGGTAAGCAGGTTGGCTAGCTGGGTGCGCGCCTCCAACAGTTTGTTGAGCGATTCAACTTTCTTGGCAACGGCGGCAGGCGAAAAATCGTCCATGCTCTCGAAGGTGATATCGACGTTGATATTGCCCTCGCCGGTCAAGGTGTTCGGCACCGGGAAGGCGACGCGGGGCTTCATCGACTTGAGCCGCTCGTCGAAGTTGTCGACGTCGATGTTCAGATACTTGCGGTCGGCCACGGCAGGCAGCGCTTCTGCGGGCTTGCCGGTCAGGTCGGCCATCACCCCCATCACGAAGGGTAGTTGAACCTTTTTCTGGGCACCGTACAACTCGACGTCATACTCGATCTGCACGCGGGGGGCGCGGTTACGCGCGATGAATTTTTGACTGCTGCCCATTTCGCTCTACTCCTCAAATGAAGTGAATTCGTTCGATCAACAACGCCTAGTAATCCGACTCCTCAAACTTGATCCCGCCGATGAGTTCGATGCGCTCACGTGCGTCCGGCATCAATTCGCGCACGATATCGGCGAAGTCCATCTCCAACAACTTGACTGCACGGTCGATCATCATGGGGGCCGGGCTGCTCGGCTCGGCTCGCTTCAGGAAATCGGAAACCTGGCGCAACGTCCGGACGGCATCCGCCCTGGACGCCAGGGCGCCGACTGCCTGGCCGCCGATAGCGGCCGCGGCGCCCGTGCCATCGGAAGCGCCCTCAGCATCCGTACCGGCCGCGCCACCGCCCATCTCGAGATAAAACCCGCGGACCAGTTTCAGCAGCCTGACCAGATCGCCAAAATCGGGGGCCATGCCGCCAGCGTTGTCACGGAACAGTCCTTCGATCCTGGTCAGGGCGTCCAGCGCCTCATCGACTGCGGCCCGTCGTGCGGCATTTTCCTCCGGGTCGCCCTCTTGCCAGGCACCGCTCAAGAGCGACAGTCCAACCACATTTTCACCCTCGCGCGGCTCGATGCGCCCTTGCGCGATATCGAGATCGCGCAGGTTGAAACGACCGACACTGCGTGCATCGACGATGGGGGCGGTGCGGACGACCTGCAGGAAGCGCTCGGGGTCCGCCAGGTAGGCAAGGGCATTGATCCGTTCGATGGGATCGTTGTCTTCATCCTCGATCAGGTCGGGATGCAGGGAAGGCCAGAATTGCTCCACCAGACCGGCGATCAGATTCAGACCTGCGGCGAGGCCGGGGAACCCGTCCAGGCGCAACTCCGCCAGGGTTAGCTGATAGGCGACCCGAAGATCACGGGTGCGCGTGAACAACTCCAGAGCCAGGTCGCGTACGCGCAGCCAGTCGGGCTCTTCCGCCCCGACCGTCTCTCCGGAGACCGGATCATAGGCACCCGGCTTGCCGAGGGCCAGACGATCCAGTTCCTGGAAAGTCGCATCGTATTCGAGGTTGTCCCCGGACGGAGCGTCGTCGCTGATCGGCAGCAGCAGACCATCGATATCAAGTGCCGCCATACTTGCTCTCCCGCATCGCTATCATCCTCGTCTCTCTCGGCGACCATGTGCTTTCTCCTAACACATGGCCAACGGATTATTCGCACCTATACGCTAGATTCTTACAGGTCATTCATATAGGCTGGATTCTTGGTGTTGATGAATGTATACCATAGTACATATTTTTTTGATACCGCTCGCAAACCCTTGCGTATAGAGGGTTGCTAGAAGACGAGGGGTCCCGACAAGAACGAAATGCGTGAGACAACAATGAGCCAACAAAACCGCGTCGTCTGGTCTGAAGGTTTGTTCCTCAGGCCCCAGCATTTCCAGCAGGCCGAACGGTTTCTCGAACACTGGATCGAGAACCGGATCCACCCCGGCTTTCCCTATGGCTACGGATTCTCGAAGCTGGAACTCGACCAGGAACTGCTCAAGATGGGGAAAGTGGGTATCCGCTCGGCGCACGGGATCATGCCTGACGGCACCCCTTTCGCCATACCCGATGAATGCCCTGCGCCCCCGCCTCTGGACATCCCGTCGGACTGCAAGGACACCGCCGTGCTGCTGGCCTTGCCGTTGCGGCGCGCGGGCCTGCCCGAGCTGAGTTTGGACGGCAATGGCGACAGCGGGCTGCCGCGTTACCGCTCCAGCGACGCGGCGGTCAGCGACAATGTCGCGGGCATGCAGGGCACGGCCGACATGAAGGTCGGCCAACTCAACCTCAAGCTCGTGCTCGCCAGCAGCCCCGCCGAGGCCTATTGCACGCTGGCCTTCGCCAAGGTCAGCGAACGGCGCAGCAGCAACATGGTGGTGCTGGACGAAAAACACATTCCGCCCTGCCTCGATTGCCACGCCAGCCAGATACTGCACGACTATCTGCGCGAAATCGGCAGCCTGCTCGGACACCGCGCCAATGCCCTGGCAGGCCGCCTCGGCCAGCCCGGCCAGCAAGGCGTGGCGGAGATCACCGACTTCCTGATGCTGCAGATTGCCAACCGCTTCGACCCCCTGTTCCGGCACTTGCAGGAGCGGGAACCGCTGCACCCGGAAACGCTCTACGCCATCTGCCTGGGCCTCGCTGGCGACCTCGCCACCTTCACCCACGCGAACCGGCGGCCGGCCGATCTGCCAGCCTATCGCCATGACGCCCTGGTCGAAACCTTCACCCCACTGATCGCCGACCTGCGCGATTCGCTGACTGCAGTGATGGACCAGAACGCCGTCTCGATCGAGTTGCAGGATCGCGGTCGCGGGCTCTATACCGCGAGCATCCCGGACCTCGACCTGCTGCGCACCGCCTCCTTCGTCCTGGCCGTGAACGCCCAGATGGCCGGCGAACTGCTGCGCCACAGCTTCCCGACCCAGGTCAAGATCGGGCCGGCGGAAAAGATCCGCGACCTGGTCATGTCCCATCTGCCGGGCATCGTCCTGCAACCCATGCCGGTCGCGCCGCGCCAGTTGCCTTACCATGCCGGCTTCACCTACTTCGAACTCGAACGTTCCAGCGAATTCTGGAAAGCCCTGGAAGCCAGCCGCCTGATGGCCTTGCATATCGCCGGCGACTTCCCGGACCTGCAGATGGAACTCTGGGGCATCCGTACCTAAGAGCCTCTCAACAGGCTGCCACCAAGGACTCGTCATGAGCGAACCGAACCTACCCGACTTGCCGGACAACCCCGACTCCGACGCGACCATCATGATCCCCCGGCCGGGCGGCAAACGGGCGCCCGGCCCGGCCGCCGGGACACCGCCGCTTTCCCCCGCGCCGGCCATGCGGGTGCGGGAATCGGTCTACGAGGAACCGGCCCAGGCGACCGCCAGCACCGGCGTCAACCCGATCCTGGCCGCCGCCAATCCCGTCCTCATCCTGATCCCGCAGATCCGCGCCACCCTGGCCCATCCCGACCCCGCCGGCCTGCGCGACTTCCTGCTCCAGGCCATCGCCGAATTCGAGCAGCAGGCCCGCAAGGCAGGCATCGCCGCGGAAAAGATCATGGTCGTCCGCTACGCCCTGTGCACGGTGGTGGACGAAACCGTGGCCTCCACCCCCTGGGGCGGCACCTCGCTGTGGGCGCGCGAAAGCCTGCTGGTCACCCTGCACAAGGAAACCTGGGGTGGCGAGAAGTTCTTCCAGTTGCTCAACAAGATGGTGGAAGACCCGCTGCGCAACCTCGACCTGCTCGAATTCATGTACGCCTGCCTGGCCCTGGGTTTCGAGGGCCGCTTCCGGGTCATCGACAACGGCAAGGCCCAGCTCAACGAACTGCGCGCCCGCATCTACCAGATCATCCGGCAGCAGCGCGGCGAGTTCGAGCGCGACCTGTCGCCCCACTGGCAGGGCGTGGCGCGCAAGCCCAAGGCGCTGATCCGGCAGATTCCCGCCTGGGTGATCTTCTCGGCCATCGCCTTCGTGCTGTTCGCCGTCTTCCTCACCCTGGTCATCCTGCTCAACCGGGATTCCGACCCGGTGTTCTCCAACCTGGCCAGCATCAAGGCCAATGCCGGCAACCTGCAACGCCCCGCCGCGCCGATCGCGCAGCCGCGCCTGCGCAACTACCTCACCAACGAGATCGCCCAGGGCCTGCTCGATGTCGAGGAGGATGCCCAGATCAGCCGCGTGGTCATCCATGGCGACAACCTGTTCGATGCCGGCAGCGCCGACCTGAACGCCGCCCTGGTGCCGGTGATCACGCGCATCGCCGACGCCCTCAACAATGTGGCAGGAACCGTGATCGTCACTGGCCATACCGACGACCGACCGATCCGTTCGCTGCGCTTCCCGTCCAACTACCACCTGTCGCTGGAACGCGCCAACTCCGTCGTCCAGTTGCTCGACAAGTCTCTGAAGGAGCCCAGCCGCGTGCGCGCCGAGGGCATGGCCGACGCCCAGCCGCTCGCCGCCAACGACACGCCGGCCAACCGTGCGCTCAACCGGCGCGTCGAAATACTGCTGAGGGTGGCGCAATGAGCAGGCACAAGATCATCCCGCCTTTCAGCCGCCCGTCGCTGATCGCCCACAAGATCGAATCGCAAGGGACGCCGTCATGAAGGAAAAACTGCGCAACTTCTTCACCAATCACTGGGTGCTCGCCGGCCTCGGCCTGCTCCTGTTGAGCCTGGTCATCTGGTTCGTCGGCCCGGCCTTCGCCCTCTACAACCACCGCCCCCTGGGCTCCACCTTCAGCCGGCTGTTCCTGATCCTGTTCATCATCCTGGTCTGGGCCGCCTACGAAGGCTGGAAGGTCTATCGCGACTGGCGCGCCAACAAGCAGATGCTGGCTGCCCTGTCCGAAGGGGGGGGCCACGACCAGAACCTGTCCGCCAAGGAGGTCGCCGACCTCAAGCAGCGCTTCGAGCAGGCCGTCAGCACCCTGAAGAAGGCCCGCTTCGAGAACAAGTCCGCCGGCGGCAGCAGCTACCTCTATCAGCTGCCCTGGTATGTCTTCATCGGCGCCCCCGGCTCCGGCAAGACCACCGCGCTGATCAACTCCGGCCTGCGCTTCCCGCTCGCCGACAAGTTCGGCAAGGACGCCATCAAGGGCGTCGGCGGCACCCGCAACTGCGACTGGTGGTTCACCGACGAGGCGGTCCTGCTCGACACCGCCGGCCGCTATACCACCCAGAGCAGCAACCAGACCGTCGACAGCAGCGCCTGGCAGGGCTTCCTCAAGCTGATCCGCAAGTTCCGGCCCCGGCAGCCGTTGAACGGCGCCATCATCACCCTGAGCATATCCGACCTGCTCACCCAGTCCGCCGCCGAGCGCGAGGAATACGGCCGCGCCGTGCACCAGCGCATCCAGGAGCTTTATGGCGAGCTGGGCTGCCGCTTCCCGCTCTACATCATGGTCACCAAGTGCGACCTCATGGCCGGCTTCATGGAATTCTTCGGCGATCTCGGCCGGGAAGACCGCGCCCAGGTCTGGGGCAACACCTTCGACTTCCGCGCCGGCGCCGGCGGCGCCTCGCCGCTGAGCCAGTTCGACAAGGAATTCGACAGCCTCTCCGATCGGTTGTATGCCCGCCTGTATGCACTCGTCGAGGCGGAACGCGATCCCCAGCGGCGTTCCCTGATGTATGCCTTCCCGCAGCAGTTCAACAACCTGAAGCCGTTGATCGGCAACTTCCTGCAGGAGGTGTTCGGCAACTCCGCGTTCGAGGAACAGGCCATGCTGCGCGGGGTGTACTTCACCAGCGGCACCCAGGAAGGCAGCCCGATCGACCGCGTCCTGGGCACCCTGTCGCGCGCCTTCGGCATCGAGCGCGAGGTCCTGCCGCCCGCCGCCAGTTCCGGCAAGAGCTACTTCATCACCCGGATGCTGCGCGAGGTCGCCTTCGCCGAATCCGACCTGACCGGCCAGAGCGAACGCATCGAGAAACGCAACAAGCGGATCCTGCTGGCCAGCTACGGAGTCGCCGGCCTGCTGGCCATCCTGCTGGTCGCCGGCTGGATGGTGAGCTATTTCCGCAACCAGACCCTGGTCCATGCGATCGACGCCCAGGCGGTCGAGATCAAGAAGCAGGTGGCCCAGTTGCCGCCTTCGCTGGAGGGCAGCCTGGCCGACATCCTGCCCGCCCTCAACGCCGTGCGCGACCTGCCGGCCGGCTATGGCCAGCGCGAGCAGGGCGTTCCCCTGACCCTGGGGCTCGGCCTCTACCAGGGCGACAAGCTGGGCGCCCAGGCGACCACGGCCTATTTCAACCTGCTGCGCGACACCCTGCTGCCCCGGATCGCCCTGCGCCTGGAACAACAGGTCCGCGACGCCGACAACCCGGATGTCCGCTACGAGGCCCTGAAGACCTACCTCATGCTGTATGACGCCAAGCACCTCGACGTCGACGCGGCCGAGGCCTGGATCAAGGCCGACTGGCTGCGCACCCTGCCACGCGAAATCAGCGAGGCCGACCGCACCAACCTGGCCGACCATCTCCATGCCGCCCTCAGCCAGCAACCTGTCGAGATGATCCTGCCGCTCGACGCCAACCTGGTCGAGGAGGCGCGCCACGCGCTGGCCGCCTCGCCCCTGTCCCAGCGCGCCTATTCGCGCCTCAAGCTGCTCGGTGGCGGCAGCGACTTGCCGGATTTCCGGATCAGCGATGCCGCCGGCCCCTCCGCCCCCCTGGTACTCACCCGTGCCAGCGGCAAGCCGCTTACCGAAGGCGTCCCGGGGCTGTACAGCGTCAAGGGCTTCAAGAGCGTCTTCCCGGGCAGCGCCGACACCATCGTCAAGCAGCTGGCCGAGGAGGAATCCTGGGTATTCGGGCCCAAATACGCCGGCGGCAGCAACCAGAACGCGCAGCTGATCAAGACCGAGGTGCAGCGGCTCTACCTGGCCGACTACATCCGGGTCTGGGATGAGATGCTCGGCGACCTCAGGCTGGTGCCGGCGAACAGCCTGGCGCAGAGCATCCAGGCCATCTCCCTGCTCTCCGCCGGCGACTCGCCGCTGAAGATGCTGATCATGGCCGTGGCCAAGGAAACCACTCTGGCCCCGCCGCCATCGGCCGGCCAGGCCGCCACCCAGCAGGCCACCGGCCAGGTCATGAACCGGATGCGCCAGACGGTGGACCGCATACTCGGCGCCGATACCGGCAAGATCGCCGCGGCCGTCCCCGCGTCCGAGCACCCGGAAGAGATCGTCGACCGCCATTTCGAGCAACTGCGCAACCTGGTCCAGGGTTCGCCGCCCCCCATCGACGCCACCCTGGGCCTGCTCAAGGAGTACGAGATCCAGCTCCGGGCGACCGACGAGGCCATCAAGCGCGGGGCGCCGCCGCCCACCGACTCGATGATGATCGCCCGCATCAAGAGCGCATCCGACCAACTGCCGCCGCCGGCCCGCAACCTGCTGGAAAGCCTGATCACGCGCACCACCGGCCAGGCCGCCGCGTCGGCCCAGCAGGGCCTGAAGAAGGCCATGGCCGGCGGCGTCGGGGACTTCTGCAAACAGGCCATCGGGGGCCGCTACCCTTTTGCGCGCAGCAGTACCCGGGACGTCGCCCTGGGTGACTTTTCCCGGCTGTTCGGGCCGGGAGGCACCCTGGACCAGTTTTTTCGCACCAACCTGCAGAGCTTCGTCGATGCCACCGGGTCGACCTGGAAACCGATCAGCCTGGCTGAAGGCGTGAGCAGCGTCTCGGCCGGCACGGTGGCCCAGTTCCAGCGCGCCAGCGTCATCCGCGATGCCTTCTTTCCCGGCGGCAGCCCCAACCCCACCGCCTCGGCGGAACTGCACCTGATCAAGCTGGACGATGGCCTCGGCGAGGTCACCCTGACCAACGAGGGCCAGACGGTCAGCTTTCGCAACGGCCGCCCGACCGCCACCCGCCTGGTCTGGCCCAGCCTGAACCCCGGCAACCAGATCAGGCTCGCCACCGCCACCACCAGCCTTTCAGCCGACGGCCCCTGGGCCCTGTTCCGGCTGCTCGACATGGCCCAGATCGAAGGCGGTCAAACCGACCGCTACCGCCTGACCTTCAACCTCGACGGCCGCAAGGCCACCTTCGAGCTGCGCGGCTCCAGCGTACGCAACCCGTTCCGGCTGCGCGAACTCAACCAGTTCAGTTGCCCAAGCTAAGGGTTCCCTAGATGTCATTCATCCCCGGATTCGTTGGCAAGATCCCCAGCCAGGGCGATTTCATCTCGCGCCGGCTGCCCTGGGATTTCATCGAGTGCTGGGACAACTGGCTGCAGGTAGGCATCGGCACCGCACGGGCAGAACTTGGCGAGCGCTGGCTGCAGACCTACCTGGTGGGACCGGTCTGGCGTTTCCTGATCTCCCCCGGCGCCTGCGGCAGCCATGGCTGGCTCGGTCTCTGGTTCCCCAGCGTGGACCGGGTCGGCCGCCATTTCCCGTTGACCGTGGCGGTACCGGTGCCGCCCAAACAGGCCCACCCGTCCCTGCTGTTCAGCCAGGAAGACTGGCTGGGCCGAGTCGAGGACGCAGCCCTGCGCGCACTCGATCCGCGCGTGAGCCTGGACCAGCTGGACCAGGCGCTGGCGCTGCTGCCGCTCGACCTGCCGGAAACCGCCACGCCGGCCTCGGGCCGACCGGTCAGCCGCGGGGTCTATATCCTGCCTGACGCGCTGCCGCCCGACGCCCTGGCCCGTATCGCCGCCACCCGGCCGCCCTCGCCCAAGCAGCCGGCTTCCTACTGGCATACCTGGGGCAGCGAGGCGATGCCGGGCTGTTACGTGGTCAGCGACCGGTTGCCGGAAGGCGCCCTGTTCCCGGCCTATCTGACCGGCGAATGGGCGCAATGCGGGCTGCAACCTGATACCCTTACGGCACTTGGCTCGGAGGCAGATTGATTGCATCCCGGCCGGGCATC
The DNA here is from genome assembly GCA_028714735.1 of Gallionellaceae bacterium. Taxonomy (GTDB): domain Bacteria; phylum Pseudomonadota; class Gammaproteobacteria; order Burkholderiales; family Thiobacillaceae; genus Parasulfuritortus. The sequence goes on along the minus strand of JAQTLU010000027.1, from coordinate 6,796 downwards.
CCTGAATAGCGGTTAAGGCCTGTGAGTACACCCGAGCAACTCGGCAAATACAAGATCGTCCGCGTCCTCGGCAAGGGCGCGATGGGTATCGTCTACGAAGGCTTCGATCCGGTCATCGAGCGCACGGTAGCCATCAAGACGATCCGCGTCGACGAACTGGACCCGGAAGAGGCCGAGGAGCACTCGCGCCGGTTCAAGGTCGAGGCCAAGGCCGCCGGCAAGCTCAACCACCCCAACATCGTCGGCATCTACGACTACGGCGAGGAACAGAGCCTCGCCTACATCGTGATGGAATACGTCCAGGGCAAGGAACTCAAGTCCTATCTCGATTCCGGACAGAAATTCCCGATCAAGCAGACCGTGCACATCATGGGGCAGCTGCTTGAAGCCCTGGGCTATTCCCATGCCCGCGGCGTCGTCCACCGCGACATCAAGCCGGCCAACCTGTTCATCACCGAGGATGGCATGGTCAAGCTGGGCGACTTCGGCATCGCCCGCATCGACAGCACCCACAAGACCCATGCCGGCACGGTCCTGGGCACCCCCAGCTACATGTCGCCGGAGCAGATCAAGGGCGAGTCGGTGGACAACCGCTCCGACCTCTATTCCTGCGGGGTCATCCTGTACCAGTTCCTGACCGGCGCGAAACCCTTCACCGGCAGCATGGTGGCGGTGATGCACAAGGTGCTCGCCGAAGATCCGCCCAAACCGTCGAGCGTCAATCCCCAGGTCACGCCCCAACTCGAGCAGGTCGTGGCCCGCGCCATGGCCAAGCAGCCGGATGACCGCTACGCCAATGCCAGCCAGTTCATCGAGGCCCTACGCACCGCCGCCGGCATGGACAAGGCGGATGACGATGCCGAGGCCACCCGGGTCATCAAGCTGAGCGACGTCATGTCGGCGACCCAGGCCGCCGACATGACCGCGCGCACGGCGGCGGTCGAGTCGACCGGCCTGGCCGGGCGCACCGCCAACCAGGGCGAAAACGACATCGAGATCGAGTTCTGGCGCAGCATCAAGGACAGCACGGATACCGATGACTTCGATATCTACCTGAAAAAATATCCCCAGGGCCACTACGCCGAACTGGCGCAAATCAAGCTCAACAAGCTGCGCCGCAGCGAAGCCACCCAGACCGGCACACATGCGGCCGAGGCGACCGCCAGCGGCAGTACCGGCACCGGCAGTACCGGCAGCAGCCGGATCGAGGACATCCGACGCAAGGCCGAGGAAGCCCGACGCAAGGCCGAGGAGGAGATGCGTCAGGCGGAGGAGGAACTGCAACGCGCCGAGGCGGCCCAGTTCAAGGCGGAGGAAGAAGCACGGCAAAAGGTGGAAACGGCGGTCGCGGAAACGGCCGGACTCACGGAGGCCGCGACCGCCTTCAGCGCCAAGGTCGCCGAGGTCCTGGAGAAAAAGACCGTCAAGGAGGCCAGGGACGAGGTTCGCGACCGGGCCGGCCAACTGCAGCGCCAGGCTGGCGATCTGCAGTCCAGGCTAAAAGGCATCCTGAACACCTCAGAGCTGCTGCAAGCCGACTCGCTCGAACAGGCCAACCAGGCCAGTGCGGGATGCGGCACGGCCACGGCCGCGGTGCGGGACGCATTGCAGCAATTCGAGGACGCCTACAAGGCCCGGCTGGACGAACTGCAGCACAACGTCGAAGGCATCACCCGGCACGGCCATGATGCGTCCCAGGCTCTGCAGGAAGTTGAACGCATCGCCGACGCCGCGCTGGAGTCCGGCATCGGCGCCAAGGCCGTTGCCGAGGTCAGGGAAGCCGCCGAGCGGCTTCGTGTCATCACCGGCGATGCCCGCAAGCACATCGCGGTCGTCCTGCAAGACCAGGACCTGTTGCAACCCGATGTCCTGAAAACGGTACAGACCGCGGAAGCGGCCTATGGGCGGGCCGAAGACCAGGCGCAGGAAACCGTTGCCAAGGCCGAAACGGCCTTGCTCCAAGCCGAGGAAGAAGCCAGACGCAAGGCTGAAGAAGAGGCCCGGCGCCAGGCCGAGGCCGAGGCCAGGCGCAAGGCCGACGAGGAAGCCCGGCGCCAGGCCGAGGCCGAGGCCAAACGCAAGGCCGAAGAGGAAGCCCGGCTTCAGGCCGAGGCCGA
>JAQTLU010000027.1:0-4579 GCA_028714735.1 Gallionellaceae bacterium | reverse complement strand
AAGAAGAGGCCCGGCGCCAGGCCGAGGCCGAGGCCAGGCGCAAGGCCGACGAGGAAGCCCGGCGCCAGGCCGAGGCCGAGGCCAAACGCAAGGCCGAAGAGGAAGCCCGGCTTCAGGCCGAGGCCGAAGCCAAGCGCAAGGCCGACGAGGAAGCCCGGCTTCAGGCCGAGGCCGAGGCCAAACGCAAGGCCGAAGAGGAAGCCCGGCTTCAGGCCGAGGCCGAAGCCAAACGCAAGGCCGACGAGGAAGCCCGGCTTCAGGCCGAGGCCGAGGTCAAACGCAAGGCCGAAGAGGAAGCCCGGCTTCAGGCCGAGGCCGAAGCCAAGCGCAAGGCCGAAGAAATGGCCAAGCTCACAGCCGCGGAGCAGGCTCAACGCAAGGCCGACGAGGAAGCCAAGCGCAAGGCCGACGAGGAAGCCAAGCGCAAGGCTGACGCGGAAGCCAAGCGCAAGGCCGACGAAGAGGCCAAACGCAAGGCCGACGCGGAAGCCAAACGAAAGGCCGATGAGGAAGCCAAGCGCAAGGCCGACGCGGAAGCCAAACGAAAGGCCGAGGAGGAAACCAAGCGCAAGGCCGACGAAGAGGCCAAACGAAAGGCCGATGAGGAAACCAAGCGCAAGGCCGACGAAGAGGCCAAACGCAAGGCCGACGCGGAAGCCAAGCGCAAGGCCGATGAGGAAACCAAACGCAAGGCCGACGCGGAAGCCAAGCGCAAGGCCGACGAGGAAGCCAAGCGCAAGGTTGAAGATAAGACTACGGATGAGACCCTGGTCATTCCCGCTGGCAAGCGGCCGGAGGCCGAAGACAGCGATGCGACCATCATGGCGACCCCCGCTGCCCGCCCTCGCACCCCCGAGCCCGCCCCCGCTCCCCGTCCCGTCGACAAGCCCACCGCGGCCCAGGCACCGGCGGCGGAAAAGAAGGGACTGCCCATCGTTCCTATCGCCATTGGCGGCGTGCTGGTGGCAGGCGTGGTTGGCTGGCTGCTGATGAAGGGACCGTCGGAACCGCAACCCCAGGCGCCCACGCCCCCGCTGGCGCAGCCTGCTGCGCCAGCGCAACCCGCACCGCCGCCACCCGTTGCCAGCGCAGAAACCCAGGCCGCCAACAAACAGGCGGAAGCCGCCGGACAAGCCACCCTGGCGGCCCAGCAGAAGGCTGATGAACAGCAGCGCAAGCTGGCCGAGGCCCAGAAGGCCTCGGAAGACGCCAAGCGCAAGATCGAGGAAGCCAAGCGCATGGGCAACGCGAAGCAGGCTGAAGAGGCCCAGCGCAAGGCCGAGGAAGAGATGCGCAAGGCCGAGATCCAGCGCAAGGCGGCCGAAGACGCCCAGCGCAAGGCTGCGGAAGAGGCCCAGCGCCGGGCCGCCGAGGAGGCCCGGCTCAAGGCCGACGCCGAGGCGCGCCGTCAGGCGGAAGCCGATGCCCAGCGCAAGGCCGCGGCCGAGGCCCAGCGCAAGGCGGCCGCCGACGCCGACGCCCAACGCAAGGCCGCGGCCGATGCCGAGGCCCAGCGCAAGGCCGCCGCTGACGCCGAAGCCCAGCGCAAGGCAGCGGCTGAAGCGGAGGCCAAATCTGCGCCGTCGACGTCGACGTCAGGCTCAGCGAGCGAACTGTTCCAGCAGGCACGCGGCCTGGAAGGTGATGGCCGCTATGCCGAAGCGGTTCGCATGTACAAACAGGCCGGCAACGCGGGCTACGGGCCCGCCTCCAAGCGCCTGGGGGAAATCTACCTCAAGGGTGCAAAAGGCGTGTCGAGGGATTATGCTGAGTCGGTACGCTGGTACGCCAAGGCCCGTCAGCAGGGCATGGATATTCCTAACTAATGGAGGGAGACCTGATGAGCAAGCGATTTGCCGCCGTTTTCACTAGCCTGGCCCTGCTGCTTCTGGCCAGCTGCGATAACGCCTCAGACCGTGCCAAGCAAGCGATTCCGGCACCCGCCCCCGCCCCGGCCCTGCCGCCCACCGCAACCGTTGCGCCGCCGCCAAGCCAACCCGGCCCGGCCCCAATGCCACAGGACACCATGGCCAAACCGCCCGGCACCAATCCGGCCAAGCTTGCCGAACATGCCAAGGCGCTGCAGGAACTCGGTTACCAGGCGGAAGCGGCCAAGCTCTACGAGCATGCCTGCCAATGGGGATACACACCTGCTTGCGCGCAGATCAAGGCGGAAGGCAGCCAGGCGGCCCGCCCGACGGCGCCAGCCCAGACCACGACCAGTGTCGCACAGCCCAGGCCGCCGGCCGTCGCCATGGCCAAGCCGGCTCCCGCCCCCATAGCTGCCGCATCGGCACCCGCGTCGCCAGCTAGTCATGTCGCCGCCCAGTCAGCCACGCCGCCGGCCGCACCGCCCCCGCCGGCCGCCCATGTCATGGCGCAACCCGCACCGGCGGCCCCTGTCGCCGCCCCCGCCAGCCAGCCAGCCGCCCCAGCGGCCGCACCCATCGTCCAGGCGGCCATCAAACCGATGGCGGTGCCGGCCCCCCAGGCCAAGCCGGCCGTCGTCGATACCCGTAAGCTCAGCGAACAGGCCCATGGCCTGGAGGACCTCGGCTATGCGCCGGTCGCCATCACGCTATACAAGGATGCCTGCCATGCCGGCGATGGCCTCTCCTGCAAGCGCCTGGGCGAGATCTACATCAAGGGCATCGACGGCGTTAAGCGCGACTATGCCGAGTCGGTGCGCTGGTACGACCGCGCGCGCAAGCTCGGCGTCGATGTGCCCGCCCTGGAAAAGCGCACCGTCTACCGATGAAACCACGTCATTCCTGAAGGAGCGCACAGCATGGCCAAGCAGACCCCGTCCGTCGAGATGGTCGCCTTGTCGGACACCGGGATGGTGCGTGCGCTCAACGAGGATTCCATCTTCACCTCTGTCGAGACGGGCCTGGCGATCCTGGCCGATGGCATGGGCGGCTACAGCGCCGGAGAAGTCGCCAGCGCCATGGTCATCGAGACGGTCAGCAGCGAGTTGCTCGCCAGCCTGCCTAAATTGCGCGACCGCCCACTGGACGAAGCCACGCCCGACCTGCACGAGGACATCGAGTTCACGGTCGGGCGCGCCAACGCCGCCATCCACCAGAAATCCCACAACGACCCCGATTGCGAGGGCATGGGCTCCACCCTGGTGGTTGCCGCCCTGCTGGACGGCCAGATCACCGTCGGCCATGTCGGCGACTCCCGCCTGTACCGCTTCCGCGAGGGCACCCTGGAGCAGGTCACGCGCGACCACTCCTGGCTGGACGAACAATTGGCCATGGGCGCCATTACCGTCGATCAGGCCATGGCCTCGCGCTACAAGAACATCGTCACCCGCGGCATGGGCATCGAGGAAGACGTGGATGTCGAGATCCACGATTATCCCCTCCAGGACGGCGACATCTACCTGCTCTGTTCCGACGGCCTCAGCGACATGATCGAGGATGCCGGGATAGAGAAGATACTGGTCGAATCCGGCAGCGACCTCGATCTGTCGGCCCGCCGCCTGATCGACGAGGCCAACGAAAACGGCGGGCGCGACAACGTCTCCGTCATCCTCATCCGCAGCAACGCCCCCGCCAAGGGCTGGCTGAACAAGATAGGCGGCATACTCGGGCGGAAGTAGCTGGGGCAACTGGGGACGCGCGTTGCACGGCTGGTGCCCTTCGATATACGAAGCCAGAATATGCGCATCCATACATGCGCATCGAGGTTGCCATGCCTACTGTTCATTCAGCATCACCTGAACAAACCCTTCTCTCTCGTCATACTGCCAAGCGGGCAACCAACCTGAGCCTTAGCGCTGACGTCCTGGATGCCGCCAGGATACTGAAGATCAACTTATCCCAGGTCTGCGATAGCCATCTGCGCGAAGTGGCGCGCCGAGAACAGGAACGCCGCTGGCGGGAAGAGCATGCAGATTTCATTGCTGCCTACAATGCCACCATCGAAGCGGATGGGTTGCCACTCGACGAGTGGAGATCCTTCTGATGGCCAGGTTTGATGTCTATCCAAACCCTGGTTCGCATGCCAACACCACGCCCTTCCTGCTCGACGTCCAGAGTGATCTGTTGGATGGCCTGGACAGCCGTATGGTGATCCCGCTCCGCAGCCTCGTTCACTTCGCCAAGGTCAAGTTGCCTGCCCGGCTCACGCCTGTTCTCAACATCCAGGGCATGGACTACCTTTTGGTGACCCCCAAGATGGGCGCGGTACCACAGCGCATCTTAAAATCCCCGATCACATCCTTGGCCGCAGACCAACCTCAAATCAAGGCTGCCCTGGATTTCCCGTTCCAAGGCTATTGATCAGCTCGGCAGACCTGCACAAGCAACAACCTCAAAACGCCATACCGAATCGGCAAACTTTTCACCTTGCTTATCCCTGCCTTACTACAGCACAAGCACAAACCAGCTACAAAAAAAACGGGGCCGCGAGGCCCCGTCGATCAGATGCGTAGTGTGCTTCCGCTTACTTGGGCGCGCTTCTCCGCTTGATTTCTTCCTCGTCGATCAGGTAGGCCGGCGGATCGTTCACCAGGGCCAGGCTGGCGCCCGGCACCTTGACGCCGTCGCCGTCGATCGCATCGATACCCGGA
>JAQTLU010000026.1 GCA_028714735.1 Gallionellaceae bacterium | reverse complement strand
CGGGTCGCCGGTGATCCGGTAGCTCGGGCACATCACGCCCTTGCCGGTACGCTGGCACTGGTGGTTGTTCATGCACACCGCCACCGCCTTGGCGTAGTTGCCGCCGGTGGCGGGGATGCCGGCGTAGGCATCGCCGGCGCCGTAGGTGTCGTAGGCGGACCAGTCGAGATGGGTTTTCATGATCCGGGTGTTCAAGCAAGCCGGATGCCATTATGCGCAGGCAAATAAATCAACAGGTTAGCCGGTCGGGTCTTGTCGCCTAACGGACAAACGCGAACTACGATTAGTTTCTGGAGAACGAAAAGGCCGATGACGGCTCACACCGAAACGACTTGCCCGAGGAAATCGCCATGACCACACGTCGCCTGGATAAACTGGTACCCGCCGTCGAGATCACCGAAGGGGCCGGGGTCAGCGTGCATCGCACCATCGGCACCCCGGCCCTGCGTTCGCTCGACCCGTTCCTGATGCTGGACCACTTCGGCAGCGAAAACCCCGACGACTACATCGCCGGCTTTCCCGACCATCCGCACCGGGGCTTCGTCACCTTCACCTACATGCTCGATGGCCACATGGAGCATCGCGACAGCATGGGCAACCGCGGTGACCTGCTGGCCGGCGGGGCGCAATGGATGAAGGCCGGCAGCGGCGTCATCCACTCCGAGATGCCCAAGCAGAGCGCAGGCCGCATGCGCGGTTTCCAGCTCTGGATCAACCTGCCGCGGGCGGAAAAGATGTCCGACCCGGCCTATCAGGAGTTCTCTCCCGAGGCCGTGCCCGAGGTGGCGGCCGAGGGCGTCCGCGTCCGCCTGCTGGCCGGGCGCCATGCCGGCCGGCGCGGCTTGATCGAAGATCCGAACACCGACGCCCTGTACCTGGACGTGACCCTGGCTGCCGGCAAGGGCTTTGCCGAGGATTTGCCGGCCGAACACGCGGCCTTCGTCTATGTGTTCGAGGGCGATGCCAGTCTCGGCGAGGCCGCATTGCCGCTCCACCATCTCGCCGTGCTGACGCCGGGCGACCGGGTCGAGGTCGCAGCGGGGCCGCAAGGCGCCCGCTTCATCCTGGTCGCCGGCCGCCCGCTGAACGAGCCGTTCGTCCAGTACGGGCCGTTCGTGATGGGCACCCGGGAAGAGGTCGACCAGGCGATGATCGATTACCGGGCCGGCCGTCTGGTGCGGACCCGGGCGGCGAGACTGGCGACATGAGACTGGTCTGAACCGTAGGCCGGCTGGGTGACGGCGGCCACGGAGAGGTCTACATTGGACACATCCAAATCGAGGGGATCGTCATGGCTGACACGAATCAGGGCGCGGGCGTGCAGGCCCGGCCGGAACATACCCGCACCGGACTCTCGGTCGAGGTGATTCGCCAGGCCTTCCTCGACAACCTGTTCTATGTCCAGGGCCGCTTTCTGGAGGTGGCCAGTCCGAACGACCTCTACCTGGCGCTGGCCTACACCCTGCGCGACCGCATGCTGCGGCGCTGGAAGAGTACGGTGCAGACCTACAAGCAGACCCGTTGCCGGACGGTCTGCTACCTGTCGGCGGAATACCTGCCGGGTCCGCAACTGGGCAACAACCTGCTCAATCTGGGCATCATGGAAAACACCCGTCAGGCGATGGCCGGCCTGGGCCTGGACCTGGACGTCATCATCGCCCAGGAGGAAGAGCCCGGCCTCGGCAACGGCGGCCTCGGCCGCCTGGCCGCCTGCTACATGGATTCCCTGGCCTCGCTGGAGATCCCGGCGATCGGCTATGGCATCCGCTATGAATACGGCATCTTCGACCAGGCCATCCGCGATGGCTGGCAGGTGGAGATCAGCGATACCTGGCTGCACTACGGCAATCCCTGGGAGGTGCGGCGGCCGCACATCTGCTTCGACGTGAAGATCGGCGGCCGCACCGAGAGCTATTGCGACGAACAGGGCAAGTTCCGGGTGCGCTGGCTGCAGGGCGACCTGTTCCGCGGCATCGCCTACGACACGCCGATCATGGGCTACGGGGTCAATACCGTGAACCTGCTGCGGCTGTGGAGCGCCGAGGCGCCGGAGTCGTTCGACTTCCAGGTCTTCAACCAGGGCGACTATGTTGGCGCGGTGATGCGCAAGGTGCGCTCCGAGACCATCAGCAAGGTGCTCTATCCGAACGACGAGGGCGAGGGCGGCAAGCGCCTGCGCCTGATCCAGCAGTATTTCTTCGTCTCCTGCTCGCTCCAGGACATGCTGCGCATCTTTTTTTCCACCGGCCGGCCGTTGACCGAGTTCAACGCCAAGTTCGTCGCCCAGTTGAACGACACCCACCCGACCCTCGCCATCCCGGAACTGATGCGCCTGCTGGTCGACGAGCAGCACATGGAATGGGACGCCGCCTGGGCGGTGACCCGGAGCACCTTCGCCTACACCAATCACACCCTGCTGCCGGAGGCGCTGGAGAAATGGCCGCTGCCGCTGTTCCAGAGCGTGCTGCCGCGTCACCTGGAGATCGTCTACGAGATCAACCGGCGTTTCCTGGACGACATGCGGCTGCGCTTTCCGTTCGACCAGGACCGCCTGTACCGACTGTCCATCGTCGACGAGAGCGGCGAACGCCATGTCCGCATGGCCCATCTGGCCTGCGTCGGCGGCTTCGCGATCAACGGCGTCGCGGCGCTGCATACCCGGCTGCTGGGCGATACGGTATTGAAGGACTTCCACGATGTCTGGCCGGAGAAGTTCCAGAACAAGACCAACGGCGTGACGCCGCGTCGATTCATGATGCTGAGCAACCCCGGACTGAGCCACTTGCTGACCGAGACCCTGGGCGAGGGCTGGGTCCGCGACCTGACCCGATTGCGGGAACTCGAGCACCATGCCGATGACGCCGGCTTCCGGCAGCGCTGGTGCGAGGTCAAGCTGGGTTGCAAGCAGCGGCTGGCGGGTTTCATCGCCGACCGGCTGGACATCCGGGTCGACCCGAACAGCCTGTTCGACATCCAGGCCAAGCGCATCCACGAATACAAGCGCCAGCACCTCAACCTGCTCCATGTCGTGTCGCTGTACAACCGCCTCAAGCGCAACCCCGGCCTCGACCTGCCGAGCCGGACCTTCATCTTCGGCGGCAAGGCGGCGCCGGGCTACCGGATGGCCAAGCTGATCATCAAGCTGATCAACTCGGTGGCCGAAGTGGTCAATCGCGACCCCGACCTGGACGGCCGCCTGAAGGTGGTCTTCGTGCCCGATTTCACGGTCAAGACCGCGCAGTGGGTGTACCCGGCCGCCGACCTGTCGGAACAGATCTCCACCGCCGGCAAGGAGGCCTCGGGCACCGGCAACATGAAGTTCTCCATGAACGGCGCCCTGACCATCGGCACCCTGGACGGCGCCAACGTCGAGATCCGGGAAGCGGTCGGCGAAGACAACTTCTTCCTGTTCGGCCATACCGCCGAAGAGGTTGAACGCCGGCTGGCGGACGGCTATCGGCCGCACGACATCATCCACCGCAATAACGACCTCCGGGCCGCCCTGGAACTGATCGGCTCCGGCCTGTTCTCGCACGGCGACAGCCAGTTGTTCGCGGCGCTGCTCGACGACCTTTGGAACCACGATCCCTACCTGGTGTGTGCCGATTTCGCCGCTTACGCGGCCTGCCAGGAAGAGGTCGGTCGCCAGTACCGGGATCCGGAACACTGGAGCCGGATGACTATCCTGAACGTCGCCCGGATCGGCAAGTTCTCCTCCGATCGTGCGATACGCGAGTATTGCCAGGACATCTGGCGGGTCACCCCGGTGCCGGTCAGCATGGATTAGCCGCGGTCGCTGCCGGTTGGGGTGAGCAAAGCCAATCCCGCGTAGGACGGGCTAGCGCACGCTGGCCATCAGACCGAGGGCATTTTCCATGCCGGAGAACAAGCCGTTCAGCACCTGCATGTATGCGTAGGCAAGGCCGACAATAATGAGCGCCATGCCGATCCAGATGATGAGTGCGGGTAGGTATTTCACGATGGCCCCCCTGCTGATGGCTACCGAATCTTGACGTGGCCGGGACCATGGGTTCTCAGCGGGTCATCTTTGCGCCGGTCCGCTGCCAATTCTTCCGAGTCCGCGTTTGCTTGCGGTGATCTCGTAAGCGCCATTGGAATCCGATTGCGCCGGCCCCGGGTGGCTACTTGGGGGTATCTCTGCGGCTACTTGGAGGTACCCCTGTGGTGCTAAGCGGGATGGCGGATCTGCGGCCGTGGCTAACCCTTGCGCGCTCAACCGTCGGGGTCGGTGGGAGTAGAACTACCCGATTGTATTGTCTCTGATCACGGTGCAAGAATTCATTGCCTGCATGAGGATGACACGGCCCCTGGCGGGCATGCTCAGCATCGCGTGAAAACCATAATGGCAATAATGCCTGGAGAAGGGAGTAAACATGGCTTACACCATCCCGCGTTCGAATCACGAGTTGGCGGCGACAGTCGATCAGGGCATCGTCATCGCCGAACTGTTCAGCTATAGCGAGGGTTTCGCCTACATGCGCGACAACCATGTCCCCCTGGAAGTGGCCCTGCGCGTCCTATCCGGTCCGGAACAGCGGAGAGGCTACCGGCGATAGCCGGCAGGGAGTGGCGGCGGCACAAGGCTGGCCGCACAGCGTCAGTCGCGCTTGACCGCCCTGGCCAGGCAGCGGTCGAGGTGGCCGGCGAAATTCTTCCGGTCGTTCTGGCTCAGCGCCGCCGGGCCGCCGGTCTGGATGCCGCTGGCGCGCAGGGTATCCATGAAGTCGCGCAGGGTGAGCTGGGCGCGGATGGTCTCCGGCGAGAACATCTCGCCACGCGGGCTGAGCGCCTGGCCGCCGCGTTCGATCACCTCGGCGGCCAGCGGGATGTCGGAGGTGATGACCAGGTCGCCCGGTTCCAGGCGCTTGACGATCTCCGCGTCGGCGACGTCGAAGCCGTGCTCGACCTGGACGGCGTTGATCCAGGGCGAAGCAGGCACCCTGAGCAGCCGGTTGGCCACCAGGGTCAGCGGCACCTCGGTGCGCTGCGCGGAGCGGAACAGGATTTCCTTGACCGCGACCGGGCAGGCGTCGGCGTCGACCCAGATGCGCATCCGCTAATTAGCGACCCCGGCCGCCCGAGCGATGGTTGGCACCGCCGGGACGGCCGCCCGAGACTTCACCCCCCGGCCTGGCCTTGGGATGGGCCGGATTGGCCCGGGCGCCGGCTGCCCGGGGCTGGGCGGTCTTGGCCTGACCGGGTTTGGCCGCGCCTTGTCCGCGCGGCTGGCCACGGCCTTGCGGGCGGTGTTCCTGGCTGCGCAACTGGATCGGTTCCGGCCGGGCATTGGGGTCGGGCTCGAAACCGGCCAGGACTTCCTTGGCCAGTTGCCGCTTGATCAGCCGCTCGATGCCGCGCAGGTAGTCGAATTCGTCGACGCAGACCAGCGACGTGGCCTCGCCGTCGGAGCCGGCCCGGCCGGTGCGGCCGATGCGGTGGACGTAGTCCTCGGCGATGTTGGGCAGCTCGTAGTTGACCACGTGCGGCAGTTCGCTGATGTCGATGCCGCGGGCGGCGATGTCGGTCGCCACCAGGACCTGCAGCTTGCCGGTCTTGAACTCGGCCAGGGCACGGGTGCGGGCGGCCTGGCTCTTGTTGCCGTGGATGGCCATGGCCGGGATGTCATCCTTGCCCAGCTGTTCGGCCAGCCGGTTGGCGCCGTGCTTGGTGCGGGTGAACACCAGGACCTGGAACCACTGGTGTTCCTTGATCAGGTGCGACAGGACCTGGCGCTTCTTGTCGCGGTCGACGTGGTAGACCCGCTGGGTGATGTTGTCGGCTGTGGCGTTGCGTCGGGCCACCTCGATCAGGGCGGGCTTGTTGAGCAGGCCGTCGGACAGGGTCTTGATCTCGTCCGAGAAGGTGGCCGAGAAGAGCAGGTTCTGGCGCTGCTTGGGCAGCAGGGCGAGGATCTTCTTGATGTCCCGGATGAAGCCCATGTCGAGCATGCGGTCGGCCTCGTCGAGGACCAGGACCTGCACCTGGGACAGGTCCACGGTGCGCTGTTCGACGTGGTCGAGCAGGCGGCCGGGGGTGGCGACCAGGATGTCGAGCCGGCTCTTCAGGCGCGAGATCTGCGGATTGATGCTGACGCCGCCGAACATGGCCAGCGAACTCAGCTTGGTGTACTTGCCGTAGGTGCGCACCGATTCCTCGACCTGGGCCGCGAGTTCGCGGGTCGGGGTCAGGATCAAGGCGCGGATGGGCGCCTTGCCGGGGCCTTGCGGGGCCTGCTCGGTCAGGCGTTGCAGGATCGGCAGGACGAAGCCGGCGGTCTTGCCGGTGCCGGTCTGGGCGCCGGCCAGCAGGTCGCCGCCGGCCAGGACGGTGGGGATGGCCTGGGCCTGAATGGGGGTCGGGGTGGTATAGCCGTGCTCGGTGACGGCACGTACGATTTCTTCGGCGAGGCCGAGATCGGAAAACTTCATGAAAACTCCGGAAACTACATCGGCCGGTCGCCGCCCGCTTCTTGCGGGAAATCGCGGCGGCGCCAGTCTGGGGCGGATGCGGGTAAGTGGTCGAACCACGAAAAGGCGCGGCAGGGAGACTGGAGCGGTGCCGCGGGCGCATGATAACAGAGCGGCGCGGGTTATTGCCGGCAATTAATCGGAACCCTGCCGGCAACATGGCGTCGGACCTGATTGGAACCAAAAAAGGGGATACAACATGGAATCCATACTGACCAGCCTGGGCATCCACAATGTCGAGCTGCTGACCCGGGTCTACCAGGCCGCGCTGCACATCGTCATCGTCCTGCTGCTGGCCTCGCTGTTGCTGCGTTATACCGGCAAGGGCATCCGGATGCTCAAGGCCTACCTGATGGAGCGGGCCGGCGACGACCACGAGGAGGCCAAGCGCATTGACACCCTGGGACGGGTATTCCGCTATCTGGTCTCGGTGATCATCATCCTGGTCACTGGCATGCTGGTGCTGAGCGAGGTGGGCATCTCGATCGCGCCCATCCTGGCCACCGCCGGCGTGCTCGGCATCGCGGTCGGCTTCGGCGCCCAGAGCCTGGTCAAGGACTACTTCACCGGTTTCTTCCTGTTGCTGGAGGACCAGGTACGCCAGGGCGACGTGGTCGAGGTGGCCGGCAAGGGCGGCTTGGTCGAGGAGGTGACCCTGCGCTACATCAAGCTGCGCAACTATGACGGCCATGTCCATTTCATCCCCAACGGCGCGGTCGCCGCCGTCACCAACCTGAGCCGGGGCTATGCCTACGCGGTGATCGACGTCGGCGTCGCCTACCGCGAGAACGTCGACGAGGTGATGGGCCTGATGCACGAGGTCGGCGCGGCGATGCGGCAGGATGCGGCCCTGGCTGGCAAGATACTGGAAGACCTGGAGATGGCCGGGGTCGACAAGTGGGCGGATTCCGCCGTGGTGATCCGCTGCCGGTTCAAGGTGCAGGCGCTGGAACAGTGGGGTATCCGGCGGGAATACCTGAAACGGCTCAAGCAGATGTTCGACCGCCAGGGCATCGAGATCCCCTTCCCGCACCTGACCATTTATCCCGGCGTGGACAAGCAAGGCCTGGCGCCGGCGTTGCAGGTGGCGCTGGCAGAACGCTGACCATGACGGCCGGGTTTGGATTTAACAAATCTGTAATAAGGATCGACCCTGCCGGCTGTTATTTTTAGCCGTTGACGATTTTGTCTTAGGGAGACGCAGATGGACAGCCGGCACATACTGGAAGCCAAAAAACAGCAGATCGATGCCAACCTGGCCAGCCTGTTCGACGAGGTCGGCAATGCCATCGATGCCGCGATCAAGTGCCTGGTCAAGAAGGAGCAGGGGGTTTGCGAGGCCCTCATCCGCAACGACGTCAACCTGAACAAGAAGCGCCGCCTGCTGGAGCAGGATTGCCTGGTGGCGATCGCTTCCCAGCAACCGGTCGCGCACGACCTGCGCGACATCGTCGCCGACATGCGCATCGCCTCGGAACTGGAACGCATGGGCGATTACGCCAGCGACATCGCCGCCAGCATCCTGGAAATGGATGGCGACGACCTGCATGCACTGGGCCTGCTCGATGTCCAGCGCATGTCCGGGATCTGCCAGGACATGCTCAGCCACGCCATGCGGGCGCACCAGGCCAACGACACGGCCCTGGCGCGGCGGGTCGCGGCCAGCGACGATGACCTGGACAATCTGCAGACAAAACTGGTGGGGACCCTGACCGATGCCATGCGCGCCAACCCGGCCCATGTCCACAACGGCTCCCGCATGCTCTGGATCGCCCACAACCTGGAGCGTTGCGGCGATCGCGCCACCAATATCGCCGAGCAGGTGATCTTCAGGGTGGAAGGCGATATCGTCGACCTGGACTGACCGGGTATCCGGTCGTCGGACATCGCGTTCGAGCGGGCCCGACATGGGCGCAAGGGTTCCCCGATCCCGCCATGTCCAATAGACTGGCCGGGCTGTCCCTCCTCCCGAGATAGGCGCCGTCATGTTCCGACTCAAACTGCACTGGCAGATCGCCATCGCACTCTTAATGGCCTTGCTGGCCGGCCTGGCCACCGGGCCGGACAGCCGGTTGCTGGGCGTGTCCGTGCTGGCTACCTTCGGGTTCCTGGGCAGCCTGTTCCTCAATGCCCTGAAGATGCTGATCGTGCCCCTGATCGTGACCTCCATCATCGCCGGGATAAGCGGCACCCGGGGCGCCGAGGGGCTGGGCCGCCTGGGCGGCAAGACCATCGCCTATTACCTGACCACCAGCACGCTGGCCATCCTGGTCGGCCTGGCCATGGTGAACCTGGTCCAGCCCGGTGTCCTCGGCGGCCTGCCGGCGGCGGGCCAGCTCGGTCTCAGCGCCGAAACCGGCTCGGTCCTGGAGAAGGTGGCGGGACGCGGCAGCGGCGATCTGGTGGAAATATTCCTGCGCATGTTTCCGCCCAACATCGTCGCCGCGGCGGCCCAGGGCGAAATGCTCGGCCTGATCGTGTTCAGCCTGCTGTTCGGCTACTTCCTGACCCGGCTGCCCGACGACCTGGCCGGAACCCAGCGGCGCTTCTGGGAAGGGGCCGCGCAGGCCATGCTGATGATGACCGAACTGGTGATGCGCTTCGCGCCAATCGGGGTGTTCGGTCTGGTCGCCAAGGTGGTGGCGACCTCGGGCCTGGACAGCATCCGGTCGCTGGCGGGCTTCTTCTTCACCGTGCTGGCCGCGCTGGCCATCCATATGTTCGTGGTCCTGCCTATGCTGGTGCGCTTCCTGGCCAAGGCCAGCCCGGTGCGGCATTTCCGCGCCATGACCCCGGCCATGCTGACCGCCTTCTCGACCGCGTCGTCCTCGGCCACGCTGCCGCTGACCATGGAATGCATCGAGAAACGGGCCGGGGTGTCGGAGCGGGTCAGCGCCTTCGTGCTGCCGCTCGGCGCCACCGTGAACATGGACGGCACCGCCCTGTACGAATGCGTGGCGGTCCTGTTCATCGCCCAGGCCTACGGGGTCGACCTGTCCTTCGTGCAGCAGCTGACCGTGGTCATCCTGGCCCTGCTCACCTCGATCGGCGTCGCCGGCATCCCGGCCGCCAGCCTGGTCGCCATCACGCTGATCCTCAACTACGTCGGCCTGCCGGCCGAGGCGATCGGCCTGATCCTCGCCACCGACCGGGTGCTGGACATGTGCCGGACCAGCGTCAACGTGTTCAGCGATTCCTGCGGGGCGGTGGTGATCGCGCGCTCGGAGGGCGAGCGGCCGTTGGCGGACGAGGCGGCCGCCGAGGGCTGAAAGGGGGCCGGCTCAGCCGAACAGGTCGTCGATGTCGTCCTGGCTGATCTGTTCCGCCTGGCGTACCTGGGGACCGGCCAGGGTGCCTTCCGGGGCCTCCTCGATGAGCAGGTGGGCCAGGCTGTCTTCCATGTGCTGCACGGTGTTCATCAGCTTGTTGACCACCTGCCCGACCAGGTCCTGGAAGGCCTGGGCCTGGATGGCCTCAGTGAGCAGGCTGTTCGAGTTGGCGTGCTCGGTCTGCACCCGTTCCAGAAACGCGCGCAGCCTGACCGAGCGGGTCAGGCCGGCAAGTTCGGCGGCCTCGGCGCGCTGGCTGCGCAGGCGGTCGCCGATGGTCTCCGCCGCATTCAGGGTCTGGCTGGCCGCCTGTTCGGTGAGCGTGGCGATGTAGCGCAGGCGGTCGCGGGCGTTGCTCACCAGCTCGGTCTTGGGCATCTCGCCCTGGCCGATTTCCTGCAAGGTGGCGCGCAGCTCGTTGACCATCTCGGTCAGGTCGTGGCGCAGGGTCGCGTTGTCGCTCATGGTCCAGGCTTCAGGTCAGGTCCGGCGCTGCATGGTCGGGATCGATCCGGGCCAGCGCAGCGCGCAATTCGGCGACCTCGGCTTCCAGGCGGGCGACGCGGTCTGCAAGATCGGATCGATCATGTTCGGCGGGGGTGGCGGTCACGACCGGTTCGCCGCACAGCAGGTGGGCCCAGCGCGGCTCGCGCGCGCCGGGTTGCCTGGGCAGCTTGACCGCCAGGGCGCCGGCCTCGCGCTCGGCCAGTTCTTCGAGATAGGCCTCCACCGCCGAGGCGTCGGCGAAGTGGTGCAGGCGTTCGCAGTTGGCGCGCAACTCGCTCGCGGTCTGCGGCCCGCGCAGCATCAGCACCGCCAGCAGGTCGACCGCGGCAGCCGGCAGGCCGTAGACCTTGGCGAAGTTGTGGGCGTAGCGCAGCACCCGGCCGGAAGCGCCATAGCTTTCCATGACCAGGGCGCGGTGGCGCAATTCGTCCAGGGTCGATTGCAGCTCGGATTCGTGCAGGCTCAGCACCGGCTCGCGCGAGGTCTTCTGGTTGCAGCCGGAAACGAGGCTGTTCAGGGTGAGCGGATAGGCGTCCGGCGTGGTCTTCGCCTTCTCGACCAATACGCCGAGCACGCGGGCCTCGGCCGGGGTCAGCAGCGGCAGGGTCATTGTGCTGTGTCCGACCTGGCCAGGAAGAACGGGCAGCTCACCTGGTCGCCCTGGCGTACCAGCTCCTCGCTGAAATCGGCATAGGTGCGGTTCAGGCTGTGCCGGGCGGCGTCGTCCTCGTAGCGCAGGCAGTCCGCAGCCAGCGGACAGTTGGAAGTCATGCAGTAGGTGATGGTCATAAAGGTCCTCGGTACAGTGTTTGCGCGTCCGGCACGGTCCGTTTCCGGACCCGGCGCCGGCACGGCTGGCCATGCTCACGGCCGCTATTCTATGGGAGAAGGCCTGGCCGGCGGCGGTTCTCCTTGGTTCATTGCTGGGCCTTTGCCGCTTCGTCCAGGCGCTGCTGCTCCAACCGGGCGGCGGCATCCAGCTTGATGCCCAGGTCCTGCTGCAGTTGCTGGCCCTGGCGGATTTCCTCCTGGCCGGCCTTGGCCGCGACCGCCGCCGTGCCGGCAGTCTCCACGCCGCAACCGGCCAGGACGGTCATCAGGGCCAGGATCAGGGGCCGGGTCATGGCCGCTCGCCTGCGCCGGGCGCGGTCGGGGCCGGCGCGCCCTTGCGGCGCCAGTTGAACAGCCGGCGCAGCAGCTTCCAGGTGCCCCAGATCACCGGCGTCACGATGACCAGCCAGGGCAGGACCTGGACGATGAACAGCAGGGCGGCGGACAGGCTCTCGGCGAAGGCGCGGCCGGCGCTGCGCCAGGCCTCGACCAGGGGCTGCATGGCGCCGGTCTCGCCGAGCGTGGGCTCCGGCCGGTAATCGGCGAACAGCAGTATCTTCTCGGTCTCGTTGGCCAGGGTCTTGCGCTGGGCGGCCAGGGAATCGAGGTCGCCCTGCACCCGGGCCAGTTCGCGCTCGGTCTCCAGGACGTCCTTCAGCGCGCCGCTGCGGGTGGCCAGCAGGTTGCGCAGGCGGTCGCGCAGTTCGGCCTGGTTCTTCAGGCGGGCCTCGGTGTCGACCACCTGCAGGGTCTTGTCCTCGCGCTCGATGCGGCGCTCGGTGACTTCCGGCCCGGCCATGGCCGACAGCAGCCGGGCTGCGCTCGGGCGGCCGACCCGTATTTCCAGATGGGCGCTGACCGGGGCGTGGGCCGATTTGCTCAGGCTGGCGTTGAGCACCTCGCAATCGGCCCGGCACAGGTCGACGTGGGCCTGCCAGCGCGCCTCGATGGCCTTCTCGGGCAGTTCGAACACCCAGAACTGGCGCTCGGCCAGGTATTTCGGCGTGGCCTCGGTGGCGGACGCCCCCGCCATGCCCTTGGCCAGCATGGCTTCCGGGGCGGCGGCCATGTCCAGGGAGCGGTTGGCCGAGGCGGGAGCCTGCTCCGACCGGTTGCCGCAGCCGGCGAGCGCCGCCAGCAGCAGGGCCGCCACGATGAGGCTCAGTCGACGGGGTGAGCGGGGCATGGCGCTAGCGGGCATCGGTGGCTTTCTCCTGCTTGGGCGGGGCCTTGTGGATCAGGTCCTTGTCGGCGTTCAGGACGCCATCCAGCATGAATTCCACGGGGCGGTCCCTGCCGCTGGTGTAGGTCGCCTTGATGGCGCCGGTGCGCAGGATGCCCAGTTTGCGCAGCCAATCCATGATGCTCATGGTGTGCCCCCTTCGGATCCGACGGTGAGACCCGAGTATAGCCGGCCATGGCCGCTGCCACTCCGGCACCGGCGGTCCGGGATCCGGCGACCGGAAGGCATCAGTCGGCGGGCGTCGCCTTGCCGTCGGAATGGCCGGCCGCCGCGGTAAAGGTGGCCTCGCCGACCAGACGGTGCACGATGCCGGTCACCAGCAACGCCAGCAGCAGCAGGCCGTAGTGCCAGAGGCCGGGCGTATCGGCTGCCGGCTGGTCGGTGGTGACTATCTGCAGCGGACCGACGATGAGTTGCCGGAGCAGGGTGATCATGGCCACTTCGATGAATATCTGTACCCGCACCATGCCGTTTTTCAGGTAGCGGATTTCGGCCGAGACCAGGCTGGACAGGGTCCAGACCAGGAACAGGGTGCCGAGCGAACTCAGGAAGGCGCCGGCCAGATGCCCCTGTTGGAGGGCGTGCGAGATGTTGACGAGAAACTCCCACACCACCATGACGCAACCGACCACCAGGGCGGTGGCCAGGAGCAGGTGCAGCAGGCGGTCGAAGCGTTTCAGGGTGGAGATGAGCAGGGTTTCGTACTGGGTCATCGCAATGAATTCGCAGGTTGCTGGGGTTGGCCGGTCCGGGGTGCGATATGCAGTGTACTGCGCCGAAGATGACGGCGGGTAGGTATCCTATGCCTGCGCGCTGAACCAGGCTCGATCCGTGTAAGGTCGGTCTTGTCCATCCCGATTTGCGATAGGAGACCGCCATGCATGGCCTGAATCACCCCGGACTGTTTCGCCAGCAGGCGCTCGTCGGCGGCGCCTGGCTGGATGCCGACGACGGCGCCACCCTGGCAGTGGGCAATCCCGCCACCGGCGCGATGCTCGGCCAGGTCGCCAATCTCGGTCGGGCCGAGACCGCCCGTGCCATCGCTGCCGCCGAGTCCGCCTTTCCGGCCTGGCGCGACCGCCTGGCCAGCGAGCGCGCCGCCCTGCTGCGGCGCTGGCATGGCCTGATGCTGGAAAACATCGATGACCTGGCCCGGCTGATCACCCTGGAACAGGGCAAGCCGCTGGCCGAGGCGCGCGCCGAGATCAGCTATGCGGCCGGCTTCCTGGACTGGTTCGCCGAGGAGGCCCGGCGCGTCTACGGCCGGGTCATCCCGTCGCCCTGGCCGGGCCGGCGGGTGCTGACCCTGAAGCGGCCCCTCGGCGTCGCCGCCCTGATCACGCCCTGGAATTTCCCCGCGGCCATGCTCACCCGCAAGGCCGGCGCCGCCCTGGCGGCCGGCTGCACGGTGGTGGCCAAGCCGGCCTCGAAGACGCCGTTCACCGACTGGTTCGCCGAGGAGGCCCGGCGCGTCTACGGCCGGGTCATCCCGTCGCCCTGGCCGGGCCGGCGGGTGCTGACCCTGAAGCGGCCCCTCGGCGTCGCCGCCCTGATCACGCCCTGGAATTTCCCCGCGGCCATGCTCACCCGCAAGGCCGGCGCCGCCCTGGCGGCCGGCTGCACGGTGGTGGCCAAGCCGGCCTCGAAGACGCCGTTCACCGCCCTGGCCCTGGCCGCCCTGGCCGAGCAGGCCGGCTTTCCGGCCGGGGTGGTCAACGTGGTCACCGGCGCGGCCGCGGCCATCGGCGCCGAACTGGTGGAGAATCCGGCCGTGCGCAAGCTGTCGTTCACCGGTTCCACCGCGACCGGAAAAGACCTGATGGCCGGCTGCGCCGCGACGCTCAAGAGCGTATCGCTGGAACTGGGCGGCAACGCCCCCTTCATCGTCTTCGACGACGCCGACCTCGACGCCGCGGTGGCGGGCGCCCTGGCCTCGAAATACCGCAACAGCGGCCAGACCTGCGTATGCGCCAACCGGCTGCTGGCGCAGGACGCCATCTACGATGAATTCGTCGAGCGCCTGGCCGGGGCGGTCTCAGCCATGAAGGTCGGCAACGGCCTCGACACGGGGGTCGTGCAAGGCCCGCTGGTGAACCAGGCGGCGGTGGCCAAGGTCGAGGCGCACATCGCCGACGCCGTGGCGCGGGGCGCCCGCGTGGTCTGCGGCGGCCGGCGCCATGCCCTGGGCGGCGGCTTCTTCGAGCCCACCGTGCTGGCCGATGTGACGGCCGGGATGCGGGTCTGCGGCGAGGAGACCTTCGGCCCGGTGGCGCCGGTACTGCGCTTTGCCGACGAGGCGGAGGCGATCCGCCTCGCCAATGCCACCGAATACGGCCTCGCCGCCTATTTCTATGCCCGCGACATGGCACGCATCTGGCGGGTCGCCGAGGCCCTGGAATACGGCATGGTCGGGGTCAACGCCGGGGTGATCTCGACCGAAGTGGCGCCGTTCGGCGGCGTCAAGCAGTCCGGCCTCGGCCGCGAGGGCGGTGCCGAGGGCATCGAGGCCTATCTGGAGACCAAGTACGTCTGCATGGCGGAGTGATCCGTGCCGCGGTCTAGTCTGTCGCCAGGCTGTCCAGGGCCTCGAGCAACTGCTCGTCCTGGCTCTGGAGCAGTTCATTTTCTGACAGGTCCCTGACCGTTTGCGGGGTCAGCAATATCGTTTTCTTCGGCAGCGGAAGCGCCACATCCGGACTGAGGCCCCGGTGCCAGATGACCTGGCCGTTGGGCGTCAGCCATTCCTCGATCGCCAGCCGGAGCGACGAGCCGTCGGAAAGGGCTATCTCGTCCAGGATGGTGCCGGCGCCGAAGCTCTGTTCGCCGACCAGAACGGCGCGCTTGTGGTCCTGCAGCGCCCCGGCGACGATCTCGGCGGCACTGGCCGACTCGTGGTTGATCAGTACCGCCATGGCCAGGTCGCACTTCTGCGCTCCGGCCTGCACCGGCACCGGGGTGACGACACCGTGGCCGTCCTTTTTCAGGGCCACGTTGCCCTTGCGCAGGAACTGGCTCGCCACTTCGATCGCCTCGTCCTCATAGCCGCCCGGGTTGTTGCGCAGGTCCAGGATCAGCCCGCTGGCGCCGGCCTGCACCGCGCTGGCCAGGGCGCGCGCGAGGACATCGGCCGTGCCGGCGCTGAACACGCGTATCTGCACCAGGGCCACGCTGCTGCCCGGCACCATGGCCCAGTTCACGCTGACCTGGCCGATCCTTTCCCTGACCAGGGTCAGGCGCTGCGCCTTGCCTGTCTTGCGGTCCTTGATCGCCAATTGCACGGCGCTGCCGGCCGGTCCGCGCACGGCCTCCTGGACCTGGTCGGGCGACATCCCGGCCACCGGTTGCCCCGACACGGCCTCGACGACATCGCCCGGCCGGATGCCATGGCGCTGTGCCGGGGCATGGTCGAACAGGGAGGTGATGACGATTTGCCGGTTGCGTTCTTCCAGGTGCACGCCGATCCCGGCGAACTCGCCGTCCAGCTCCTCCTGCTCCTCCTTGCGCATCTCGGGGGTGAGGAACTGGCTGTGCTCGGTATCGCCCAGGGCCTCGACCATGCCCTTGATGGTGGCGTAGGCGAACGCGCGGCTCTGGATGGCGGGCTGGTTCACGTAGTTCTTGCGGATGGCGTTCCAGGCCTCGGTGAACAGGCGCATTTCCGGCCCGTGCCGGTCTTCGGTCCGGCTCGGTTCCAGGACGGGGGGGATGATATGGCGGTCCAGCAATGCGCCAAAACCGGTGCCGAGCAGGAACACCAGCAGCATGAGCGGCAGGTGCCGCCGCGGCCGGCTGGTTCGGGCAGGCGGGTAGGTGGTTTTGCTGAACAGGCCCATGGTCATCAACTCGCTGAGGCTTCCCTCGAGGCCGGGGAAGCGATTGTGTCACGCCTGCGCCGCCGCCCGGAGGGTACTGCGGCGGCTCCGGCCGCTACGCGCAACGAACGGGAGCGGATCAGGTTCAGGCGGGATCTCCGCCATGACTATAGGCGCTTACACGTCGACCACGCAGCGTACCTGCCAGCGCTTGCCTTCCTGCGCCACCTTGAGTCCGGTCAGGCTGGCGCCCTTCAACTCGGTGCTGCGTTCGGCGCCCTTCTTCCAGTGCATGCCCCAGGCCGCGCCGGTGTAGTGGTCGCCCTCCCGCTTCAGGTCGAAGCTGCCCAGCACCAGGCCGGCCAGGCGGGCCTGGCCGAGCAGGCGGTTGAGCCATTCCACCAGGGCCAGTTCCGGATCCGCTGCGTCGAATTCCACCCGGACCATGCGTTCGGGCAGGATCAGGGATGGATGGGTCATGACCGCAAACATGGCGCTGGCGGCGTTTTCGAACGCCTCCGTCACGGTCTTGCCACGGGCCTCGATGCCGATGCCGGCCTCATGGTCGAAGTAGTGATAGGGAGCGAACATGACGGCATCCGGGCAGGTGGCAACGGACCCGATTCTGTACCCTCGCGGGCGATCGTGAAAGCCGCCGGTCAGGACTTCCGGGCAGGGACCGGACCGGAATTGCGCAGGTTGACCAGCTTCTTCATGGCGTCGAACCAGAACGGCGCGCCCAGGGTGGTGGCCAGGGCGGTGAGCAGCCAGCCGATCAGCTTCAGCGACAGGCTGCTGCCCTCGGTCGCCAGGGTGTCCCTGACGCATTCCTGATACCAGACGAGCTTCGCCTTCTTGCCGGCGTCCCGGTCCGGTTTCGGGCTCAGGCAGGCGTAGCCGACCGGCAGGCCGGCGGCGGCCAGCTGCTTCAGTTCGGCCTTGGCGTCGAGATTCTCCTGGGCGGCTGCGGCATCCTGCGCGCCGAGATCCTGCGCGACGGCCACCATGGCGGCGCGCAGGTCGGCCGAGCGGCTGAGCGAGGCGGCGATCTGCAGGGTGTCGATGTTGAACGCGGCGGCGACGGCCAGGCCGATGACGAACAGCCTCTTCTGCGAATAGGCCTTGTACCAGCCGCTGACCCGCTCCATGGCGGTGTCGAACCAGGCCTCCATGCCGGCCATGGCGGTGGCCAGGTCGGGGGCGGCCTCGACCACCGGCAGCAGGGCGTGGCCGATGCTGAGGTCCTTGGCCTTGGCATGCCGGATGGCCTCGGTCAGCGACGCCAGGGTCAGGCTGCTGGCCTGGGCGCCATGCAGGCGGTGGCGCAGCAGCAGGGTGTCGGCCAGGGCCAGGGTGAAGTTGCGCGCCGGCAGGTAGGAGGGCGGGCTGCCCTTGCCGGGCCGGCCCCGGTACAGGCCCGAGACCATGGGGTGGTTGATCAGGCGCAGGTAGAGCCAGCGGTCCGGGACCAGGCTGGCCAGGCCCTCGCGCATCAGCCGGCCGCGGGCGGAGAAGGTGCGGGCGATGATCTCCAGGACGCCGGAGCAGAGCATGGCGGCCAGGAAGAAGACCAGGGTCAGGCCGATGACGACGTCGAGCAGGGTGCTCATGGCGGTTTCCCTTCGGTTCAGGGTTGGCCGGTCAGCGAGCCGCGCGAGATGCCGACCCCGGGCAGGGCGATGACCGGCGTGGCGTGGGCCAGATTGACCGGGCGGTAGTCGAACTCGGCGGCCCATTTCTTCAGCGCGGTCTCGTCCACGGTTTCCGCGACGCCTTCGCCGATGGGGCGCAGGTAGGGCTTGTTCAGCTTGACCCAGCGATACAGGCCGAAGCCGAATTCGGCGAAGGAGTCGCGCACCGGCGAGCGGTATTCGTTGTCGTCCAGGCGGATCACCTCGTTCGATATCTCCAGGCCGCAGGCCCTGGCCTTGCCGGCGATCCAGGCCAGGGGCGGTTCGGGCAGCAGGTCGTCCTCGTAGCCGCCGCCGACGTTGGCGTGGGCACCGGGGAACCAGCGCTGCTCGACGGTCTGCCGGGCCGGGTCGGGGATGTGGGTCCACAGGGCCGCCTGGTAGTCCTTGCGGTGCTCGTCGATGGCCAGGGCGTGATAGGCGAAGTCGACCTTGTCGCCCAGCTTGGTGTCGTGGAAGCTCTCCGCGACGCTGAGGTTGAGCAGCGGCACGCCCAGGGCGCCGACGGTATCCCAGACGCCGATGAAATGGATGCGCGCCGTGCGGGTACCGTCACCCAGTTCGGCCATCGGGTCGGTGCCGGCCTTGTTGCTGGACTTGTACAGTTCGGTGATCCGGGCGGCGTCCTCCAGGGCCTTCAGCTTGCGCTGGCGCTCGTCCAGGCCGGGGTCTGCCTCGTTCACGATGCCGCATTTGCCGATCATGCCCGCCAGGCTGCGGGCGGTGAAGGCGCCCCGGCTGAAGCCGAAGATGTACAGCTGGTCGTCCGCGCGCCAGTGCCGGATCAGCCAGGCGTAGCCCTCGCGGATGTTCTGGGTCAGGCCGTTGCCGAGCATGCCGCCGGTGAGGATGGTGCCGAAATGGGTGCCGACGCCTTCGTCGTAGTACTTCAGCTGCGGGACGGGGCCGCCGGGCTGTTCCGGGATGGCCGGGATCGCGGCATGGAGACGGGAAACGTTGGTCTGGTCCTTGACGTCGTTCCAGGTGCCGTCGAAACACATCACGAGTTTTCTCATCGCCTGCCCCCATTCCCCCGGTCCAAGGTGCCGGCCGGCCCTGGCCGGGCGGCCGTTTGTCAAAGGATAGCCGGTAGGCGAATTACTTGAAGCCGGGCCCTGGGTACATCCACTCTGCCTGGATCGGGGGGCGGCGGCCGAATCAGAAGCCGCCTATGTAGGCGTAGCCGTCGTTCTGCAGCTTGATCAGGCGGGTATAGCCGTCATGCACGATGGTCACCCCGGGCAGCACGTCACCGGCCTGCCAGCCCTTGGCCTTCATTGCGCTATGGCAGATCTCCACGCTGACGCCGAGGTCGAGCAGGTCCTGGACGATCTTGTCGTTGGGGTTGACCGCGAAGGGGTCGCCGGTGGCGGTCTGGTAGGTCTCGTCCTTCAGCAGCATGACCGCGGCGTCGCCGTGCAGCACCAGGTGGGCGTCGACCTGGGCGGCGGCCACGCCCTGCTTGCGGAAGGCCTCGAACAGGCCGCGGGCGTAGTACAGGCCCTTGGAGATGCCGGCCGCGAACTCGCCGCTGTGGATATCGTAGACCACGCGATAGCGGGCGTCCTTGGCCACCATCACCAGGGCGCGTGCATCCGGCTGGGCGGCGGCGGTGTCGGCGCGGACCGGCGTCGCCACGGCACAGGCGGTCGCCAGCATCAGGGTCATCAGGGCGGGGGTCGATTTGAGCATGGCGGTTTGCCTTTCGTTCGCTGTTCGCCGGGCCGGAGGGCCTCGGGCAGGTCGTCTGGCCGCGAGGCGGCGATACCGTATGGGACGCCCCGTTCTGCGTCAGGTTCCGGCTATACCAGCCCGGCCGCCTTCAGTTCGGCCTTGAGATAGGCATAGAAGATCGGCGCGGCGACCACCCCGGCCAGTCCGAAGGCCGCCTCCATGGCCAGCATGGCCAGCAGCAGTTCCCAGGCCCGGGCGGAGATGCGGCCGCCGACGATGCGGGCGTTGAGGAAGTATTCGAACTTGTGGATGAGCACCAGGAATCCCAGCGAAGCCAGGGCGACATGGGGAGAGTGGGCCAGGCTCACCACCACGATCACGGTGTTCGAGATCAGGTTGCCGATGACCGGCAACAGCCCGGCCACGAAGGTCAGCGCGATCATGGTCTTGGTCAGGGGCAGTTGCACGCCGAACAGGGGCAGTACGGCCGCCAGATAGATGGCGGTGAAGGTGGTGTTGATCAGCGAGATGCGCACCTGGGCGAAGACGATGCCGCGGAAGGCTTCGGCCAGCTTGGCGGCGCGTTCCGACAGGGCCGCCGCCAGGGGGCGCGGCGCCACGGTGCCGACCGTCGCCTGGACCGCCACCATGGCCCCGATCACCAGCCCGACCAGGATATGCGCCAGGGTCAGGCCGGCCTCCTTGCCGATCAGTTGCACCTCGCCGGCGTGTTCCCTCAGCCAGGTCACGACAAAGCCCTTCAACTCCTCGACGCTGCCCGGGATATGGGGAACCAGCCAGGCCGGCAGGGACTCGCGCGAATTCTCCAGGATCTCCGCCATCTTGGTGGCCAGGCTGGCGAGGCGCCCGGCATCGCCGAAAAAGCCGATCGCCAGGGTCAGGGCGAGGACCACCGCGCCGACCACCAGTGCGGCAAAGAACACCGCCACCACCAGCCTGGCGCGCTGGTGGGACAGCCGCTTGGCCAGCATGGGCGCGGTCAGGTGCACCAGTTCGAAGACCAGCAGCCCGGCCAGCAGGGCCGGCAGCAGATGGAGGTAGAGGACCAGGAACAGCGCCGCCGCGGCGATGATCCAGGCGGCACGGGTGACGGTGGTAGGGAGCATGGTCTGTCTGTGAGTTGGCCTTGGCGGGAGTTTATCGACACTGGCGCCGTTGCGATGCCGATCCCGAATCATTTTTCCGGGGAAGGGCGCCGGCCCCTTCCCGGCCACGCGCCTACTGCAGGCCCAGACGCACCCCGTTCGACAGCTCGGACAGGTTCGATTGCCCGATGACGCTGCGCACCGCGATGTAGACGGTATTGCCGGAAATCGCCTGAGCCGCCTGCGGCCAGACCTCCTGCAGCGGGGTCTGCGGTGTCACCAGCAAGGGCATGACGCCGCTGTCGTTGAAATTGCCCGTCGCGGAGACATAAAGCACATAGCTGGTCGCATTGTCCGACAGCATGATGGACGGTGCGGTCACGCGCGAAACCTGATCGCCCGTGGCCGGCGCCAGCAACAGCACGCCGGGTTTGCCGCCCGCCGCGCCGCTACCCTGGATCTGGACCAGGGTCGAGGCAAGCAGGTTTTCGGTGGTGACGATGCGGTCGGCCATCTGGCCGATCTTGTCCTCGGTGACCAGGATGCGATCGGCCATGGTGCCGATATTGCTGGACAGCGAGAGCATGGAATTGGTCATGGTATAGACCATCGGGTCGGTCGAGCACATGGTCGTGATGGCATAGGCGCCCTGGGGCGTGGCAATGGCGAGGGCAGTCGCCAGGACGGCGTTGAAGGCATGACAAGCGAGGCTGAAGTTCATGGTCGTGAGTGGGATGTTGGAAAGCGGCGCAGACTAGCATCGGCCGCATGGCCCATTCAAGACCGCTGATTCGGCACGCCTCGGCGGGTCATGCCGTTGGCCCACGCCCCGTGTGCATTGGCGTACTTGCGCCGGCCTACTTCAGGTTGTTGGAGGCAAACAGCAAGACCTTGCTGTCGACGAAGCTGACGTGCACCGAGCGCGCTTCGTCGCCCCAGGCGCAACTGCGCAGGCCCATCAGGTCGTCGCACTTCGCCGGTTTGCCGATCAACTGGACGACCTCGTCGTAGGGCATGCCGACGGCAATCTTGTTGTAGTTTTCGACCGTCAGCCTGCTGCAGCCGAGCAGGGCCAGGAACAGGGCCAGGCCGATCAGGGAGCGGATTTTCATGTGGTTCATGGTACGGGCCTGAAATAAGTGGATCGGGCCGCACGTTGGAAGGAGCTTGTCTGTAGGCCTCCTCCTGTGCGCGCGTTCAGTGGCAACACTAACCCAATTCCAGCGGGACTTGAAACTCCGGGGTGCGGGGTTGCCGGCCGTTTGTCGGGTTGTGCCGTCGGGCCTGTGGGCTGGCCAGTCTAGGAAGCCGGATACCCGAACGTGCGCAAAGCGGCCATGACACCCGGCTCCAAGTCGTGGACTTCCGGCTCCGGCGCAATTTTCCAGGCACCGATCCGCTTGGATGGCACGATCAAACCGGCAAACTCGTCCGCCAGCCTTTTCGCATCGGGCGCTTCGATGAATTCAAGCATGCGCTCGATGGTGGCCAGGGGGTCGAGACATAGATCCTCGTATCGGATCGGCAGGTAGTGGTCCTTGGCCAGGAAACGCTCGGCGCTCAACTTGGCGTAGGAGTTGCCTTTTTCCCACATGGCCAGTTGCGCGCGCAGGGGGTTCTGACGCCAGTCCCCGCCAAGCAATGCGTCTCCATGGCTGTTCAACAGGAATTGATTGTCGCTCAGGGCCATGTCGCGGCCATCGCGGACTATGTGGATGAACTTCAGGCCCGGGAAGAAGCCGGCATAGAACGGGATCAGCCACATGTTGCGCGGATTTTTCCAGCCCCAGGCCTGGCCGGAATCGGGCACATGCATGCGGTGTACACGCATGGCGGCAAGGAATTCCTGGCCAGCCCTGGCCGGCACCTTGTCCCCCCGGTCCAGCGCAGTGAAGATCGGCTCGAACCATGCCGCCAGGAAAGCCCGCATCGCGAGGGCATCCTCGGTTTTCGGGTCGGTCCAGTCGCCCATCCAGATCCCCGCCTGCCTGAATATATTCACCAATGCACGCGTGCCTGAACCGCCCAGGGCGCCAATCAGCACCGGCTGGGTCGCGGGCAGTGCAGAAGAGGTCGTCAGCCTGGCGAACAGGTGGCGCCAGCGTAAGCGCCGTATCAGCTTCGCTTCGTAGCGGCCGACAGGTGATTTCTGCAGGACCCCGGCCATTTGGCGTTCCGCTCGAGGGTCAGCGGTAGTTCTCGGCCACGGCTTGCTCCACCAGGGCCTGCAACTGCTCATAGCCGAAACTGGGCATGGGGCGGCCGTTGACGAAGAACTCCGGGGTCATGGTGACTTTGAGCGCCTTGGCGTCCTCCATGTCCTGGGCGATGTGGGCCGTGATCTCGGGCGAGTTCATGTCCTGCCGGACGCGGTCCAGGTCCAGGCCGATGCCGGCGAGGGCGGCCCACACCCGCTCCGGTTGCACCCGGTGATCCTGTACCCAGTTGTCCTGGCTGGCGAACAGCGCCGCCAGCGTTTCGAAGTATTTGCCCTGCATGCGTGCGGCTTCCATGATCTTCACCACCTCGACGGAACCGTCATGGAAGGGCGCGTGGCGCAAGACGACGCGGACCTGGCCGGGGTGTGCGGCCATCAGTTGTTTGACGAAGGGATAGAAGTCCCGGCAGGTGCCGCAGGCGGGGTCGAAGAAGTCGACGATGACCACCTTGGCACTCTCGGGCCCCTCGGTGGGCGAATACGCCCGGTTCAGGTTGTCCTGCTTGCCAGCCACGGCCTGGGCTGACTCTGTCTGCTTCTGGCTGGTGTAATACAGCGTACCGGCCACGAAGGCCAGGAGCAGGACGAGGCCGGAGAGGATGAACAGGGTTTTCTGTTTCATTTTGATGCCTTGATATGGGTGAGCGCCAGGAGCGCGATGATGGCGGAAAAGGCCAGGACGGAGAGGAGCGGGATGTTGATGAAGCCCAGCCACTCGAAGGTGACCTCGCTGCACGGCACCCCCCGGACGCAGGGGCGGATGCTTTCCGGGATCACGCCCAGCACCAGCAGCCAATGGAACAGCGCGAAGGCCCAGCCCATCAGTGCCAGCGGCAGGGCGTAGCGGACCACGCGGGGATCGAAGGGAAACAGGCCCAGGGGCAGGATCAGCACCAGCGGGAACATGAAGATGCGCTGCCACCAGCACAGTTCGCAGGGCGCCAGCTTCATCACCTCGCTGAAGAACAGGGCGCCCAGCACCGAGATGGCGGCGATCAGCCAGGCCAGGAAGGCCGGCGTCCAGGCCCGTTCGGACGTGGTCTCGGCGGGAGCGGGGTCGGGGCGGTTTTGCATGGGGCTATTGTCGAGGTAAATCCAGGGTGTGTGTAGCGCTCATGGTAGTCGCGGTGCGAAACCATCCGGTTTCTCGCTCCTGCCGCTTGGCTGGCGGAAGCCGGTCATCAGGGCATGGACCGCCGCTACGGGACATCGTTCCAGTAGTCGTAGAGCGCCCGGGCGCGCCGTGCGCGCGCGGCCAGCAGTTCCGGGGTTTCGGCCATGCCGCCGCCGCCCGTGGTCTTGTTCACGTCGAGCACCACCGCTTCGCCGTGGTCGACGACGTAGTCGATCTTGCCGTAGTCGAGGCCGATCTCGCGGCCCAGCGCGACGATGTCCGGGTGCGCCTCGACCGCCTGCCGGGTGACGATGTTGCTCATCTTGACCAGCGGGTCGGGCGAGCCGTGCAGGTAGGCATTGGCCGACGTGCCGAGGACATGGTAGGTGCGGACGTGATAGAGGCCGGCGTGGATTTCCGGGCGGAATTTCTCGACCACCAGGCCGGGGTCGAGAAAATGCTGTTCGGGCACCAGGTCCAGGTGGTCATAGATCACGTAGCGGTCCAGCGCGCCGAAATGGAGGGCGGGTTCGCCGGGCAGCAGCATGCGTCCCGCCGACTTCCTGTCCCCGAGCAGTTTTCGTTCCGGCGCGCCGGCACAGTTGAGGTCGGACTTTACGATGACAGGGCCGCTCCAGTCGCTATCCGGTCCGACCAGGTTGCGGCTGATCGCCGATTTGCGGATGTCCCGGATGCGCGCGTTCAGCGCCCAGCGATAGTGGCTGGCAAGGTCCAGGTAGCGCTCGGGCACGACCGAGAGGTCGACGTGCACGATGAGCAGGTCGCCCGGCACGACGCGGTCCGCGCCCCGGGCCAGGATCACCCGGTGGCCGTCCTCGATCCAGGTGGGTATGAACCTGGCGATCGAATAGTGGCGCAGCCTGCGTTCGGGCGTGCCTTCGTGGAGCAGGATCACGATGCGTCTGCCCTTGCCGGCCAAACGCTGCCGCCAGGGTCGCAGGAGGCGGTCGAGCATCATGCGGCGAGGCCCCTCGGGTCGGGCGTCGAGCAGACGCTGCGCCGGGTCTTGCCGGTCAGGCCGAGCGGCAGTTCGGTGACGAAGAAGATGCGTTCGGGGATCTTGTAGGCGCTGAGCCGGCCGCGCAGGAAGGCGACCAGATCGGCTTCCGACAACGATGCGTCCTGGCAGGTGACATAGGCCCACGGCACCTCGGAATCGTCCGGACCCCCCGTCCGGGCCGGCCGGACGGCGCATTGCGCCACCGCCGGGTGTTCGAGGAGCGCCCGTTCGACCTCGATGGGCGACACGGTGTCGCCGGAACTGAGCACGATGATGTTCTTGCACCGTCCCGCGAACCAGAAATAGCCCTCGGCGTCCCGATAGGCCAGGTCGCCGCTGCTCAGCCAGCCATCGCGCAGGACGCGGCCGGTCAGGGACGGGTTGTGCAGGTAGCCCAGCATGGTGCGCGGGCTCCGGATCAGGATCTCGCCGGTCTCGCCGTCCGCCACCTCGTCGCCTTTGCCGTCCACCAGTTTGATCTCGATGCCGGGGCAGGGCTGGCCGAGGGCCAATGCCTTGTCGTGCCGGCCCTCGTTGTTGACGATCGCCCAACTCGATTCGGTGAGGCCGTAGCTGGTATTCAGGGGCCGGCCCGTGAGCGCGATGAAACGCTCCTGCAACCGGGCCGTTACCTGGTCGGCGCCAGCCGAGGCGAAGCGTGTCGATGCAAGACTGGCGCCCGTGATGGCCGGATGGTGGAGCAGCCGGTCGAATGCGCTGACCACCATGATCAGGTGGCTGGGCCGGTGGCGATGGATGGCCGCCACCATCGGGTCGATATCGTAGTGATCGAGCAGCACGATGGTGCCGCCGGCCGCCAGCATGGCCAGGCTCTGGTGCAGGCCGACGCTCTGGGTCAGGCAGGAGGCGACGACTGCGAGGCTGTCCGGTGCGAGGCCGGTGTGGGCGAGCCGGTAGTCGAGTATCCGGTTCAGGTTGCCGTGCGACAGCATGACGCCCTTGGCCAGCCCCTCCGAGCCGGAGGTGTGCAGCACCATGGCCAGGTCGTCGTGGTCGATGCGGCCAGGGCCGTGTGCGACACCCTCCGCATGCCTGAGTTCCTCGTATGGCCGCATGGGGTGTTCCGCCGCGCCGTGCACGTACACGCGGTCGATGCCGGCGTCGGCGTAGTCCGCCGGCATCCGGGCCCGCGTCCGCGCGCAGGCGATCATGGTTTTCGCGCCGCTGTAGCGCAAAATCTTCCCGACCTCGGGCCAGGTCATGCCTTCATGCAGGGGCATGGGCACGATCCCGGTCTTCAGGCAGGCCAGGTACAAACAGAGGATTTCCGGGCCGTTCGGCAGCCAGATCGCCAGCAGGTCGCCGGCATGGTGTTCACGTGACAGGCCACCGGCCAGCCGTTCGACCTCGTCCGCCAGGTCGCGATAGCGGTAGCGGCGACCGTGGTGGATCAGGGCAACCTTGTCCGCCCGGAGCGGCAGGTTGGCATCGGCGATGTCACATGCATCCATGTCGTGCGGCCGGTGTCGAGCCGGGGCTCGGCTCAGGAATAGGAAATCCCGGGCAGGGAGATGCCGCCGCGCAGCGCCCCGGCGGCGGTGTCCTGAAAGAAGAAATGCCGGTATCTGGGCGACAGCGGGCGCGAATTGGGCATCGCGAGCCAGATTCTCAGCAGGTGCCGACGCCGGTCCTCGCCGCTGCCGTCGTCGCTGAAGGCGGTGCGGGCATGCAGGCAGATGAAGTTGTTGGAGAAGATCGCATCGCCCGGCTCGTAGCGGATGCGGAAGCACCATTTCTCGTTGGCCATTTCCCGTTCCAGGGCGTCGAGGGCGGCGGTTTGCGCGGCGCTCAGGCGGGGAATGCCGTCGATGGCCTGGGCCTGGTCGATGTAGAAGCGGGAATATTTGCAGGCGAAGCGGCCCTGTTCGGCGGTGAAGGTCGGCATGGCATAGGTCGCTTGCCTGGGCATCCAGTCCTGGTTCGTTCCGGTCCGGACGAACAGGTAGTCTTGGTAGGTGTTGCTGAAATCTTCGTACAGGGTGCGCACATGCTCCGGCGTCGCCTCCAGCAGGGCATTGTGGATGGCGAGACTGCTGACGAACAGGCCCTCGCCGCCGGCATGCGCCGGCTGGATGCAGAGCAGGGAGATCACGTCGCAGGGGTCGGTGTGGAAGGACAGGGCCCGGTTATGCTTGCTGCCGCGCCGCTCGATCAGCGGCGCCTGGCCGATGTCCTTGATGTCCTGGGTGACTTCACCAAACATGGTTTGCGGCCGCAGGGTGCCGATATGGCCGGCCAGGCCGGCATAGAGCAGTTGCAGATCGCGCGGTGCCTGGTGCTCGACCGGCATGCCCTTGATCAGGATCAGGCCGTATTTTTCCTCCAGGTCCGTCTGTGCCTGCCTGAGCAAGCCAGCCAGGGTCGGCAGCGGAAAGTTTTCCGGACGCGGCGTCATGTTGCCGTGCAGCCACTGCGCCGTGAGGCCGCGGTCATGGGCGTCCTGCTTGAAATGCGCCAGGGCGGCGAACAACTCCTCGCGGTGGCCGTCGTTCAGGCGGATGACCCAGGACTGGTCTTGTCTCAGGGTCTCGGCATCCCAGGCGGCCGGGACATTGAAGGGTTTGATGACGTTGTCAGACATGGCTCAACATACTCGTGGAAATGCCTCGAAGGCTAAGAAATAGGGGCGGGAGGGTACGGAGCAACGCCGATGCCGACCCGATCCCTTCACAGGAAGGCCGGCGCCCAGACCATTTCAGGGCTTGCCTCGGCGGTGACAGGAAATGGGTCGGGGCGGGTTTGCATGGGCCTATTGTCGAGGTAAATCCAGGGTGTGTGTAGCCCCCGGGATGTATCCATCCACTTTCAGGACAAGGGCTACAACGACAAAGCGCCTGTAGCGATCGCCGCCGCGTTGACAGGGGGCGAACGTCCCTGGGGTTTCCCGGCGCGGTGTCCGGCTCAACGATTCGCCTTGCCGCGCTTCCCGCCCTTCGCTGCGAGCGCGGCCTGCAAGGCCTTGTCCGTCCAGAACCGCATCGCGTCGACGTCCTCGAACACCTCCGCCGGTGCTTCGTAATACTGCATGGTCATCGTCTTGCCACGCGCCGTATAGCTGAACGGGCTTAGCCCCCTGGCTTCGAAATCACCCCGCGTTTCATCGTTCGCCTTGAGGTAGAGCATGTCGTTGACGATGATCGCAAAGATGACCTCGTCCCGGTACAGGCCGTGGCCGCCGAACATGGCGCGGGCATTCAGGCCGCGCAGGAAGGCCAGCTGGTCGAGGACGTAATTGACGAATTCGTTGTCGCGGGGCATGGCTGCCTCCCTAGTCTGGACGATCGTTCGTTGACCCGGTGTGCTCCGCTTACCAGGCCTTCACCATTGCCACCAGTTGGTCGAGCGCCTTGCCCCAGCCTTCCTCGAAGTGCATCGCGGCATGTTGCGCGCGTGCGGCCCGGTTTTCGTGCAGCACCGTGGCAGTGTACCGGGTGCCGGCATCCTGGTCGGCCAGTTCGATGATCGCGGTCATCGCGAAGTCGCCTTCCGGCGCCGCGGCGGGCCGGAAGCCGGGCGACACGGCGTTGGTCCAGACCAGCCTGCGGTTTTCCACGACCTCCAGATAGCAGCCGGTGTTCGGAAACGACTGCCCATCGGGCGACTGCATCACGGTGTGGAAGCGGCCGCCTGGACGCAGGTCGATTTCGCAGGCCACCGTCTTCCAGGGCGCGGGGGTGAACCATTGCACGATGTGGCGGGGCTCTGTCCAGGCCTTCCAGACGAGTTCCTTGGGTACGTCGACGATGCGTTCGAAGGACAGGTCGAGTTGCGGATCGAATGGGTTCATTGGCTTCTCCTTGGCGGGCGGTTCTCGATGCTGCATTTCCCCGGTCCGGCCGACGGGTCACGCCCAGCCGCGAGCGCGGCGCCGCTCAGGCCACCATGATCATCCAGCCCAGGCCGAAACGGTCCTGGACCATGCCGAAGCAGGGCGACCAGAAGGTCTTGCCCATCGGCATGACGACCCGGCCAGCCGCGGCCAGCGCATCGAACTTGCGCCGCGCGTCGGCCTCGTCCCCGAGCGTCAGCGAGACGAAGAAGCCGTTGAATTGCGGGCCGTCCGCGCTGTCGCCGTCCGACAGCATCAGCGTGGCGCCGCCGATGTCCAGGCTGGCGTGCATGACCTTGTCCGCGAAGCCGGCTGGCAGCATGCCCGGCGGGGCCGGCTCGGGGCTGTCCTTGTAGCGCATCAACTGGCTGGTCTGCGCGCCGAGCGCGTCCTGGTAGAGCGCGATGGCTTCGTCGCAACGGCCGTTGAAAAACAGGTAGGGCTGGATTTGCATGATGGTTCTCCTCATCTTGTTCATGGGACACGGCATACCACCAATCTAGGCCAAGAAATGGACGCCGAGGTTAAGCCTGCGAGCGCTTTCGCCGCATGCTATTGACGCGTGGTTGGCGATAGGGTCGATCCGGCGCGGCGGGCCATGGCGGCGGCAGCGCTTGCAGGAATCGACTCCGAGCCAATCCGGCGCGGCGGCCGGCAACTACAATTGCACCATGATTGCCATCCGTCACTATGCCGCCATCCTGCTGACAACGCTGTGCCTGGCCGTGCCGGCCCGGGCCGGTGTGCTTGGCCCGGGCGATTACCGTTTCAGCCTCGATATCGGCGGGCAGAGCCGCAGCTACCTGCTGCACGTGCCGCCCCAGGCCGCTGCCGGGCCATTGCCGGTGGTGATCAGCCTGCACGGCGGCGGTGGCAATGCGCGCCAGCATCGGCGCAGCACCGGCATGGATGCGGCGGCCGACCGGGACGGCTATATCGCGGTGTATCCGAACGGCAGCGGCCGCTTCGGCGAGCGTCTCCTGACCTGGAATGCCGGCAATTGCTGCGGTTATGCCCAGGACCACAAGGTCGACGACGTGGCCTTCATCGCCGGGCTGATCGACGACCTCAAGCGACGCCTGGCGCTGGATGCCCGCCGTGTCTACGTGGTCGGACACTCCAACGGCGGCATGATGGCGCACCGTATCGGCGCGGCGCTGCCGGACCGGGTTGCCGCCATCGCCTCGGTCGCGGGGGTGCATGTCCCGGCAGACGGGGCCGGCAGGCGCGCGGTGCCGGTGCTGCACATCCACAGCGTCGACGATCCGCGGGCGCTCTATGGCGGCGGGCTCGGGCCGCCGTTTCCGTTCACCTCCAGCCGGGTGCGGCATGACCCCGTCGACGCCATGCTGGCCGCCTGGGTACGCCGCGATGGCTGCGACGCCGTGCCGAGTGAAACGGCATACCGCGAGTCGGGCGGCCATGGCGCACGCCTGCTGATTTATGGCCACTGCCGGGATGGCGCGGTCGTCGCCCACTGGCAGCTGACCGGGGCCGGTCACGGCTGGCCCGGCGCCAAGCCGGCGCTGGAGCGGGTGATCGGGCCTGCGACCACGGTCATCGACGCCAACGCCGAGATATGGCAGTTCGTTTCGCGCTTCTCGTTGCCGGCGACAAACGCCGAAGGGCGATGAGACAAGGAAACCTTGTATCGAGCCGGGCAGTGAGGGGCGAATGGAATTGGTGCCTATCCCTGAGGTTTCAGCGCAGCTCTTGAGCCTGGATGCCTTGGTTCTTTGCGCGCCACTCCCGGATCATCTCCAGGGTTACATCGCCTGGATAGCAAAGCGGTAATTCACCTCCAGGTCGGCTCCAGGCGCTGTTTCGGCCGCATCGCCTGCCGTTGCGCATGATGCTGTCCGGGCATGGGCAGGCGCCATGGTAGGCCATCATGGATCGCCGGATCAGTTGTTCCGTGACTGCCGCATCCGATGGTTGCGCAGAATATGCGGCACATGGCCATGTAACCACGACTACGGCCGCCAGCAA
>JAQTLU010000025.1 GCA_028714735.1 Gallionellaceae bacterium | reverse complement strand
TCATAGCCGAGCATGCGGGCATACTCCGGGCTGACGGTGACGGCCCCCGTCTTCAGTTCCACATCGAACCAGCCCTGATTCGCCGCGCTCAGGGCGAGACGCAGCCGTTCTTCGTTCTCCAGCAGTTTTTCCTCGGAACGCTTCTGTTCGGTGATGTCGCGGGCTATCCCGAACAGGCCGATGATTTCGCCGTTATCCTCCCGGATCGGATACTTGCGGTTGTCGACCCAGCCCTTCCGGCCGTCCTTGCTCAGGGTCTCCTGGATTTCACGGGCCACCGGAGTGCCCGCGAAGACCTGCTTCTCAAGCCGGTAGTAGATGTCGGCGTATTCCTCCGAAAATACGTCGTAATCGGTCTGGCCGATCAGATCGGTCCAGTGTTCGGCCGAGTCGGAAATCGACACCGAGGACTGGCTCGCCCAGATGAAGACGTGGTTGCGGTCCTTGAAGTAGATGTAGTCGTCGGCGTTTTCCAGCATGGCCCGGAATGTGGCCATCATGGTCTGGTCGCCCGGCGCTTGCCTGAGGCTTTTGGCATCCTGCAACAACAGCTCGAGAATGAGTCCGTCGGGGCAGGATTCTTTGCTGAAATCCGTCCTGATGCAGCGGATTCGGCCATCGGCCTGCCTGAGCCGGATATTGAAGGTGCCGGCATCCTGCCGGGAGTCGCCAGAGAACAGGCTGTCGGCGATGTCCTGGTCGTGCGGGTGTATCCGTTCCCGCAGGGACACCCGGCCAGACAGAAAGTCGTCCGGCTTGAAACCGAGCAGGGCCTCGATGCCGTCGCTGACAGATAAAACCTGCACGTGATCTGTCAGCTCAAGGCGGATTTTGGCTGCAAGCATGACGATGCGGATGGAGGACTAGGCGAAAGTACCTAAGTCCATGATAAACAGTATCCAGGCAAAAACCGATATCTAGACGGGTTTTCCGATGCGGCCGATTGCACAGGCCATCGCTTGCTGCAGCTACCCGCGAAGCCCGGCAGGGCGGATGGTCTGCAATCGACCGGATGCCCGGCTACGCCGCGGAGAGGGGCTTCTGTTATGCTCCGAATCCTGTCCCCAAGGAGTACAAATACGATGAAAACACTGTTGGCGATCTGCCTGGTTGTGGCTGCCCCATTCGTCTGGGCACTGGATAGCATTGCTGCCGCCCCGGCGGCGGCCGGCGTCGTCAAGGGCGTGGTCCTGGAGGTCAAGGACGTCGAGAGTTATACCTACCTCCGCCTCAAGACCAAGGATGGCGAGACCTGGGCGGCGGTCGGCAAGGCGCCGGTCAAGAAGGGCGCCGAGGTCACGGTGGAAAACGTGATGGTCATGACCAACTTCAAGAGCCCGTCGCTGAACAAGACCTTCCCGACCATCCTGTTCGGCACCCTGGGCGGCGCGCCAGGCAGTGCCGGCGGGCCGGTACGCGACATGTCGATGGCGCACGCCGGCATCGCCAGGACGGCGGACATCGGCGATGTCAAGGTCGCCAAGGCGAGCGGCGCCAACGCGCGGACGGTGATGGAGATCAACGCCAAGGCGGCTGAACTGAAGGACAAGCCGGTCCTGGTGCGCGGCAAGGTGGTGAAGTTCAACCCGGAGATCATGGGCAAGAACTGGGTCCATCTGCGCGATGGCTCGGGTTCCGCCGCGGCCGATACCAACGATGTCCTGGTGACGACCAAGGACCAGGCCAAGGTGGGCGATGTGGTGACGGCCAAGGGCGTCGTTCGAGTCAACAAGGACTTCGGCGCCGGCTATTCCTACAAGGTGCTGGTCGAGGAAGCGACGCTGCAGCGCTGACCGGCAGCGTTACAGCAACGCGGGGCCGCTCGTCGCCGGGCCGCCCCGCGTTTTCATTCCGTCACCGGCCCCATCAGCGCGGCCGTGGCCCGGATCAGGATCGAGGCGCGGCCCGATCCGAGGCATGAGGCGTTCCTGACTCCCCGGCGTCGCCTGGTCAGCCATCCTGCGGCGGGGGCAGGCGTTGGGCTTGTATCTCAAGGGCATGCCTGGCGGCATGGTAATAGGCTTCATTTCTCAGCAAATGCAATTGCATGAGGGTCTTCTGGCCCGCGCTGTCCGGTTTCTTCGCGGGCGACCCGAGCAGGCGCCGCAAGGCCTTTTTGAGGCGCCTCAGCGGCGAGTCCGGGGTCAGCGCCGACAGCAGCCTTTGCCGATAGCTCTGATAGGCCTCCAGGCACATGCGGTCATGGGCTTCTTCGTAGCCCTCGCCCAACAGTCCGCACAGTGCCTCCAGGTCGATTTTCCTGTCGTCCGGGGCCAGGTCCACCAAGCCATCCCGCGTGTAATGGAACACGGGCCGGAAGGAGGGCGGGCGACCCCGCTCAAGTTCCAGCCAGACCGCATACGACCTGTCCTCATGCCCGCTGCCGCGTGTCCAGTCAAAGTAGAAATTGCCCAGGCTGTAGAAGATGAGCGACTCGCCGTGTCTTTCATGGCCTTGCGGCAGGTGGGGGTGGGCGCCGATGACCACGTCGGCGCCCAGGTCGCATAAACGCCGATAGCGTTCGCGCCATTCCTTTTGCGGGATGGCATAGTTTTCCAGTCCGGCATGGCTGAATACGATGACGAAGTCGCAGGTCTCCTTCATGTGCCGGATGGCGGCGTCGATCGACGGGTGGTTGATCCAGGCGTAACCGGCCGTGTCCGGGCGCTTGAAATGATCGATGACGCCGAATTGCGCCTCGCCGGCGTTGATCAATGCCAGTGTGAGGCCGTTGATTTGCTTGACCAATGGCCTGTAGGCCCGTTCGGCATCGAGTCCGGCACCCAGGGTGTCGAGGCCGCTGCTTTCTGCCTGCGAGATCGTCGCCGCCAGGGCCTCCGGGCCGAAATCCATGATGTGGTTGTTGGCCAGCAGGAGCAGGTCGAAGCCCTGCTGCCGGAGTCCGCCGATGGTGTTCGCCGGTTGCCGCAGATGGGGGCCGACCTTCGCTTGCGGCGCGCCGTATCCTGCGATGGCGGCCTCGAAGTTGCACACCGAATAATCGGCCCGGGCGACCAGCGCGGCCAGTCCGTCCGCGCAAACGAGGCCGTCTGTCCGGGTCCGGCTGAAGATGTCGCCGCAGGCAAAGAGACT
Organism: Gallionellaceae bacterium; assembly: GCA_028714735.1. Lineage (GTDB taxonomy): Bacteria > Pseudomonadota > Gammaproteobacteria > Burkholderiales > Thiobacillaceae > Parasulfuritortus. The sequence continues at coordinate 29,021 of JAQTLU010000025.1, read as the reverse complement.
GGCCATGCCGGTGTCCACGGCAGGATCAGCCATCGTTCAGGCCCGCGCCGGGCGGTTGCCGCCCCTTGCCCGGATTGGCCTGCTCTTCGGTGATAAAGCGCCCGAGACCCAGCGCCCGGATCAGGATATTCATGACCTCCCGGCGTTCGCGGCTCCTCAATTTGTGCAGCCCTCTTGGGCTGAAGAACTCCGGCCTGGACGACACGAAATCACCGGCTTCCACATCAGCCAGGCAGGACTCCCAGGCGGCATCGGGTTCGTAGCCAAACTTGACCAGGTCGGCCGAGATGGGGCCATGAAGGGCGATTTGCTGTTTGATCCTGGGCAGATGGTCTTTCCAGTTGCCGATGCCTTTTGCCTCGATGGGTCTGAGTTCCTTGAGCGCCTCGAGCGATTTCCGGCTCGGCCTGGCGACCCGATGATAGGCGCTGAAGTTGTGAATTTTCTCCAGGAACGGGATGCGTTTCATGATCTCGTCCTGGACCTTGTCCGGATCGGTCACCAGGTCTTCATACCTGATGTGGATGAAGCGCCGATGAGCGGTAAGCCGGTCGAAGTCGGCGCCAAACCGTTTCCAGAATCGCAGCCCGGCCCAGTAGGACTGGCTGTCGCTGCCATGAAAGCTGACCACGGTGTCGCGCGGGTCCCGGATGATGCACACCACGTACAGGTCCTTGTTCAGCAGCAAGGGCAGCCTGACCGCCCCGGCCTCGCCCGGATCCTTGGTCAGCAGGCAATTGCCGGCCGGGGGTAGCCGGGTGCAGATGGACGATTCATGTTCGCAGACGTGGTCGATGCGAAAACAGGCCGCCATGGCCTCGGCCAGGAGCGTGGTGCCGGTGCGCGGACCGCTGCCGACGATGTGGATCCTTTTCATGCGGCAGTCGGGTGCGGTTCGGGCGCTTTGCCGGCATGGCGCAACTGGTTTGCGCATTCGGCCACCAGGTTCGGCCCGCGATAGATCAGGCCGCTGTACAACTGCACCAGGCTGGCCCCGGCGGCGATCTTGTCGCGGGCATCGGCGCCATCGAGTATCCCCCCCACGCCGATGAGCGGGACTTCGCCGGCCAGGGTCCGGGCGAAGGCCGACAGCACCCGGTCGGAGGCGGCCTTGACCGGCGCGCCGGAGAGCCCGCCGGTCTCCAGGCCGTGGCGCAGGTCTTCGACGCCGGCCCGGCCCAGGGTGGTGTTGGTGGCGATCACCGCGTCGACCCGGTGGCGGCGGAACAGGTCGGCCATCTCGGCGATCTGGCCGTCCTCCAGGTCCGGGGCGATCTTCACCGCGAACGGGGTGTACTTGCCATAGCGGTCGGCCAGCCGGGCCTGTTCGGCCTTGAGTGCGCCGAGCAGGGCGTCCAGTTCGTCGCCGCCCTGCAGTGCGCGCAGGTTCTTGGTGTTGGGCGAGGAGATGTTGACGGCGACGTAGCTGGCCCGCGGGTAGACCTTGGCCAGGCCGATCAGGTAGTCGTCGGCCGCCTTCTCGATCGGGGTGTCGAAGTTCTTGCCGATGTTGATGCCGAGCACGCCCTTGAATGCGGCGCGGGCGACATTGGCCAGCAGTCTGTCGACGCCGTCGTTGTTGAAGCCCATGCGGTTGATGATGCCCTGCGCCTCGGGCAGGCGGAACATGCGCGGCTGCGGGTTGCCGGGCTGCGGGCGCGGGGTGACCGTGCCGACCTCGATGTGGCCGAAGCCCATGGCGGCCCAGGCGTCCAGGCACTCGCCGTTCTTGTCCAGGCCGGCGGCCAGGCCGACCGGGTTGGGGAAGGTCAGGCCCATGACCTGGCGCGGGTCGTCCGGCACCGTCGGCAACATCGCCCTGAGCAGCGCAGCCGGGGTGTGGCGCAGGGCGTCCAGGGTCAGGTTGTGGGCGGTTTCCGGATCGAACCGGAACAGGATGGGTCGGAGCAGGGGATAAAGGTTCATGGTGCGCCATTTTACGACGTGAAAGGGTATCGGCGTTTACCGTTACAATGCCGGCATCTGTCTACCGTTCGAGCCGAGCCATGAGCGAAAAGCAATATACCGTCGATGCCATGGGCCAGGTCCAGGAGGATCGCCGTACCCACCACCGGGCGCGCGAGGCGTTTCCTGAAGCGTTTGCCATGCTGGCCCCCATGCTGGCGGCTTCCCCGGAGGTTTCCGGCTACGCCCTGGCACGCGCGCTGCAGGACCGCTTCGGCGAACTGGAATCGCTGGAAGTGGATATCATGGTCATCGCCATTCGCCGCCTGCACCAGTCCGGCCAAACTCCGACCGATTGAGCGCGGGCATCCCGCGCGTTTCGCCAATGGAAAACGCCAAGTCCATCCAATCCTACCGTCCCTATTGGGCCAGGCGCTTCGGCGTCGCACCCTTCCTGCCCATGTCCCAGGCGGAGATGGCGGCGCTGGGCTGGGATTCCTGCGACGTGATCCTGGTCACCGGCGATGCCTATATCGACCATCCCAGCTTCGGCATGGCCCTGGTCGGCCGGCTGCTGGAGGCGCAGGGCTTCCGGGTCGGCATCATCGCCCAGCCGGACTGGCGCTCGGCCGACGCCTTCCGCGCGCTCGGCAAGCCCAACCTGTATTTCGGCGTCACCGCCGGCAACATGGATTCCATGGTCAACCGCTATACCTCGGACCGCAAGATCCGTTCCGACGACGCCTATACCCCGGGCGGCGAGCCGAACAAGCGGCCGGACCGGGCGCTGACGGTCTATGCCCAGCGTTGCCGCGAGGCCTACAAGAACGTGCCTGTGGTGGCCGGCGGCATCGAGGCCAGCCTGCGCCGGATCGCCCATTACGACTACTGGTCGGACACCATGCGGCGCTCGGTGCTGGCCGACTCCAAGGCCGACATCCTGCTGTTCGGCAACGCCGAGCGGGCCCTGATCGACCTGACCCATAGACTGGCGGCAGGGGAGCCGATCGCCGGGATCCGCGACCTGCGCGGTACGGCGTTCATGGTCTCCCGCGGCTGGCTGCCTTCGGAGGCCTGGCTGGAGGTCGATTCGCTGGCCGTGGCGGCGCCGACCGGGGCCACGCCGATCCATTTCATGCCGCATGCCGACCAGGGCCGGGCTGAGCGTGCCGAGCAGCGCGCCCACAGCGTCCTCCGCCTGCCGGCCTTCGAGCAGGTCGAGAAGAATCCGGTCCTGGATACCCATGCCTCGCGGGTGTTCCATCTCGAATCCAACCCCGGCAATGCCCGCGCCATGGTCCAGGCCCACGGCGAGCGCGACGTCTGGCTGAACCCGCCGCCGATCCCGCTCAGCACGGCCGAGATGGACCACGTCTACGATCTGCCCTACGCCCGGGCGCCGCATCCCGCCTATGGCGATGCCAGAATCCCGGCCTGGGAGATGATCCGCTTCTCGGTCAACATCATGCGCGGCTGCTTCGGCGGCTGCACCTTCTGTTCGATCACCGAGCACGAGGGCCGCATCATCCAGAACCGCTCGGAGGAATCGATCCTGCATGAGCTGGAGGCGATCCGCGACAAGACCCCGGGTTTCACCGGGGTGATCTCCGACCTGGGCGGGCCGACCGCGAACATGTACCGCCTGGCCTGCAAGGACCCGAACATCGAGTCGGCCTGCCGGCGCCTGTCCTGCGTGTTTCCGGACATCTGTCCGAACCTGGGCACCGACCACGGCCCGCTGATCCACCTCTATCGCGAGGCGCGCGCGCTGCCCGGCATCAAGAAGGTGCTGATCGGCTCCGGGGTGCGCTACGACCTGGCGGTGAAGTCGCCCGAATACGTCAAGGAACTGGCCAGCCACCATGTCGGCGGCTACCTCAAGATCGCCCCCGAACATACCGAGGAGGGACCGCTCGAACACATGATGAAGCCGCGCATGACGTCCTATGACCGCTTCAAGCAGATGTTCGACAAGTACTCGAAGGAAGCCGGCAAGGAACAGTACCTGATCCCGTACTTCATCGCCGCGCATCCGGGCACCACCGACGCGGACATGGTCAACCTGGCCCTGTGGCTGAAGCGGAACGGTTTCCGGCTCGACCAGGTACAGACCTTCCTGCCCACGCCGCTGGCCCTGGCGACGACCATGTGGCATACCGAACTCAACCCGCTCAAGCCGGTACTGGCCGGCAAGGCGCGCAAGGTGCCGGTGGTCCGGGGCGAGCGGGCGCGGCGCTTGCAGAAGGCCTTCCTGCGCTACCACGACCCGGACAACTGGCCGATGCTGCGCGAGGCGCTCATGGCCATGGGCCGGGCCGACCTGATCGGCAACGGCAAGCAGCACCTGATCCCGGCCTTCCAGCCGGCCGGGACCGGCGGCGCCCGGTCGGCGGCGAAGGGACCGCGGGCGTGGACGGCCAAGCCGGGCAACCCGCGTGCGACTACGGGGGGTAAAGCAGGCTCGCGTCGGCTAAAATAGCGCCGAGCGAGGAGGAGTACGACCATGAAAATTCATAAGTTGGCGGCCATCACGGCCATCACGGCCGTCCTGGCGGCCTCTGTGGCCAGTGCGTCGACCAATGAGCGCATGAGCCAGACCGGTGAAAACCTGCTGCGGATGTGCAACGGCGCCGACAAGGTCAAGATGTTGGGGATGATGTGCCACAGCTATCTCAACGGCTACATCGACACCGCGCAGTACTACGACAAGGGTGGCCATTTCTGCCTGGGCGAGGGCGACAAGCAACGCCTGCCGGTAGTGGTGATCACCTGGATGCATGCCCATCCCGATCACTTCAGCAAGCCGGCCCCCGAAGCCCTGGGCAAGCTGTTGGCCGAAAACTATCCCTGCCGGAAGTAGGCTATCCAAGCCGGCCCGGTTCAGGCATTATTTCGGATGGTTATGTCCTGGATGAGAGTATGGCCATGCAACTTTTGAAACTACCCAAGATTTCCCTGCCCCGCCTCAGCGCGGGCCTGCCCACCCTGCCGTTGTCCGCCGCCTTCGTGACGATGTTCAATCTGGCGGCCTGGCGGGCATTGAAGGACATGGATTGGGCCAGTATCCGCGACCAGCGCTTTTGCGTGCATGTCCGCGACCTGGGCCTGAAAAGCTATTTTTCGGTTGGCCGCGACGGCCTGCGGCCCCAGTTCGGCGACCATGCCGACGTGACCTTTACCGCCAGCGCCAAGGACTTTACCCGCCTGGCCCTGCGCCTGGAAGACCCGGACACCCTGTTCTTCAACCGGCGCCTGCTGATCGAAGGCAACACCGACCTCGGCCTGACGGTGAAGAACATGCTCGACGGCATCGAGTTCGACAGCCTGCTGGCTGCGCTGCCGGCGCCGCTGGCCTTCATCATGCGGACCCTGCGCCAGCGCATGTCCGATGAACCGGATCAGGTCGCCTTCAGCAGCCATTAGCATCCGCCCGGCCCGCTTGACCTTGCGCAAGGCGGCCGCGCCGGCGAAGCGGCAACATCCGCCCCATTGCCAGATGGAGCGACGACATGACTTTCCCCTCTTTTTTCGAGCAGGTTTCCTCCCTGAGCCTGCGTGACCCCCTGGCCGGCCTGCTCGGCGCGGCGGAGGGCGGCATCCTGGAATATCGCTATGCCGACGCGGTGAAGTGGGCCGGCCATTCCTGCCCGACCGTGGCCGGGGCCTGGCTGATGACGCGAGCGGCACTACGCCACCTGTACGGCGAGGCGGTCCCGATGCGCGGCGGCATCCGGGTCGAACTGCGCGACGAACAGGCGGCCGGCACCGCCGGCGTGGTCGGCGGCGTGATCGGCCTGATCACCGGGGCGGCGGGCGAGGGCGGCTTCAAGGGCCTGGGCGGCCGGCAGGCCAGGAACGGTCTGTTGAACTACGGCGTGGCGATGCCGGCGGAGTTTCGCTTTACCCGGCTGGACAACGAGGCGACGGTGGCGATCGACTACCACCCGGCCGCGGTGCCGCCCGATCCGGCCCTGCCGCCCCTGATGCAGAAGCTGCTTGCCGGCCAGGCCGGCCCGGACGATTCCGCCAGTTTCGCCCGGCTCTGGCAGGACCGGGTGCGGCGCATCCTGCTCGAACACGCTGACGATCCGGAACTGGTGCAAATTCACGCTTGAGCCGGCCGGGCGGCGTCGGGTATAACCGGCCATCGACTTTGCGAGTAATCGGATGGCCAAGGACAAGGCGCTGTACGTCTGCAACGAATGCGGTGGCCAGACCTCGAAATGGCAGGGCCAGTGCCCGCATTGCCTGGCCTGGAATACCCTGATCGAGTCGGCCGCCGAGGTGAAGACGCGCCGCTTCCAGGCCCTGGCGGCCTCGGGCGAGGTGCAGCGGCTGTCGCAGGTGCAGGCGCGGGAGACGCCGCGCATCCCGAGCGGCCTGAGCGAGTTCGACCGCGTGCTCGGCGGCGGCCTGGTCGAGGGCGGCGTGGTGTTGATCGGCGGCGATCCGGGCATCGGCAAGTCGACCCTGCTGCTGCAGGCCCTGGCCGAGATCGCCAAACGCCAGAAGACCCTCTATGTCAGCGGCGAGGAGTCGGCCGACCAGATCGCCATGCGGGCCAACCGGCTCGGCCTGGTCGGCTGCGACATCCCGATCCTGACCGAGATCCGCCTGGAATCGGTGCTCGCCACCCTGCAGCAGGAAAAGCCCCAGGTCGCGGTGATCGATTCGATCCAGACCCTGTACACCGAGGCGCTGACCTCGGCGCCCGGCAGCGTGTCGCAGGTGCGCGAATGCGCCCAGGAACTGACCCGGCACGCCAAGCAGACCGGCACCACCCTGGTGTTCATCGGCCATGTCACCAAGGAGGGCGCCCTGGCCGGTCCGCGCGTGCTGGAGCACATTGTCGACACGGTGCTCTATTTCGAGGGCGATACCGGTTCCAGTTTCCGCCTGGTGCGGGCGTTCAAGAACCGCTTCGGCGCGGTCAACGAACTGGGCGTGTTCGCCATGACCGACAAGGGGCTGAAGGGGGTGAACAACCCGTCCGCCCTGTTCCTCAACCGCGCCGAACAGGAGGCGCCGGGTTCCTGCGTGGTAGTGACCCAGGAAGGCACCCGGCCGCTGCTGGTGGAGATCCAGGCCCTGGTCGACACCGCCCACACGCCGACGCCCCGGCGGCTGACCGTCGGCCTCGACCCCAACCGGCTGGCCATGCTGCTGGCGGTGCTGCATCGCCACGGCGGCATCGCCTGCTTCGACCAGGACGTCTTCGTCAATGCCGTCGGCGGGGTGCGCATCGTCGAGCCGGCGGCCGATCTGGCGGTGCTCGTCGCGGCGGTTTCTTCCATCAGGAACAGTGTCTTGCCGCATAAACTTGCCGTGTTCGGCGAAGTTGGACTTTCGGGTGAGATACGCCCGGTGCAGCGTGGCCAGGAACGCCTGAAGGAGGCCGCCAAGCTGGGCTTCAACCTGATCCTGGCGCCCAAGGCCAACCTGCCTAAGCAGGCAATTGCGGGGGTTCAGGTAAAGGGTGTGGCCAGTCTGGGCGAGGCGCTGGATTTTCTGAGGACGTTATAAGGTCCTGCAGCTGTCCGGCCAGTTCGGCGATCGGGACGGGCTTGGCGAGTTCATAGCCCTGGCCATAGTCGACCCCGATTTCCCGCACCAGGTCGAGGATCTCCGGGCTTGCCACATATTCGGCGACGGTCTTCATGCCGAGCGAGTGGCCGATGTCGTTCATCGATTTCACCATCGCCGTGAGGTCGGAGTCGCCGACCATGTCCTTCACGAAGGCGCCGTCGATTTTGAGGGTGTCGGTGCGCAGGTTGCGCAGATAGCCGTAGGAGGCGTTGCCGCTGCCGAAATCGTCGATGCAGAAGCGACAGCCATAGCGATGGATCTGGCTGATGAATTCCCGGGCGGCGTCGTAGTTGCGCATGGTCGCGGTTTCAGTGATCTCGAAGATGATCTTGTCGGCCACGATGTCGCCCTGCGACAGGTGTCGGTGCAGGGTGTCCAGTACGGCGGCATTCGACACCGAGAGGGCGGACAGGTTGATGGAAAAGCCGCCGGTGACGGCGAACACGTCCGGATTGGCACGTATCCAGGCGAAGGTCTGCTCGATGACCCAGATATCCAGGTCATGGCTGCGTTTCCAGTATTCGGTCGCCTCGACAAAAGGTTGCGGGCTGACGACCTGGCCGGTTTCGTCGCAGACACCGAGCAGGATTTCGTAATAGGACGGGTTGGCGGCGTCCGCATCCAGGGCGACCACGCGCTGGCAGCGCAGGAACAGGGTGTCGCCTGCGAGCAGGCTGTCGATGCGTTGTCCCCAGGCGTTCAGGGATTCCTGTTCCTTCAGGTGGGCGCTGGAATCCTCGTAGACCTGGACCGGTTCGCCTTCGTGCACGGCGGCGGCGCAGGCGGCGGTGGCGCGGCGGATGGCCTCGGCCGCGTCGGAGCTGTCCGCGTCCAGGCCGGTCAGGCCGATCCGGGCCTCGATCTGGTAGTTGACCTGACCGTGCTGGAACTGGAAGTCGCGTAGTGCATGGGCCACGCCAAAGGCGGTCCGGCGCGCCCCGGTCAGGTCCAGGTCGGGCAACAGCAGCGCCAGGCGGCCGTCGCCGATGCTGGCCAGGGTGCCGTTGGCGCCGATCCGGCGTTGCGCCACGGCGGCGAGTTCCCGGGTCAGGCGTTCGCCCGCCTCGATGCCGCAGGTGTCCAGGATGGCCCGGAAGGGGGTGAATTCGAGCATCCCGACGATGTGGCCCCGGGCCGAACCATGCGGCTGGCGAGCGGCCTTGAACATGAACCCTTTCAGGTTGAGCAGGCCGGTGAGCGGATCGTGGTGGGCACGATGTGCCAGGCGACGGTACAGGTTGTCGACGGTGCCGTTCTCCGAGCGTTCCAGGAGGGGAAGATCGCGGTCCTCACCCCGCTCCAAGGCGCCCTCGGACTGCCGTTTCGCCAACTCCGCCCGGGTCAGCTGCAGCTTGCGCGTCGCGGAGCGGTTGACGAAGCCGAACGAATCCGATGCCTGGTTGATCCAGATCAGTTGCATCGGCACCCGATGGCCATCGAGCTCGATATCCCACCATTCCCCCAGCAGGCTGGGCAGGTCGCGCGGCTTGGCGTCGGCGCCCTCGGTCCTGGCCAGCCCGGTTTCATTGACGAACCAGTCGGCCGGCAGGCTGACGCTGTCGACGGTGTCGGGTCGGGCCAGGAAACCGGTCAGATTGGCCAGGCAATCAGCGATTCGCTTCCGGTGGGTATTGACGCGGCGCAGCCGGTCTTCGATCGCCCCCAGCATGGGGTCTGTCGGCGGCTGGCGATCCCCGGCCAGCAATTCGTCGAGCAGCTGCAGGGTGGCCTGGCATTCCTGGTCGTTGCCGCGCAGGTTTTGCAGTATGAGGTGCTGGCGCAGGCCCTGATCCAGCAGGGTCAGTACGATCCGCGGCACCACCCGGCCGGCCAGGCGCTGGTCGAGCAGGCGCGCCACGTTCAGCTTCGCGGCCCGGAGCGATTCCTGGATTTCGCAGTTTTCCTGGTAGCCGGTGACGCGCTGGTGATGGTACTGGCTGGGGTATTTCAGCAACTTTTCCAGGGCGTCGCAGGCCTTGCCGAAGTCGCTGGATTCGCTGGCGGCCTGATCGATGATGGTGGCCAGCAGTTCGCCCTGCTCACGATCAGTGAACTTGCCCCGGTCGTCGGTCACGATGGCGAAGCGGTCGACCAGATTGAGCAGCCGGCGCAGTGGATGATCCGCCTGATTGAGCGGGTCCTTGCCCTGCAGCACCAGTTCGTACAGGGGTTTTTCCAGTTTTCTCAGGAGGCCGTCGAGATCCGATTGCTCGCCATGCTCGGTCAATGCCTGGCTCATCAGGCTGGCGGCCATGCCGAGGGAGTCGCGCTGGCGGGCATCCAGGCCGCCCGCATCGGCCTGGCTGAGCAGGGTCGCCACCTGATGGGAGAGCGTCGGGCCTTCCGGTATGCCGCCCAGCAAGGTGTCGAGAGGCGGTGCGGCTGCGCTCGGTACCAGGCTGGCCTGCGGCGGCTGGCCGGCGATCCGGGCCAGGGTTTGGGCCAGGGTCTGCAGGGTTGCGGGGTCGGCCGACAATGCCGGGAGCGCGCCTTCGCCGCCCCGGGTGGCGGTGTTGCCGGCATCGGCAGGGCGCATCCCCGGTGTCAGGGCAAACAGTTGTTCGGCGATCTTGGCCAGCTTGTCGATCTGCTCCGCGATGTCGCCGCGTTCGCTTTCCGGTTTCCCGCCCCGCACCGCCGCAGGCGCGTTGGCGAGGGAGCCCAGGCGCTCCTGCCTGGCGGGCTTCAGGGGGGCCAGGAGCTGGTTCAGTTGCTCGTACAAGGATGGGTAGCGGGGCGCGATGGCCTCGCCGAAGACCTTGTAGATCAGGCTGCGCATCTGGTTGTTGAGGTCGACTTCCCGAAGGTTGTCCTGGAAGGCCAGGCACACCGCTTCGGGCCCGAACGGGTCGTTATGGCGGTCGATCGGGACCGGGGTCAGGCGGCTGAAGCACTGGCTGAACAGGTACATGGCCGCGCGATTGTCGGCCTCGATGTACTGGAAGATGTGGGCGAGGTTCAGCCAGTCGTCGAAGCTGCGGTCGTCGAGGATGGCGAGTTCCGAGCTGTCGTCGGGAAGGAGTTCCAGTTCTTTCTTGGGCTCGGCCATCCGGTACATCTGGCTGACCAGGCTGGCATAGAGCCCGCGGCCGATCTCGTCGCCACGCTGGAGCAGGTTGGCCAGGGCGCCCAGATAGCGTGAATGATCGGACATGTGCAGGGTGGCGGTGTCCCGTTCGGCGACCTTTACCGCAATGCCGTCGAGAAAGCCCTGCCAGGCCCGGTCCAGGAAGACGTGGAACAGGTGGATGCAATCGCGCACGATGGCCTGGTTCTCGTCCGGCTTGAGGCCGGTGCCCGGGGCGTTGTCGATATTGCTCCGGGCATTGACCAGGGCCTGATAGGCCTCGTCGGTCATGCTGTCCAGCTTCAGGCCCAGGCCCGAGGCGGATCTGCGCACCAGGGCACCTTGCAGGCGGTGCTGGCCGACGCCGTTTTCGTTCAGGGGGAACTCGATTTCAACCCGTGCGTCCTGGCTGGCCGCCGCCGCTTCTGCGGCCGGGTCGAGGCCGACCAGTTGCAGGCCCCCCTCGCTGAAATCATGGATTTCACAGAGTTCGGGTTGCTCGGTCGAAATTGACAGACGCGCGGTTTCCCGCGTTTTCAGGCGCATGGATTGCCGCTGCTTGTCGCCTCCAGCCGCATCGCCTCCGATGTCTTCTGTTTTATCTTCGCGGGTCATGACGCCAGGCTAAACAAGGTTATTCAGCGGACGCAGACGCTAGAGGGGGCCGCTGGCTAGGTATTCATACTACTCGCGGGGTGCCACTCGATCAATTGGCCGCGGCGGCCATGACCTTCCGGTCCCATCAGATCGGCCAGGTCGGTGGCCAGGGTCGCCAGGGACGGCAGCCTGGACTTGTCCTCGCCCGGGTGGCTGATGGCACGCTGCGGGCTGTTGACCGGGCCGGGGATGACCAGGTTGAGGCGCAGGTTGGCGGCATCGGCCCATTCCTCGGCCTGGATGCGGAAGTAGGCCTCCAGCGCGGCCTTGGAGACGGCGAAGCCGCCCCAATAGGCCGCGGGGACATGGCCGTGGCTCTCGCCAACCAGGATGACCGGCGCGTCCGGCGCCGCCGCGAGCAATTGCAGGCAGGCCCGGTTGATCGCGAACGGTGCGATGACGTTGACCTTGTACAGGCGCTGCCATTCTTCGGCGGTCTGCTGGCCGAGCGGGCTGGGCGACTCGAACTCGGCGGCGCCGTGCAGGATGCCGTCGAGCCGGCGCAATTGGTAGCCGACGGTCTGGGCCAGGGTATCGAAATCCTTGTCGGCGGCCTTCTCCAGGTCCATCGGGAAGATCGCCGGCATCGGGCCGTTCGCCGCGACGATCTCGTCGTAGACCTGTTCCAGCTTCCTGGTGGTGCGGCCAAGCAGGATCACCGTGGCGCCGCGGCCGGCGCAGGCGAGCGCCGCGGCGCGGCCGAGGCCCTGGCCGGCGCCGGTGACCAGGATGACGCGATCCTTGAGCGATTGATTGTTTTCCATGTTGGGTGGTGACCGGGGGCTTATGCCCCTTGTTCCTCGGCAATGATCAGTTGGGCGCATTTTACGCCGCTTCGCACCGCGCCTTCGAGCGTTGCCGGGTAATCGCCGGCGGTATGGTCGCCGGCGAGGTAGAGGCCGGGGACGGGCGTGCGGTTGTCCGGGCGCCACAGGCCGGGCGTGCAGGCGAAGGTGGCGCGCTTCTCGGCGATGACCTGCCAGTCCAGCAGCGGGGGCAGGGGGCCGAGCCGGTCGCCGAGCAGGCCCAGGTAGCGATCCTTCAATGCCTCCGGCGCGAGGTGGAGGTGCGGCCCCTCGGCGCTGGCGACGATGGCGGCCAGTCCGGGCGCCAGGTCGTTGCGCTCGAAGGCCCAGGGCGCATCGCCGCGGCCCAGGGCCAGCATCGGGTAGGGAAAACGCAGCGGCGTGGCGAAGCGCAGCCAGAGGGTCAGGATCGGTTGCCAGGCGTAGCCACGCAGCTTGCCGGCGAGCGCCTCGGTCCCGGGCAAGCCGGCCAGCAGGTCGGGCAGGCGCGACGGGTGGCTCGCCAGGATGACCCGGTCGGCCTGCGTATCCGGCCCGTGCAAGCGGAAGCCGCCGGCTTCCTGACCCAGACCTGCGACCTTGCTGGACAGGTGCACCGTGCCGCCGTGCGACCGGAGCCAGGCCTGCGCGGCATCCGGCACCAGCCGGCCCAGGTCGCTGCGATTGAACAGCATGTCGCTGGCAGCGCGCGGACCGGCCAGGCTGTCGCGCAGCACATTGCAAAAGACCTGGGCCGAAGCGGTGGCGAGCGGGGTGTTGAGGGCGGCGACGCAGATTGGTTGCCAGAGACATTCGATCAACCGGTCGGGCTGCGCGTGCAGTTCGAGCAGTTGGCCGGCCGGGATGTCGTTGGGCAGCAGGAAGCCCTGACGCTTGAGGGCGTGCATGAAGTGGACGGCGGCGAGCTTGTCGGCCAGGGTCAGGCCTCTGGCGGCAATCAGTCCCGCCGCCAGATGCAGGGGGGCGGGCAGCCTGGGCAGTTTCAGCCTGAACCCGGGGCTGAGGAATTCCAGCTGGCGCCGTTCGATCAGAGGCAGGGTGCCGAGGCGGCGCATCAGGGCCAGGGTCTGCTCGTACGCGCCGGCCATGAGGTGCTGGCCGTTGTCGATCCGGATGCCGTTCCAGTCGAGCGAGCGGGCGCGGCCGCCGAGTTGCCGGGCGGCTTCGTGCAGGGCGATGGGGTGGCCGGCATCGGCCAGTGTCACGGCGGCGGCCAGCCCGGCCCAGCCGCCCCCGACGATGGCGACTGCAGGTTTCAGGCGGCCAGCCATGTCTTGCCGGCCAGCCAGAGCTTGCGCAGCGTGGGCAGGGTGATGCGCCGGCTCAGCACCGGGAAGTCGTCGCGGCGGATCTGCTCCAGGAGCGCTCGGTAGATCGCCGCCATGACCAGACCCGGGCGCTGGCCCTTGCGGTCGCCGGCCGGCAGCAGGGCCAGCGCCTCTTCATAAGTGGCGCTGGCGCGCTGGTACTGGAATTCCATCAGGCGTCGGAAGCCAGCGCCGGCACGGCCGTGCAGCAGGTCGGCCTCGCTGACGCCGAACTCGGCCATCTCGTCCTGGGGCAGGTAGATGCGGCCGCGCCGGGCATCCTCGCCAACGTCGCGCACGATGTTGGTGAGTTGCAGGGCCAGGCCGAGCCGGGCGGCATATTTCAGGGTGCTGTGATCGCGATAACCGAAGATGGCGGCCGCGACCTCGCCGACGATGCCGGCGACGCGGTGGCAGTACAGACGCAGTTCCTTGAAGTCGGGGTAGCGGGTCTGCTCCAGGTCCATGGCCATGCCGTCGACGATCTCTTCCAGTTGCTCGCGGTCGATGCCATAGAGACCGATCACCGGCAGCAGGGCCTGGCTGACCGGATGCGTGGGCTGGCCGGCATAGAGCCGGTCCAGTTCCGCGCGCCAGCCATCGAGTTTGCGGCGGGCGGCGGCGGGGTCGTTGCCTTCGTCGACGACATCGTCGACTTCCCGGCAGAAGGCGTAGAAGGCGGTGATGGCATCGCGCTTCGGTCCGGGCAGGAAGCGGAAACTGGTGTAGAAGCTGGAGCCGCTGGCGGCGGCCTTGTCCCGGCAGTATTGCTGCGGCGTCACCGGCTGCATCCGGTGCCGCAGCCGCCGCCTTTGCTGCGGTCGGGGCGCCTGGGCCAGAGTGCGCCGCGCAGCATGGCCAGCCAGTCGGCGAAACCGAGTTTCGGGCGCTGGCTGAACATGTCGCCCTGGCTGGCCTGCAGCTTTTTCAGGATGCGTTCGCCGCCCAGGAGGATCAGCCGCATCTCGATGCCGGTCCGGCCTTTCAGGGCCAGGCCCAGGGGCGAGCCAGCTATCAGCATGCGTCTGGCGCGCTCGATCTGGGTCTTCATGAATTGCTGCCAGAGGCCGTCGACACGGCCTTCGGCGATCTGCCGCTCGCTGATGCCGAACCGGGCCATCTCGTCCTGGGGCAGGTAGATGCGGCCCTTCTGGTAATCGACCGCCACGTCCTGGAGGAAGTTGATCAGCTGCAGGGCGGCGCAGATGCCGTCCGACCAGGCCTGGTGCCGGGGGTTGCGGTCGCCGTAGAGCATAAGCAACAGCCGGCCGATCGGATTGGCGGACTTGCGACAATAGGCCATGACCTCGCCGAAGTGGTCGTAGCGGGTCTTTTCGCAGTCCTGGCTGAAGGCGTCGAGCAGGTCGTGGAAGGGCGTGTAGCCTAGGTTGTAGGCGCGGATGGCGGCGCCAAGCTCGACGAAGATGGGGTCGTCGACGAGGTCGCCGCGTTCGAGGGCATGGAGTTTGCTACGGAATAACTGCAGATCGGCCAGGCGTTGTTCGGCTGGCGCGTCGCCCTCGTCGGCGATGTCGTCCGCCGCCCGGGCGAAGGCGTAGATGGCGCGAACGGGTTTGCGCAGCCTGCGTGGCAGGATGATCGAGGCGACCGGAAAGTTTTCGTAATGTCCGGCATTGATCATGGAAGCGGGTTTGGCTGACATGGATTTGGCGCCTGTTTGCTACTGAAATAATTATTTAATCATGGGGTTATCGGTGCAGTACGGAGAAGCTCGGCTGACATGCGATGGACGCTATATTACACTTCAGCGTTTTCGCGAAAGTGGCGGAATTGGTAGACGCACTGGATTTAGGTTCCAGCGGGGAAACCTGTGGGGGTTCGAGTCCCCCCTTTCGCACCAGAAGAGTGTAGCAATCCAACAAGGAACCGTAATGTCCGCAACCGTAGAAACCCTGGTCGGCCTCGAGCGCCGCATCTCCCTGAACCTGAACCCGGCCGAGATGGAGGTCGAGGTGGGCAAGCGCCTGCAGAAGTTGAGCAGGAACGTGAAACTGGACGGCTTCCGGCCGGGCAAGGCGCCGATGAAGGTAGTCGCCCAGCGCTATGGCGGTGAAGTCCGGGGCGAGGTACTCGGCGATACCCTGCAAAAGCAGTTCGTCGCCGCGGTCCAGGAAAACAAGCTCGACGTGGCCGGTTATCCCCATTTCGAACCGGCCGGCGAGGGCGCCTTTACCGCTACCTTCGAGGTCTACCCCGAGGTCGTGGTGGGCGATATCGGCCAGGTCAAGGTGACCCGGCCGGTGGTCGAGGTGGCCGACGCCGACGTCGAGCGCACCCTGGACGTGCTGCGCAAGCAGCGCATCAGCTACGCCTCGGTGGACCGGGCTGCCGAAGCCGGCGACCGGGTCCATATCGACTACGCCGGCAAGATCGGCGGCGAGGCGTTCCAGGGCGGCGAGGCCAAGGACTTCCCGCTGATCCTGGGCGAGGGCCGCACCCTGCCCGATTTCGAGGGCGCCCTGACCGGCATGAAGACCGGCGAGACCAAGTCCTTCGAGGTGACCTTCCCGGCCGATTACTTCGCCAAGGAACTGGCCGGCCAGACCGCGACCTTCGAGGCGACCATGAAATCGGTCCATGCCCCCCATCTGCCCGAGGTGGATGAGGACTTCGCCAAGAGCCTGGGCATCCACGAGGGCGGCCCCGCCAAGCTGCGCGAAGAGATCGGCGCCAACCTGGACCGCGAGGCCAAGCGCCGCATCCAGGTGCGCCTGAAAGAGCAGGTCATGGACGGCCTGCTGGCGGTCACCCCGTTCGACGTGCCCAAGGGCCTGGTCGGGATGGAGATCCGCAGCCTGATGGAACACGCGGTCAACGACCTCAAGGCCCGCGGCATGAAGGAGCAGGATATCAAGCTGGGTGAACAGGTGTTCGAGCCCCAGGCCCAGCGCCGGGTCGCCCTGAGCCTGCTGCTGAACAGCTTTGCCGGCGCCAACAAGATCACCGCCGAGGATGACAAGGTACGCGCCAAGGTCGACGAGTTCGCCCAGAGCTATGAAGACCCGACCGAAGTGGTCGCGTGGTATTATCAGGATGCCAACCGCCTGCGTGATGTCCGAGCCATGGTGGTCGAGGACAACGTGGTCGAGATGGTGTTGCAGCAGGCTCAGGTTACCGATGAGCCGACCAGTCTTGAAACTCTGATGGGGAAAGCCTGATGGCAAACTTCGACCACATCGCCACAATGCCCGAGCCATCCATGCTCGGCTATATCCCGATGGTCATCGAGCAGAGCGGCCGCGGCGAGCGCTCTTATGACATCTATTCGCGCCTGCTCAAGGAGCGCGTGGTGTTCCTGGTCGGGCCGGTCAACGACCAGACCGCCAATCTGGTGGTGGCCCAGCTGCTGTTCCTGGAATCGGAAAACCCCGACAAGGACATCTACCTGTACATCAATTCCCCGGGCGGCTCGGTGACGGCCGGCATGGGCATCTACGACACCATGCAGTTCGTCAAGCCGGACGTGTCCACCCTGTGCATCGGCCAGGCCGCCAGCATGGGCGCCTTCCTGCTCGCCGCCGGCGCCAAGGGCAAGCGCTACTGCCTGCCCAACTCGCGGGTGATGATCCACCAGCCGCTGGGCGGTTTCCAGGGCCAGGCCTCGGACATCGAGATCCACGCCAAGGAAATCCTCTTCCTGCGCGCCAGGCTGAACGAGATGATGGCCAAGCATACCGGCAAGACGCTGGATGTGATCGAACGCGACACCGACCGCGATTATTTCCTGAGCGCGGACGATTCGGTCGGCTATGGACTGGTCGACAAAGTGCTGGCCAATCGGGCCGACGCGGCGTAAACTTGACTTAAATATTCGGGTATTATTGGGACGGCGACATGGCAGACAAGCAAGATAACGAAAAGCTCCTTTATTGCTCCTTCTGCGGCAAGAGCCAGCACGAAGTTCGCAAGCTGATCGCCGGTCCCTCGGTGTTCATCTGCGACGAGTGCGTGGAACTGTGCAACGACATCATCCGCGAAGAGGTCCAGAACGCCGGCAGCGGCAAGGACGAGTCCGACCGGTTGCCGCTGCCGCAGGAAATCCGCGATACCCTGGACCAGTACGTGATCGGTCAGGGCAAGGCCAAGCGTTCCCTGGCGGTGGCGGTGTACAACCACTACAAGCGCCTGCGCAACAGCAGCCACGGCAAGGACGACGATGTCGAACTGGCCAAGAGCAACATCCTGCTGATCGGTCCGACCGGTTCCGGCAAGACCCTGCTGGCGCAGACCCTGGCCCGCCTGCTCAACGTCCCCTTCGTGATCGCCGACGCGACCACCCTGACCGAGGCTGGCTATGTCGGCGAGGACGTCGAGAACATCATCCAGAAGCTCTTGCAGAAGTGCGACTACGACGTCGAGAAGGCGCGCAACGGCATCGTCTACATCGACGAGATCGACAAGATCTCGCGCAAGTCGGACAACCCCTCGATCACCCGCGATGTCTCGGGCGAGGGTGTCCAGCAGGCCCTGCTCAAGCTGATCGAGGGCACCACCGCCTCGATCCCGCCCCAGGGCGGCCGCAAGCATCCGAACCAGGAATACATCCAGGTCGACACCACCAACATCCTGTTCATCGTTGGCGGCGCCTTCAGCGGCCTGGAGCGGGTGATCCGCAACCGTACCGAGAAATCCGGCATCGGTTTCGGCGCCGAGGTGAAGAGCAAGGACAACCGCAAGGACCTCGGCGAGGTGTTCAAGATGGTCGAGCCGGAGGATCTGATCAAGTACGGCCTGATCCCCGAGTTCGTCGGCCGTCTGCCGGTCATCGCCACCCTCGAGGAACTCGACGAGAAGGCCCTGGTGCAGATCCTCACCGAACCCAAGAACGCCCTGGTCAAGCAGTTCCAGAAGCTGTTCCGGATGGAAGGCGCGGAACTGGAATTCCGCGACGAGGCCCTGTTCGCCATCGCCAAGGCGGGCCTCAAGCGCAAAACCGGCGCCCGCGGCCTGCGCTCGATCATCGAACAGGCCCTGCTCGACATCATGTTCGACCTGCCCGGCATGAAGGATGTCGAAAAGGTCGTCCTCGACGAGAAGGCCATCACCGGCGAAGGCAAGCCGCTGCTCATCTATTCCGACCAGTCCGCCAAGCAGTCGGCCCAGGCCGGTTGATATTTTCCCGCCCCGGGTTGAATTTCGACCCGGCGGCTTCACCTAGTTGTCATCGGCCCGATGGCCATCAGCCAGAGTGAGAACAATGAGCTCAAACGTCCTTTTTACCTCTTCCGTCACCCTGCCGTTGCTGCCCTTGCGGGATGTGGTGGTGTTTCCCCACATGGTCATCCCGCTGTTCGTGGGCCGGCCGAAATCGATCAAGGCGCTGGAAGATGCCATGGAGGCCGGCAAGCACATCCTGCTGGTGGCGCAGAAGTCCGCCGCCAAGGATGAGCCGGAGTTCTCCGATCTCTACACCGTCGGCACCATCGCCACCATCCTGCAGATGCTGAAATTGCCCGACGGCACCGTCAAGGTGCTGGTGGAGGGGACCCAGCGCGTCCGGGTGAGCGAGTTCATCGACGAGCAGACCCATTTCTCCGGGCGCGCCGACCCGATCGAGGAAATCCTCGACGACGGCAGCGAGGTCGAGGCGATGCGCCGCGCCCTGATCGCCCAGTTCGACAACTACGTCAAGCTGAACAAGAAGATCCCGCCCGAGATCCTGGCCTCCCTGGCCGGCATCGACGACGCCGGCCGCATGGCCGACACCATCGCCGCCCATCTGCCCCTGAAACTGGAGCAGAAGCAGGACATCCTGGAAATCTTCGAACTCAAGGGCCGCCTGGACCACCTGATGGGCTTCATGGAGACCGAGATCGACATCCTCCAGGTCGAGAAGCGCATCCGCGGCCGGGTCAAGCGCCAGATGGAGAAGAGCCAGCGCGAGTACTACCTGAACGAGCAGGTCAAGGCGATCCAGAAGGAACTCGGCGAGATCGAGGAAGGCGCCGAGCTGGACGAGCTGGAAAAGAAGATCAAGCTGGCCCACATGTCGCGGGAAGCGACCAAGAAGGCCGAGGCCGAGCTGAAGAAGCTGAAGATGATGTCGCCCATGTCGGCCGAGGCCACCGTGGTGCGCACCTACATCGATACCCTGGTCGGCCTGCCCTGGAAGAAGAAGACCAAGGTCAGCAAGGATCTGGTCAAGGCCGAGGAAATCCTCGACCAGGACCACTACGGGCTGGAGAAGGTCAAGGAACGCATCGTCGAATACCTGGCCGTGCAGCAGCGCGTCGACAAGCTGAAGGCGCCCATCCTGTGCCTGGTCGGCCCGCCCGGCGTCGGCAAGACCTCGCTCGGCCAGTCCATCGCCCGCGCCACCAACCGCAAGTACGTGCGCATGGCCCTGGGCGGCATGCGCGACGAGGCCGAGATCCGCGGCCATCGGCGTACCTATATTGGCTCCCTGCCGGGCAAGATCCTGCAGAGCATGACCAAGGTCGGCGTGCGCAACCCGATGTTCCTGCTCGACGAAGTCGACAAGCTGGGCCAGGACTTCCGCGGCGATCCGTCGTCGGCCCTGCTGGAAGTGCTCGACCCGGAGCAGAACCACACCTTCCAGGACCACTACGTCGAGGTCGAGTTCGACCTTTCCGACGTGATGTTCGTGGCCACCGCCAACAACCTCAACATCCCCGGCCCGCTGCTCGACCGCATGGAAGTGATCCGCCTGTCCGGCTACACCGAGGACGAAAAGGTCAACATCGCCATCCGCTACCTGCTGCCCAAGCAGATGAAGAACAACGGCCTGGCCGAGACCGAATTGCTGGTCAACGAGGCCGCCCTGCGCGACATCGTGCGCTACTTCACCCGCGAGGCCGGCGTGCGCAGCCTGGAGCGGGAGATCGCCAAGATCTGCCGCAAGGCGGTCACCGCCCACACCCTCAAGAAGGCCAAGGGCAAGCTTACCGTCACCCCGAAGAACCTCGACAAGTACCTGGGCGTGCGTCGCTTCAGCTACGGCATGGCCGAGAAGGTCAACCAGATCGGCCAGGTCACCGGCCTGGCCTGGACCGAGGTCGGCGGCGAACTGCTCACCATCGAGGCCACGGTGATGCCGGGCAAGGGTGCCATCATCCGCACCGGCCAGCTGGGCGACGTGATGAAGGAATCCATCGAGGCCGCCCGCACCGTGGTGCGCAGCCGTGCCGCCTCCCTGGGCATCACCGCTGACAAGTTCGAGAAGCACGACATGCACATCCACCTGCCCGAGGGCGCCACGCCCAAGGACGGCCCTTCCGCTGGCGCCGCGCTGACCACCGCGATGGTATCGGTGCTGGCCGGCATCCCGGTGCGCTGCGATGTCGCCATGACCGGCGAGATCACCCTGCGCGGCGAGGTGCTGCCGATCGGTGGCCTCAAGGAGAAGCTCCTGGCGGCCCATCGCGGCGGCATCAAGCAGGTGCTGATCCCGCAGGACAACGTCAAGGACCTGGTCGAAATCCCGGACAACATCAAGAACAAGCTCGACATCCAGCCGGTGAAGTGGATCGAGGAAGTGCTTGAATTCGCCCTGGAACGCAAGCCCGAGCCGTTGCCCGAGGAAGAGTCGAAGGCCGCCACGCCGGCCGCGAAATCAGAGGATGCCCCTGCGGTAATCAAGCATTGATGCGGTTTCCGCGACGTTATACTCCTTGACACCGCTTTTTTGCGGTTGCTATAACGTCGCGGCGGACGCTCTGCTCCGCATTTCATCCACTGTTGAAGGGGGATTCCGTGAACAAATCCGAACTGATCGATGCCATTGCTACATCCGCCGACATTTCCAAGGCCGCAGCCGGCCGCGCCCTTGATGGCGCCATGGAAGCGGTCAAGAAGGCCCTGAAGAAGGGCGATATGGTGACGCTGGTGGGTTTTGGTTCTTTCTACGTCGGCAAGCGCGCCGCCCGTACCGGCCGCAATCCCCGCACCGGGGCCGACATCAAGATCAAGGCCGCCAAGGTGCCGAAGTTCCGCGCTGGCAAGGCCCTGAAGGATTCGGTAAACTAGCCGGCTTTCCGGGTGCTTAGCTCAGTTGGTAGAGCGTCTGCCTTACACGCAGAATGTCGGCGGTTCGAACCCGTCAGCACCCACCAGTTCTTTGCCTGCTCATTGGAGTGGTAGTTCAGTTGGTTAGAATACCGGCCTGTCACGCCGGGGGTCGCGGGTTCGAGTCCCGTCCACTCCGCCAGTAGTACCAAGAGGCGAACGTGAGTTCGCCTTTTTTTCATCGGAAACCAAACGTCATGCTAGAAGCGATACGCGAAAGCGCCCAGGGCTGGATCGCCAAGGTCATCCTGGCACTCATCATCGTCCCCTTCGCCATCTGGGGCGTCGACTCCTACTTCAAGGGCGGCGGCGGCGAACCGGCGGTCGCCACGGTCGGCAAGGACGAGGTCAGCCAGCGGGAATTCTTCCGCGCCCTGCAGAACCAGCGTGACGCCCTGCAGAAACGGGCCGGCGGCAAGGTCGACATCGAAAACAAGGACTTCCGCAAGAGCGTGCTCGACCAGTTGGTCGAGATCCGCCTGATCGGCAACGCAGCGCGGCGGAACGGCCTGATCGTGCCCGCCAACCAGATGGACGAGGTGATCAAGTCGGCGCCGATCTTCCAGGAAAACGGCGCCTATTCCGAATCGCGTTTCCAGGCCTGGCTGCGCGAGCAGGGCCTGGGCCAGAAGGAACTGGCCGCGATGATCGAGCGGGAAGCCCTGACCCAGCAGTTCCAGATGGGCTACGGCCAGGGCTCGGTGGTCTCCGCCGCCAGCGCCGGGCGCCTGTCGGCCCTGATCGCCCAGCAACGCGAGGTCAACGAGGCGATCTATTCCGCCGATGCCTACCTCAAGGGCGTGACGGTCGACGACAAGGCGGTCGAGGCCGAGTACAACGCCAGCAAGAACGACTGGGCGACGCCGGCCCAGGTGCGCGTCCAGTATCTGGTCTTGTCCGCCGACGCCATCCGTGCCGGCATCAAGATCAGCGACGAGGAGACCAGGCAGTATTACGAGGCCAACAAGGTCCGCTACCAGGCGCCCGAGCAGCGTCATGCCAGCCATATCCTGATCAAGGCCGACAACGCCGCCGAGCGGCCTGCCGCCAAGGCCAGGGCGGAAAAACTCTACGCCGAGGTCAAGGCCGCGCCGGGCAAATTCGCCGAACTGGCCAAGAAGAATTCGCAGGACCCGGGCTCCGCCGCGCAGGGCGGCGACCTCGGCAACTTCACCCGCGACACCATGGTGAAGCCCTTTGCCGATGCCGTGTTCGCCATGAAGGCCGGCGAGATCAGCGCCCCGGTGGAAACCGAGTACGGCTACCACATCATCCGCCTGGACGGCATCACGCCCGGCATGACGCCGACCTTCGAGACGGTGAAGCCGCAGATCGTCGCCGAACTGGCCCAGCAGCAGGCCGAACGCAAGTTCGCCGAGGTGGCCGAGCGGTTCAGCAACCTGGTCTACGAGCAGCCCGACAGCCTGGCCCCCGCCGCCAAGGAATTCGGCCTCACCGTGCAGGAATCCGGCTGGATCGGCCGCGACCAGGCCGAACCGGCCTTCCTCGCCAAGCCCGCCCTGATGGACGCCCTGTTCTCGCCCGAGGCGCTCAACAAGCACCAGAATACCGAGGCCGTGGAAGTCACGCCCGGCACCCTGGTTTCCGCCCGCGTGCTGGAACACAAGGCCGCCGGCGTGCGTTCCCTGGCCGAGGTGGCCCCCCTCATCCGGGCCAAGCTGTCCTTGCTTGCGGCGCAGGCCAAGGCGGTCGAGGCCGGCCAGGCCGCGCTCAAGGCGCTGACCAGCGGCCAGGCCGTCGCCGGCCTCTCGGCGCCGATGCTGGTTTCGCGCGTGCAGCCGCTGAACCTGCCGCCCGAAGCCCTGAAGGCCATCTTCAAGGCCAATGCCGCCAAACTGCCGGCAACGGCCGGCGTCGAGACCCGCGACGGTTACCGCTTATACCGGATCGACCGGGTGATCGAAGCGACGCCGGACGAGAATCGCACCAAGCAGATCCAGCGTGACATCGGCCGCATGACTGCGCAGGAAGAACTGAAGGCCTACCTGGCCTATGTCAAGGCCAGCGTTGGCGTCAAGGTCAACGAAGCCATCCTGGAGAAGAAGGCGGAGTAACTCCGCCCCGGAGCCGGCCGGGGATTCCCCGCCGGCTTCGATCCCGGCCTGCCGCTATTCCTGCCCGGCCAGCTTCCTGGCCTCATGCACCGCGCGCCGATGGCGGCGGAACAGCCATTGCGTCCAGGCATCCGAGAGCGCCTCGTTGTCGAAGCGCAATTCCGCCGCAACCCAGCCCGCCGCCGGGCTGGCGACCCGCCCGGCCAACGCCAGCGGCGCGGCCATGGCCGGGTGGATGTGCAGGTTCAATACGATATCGCCCGCTTCGGGCACGGCCGGTGCCGCCCACTCGATCCGGTTCGCCATCAGTCTGAGCGGCACCGGTGCCGGTGCCGGCTTGTCCTCGAACAACTGCAGGCCCAGCCAGTGCAGCAACAGGTCCAGCTTGGCCTCGACCCGCTCGTTGGTCTTGTCCGGTTCCTGTTCGTGCTGGTCCAGCAGGTTGACCACCTTGAGCAGCAGGCGGCTGCCATGCAGTTGCGAGGGGCTCAACTTCCCGGGCGAGCAGGAAAAAGGCAGCTCGGTTTCGACGATGAGGCCGGCTTCAGCCATTGCAGACTCCCGGAAATAGACAGCTACCGTGTAAAGCCAGCAGGGCGCTGCCATAGGCCGCTTCCTGCCGGGGTGCGGTGGCGACCGGAACGGCCAGCCGGCGTTGCCGGATGCCGGCATAGACCGCATTGCCGGCGCCGCCACCGGAGGATACCACCCGGCTGAGCGGGCTGGCGCCCAACCCGGCCAGCACGGCATAGCCGCGCGCCTCGATGGCGGCCAGGCCATCGAGCAGGCCGTGCAGGAACTGCGCCCGGTCCGCCGGCCTGGGCTCCAGGCGGGGCGGCAGGTTCGGGTCGTTGACCGGGAAGCGTTCGCCGGGGCAGGGCAGGGGGTAATAATCCAGCCCGCTGTCGCTGCGCGGGTCGATGCGCGCGCTCAACTCGGCCAGTTCGCCGTCGCTGAAGAACTGCCGCAGCACGGCGCCGCCGGCGTTCGACGCCCCGCCGGCCAGCCAGCGGTCGCCGTACCAGTGGCTGTAAACGCCCAGCCGGGCATCATCCACCCGTTTCTCGGATATCAGCTTCAGCACCAGCGTGCTGCCCAGCGAGGTCACCGCCTCGCCGGGCTGGCGCGGTCCGGCGGCCAGGAAGGCAGCGATGCTGTCGGTGGTGCCGGCGCGGACCAGGCAATCGAGCGGGATGTTCAGTGCGACCGCGTGGGTCCGGTCCAGCACGCCGATGGCAGTGCCCGGCGCCACCACCCTGGGCAGGCGCCAGGCCGGCAGATTCATCGTGTTCGAGATGGCGGGCATACCGTCATCTTCAACCGGCCTCCCGTCTTCAAGTACACGACGGACCATGGGTTTCCGGATGACCTCGGCCACCCACCCCGGCCAATCCTGGACACCCGGCTCGAAGCCCATCTTCAGCGCATTGTGATAGTCGGAGATGCCGGGCTGGCCGGTCAGCAACCCGGCCAGCCAGTCCGCCTGGTTTAGAAACAGGTGCTCGCGCCCGGACGGCAGGCGCGGACGCAGCCACAGCACCTTGGCCAGGCCGGAGGTCGCGCTGGCGGCCGGATTGCCAAGCCCGGCCGCCTGGCCGATCAGTTCCGCCTCGGCCCGGGCGCGGCTGTCGTTGTAGAGCAGGGGAGGGTGAAGCGCTGCAAGGGTCTCGTCGCAGGCCAGCACCGTGGCCGAAGTGCCGTCCAGGGCGATGCCGGCAAGGCGCTTGCGCAGGCCGATGGGCAACCCGGCCAGGAGGTCGAACAGCGCCCCGCGCCAGGCCGGCGCCAGTTCGTGCGCGTCGAGGCGGCCGAACTCCAGGCGGGCGAAGTCCTCGATCTCGCCGTTTTCCGCGATTGCGCAGGCGCGTGCGCCGGAGGTGCCGAAGTCGAGGCCGAGGAAGACAGGGGATGCCATGGTTTACGGATCAGTGGTCAATCTAAGTGTTCATCTGCCAAGACTACTTCAATATGGTCGACGGCTGAATCGGGGGCCGTAGTTGTACGGATTGCCGTTGCGTGGGGCGAGGCCTAGATTCGATGGCGTGATACGGTAAAACCGCCCGTTTATAACGGTACCGAGCGGACAACCTGGAGTAGCACCGTCGATCAAGAGCAAGATAAACGAGGGAGTAGTTTCATGTCGGACGATCTCAGGAACCTGTACAAGGAAGCCGGGCGCCTTGCGTATTTCTTCGACAAAGCGGTTCCCTGCGACCTGTTCCGTGGCCAAAGCCGAACCGAGGCGAAACAGGGGCTGCCGGTCCTTTACCCGAACCCAGGGTTCAAGCGTAAGGATGGTTCCCTGCGCCTTCCGGATGTTCGCATCGTGGAGCGAGATGGAAAGAAGATCGTGCTGGGCTGTCGGTGCCTTCATGGCGATTACCGTGGTGTATCGACCTTTGACCGGAAGAACACCACCTTGCCTGGCTTTAGCTGGTTCAGGTTGCCGAAAGGCACGGAAATTCCCCAGGCAATAGCAATTACGCAGGACTCCGACTATAAAGACCGCGCAAATCACTTCACAGTCTCGCCCAAGGACGATATGCCGCTAGAGCTTTTTCAGGTCTGGCTGAACGCACTTGGAAAATATATGGCAGAGGATGCCTGATCGATCCTGGAGCAAAGAATGAATCTATCCATGAATACCCTCATGCTGGCAATCAAGGCGATCGATCGCGACATAAAACGGCATGAAGAACTCGCACAAGATCCGACTCTGAGTGACGAAGATGCCGATTATTACGGGCAGTATGCCCTCGACCTGATGCAGGCGTTGAGTGAACTTGGAGGCCAGTATCAGATTGCCCGGGAAGATCACCCTGAATGTCCAACGCTGGATGATCTGACAAGGCCATGATGCGTTTTGCAGGTCCCGCCAGTTAGCGGTCGCCCTAGTGCCCTAGGTGTCAACATCGAAACCGAGGAAGCCTGGATAGGCCTTGTTCAACGATCCAGCGGGCTGGTCACGCCGCGCCCGCCCTTGTTCAGGACATGGGTGTAGATCATGGTGGTGGAAACATCCGAATGGCCGAGCAGCTCCTGCACGGTGCGGATGTCGTAGCCCGATTCCAGCAGATGGGTGGCGAACGAATGGCGCAGGGTATGGGTCGTTGTGGCCTTGGCGATACCGGCCAGGCCAGAAGCCCTCTTGATGGCACGCTGCAAGGCCTGCTCATGCGTGTGATGGCGGCGGCGTATTCCAGTAAGCGGGTCGGTGGCGAGCGAAGCAGAAGGAAACACCCAGAACCAGCCCCATGTTTTCGCTGCCCCAGGGTATTTCCGATCCAGCGCGTCAGGCATCCATACCCCTGGCACGTTGGCCGCCCGGTCGCCGTCGAACAAGGCGCGTACCCGCACCAAATGTTCGCGCAAGGGCGAGTCCAGGGTTTCCGGCAACATCGTCACGCGATCCTTGCCGCCCTTGCCTTCCCGGACGGCGATTTCCCTGCGGTCGAAGTCCACGTCCTTGACCCGTAACCGCAGGCATTCCATGAGCCGCATGCCGGTGCCGTACAAAACGCGCGCCATCAGGGCATGGGTGCCTTCCATGACGGCAAGAAGTCGGCCGACCTCGGACTTGGACAACACCACCGGTATGCGGACGCGATCCTTCGCGCGCGTGATGTCATCCAGCCAGGGCAAATCCTGGCCAAGTACCTCCTTGTACAGGAACAGCAACGCGGCGAGAGCCTGGCGCTGGGTCGCGGCCGAAACCTGACGGTCCACGGCCAGAGAGGTCAAAAAAGTCTCGATTTCCGGGGCGCCCATTTCCCTGGGATGGCGTTTGTGGTGGAATAGTACGAAACGCTTAATCCAATGGGTGTAGGCCTCCTCGGTACGACGGCTGTAATGCTTGACTCGTATCCGGTCGCGGACCTCATCCAGCAGGCGAGGGGGTGGCGGAGTGGCGCCTTGTTTGGTGGTCGATTGCGCCGTCATAACACTCCCCTTAATAGAATAATCAAGGAGTTAAGTTGACATGAAATTCGTTACGCGGCAAGTCAACCTTGTTATGCGGCGAAAACGCCGTTGAATTTACGTTAGCGATTATGAAACCACTTATCTATTTATCCGCACTTTTCCTTGCAATAGTTCCAGTCGTTGCTTTTTCCGATGACTTCACCATTGAAGAAGAATTGACCACATTGCCAAAGCCTGTCGAAGCGGCCATTCGCAGCGCCAAAGGCTTTGAAGATAATTCTTGTGAGCTCATTGGAAAGCCTGTTGACCTTCTAGGGCAAGGAACAAACTCTGGGTTTGTTGCGACCACTGCTGACGCTTGTGATTGGGGTGGCGCGCTAGGGCCAATCTGGGTTGTTCGAGATGGAGCACAACCAGTCACCGTGCTTGCACATGGAGGCTACTCACTTACGCTTGGGAAGCAGTTGCAAAATGGCCTTCGCAATATTGCTATCTCTGCTGCAACAGCAGGCTGGTCTTCGGAGAGTCTCTGGAAATTCGACGGTGTGCGCTATGTCAAAGTTAAAGAGAAAAATGGCGCAAATCGCTAACCCGCCGTTCGAGAGGGACGGCGCAAAAGCGCGCCGCCCCTCAACTCTACGTTAGCCGTCTCAAACCATGGCCGTTAACTTGATCCTCGAACGAACAAAGCAAGTGCCGTACTTCACCGAAATGTAACAAATAATAGGTAACAAATAATAGGGGACAGACCACGGTTTATTACCTGAATATTGATTGTGACTATTCAGAACAACTCAGCGGACTCTGGTGCGTCTTCTTTCCGTGGTCGGCCTGACTTACCAGGGGTGACACGACGGCCGAGTGCTCGGCTGATCTCTTCAGCGAAGCGCGAATTGCCAAGAATGTAATTGCCGTTTGTCGCTTTCCTGATGGCGTCTATCATCCCGGGCTCCAATTGTGAGCGAAATAGTTCTCGATAGGCGGTTTGCCGGGTGCCGTCGGTCAAACCGAGCGCGCTATAGGTTTCATGTGGAGTTATTAGCGGATCCACCTCTCCCTGTGCGTTTGCCCGATAACTTGACCAAGGATATTCGGCCGGATGTTTGATCATGCCCGCGCGTACCGGGTTCAGCTCAATGTAACGCTGGCAGCCAAGCAGGTAACCCTCCACCTGCACCAGGCAGGAACGGAAGCGGCCTTCCCATAGTGTGCCGCTACGTCGATATACGTGGTTGACGTACTGCACATAGCGTTGCCCCAGTGCTTTCATTAGTGCACCGGGAGACTCAGCCTTGTTGGCGGATAGCAGCACGTGAACGTGGTTGGTCATCAGCACATAGGCGTGGACATGGCAGCCGGTCTTGCTTGAAAATTCTTCCAGCCAGTCAAGATAGCGGCGGTAGTCTTCCTCGGCGTGGAAACAAGCTTGGCGATTGTTGCCACGCTGGATGATATGAAGCGGAATGCCGGGGAGAGTTATACGCGGGCGGCGAGGCATGGCGGTGACGTCATTTGGTTAACAAACTTAGGGAACCTCTGAACGAATCGCCGACCCGGTAAAATTCGGACATGACCGGCTTCTGACTCAAGACCATGAAACAGACCACCTTTGCCGCCCTGACCTACGCCGCCAAGAAGAAGCAGACCCGGC
>JAQTLU010000024.1 GCA_028714735.1 Gallionellaceae bacterium | reverse complement strand
GACCACCGCACGGCGATAGCCGTCCAGGCTGCCTGGGTCCACCAGGAGCCGCATCGAAAGCTTGGGTTTGCGCAGGAAACGACGCTCGACGCTGGTTTCGATCTTCTTCTCGTGGGCCAGTGTGGCCAGGATGGCGGCGATCTCCGGCGCGCCCACCTCCCCGTCCCAGGCCGCGCCGATGACCTCGGGTGGCAATGCAAACACCGTCTGGTCGAACCACGCCTGGTCGATGGCATCGAGCGGCGTGAGGCCGCCAATACGTCCCAGCTTGTGCTCCGAAACGAGAAAGCGCAGCAGGAGCGCGACGAGACCCGCCGCCAGGAGCGCCAGGAAGCCATTGCCCAGCCACGGCGGAGGGGGCACGACAACCCCGTCAGGCTCGGTCGTGCCCTGGTAGGCCAGTTCGCCGCGCACGATGACACCCTGGCCCGGGGCAAGGTCATGCAGCTCGATTTGCTGGGGCGAATCGAGCCCGTGCCAGATCGGGTCGATGGTGAAATGCAGCTTGAAGGTCTGGATCACCCCCTGCCGGTCGGGGAAGGCGAAATCGTGTGCGAGCGTGAAATGATTGTCCCGGCCACTCAGAATGCCGCTGAGGGTATAGCGGATGCGGTAGGTAAGCTGTTTGTTCTCGAACGGCGGGTCGTCGGGCAGCCGGCTGCGCCAGCGCAGGGTGGTCCCGTCGACCAGGTCGTAGCCATCCACCACCTCCAGGTCGCCGCGTGCGAGCGGGACACTGGTCGCCCCGTCGATGCGGTCGATCCCCTCCAGTTGCAGCGACTGGCCTGCGCGGATGTTGAAGATCCGCTCGCCACCGTTCCAGTCGCCGTCGAAGCTGTAAGTCTGGGTCTCGACGACATGCAGTCGCCCGTCGGCGTCCAGCCGCGCGTCCACCTCGATGGCAGGCCAGTAGAGGGACTTCGACTGCGCGACCGAAGCCGCCAGGAGCATTGCGAGAAACAGTAGCGCACGACTGACCATGTCAGTTGCCTCCTTGAAAGACAGACCGCATGAAGCGCCCATGACGGGCAGGCGATGTTCAGCATATGCCAGGGCGCGCCGCAGGACAGGCACGCATGCATGCCGAGTCTTAAAGCCCGCTCATGGCCGAGACAGCGGAATGGCCATGACGAATTCCGCCCCGCCGTCGGGGTGGTTGCCGGCGGTCAGGCGGCCGTCGTGGCGCTCGACGATGCCGTAGCTGATCGCCAGGCCGAGGCCGGTGCCCTTGCCGACCGGCTTGGTGGTGAAGAACGGCTCGAACAGGTGGGGCAGGTTTTCCGCCAGGATGCCCTGACCGTTGTCGTGGAAACGCACCTCGACCTGGCGGCCGACCTGGGCCGCGCTGATCCTGAGCACCGGGTCGGCCAGGCCGGCGGTGGCATCGCAGGCGTTCTGGACCAGGTTCATGACCACCTGCTGCAACTGGCCGGGCGAGCCGAACACGTTGATCCCCTCGGGGATGTCCAGCTCGACCCGGAAGCTGTCGGCAGCGGCCTTGCTGACCCAGTGCACCGCGCGCTCGATGACGTGGCTGAGGTTGAAGGCCTGGAAGGCGTTGCGGTCGATCGCGGAGAAGCGCTTCAGGCTGTCGACGATGTCGCGCGTGCGCTCGGCGCCCTCGACCGTGCCCTCGACCAGGGACGGCAGGTCCTTGAGCAGATGATCGATGCGCAGTTCGTCCCGCAGCGCGGCCAGCTCCGCCGTCGCCGCGCCGCCATGGATGGCCGCCAGGTAGTGCTCCAGCCGCCCGGCGTAGCGTTGCAGGGCATGGACGTTGCCGAGCACGAAGCTGATCGGGTTGTTCAGTTCGTGCGCCACGCCGGCCACCAGGCGGCCGAGCGAGGCCATCTTTTCCGAGTGCAGCAGTTGCTGCTGGGTCTTCTGCAGGTCTTCGTGGGCCTCGCGCAGGGCCTGGTAGGCCTTGCGCAGCTCGCCCACCGGACGCCCGGTGATGACCGTGCCGACCTGGACGCCGGCGTGGTTGAAGCGCGGCGTGCAGTTGAGCGACACCGGCACGGCGCTGCCGTCCTGGCTGCGCAGGTTGAGTTCGCAATCGTGCACCACGCGCTCGCCGTGGCCGGAGAACATCTGCTCGGCCGCGGTGCGGGAACCGTCGTCGGCGAACAGCTCGAACATGCGCTTGCCGATCAACAGGTCCGGACGCCCGCCGGAGAAGGCGAGCAGGGACGGGTTGACCTCCTCGATGCAGCCGTCCCGGTCGCACACCACCAGGATGTCCGACATCGACGAGAGCACAGACATCACGAAGCGCTGGGACTCCTCCAGGGCGGTGTTCTTTTCTTCCAGGGCCACCTCGTACTGGAGCAGGTCGTTGTAGACCTCGTCCATCTTGCGGATCACCTCGATCCAGACCTCTTCGCCGATGTTCCGCAGTCCTTCCTCCTCGCCGATCGCCCACAGCACCTCCATCGGCAGCAGCGGGTCGGGCTTGCGTATGCCTTCCATGGCTCAGTGCACCGTACAGGCCATGCAGGGATCGAACGAGCGGACGATGTGCTGGACCGCGGTCAGCTCGCCGCCCGGCACCGCCAGTCCGGCCAGGGCCTGTTCCAGCGCACCCGGCTGCGCCCCGGCGTCCCTGGGCGAGAAGTTCCAGGTGGTGGGGGCGACGATCTGGTAACGGGCGATGCGGCCCTGCTTGACCGTCAGCCAGTGGCCGAGGCTGCCGCGCGCCGCCTCGGTGAGACCGACCGCACGGCCTTCGTCCGGCAGTTCGGCGGTCGTGCACCAGGGCGCACCCGGCTCGATCTGGCGGGCCCAGGCCTCCATCTCCGGCACCAGGATGGCCAGTTCCAGCATCCGCGCCATGACCCGCGCCGTCACGCTGCCGCCCTGTGCGGCCACCATGGCCCGGACCAGGGGCTGCCCGGCCACCATCTGCCGGGCCAGCGCCCCGGTCTCCACCACCTGGCCGCGGTAGCGCGGCGCCTTGCACCAGGTGTAGGCCTCCGCCTTGTCGGGCTGGGGCCGGGTCCGGCCCTCGGCGGGCGGCAGGGCATCGCCCTCCAGCCAGGCATGGCTGACGTCCTCGCTGATGGCCGCGATATCCAGTGGCTGGACCTCGCCGTCCCACAGGCCGGCCGGCCAGTAACGCCCCTCCGGCGTGGCATAGGCGCCGTAACTGAGGAAGCGGTTGCTCGCCTGGCCCAGTTGCCCCAGGCCGAGATCGGCCGCCACGGCCAGGAATCCACGCAGGTCGCCGCCGCCCTGGCCGCGCCAGCGCTCCAGTTCGTCCAGGCTGGCCAGCTGTGCCACGTTCTCCAGGCGGTCGCCGAACAGGTGGGTCTCCAGGAAACGCCGGAAATCGCGCAGCAGGGTGATGACCTGCAGCACGTCCGGCTGCGCCAGCGGCCGGGCGCTGCCGCCGGGATGCAGGCTCTGGCTGTGCGGCCACTTGCCCGCCAGCACGCCCATCAGGTGCATGAAGGCGGCCCGCGCCGGCAGCACGTCGCGTGCCGCATCGCCCTGGATGGCGCGGAAACGCGCCGCCACCGGCCCGAACCAGGGCCGGCCGGCATAGGCCGCGCGGGCGAAGTCGGGCATGAAGAACAGGTAGAAATGGGTAAGGTGGTCGGCCAGGTTCTCGCAGGCGCCGATCAGGCACTCGGCCAGCTGGCCGTTGCGTGCCGGCGTCGCACCCGCCAGTTCGCGCAGGGCGGCGACGGCGGCGATGCTCTGCGAGACCGAACAGATGCCGCAGATGCGCGGCACGATGAACAGGGCGTCCGCCGGCACCCGGCCGGGCAGCATCTCCTCGAAGCCGCGGTACAGGGAGGCGCTGATCCGGGCCGACTCGACCCGTTCGTCGACGATATCCAGATGCACCTCCAGGTCGCCCTCGACCCGGTTGAACGGTCCGACGATGCGTTTCTCGACCTTCATTTCACGCCCGTTTTCGCCGCTGGCGGCGTCACGATGTGGTCTGACACGGCGTTTTCCCTGACCCGCTTGGGCGTGGCCGACTTCGACAAGGCGGCCAGGGCGACGAACCAGGCCCGCGGCATGTCGGCGGGCAGGCCGATGGGAATGCCGGCCACCTTGGGGGTCTCGGCGTAGGGATGGCCGGGCGCCTCGAAGCGCGGCTCGGTGCAGCGGATGCAGGCATAGCCGCCGCGCAGGCAGGAACCGCTGCCGTTCCAGAGCCGGATGTTGCAGTCGGCATGGGCCTGGGTGCCCTTGCAACCGAGGTTTTCCATCAGGCAGCCCTGGTCCGAGGGCTTGCCGGCGCTGGCCTTGAACTCGTAATACTCGTTGCGCGGACAACCATGGTGGACCAGGTGGTCGGCGTACAGGCGGGGACGCTGGAGGGCGTCCATCTCCGCCGCGCCGAAGCGGCCCATGGCGATCGCCTGCAGGGTGTCCAGCACCCAGCCCGGGTGGATCGGACAACCGGCGACGTTGACCACCGGCAGCCCGGAGGCGGAGCGGAAATCCCGCCCGAGCAGACCGCCGGGCGTCTCGCCGTCGTATTGCAGGCCGGTGGCGCCGCCGGGATTCGGGCCCGAGGCGGTGATGCCGCCCCAGGCCGCGCAACTGCCCACCGCCAGGACCTGGCCCGCCCGCCCGGCCAGGTCGCGCACCCAGTCGACCATCGGCCGCCCGGTGCCGGCCAGGATGTGGAAACGGCCGCTGCCGTGCGGCCCGGTCATCAGCGAGCCCTCGATGCACAGCAGGTCGACCCGCTCGCGGCCCTCGGCACAGGCCACCAGGATCGCCAGCGCCTCGTCGCCGGTCTCCTCGCTCAGGCTGGGATGCCAGAGCAGGCGGATGCCGGCGTCGGCGAAGCGGTCGAACAGGCCGGGCTGTTCCGCGTTGAGCAGGGACAGGGTACAGCCGCCGCAACCGCCGGACTGCAGCCAGAGCAGGTTGAGCGGCTCAGCCATCGCCCTCTTCCGCTATCCGGGCCGGGCGTCCGCGCCCGCGCACCGGCACGCTGACGCCAAGCCGGCGCAGCTTGTTGCGCAGGCCCAGGCGCGACAGGCCCAGTTCATTGGCGGCGTGGGTGAGGTTGCCGGCATGCTTGCGCAAGGCATCGGACAATAGCCGGGCCTCATGGACATCGAGCCGGCAGGAAGCTGTTTCCGCACCGGCCGCGACCGACCCGCCGGGCGCCAGCGCCGACTGCTGCCGGATCGGCTGCGCCAGCACCGAGAGATCGAGCAGGGGCTGGTCGGACAGGACCAGCATGCGCTGGATCTCGTTCTGCAGTTCGCGCACGTTGCCCGGCCAGGCATAGGCCATCATGCATTCCAGCACCTCCGGGGCAAAGCCGTCGACCCGGCGGCCGAGGCTGGTGCTGACCTTGGCCAGGATGCTGCGGGCCAGTTCGGGGATGTCCATGGGCCGCTCGCGCAGGGCCGGCACCCGGATCGGCACCGTCGCCAGCCGGTAGTAGAGGTCTTCGCGGAAGCGGCCGGCCTTCACCTCCGCCTCCAGGTGGCGGTTGGTGGCGGCGACCACGCGCACGTCCACCGACACCGTCCGGTTGCTGCCCAGGGGGCGGAACTCGCCTTCCTGCAATACCCGCAGCAGCTTGACCTGGAAGGCCGCCGTGGTCTCGCCGATCTCGTCCAGGAACAGGGTGCCGCCGTGGGCCTGCTGGAACAGGCCGATGCGATCCTCGCTGGCGCCGGTGTAGGCGCCCTTCTTGTGCCCGAACAGCTCGGATTCCAGCAGGGTATCGGGCAGGGCGCCGCAGTTTTCCACCACGAACGGCTGTTCGGCGCGGGCGCCGGCATAGTGGACGGCGCGGGCCAGCAGTTCCTTGCCGGTGCCGGATTCGCCCTCGAGCAGGATGGGCACGTCGTAGTGCGCCGCCCGCTCCACCATCTCGCAGACCGCCTGCAGGGGGCTGTTAGCGGCGCGCACGATGTTGCTCAGGTCGAAGGCCTGGCGCAGGCGCTTGCGGTTCGCGCCCACCTTTTCGCGCAGGTAGGGCTCGGCAGTGCGCAATTCCAGGGTCAGGCGATGATTTTCCATCTGCAGGCGCTGCAGCTCCGCCGCCCGGCGCAGGGTCAGCAGCAACTGGTCCGGGTGCCAGGGCTTGAGCAGGTACTGGTAGATGCCGGCCTCGTTGATGCCGGCGATGATGTCTTCGCTGTCGGTATAGCCGGAGATGATGATGCGCACCGTGTCCGGCCAGGTCTCGCGCACCTGGCGCAGGAAGACCACGCCGCTCATGCCCGGCATGCGCTGGTCGGTGAGGACGATGTGGACGCGCTCGTCCGCCATGATGGCCAGAGCCTCGGCCGCACCGGACGCGGTGAGGATGCGAAACTCTTCTTCCAGCGTACGGCGCAGCGATTCCTGCGAACGCGGCTCGTCGTCAACGACCAGGATGGTCGATAACTCGGTCAAATGCAGTCTCCTCCATTTTCCATGGTGCATTGACTAGGCAGAACTTCCGGCAAGCGAGGCCGCGGGGACAGTGCGACGGCTTCCTGCCGGACTGATGTATTTCTGTGCTATTTGGCCAACCGGCGGCATCGCCGCAGGGGCACGAAGCGGGTAATTCTATACCCAAGCCGGGTCATCATGGCCGCTGGATAACGGCCCGCCATATCGGGCAGGGCCCTAGCATTTCCGGACCGGATCGAGGCGGGCCTCGATTTCGGCCGTCACAGCATCGCCCAGGCTGGCGTGCATGGCCAGCAGATCCGCCGCCATGACCCGCCAGCGTGCCAGGCCGGCGGCGGCGGCATCCTCGATGACCGCCGGGGTCGGCCCCTGCAGCCAAATGCCATAGGCCTCGGCCAGTTCCGGCGCCAGCGCCCGCCGCATGCCGACGAAATTGGCGAAGAAGAAATGGATCGCGGCCGGATCGCCGCGCTCGACCAGGCCCGGCAGCGACGACAGGCAGTCGGCGTAGAGATCGCGCACCGCCCGGGCCATGATCTCGGCGCGGCTGCGCATGGTCGCGACCAGGAGGTCGTCCCAGGCCTCGCCCAGCGCCTCGCCGACGCGCGCCTCGCCCAGCTCATGCAGGATGACCGACTCCATCTCGGTCGCGGTCATGGCGTCCAGGGCCGCCTCTGGCGCCTCGGCGAACGGATACGCGGCGACCGCCCGGCCCATCGCCTCGTTTTTCCGGTTCCAGTGCCATTCCTCGTATTTTTCCCACAGCCAGCGCCGCAGGGCCTCGGCGCGGATGAACAGGGTCCGGTCCAGGTACATGCCGGGCGGCGCCTCCAGGTCGCGCGCCAGTTCCCGGCCGGAGACATAGATATCGAAGCCGTCCCGCCGTTCGCGCCGCACCAGTTCGCCGAGGAAGAAATGCGGCTTGCAGCGGCGGCCGTAACCGCCACTGTAGACATAGCCCTGGGACAGCAATTCGCCGTTGATGCGGCTGGATTCGAAGGGATCGGCCGCCCCGGCCGACAACGGGACCGGCACATACGGCGCGTCTTCCAGGTCGTCCCAGAGCAGGCCGCGCTCGTTCATCCAGTCGCCCACCTCGCTGCGCGGCATCTCGCGGGTGAGCGGGATGGCGTTCTCCCAGCGGTACAGTTCGCGCATCTTGAGCAGGAAGGTGCACATGGTCAGGTCGCCCGCGTGCTGGGCATCCGAGATATGGCAGTTTTGCCGGACAGCCCCGACAATGGTGTCCAGATCGAAATCGGTCATGGCACAATATCCGATAGATTTTGTCGGATTATAGGATGGAGAGACACGGATGCGGTACTGGCTGATGAAAAGCGAACCCTCGGAATACAGCATCGACGACCTCGCGCGCGACGGCTTCGTGCCCTGGTATGGGGTGCGCAACTACCAGGCGCGCAATTTCATGCGCGACCAGATGCGGGTGGGCGACGGGGTCCTGTTCTACCACTCGACCTGCGCCGAGCCGGGCATCGCCGGCCTGGCCGAGGTCGCCACCCCGGCCTACCCGGACGCGACCCAGTTCGATCCGGACGGCAATTACTTCGACCCCAAGGCCACTGAAGACACCCCGCGCTGGTTCAACGTCGACGTGAAGGTGGTGCGGAAAACCCGGCTGATGCCGCTGTCGGAGATCCGCGAATACCCGGAACTGGCCAACATGCGCGTGCTGGCCAAGGGCAACCGGCTGTCGATCACCCCGGTCGATCCGGACGAGTGGCGCTTCATCGTCGGCAGGTTGTGAGCTTCCTGATCACCTACCTGATCCTCGGCCTGGCCTCCGGCTTCATCGCCGGCCTGCTCGGCGTCGGCGGCGGCCTGGTGCTGGTGCCGGTGCTGTCCTGGATTTATCTCCGGCAGGGCTTCCCGGCCGAATACAACATCCATATGGCCCTGGGCACCTCGCTGGCGGTGATCGTGCTGACCTCGATCGCCAGCCTGCGCGCCCATCACAGCCATGGCGCGGTGCGCTGGATTGCGGTGCGCCGGATCGCGCCGGGCATCGTGCTCGGCACCCTGGCCGGCGCCATCGCCGCCGCCTGGCTGCCGGACCGGGGCCTGCGCTGGTTCTTCGTCGCCTTCCTGTTCTACGCCGCGACCCAGATGCTGCTCGGCTTCAAGGCCAACCCGCACCGGGAACTGCCGGGCTGGCCGGGCATGTCCCTGGCCGGCACCGTCATCGGCCTGGTGTCGAGCTGGGTCGGCATCGGCGGCGGCACCCTGTCGGTGCCGTTCCTGAACTGGTGCAACGTGCGCTTCCAGGAGGCGATCGGCACCTCGGCGGCGATCGGCTTCCCGATCGCCGTGTCGGGCGCGCTCGGCTATGCTTTGTCCGGCCAGATGGCGGCCGGCCTGCCGGAATGGAGCCTGGGCTTCGTCTACCTGCCGGCCCTGGCCTCGGTGGCGCTGATGAGCATGGTCACGGCACCCTGGGGCGCCCGCCTCACCCACAGCCTGCCGGTGGCACGGCTGAAAAGGATATTCGCCGGCCTGCTCTACCTGCTCGGCCTGCGCATGCTGTACGGACTGCTTACCTGACCACCTAGAGGAGAATGACGATGCGCTACCTGATTGCCCTGGCGGCCCTGCTGGCCAGCCTGACCGCACTGGCCGCCGACTACGCCCGCGAACAGAAATGGGCCGACGAGGTGCTGCCCTCGGTCCTGGTCGGCGACCCGGTCTGGCTGGCCCAGGCCAGCGGCCACAAGTTTCTCGGCCTCTACACGCCGGTCGACAAGGCCAAGGCCGGACTGGTGGTGGTCCACGGCATCGGCGTGCACCCGGACTGGGGCCTGATCGGCGCACTGCGCCAGCAATTGCCCGAGGCGGGCTACGCCACCCTGTCGATCCAGATGCCGGTACTGGCGGCCGACGCCAAGACCGACGCCTATCTGGCCACCTTCGACGAGGCGGCCGAGCGGGTCAAACTGGCGGTCGCCTTCCTGAAGGGCAAAGGCTATGCCAAGGTCGCCGTCGTCGCCCACAGCCTGGGCACCCGGATGACCTACCACTACCTGAGCCGGACACCCGGCGCCCCGGTTGCCGCCTGGGTGGCCATCGGCGTACCGGCGGCACCGGACATGGCCAAACTCAAGATGCCCATACTCGACCTGTACGGCCAGAACGACCTGCCCCAGGTAGTCGAGAATGCCGGCAAGCGCGCGGCCGGCCTGAAACAGAAGGGCTCCGCCCAGGTCGTGGTGCCGGGCGCCGATCACTTCTTCGAGGGCAAGGATGCCGCGCTGCTGGAACAGGTGCGCGGCTGGCTGGACAGGACTATCTGAGGCCGCTCAGACCATGCCGAGCTGGCCCGGCGTCTTGAGCGAGTGGAGGTCTGCATCGCTGCCGTGCAGCTTGATCTTCAGGCGCAGGTCGTTGAAGGAGTCGGCGTTGCGCAGGGCCTCTTCGAGGCTGATGACGCCGGCCGCGTAAAGGTCGTAGAGCGACTGGTCGAAGGTCAGCATGCCGAGATCGCGCGAGCGGCCCATGAGCTCCTTGATCTCGTCCAGGCGGTTGTTCTGGATCATGTCGGAGATCAGCGGCGAGCCGAGCAGGACCTCGACCGCCGGAATGCGGCCCTTGCCATCCAGCCGGGGGATCAGGCGTTGCGAGACGATGCCGCGCAGGTTCATCGACAGGTCGAGCAGCAGTTGATCCCGCCGTTCCAGCGGGAACATGCTGAGGATGCGCTCCAGGGCCTGGTTGGCGTTGTTGGCGTGCATGGTGGACAGGCACAGGTGGCCGGTCTCGGCATAGGACAGGGCGAATTCCATGATCGAGCGCTCGCGGATCTCGCCGATCAGGATCAGGTCGGGCGCCTGGCGCAGGGCATTCTTGAGTGCGGTGTGCCAGTCATCGGTATCGGAACCGACCTCACGCTGGGTGATGATGCTCTGGCCGTGCTGATGGACGAATTCGATCGGGTCCTCGACGGTCATGATGTGCTCGGCCCGGCGCTGGTTGCGGTAGCCGATCATGGCCGCCAGCGAGGTCGACTTGCCGCTGCCGGTGGCACCCACCAGGAGCACCAGGCCGCGCGGCATCATGGCGATATCCTTCAGGATGGGCGGCAGGTGCAGGTCGGCGATCTCGGGGATCGTGGTGTTGATGGTCCGGAACACGATGCCGACATGGCTCTGCTGCATGAAGGCGCTGACCCGGAAGCGGCCGATCGCCTCGTCGAAGATGGCGAAGTTGGCCTCCTTGGTGTTCATGAAGCCGTTCCACTGCTTCTCGGTCATCACCGATTTGGCCAGCGCCTGGGTATCGGTCGCCGACAACCTGGCCTCCGGCAACGGCACCACCTGGCCATCGACCTTCAGGGCGGGCGGGAAATTGGCGGTCAGGAACAGGTCGGAGGCCTTGCGCTCCACCATGGTGCGCAGCCATG
This sequence comes from Gallionellaceae bacterium, assembly GCA_028714735.1. Classification (GTDB taxonomy): domain Bacteria; phylum Pseudomonadota; class Gammaproteobacteria; order Burkholderiales; family Thiobacillaceae; genus Parasulfuritortus. Next base: position 21,513 of record JAQTLU010000024.1, on the reverse strand, counting down.
CGGGGACGGGATTGTCGGCACTCATCGGAACAGGTCCTTGTTGACGGCGACCGCGCGGGCCTCAAGCGAACCCACCAGATTGCGCTTGACCAGGGTGGTCAGGCACTGGTCCAGGGTCTGCATCCCGAGCGCCTGGCCGGTCTGGATGGAGGAATACATCTGGGCGATCTTGTTTTCCCGGATCAGGTTGCGGATGGCCGGGGTGCCGGTCATGATTTCGTGCGCGGCGATCCGGCCGGTGCCGTCCTTGCGCTTCAACAGGGCCTGGGAGATCACCGCGCGGATCGATTCGGACAGCATCGAGCGGACCATCTCCTTTTCGGCGGCCGGGAACACGTCGATGATCCGGTCGATGGTCTTGGCGGCCGAACTGGTGTGCAGGGTGGCGAACACCAGGTGGCCGGTCTCGGCCGCGGTCAGCGCCAGACGGATGGTTTCCAGGTCGCGCATTTCGCCGACCAGGATGACGTCCGGGTCTTCCCGCAGGGCCGAACGCAAGGCGTTCTCGAAGCTCTGGGTATGCGGCCCCAGCTCGCGCTGGTTGATCAGGCATTTCTTGCTCTGATGGACGAATTCGATCGGGTCCTCGATGGTGAGGATATGGCCGTGCAGGTTGTCGTTGACGAAGTCGACCATCGCCGCCAGCGTGGTCGACTTGCCGGAACCGGTCGGCCCGGTCACCAGGACGATGCCGCGCGGCTGGTCGGCGATCTCCTTGAAGCTTTGCGGCGCTTCCAGTTCCTCCAGGGTCAGCACCTTGCTCGGCACCGTCCGGAAGGCGGCGGACGCACCCCGCTCCTGGTTGTAGGCGTTGACCCGGAACCGGGCGACGCCGGGCAGGGCGAAGGAGAAGTCGGTTTCCAGGAACTCCTCGTACGACTTGCGCTGGGCATCGCTCATCACGTCGTAGATCATCGCCCGGACCTGGGTGTTGTCCATCGCCGGCACGTTGATGCGGCGGATGTCGCCATGCACCCGGATCATGGGAGGCAGACCGGCGGAGAGGTGCAGGTCGGACGCCTTGTTCTTTACCGCGAAGGTCAAGAGGTCGGAGATTTCCATTTATAATTCTCGTAGTTACGGAACAATTCGACACGAGGTTCAAGTTAATTATGGGCGCAATCGCGGCCGGGTTGCAAGCCTGCCGGGACGGCATCGCGGCGGCTTGCCAAAAGGCCGCGCGCGATCCCGCCTCGGTGGCCCTGCTGGCGGTCAGCAAGACCTTCCCGGCGGCGGCCGTGCGCGAGGCCTGGCAAGCCGGCCAGACCGCCTTTGGCGAGAGTTATCTGCAGGAGGCCCTGGCCAAGCAGGAGGCCTTGGCCGACCTGCCCCTGGAGTGGCATTTCATCGGCCCGATCCAGAGCAACAAGACCCGTCCGATCGCCGAGCATTTTGCCTGGGCGCATGGCGTCGACCGGCTGAAGATCGCCCAGCGCCTGTCCGAGGCCAGGCCATCCGATCTGCCGCCCTTGAACATCTGCATCCAGGTCAACGTCAGCGGCGAGGCCAGCAAGCACGGCGTCGCATTGGGCCAGGCCCTGGCGCTGGCGCACGAGGTCGCCGGTCTGCCCCGGCTGAAACTGCGCGGCTTCATGGCCATCCCGCAGGAAACACCCGACCCGGCCGAACAGCGCAGCCAGTTCGCCCGCCTGCGCGAGCTGCTCGAACAGACCGCCGGGCTCGGTCTCGATACCCTGTCCATGGGCATGTCGAGTGACTTCGAAGCCGCAATAATGGAGGGCGCCACCATCGTCAGGGTCGGCTCGGCCATCTTTGGAAAAAGGGATTACACATGAAGATAGGATTCATCGGCGGCGGCAACATGGCCGAGGCCATGATCGGCGGCATGCTGAAGCAGGGCTTTGCCGCCCGGGACATCAGCGTCGTGGACCCGGGCGCGGACCGGCGCACCTACCTGGCCACCCAGTTCGGCGTGGCGGTCGAGGCCGCCGCGAGCGCCACGCTGGCGGTCGACGTGCTGGTCCTGGCCGTCAAGCCGCAGATACTGCGCGAGGTGCTGGCCGGCCTGCCGAGGCTGGCAGCGGACACCTGCGTGCTCTCGATCGCCGCCGGCGTCCGTGCCGGCGACATCTCCCGCTGGTTGTCCGGCCACGACGCCGTGGTGCGCGCCATGCCCAACACCCCGGCCCTGGTCGGCGCCGGCATCGCCGGGCTGTTTGCCCTGCCGGGCGCCAGCGCGCCGCAGCGCGCCCATGCCGAGCAGGTACTCAAGGCGGTCGGCCAGGTGGTCTGGGTCGCCGACGAGGCGCAGATCGACGCCGTGACCGCCATCTCCGGCAGCGGCCCGGCCTATGTCTTCCTGTTCATCGAGGCGCTCGAAGCCGCCGCCCGCGAACTTGGCCTGAACGCTGAAACCGCCCGCGCCCTGGCCGTGCAGACGGTCTACGGCGCTGCCGCGCTGGCCGTGCTGGACGGCTCCGAACCGGCCCTGCTGCGCGCCCGGGTCACCTCCAAGGGGGGCACCACCGAACGCGGCATCGCCGCCCTGGAAGAGCATGGCGTCCGCGCCGCGGTCTCGGCCGCTGCCCGGGCCGCCGCCGCGCGCGCCGGGGAACTGGGCGATCTGCTGGGAGCGGAATGATGTTCCAGGAAGCCGCGCAATTTCTCCTCAGGGTGGTCTTCGAACTGGCCGCCACGGCCTTCTGGCTGCGCTTCTACATGCAATGGACCCGGGTGCCGTTCCAGAACCCGTTCTCCCAGTTCATCGTCAGGATCACCAATTTCGCGGTCAAGCCGGCGCGTCGAATGATCCCCGGCCTGTTCGGCCTCGACCTGGCCAGTCTGCTGTTCTTCCTGCTCGCCGAATTGATCTGGGTGCTGTCCAGCCTGTGGGTCGCCGGCTATCCCTTCCTGGCGGCCGGCGCCGCAGTCTGGCCCGGCTTCCTGCTGCTCACCCTGGCGGCCTGCCTGAAACTGGTCATCTATCTGATGATCGCCCTGATCTTCGTGCAGGCCATCATCAGCTGGGTCAATCCGTTCTCGCCCATTGCCCCGGTGTTCTACGCCATGGCCCGGCCGGCGCTGGCGCCGTTCCAGCGCATCATCCCGACGATATCCGGGATCGACCTCTCGCCGCTGGCCGCCTTCATCGTTCTGCAACTGCTGCTGATCCTGCCCGTCGGGGGCCTGGAAAGACTGGCCCACGGCCTGCTCTACGGCCTGCCATGACCGACGCCCCGGTCTGGCTGGCGGCGGGCGCCCATGGCGGCAGCGAGATCACCCTGCATGTCCAGCCCGGCGCCTCGAAGAGCGAGCTGGCCGGCCTGCATGGCGATGCCCTCAAGCTGAGGATCAGCGCCCGACCGGTCGAGGGCGCCGCCAATGCCGCCGTGCTGGAGTTCCTGGCCGCCTGGCTGAACCTGCCGAAACGCGACCTGAAGCTGCTGCGCGGCGACAAATCACGGCGCAAGACGGTGTGGGCGCCGATCCCGCCGGAACAAGTGCCGAGCGGCCAGTAATCGTTCACAATCCGGCCATGCACACCCGCCCCATCATCCTCAGCAAGACCTGTCCATTCTGTGGCGCCCGCAGCAAGGCCGAGGCCAAGATACCCGTGCCGGCCAACCTGCCGGCGGCGGAAATCAATCTGGACGACCTGGGCGCACTGGTGGAGAAACAAAGCCTCAGCCAGTTGCTGGCACTGGTGGAGCTGCTGCCCTACAAGACCTTCAGCTGCGTGAAATGCGGCTCGGAATTCCGTCTGGAAAGCCGCTCGGCGAGGGATCTGGTGGGCGCCATGCTGAGCAGCATGCAGCCGGCCCCGCCGAGGAAGGCCCCGAGGGCGGCCCCGCACAGGAAACCAGCAGACAGGCCGCCGCCGGCCCCGGCACGGCCTGCCTCAGCGACGCCACCAGGCAACGACTGGGAAGCGGAAAGTCTCGACGCCTTGTTCGACAATCCGATCGAAAAGAAGCCATAAAGCTGAGGCTATAATCCCGGCCTCACAAGGAGGCGCACTTTGGATACCCTGTTACTGCTCAAGGCACTGGTGCTCGGCATCGTCGAGGGCCTGACCGAATTTCTGCCCATCTCATCGACCGGCCACCTGATCATCGCCGGCCAGTTGCTCGGCTTCCACGACGACAAGGCCAAGGTATTCGAAATCGCCATCCAGCTGGCGGCGATCCTGGCGGTGGTCTGGGTCTACCGGCAGCGGCTCGGCCATGTCGTGGCCAGCCTGACCCGCGAACCGGCCTCGCGCCGCTTCGCCTTCAACCTGATCGTCGCTTTCATGCCCGCGGCGGTGCTCGGCCTGCTGTTCATCAAGCAGATCAAGGCCTACCTGTTCAACCCGCTGGTGGTGGCCACCGCCTTCATCGTCGGCGGCCTGCTGATCCTGTGGGCGGAGCGGCGCCAGCATGTGGTCAAGGCGGAGACGGTCGACGACATGACCTGGCGCGACGCCCTCAAGGTCGGCTTCGCCCAGGCCCTGGCGATGATCCCCGGCACCTCGCGTTCGGGCGCCACCATCATCGGCGGCCTGTTCTTCGGGCTGTCCCGGAAGGCGGCGACCGAGTTCTCCTTTTTCCTCGCCGTCCCGACCATGTTCGCGGCCACACTGTACGACGTCTACAAGCACCGCGACCTGTTCAGCGCCGCCGACCTGCCGCTGTTCGCCGTCGGCAGCACGGCCTCGTTCATCAGCGCCTTCCTGTGTGTGCGCTGGCTGTTGCGCTTCATCTCCAGCCACGATTTCACGGCGTTCGCCTGGTACCGCATCGGCTTCGGCGTCCTTGTGCTGGCGACCGCCTACACCGGAGTGATCGACTGGACGGGGTAAATCTGGAAACATCTCGCTTCGAGCGCTTGCCCAGCCGGTGGGCAGCCCGTTCAAAGCAAGCCGCCGTGGTTCACTCGCGCGGCTTTGCCTTATTCGGCCTACTCAGACAATCGCCAAGCAAACCGGGGCAGGAATCGAATGCGCTACCAGGGCAGGATAGCCACCTGGAAGGATGATCAAGGCTATGGATTCATTGTCCAGAACAATGGGTCCGAGCAGATTTTCGTTCACATCAAGTCATTCTCAAAGCGCGGGCGGCGACCCGTCGGCAACGACATCGTCAGTTATGAAGTCACCACCGACGCCAAGGGACGCAAGCGGGCGGAAAACGTTGCGTTTTCCGGCGCCCGGCCATACTGGGCGGGCTCGACCAGGACGGGAATCGCCCTGCCCGTCCTGCTCGCACTCTTTTTCATCTTCCTGACGGCAACCACACTGGTGGGCAGGTTGCCGGCCCTCGTTTATTTTCTTTATCTGCTCAGCAGCCTGGCGGCTTACCTGGCCTACTTCCTGGACAAATCCGCCGCGCAGGCCGGCCGCTGGAGAACGCCGGAAAGCACCCTGCATCTGCTGAGCCTGGTCGGTGGCTGGCCTGGAGCACTCTACGCACAGAAAACCCTGCGCCACAAATCCAGAAAGCAATCCTTCCAGATCGTATTTTGGGCCACGGCCATCCTGAACTGCGGTGCGCTAGGCTGGTGGCTGACGCCGTCTGGCGCCGCTTTGCTGCACTCGATCCTGGCCGCCATGTGACGAAACCACCGCCCAGGCGTTCCGGCCTGGGCGGTGAGTCCTTGCCCGCTACCGGGCCATGAACCCGGCGATCGCCGCCAGCAGTTCCTCTTCCTGATAGGGCTTGCCCATGTACAGGTCGACGCCCAGTTCGGTGGCGTGGTCGCGGTGCTTGTCGGCGGTGCGCGAGGTGATCATGATGATCGGCAGGTCATGGGTGCGGGGGTCGGCACGAACGTGGCGGGCCACCTCGAAACCGTCCATGCGCGGCATCTCGATATCCAGCAGCATCACCGCCGGCACCTCGTCCTGCAAGACTTCCAGGGCCTCGACGCCGTCCTTGGCGGTGGTGACCCGGTAGCCTTCCCGATGCAGCAGGCGGCCGGTGATCTTGCGCACGGTCAGCGAGTCGTCCACCACCAGCACCAGCGGCAGCCCGGCATCGGCATCGGCCGCCTCGACCACCGGCGCGGCCTCGGCCGGCGCGCTCTCCATCAGGGCGAACGGGTTCAGGATCAGCGAGACCCGGCCGTCCGGGAGCACCGTGGCGCCGGCCACGCCGGGCACGCGCGACAGCTGCGGACCGATCGCCTTGACCACCGCCTCGGTGTTACCCGACAGACCGTCCACCCGCATGGCGACCCGTTCGTCGCCGGACCTGAGCAGCAACACGGTACGGTAGCGGCCCACCACCGGCAGAGGTTGCTGTCCGGTCAATTCGGCCAGCGAGCGCAGCGGATAGGCCTGTTCGTCCAGATCGATCCGGCCGTCGGCGACGATGCCATGCCACTCGGCCTCCTGGACTTCCCGCACCAGCACCACCATCCCGGCCGGGATGGCGTAGACCTGATTGCCCGCCTTGGCCAGGACCACCTGGGCCAGGGCCAGCGTGGTCGGCAGGCGGATGGTGAAGCGGGTGCCCCGGCCGGGCTCGCTCTCGATCCGGATCCGGCCGCCGACCGAGGCGATCTCGCTGCGCACCACGTCGAGGCCGACGCCGCGGCCGGCCACCTGGGTCACCGTCTCCATGGTCGAGAAACCGGGCATGAACAGGAAGGATTCCAGGCGCTCGCGCTCGGCCGGCTCGCCCGGACGCAGCCAGTCCATGGCCTCGGCGCGGGCGCGCACCTTGTCGAGATCGACCCCGGCGCCATCGTCGCTCAGGGTCAGCACCACCTCGGCGCCTTCCTGGCGCGCCGACAGGCGGATATCGCCGTATTCCGGCTTGTCGGCGGCACGGCGCCGCTCGGCCGTCTCAATGCCATGGGCGACCGCGTTGCGCAACAGGTGCTCGAACGGCACCATGGCCTTGTCGAGCACCGAGCGGTCCAGTTCGGTATCGCCGCCCTCGATCTGCAGATGGGCGTTGCGGCCGAGTTCCCTGGCGGCCTGGCGGACGATGCGGTGCAGCCGTTCGGCCTGGCTGTTCAGGCGCACCATGCGGATGTGCATCAACTCCTGCTGCAGGCTGCGCGTGGTGCGGCCCTGCTGGAGCAAGGCGTATTCGGCATCGGACAGGCCGGCGAGGAGGTTTTCCTGGGCGGTGGAGACGTCGTTCACGCTCTCCGCCATCAGGCGGGTCAATTCCTGCAACCGGGTGTAGCGGTCGAACTCCAGGGGATCGAAATGGTCGTCCAGCCGGGTCATGCGCGCCCCGATCTGGGTCTCGGCCTCGATCTCCAGTTCGCGCAGCTGGCCGCGCAGGCGCTCGACGTTGGCGGTCAATTCCTGGGCCGTCAGCCGGTAATGGTTGAGCGCCACCTCGATGCGGGAGCGGGCGATACTGACCTCGCCGGCCTCGTTGATCAGGGTATCGAGTATGTTGGCCTTGGCCCGGAAGGCCTGGCGGATGCCGGCATCGTCTTCCGGCAGCGGCGCCATCGGCAGCGCCACCCCGGTCTCGGCCAGTCCGGCTTCCGCTCGCAGCGGGGTGGCCTGGACAGGCTTGCGCAGGCGGTCGACCTGTTCGGCCAGGGCATCGTAGTCATGCTCCAGGCTGTCCAGGAAGGCGGCGTCGGGCGGCGTCTCGCCGCGTTCGGCGATGCGCGTCTCCATGGCGTGGGTAGCGTCGCCCAGCCGCATCGCACCGGCCATGCGGGCGCTGCCCTTGAGGGTATGCAGCGCCCTTTGCAAGGCCTGGCAGGGCTCCGCTTCGGCCGGGGTGGCGCGCCAGCGGCGCAGGCTGTCGCCGATCCGGGGCAGCAACTCGTCCGCTTCGGCCAGGAAGATGGGCAGCAGTTGCGGGTCGCATGCCTCGGCGGGCAACTCGACGGCCGGCGTGGCCGCAGGCGCTTCGGCGACAAGCGCGGCATACAGTTCCTCGGCCGCAGCCCCCGCTTCGGGCACCGGTTCGGCCACGGCGACCGCTTCGGCTGTCGGCAGAAGCTCGACCGACGGCTCCGTCTCGGGCGCCAGTTCGGCCAGGCGCGCCGCCAGGTCGTCCGGGAAGCTCGGCCAGTCATGCCGGGCGATGTCTTCCAGGCCGGCGGCCAGACGCTCGACCGCCCAGCAGACCGTGGCGTGGGCGGCCTCGGGCAGTGGCCGGACCTTGTCCGGCCAGGCCGAAGCCCAGGTTTCCACCTCATGGGCGGCCGTGGCCAGCGGGGTCAGTCCGGTGGTGCGGGCGATGCCGGCCAGGGTGTGGGCGGCGCGGGCGAACCCGGCCCATTGCTGTTCGTCGGCGACCTCGGCCAGGTCGGCCAGGTTTTGCCGCAGCTCGGCCAGGCGTTGGGCCGCCTCAGCGGAGAAGACCGCGAACAGCGGTGCCGGCACGGCGTGGTCGCCGATCAGCACCGGCTCGGGCTCGATTACCGGCTCGACCGGCGTTTCCGTCCGTGCCGGTTCAAGCGGGACTTCCTGGGCCGCCCCGGACGCGATTGCCTCGGCGACGGGCGCCTCGACCACGGCCTCGACCGCCTCCGGCTCACCGCGCAGGTGACGTGCGCGCGCCACCACCGCTTCGGCATCCAGGTGCCGGACCGTCCCCGTGCCAGCCAGCTCGGCCACCCAGCGCCGGAATCCCGCGGCGGCCAGGTCGACGAAATCGAGGATCGCGCCGTTGATCGCACGCTCCTCGCGCAGCCAGAAATTCAGGGTCTGCTCGGCCTCCCAGGCCACCTCGGCCAGGTCGTTCAGGCCGACCATGCGTCCGCTGCCCTTCAGGGTGTGGAAACCGCGCCGGATATCGACGAAATCGGCATGTTCGTGGCTCGATTCGCGCAGGCGCAGCAGCCGCCCGGCGATGTCTCCGAGCACGCTATTGGCCTCTTCGAGGTAGATCTCCAGCAGTTCGGCATCGACCTCCTGCTCGCTTTGCGCAAGCGCGGCCGGCGTCTCCGCGTCTGTCGCCGCGGCGGCCCCCGTCAGGGAACGCACGGCCGTCCGGATGGCGTCAGGAGCGGCGTTTTCATCGAGCAGGCGCAGCGCCTCGCCGGCCTGGCCGTGCAGGCTGCTGTCGCCCACCAGATCGGCGTCCTGGGCGATGCGCGCGAGCTCGCTGCGGATCTCGCCGCGCAATTCGGTCTGGTCGGCGGCTTCGTTCAACTGGCCCGCGGTCGCCAGCAGCTTCTCGGCGGCTTCGGCCAGGGTCGTCTCGAGGCTGGCTTCGGCCGGCCCGGCGACCTCGGCCGGAGTCAGCAGCGCCTGCAGGCCGGCGGGGTCGTCGCGGCCGTTGCGCAGCGCTTCGACATACAGGCCAAGGGAGGAGATCGCCTCGGCGATCCAGTTCAGTTCCTCGGCGGCCAGGGCATGGTCCGCCGAAGCGATCTGGCCGACCCGTGCGGAGACCGCCTGGACCAGTTCGGAGGCGACCTCCAGCTGCAGCATGTTGAGGGCGCCCTGGACCTGTTTCAGCAGCCCAGGCACCAGGGGCAGGCCGGCGCGCTCGGTACGGTTGCGGAAGAATTTGTCGAGGATCTCCTCGATCTGGTTCAGGTTGGCCTGGATCTCGCGGCTGACCTGGGTCAGCAGCAGCTTTTCCTGGGCCTGGCGGGCAATCTCGTCGAGCAGCGGCGCGCCCGGGACGGCACTCAGGGGCTCTTCGCCGGACACCGCGGCGCGCAGCCGGCCGGCCTGCAGTTCGGCATGGCTGCCGAAATCGTGGCCGAGCTTGAAATAGTCTTCGGCGCCGTGCTGCAGCAACAACAGTGCGGTCGCCATTTCGACCTGCAAGGCCTCGTTCCGGACCGCCTCGTCGGCGTCGGCGGTATCCGCCACGGCCTGCTGGATGGCCTTGGCGAGGCCATCGATGGCGGCATCGCCGATCTGGCCGGCCGCTTCGAGGATCTGTTTCGCCGAGCTGCGCAATGGCCCCAGGCTTTCCTTGCGCCCGGAGCAGAGTTGCAGCCACTGCTCCTTGGCCGCGGCCAGTCCTTCGCGCAAACGGGCCAGCATGGGCCGCAGGTCGAGGGCGCGTTGCTCGTCGGGGCCGCCCGCAACCGGCGGCAGGTAGCGATCCAGCTCGAACAGCGCCCGCACCTCGGCGGCGCGGCCGGCCGGCTCGGTATCGTGAAGCAAGCCGTACAGCACGTCGCGGAACAGACTCTCGGCCAGCTGGCGCGAACCTTCGGTCAGCTTGCGCAGCTGCAGGTCGAGCCGGCTGAACAGGCGCTTGGTCCACGGGTCGGGTGCCGAACCGTGCCGGCGCATCGCCTCCAGCATGCCGCCGACGGCCCACCAGAAGGTATATTGCGCCGCCCCCGGCGCCAGCGGTTCGACTTCCCGGACCGCCACTTCCATGTGCGCCAGGCCGGACTGGGCATCCTTGTTCTGCAGGTATTGCAGCAGGCCTTTCTGGTACTTCGAACGCGCCGTGCGCAGCGCCCGGGGCAGGCCGGTGGCGTCCAGCTGCGGTTCGGGGGCCGGGCGCCGGACCCGCAGGCCGACATCGGGGAAGAACAGTTCGCTCGGCGGCGGCGGTTCGGCGCCGCGGCCGACCTGAATCGCCGTGTAGGCCGGCATCAAGGCCAGCTCGGCGTTGACGCCTCCGGCCATGAGACCGTCCAGATAGGCCTGCAAGGCCCGGATCGCCTGGATGGCCTGGTCGGCCGCGCCCCGATGGCGCAGCGCTGCCTTGGCCTGCATCTCGGCCAGCAGCGCTTCGATGGCGCTGTTGACCTGGTAGACCCCCTGCAGGCCGACGATCTGGAGGGCGCCGGAGACCTGGTGCAGGTAGGTCACCGCCTCCTTGAGCGGGATCAGGTCCTCGCCGTTCCAGGAGGTCAGGGCCGCCGCCGCCGCGTTGCAGGCCACATCGATCTCACCCTTGACCCAGGTCAGGGGGCCGATATCGAAATCATTCAGGCTGTCCACGTTCACGGGGTCCCCTACAGGGTAAAGCCGGCCACAGACACGCGCAGTTCATCGGCCAGCACGGTGAGCTGGCCGACCGACTCGGCACTCTTGCTGGCGCCGTCGGACGCCTGCCGGGTCTGTTCGAGTATCTGCTGCATGTTGTCGGCAATCCGGGAAGCGATGTCGACCTGCTCCCGGGTGGCATCGGAGATGCTCTGGATCAGACGGGCCAGTTCCTCTGACACCGTCTCGATATCCTGCAGGGCATGGCCGGCGTTGTCGGACAGGGCGGCCCCCTCCACCACGCCGCGGGTGCTGCCTTCCATGGCGTTGATGGTGTCCTGGGTGTCGGTCTGGATGGTCTTGACGATGGCGCCGATGCGCCGGGTCGCCTGGCCGGAGCGCTCGGCCAGCCGCTGCACCTCTTCCGCCACCACCGAGAAACCCCGCCCGGCCTCGCCGGCGGCGGCGGCCTGGATGGCGGCGTTGAGGGCCAGGACGTTGGTCTGCTCGGTGATGTCGGAAATCAGTTCGACGATCTCGCCGATCTCCTGGGACGATTCGCCCAGCCGCTTGATCCGCTTCGAGGTCTCCTGGATCTGGTCGCGGATGGCGTTCATGCCGGCGATGGCGGCACGCACCGAATCGCCGCCCTTCCTGGCGAAGCCGAGCGACTGCTCGGCCACGTGGGCGGAATCCGAGGCGTTCCGGGCCACCCGGTTGACCGATTCGGACATGACCTGGACCGAGCTGGTGGTCTGGCCGATTTCGTCGGCCTGCCGTTCCGCGCTCGACAGCATCTGTTCCGACAACTGCCTGGCGTCGTCGGTGGCCTGGGTCACCTCCACGGCGGCGCGGTTGACGTTCTCGACCAGGGTACGCAATTCCTCGATGGCGAAGTTCACCGAGTCGGCGATGGCGCCGGTGATGTCCTCGGTGACGGTGGCGCGCACGGTCAGGTTGCCTTCGGCCAGGTCGCCCATCTCGTTGAGCAGGCGCAGGATGGCCTCCTGGTTGCGGCGGTTTTCCCGGGCCGCCGTTTCCTGCTCGCGGGCCGCCTGTTCGGCCCGTTGCCGCGACTCCGCGACGTTGGCCAGGGAAAGCGTGACCAGGCTGGCCAGCGCGGTCAGGCCGAGCAAAACGGACAGGACCAGCCAGATCCAGCTGGCATCGCTTTTGTAGCTGTCGGTCAACTTCCCGGTCATGGCCAGCAATTGTTCGCTCTCGTCGAACAGTTCACGGGCGGCGCGCTTGGCCTCGACCAGTTTCGGCATGTTCTTCAGGATCAGGTTGACCTGGCCCTCGAAGGCGCTGAAGACCTCTTTCAGTTCGAGCAGCTTGGCCTTCGCATCCGGGTCGCCCACCGCGGCGATACCCAGCTCGGCATCGCCGTTCAGCATGCCGTTGAGGACGTCGCCGAAGGTCTTTGCGTCCTGGCCCAGTTGATAGGCCACTTCCGGGTTGATGACATCGCTCGACACCAGTGCGTTGGCGTTCTTGGCCATGCGCTGGGTCCACAGCGCCTGCTGGTGCGCAAAGGAGAGCGCCCTGCCGCCGCCGGACAGCAGGGCGACGACCTGTTCGGTCAGATCGAGCAGCTCGTTGTTGCGCACGTTGATCTGGCTGATCGACTGGCCCAGGGCAACCAGCACATCCTGCTGGCCCAGCAGGGTATCGATATCCTTGCGGGAGACATCCCAACGCTTCTTGAGGCCGACCAGTTCGCCTTGCGAGGACAGCAGGCCGGTGTCCGCGGTCAATGTCTCCAGGCCGTTCGCGAAGGCCTGCTGGCTTTCCTTCAACTGGGCAAACGCGGCCTTGTTGCCGAGCACCGCCTGCTGCGCGGTCTTGGTGTAACGCTGGGACAGCATCTGCAGGTTGCTGGAGGTCTCGATGCGACCGCTGCGCTGTCCCACCTGCACCACATAGAGCAGGATGAACACCACCGTCAGCAGCACGGACACGACCATGGCCAGGACCAGGGTCTGATAGCGCTGTTCCGCCGACAGGCGCTTCAGCAGCGGAATCCGCCCCAGGTCCGGGTTCAGCAGGCCGTCCCACCATCCGCCCGCTGAGGCTGCCACGTTCACACGTTTCATTTTGTCTCCGTCTTCATCAGGCCGCCACCTGCACGAAGCGGGGCTCGGCCAGCAGGTTTTCCAGGGCGATTTCGGTCCATTCGATGCCCTCGCCGTCGACGAACCGGGCCAGCAGCCAGGGCGCATGGTCATCGACGAGCGGTACCGGGGTCATGCCGGCGACATTGCGCAGGCCGAGCGCCTGGTCGATGCGGAACGCCGCATGGGCTCCGAAGCGGGCATTGGCCAGCAACAAGCGGGTTTCGTCCGGCGCCCCGGCCGGCGCCACGCCCAGGTAGGCGGCCAGGTCGGTGCAACCGTAGATGGCGCCGCGCACCGAGGCGACGCCGATAAACCAGGGCCGGGTCCAGGGCGCCCGCGCCAGCCGGGTCACCGTCACCACCTCGCCGACCTGATCGAGCGCCGTCAGCCAATGCCGGCCGCCGGCGACGAAGCCGAGCTTGGCAGTCGCGCCGTCCTGACTGGCGGCGCCTTTCAGGCGTTCGGCCAGGCGGGTCTGGAATTCTCGCAGGGTAAGGGATTCTTCCATCAGGGCAGGCTCTTAATCAAAATTCCGGATCTTTTCCAGCAGGTCGTCGGCCGCGATCGGCTTGACCAGGTAGGCCACCGCGCCTTGCCGCATGCCCCAGACGCGGTCGGTTTCCTGCCCCTTCGAGGTGCACATGATCACCGGTATCGCCTTGGTCGCGTCGTCGCGCGACAGCATGCGGGTGACCTGGAAACCGTTGATGCCGGGCATCACCACATCCATCAGGATCAGGTCGGGCAGGATGGCCTTGGCCTTGGCGATGCCTTCATCGCCGGATTCCGCCGTCTCGGTGTCGAAACCGTGCTTGCGCAGGATATCGACGAGGTAAAACCGCTCGGTCGGCGAGTCGTCCACCACCAGCACTTTCTTGATCGACATTCCCTACACTCCTAGCTGCTTGTATCGGCCCCGCCGTGGTGGCGCTGCACCGCGGCCAACAGGGCATCCTTGGAAAAGGGTTTGGTCAGATACTCGTCCGAACCGACCAGGCGTCCTCTCGCCCGGTCGAACAGGCCGTCCTTGGAGGACAGCATGATGACCGGGGTATCGCGGTAGCGGTTGTTCTTCTTGATCAGCGCGCAGGTCTGATAGCCATCCAGCCGGGGCATCATGATGTCGACGAAGATGACATCCGGGTTATGGTCGGCGATCTTGGCCAGGGCGTCGAAGCCATCCTCGGACAGGATGACCTCGCAGCCGGCCTGCTGCAGGAATATCTCGGCGCTGCGACGGATGGTGTTGCTGTCGTCGATCACCATCACCCGGGTGCCGTGCAGATCCATATCGTTAACCTCCGCGCTCGACCGGGTAGCCGGCCGCTTTCCAGGCCGGCAGACCGGTCCGGTACCAGTAAACCTTCTTGAAACCGCGCTTCACCATGTAGCGGGCCGCCTTGTAGCTGTACCAGCATTCGGCGCCGTTGCACTGGAAGATCATCGGGGCATTCCTGTCCTGGGGCAGCCTGGCCAGGTCGAACCGGTCCACCGAGTCGTCGTAGTCCGGCTCCTTGGGGCTGTTCAACTGGTAGGGCACGTGCCGGGCGCCGGGGATGTGGCCTTCGCGGTAATGGCTGTCCGGCCGCACGTCGAACAGCGGGATGCCCTGGGCCATCATCTTCTTCACCTGTTCGGCGCTGACGATGGCCGCACCCGGCAGCACCTCGGGGGTGTAGAAGCCCCGCGTGGAAACCCGCTCGAAATCGGCGCTGTCGGCGGGGTCGAAGGCGCCCATGCCGCGCTTCGCCATCTGGTCCGTCATGCCGGCATCCAGTTTGACGAAAGCCTGCCCAACCTTGTCGCGCAGGGCCTCATCCAGTTTGCCGCTGACCACCACCCCGGCCAGCGGTACCGGGTCGTAGGACTTGATAACCGTCGCCCCAGGATGCCGGGCCAGCCATTCCCTGGCGGAACCATCCCGCATCGCCGCGACCTCGGCCTGGCCGATATCCATGGCATAGAGTACGGCGCCATAGCGGTTGACATAGGTGGCCTGGCCAAAGTAACCGGGCACGGACAGACCCAGCGCATTGAGTTCCCCTTTGACCGTGTAGCTGACCAGAGACTCCGGATGCGGCAGTACCACGCGCCGTCCCCTGGCCTGTTCGAAGGCATGAATGCCGCTGGCCTGACTGGCTACCAGCACGACCCGGGCCTCGGCCTCGGTGCGGGCGACCGGCAGATAGCCGTGGCGCATGGCCAGCCCGACGATCTGGGAGGGCGCCAGCAGGATGTCGTAGGAGCCTTGCCTGACCTGCTCGCCCACGCGCTCGGCATTCTGGGTCATCACCAGGCGAACCGGCTGGCCGACTGCCTTGCCGATCCGTCCGGCCAGGTCGCTGAACACACTCTGGGTGGCCACATGATCGCGATCCTGGTCATAATCCAGGGTCACGTTCATGATCAGACCCGCCCACACAGGCTGTGCAAGACCGAGCCATGCTGCCCCCAACAGCGGCAACCAACGCTTCAACATCGTTGCTCCTCCGACCTGCCATGCATTACGAGGTGGCCTCGTCCCATGCCCGCCTGTGGGATAATTACTCATACCGATTTGTACCATAAGCCTCACGCCATGTCTCCACAACTCCCCACCGTCCTGAGCTTTGCCGCCACCGACCCGACCGGCGGCGCCGGCTTGCAGGCCGACCTGCTGACCATCGTCAGCCTGGGCTGCCATCCGCTCACCGTGGTCACCGCCGTCACCGTCCAGGACACGGTCGGTGTCGACGATTTTCTGCCCCTCGATGCCGCCTGGATCGTCGACCAGGCGCGCGGCGTCCTCGAGGACGTGCCGGTGGCCGCCTTCAAGCTCGGCATGCTGGCCAGCGTGGAAGCGGTCGCGGCGATCGCCGAGATCGTCTCCGATTATCCCGATATCCCGCTCATCCTCGACCCCGTGCTCGCCTCCGGTCGCGGCGACGAGCTGGCCAACGACGACCTGATCGCCGCCATGCAGGACCTGCTGCTGCCGCAGACCACCCTGATCACGCCGAACAGCATGGAGGCGCGCCGCCTGGCCGAGAATGAAGCCGACGAGGACGACCTCGATCTGGACGAATGTGCCGCGCGCCTGATCGACCTCGGCTGCGAGTACGTGCTGATCACCGGCTCGCACGAGCAGACCACCAAGGTGGTCAACACCCTGTATGGCCTGGAAGGGGTGCTGCAGACCCTGGAGTGGGATCGCCTGCCGGGCGGCTACCACGGCTCCGGCTGCACTCTGGCCTCGGCCACCGCGGCCTTCCTGGCCCAGGGGCTGAGCATCACCGATGCGGTGAAATCGGCCCAGGAATATACCTACGAGGCATTGCGCACGGGCTACCGCATCGGCATGGGCCAGCACATCCCCGATCGCCTGTTCTGGGCGCGCGACGAGGCCGATGAAACTTAGCGGTCTGTACGCCATCACCCCGGACTGGGGCGATACGGCGCGTCTGATCACGGTGACCGAGGCTGTCCTGAGGGGCGGTTGCCGCCTGCTGCAATACCGCAACAAGACTGCCTCGCCCTGCCACCGCGACGAGCAGGCGGTCGCCCTGCGCGGCCTGACCCGACGCTACGAGGCCTTGCTGATCATCAACGACGACGTCGACCTGGCCCTGGCCTGCGAGGCTGACGGCGTCCATCTGGGCGGCGAGGACGGCGACCTCGCCGAGGCACGCAGATGCCTCGGAACGAACCGGATTCTCGGCGCCTCCTGCTACCAGAGCCAGGGTCTGGCGGCTGCCGCCGCGCAGGCCGGGGTCGACTACCTCGCCTTCGGCAGCTTCTTTCCCTCGCCGACCAAACCGCAGGCCAAGCGCGCCGACCCGGCGCTGATCGCGGCCGCGAAAGAACGACATCGCCTGCCGGTGGCGGCCATCGGCGGCATCACCCTGGACAACGCCGGCCGCCTAGTGGATGCCGGCGCCGACCTGCTGGCGGTGATCACTGCCGTTTACAATAACGCCGATCCGGAACGCGCCAGCCGCGACTTCACGCAACTTTTCGAGAACCGCCGTCCATGACCTCACGCAACGACCAACTGTTCGAACAATCCCAGAAATTCATCCCCGGCGGCGTCAACTCGCCGGTGCGCGCCTTCCGCTCGGTCGGCGGCACGCCGCGCTTCTTCACCAGGGGCGCGGGGTCGCGGGTCTGGGATGCCGACGGCAAGTCCTACCTCGACTACGTCGGCTCCTGGGGCCCGCTGATCCTCGGCCACGCCGACCCCGACTCGGTGCGCGCGGTGCAGGAGGCCGCCGCGCTGGGCCTGTCGTTCGGCGCGCCGACCGCGCGGGAACTGGAGATGGCCGAATTCCTCACCGGCTGGCTGCCCGGTTTCGAAAAGGTGCGCCTGGTCTCGTCCGGCACCGAGGCGACCATGAGCGCCATCCGCCTGGCCCGCGGCCACACCGGGCGCGACCTGATGGTCAAGTTCGAGGGCTGCTACCACGGCCATGCCGACAGCCTGCTGGTCAAGGCCGGCTCGGGCCTGCTTACCTTCGGCTCGCCCAGCTCGGCCGGCGTGCCCGCCGACACCTCCAAGCACACCCTGGTGCTTGACTACAACGACATCGACCAGGTCAACCGTGTGTTTGCCGAGCGCGGCGCCGAGATCGCCTGCGTCATCGTCGAGCCGGTGGCCGGCAACATGAACCTGATCAAGCCCGTGCCCGGCTTCCTGGAATGCCTGCGCGAGAACTGCACGAAGCACGGCGCGGTACTGATCCTGGACGAGGTGATGACCGGTTTCCGGGTCGGCCCCAAGTGCGCCCAGGGTCTGTACGGCATCGTTCCCGACCTGACCACCCTGGGCAAGGTAATCGGCGGCGGCATGCCGGTCGGCGCCTTCGGTGGTAAGGCCGAGATCATGGACAAGCTGGCCCCGACCGGCCCGGTCTACCAGGCCGGCACCCTGTCCGGCAACCCGGTCGCCGTCGCCGCCGGCCTAGTCACGGTAAAGAAGGTCACCGCACCGGGCTTCTTCGACGCCCTGAGCGCCATGACCGCCCGCCTGGTCGACGGCCTCAAGGCGGCGGCCCGCGACGCCGGCATCCCGTTCTCGGCGCAGTCGGTGGGCGGCATGTTCGGCCTCTACTTCAGCGCCAAGGCGCCCACTTCCTATGCCGAGGTGATGACCTGCGACAAGGAAGCCTTCAACCGCTTCTTCCACCTGATGCTGCTGGAAGGCGTCTACCTGGCGCCATCCGCCTTCGAGGCCGGCTTCGTCTCGGCAGCGCACACGGAGGCCGACATCGACGCCACCATTGCCGCTGCCGCCAAGGCCTTCGCACAACTATGAGCGAGGAACTGAGCCCGGAGGATCAGCTCCGGCTCAACGTCCTGCTTGCGCAGGACATCAAGGCGATCCGGATCGACGAATCCAGCCTGTTGCTGCATGCCCTGCTCGACGAAGGCGAAGAGGCCTCGATGCCGCTGCACCCAAACTGCCGGGCCGACAAGTACTTGCGCCTGGTTCGGGAAGCGCTGTCCGGGCACGCCCTGGGCTCGCCGGGCGGCTATCCGATCTACCTGTCGCGTTGGACCCGGCACGGCCAGATGGAGAGCAGCAACCTGAGCCAGTTATTGCTGATCGGCGAACCCGAGGCGGTGGTGGCGGTGGTGCACTCCCCGGCCCTGACCGACGAATTGGCCGGATATGCCTGGTGGGCCATGCCGACCATCGAACACGCCCGCCTGATGCTGATGCGCGAGGCGGTGGCGAAGGGCCGCATGGGGCCGGTGCTGGCCGAATTCCTGACCGAGCACCTGGCCTTCCTGCAGGAGGAACACTTGGCCATCATGGACACGGTGGCGGTGCTGCTTTACTCGGGCGCGCTGACGCCTACCCAGCGCGAGACCATCTGGAAACGCGGCAAGCGGCAGAACAGTTACTACGTCGCCTTCCTGGAGATGTGCCCGAACGATCTGCCGGGAACGCCGGGGCAGGCCTTCGTGGAGGCCTCCATCGAGATCCTGTCGCGACCGGAAACCCAGGAGGTAGTCAGCCGCACCCTGGATGCCATCGGCCACTATTTTTCGGTCGCCGCCGGGGCCGGCCAGGCCAACCCTGAGGCAGTTCGCCGCCTGGCAGCCGTGAGCGCCGCCCTGGCCAATCCGGTATTCGTCCGCAGCACGGCGATCGGTTCGCTGATGCGGCGCAAGCTGGAGCCGATCACCGAACCCATCCTGGCCGATCTGCGGCTGCTGAGGTAACGGCGGCACAAAAAAAGGCACGCCAAGCGTGCCTTTCTCTATTTACCTGAACGCGTTATTTCGCAGCAGGCGGTGCCGGTTGGGGCATCGGCATGAACATGTTCATCATCGTCATGGGATCGAACGGCATGGCCGTGGCCGGTGCGCCTGGCATGGCCTGCATCGGCATCGGCTGTCCGGCGAACGGCATCTGCTGCATCGGCTGCTGCCCCGCGAACGGCATGAACGGCATCTGCTGCATCGACTGCTGTCCCACGAACGGCATGAACGGCATCTGCTGCATCGGCTGCTGTCCGGCGAACGGCATGAACGGCATCTGCTGCATCGGCTGCTGTCCGGCGAACGGCATGAACGGCATCTGCTGCATCGGCTGCTGCCCGGCGAACGGCATGAACGATGGCGCAGGGGCACCCTGGGCCGGAGCCGCAGGCATGAACGGCATCTGCATCGGCATGCCCGTGAAGCCGGATTGCATCCCCGACATGGGTCCGCCCATGTAGGGATTGGTCATCATCTGAGGCATCTGGTGGCCGAAGCTCAACAGATTCGGCGCCATCTGCATGGCGCCCATGCCCAACAGCGGCGCCGCCATGCCCATGGGATTCATCATGCCGCCACCCATGCTCATGGGGTTCATCATGGCCAAGGGGTTCATCATGCTCTCGAATCCGGCCATGGCCGGACTGGCGGCGAGCGCCAGTACCAGCGCGAGTTTCTTGTGGTTCATTGCTGACTCCTGCTGGGAAATCGGTTACAGGTCGCCGGCAGCGGCGGCCTTCATGATGTTGTCCATCTTGTCGCGGATATCGGCAGCGGCCTTCACCAGATTATCCGGTGCGCCCATCTTGCCGGAGATCGAATCCAGCCAGGCGGTGTCCCAGTCCAGGGTCATGACCCAGATATTCTTGTCGGCGTCTTCCATGATGCCGATCCGGCAGGGCAGAAAGATCAGCGCCTCCGGTGCGTACTTCAGCACCTCGCGGCCAGCGGCAATATCGCAATAATGGAACACTTCCATGCGCGGGGCATCTGTATCGCCGAGTACGACCTGGATGTCCTTCCACATCGGCGAATGGCCGACCAGCTTGAAGTTCAACTGGTTGGCGCGCAATTTCATCGACTCGACCACATCATCGAAGCTGAGACCGGCCTTGGCCTTGTACTTGGTGGACATCATGTTCATGACGTCCTTGACGTCCATCCGGGTCGCCATGCTCATCATCGGCATCATCTGCTTCATCATCTTCGCCTTTTCTTCCGGCGGGATGATGCGTGACATCTCATAGGGTCGGGTGCCACGGCCACTGGGCGAGATCGGCAGGGTCACCGGGCCGGCAGATACGGGCACATCGGCCAGGTAGGGGTTCTTCGCGGGGGCTTGCATCTCGGCGGCATGGGCCGCGACCGCCAGCAACAGGGACGACAACAGCATGACAACACGTTTCATCAGTCTCTTCCTTTAGAGGTTTTAATTCACACTACTTGGCCGGCACCGTGGTCAGCCCCAGGACCTTCCAGTCCTGCATGCCGCCTCGGTACCACTTGAGCTTGTACGCGGGATAACCATAGGCCAACAGTTGTTTGATATTGGTCGGCGACTGCCCGCACCAGGGACCGTTGCAGTAAAAAATCAAGGTACGCGCATTCTCGAAGTTCCACAACACGCCGGAACGCGCCGCGCCGAATCGCAAGGCAAGGATATCGGCAATCTTGTCGGGCTCGTTGTGTCCCGGATGCAACTCCGTCCAGGGTATCCGTATCGCACCTGGAATGATGCCACTGCGCAGAGGCCAATCGCCGTCACGGGAATCGATCACCAGGATGGAGTTATCCGTTGCGGCCCGCTTGAGATACTGGATGACCTCCAGTTCGCCGATGGTTTCCACGCCCGGGGCGATCTGCATGGGCTGGATACAATAGGGCGGGCAGGGTCTTGAGGTCAGCGAATAATCCGGATCGACCATGTTGTCGGGATCAGGATTGCGCTCGATGATGACCTTCTTGCCATGGTGCATCACCTCGACCCCGGGGAGATCCTGGGTGATATTGACCGGCTTGATACTCTCCGACGCCAGCGAGACAGAGGGGCTGGCAAACAGGCAGAACAGAACGGCGAGGTTGGCGCGCATAGCAATCTCCTCCGTCTAGATCATGTCGACAAATCGGCGCGGCCGAACCATTCCGGTCCCGCGCAGATAAAAAACCGGGCCCGTTCGGGCCCGGTTTTCGGTGCAGCCTTAGCCGATGCTGGCTTCGGCGCTGTCCTTCTCGCCCTTGTTGTCCAAGGTCTCGATCGTCACCTTGTCGCCCGCCTTGGCACCCTTCACCTTGAACGCCAGGTACGGGTTCTTGGAAATGCCGCCG
>JAQTLU010000023.1 GCA_028714735.1 Gallionellaceae bacterium | reverse complement strand
CTGGCACGGAACTTGTAATGGTAGTCCCACCATTTTCGACCGACCGCCAGGAGGAGAGACATGACAGAAACCTTTTACGAGGTGATGCGCCGGCAGGGCATCACTCGCCGCAGTTTCATCAAGTTCTGCAGCCTGACCGCTGCGTCGCTGGGCCTGGCACCGTCGTTCGTGCCCCGGATCGCCCATGCCATGGAGACCAAGCCGCGCACCCCGGTGATCTGGCTGCACGGTCTCGAATGCACCTGCTGCTCGGAATCGTTCATCCGTTCGGCCCACCCGCTGGCCAAGGATGTGGTGCTGTCGATGCTGTCGCTCGACTATGACGACACCCTGATGGCGGCGGCCGGGCACCAGGCCGAGGCGATCATTGCCGAGATCCGGCAGAAGTACAAAGGCAACTTCATCCTCGCGGTCGAGGGCAATCCGCCCCTGAATGAGGATGGCATGTTCTGCATCCACGGCGGCCGGCCCTTCGTCGAGGTGCTCAAGGAGACCGCCGCCGACGCCAAGGCGGTGATCGCCTGGGGCGCCTGCGCTTCCTGGGGCTGCGTCCAGGCCGCCAAGCCGAACCCGACCCGGGCCACGCCGATCGACAAGGTGATCACCGGCAAGCCGATCATCAAGGTGCCGGGCTGCCCGCCCATCGCCGAGGTGATGACCGCGGTGGTGACCTACATGCTGACCTTCGACAAGATTCCCGAGCTGGACCGCCAGGGCCGGCCGAAGATGTTCTACGGCCAGCGCATCCACGACAAGTGCTACCGGCGGCCGCACTTCGACGCCGGCCAGTTCGTCGAGGAATGGGACGACGAGGCCGCGCGCAAGGGCTACTGCCTGTACAAGATGGGCTGCAAGGGCCCGACCACCTACAACGCCTGTTCCACCGTGCGCTGGAACGGCGGCGTTTCCTTCCCCATCCAGTCCGGCCATGGCTGCATCGGCTGCTCCGAGGACGGCTTCTGGGACAAGGGTTCGTTCTACGACCGGGTCACCGGCATCAATCAGTTCGGCATCGAGGCCAACGCCGACAAGGTCGGCGGCACGGCGGTCGGCGTGGTGGGCGCGGCCGTCGCGGCCCACGCGGCGGTGAGCGCGATCAAGCGCGGCCGGACCAAGCAGACCGATGGCGACAGCCAAGACAAGTAACCAGGACAGGAGCGACCATGGCATACGAAACACAAGGTTTCAAACTGGATAACTCCGGCAAACGGGTCGTCGTCGACCCGGTCTGCCGGATCGAGGGCCATCTCCGGGTGGAGGTCAACCTCGACTCCAACAACGTGATCCGCAACGCGGTCTCCACCGGCACCATGTGGCGCGGCCTGGAGGTCATCCTCAAGGGCCGCGATCCGCGCGACGCCTGGGCCTTCACCGAGCGCATCTGCGGCGTCTGCACCGGCACCCACGCCCTGACCTCGGTGCGTGCGGTCGAGGATGCCCTGGGCATCCAGATCCCGGAAAACGCCAACAGCATCCGCAACATCATGCAGCTGAACCTGCAGGTGCACGACCACCTGGTGCACTTCTATCACCTGCATGCGCTGGACTGGGTGGACGTGGTGTCGGCCCTGAAGGCGGACCCCAAGCGGACCTCCGAGCTGGCCCAGAGCATCTCGAACTGGCCGCTGTCCTCGCCGGGCTATTTCCGCGACCTGCAGAACCGCCTGAAGAAGTTCGTCGAGTCGGGCCAGCTCGGCCCGTTCATGAACGGCTACTGGGGCAACCCGGCCTACAAGCTGCCGCCCGAGGCCAACCTGATGGCGGTGGCGCACTACCTGGAGGCGCTCGATTTCCAGAAGGAGATCGTCAAGGTCCACACCATCTTCGGCGGCAAGAACCCGCACCCGAACTGGCTGGTCGGCGGCGTGCCCTGCGCCATCAACCTGGACGGCACCGGGGCGGTGGGCGCGATCAACATGGAGCGCCTGAACCTGGTCAAGAGCATCATCGACCGTTCGATCGAGTTCGTCGAACAGGTCTATATCCCGGACCTGATCGCCATCGCCAAGTTCTACAAGGGCTGGCTGTACGGCGGCGGCCTGTCGTCCAAGAGCGTGCTGTCCTACGGCGACATCCCGGACAAGGCCAACGACTACTCGGCCGCCAACCTGATGCTGCCGCGCGGCGCCATCATCAACGGCGACCTGTCCAAGGTCCATGACGTCGACCTCAGGGACCCGGACCAGATCAAGGAGTTCGTGTCCCACTCCTGGTACAAGTACCCGGACGAAAGCCAGGGCCTGCATCCCTGGGACGGGATCACCGAACCCAACTTCGTGCTCGGCCCCAACACCAAGGGGACCAAGACCAACATCCAGGAACTGGACGAGTCGGGCAAATACTCCTGGATCAAGTCGCCGCGCTGGCGCGGCAATGCCATGGAGGTCGGCCCCCTGTCGCGCTACATCATCGGCTACGCGCAGAAGAACCCCGAGTTCAAGGAGCCGGTCGAGGCCCTGCTGAAGGAGCTCGACGCCCCGGTCCAGGCCCTGTTCTCCACCCTCGGACGCACGGCGGCACGGGGCCTGGAATGCCAGTGGGCGGGCCACAAGATGTCCTACTTCTTCGACAAGCTGATGGCCAACCTCAAGGCCGGCGACCTCAATACCGCCAACGTCGAGAAGTGGGATCCGTCGACCTGGCCCAAGGAGGCCAAGGGGGTGGGTTTCACCGAGGCACCGCGCGGCGCGCTCGCCCACTGGGTGCGGATCAAGGACGGCAAGATCGACAACTACCAGTGCGTGGTGCCGACCACCTGGAACGGCAGCCCGCGCGACCACAAGGGTCAGATCGGCGCCTTCGAGGCCAGCCTGATGGACACCCCGCTGGCCAAGGCCGACCAGCCTCTGGAGATCCTGCGCACCCTGCACAGCTTCGACCCCTGCCTGGCCTGCTCGACCCATGTCATGGCGCCGGACGGGCAGGAGATGACCAAGGTTCGCGTTCGTTGAGACCGTGGGTCGGGCCTCGGCCCGGCCCATGGCTAATCCGAGCCATACGAGGAGAAAGAAATGCTCTCAGCACAGGACATGCAGGAAGCCGTCGCCCACGGGCGTTCGGTCAAGGCCATCTATGTCTACGAAGCGCCGGTGCGGTTATGGCACTGGGTCAACGCCCTCGCCATCACGGTGCTGGCGCTGACCGGCTGGTTCATCGCCTCGCCGCCGCCCAGTCTGCCGGGCGAGGCCAGCGCGCACTTCCTGATGGGCTACATCCGGTTCGCCCATTTCACCGCCGGCTACGTCCTGCTGGTCGGCTTCCTGGGCCGCATCTACTGGGCCTTCGTCGGCAACCACCATGCCCGCCAGTTGTTCAGGCTGCCGCTGTTCAACCGCAAGTGGTGGAGCGAAGTGCTGTTCGAACTGCGCTGGTATCTGTTCCTGGAACCCGACCCGAAGAAATACGTCGGCCATAACCCCCTGGCGCAGCTATCCATGTTCTTCATGGTCACCCTGACCATGGTGTTCATGATCTGCACCGGCTTCGCCCTCTACGGCGAAGGCGCCCAGGAAGGCAGCTGGTCGCACGCGGTGTTCACCTCCTGGGTCATCCCGCTGTTCGGCCAGAGCCAGGATGTCCACACCTGGCACCACCTCGGCATGTGGGTGATGGTGATGTTCGTGATGCTGCACGTCTATGCCGCCGTCCGCGAGGACATCATGTCGCGCCAGAGCATGGTCTCCACCATGTTGTCCGGCTGGCGGATGTTCAAGGACGACAAGCCCTGACCCCCTCACGGCTACCGGATCGCACGATGTCCGCTTCCCAGTCTCTCCTCGCCTGTTCATTCGCAGCGGGACTTGCCGGCGCCCCACACCCTCCGGGTGTGCGGGCCCGTTTTTTTCCGCGTACCCCGCCGGGCATGTCGGGGCGGCAGCCGCCGCATCCGGGCCGCATGCTGCAGAGCCACTTCCTGGCCCCCAGCGGGATGACCCAGGGCGAACTGGCCCGATTGCTCGGGGTATCCCGGCGCCGGGTCAATGAATTGCTCAACGGCCGCCGCGGCGTCAGCCCGGACACCGCGCTGCGCCTGGCCAGCCATTTCAATACCGATCCCACCCTGTGGACCGCCTGGCAGTCGGCCTTCGACCTGCACCAGGCCTGGCGCGACCTGCGCCATTCCTCTACCCGCCAACGCTGAGAGCCCGAACCATGGACCCGACGACCGAACTCCCCCCTGCTGTTACACAGTCCGTTACACCGGCACCGCTCGATTATGAATGCGACACCCTGGTCCTGGGCATCGGCAACCTGCTCTGGGCCGACGAGGGCTTCGGCATCCGCGCCCTGGAGACCCTGCACGAAGGATGGCGCTTCGGCCCTGGCGTGCGCCTGATGGACGGCGGCACCCAGGGCCTCTACCTGCTGCCCTATGTCGAGGGCTGCCGTCGCCTGCTGGTGCTCGACGCGGTCGACTACGGCCTGACCCCAGGCACCCTGAAGATCGTCCGCGACGATGCGGTGCCGGCCTTCATGGGCGCCAAGAAGATGAGCTTGCACCAGACCGGTTTCCAGGAGGTGCTGGCGGTGGCCGGCCTGCGCGGCTGGCGGCCGGAAGCCCTGGTCCTGGTCGGCATGCAGCCGGAAATGCTGGAAGACTACGGCGGCAGCCTGACCGACACGGTCAAGGCCGCCTTGCCCGATGCCGTGGCCGCGGCGCTGGCGCTGCTCGACCAGTGGGGCGCCGGCCCGGAACAACGCAGTACGCCGCCCGGACCCGGCGAGCGGATCACCCTGGACAGCCTGGACATGGCCCCCTACGAAGGCCAGCGCCCGAGCGCGGAGGCGGCCTGCCGCATGGGCGATTATCGTTTCCTGGCCGGGGAGGCGAACTGATGTGCGTCGGCATCCCCATGCAGGTGCTCAGTTGCGAGGGCATCACTGCACTCTGCGCCGGGCGCGGCGGCGAACGCCGCCTGGATCTCTCGCTGGTCGGCGTGCAGGCGTCCGGCACCTGGCTGCTGGCCTTCCTGGACGCGGCGCGCGAGGTCATCGATGCCGAGTCGGCGGCCCGAATCAATGCCGCCCTGGATGGCCTGGAAGCGGCCATGAACGGCGAGACCGACCTGACCCGATTCTTTGCCGACCTGATCGACCGGCCACCCGAATTACCCGAATTCCTGAGAGGAGAACCACGATGACAATCGCATTGCCGCATCCCCTGCTGGCCCGTCTGGCGGAAGCCGCCGGCCGCACCCTCCACAACGTCGGCGAACTCGACGACCAGATCGCCGAACCCGGCGACCAGGTCCTGTTCTGCGGCGGCAACCCGGTGCAATACCCGGAATGCCTGGACGTGGCCGTGGTCCTGCCCGAACTGCTCGCCATCCAGGCCGGCCGCCTGCAGGCCGCCGTGGTGGCGCCGGAACTGGAGGCCGCCGTGCAGGCCCGCTACGGCTTCACCCGCTGGCCTTCCCTGGTCTTCCTGCGCGACGGCGACTATGTCGGGACGCTTTCCGGAATGCTGGACTGGACCGTGTTCGTCGCCCGTTTCGGCGAGATGCTGGACACCGCCGCCAGTCGTCCGCCCACCATCGGCATCCCCGTCACCGCTGCCGCCACCGCCTGCCACTGAGGACCATCATGAAGCCATTCAGCATCCCCATCACCGTTATCGGCCCCGGCACGCAGACTGAAGGCGAGTCGTTGAACTACATCGAAATGCCCCACGACATGCAGATCTACCGCCCGCCGGTGCTGCCGGAACCGGATCGGATGCCCGGCCGCGATGCGGTCCGGGCGCTGTTGGCCGACGTGGCGGCGGCACTGGCGCCCGAGCACGCAGGCGCTACCGGCGTGGACCTGCAGGGGCTCGAACCGGAGGTCCTGGAACTGCTCGGACAGATCCTCGGCGAGGGCGAGGTCAGCGCACGGGTCGAGGCCGGCGACAGCCTGATCCTGGCCCAGGAAAGCGTGTTTGCCGGGGTCTGGCGGGTGCGCGCCCTGTCCGGCGGCGTGCTCGTGGCCGACAGCATCGAGGTGGCCGACGTGCCGTCGGTGCTGCGCGCCACGGCAGCGCCCGAGATCGGCATCCCCCGGCCCGAGGCGGGTCCCGGCGTGGCCAACGCCCCGGCCCTGCTGGCCGAGATCGAGGAACAGCTGCGCCAGGCCACGGCGCACCACGTCATCAATCTGACCCTGCTGCCGTTCACGCCGGGAGACGGTGAATACCTGGACGGCGCCCTCGGGCGCGGTGCGGCGACCATCCTGTCGCGCGGCTACGGCAATTGCCGGATCACCGCCACCGCGGTGCCCAGGGTGTGGTGGGTGCAGTATTTCAACGCCCAGGATGCCCTGATCCTGAATACCATCGAGATCACCGACGTCCCCGAAGTGGCCCGCGCCGCCGCGGAAGACCTGGAGGACAGCCGGGAACGCTTGATCGAAGTCATGGACTGGATCGGCTAGGCGCGAATCATGCTCACCTTTGAAGGTTCCTACCTGGGCGACGCCGGCCGCATCGATCCGGGCGCGCGGCTGGAATGCAAGATATGCTGGCATGTCTACGATCCGGCCGTGGGCGACCCGATCTGGCAGGTGCCGCCCGGAACGGCCTTCGCCGACCTGCCCGAGCAATGGTGCTGTCCGAATTGTGACGGTGCCAAGGAGCAATTCATGGTGCTGCATGACTGAGCTGAAAGACGACCCTTCCGACCTGCTGCAGGCGGTCTTCGAGCGCATCGCCGTCGAGCGCATGGCCGGCCTGCCTATCCTCAATCCGGCCCTGGCGGTCGCCACGGTGGGCTTTCGGCCCTGGCGCGAATACTGGCTGGGCGTGCTGGTGACGCCCTGGTTCATGAACATGGTGGCCCGGCCCGTCGAGCCGGACGCGACGCCAGACCTGACCGTGCGGGGGCTTGAACTGCCCTCCGGTCTGTACGAGTTCACAGTGACGCGGGAGGACGGGATCGGCGTCTATCTGTCCTGCCCGCTGATCTCGCCGATGTCCCAGTTCGCCAGCCAGGCCGATGCCCTGGCGGTGGCGGAGGCGGTGCTGGAGGAGGTGTTCCAGGCCCCTGCCGAGGTGGCCAAGGGCGGGCCCGATCTGAGCCGGCGCGGTTTTTTCCGGGCCTTGCTGCCCGCCACGAAGACGCCATGATCGGGATTCCCGAGGGCCGCATCGAGATCGGCCTGGGCCGGCGCAAGGGCAGCACGCCCGAGGTCGGCATCCGCTCGACCCGGCAGCCGCTGGCGCAGAAGCTGCTCGCCGGCCAGACGCCGGAGCGGGCCGCGCAACTGGTCGGACTGCTGTTCAGCCTGTGCGGTCAGGCCCAGCGCGCCGCCGCCGAACTGGCCATTGCGGCGGCAGCCGGCACCCAGGCCGACTCGACCCGGTTCAGTCATCAGGTGCTGGCCGAGCTGGCGCGCGAACATGCCTGGCGGCTATTGCTGGATTGGCCGCGCCAGGAAGGCCTGCCGGAGCAGATGGAGGCGCTGCGGCGGCTGCGCCTGGCCGGCGATACGGTGGCGGAACAGACCGGGGCGCTACACCAACTGCTCAGCGAGACCCTGCTCGGCGAGCCGGCCGGCCACTGGTTGAAACAGGTATCCGGCCCGGCCGGACTGGTGGTCTTCGATGCCTGGCGCAATCGTGCCGCGACCCCGCTGGCGACCCTGTTCGGCCGTCTGGGCGGCCGTGACAGCGGTTTTGGCCGCCAGCCCTTGCTGCGCTCCCTGGCCCGCCTGGGATCGGCCCCGGTCATCGATATCGGCCTCCGGGCACTCGCCGACGAGGACTTTTGCATGCGTCCGCGCCTGGCCGGCGGCAGCATGGAAACGGGGGCGCTGGGCCGTTGCCAGGGCGAACCGCTGGTGCTGGCCTGGACGGCGGAATACGGTCCCGGCGTGGGCGCCCGCATGCTGGCCCGGCTGCTCGAACTGGCCCGGTTGCCGGAGCGCCTGGCCGACGACGGCGCCGAGGTGGCGGCGGCCTGGAGTCCGGCGCCGGGCACCGGGGTGGCGGCGGTGGAGACCTCGCGCGGCTTGCTGATCCACGCCCTGACCCTGGTCGACGGCCGCATCGCGCAGTACCGCATCGTCGCCCCCACGGAGTGGAATTTCCAGCCCGGCGGCCCGCTGGAGGCGGCCCTGCGGGCCCAGCCGGACGGCGATGACCTGGCGCAGCGGGCCCGGGGCATGGCGCTCGCCATGGACCCCTGCGTGGATTGGCGAGTCGAGGTGGACGATGCATGAAATGTCGCTGGCCGAAGGCGTGTTGCAGATCGTCGAGGCTGCCGTGGCGGAAACCCGTTGCCAGCGGGTCAAGGAGGTCCGCCTGGAGATCGGCGCCCTGTCCGGAGTGGAAGTGGAGGCCTTGCGCTTTTGCATGGACGTGGTGCTGAGGAACAGTCCGGCCGAGGGCGCGGCGGTGGTGTTCGAGACCCTGCCAGGCCAGGGCTGGTGCATGCAGTGCGCCGACACGGTTGCCATCGGGGCGCTATACGAGGCCTGCCCGCGTTGCGGCAGCTATCAGGTGCAGCCCACCGGCGGCATGGAGATGCGGGTCAAGGACCTGCTGGTTGATTAGCTTGGGAGAACGGAATGTGTACAGTATGCGGCTGCGCTGAAGGCGAGACCCGGATCGAGGGCGACGCCCGGCACGAACACGAACATGTCGGCGCCGACGGCGCCGTCTACCGCCACGTCCATGGCCACGGCCATGGCCTCGG
Source organism: Gallionellaceae bacterium (assembly GCA_028714735.1). GTDB lineage: Bacteria > Pseudomonadota > Gammaproteobacteria > Burkholderiales > Thiobacillaceae > Parasulfuritortus. The sequence goes on along the minus strand of JAQTLU010000023.1, from coordinate 28,048 downwards.
CGGGGGCCACTCGCATGGGCACGGTCATGTCCACGAGCACGGCCACGAGCATGACCATGACCATGACCATGACCATGACCATGACCACGACCACGAGCATGACCACGGTCACAGCCATCCGGACGCCGGGGGGCATGGCCATGACCTGCATTACGGTCTGGGCCCGGCCCACGCCCACGCGCCCGGACTCAGCCAGGAACGCATGGTCAGGATCGAACAGGACATCCTGGGCAAGAACGACGGCATCGCGGCGGCCAACCGCCGCTGGTTGGCCGAGCGCGCCATCTTCGCCCTCAACCTGGTGTCCAGCCCCGGGTCCGGCAAGACCACCCTGCTGGTCAAGACCATCGAGGCGCTGAGTGGCCAGATCCCGGTCAGCGTGGTGGAGGGCGACCAGCAGACCAGCCACGATGCCGACCGCATCCGCGCCACCGGGGCGCCGGCCATCCAGGTCAACACCGGCAAGGGTTGCCACCTGGATGCCCATATGGTCGGCCAGGCCCTGGTGCGATTGGCGCCGGAGCCGGGCAGCCTGTTGATGATCGAGAACGTCGGCAACCTGGTCTGCCCGGCCGCCTTCGACCTCGGCGAGGCGCACAAGGTGGTGATCCTGTCGGTGACCGAGGGCGAGGACAAGCCGCTCAAGTACCCCGACATGTTCCACGCCGCCGACCTCATGCTGCTGAGCAAGGTCGACCTGCTGCCGTACCTCACCTTCGACGTCGACCGCTGCATCGACTACGCGCGCCGGGTGAAGCCGGGCCTGCCGGTGATCCTGGTCTCCACGGTCAGCGGCGACGGCATGACGGAATGGCTGGACTGGCTGGCGGCCGGCCTGGCGGCATGCCCCTCCCCGGCACAGGATTGAATATGGCCGGGCGTTGCGCGGCAATGCGGTATCTGAAAGGAAACGCCTCATGTGTCTAGCCATTCCCGCCCGCGTGGTGGCGATCATGGATGCCGACCAGGCCGTGGTCGAACTCGGCGGCGTCCGCAAGGACATCTCGCTGGCCCTGCTGGACGGGGTGGTGGAGGGCGACTATGTCATCGTCCACGTCGGCTATGCCCTGACCCGGCTCGATCCCGACGAGGCGGCGCGGACCCTGGCCATGATGGCGACGGCCGGGGCATGAAATACGTCGACGAGTTCCGCGACGGCGAGGTGCGACCGCGGAGGGCGGAGCAGGGGCCCCAGGCAGTGGGGATGCGACCCTGTAGCGGGATGCGCGGCCTCGCATTCGAAACGCCGGCGATCTTGAGAGGCGTGCGATGAAATACGTCGACGAGTTCCGCGACGGCGAGGTGCGACCGCGGAGGGCGGAGCAGGGGCCCCAGGCAGTGGGGATGCGACCCTGTAGCGGGATGCGCGGCCTCGCATTCGAAACGCCGGCGATCTTGAGAGGCGTGCGATGAAATACGTCGACGAGTTCCGCGACGGTGAGGTCGCGAAAAAATTGGCCGCCGCCATCGCTGCCGAGGTCGAGCCGGACCGGCGCTACAACTTCATGGAGTTCTGCGGCGGCCATACCCACGCCATCTCGCGCTATGGCCTGCCCGACCTGCTGCCGCCCGGGGTGCGCATGATCCACGGCCCCGGCTGCCCGGTCTGCGTGCTGCCCATCGGCCGCATCGACCTGACCATCGGACTGGCCCTGGAGCAGGGCGCCATCGTCTGCACCTATGCCGACACCCTGCGCATCCCGGCCTCCGGCGGGCTCTCGCTGATGCGCGCCAAGGCGCGCGGCGGCGATATCCGCATGGTCTACGCGGTCACCGATGCGCTCAGGATCGCGCGCGAAAACCCCGGCCGCGAGGTGGTGTTCTTCGCCATCGGCTTCGAGACCACGACGCCGCCCACCGCGGTGGCGATCAAGCTGGCCGAGGCAGAGGGGCTGGATAATTTCTCGGTGCTCTGCTGCCACGTGCTCACCCCGTCGGCGATCATGAACATCCTGGAGTCGCCCGAGGTGCGCGTGCTCGGCACCGTGCCGCTGGACGGCTTCATCGGCCCGGCCCACGTCTCCACCGTGATCGGCAGCCGGCCCTACGAGTTTTTCGCCGAGGAATACCGCAAGCCGGTGGTGATTGCCGGCTTCGAGCCGCTCGACGTCATGCAGGCCATCCTGATGCTGGTGCGCCAGGTCAACGCGGGCCGGGCGGTGGTGGAGAACGAGTTCACCCGCGCGGTGACCCCGGACGGCAACCGGAAGGCCCAGGACCTGGTCTCCGAGGTGTTCGAGCTCAGGCGCAGTTTCGAGTGGCGCGGCCTCGGCGAGGTGCCCTATTCGGCCCTGCGGATCCGCGCGCGCTACGCCAGCTTCGACGCCGAGCGGCGGTTCGGACTGGCCTACCGGCCGGTGCCCGACAACAAGGCCTGCGAGTGCGGCGCCATCCTGCGCGGGCTGAAGAAGCCGCGCGACTGCAAACTGTTCGGCACGGTATGCACGCCGGAGTCGCCGATGGGGTCCTGCATGGTCTCCTCGGAGGGCGCCTGCGCGGCCCATTACACCTACGGACGCCACAGAGGAGCCTCTGAATGAAGCCATCACGGAGCGCGTTGTCGCGAGAAGCGTCTGGATGCAAGGCGCGTGGCGCCGCCCATAGCTCGGCCTATGGGCAAGCCGCGCAACGCCGCAGACGGGTGCTTCCCGCGGCAACCCTTCGGGACGGGGCTTTGCGGGCGGTCTGCGGCGTTGCACCGCTTGCGAATGGAATGACCATTCGCCGCGCGTCGCGCCTTGCATCCCATCCCGCACAGCCCACGTCGCGCCCACGATGGCTACATTCAGAGGCTCCACATTATGAGGAGACGGCGGCATGAACGCCCCAGATAAAGGCATGATCAAGCCGGGCTACGCCCGCGCCCTGGACATCAAGCACGGCCGGGTCGACATGAGCCACGGCGGCGGCGGCCGCGCCATGGTGCAACTGATCACCGAGCTGTTCGCCAAGCACCTCGGCAACGAATACCTGGCCCAGGGCAACGACGGCACCTGCCTGCCGGCCGGCCAGGGCCGCCTGGTGGTGTCGACCGACAGCCACGTGGTGTCGCCGCTGTTCTTCCCGGGCGGCGACATCGGCAGCCTGTCGGTGCACGGCACCGTCAACGACGTCGCGGTGATGGGTGCGACGCCGCTCTATCTCACCGCCGGCTTCATCCTGGAGGAGGGCTTCCCGCTCGCCGACCTGGCCCGCATCGTCGAGTCCATGGCCGCCGCGGCCCGGGCGGCGGGGGTGCAACTGGTGGCCGGCGACACCAAGGTGGTCGAGCAGGGCAAGGGCGACGGCGTCTACATCACCACCACCGGCATCGGCTTCCTGCCCGAGGGGGTCCGCCTGTCCGGCGACCAGGCCCGCCCGGGCGACGTCCTGCTGGTCTCGGGCAGCATCGGCGACCACGGCATGGCGATCATGAGCAAGCGGGAGAACCTTTCCTTCGATGCCCCCATCCTGTCCGACTCCGCGGCCCTGAACGGCCTGATCCAGGCCATGCTGGCCTCGGGCGCCGCGATCCGGGTCATGCGCGACCCCACCCGCGGCGGCCTGGCCGCGACCATCAACGAGATCGCCCACCAGTCCGGGGTCGGCATCCACCTCGACGAGGCGGCCATCCCGATCGCCCCGGCGGTCGACGCCGCCTGCGAACTGCTCGGCCTCGACCCCCTGAATATCGCCAACGAGGGCAAGCTGATCGTGGTCTGCGCGGCCGAGGATGCCGACCGCCTGCTCGCGGCCATGCGCGGCCACCCGCTCGGCCGCGAGGCCGCCGCGATCGGCCGGGTGGTGGCAGACGCGAACCGCTTCGTGCAGATGCTGACCCGCTTCGGCGGTCGCCGCATGGTCGACTGGCTGTCCGGCGAGCAGTTGCCGAGGATCTGCTGAAATGCTGACCTACTATCAGGGCAACAAGGCCCATGCCCGCGAATTGCGGGGCCGGATGACGGAGGCGGAGCAGCGGCTTTGGTTTCATTTGCGGCGTGACCAACTGGGGGTGCGGTTCTATCGGCAACGACCCCTCGGGCCCTACGTGGTCGACTTCTACGCGCCGAAAGCAAAATTGGTGATCGAGTTGGACGGCAGCCAGCATTTCGAGTCGAGGCATTGTGAACGGGATACGCTGCGGGATGGCTGGTTACGGTCCCAGGGGATCGTGGTGATGCGCTTTGATGACCGGCAGGCCCTGCTGGAAACGCCGATGGTACTGGAGGTGATCCTTGCGGCGGTGCGGAAGGCCTTGGGTGGAGAAATTCCCCCTATCCCCCTTTTAGAAAAAGGGGGGAGTCACTGCACTCCCCCGAAGGGTCCCCCCCTTTGCAAAAGGGGGGATAGGGGGGATTTAACCGTCCCCTTGCCCGATGAGGATGACTGACCCATGCGTATCCTCCTCATCACTCATGCCTTCAACAGCCTGACCCAGCGTCTCTACGTCGAACTGGTCGGCCTCGGTCACGAAGTCTCGGTCGAGTTCGACATCAACGACGGCGTCACCGTCGAGGCGGTCGAACTGTTCCGGCCCGACCTGATCCTGGCGCCCTACCTGCGCCGGGCCATCCCGGAGGCGATCTGGCGCTGCCATCCGTGCCTGATCGTGCATCCCGGCGTGGTCGGCGACCGCGGCCCCTCGGCCCTGGACCGCGCCATCCTGCGCGGTGAACCGGAATGGGGCGTGACCGTGCTGCAGGCGGAGGCCGAGATGGATGCCGGCCCGGTCTGGGCCAGCGCGTCATTCACGATGCGGCCGGCGGCCAAGTCCAGCCTGTACCGCAACGAGGTCACCGAGGCGACGGTGCGGGTGGTGCTCGCGGCCCTGGCCCGTCTGCCCGACTACCGGGCCGGGCGCTGGCAACCGGTGCGGCCGCCGCTCGGACCCCTGCTGCCCCTGCTCACCCAGGCCGAGCGGGCAATCGATTGGGCGCGCGACGACACCGCCACGGTGCTGCGCAAGATCGCCGCCGCCGACGGCTTCCCCGGCGTCGCCGACCGGCTCTTCGGCCAGGATTGCCACCTGTTCGACGCCCGCGCCTTCGCCGCGACGGGACAAGCGGGCGAACTGCTCGGCCGGGCCGGCACCGGCATCGTGCGCGCCACCGCCGACGGCGCCGTCCGCATCGGTCATTGCAAGCGGCGCGACGGCCTCGCCATCAAGCTGCCGGCCGTGCAGGCCTATCCGGAGGCGGCCGGGCTGCCGGAACTGGCCGCCGCCGACGGCGCCATCCGATACCGGGAGGCGGGTGCGGTCGGCATCCTGGAATTCGATTTCTACAACGGCGCCATGGCCACGGCCGATTGCCTGGCCCTGCTGGCGGCCTACCGGGCGGCCCTGGAGCGGCCGACCCGGGTCATCGTCCTGGCCGGCGGCGCCGACTTCTTCAGCAACGGCCTCGACCTGAACCGGATCGAGGCGGCCGAATCGCCGGCCGACGAGTCCTGGCGCAACATCGAGGCCATGGACGACCTCTGCCGGGCCGTCATCGAGACCGGCAGCCACCTCACCGTGGCCGCGCTCAGGGGCAATGCCGGCGCCGGCGGCGCCTTCCTGGCCCTGGCGGCCGACCGGGTGTGGGCGCGCGACGGCATCATGCTCAACCCGCACTACAAGAACATGGGCAACCTGTACGGTTCGGAGTACTGGACCTACCTGCTGCCGAGGCGGCTGGGCGCGGCCCGGGCCGGGGCCGTCATGGCCCGACGCCTGCCCCTGGGGGTGGCGGAGGCGGCCGCGTCGGGCTTTGTCGACGGCCACTTCGGCGGCGATCCGGCGGCCTTCCTCGACCGGGTCGTGGCCGAGGCCGCCGGGCTGGCCGACGCGGCCGATTTCGCCGGGCATCTGGCGGCGAAGCGCGCCCGCCGCGCCGCCGACGAGGCGAGCCGGCCCCTGGCCGACTACCGCGCCGACGAACTGGCCCACATGCGGCGCAATTTCTACGGTTTCGATCCCAGCTACCACGTGGCGCGCCACCACTTCGTGCTCAAGGCGCCGCATTCCTGGACGCCCCGGCACCTGGCGGCGCACCGGGAACTGGGCTGGCAGGCGCCGGAAGAAAGCGGCATTCCCGCGTAGGGCGGATGAGGCCGAAGGCCGTTATCCGCCGGTGTGGCGCCCGCGTGGTGGATAACGCCGCTGCGCGGCGCATCCGCCCTACCTGCTGCGGGTGCCGGGAGCAGTGCCTCAGGACGACTTGATCAGGGTGCCGATGCCCTGGTCGGTCATGATCTCCAGCAGGAGGGCGTGCTCGACCCGGCCGTCGATGATGTGCACCGCCTTGACGCCACTCTTGGCGGCATCGAGGGCGGAGGCGATCTTGGGCAGCATGCCGCCGGACAGGGTGCCCTCGGCGACCAGTTCGTCGACCTTCCTGGGGGTCAGGCCGGTGAGCAGGTTGCCGTCCTTGTCGAGCACGCCCGGGGTGTTGGTGAGCAGGACCAGCTTCTCGGCCTTGAGCACCTCGGCCAGCTTGCCGGCCACCACGTCGGCGTTGATGTTGTAGGTCTCGCCATCCTCGCCGACGCCGATCGGCGCGATCACCGGGATGAAGTCGCCGGAATCGAGGAAGGCGATCAGGCTGGGGTCGATCTTGGTGATCTGGCCGACCTGGCCGATGTCGATCACGTCGCCCGGTTTTTCCTTGTTTTCCATCAGCAGCTTCTTGGCCCGGATGAAGCGGCCGTCCTTGCCGGTCAGGCCCACGGCCTTGCCGCCGGCCTGGTTGATCAGGTTGACGATCTCCTTGTTGACCTGGCCGCCGAGGACCATCTCGACCACCTCCATGGTCTCGGCGTCGGTCACCCGCATGCCCTGGATGAATTCACCCTTCTTGCCGACCCGCTTCAGCAGGTCCTCGATCTGCGGGCCGCCGCCGTGCACGACGACCGGGTTGAGGCCGACCAGCTTGAGCAGGACCACGTCGCGCGCGAAGGCGGCCTTGAGCACCGGGTCGGTCATGGCGTTGCCGCCGTACTTGATCACCACGGTCTTGTCCCAGAAACGCTGGATGTAGGGCAGCGCCTCGGCGATGACCCTGGCCTTGTCGGCGGCGGAAATGTGGGAGAGGGGCATGGCGGTTTCCCGTGGCTGTTGAGTCAGCCGATTTTACAAAATAAAAGGGCGGCCGCAGCCGCCCTTTTGTACCACGGCCGCCGTCTATTCGATGGCCAGCCGCCGGGTCGCGGAAAGCGCCCTCTTGGGCAGGGTCAGTTCCAGCATGCCATTGTCGAACCTGGCCTTGGCGCTGGCCTCGTCGACTTCCTGGCCGAGGCTGAAGCTGCGCGACACCTTGCCGTAGTAGCGCTCGCTGTGGATGACCTTTTCGCCTTCCTTCTGCGCGCTCTCGCGTTTCACTTCGGCCGCGATGGTGACCATGCCGCCTTCGACGTTGACGTGGATGTCCTCCTTCTTCACGCCCGGCATTTCGGCATGCACGGAGTAGGCCTTGTCGTTTTCCTTGACCTCCAGCTTGATCTCGAGCGCGGGTTCGCCGCCGGAATAGCGCACCGGACGGACGAAAAACCCCTTCATCAGGTCATCGAACAGGTTGTCAACTGCAAATGGATCACGCCGTACGATGTTTGTCATGTGCAACCTCCTTTCATCGATCTGGCTCGGCAACGGCCTCGCCTGGTACATTAAATATAGCCAAAGCTGGTACTTCAAGACCCTCGTATCTCATTAATTTGTCAGATAAAAGTGCCGTCGGCGGGGGTATCATGAGGGCGAGGGCGAGCAACAATGCCGAGGGGCCGTTCACGGCCAGCAGCGGTAGGCCTGGCCAAGAAGTATTTCAACCTTTTCGAGGAGATCGACATGAATCGCAAGCAGAACATCATCCTGACCCTGGCCGCCGGCTTCCTGGCCGGCCTGGTCGCGCTGCCGGCCGCGGCCTCCGACAATCCGTTCGCGACCCGGGCACACGTGGATGGCTACCGGGTGGCGGCTGCCGAAGCCAAGTGCGGCGAAGGCAAGTGCGGCGCCTCGATGGGCATGGCCGACAGCGCGAAGGCCGACCCGGGCAAGACCACCACCGAGAAGGCCGTGACCGGGAAGACCAAGGCCAAGGCAAAAGCAAAAGCCAAGGCCACGGAAGCAAAGATGAAGTGTGGCGAAGGCAAGTGCGGCGCCTCGATGGGCATGACCGAGCAGGACAAGGCCGGCATGTCCAAGTCCACCGAAGGCAAGTGCGGCGGCAGCAAGCAATAAACCGCAACCGATGGGGCGGGCCTCGCTGGCAGAACGCGGGGCCTGCCGGCACCGGGCCTCAGCCCGTCATCATGCCCCGGATCAAGTAGTAGAGCAGTGCCGCCATGATCGCCGAGGCCGGCACGGTGATGACCCAGGCGGCGGCGATGCGCAGCAGCTGGGAGCGCTTGACCAGTTCCTGGCGATAGATCTTCTTCAGGCCCTTGCGCTCCATCTTGGAGAAGTGGGCCGGGTCCAGATGCAGTTTTGCCTGTGCCTTCAATTCCTCCAGCATGCGACCCTTGGCCTTGATCGAGGCGGGGCGGAACCGGGCCATGAAGGCGTTGATCGCATCACTGTCGTCCTCGGCGTGGTGTGCCTTGATCACTTCCATGATGCGGGCGTAATTGCTCTTCAGGTACTCGCGCAGGAAGCCGACCCCGAACACGCCGCCCACCGCAATGTGGGTCGAGCTGACCGGCAGGCCGAGCTGCGAGGCGACGATCACGGTGGTGGCGGCCGACATGGCGATGCAATAGGCGCGCATCTGATCCAGTTCGGTGATCTCCGAGCCGATGGTGCGGATCACCTTGGGTCCGTACAGGCCGAGGCCGATGGCGATGCCGATGGCGCCCACCACCATGACCCAGAGCGGGATGGAGGCGCTCCGGCCGACCTGGGCGCCGCCGTGGATGAGCACGTCGCTGATCGCCGCCAGCGGACCGACCGCGTTGGCGACGTCGTTGGCGCCGTGGGCGAAGCTGAGCAGGGCGGCGGAGAAGATCAGCGGCGCGGTGAACAACTGGTTGACGCTCTGTTTGGCGGTCTCGCCGGTGAGGCGCTTGTTGGCCGCGATCGGGCCGACCAGGAGGTAGCTGATCACGCCGATCACCAGGCCGATCAGTGAGGCGGTCAGGAAATCCACTTGCCAGACCTTGTTGAGGCCCTTGAGGATCAGGTAGGTGCTGAACGCCCAGGCCATGATCGCCACCAGCAAGGGCACCATCCTGCGGGCGGCCGCGATCATGTCCGCCTGGTAGGTGATGCGGCGCTTGACGAAATAGAGGAAGGCCGCCGCCACCACTCCGCCCAGCACCGGCGAGATGACCCAGCTGGCGACGATGGTGCCCATCGTGGACCAGTTGGCGACCTCGAAGCCGCTGGCGGCGATGCCGGCGCCGAGCACGGCGCCGACGATGGAGTGGGTGGTCGAGACCGGCGCGCCCATGGCGGTGGCGATGTTCAGCCACAGTGCACCGGCCAGCAGGGCCGACATCATCAGCCAGACGAAGGAATCGCCGTTGCCGACCCTGGTTTGGTCGATGATGCCGTTGCGGATGGTTTCGACCACGTCGCCGCCGGCGATCAGGGCGCCGGCGGCCTCGAAGGTCGCCGCGATGATCAATGCGCCAGCCAGGGTCAGGGCCTTGGAGCCGACCGCCGGGCCGACGTTGTTGGCGACGTCGTTGGCGCCGATGTTCATCGCCATGTAGCCGCCGATCATGGCGGCGACCGCCAGCATCAGGCTGCCGTTGCCGTCGCCGCGCATGACGACGTAGAAGATCACGCCGATCATGAAGAGCAGGCCGATGCCGAGGCGGAAGAGCTCGTTCTGGCCGGGTTTGGTGGCTTTTTCTATTTCGTTGAGGTGTTTGAATTCCATGATCGAGCCGGTCATGCATAAATAGACATTTACGTCGATTATCGTTTATCCGTTGGTTGTCACAAAATTTTCATTCAATCGTCATAACATCATGGCAACTAGAACTCGCGGAGACAGAAATGTCCGCCACCATACTGGTCGTCGAAGACGAACCCGGGATACAGGAAGTACTCAAATTCAACCTGTCGCTGCAAGGCCATGACGTGATTGTCGCCGGCGACGGCGAGGACGCGCTGAACCTGCTGCGCGGCGCCTTGCCGGACATCATCCTGCTCGACTGGATGCTGCCCGGCATGTCCGGCGTCGATGTCGCCCGCCGGGTGCGCGGCGACAGCCGGCTGAAGGGCATTCCGATCATCATGCTGACCGCCCGCGCCGACGAGCGCGACAAGATACTCGGGCTCGACACCGGTGCCGACGACTACATCACCAAGCCGTTCTCGCCGCGCGAGTTGATGGCGCGGATCAAGGCCGTGCTGCGCCGGCGGGCGCCGGAGATGACCGAGGACCTGGTCGAGGTCGGCGGCCTGCGCCTGGATCCGGCCAGCCACCGGGTCTTCGGCGGCGACAACGCCCTGGATCTGGGGCCGACCGAATTCCGCCTGTTGCATTTTTTCATGACCCATCCGGAGCGGGTCTATTCCCGCTCCCAGTTGCTCGACCATGTCTGGGGCGACCATGTTTTCGTCGAGGAACGCACCGTCGACGTGCATATCCGTCGTCTGCGCAGCGCCCTGGAGGTCAGCGGCCATGACCGCCTGATCCAGACCGTGCGGGGGGCCGGTTATCGGCTTTCGGCCACTTTGAATTAAACTGCGCGCTTCCCCGGAAAAACACTTCTTCACATGCGGGAATTCTGGTGGCACCGCCTCCCGGCCGCGGCCGGATTCGGCCTGATCTTCCTGATCTTCCTTACCAGCCGCGGGCTGGTGGTGGCCCTGTCGGTCACGCTGCTGGTGCTGATGGCCTATCTGCTGCGCCATCTATGGCAACTGGCCCAGCTCGATGCCTGGTTGGCGCATCCCGATCGCCAGGTGCCCAGGGGGGTCGGCGAGTGGGGCGATGTCTTTTACCGGCTCGGCAAGATGTGGCGCTTGCGCCAGGACGGCCAGGATGTCGCCATGGCCAGCCTTGAACAGATGCTGCAGGCCACCCGCTCACTGCCCGACGGGGTGGTCATACTCGATCAGCGCGACCGCATCGCCTGGCTGAACGATGCCGCCGAGCGCTACCTCGGCCTGTCGCGTACCCGGGATCTCGGTCAGTTCGTCTATTACCTGCTGCGCAATGCCAGCTTCGTCGAATGGCTGACCCTGGACGACCTGTCCCAGTCCCTGCGCATGCGCGCCCCGGCAAAGCCGGAGATTACCCTCAACCTGCAGATGGTCAGGGTATCGCGCGACCAGCGCATGCTGCTGGCCCACGACATCACCGAACTGGAGCGGGTCGATGCCATCCGGCGCGACTTCGTCGCCAACGTCTCGCATGAACTGCGCACCCCGGTCACGGTGATCGCCGGCTTCTTGGAGACCTTCGACGAGATGGAAATGCCCGATTTCGAAGGGGTCAGGAAGCATGTCCACTTGATGCGCGAACAGTCCGACCGGATCCGCCACCTGCTCGACGACCTCCTGGCGTTGGCCCGGTTGGATGGCGAGCAGGACATGAAGAACGAGTCCGTCGACGTGCCCGGCCTGGTCGAGTCGCTGGCCGGCGAGGCGCGGTCGCTGAGCCAGGGCCGGCACGAGATCGAGGTCAGGATCGACAGCCAGGCCAGGCTGATCGGGCGCAGCCAGGATTTGCACAGCGCCTTCGGCAACCTGGTCAGCAATGCCGTGCGCTATACCCCGGCGGGCGGCCGCATCACCCTGCGCTGGGCGCTCACGGAAGGCAACGGCGCCGAATTCTCGGTCAGGGATACCGGCGAGGGCATCGAGCCGGAACATATCCCCAGGCTGACCGAGCGCTTCTACCGGGTCGACCGGGGCCGCTCGCGCGCCACCGGCGGCACCGGCTTGGGGCTGGCCATCGTCAAGCACGTGCTGCAACGGCACCAGGGCAAACTGAAGGTGGAAAGCACGGTGGGCAAGGGCAGCACCTTCACGGCGCTGTTGCCGGCCGACCGGGTTATTCCGGAGACGGCCCCAGACGCGCCGTCAATGCCCGAATCAGCCGCGGCCTGAGATCGGCCACGGTCTCCGTCGTTGCGGCGGGGTTCCTGGGCGCGGCCCAGACGGCATCGGGAAAGTGGCGGTCGCCGGCGAAACGCGGGATCACGTGCCAGTGCAGGTGCGGCACCAGGTTGCCCAGGCTGGCCAGGTTGATCTTGTCCGGGTTGAGCACCTCGCGCAGCGCGTCCTCGACCTTGAGCACGGCGATCATCGTGCGCTGCCGGTCGGTCGGCGCCAGGTCGGTCATCTCCTTGACATGCGCATTCAGGATGACGCGGCAGAAGCCCGGATAGTCGGGGTCGCCGACCAGGACCACCCGGCAGAAGTCGTCCTGCCAGAGGATGTCCTGGCCAGCGGCTGAACACAACGGGCAGTCGGCGCTCACAGCAGGACTTTCTCGACCACGCCGCCCTGGTTGACCTTGGCGACGAACCCCGCCAGCCAGTCCTGCCCCAGGATGTTCTTCGCCAGTTCCACCACGATGTAGTCGGCCTCGGTGCCGGCCTCGTCGCCGTAGCGCGACAGGCCCTGCAGGCAGGACGGGCAGGAGGTCAGCAGCTTGACCCGGGTGCCGGGGGTTTCCGCACGCAGGCCGTCGGCGACCCGGGTGATCTCCTCCGACTTGCGGAATTTCACCTGGGTGGCGATGTCCGGCCGGTTGGCGGCGAAGGTGCCGGCCTCGCCGCAGCAGCGCTCGGACAGCTTCACGTCGGCGCCGAGCAGGGCCTTGGCGGTGTTGAGCGGATTGCCCAGCTTCATCGGGGTATGGCAGGGATCGTGGTACATGTAGCTCACCCCGCTCACGCCTTCCAGCTTGACCCCCTTCTCGGCCAGGTATTCGTGGATGTCCAGCAGCCGGCAGCCGGGGAAGATCTTGCCGAATTCATACTTCAGCAACTGGTCCATGCAGGTGCCGCAGGAGACCAGGACGGTCTTGATGTCGAGGTAGTTGAGGGTGTTGGCGACGCGGTGGAACAGCACCCGGTTGGCGGTGGTGATGGCCTCGCCGCGCTCGCGGTCGCCGACCGAGATCTGCGGATAGCCGCAGCACAGGTAGCCGGGCGGCAGCACGGTCTGGGCGCCGACCTCGTGCAGCATGGCCAGGGTGGCCAGGCCGACTTGGGAGAACAGCCGTTCCGAGCCGCAGCCGGGGAAGTAGAACACCGCCTCGGTGTCGTCGCCGTTGCTCTTGTCCGGGTTGCGCAGGATCGGGATGACCTTGGCGTCTTCGAGGCCGAGCAGGGCGCGCCCGGTCTTGTTGGGCAGGTCGCCGGGCAGCGGCCGGTTGAGGAAGTGGATGACCTGTTCGGCCACCGGCGGCCGGCCGACGCTGGCCGGCGGCAGGCGCTTCTGGCCGCGGTCGAGGCCGAGCCGGTGGACCAGCTGGTAGCCCAGGCGCTGGCCGAAGTAGCCGAACTCGATCAGGACCTTGCGGATCATCCGGATGGCGCGGTCGTCTGTCGAGTTGAGAAACCACTGGGCAACACTGCTCATCAGGCGCGGCTTCTTCTTGCCGGTGCTCTTGAGCAGATGGCGCATGGCCATGGAGACGTCGCCGAAATCGATGTCGACCGGGCAGGGGTTGACGCACTTGTGGCAGACCGTGCAATGCTCGGCGACGTCGTCGAACTCGTCGAAGTGGCGCAGGGAGACGCCGCGCCGGGTCTGTTCCTCGTACAGGAAGGCCTCGATCAGCAGCGAGGTGGCCAGGATCTTGTTGCGCGGCGAATAGAGCAGGTTGGCGCGCGGCACGTGGGTGTTGCACACCGGCTTGCATTTGCCGCAGCGCAGGCAGTCCTTGATCGAGTCGGCGATGGCGCCGATCTCGGACTGCTCCATGATCAGCGACTCGGTCTCCAGCAGGCTGAAGCTGGGCGTGTAGGCGTTCGACAGGTCGCCGCCATGGGCCAGCTTGCCCTTGTTGAAGCGGCCCTCGGGGTCGACCCGGCGCTTGTAGTCGGCGAAGGCGGCAATGGCCGCCTCGGGCAGGTATTCCAGCTTGGTGATGCCGATGCCGTGCTCGCCCGAGATCACCCCGCCGAGGTCGACCGCCAGCTTCATGATCCGCGCCACCGCGGCGTTGGCGGCCGCCAGCATGGCGTAGTCGTCGGAGTTGACCGGGATGTTGGTGTGCACGTTGCCGTCGCCGGCGTGCATGTGCAGGGCGACGAAGACCCGGCCCTTGAGCACCTTCTTGTGGATCTGGTCGCAGGCGGTCAGGACCGGCTCGTACTCGCGCCCGGTGAACAGCTGGCGCAGCTCGTTGCGCACTTCCTTGCGCCAGGAGATGCGGTCCTCGTGCAGCTGCACGGCGCGGAACACCGGCTCTTCGTCCAGGCGGTCCAGGCGGTCGAGCCAGCGTGCCCGCACCCGTTCGATCAGGTCGAGGGCGCGCGTGCGCCGCTCCTCGGTGAGCTGGGGGTCGGCGCTGACGTCGTCTTCCTGCTCGAACAGCGGCAGGCGGCCCTTGAAGAAGGTCTCCAGCGCGGCCAGCAGGTCGAGCTTGTTGCCGATCGACAGCTCGATGTTGATCCGTTCGACGCCGTCGCTGTAGTCGGCCAGGCGGTCGAGCGGGATGACCACGTCCTCGTTGACCTTGAAGGCGTTGGTGTGGGCGGCGATGGCGGCGGTGCGGGAACGGTCGAGCCAGAACTTCTTGCGCGTCTCCGGGGTCGCGGCGATGAAGCCGCCGCCGTCGGTCGAGGTCGCGATGGCGACGATGGTCCGGGCGGTCTCGTCGACGGCGGCTTCCGCGTCGGCGGCGATGTCGGCCAGCAGCACCATGCTCGGCCGACCGGTGCGGTTGGACTTGGTGGCGTAGCCGACCGCCTTGATGTAGCGCGCGTCCAGGTGTTCCAGGCCGGCCAGCAGGGTGCCGCCGGGATGGCCGTCCATGAGCGACTTGATCTGGACGATGGCGGGCACGGCATTATGGATGGCGCCGAAGAACTCCAGGCAGACCGTGCGGATGTGTTTCGGCATCCGGTGCAGGATGAAGGTGGCCTGGGTGATCAGGCCGTCGCAGCCTTCCTTCTGGATGCCGGGCAGGCCGGCCAGGAACTTGTCGGTGACGTCCTTGCCCAGGCCCAGCTTGCGGAAGGTGACGCCGGGGATGGCGAGGATCTCCGGTTCGCCCTTGGACTTGCCGTCGGCGTGGAAGCGGCGCAGTTCGAAGCGGACCGTCTCGACGTCGTGGATCTTGCCCAGGTTGTGGTCCAGGCGCACCACTTCCAGCCAGTCGGCGTCCGGCGTCACCATCTTCCAGGAGGCCAGGTTGTCGAGCGCGGTGCCCCATAGCACGGCCTTCTTGCCGCCGGCGTTCATGGCCACGTTGCCGCCGATGCAGGAGGCGTCGGCCGAGGTCGGGTCGACCGCGAAGGCCAGCCCGGCCGCCTCGGCCTGCTCCATGACCCGGCGGGTGACCACGCCGGCGCCGCAGCGGATGATCGGGGTCGGCTCCTTGTGGCCGGGCAGGACCACGTCCTCGATGGCCGACTTCCAGTCCAGCTTCTCGGTGTTGATCACCGCCGCCTTCGGCGTCAGCGGCACCGCGCCGCCGGTGTAGCCGGTGCCGCCGCCGCGCGGGATGACGGTCAGGCCGGCCTCGATGCAGGCCCGCACCAGGGCCGGGATCTCGTCCTCGGTATCCGGGTAGAGCACCACGAAGGGGTATTCGACCCGCCAGTCGGTGGCGTCGGTGACGTGGGAGACCCGGGCGTAGCCGTCGAAGGCGATGTTGTCGCGCCGGGTGGCGTGGGCCAGCCGGTGCAGCAGGTCGCGGCGCAGGCTGGCGGTCTCGGTGAAGCGGACGGCGAAGGCGTCGACCGCACGGTGCGCCAGGGTCAGCAGGGCGCCGACCCGTTCGTTGCCCTGGCGGCGGGCCTCGATCTCGCGCAGGCGGTGGCGCAGGGCTTCGATCAGCAGGTCGCGCCGCTTCGGGTTGGCGAGCAGGTCGTCTTCCAGGTAGGGATTGCGCGAGACCACCCAGATGTCGCCCAGGACCTCGAACAGCATGCGCGCGGAGCGGCCGGTACGGCGTTCGGCGCGCAGCTCCTCGATCAGCCGCCAGCCTTCCTTGCCGAGCAGGCGCAGGGCGATCTCGCGGTCGGAGAACGAGGTGTAGTTGTAGGGAATCTCGCGGATACGTTCGCTGGACATGGGGTGGGTCCCGAATGGCAAGTGTGGATTTTAGCCCAGCCGGAAAGATTTATGACCCTGCTGTCCGGCAGGGAAAAGGCCTCCGGTCAATTTTATCGGTCTAGAATGCGAGAGTCATTTCAACCCCCGTCGCCATGATCGGTCTGCTAATCGTCGCCCACGGCAATCTGGGCGAAAGCCTCATCCAGTGCGCCACCTATGTCCTCGGCCAGCGGCCGGAGCAGTTGCGTGCGCTGGATCTGACTGCCTATGAGGATGCCGATGCCATGCTGGAGGTCGCCCGGAGAAAGCTCGCCGAGCTGAGCCAGGAGAACGACGGCGTCCTGGTGCTGGCCGACGTCTATGGCGCGACGCCCTGCAACACCGTGTGCAAGCTGCTCCGTCCCGGCCGGGTCGAAGCCGTCGCCGGGGTCAACCTGCCGATGCTGCTCAAGGTGCTCAACTATCGCTCGGAGGCGCTCAACCTGCTCGCCGACCGCGCCGCCGCCGGCGGCCAGGCCGGGGTGTTCCATATCCGGTTCGACCATTGTGATGTTTGAACGTGAAGTCGAGATCATCAACCGGCTGGGCCTGCATGCAAGGGCCTCGGCCAAGCTGACCCAGACCGCCGGCAGCTTCCAGTCCGAGGTCTGGCTGTCCCGCGACGGCCGCCGGGTCAACGGCAAGAGCATCATGGGCGTGATGATGCTGGCGGCGGCCAGGGGCACCGTCATCAAGATCGATACCGAGGGCCCGGACGAGGCCGAGGCGATGCAGGCGCTGGTCGACCTGATCGCCGACCGCTTCGGGGAGGGCGAGTGACCTTCACCCTGCACGGCATCGGCATCTCGGGCGGCTACGCCATCGGCCGGGCCCAGTTGTATTCGCACGACCGCCTGGAGGCGCCGCATTACGTCCTGCGGCCGGAAGACATCGAGTCGGAAGTGGCCCGTTTCGACGCGGCGATCGCCGAGGCGCGTTCGGATTGCGAACAGCTGAGCCAGAACATTCCGGAAGGTGCACCGACCGAACTGGCCGCTTTCCTCGACCTGCATCGGCTGATCCTGGAAGACTCCATGCTGGCGCAGGTCCCCAAGGACCTGATCCGCAGCACCGCCTGCAATGCCGAGTGGGCCCTGGCCCAGCAGACCGAGGCGGTGCTGGCCCAGTTCGACAGCATCGAGGACGCCTACCTGCGCGAGCGTCGCCAGGACGTCAAGCAGGTCGCGGACAAGGTCCTCAAGGCCCTGCTCGGCCATCCCGGCCAGGTGCCCATGAAGGTGGCCGAAGAGCCGACCGTGCTGGTGGCTCATGACCTGACGCCATCCGACATGGTGGTGTTCAAGCGCAGCGCCTTTGCCGGTTTCATCACCGACCTGGGCGGCGCCACCTCGCATACCGCGATCCTGGCGCGCAGCCTGAACATCTCCTCGGTGCTGGCGCTGCACAATGCCCACAGCCTGATCCAGGAAGGCGACCTGCTGATCGTCGACGGCAATGCCGGCGTCGTCATCGTCAACCCGGATGAACTGATCCTGGAGGAATACCGGCTGCGCCAGAACCAGTGGCGGCTGGAGCAGCAGAAGCTCAAGCGCCTGAAGAGCAGCCCGTCGGCGACCCTGGACGGCATCGCGGTGGAACTCCTGGCCAACATCGACCAGCCGGAGGACGTCAAGGAGGCGGTACAGGAAAACGCCGCCGGCATCGGCCTGTTCCGCAGCGAGTTCCTGTTCATGAACCGGCCCGACCTGCCCTCCGAGGACGAGCAGTTCGAGGCCTATCGCCGGGTGGTCAAGGCGATGAAGGGCAAGCCGGTGGTGATCCGCACGCTCGACATCGGCGCCGACAAGTCGCCCGACTGGCTGCATGCGGCCAGCGTCAACCCGGCCCTGGGCCTGCGGGCGATCCGGCTGTGCCTGGCCGAGCCGCCGCTGTTCATCACCCAGATCCGCGCCATCCTGCGCGCCGGCCGCCATGGCCCGGTGCGCATCCTGATCCCCATGCTGGCCAGCCTGAACGAGCTCGATCAGGCGCTGGAACTGATCGCCAGCGCCAAGGCCGGCCTGGAGAGGGACGGCCTGGCCTTCAATGCGATCACGCCGATCGGCGGCATGATCGAGGTGCCGGCGGCCGCGCTGGCGGCGGAGTGGTTCGCCCGCAAGCTGGATTTCATGTCCATCGGCACCAACGACCTGATCCAGTACACCCTGGCCATCGACCGCACCGACGACACCGTGGCGCACTTGTACGATCCACTGCACCCGGCGGTGATCCAGTTGATCATGCATACCCTGAAGGTCGGCCAGCGCCTCGATTGCCCGGTGTCGGTGTGCGGCGAGATGGCTGGCGATCCGAAACTGACCCGGCTGCTGCTCGGCCTCGGCCTGCGCAGCTTCTCCATGCATCCGGCCCACCTGATGGCCGTCAAGCAGCAGGTCATGCACAGCCACGTCGCCAGCCTGGAGCCGATGGCGGCCAAGCTGGCCAGGGCCGGCCGGCCGGAGCGGATACAGGCGCATCTGCTGAAGATCAACGGCTAGCCTTTACCGGCCTTTCGGGTCGACCCTGCTACCCGTCTTCCCCGAAGCGCAACGCATGCAGCCCTCGGCGGGCTCCCCGGTCACAGCGCATAGCGGGCGAACACGGCACTGCCATTGTCGCCGTAGGACAGTTCCTGGCACAGGTTCCTGACCAGCCTGATGCCCCGGCCATGGGTCTGGTAGAGGCCTTGATCATCGTTCGAGCTGTCCAGGAAGGCAGACCAGTCGAAGCCGACGCCGCTGTCCTTGATCCGGATGTCCAGGACCGTGCGGCCATCGAGCAGGTGGCGATGGAAGGCCATGTCGATGCGGCCATCGCGAAGCTCGTTCAAGTGGCCTTCCCGTTCCTCCAGATAGCGCTCGAAACCGCCATCCAGGCTCTTGGTACGGGAATCCAGCCCCAGTACGCCATGATCGAGGGCGTTGTTGAACAGTTCGGCAAGGATCAGGAACAACTGGCCCTGATGCGTCTGCAATCCCTTGATCTGGCCCATGAAGCCGAGCAGGGCGGGCACCACGTCCATGCTGCGCAATTCCTCGGGGCCCCAGCTGAGTTCCATGCGCCATTCCGAGACATGCCGGTCCGGCGCGCTGGCGGCCTGGCTGGAGCGCACGGTTTGCCTGCGCTCGATCGGCACCTTGACCACGATCGCCGAGAGGTCGTCGTGTTCCCGCCGTCCGGCCAGTTGCCGGGCCACCCCGGCCTCGATGGCGGGCAGGCGCTCACCGCTCGGCGCCTGGGCGAGCAAGGCCTCCAGGCCATGCATGTTCAGGCGCTGGCCGTCCGGGTTTTCCGCCTCGATGATGCCGTCGGAAAACAGCACCATCTCACCGGGATGCTGATAGCTGACCACTTCGGTGGCGCCGGAAAACAATGCCGGCGGCAGGATGCCGAGGGGCGGGTGGCGCGAGGGCCAGCGCATGGCCACCTCGCCCTGGTCATTGATGAACAGCACGTCCGGGTTGCCGCCGTTCCAGATTTCTATGGTCTGGTTGCGGGTGTCCAGGGCCACCAGGGAGGCGGCCACGAAGCGGTCGATCGGCAGGAAGGCCTTGAGCTTGCCGTTGAGTTCCTCGGCGATGGTGTGGATGGGGAAACCCTTGGCGACCATGCCGTGGAAGACCTGGGTCAGCGGCAGGGCGGTCAGCGCGGCCGACAGGCCATGACCGGCGGCGTCGGCCAGCATCAGATAGAGGATGTCGCCGGGCCCGCGGCTGGCGCAGACCAGGTCGCCGCTGAAGGACTGGGCCGGCGTATTGAGCCACTGCACCATGGGGTCCCGGAGTCCGGCGGAATCCAGCAGCCGGCCGATGATGTACTGGCCGAGCTGGCTCTGCTCCTCGGCGTCGTCGCGCCAGGCCGCCAGTTCCCTGGCGTAGCGGCGGCTTTCATCCTGCAGGGTCAGGGCACGGGCATAGGCTTTGATCTTGGCCCGGATCACCTGCAGGTCGGCTGGCTTGACCAGGTAGTCGTCGCCGCCGGCTTCAAGGCCCCTGAGTATCCCGGCCATGCTGTCCGGGGCCGCGAAGAAGACGATGGGCACCCAGCGGTCGCAGGGCAGGGCGCGCACCTGCCGTGCGGCCTCGATGCCGTCCAGCCCGGGCATCAGGATGTCCATGAAGATCAGGTCGGGCGACGCCGACCGGTATTTTTCGATCGCCTCGATGCCGTCGCCGGCGACGATCACCGCATGGCCGAGCTGACGCGCGACCGCTTCCAGTTGGGCGACGTCGGCAGGGGTGTCGTCGACCACCAGGATGGTCAGCGGCTTGGTCACGGTGCCCACCGGGCTTACTCGATGGTGAACAGCTTGCCGAAGTTGGCGATTTCCAGGACCTGCTTGACCGAGCCGGTCAGGTTGGTCAGCTTCACCTTCTTGTTGCCGGCCTCGGCCTTTTCGCGCAGCAGCAACAGCATGCCGAGGGCGGACGAGTCGAGGTAGTCGACCCGGCCGAAGTCGATCGCGATCTGGTGGATTTCCGGACGCGCCAGGACGGCATCGTAGGCGGACCGGAAGTCGCGGTGGGAGTGAAAATCGAAGCGTCCGTCCAGGCTGAGGCGGGCCATATGGTCATCGATCTTCTCGGTAATCAGCATGTTCGGGACTCCTGTGGTCGAAGGGTAAGTCAGGCCGGTTTCCAGGCGGACGATTCAGAATACACCCGGCGACGAGCCATGCCGCCCGCGCAGGAAATCAGGCGTTGCCCGATTGCGCCGGCTTCTGCCTGGCTGGTGGACGGGGTTCAGTATCCTGCACGGCCAGGTTCATGCCGGCCATGATCACTCGCAAGGATTCCAGGTGCCGGGCCGTCTGGCCGGTCAGCCGGTTGGTGATGTCCTGGAATTGCAGTGCCTGGGTCGCCGAGTGGACTTCCAGATTGACCTGTTCGGCGAGCTTGTCGATGTGCTCTATCGCCCTGCCCATCTCAAGGTTCATCTCTTCCAGCCGGGCCATGGTGGCCTGGAGCCGGCTTTTCGACTGGAGGGCGAAATTCATGTCCATGGAGGCGACGGAAAGGATGGCGTCATGGGCCTGGTCGATCGAGCCGTGCACCTCATCCATGTGGTGGCGGATCTCGCTGCTGAACTGGTTGGTGCGCATCGACAGACTGCGGACTTCATCCGCGACCACGGCAAACCCCCGCCCGGCCTCGCCGGCCCGGGCGGCCTCGATGGCGGCGTTCAGCGCCAGCAGGTTGGTCTGTTTGGAGATGGCCTCGATTTCGCCCAGGATGTTCTGCACGGCCTGGACCTGGGTGTCGATGGTCTCCATCGATTCGACCAGCCCCATGGCGATCTTGCTGGTCGATACCGTGCTGTCGATGAAGGAGTCCAGGGTCTTCGAGGTGTCCTGGATGAATTCGGAGAACTGCAGGTTGGCGCCGTCCTCGAGGTTGCCGCCCAATTTGCTGGCTACCTGCAAGGCGAAGTCGTGCTGGGCCTGGATGTGCGCGTGCATGTTGTTGAAGCTGGCCGACAGGGTGTCGGAGGCGCTCCGGATCAGGCCGATCGTACGCTCCAGTTCGTTACGGCTGTTCAGGCATTCACCCTCGGTGGCGGCGACGATCCCGTCGGTAAGGGTCTTGAGATCGTTGCCGGTCTTGCCGGATGCGGGTTCGACGGCCGCGCTCGTGGTCACGCCATGCCGGGTGGCCAGGTACCAGGCCAGGATGGCGGCAACGAACACCGCCCCGACCCGCGCCCAAGGGGGCGCGAACCAGGCGGTAAGCGCAACTGCCATGGCCAGGCCGGCGATCAGTACGGCGTGTCTTCCGGATG
The DNA here is from genome assembly GCA_028714735.1 of Gallionellaceae bacterium. GTDB lineage: Bacteria > Pseudomonadota > Gammaproteobacteria > Burkholderiales > Thiobacillaceae > Parasulfuritortus. Next base: position 6,084 of record JAQTLU010000023.1, on the reverse strand, counting down.
TCAAACGGCCTCCCATGCGGTGTCGGCGGATTCCAGATGTTGCCGCTATATCGGTAGCGATGCGGCAAACTTTAGCCGGCCGGGCCCCCGCATGGGAAGGGGCCGGGCGCTACGGTCAGAGTTCGGTCAGCATGCGTTGCAGATCACCGCTCTGGTACATCTCCCGCATGATGTCGGCGCCACCGACCAGTTCGCCCTTGATATACAGCTGGGGGAAGGTGGGCCAGTTGGCGTAGTCCTTGAGGCCCAGGAAGATTTCCTGATCGGCCAGGACGTTGACCGCGAAAAAGTCGGTGCCGCAGGCCTTGAGTACCTGGGCCGCAGTGGCCGAATAGCCGCATTGGGGGAATTGCGGCGTGCCCTTCATGTAAAGCACGACCGGGTGGCCGGTGACCTGCTCATGGATCCGTTCCTGTGTGTTCATGATTTCAATCCTCCTTATAACCAACGAAAACAGTCGGTTATTTTAGCGCTGGTTTGACCTGCATCAAAGCGGCATTTTGCCGGAGGGGAAACGAGGCCGGCCGGGTTGTTGCGATCGGCCCTGTGCCGAGTCCTGCGGCGCCAGGGCCACAAGGACGAGTGGTTTATCTGTCCGGGGTCCCGAAAATGGCATTGATCACCGTCGTGGCGATGTGCATGCCGCCCGCCGCCATGCCGGCCAGGGTGGCGCCGATGTCCTGGCCGTTACCGGCACATTCCTGGTCATGCCATTCCTCCGGGGCTGGACAGGCTTGGCTTTGCGGGGCTGCCTGGCGGCTGCAATCCGGCGCTCCGGACATCATCTGCATCGGCATGCAGGGAAATGGACCTGCCAGGGCCGGACCGGCCGCAAGGGTGGCAACCAGGGCGAATGCCGTGACTGATTTCGATAGGGCACTCATTTTCGACTCCTTTTTGAAAGCCCCGCAATTCACGGGTGAAGCCAGAGTGCGCCCTGAATGAAAGGGGCAGATTTCCGTCCTGTAGTGCAGATGTAACCAGCTGTTGCTGGTATGAAACACCTATCCCGCCGGGCTATGGACGGGCCGGATGCCGTGCATGCACCAGGGTGACGGCCAGGGCCAGGGCGCTGAAGCTGCCGCCGGCGATGAAGGTGAAGGCCGCCCCCAGGCGGTCCCAAAGCAGCCCGGCCAGGACGCTGGCGGCCAGCATGGCGATGCCGCTGACGATGTTGAACAGGCCATAGGCAGTGCCGCGCAGGTCGGCCGGTGCCGTATCGGCCACCATCCGCGCCAGCAGGCCCTGGGTCAGGCCGAGGTGCAGCCCCCAGAGCAGGATGCCCAGCCAGATCAGGCTCCAGTGGCCTCCCCATGCCAGGGCGGCATCCGCACCGATCAGGACGACCATCCCCCAGGCCAGCAGCGTGGTGTGGTTCAGCCTGTCCGACAGTTTGCCGAAGGGGTAGGCGCTCAGGGCGTACACCCCGTTCATGGCAATCAGCACCATGGGCGTGTAGGCGATCGGCAGGCCGGTCTGCAGGGCGCGCAGGAGCAGGAAGGCCTCGGAGAAGCGGGCCAGGGTGTAGGCCGCGCCGATACCGACCACCCACCAGAAGGGAGTGCGCAGCCGGCGCAGATTGTCCAGGCGGACCGGATTGCTGCGCTTCGCCGCGGCCTTGCGTTCCGGTTCCTGGACACCGAAGGCGAGCAGGGCCACGGAGAGAAAGGCGGGTATGACGGCGACCCAGAACACGGCGCGGAAGTCATTGGCCCACAGCAGCATCAGGACCATGGCCAGGAGCGGACCGAGAAAGGCGCCCACGGTATCGAGGGCCTGGCGCAGGCCGAAGGCCGCCCCGCGCAATTCCGCCGGGGCGATATCGGCGACCAGGGCATCGCGTGGCGCCCCGCGGATGCCCTTGCCGACCCGGTCGATCAGGCGGGCTGCCACCACCAGGCCGGCGCCGCCTGCGAGGGCGAACAGGGGCTTGGACAAGGCGCCCAGGCCATAGCCCAGCACGGCGAGGGGTTTGCGTTTGCCCCAATAGTCGGAGAGGGCGCCGGAGAAGACCTTGACGATCAGGGCGGTGGCCTCGGCGGCGCCCTCGATCAGGCCGATGGACAAGGCGCTCAGGCCGAGCGCGCTGGCCATGAACACCGGCAGCAGGCTGTGGATCAGCTCGGACGATACGTCCATCAGCAGGCTGACGAAGCCCAGCGCCCAGATGCTGGCGGGGATGCGGCGGGGGTGTCCGGCTTCAGTGGCCATGGCTCGGGATCCGGCGAATTCTGTAGGAAAAGCAGGGATAATCAAGCAAAGTGGGCGATCCTCGTGGATGCCGAATCAATAAACAGCCCTTGCTTGGCGTATAAATACCTACATGGCGTTCAACTTGGTGGAATGTTTCGCTAAGGTTAATGGAATACGGCTCGGGATATCCATGTCCTGCGCAATCAAGCTTATCGGTGAAATCGAATGACGTCCGCCACGTTACTGATTGTCGATGACGAACCCGCCAACCTGGCGCTGCTGGCCCGGGTGCTGCAACCGCATTACCGTGTGCGGGCGGCCAATTCCGGTGAACGGGCGCTGGAGACGGCCGCGTCGACGCCCCGGCCGGACCTGATCCTGCTCGATGTCATGATGCCCGAAATGGACGGCTACGCCGTGCTGGTGCATCTGCGCGAAGATCCGCAGACGAGCGACATCCCGGTCATCTTCGTCACCGCCCTGGACGACGAGGTCAACGAGGAACACGGTTTCAGTCTCGGTGCGGTCGACTACATCGCCAAACCGATCAAGCCCGCCATCGTCCTGGCCAGGGTGGCGACCCAGCTGGAACTGAAACAGGCGCGCGATCGTCTGGTCGAGCAGAACACTTGGCTGGAGGCCGAGGTGGCCCGGCGCATGGAAGAAATCCTGACCATCCAGGACGTCGGCCTGCACGCCCTGGCCGAGCTGGCCGAGACCCGCGATTCCGAAACCGGCAACCATATCCGCCGCACCCAGGAGTATGTCGCCAGCCTGGCCCACCAGCTGGGCGAACTGCCCCGTTACCAGGCCAGCCTGGACCAGCACACCATCCAGTTGATCACCAAGTCGGCGCCCCTGCACGACATCGGCAAGGTCGGCATACCGGATGCCATCCTGCTCAAGCCGGGCAAGCTCACGCCGGAAGAGTGGGCCATCATGAAGACCCACGCGAGGCTCGGCGCCGACGCCATCGACCGCGCCGTGCGCGATACCGGCAAGCCGGTGGCGTTCCTGACCCTGGCCAGGGAAATCGCCCTCTGGCATCACGAACGATGGGATGGCGGCGGCTACCCGGACGGCCTGGCCGGCGAGGCGATCCCGATCTCGGCCCGGCTGATGGCGCTGGCCGACGTATTCGATGCCCTGGTCTCGCGCCGGGTCTACAAGCCTGCGCTGAGCTTCGAACAGGCGCGCGCGATCATCGTCGAAGGCCGCGGCAGCCAGTTCGATCCGGACGTGGTGGATGCCTTCCTGGCGCGCCAGGATGAGTTCGTCGCCATCGCCGACCGCTATGCCGATGCGGCGCAAACGGACTGAACGGATGCCGGACGCGGCCTACGCCCGGGACCGGGCCGCGTCCTGCCGCTTCGCCTGCTTGAGGCATTGGACAACGATGTTCGGGGCGATGCACATCCTGAATGGTCCCGTCTGATGACATGGCCAAGGTGCTGATCAGACAGATGTTCAGCATCGTGCCGGCCGCGGTTTTTCTCGCGGCCCTGACGCTTTGCCTGCCGGCGCTGGCGTCAGAGGCGAGGCAGGATGTCCACCCGGCGGCTACGGTGTCCCCGGCCGCCCCGCTGGCCACACTGACCGCGCCGGAGCGGGCCTGGTTGCGCGAGCATCCGGTCATCCGCGTGGTGCAGGACCCGGGCTGGCCGCCGGTCGAATTCGTCGACGCGCGCGGCGAGCCGTCCGGGATGACCGCGGACTATCTGCGGCTCATCGAACAGCGGCTGGGCGTGAAATTCGAGCGCTTGCGCAACCTGAGCTGGCAGGAGGCGTATGCCCGGCTGAAACACCATGAGATCGACATGACGACCTCCGTGGTGACGACTCCCGAGCGCACCGAATTCTGGGCCTTCACCCAGCCCTACATGCGCATTCCCATCGTCATCGTGACAAATTCGGAGGTCACCTATATCGCCGACCTGCGCGAGCTGGCCGGGAAACGGGTCGCCGTGGTGGCGGGCTATGCGGTCGCGGACTGGCTGCCGCGGGACTTTCCCGAAATCCGCCTGGTCCGGGTCAAGACGGTGCGGGAAGGCCTGGAGCAACTGCAACGGGGAGAGGTCTTCGCCTTCGTCGAAAGCATGCTCGTGGTCGACTATTACCTGGCGAAGCTGAACCTGACCACGCTCAAGATCGCCGGGCAGACCCCGTATATCAATGCCCAGGCCATGGCGGTGCGCAAGGACTGGGCGCCCCTGGCCGGGATACTCGACCAGGCCCTGGATTCCATTTCGGCCGCGGAACGCGACACCATCTACCGCAAGTGGTTACCCGTCCGCTATGAGGATGGCTTCGACTATCCCCAGTTCATGCGCTTGCTGGCCCTGTTCGCCGTGGTGCTGCTGGGCCTGGCCTGGTGGATACGCAGGCTGACCTCGGAGGTCCAGCGCCGGAAGGCCGCCGAAACCGCCCTGCGCGACAGCGAAGAGCGGTTTCGGCGGGCGCTGGAAAACATCCCGGACGTGGTCACGATCTATGACCGCGACCTGATCATCCGCTACATCAACGAGGCGACCCGCCGGCTCACCGGGCGTCCCACTGCCGACTTCATCGGACGGCGCGAGGAGGAAGTCTGGCCGCCGGAAGTGTACGAGGCCTATCTGCCTACGCTCAGGGAGGCATTCCGGACCCGCAGCCCGCAATCCCTGGAGACCCGGATCGTGCTGGCCGACGGCGTAACGCGCATCCTCCAGATCACCTGCGTACCCCTGGTCGACGAGCAGGGCGAGGTCAGGGAGGTCCTCGGCATCACGCACGACCACACCGAAAGCAGGCTGGCCGAGGCGGCCCTGGAGAGCGAGGCGCTGCGCCGCCGCCTGCTCATGGAAAGCTCGCAGGACGGCATCGCCATCATCAATCAGCAACACCAGGTGGTGGAGGCCAACCCGCGTTTCGCCGAAATGCTCGGCTATACCCCCGAGGAGGTGCTCGACCTGCATACCTGGGACTGGGAAGCCAATCTGACCGAGGCGGAAGTCAGGGTGAATTTCGCGCAACTTTCGATGGCCAGCGCCACCTTCGAGACCCGCCATCGCCGCAAGGACGGCACGGCCTACGAAGTGGAGGTCAGCATCGGAGGCGCGATGGTGGGGGACGAGCCCATGGTCTTTACCGTCAGCCGCGACATCAGTGCGCGCAAGCAGGCCGAGGCACAGTTGCGCAAACTCGCCCAGGCGGTGGAGCAGAGCCCGGAAAGCATCGTCATCGCCAACCTGGAGGCCGAGATCGAATACGTCAACGAGGCCTTCGTGCAGAACACCGGTTACTCCCGCGAGGAAGCCATCGGCCAGAACCCGCGCATCCTGCATTCCGAGAAAACGCCGAAAGACACCTATGGCGCACTTTGGGAATCATTGACCCAGGGCCGTCCCTGGCAGGGCGAGTTCATCAACAAGCGCAAGGACGGCAGCGAGTATGTCGAGTTCGCCATCATCACGCCGCTGCGCCAGCCGGATGGCACGATCAGCCACTACGTGGCGGTGAAGGCGGACATCACCGAGAAGAAACGCCTGGCCGATGAACTGGACCGGCACCGCCACCACCTCGAAAGGCTGGTCGAGGCGCGCACCCTGGAGTTGGCCGAGGCGCGCGACCGGGCCGAGGCGGCGACCCGGGCCAAGAGCGCCTTCCTGGCCAACATGAGCCACGAGATCCGCACCCCGATGAACGCCATCCTGGGCATGACCCACCTGCTCATGCGCGGCGATCTCGACCCGCGGCAGATGGAGCAGATGGACAAGATAGGCAGTGCCGGGCGCCACCTGCTCGGGCTGATCAACGACATCCTCGACATCTCGAAGATCGAGGCCGGCCGGCTGGTGCTGGAGCAGACCGATTTCGCCATCGCCGCGATCCCGCGCAACGTGGCCTCCATGG
>JAQTLU010000022.1 GCA_028714735.1 Gallionellaceae bacterium | reverse complement strand
CGCTCTTGCCCTTCGTCCACTTCTCCCGCCGCCGGTCTTCGGCGGTCTCGTTCCACTCTTCATCGCAGACGGGCCGACGCCAGCGATACTTCTCCTCGTCGGAACTGCACTCGCCCACGCCCTCCCCAAGCATCTCGCCTGTCGTCTGGAGAATGCCCCGCATGGTGACGCGATAACGCACCGTGTTCGACGTGGAGAGGTCTTCGACTTGCGGAGACGGTGCGATCCGAAACGTGGAGCACAGCAACTCCGCACCCGGCTGGTAGAGGGTCGGTTTCGGTGTGCCGGGGATCGTGCCGTAGTGGACATCCGGCTTCATCAGGGTTTGCATCACTTCCTGAATCCGCCGCACCCGCCCTACGACTTCGGGCAATGCCATTGCGCCACGATCCAGGGCCTGCAACGCCGTCTGTGGGTCTGCCATTACGTCTCCTCTTCCGGCTCGATGGCCGGTTCGTTGGCCGGTTCCTCGTCTCGGCGTTGATACCAGCACTCGTCGCGGTCGGGCGGCTCATCGAAGACATGCCGCACCCGATCGCTGCCGCACTTGGGGCACGTGGCGGGTCCGCGGGTGTTATCGCTACCCCACCAGTCACAGTCTGCGCAGATGTGCTCCATGCAAGCCATGATTAGAGCTGGCCCTCCGCCTGCGCCAGAAACACGCCGATGATGATCCGCGCCATCTCCTGACAGCGGCACGGCGTCAGCCCGTGCTGGCCCATGACGCACAGCAACTCGTGGAGTTCGTCTCCGGCGGCCTCGATGGCGGGCCGATTCGACGCGGCAGCGGCGGCTGTGCGCGCGTGCCGCGTGCGAGCCGCGTCCGCGTTCACGCGCTGTCCGTTCAGCACGGACGGCGGGTCGGCACAATCACCCAGCCGGCGCATGGCCTTGGTGTGCGGCAACAGGCCCGTGGCGCTCCGCATCGGTGGCTGCTGCGCCTCGCGGGTCAAGATGGCCCCGAGTTGCGCGATCTCATCGGGCGGGGGGCCTTGACAACCAGCCCTAAAGAAGTCAATCATTGTCATGGTTGTTGCTCTCCTTTCAGGTTGACGCCCCGGCCTCCACCGGGGCGTTTCTGTGTGCGCCGGGCTCATACCTCTGCTGACTTCCACCAGTTCGGAAGACGCTTCTTGGTCTGAATGTTCTTGTTGTAGAGGTCCACGACCGCTGCCGCTACGCACTGCACCTTCTGGTGGCCCGTGCGCTGGCGCTGTGCTTCTGCGCGTCGAAGGAGGCCGGTTACGCCGTATTGGGTATGCGCGAGTTGCGAGACGAGGTGCCGCTCATCCGTCTGCCCATTGAACCTGTTGAAGAACAGGCCGAGTCCCTGGATGAGATAGCTGTCGAAGGCCGCCGGATCGCCGGAGAATCCGTCGCGAATGCTTCGTAGCGCCTGGCCCAGGACCGTATCGCCAGCCCGGTCGTACACGCGATACAGCGCTCCGACGGCCCCGATGCAGTTGTCTTCGGCAGACTGAGAGACCTTCAGTCCTTGCGACTCTACGATCCGCCGGATGTTGCACTCGCGCTCAAACTCGGCGGTACAACTGATGTGGAACTTCGAGAACGGACTGACCCGACGCCGGTCGTCTCGACCGATGAAGATCGCAGCCATTTCGGCATCCGTGAGGTCTTCATAGACCTCGCAGTCCAGCATCTCTTCTCCGAAACCCCTCTGCTTGAGAGCTGCGATTCGATGCTGACCATCCACGATCCAATAGATGCCCTCGCGGTAGTTGATGACCGGGTAGCCCAGCTTGTTCAGGTCCAGTTCGGTTGCGTACTTGTTGGCCTGTGCCTTGCTGAAGGCGCGCTGGATGATGTTGACGGGCGGCACGCGCATGGCCGCGATAGGGACGGGTCGGATCTTTGATCCAGGCTTGATCCTCTTCCCCTGCGTGACGGGTTCAGGCTGCTTCGACATGACGTCCTCTCTCCTTTTTCAGTCTGACGATGAACGCGCCAAGTGACTGTTTGGCTTCCTCCAGGGTGGTAATCCAGCCGGTTAGCCGTGCGGTGTCTAGCCCGGCAAAGTCGATCAATCCCGTGTCGGCCGTGAGGTTCTCCGCATCTATCACCATCTGCTCGACAATGCGGTTTGGGTCGTGCTGCCGAGCCCTGCCAACGATCTGGTCTGCTGGCACATCAATCCCAAGTTGTCGTAACCTCACGCGACAGCCATCAAGCCCAACCCCCACAGCCGCAGCAATCTGACGCGACGTGTGCCCCGTCGCTGCGAGCTTCTGCATCTGCTCGCGGCGCTGCTGGACTGCCGACGGAGAACGATCCGGATACTTGGAGGTCTTGGTCTCTGCGGGACGGGCGGGCGGGGCCTGCCGTCTCGCCGGGTAGTTCTTCCCGTCCTTGCCGGTCACGCGGGAGGGCAGGTGGCCAGTAGTGGCCACCTGATGCTCAGCGATTAGGTTATCGACGTAGCTCTTCGCGCACCCAACCTGTGAGGCGATCTCCCTTGTGCTTTTCTCCGCCATCTCCCGCTCGAAGTAGAACGTCTGCAGGGCGAGCAGGATCGCGTGGCGCTTGTCGGTCGGCGTCAGGCGCTTTCCATGCTGGCGATTCGCGCCGAGGGCGTGCCACAGTGCATCGGTCTTCGTGCCTGCGCGGATTTCACAGGCGATGGCGTTGCGACCCACTCGGCGCGCCGCCAACGCTCGGTGGAACCCATCAGCCATGTAGTAGTGGTCGCCGTCAAAGAAGACGACTGCCGGAGGAAACTCCGAGCCGGTCGTTGTTTGTTCTGCGTACTCCGTCACCAACTCGTCGTCGATGCTGGCGCGTGCCTGCGTGCCTGCATCGAGCACGATGTCATCGAGAAGGATGTCCGTGGGCGCGGGGGAGCGCACGTCGGGCGGGAGGGCCACGCGCCCCGCATGGGACGCTTCAGTGGCAGCAGTGGAGCCTGCCGCCGGTTGTTCGCCACGGTCCCTCAGCACCTCAGATGTGTGCGCTGCGGGTATCGTTCCCAGCATGTATATGGCCCTCCCCTCCGATGCCTTACGCGACACGTCCCTCCGGCACGTCCGCTCCTTTCTGCGGCAGCCCGTCGCTGATGCTCTGGCCCAAGAGCCACCGTTGCACCCGCGCGAGATGCCGCTCGTTCAGGTTCCCGCCACGCGCGAACCGATACAGACAATGGAGTGACAGCCCCACCTCGGCGCCCAGCGCCTTCCAGGTCAAGTCCCGCTCGATCCTGATGGTGATCAGCCGTGCCCGCTCTGTGCTCATGTCTCGGTGAATCATGGTGAGCACAATTTACGACAAGCGCGAAAGCCTGTCAAGGAAAACTCGCACTGAAAATAAATAGTTAGAACCTGCCCGGATTGGCACAAAAACGTGTCAGGTGGCGCGCGGCAGGCGGGCAAGGGCTGTGCCAGACAGGCACGAAAGGCACGAAAAAGCGCAGCTCACGCCAGCCTAGCGCAGCGAGGCGGGGCGGCAGATGGCAGTCAGGCGATGGGGGAAACAGCGGGAAGCGCGGGCGGGGGAGTCAGGCGGGCCGGGTGCCTAGCGGGCGGGATCTGTCCGAAAAACACCTACAATATCGGTCAACTGCTCGTGTCGAGGGTATCCCGGTACTGCCCACAGTGCGGGAGCCCCTCGGCGTCCAGGCCGCCGGTTTCGTTGAACCCAAACGCCTCACACTCACAGGGCACGTAGCTTTCGCCCGTCTCGTCGAGGTATTGCTGGTTCATCACGCAGCACAAATGGTGCGAGTCCCAACTGTGACCACACACACAAGTTCCCGACCGCCCTGGGCCTGAGTAGCGGGCACGCCAGCGGGGGGCGGGTGTTACCTTGTCTCGGTCAGCAGACGCCGATGTAGAGGAGTGGTCACTCGCTCGTGTCACAGTCCTTCCTTACCCTTTCACTACGGCCAGCGGTTGCAATCCGACCTCAATTGCTACCAGGTCGGTCTGTTGGGCCATGACCTCATCAATCGACTTATATGCCCCCGGCGCCTCATCAAGACCGCCCTTCCCCCGCAGCGCGTGGAGGATGCCCTGCTCGTCGAGCTTCCGTTGCTCGTCGGCCAGATCCAGCGTGCGCTCGGCTTGCTTCCGGCCCATCTTCCGCCCCGCCCCATGCGAACAGGATGTAAACGAGTCTGGGTGGCCCAGTCCCTTGACGATGTAACTGCGCGTGCCCTGCGAGCCAGGGATAATGCCGACCTGCCCCGCGCGTGCGGACGTGGCGCCCTTCCGGTGAATCAGCACGTTGTGCCCGAAGTGATGCTCTAGGACGGCGTAATTGTGGTGGATGTTCTCGATGCGATCCCACTCGCAGGCGACGTGCCCAGCCATCACGCCTTGAATCGCGGCCAGCATGGCGAAGCGGTTGGCCTTCGCAAACGCAAGGCAGGCGTTCATCTCCGCGAGATAGGCTACGCCCTCGTTAGAGTCCAGCGGCAGGAACGCCAGATCCCACTCGGCCGGGATGCTGACGTGCCACCGTTCATTCAGCGCCTTCGCCAGTTTGTTGTAATGCTGCGCCACCTGAAGGCCGATGTTGCGGGAGCCGCTATGGAGCATCAGCCAGATTCGGCCATCATCGCCACGCTGAACCTCGATGAAGTGATTGCCGCCGCCCAGTGTGCCCACCTGGCGCTTCGCCGCGTTCGCTTCTCGCTCCGAGACCGGCCCGGCTGGCATCCACTCACCCAGGTCGTGCGCGTCCGCGTGATGGGCAAAGCCCACCGGCACAGCTTTGCGAACATCCCCCAGGATCGCCTTGAGCGTGTCGCGGTCTAGCATGTCCAGAGAGGTCCGCGCAGCCAACATGCCGCAACCGATATCCACGCCAACGGCGTTCGGAATGACCGTGCCTTCTGTCGCCAACACGCCCCCGATCGGCATCCCGTAGCCCTGGTGGCAATCAGGCATCACGGCCACGTGATGAAACGCAAAGGGCAACTGGGTCAGATGTTGCGCCTGTTCGAGCGCCCCCGGCTCAATCTCGGTCAGCCACATCTTGAGCGGCACGCGGCCGTTCAGGTCAATCAGCACGGTCTCCCTCCCCGCACCAGTGCCCGCAGGCTGTCACACTCGGACACCAGCGCCCGGCAGGTGGCTTCTAGGGTGTCCACGCGGGCGAGGAGCAACGCTGCCCGCTTTGTGCGGTGCGCTCGTGCCCGACACGCGGCTGAGCAGAACTTCCCCCACTGGCGACTGATGGCTATCGGCTCCCCGCACTGGACACACGCTACCATGCGTTTGCACGCATTTCTAGCCACGACCCGCCCCAAGATCGTCCTGGCGGCCGTCCGCGCCCCCTCGCCGGCACACAGGGCACTCGGCGGTGTCAAACGTGGCGTGCTTGTCGCCGGGATACGTCACGCAGTAGGCACGCTGAGCATCGTAGCGGCTGCCCAGCACGCCGACGAGTTCGGCGAGGAGGTTGCACAAATCCACAAAGGCCCGCGCGTCGGCCCCATCGGCGTCTGTGAGGTTGATGTCGTCCTCGGTCTCGATGACATGCGTGTCCCCATCGTAGCGCACGATATAGCCATTGCTGGCCCGCTCGATGGTCAGCATGAGCGGGCCGGGTTCGGATAGATCAACCCTTGCGACCGTTTCATCTCTTGTGAACTGCCCATCAGTCGGCGTTGTCGGCAACAGCGTCCGTCCGCAGTGGACGCACACGCCGCCGTCGTTGCTGTTCGAGCGGCCCGGCGGGTGGCAGAGATGGCAGATGTAGTCGCTATCCACGCAGCCTGCGCCACGGCAGATGCGACACTCGTCGTTCGTACTCATTTCATTGCTCATACGGTCCACTCCGCTAAACGTAATCCGGCCCACGGGCAACAGGACTGAACAAGTAGACACACTCATAGCCCCTCCCGGTCCAGCATCGTGATCACGTCCGGCACGGGGGTCACGTCGGCTGCGATGAGCGCGAGTTCCTCTGCCCGATTGTAAGGCGCTTGCCGCAGATACACCCGCGTCTCGGGACTGTCCCGCCGAACGTCCAGGCAATACGCCGGCCGGTCGTCAATGTAGCAGTCCAGACCCAGCGCCTTGGCCACGCGCCCTTTGTGTTCGGTGATGAGCACGGTCGGATTCCAGAGGCCGTGTTCTCGCAGCCAGTGTTCCGTTTGCCACTTCGCCACGCGCCCCGGCCGGTAGGTTAGGAAGTACAAGTCGTGTCCCCACTCCATGTCGGCCAACTGCGCCCACCTGGCGGGACCAACGCTCGCGTCACTGGCGATGTTGCACCAGAAGCCCGCGTTTTCCTCGATGTGATGCCACACGCGTGCGTCTTGCTCATCGCTCAGCCAGTGCCGATGCCAGTCCCACGAGGTCGGCGGCACGGGGATGCGCAGGCCGGTTTCAGCCTCAATCGTTTCCACAAAGGCTGAGACAAAGTCCGCAAGCACACCGTCGATATCGAGGCCGACTTTCATGGCTCCTCGCTCGGCTCCAGCAGCCAGTGGCGCAGTTCCTGCTCAATGGCCATCTGTCGATCAGGCAACGCGTCGTAGCAGCCGGCGAGGTCGGCCAGCGTGTGCGCCAGCGCTGGGATCTGGTGCCGCAGGGTGCGCAGGTACACCGCCTGGTCGTCGGCTTCCTCGATGGCGTGGGCCAAGAGTCCGCGCTTCTGCCACAGCCGCCCGCCATGCTGGACTTGGCCGGCGGTGTACTTCGCCCGCATCTCCGCAGACGTTTCCGCGACCACCTGCGTGACGTGTTCCTCCGAGGTCTTCCACATCAGCCCGCGTCCTCCATGCTCTTGGCCCGCCCCGGCTTCTTGACCTTGTCGTAGAGGCGGCACAGCCGGCGAATCCCGTCATCCCCGAGATAACGCAGGAGCGCCCGCGTCCGAAGCCGCACGTAGGATTCCGACCAGTGGGGGAAGTGCCGGTGAAGCATCTCGTGGATACACACGTCGGCCGTGTCGGGCACGGGGTTGATCGTGACCCGCTGGCCCTCAGTCATGCCCGCCACGAAAAAGGCCGGGTCGTGGATGTACGCCTCCGTGATCTGACCCTGCTTGATCTCGTTACGCACGATGTCAGCCAGCTCAGGCAGTGACAGATGGGGCATCAGGGTGTCCTCATGCTGCGTGCTCGCGGAACGCCTGCTCCAGATCCCAGTTGAAGTCCCGCACGCTGTTCGGGTCGGTCACGCCATCGACCTGTTCGAGCGTGATCCAGCCCCGCTGTTGCGGGCGCCCGCCGATCCGGGCCTGGATCTGGTAGCCGTGCAGCCCCGACAGGCACATGGTTTCCAATAGCAGCCGATCCGTACCATGCCACGGCATTTTCAGATGCTGATGGGTGTGCGCCTGCAGCACGACCCGCCACGGGGCCAGCCCCAGGGTGCGGGTCATGTCGGTCAGCCACTCTTCGAGTTTCCGCATCGCGGACCCTGGCACGATGCTGAACTTCTCGGCGTGACACACCAGCAGATCGCCCACCTGATACAGCCAGTCCAGCCGGTGCCGATCCACCGTCGTTGAGCCGACGCTCACATTCGGGAACCGCTTGGCACACGCGGCGAGCAGGGACAGGTTGCCGCCGGCCAGAAACTGCACGGCCTTAATCATCTCTTCCGGGAGCCGGTCCAACAGCTGTTTCTGAAACCGCGCGAGCCCGTGATTGCCTTCGAGCAGGATCACGCGCGGCCACGTCTGCGAGGCGTGTTCCAGAAACACCGTGAGTTCGCCCAACTCGGTTTCGAGCGGCACATGCTCGTACTTCAGGAACCGGCTGATGGCGTAGGAGTCCTGCAAGTCGCCCGCGAAGATGGCCAGATCGCAATCCGCGGCGGCCGTGAACATCTCCGCCACAGCCGCCCGCTCCTGAAACGGGATATGCAGGTCGGACGCCACCAGGATCTTCTGCCGGCCGATGCGCACCGGGCGCTTGGCGGGACCGGCATAGCGGTCGGTGGCGGCGCGGATGTACCGTTGCCACTCCGCCCACGCCCACTCGTACCCCTTGGCAATCTGGCCCGCCGCCTCGGCGTCTCGTTCGTGCCAGTGCGGATCACGGGCGCACTTCTGGCACCGCTTCGCCCCCCGCTGCTTGATCCGCTCAAGCCCACAGAGGGGGCAGAGCGGCCCCTTGCCCTCCGGGTACTGGCTCACGCGGGCGGCGCACCGCTCTGCGCCTGGGCCGTGGCGATGATGGCCGCGAGGATGCTATGTGTCTCGGCGGAGAGCGCCGCATCCTCTGGCGCATACTCCACGTCACTCTTGCCGGTCGCTTCGAGCAGCAGCTTAACCACAGCGGCCACTTGCGTGCCGGTGACGATCCCGAGCTGGACAAGTGTAGAGACAACCTGCGCCCACGCGAGGACTTCGGCAGGATTGGGCATAGTCCCTCCTACTGGGACAGCAAGATCAGAATGTCCGTGATGGCGCTATACATTTCGTCGATCTGCGCCTTCAGCGTATCGCTGAGCGGCAAGAGCGCCGTGATGTCTGTGACCAGATCCTTCGCGGCCACCAGCACGGGCCCCAGCACGGTCGGCACCGGCTGCCCTGGCTGCCACGCGTCTAGAGTGGTCTGCGCCTCATTCGCCAGCGTGGCAATCGACAGGATACGCCGCTGGATCGTTTGATGGATCAGTAGCGGCACCTTGCCCGCGTTGTACAGGACGATCTCGGCATCCTGCACGCCCATCAGGGCATGAGCAAAGCCGTTGAGGCTCAGTGTGGCGGTATGCTTCGGGTGCTTCCCGCAGGTGGCCGCCGTTGCTAACATGGCCGCGACCACGACCACAGCCGCGAGCGCCGCACGGTGTGTGCGTGCCTGCATGGCTAGTTGTCTCCGTTGTGCAGTAGCGCGCCCACCGGCTCGGCGTAGTCGTCCGGGTTCTGGCCCGCCAGATACCGCGCCACGAGCGTGAGGATACCCGCCAGCCCGGTAATCACCGGCATGGCCGTCACCGGGATCAGCGCCAGCAGTTCGGGCACGCTGAAGATGCCCGCCGCAAAGGTGAGCAAGCCCGCCGCGCTCAGCCAGTTCAGCCCAAGCGACTGATTGAGCCAGCGCAGGATGCACGTCGCCAACCCGGCTACCAGCGCGATGTAGGGCAACGATCCGGTCGGGATGAGCGCGACGAACTGCGGCAAGGCAAACACGCCGAGCAACAGCTCCAGATACCCGATCATCATCTGTCTCGAAATCTTCACAGCCTCTCTCCTCTCGTGTTCACGAATCTGCCGATGTTCGCGATAGTGTGATGTTCACGATGGTGTAATGTTCACGCGCGACGCACAACACCACATCCTGAACAGGTTGCGGGGACGGGACTCGAACCCGCGATCTTCAGCTTATGAGGCTGACGGCCCGCCACTGGCCCACCCCGCGTTACTCGCCCGAGACCTGCACGACACGCGGCTGCGTCGGGAGCCAGTAGGTGCTGGCGAGCGAGCCGAGCAGCAGGCCGATGCCGAGCGCGATCACGAGCAGCCAGAACCAGCTAAAGCGCTTCATGCCGCCTCCCCGTTGCACGACCTATGCCAAGCGGCCCACCACAAGCCGGACATGGGGACTCAGGCGCTCGTCAGTCGTGACGACGATGGGACGCTCCGGCGTGGCCTGGATCACGCTCGCGGGGCCGTCCAGCAGGCACGCGACGCGGCCGTCCGCGCTGCACGCCTGATCGGCTCGTACGTCACCCCAGGCGGCAAACACGCGCGTACCGGCCCAGCGCTCCCCGCCGTGGATGAGCGTCGGCCAGGACGTGATGTCGGGCGGGAGGAGTGCCACCGCTTTTGGCACGCTGTAAAATCCGGGCTGGCGTTCGAGCGGCCCCTGCCAGCTCACGCCGTGGCTGCTCATGTAGACCCACGCCTGCCGGCTCATGAGCGACATCACGGCCATCGCCGCCAGCGTGTCGTCCGTCAACTCGTCCTGGTACTCCGTCACGCTGACGAGCGGTCCCGGCCCAGTCGGCTCCGATTGCACACCGAGCCGCCGCGCCGGCTGCCCCTCATAGGCGAGGCTGAAGATGTGCCGGACTTTGTCCCACCAGTGCCCGCCCCGGTAGCCGTGGACGTCGTAGAGATCGGCCGGATCAAGGCTGTAGGCGTCCAGTTCCGCCTTGGTCTCCCCGGGTGGCGAGGTGAGCGTGAGCAATGGGCCGGGACAGACCGCGCGGAACCACGTGACCATCTCGGCCAGCCGCACCGGGTCCGGCTCGCCCGTCTGCCAGGCCTCGTTGCCGGCGTCCACACTGGCTGCGACCTCCGCACCCACTGCGTCGATCGTGGTGCCCAATCGACGCATGAACGCCGGCCGGTCGGCAAGGAGGCCCACGTCGCCCTGGCTGATGATGTTCCGCAAGCCCCGCGCATGCAGGTCGCCCAGGAAGGTCGCCAGCCGGCCCCAGTAGTCAGGCGTCGTGGACTCGCCGACCTCGCGGCCCTTACTCGTCCAGTAGTCGCCGCCGAGTGTCGTCCAGAATCGGATGCCCATGTAGCCCGCGTCCCGTACCACGTCGAGCTGGCCACGCACCGTCTCCGGGTCGCGCACGTAGAGCGCGAATAGGTCGCCCGCATGACAGAAGACCGGGTTCACCGGCCCGCTGGCGTCCGCGAAGCCGCCCTGGACGATCCGCAGCCCGCCTGTGCTGGGCACTGGCGCCGGGGGTGCGGGGTGCAACGCGGCGTATTCGTCGGAGTCGCGCAGCGAGGCCCGTACCTGCTCAGCGGTGTCCTTGTAGTAGCCCATGCGCCACAGATAGGCGCAGAGTCCGTCCACGTCCGGGGCGCGGCCTAAGTCCTGCTGATACAGCGCCCAGATGGCGCGGGCGTGTTCGATGAGCTTTGCCTGCGTCCAGGTCGCTACGTCAGCCGGGAGTCCACGCGGGATGGCGGTGCCGTTGCTCATGCGGTTGCCTCCAGGGGCAGGACTTGCTGCGCCAGTCGCTTGGCGGCAATCTCGCAGTAGCGTTCCTCGATCTCAATGCCGATGGCCCTACGGCCAAGGTCCTTTGCTGCCCGGAGCGTCGTGCCACTGCCAGCGAACGGATCAAGCACTGTCTCGCCTTCAGCAGCGGCAATCCCCACGATATGCCGCATCGTATCGACTGGGCGCGGGCTAGGATGTCCTGCGGAATGACGGAATAATCCGGCGACGTTCCCGACGTGATAGTCCCGGTTGACAGTGACGCTGTTCGGCCCGCTGTTCGGCCCGCTGTTCCAGTAGACTACCGGGTCCCAACTGTTCCAAAGGCCAGTCTTGCGAACCTGCGCGAAGTTCTTGCAAGCCGCGAAGATACGCCAGCCATCTGGAAACCATTCGTGAAAGCGCCCGACGTTTAGTTGGGCCTGAAAGATAAAGCACCAGCCACCGATGCGCTGCCCCTCTGACACGAGCCACCGCATAAGTTCGGGATACGCCTTGGGGTCGTCGGCCCACGTCGCTCTCCCCCAACCGATGCCATAGGGCGGATCAGTCACAAGCGCATTGCCCACCAGAGCAGGCAACACTTCCCGGCAATCCCCGTGGTAGATCGTGATGCCCGCGTGGTCGTAGTACGGCGTCATCCCCGCGCCCCCATCTTGGCCAGCTCGGCCTTCAGTTCCTTGTGTTCAGCCTCCCACCGTGCTCGGGCGCGTCGGCACCAGTCCGCATACGAAATACCATCAGCAGGGGTCCAGCAATGTTCAGGATAGACACGCCGCATCCACGATTCATCTGATTCGCGCTCCTGCAACGCCTTAGCCCGCTCGTCGGCCCTCACGTCGGCAAAGGCGGCAGCGACAAGAGACAGCACAACCACCTCGCGCGCATATCCGTCTCTACTCATGCCGTCCAAGCCGTCTAGCTTATCCACCAGTTCTCGCGCCCGCGCCTCGTCTGTCTCAGCCATCGCGTCCTACCCTCGACTGCGGTTCCTTCCATGTCCCCTCTCGTGTTTGCAGCCCATACTTGGGATCGCCGTCCTCGCCCACCTGATACCAGACCAGCCCCGCTGCGCCCGCCTCGCGCCAGAAGGCGATCTCTTGTCGCATCCGGTCCGCGATCTCCTGATTGGTTAGCGGCGGCACCTTGCGGAAACACGATCGATACCCGCTCTGGTGATACCCGCACTCCGACACCAGGAACGGGTGCGGGGCGATCAACTGCTTCAGGCAGGCCACTTCTTCCCAGCGACTTTTGAAACCGGGCTGGGCCGCGCCGAATTGCAGGTTGCTCCGGGGATACCGATGCACGCTGATCCCGGCTGATGGGTGCGTATCCGGCAGGATCAACTCCAACCACAGCAGCGCATCGGCCGACAGATTGCTGAGGCTGCCCACCCAGAGGCGCAGATGCCGGCGGGCGCAGAGGGCGATCACGTCTGGCAGCGTGGCGACATACTGCGCGGGCGAGTAGCGGCGCGTGGGCCACGTCCCCAGATCCGGCTCGTTCTGCCACTCCACGTCCGTCCACTCGGGCACCGAGGTCAGATCGGGCAGCGTCCGGCAGATCGTGAGCGGGCGCAGGCCAGCGTCGAGCACTTCCTGCACGCACAGCGCCGTCATGGTCGGGTCGCTGTTGTGAGCCGCTTCGATGCGCGCCAGTTCCCACCCGCGCGCCCGCAACTCTGCATACAATCCCGCGCCCCGGACTTCCCCGAAGCCGGTCTGCACACCGAGCCAGCCCGTGGGGTATGACGGCGCGGGCGGCGGCACGATGATCGGCGCAGGCGTGTCCACGATCACGGACACGCTTGGACTGGTGACCACGACGCCATCCTCACCCTGCGCGCGCACGGCCATCTGGTAGGTGCCGGGCTGCGACAGATGAAAGGCGTGTGTCGCGCCATCATGCGGCGGATCAATGATCCCGTTGAGCAGCCAGCGCCACGTCTGCGCGTGCGCGAGGCGCACGGTCGCGACCGTGCTGAGTGGCGCATCGCCCCGCATCGGCGTGACCGTGAGTCCAGAAATGATGACAGGCTCTAGCGGCACGCCCGGCGGGGCTTCATACGGTGTCAGATCATCGCCGGGATCGAGCAGTGCGAGGCGTACCCCCGTATCACCCCAGGTCACGACGGCCAGTTCCCCGGCGTCATTCAGCACACACCGCGGGGTGTTGCACGCCTCGCCCGGCCACAGCCGGACTTCGCGTGCCCATTGGTCTTGCACCAGCGCGCCCATCCCGCCGGCGTCGTCCCCTTCGCAGGACACGATCAAGCCGGAGTCGCCATCGTAAGCCTCAACGTGACTGCGATACTTCCCGGCGAAACACGGCCGCGTGGCGGCGACGTCCCCCGGCGTGCCGGTGAAATACAGACAGCCATCGGCCGCCCGATGGCCGAAGCGGCACTCATCCACGAGCACCACATACCCCTGCGCGTCGAAGTGGCTCAGGCCCGTCGGTGCCCCCGTGCGGGTGTGCTGCACTGTCTGCCCAGCGATGTCCCGCACGCAGACCGTCCACCCGCTCATCTGCCACGCCAGCCGGTCGGCAGACAGACACACGGGCTCGTTGCCCACGACCGAGACAAGCGTCTCGTCCGTGTCGGTCTTCAGGTTGTACAGATGGGCCACGGCCGCATCATCCCGGTAGGCCAGCCACGGACCACAGAGGCGGGGAAAGGCGAGGCGGGTGTTCGGGCCGGTGGCGATCACCCGCGCCTCTCCCACCAGCGTCCCATGACGGGCGAGCGCCTGGAGGATCAACCGGCCATCGAGCGTGCCCCAGGCCACAAACCAGGAGCCCTCCCACCAACCCACATCCGGCGCACAGCCGGACGGTGCCAGCGTCAGTAGACGCATCGGGTCATCTCCCGCACAGCCCCAGGAGCCAGGCCAGCCAGCGCCACCACATCGTCACTTCACGACAAGGGCGCGCGGGACTACTGGGGCGAAAGTAAAAGCATTTGAGGGTTCGCTCCACTCGCTTGTGATCTCGCCGCCCCCGGACGCGGTTGCCACCGTGCGGGCTTTCAAGATCAAGTTCTGCCCTAGGAGCGGCTTGCTGAGCAGAATGCTGTAGGTGCCTTCGCCCGTCACGCTGGCGACGGGCACGCGCACCGTCTGCACAGGGCTGGCCGCACCACTCAGGTAGTACCCGAGGTCATACCCAATGGCCAATGCGTGATCGGGGGACTCAAAGGTGACCTGCGTCGGATTGACGATGGTCTGCGCCTGTGCGGGACGGGCCAGCAGCAGCGCCCCCAAGATGAGTACGATCGTACCCAGAACAGGAACACGATAGCGGATCATGCGGTCTTCCTCCTGTCGCGCGCCTGACTCCAGGTGCGCCAGTGATACCGAGAGGTGGCAGAGAGTGTGCCAGCGGCGTGTGCGGCGGCTTCGTCCGCCGCGGCGGCCGTATCGGCCTGAGATCGTGCGGCGACGTAGCGGACACGCTTCTGACATGGGCCTGTCCGTTCCCACCGTCGCACGACTTGGGTTTGTGCCCACTCCACTAACGCGGTTACATCTTCCCGATCCTGCGCAAGCCGGGCTGCGTAGTCCTCCACGATCCGGGGATCGCCAATGAGGTGTTCAATCCCACGGAGCACGCGGTCAAGGAGCGCAAGCGCGTCGGAGGCGTCGCGCAAGACGGCGTGAGGAAAGGGTGTGGTGGGCGGCGTCGTCATTGCCCTCCCACGCTTGCACGACCTATGCCAGTTAGTCCGGGTCCGCGCCCGTCCGCATCATTTCTGCGAGGCGCGTGGCGCGGGCACCGACTTGTGTGGCATAGGTCGAATCGAGCAGCTGCACAGCCGCCGTCGCCCAGTCGGCTTTGCGAATCGCCGCCCACATCCGCCGAAAGGCTTTCAGGCCCGTGATACCGAGGTTGAAGCACAAGTCCAGCAACACACGCTGGCGCACATCGTCCAACTCGGTCACGCCAGGATAGAAGGCAACCAAGTCCGACCAATGCGCGTCAATGTCGTGTTCGAGCAAGATGCTCGCTTCGGCCAGCGTGATCCCGCGGTCGCTCAGATTCCGGCCGCAGCCAATCGTCCACTTGCCGCGTGAGTCTTGATACAAACGGAGTTTCAGCCCCTCGTGTTTCACCAACTGGCGACGCAATGCTTCACGGTCCATGCGTCCTCCCGCAGACACGGCGCGGCGGGCAGGCCGTCGCTGACCCACCCGCCGCGATCCGAGACCGGCCCAGATGAGCCGGGGGGTTAGCCGATCTTGGCCCGTTGCGTGACGGTGAACACCTCTTCCGCCGCGCCGCTGTATTCGCTGCTATTCCAGCCGAACTCGAACAGGGCGACGTGGGTTTCCGCTGCGCCCGTGGGGAGATTGGCCGACACAATCACATTGTCCGCCGGCTGCATCCGCCACGTGATCAAGCCGGTGGCGGACACGCTGATGTTGTTGTTGGTCGAGCCGGCCACGGTGGCGCAGATGTTCTGCGCGTTCCGGCCGTTGATGATCGTGCCGGTGTCCCGGTCGTAGTAGGTGATCGTGAGCCGGGTGAGGCTGGTCACGCCATCGGAGGACGAATCGACGAGGGAGCCGGTGAAGATCGCATCAGCTCCCTCCGAGACGGTATGGGCCATGTGCGCCCCCTACTACGTCGAGGACGTGATGGTGGCCGTGATCGTGACGTTCAGGGTGTCGCCCGACGAGCAGACGCGCGTGGAGGCGAACTCACCCACGCCGTAGATGATCTCTGGCGCGCCGCCGCTCGAATCCGACGAGTTGGTGAGGAAGGCACCAGCAATCGAGGACGCATCGGTGTTGACGGTGAAGACGGCGACGTTGCCGGCATTGCTGATCTCGCCGGAGGTGGCGGTCGTGTTGGTGAACGCCGGACGGTTGCCCGCGTAGCAGCGGGACTCAGCCCAGCCCGCATGGCTATCCAGGGTGTCGGCTGTAGATTCTTCGCCGCCGGCCTTCAACCCCACGTGCCATTCGGTCGTGGCGTAGGCGCCGAAGATGCAGTTGAGCAGGCGGGCGCGGCCGAGGACCGTCACGAGGTTCGGGAAGTCCTCGGTCCACTTGTGGGTGCCGTGCTTGTCGTAGCACTCCACGTGGTAGTGCGTGTGCGGGGTGACGGTGAACTGCGATTCCATAGATGGGACTCCGAACAGGCGGGCGGGGCGGAGGCTTACGCCTCCACGTCGCCGCCCGTCAAACTGGGCGTGACGACGGCCGAGCCGGTGAGGCTGGGCTGCGTGAGGGCGCCGCCGGTCAGGGCGGCCATAACGAGGGAGGACGAGACGAGGCGGATAATCGCCGGGAGGTTCGCCGGAAGATAGGTATGGGACGAGGCCAGCGTGGCCGCGGCGGCGAGGGTGAGGATCGCGGTCAGCGTGGCGGTCGCGGTGGGGCTGACGGTCGCCTCAGCCGTCAGGGTGGTCTGTGCCTGGAGGATGCTCGTCGCGGTCGCGGCACAGGCGGCCTGAATGGCGACGGTCAGTGCGGCCACGAGGTCGGCTTGCGCCTGCGTGTCGAGCATGGCCGTCGCGGCGAGATTGACGCTGACCGGCTGCGTGAGCGTGCCGCCGATGGTGGCTTGGGCGGCGGCTTCCAGGCTGAGCGTCGAGGCGAGCGTGGCCGTATTCGTCGAGACGAGCGTGCTCTGGGCAAGCAGGGACAGGGCGCTGGCGAAGATGGCGGCCGACTGCGCGCTGGCCGTGGCGTTGGCGGGCAGCGTCAGCGCCTCATCGTAGTACTTGGCGGGCGAGGCGAGCAGGCGGGCCAGCGCGGTGAAGCTCGCCGCCGCGCCCATGACCATCTGGGTGCCGATGGTGACGGCCGCATCAGCGGGCAGCGTGACGGAGCCAACCAACGTCGCGACGTGCGCCGGGGTGAGCGTGGCGGCGGCCAGGAGCGTGACCGCGGCACTCATCCCCTTGCCGCCCGTGGCGGTCGCGGCCGCATTGGCGATCAGGGTCAGCGCCGCCTGTAGCTGCGCCGTGGTGGCTGGCGTGAAGCCCGCGTCGGCCGCCAGCGTCAGGCTGTTGAGGCACGTCGCAATGTGGGTAGCCTGCGCCTGCGCGTTTGCGGTGAGCGTGACCGCGCCGGGGATGGTCAGCGTCTGCCCGCTGGCCGCGAGGGCTTGCGCGACAAACGTCGCGGCGGCCAGATACGCCATCCCGCCCGCGTGCGTCTCGGTCGCGTTCGCGGTCAGGGTTAGGCCGTGCAGAAACGTGCCAATGCTGGTCGGCGTCAGCGTGGCAGTCGCGGGCAACGTCACGCCATGCAGGAACGTCCCGATGGTGGTCGGACTCAGGAGCGCCGTAGCCGGGAGCGTCAGCGCGTGCCCGAACGCGCCGACACTGTTGTGCGCCATCGTACCCGAGGCGGTCATGGTGACGGAGGCGTTATGCACTTGCTGGGCACCCAGCGCGGCCATCGCTGCCGCCGCGAGCGTAACCGCCTCATTGTAGATGCTCGGGGCGGCACCCGCGCTGCCATAACTGCGGCGAATGAGTGGCTGGAGAAAGGCGTAGGGTTCCGATTGCAGCCACAGCCGCTCGCTCCCCGTCAAGGCCCGATTCCAGACGTTGATCTGCGTGAGCATGAGTTGCGCGTTGTTCGCCGCTTCGTTTTCGCCCAGCTTGCATACCTGATCATTCTCGCCGATGGACGCCGACGCCGCATGGCTCGTCCACGCCTGCGCGACCCCATCCACCCACAAACTCAAGGTGCTTGCGGCATAGGTGATAAATACCTGATGCCACTTGTTCAGGATGAAGCACCCCGTTTTGACGGCTGAAGATGTCTCATCATGGCGGACGTACACAATCAGATCCGTGCAGGTGTTGAGGTTGGCGCACAGCCCCCACCCCGAGGTGTACCCGGAGCCCGTGGTGTGCGCCCCAACCTGATGGATGTATCCTGCGTAATCCTGCGCGGCCTGGGGACGCAGCCACAGCGAGATCGTCAACTGCGTGGCGTTATCGAAGGCCGACAGGTGCGGATAGATCACCCGATCATCGTCTCCATCAAACGCCAGCGCCGCTCCCACAGGGCTTGCGGTCCAGTA
Organism: Gallionellaceae bacterium; assembly: GCA_028714735.1. Taxonomy (GTDB): domain Bacteria; phylum Pseudomonadota; class Gammaproteobacteria; order Burkholderiales; family Thiobacillaceae; genus Parasulfuritortus. Next base: position 23,452 of record JAQTLU010000022.1, on the reverse strand, counting down.
CGTCCCGAGGGGCGTGCCCACGATCTGACGCGCGAGGTCGCGCGGGGGCCCGCCCCCCTCATTCAGCGGAATGCAGATTTGTAGCTTGCGTGCAAGCGGGTGCGCCCAATCAATCTCGACCGCTCCGGGTCGGGGCTGAAGGCGACAGTTCCCCCACAGAGGTGAGTGGGACCGGACCAGCATCAGCTAGACAATCTCGTCGCGGTAGGCATAGAAGGTCAGTGCGAGTGTGCCGCTCGAACTGAACGCGTACCCCGCCTGATTCTGCAGTAGGGGCTTGGCAATCCCTGACGGGAACATGGTCGGCCCCACCGCACAGGCTTGCTGGCCACTCGTGAGCAGCATCGGGAAGATCACGTCGGCTGGCCGCTGGGGCAAGCCGGCCGTCGAGCCGCTTTCGTAGTTGTTCGTCGTGCCGTCAATCGACTTCAGCAGCCACAGCCGCGCATACGGGGCCGCGCTCGACGGGGACGCCAGACTCATCTGCAGGAACCAGGTCGCGTATTGATACCGGGCGTCTGAGGATTCGTTGTGCCAGCTATCGCCAAACACGGCCGCTGTGGCGCCCAGGCTGTCCAGGTTCCCCGTGCTCCCGGCATTGTGGGCAATGGCCGTGCTGAGGCTGGACGCCGTAGACCACTTCACGAAGCTCATCGCACACTCCTACGCTGACGCCAGCAGCGCACTGAGAATCAGCGGGCTGGCCAGCGCCGTCACACAGAACCCCTCCACGGCCGCATCGTCCACACCCGTGCCGTTGGCCTGGAATCCCGCATTCACGCCCAGCGCGACCCGCGTCAGCGTGTCGGCGGAGGCCCGGCTGAAGCGGTCATTGGTCATCACCTTGCCCGCCCACTGCGCCCGCTGCGCGTGGTTGGCGATGGTGCTGGCTTCCGTGTAGATCCCGGCCGCCGTCATAATCTCCGCCGCCTCGAACCGTTCCCGCAAGTCACTGGAATACAACGCCGCCCGCATCGCGGCTAGATTGGCCATGCGTCACCGCCTCATTTCACAAAGTGGAACACGACGCTAATCGCCAGCGCCAGCACTGTGGCCAGCACGCCCCACGTCGCGGCCCACACCTGCGCCCGCGTCTGGATCACCGTGAGGTCGTGCCGGATGCCCTCGTGATCCTTTTCGTTGCGCTGGGCGTCGGCCACGTACACCTCGCGCCCGATGATGTTCTGGGCTAGATGGTCGGCTCGTGCGTGGGCATTGTTCAGCGTCGCCAGCCGCCGCTCGTATTCTTCCGCCTGGAGTTTGAGTGCCATCTGCTGCGCCCGGTCCCGCTCGTCAAGCAGTTGCCGTTGCGCCTCCAGCCGTGCCTCGAAATAGCGGTGCATGGCTCCCATGCGCTCATCACAAAACGCGCCGCAGACGGGCTCGCTCATGCGCCGCCCTCACTTCCAGATGCCGATGACGGCCTTGACCAGTTCGGCTAACCCGACAAAGCTGACCCCGCCGGCGACCCCCTGCGTCACCGGCTTGCTGTACCACGCCTGCTTCGGTGGCACGAACCCGTGCAACAACTGCCCCGCCGCGCAGCCGCGCGTTTGCAGGTCAACCAGTTTTTCCTCAAGGCCCACAATGTGCGCCTCGTTGCGCTCACTGCGATCACTCAGCACCTCGGCAGCCGCCTCGGTTTTCCGCAGCCGGCCGTTGATTGTGTCCAGGCGCGTATGCACGCCGTGAAACCCCGCCTGCATCGCATCGCGAATCTGCTCGAGTTCGCGCACCAGCACCGGCTCAGACATGGAGGGGCCTCACTTCTTGGGAGGAGCCGGCGTGTTGACCGGCGGGGGGATCGGGACGAGCGCCATTTGCGCCCAGTCAAAGCGATAGCCGGCGGGCGCCGTCGTCGCCGCCCAGGCTTGTTTCTGCGCCTCCACCAGCGCCTGCCGTAACTCCGCAATCGTGCGCTCGCGCTCGGCTAGTGCTTCTTGCAGCCGGAAGATGACCGCCTGTGCCTGCTGCAGTTCGGTCAACGCGGGCGCGGCGGCCGGAGCCACGCCTGCGGGAGGCGTCTCGGACGGTGTCTGTCCGTGCCCCATTCCCGTGCCGCCCAGCAGCACCAACGCCATCGCCACGCCTCCTATCATCAGGCCCCGTCCGAGTCGCATTACTGCCCTCCCATCTGTAGTGCGGCGAGTTCGGCCCGCAGCGTGGCCAATTCCTGCGACAGCCACGTCACCTGCTGCGCCAGCGGCGACGGCGCGGTCACGCAGGTCGCGCCAATGACGATCCCAAAATGCACTTCCAGGCTGTAGATCCCCGCATCGCACGCCCCCAGCGCCGCATCCGTGGCCCCGGCATCCCCGGCCGCGCTAATGCCCCCGCCAATGTTGGCGATGCCGTACACCCACAGGTCCGCCCACTTCTTATCGCTGGTGCCGAGGCCGAGATCGTTGTTGGTCTCGGGCACCAGTTCGTCTTCAGTCAGGTACAGACCGTGGTCGGCCACGGCCCAGAGTCCGACCTCAGCAGCATACAAATTGATCGTCGCCGTACTCGGCCCCTGGAGGTGCAGGGCAGAGAGGTCGTTGCGGGCCGCGATGAACGACCCATCCGACCAGCGGACCTGGCTGGCGTAGTCGTCACCGCCTGCCGCCTCGTCGAACAGGATGCCGTCCGTGCCGTCGATGGTCAGCGAGTCTGTGGTGAAGGTGCCGGTGATCGTCGCATCCGAGGCAGTCAGCGCGCCCGCGGCCGTCACGCTGAACGGCGCGTCGGCAAAGGTGCTATCGCCCGCCCAGAACGCATTGGTGCCGGCGCTGGACATGCCGACGTAGTCCGCGTCGGTCCCACTGGACAGCGTGTTCGCCGCGAGCGTGAAGCCGCCAATGGTGCCGCTGATCGCCTTGAGCACCCCCGCCACGGTCACGCTAAACGGCGCATCGCCGACAGCTGTCGCGCCCGCCCAGAAGCCGCCGTTCGACTGCATTTCGACGCGCGTGGCCCCGGTGCCCGCGTAGAGCTCTGTCGCCCCAATGGTGAAGCCGCCGATGGTGCCTGAGGTGGCGGTCACAGAGCCGCTGAAGCTGGCGTCCCCGTCCGCCTGAATCTCCACGTTGGTGGTCACCCCGTGCCCGAGGCGCACGCCGTTGGCCGCGTCCACCTTGACCCACGCCAGATCGGGATCGCCTGCCGCGAAGCCGTAGGCGTCCGTCGCATAGCCGTACAACCCGGTCAGCCGCCCAATCGCCCAGCGCGGCTCTAGGTCATCCCAATCCGCGCCCGTCCGCACCAGCCCGACAATCGTCGGCCCGGCCTCGCCCGCGATCAGCGGCGTGTCCACGGCATACTGCGTGATGAGCCCGTCGCCGAGCGTGGTCGTGCCGATGAGGATGACCGCCGTGCCCGCCGGCCAGGCGTTCCGCCCGCTGGTGTCCAGATCGCGCGTGACGGTGTAGGTGTAGGCGCCCGCGTCACCGCCGGGAGCAGACGTGACCAGCATCACCTCGATGTTGGTCGCGCTTTTCAGGACGATATATTCGTCCGGATCGTCATCATCCCCGAGGTTGTTGTCGTTGACGGTGATGGTCGTGTCGCCCGCCTCACTGCCCAGCGCCGCCGTCAGTTTCGTGGTTTCTGACGTCCAAATCTCGCCGCCGATACTGGCGGTGATCGTCTTGGCTGTGAGTTGCCAGACATTCAGCTCGGCAGCATAGAGTGTGCGCCAGCGCGTGGCGTCCAGGCCGAGGTCGTAACTCCAATGCGTGTCTGGGCTAGTGGTCGCGCCCACATTTAACGCCGTGACCCCCACGCCCGTGCGCGTGGCCTGAAACACTGTATCGGTGCTGCCGTAGTCATCCTCGGCGGCTTGCAAGTACCAGTTGCCGCTCGACGCGATGAAGTGCCAGTACTTCTCATCCGCGTCGGCGTCTGACTCATACATTATCACGTAGGGCGCCGTCCCGGTCACGCCCAGATAGCCCGTAGACCAGAACGCATCATCCGTCTTGAGCGTGTTGGCCGCTGAGCGGTAGACATTTGTGTCCACCGCATTGGTGCCGTCGCCCCACTCGACGATCCCGTTGGCGTTGACCACGACCCGCTTGCCGGCGTCGCCCGCCACGAGCGTCCAGATCGCGTCACTGCCCGCGGCAGCCCCGGTGACAATCACCCGCGCGCCATAAATGCTCTGCGCCGCGGCGCTCGTCGCCAGCCCCAGCACGCACGCCAACGCCAAGAGTCCGCTACGCACCCGCATCGAGATACCCCAAGGCAAACACATCCTCATCCGTGCTCTCCGGCAACACCTGGAGCGTGTACACCTGCCCCGGCGTCAACGTCACCGCAAACGATTGATTCACCCAACTGCTCGCCGTGGAGGCGACCCCGACCCCTGCCGTAGACCCCGACGAGCTAATCAGCCGCGGCGTCACGCTGATCCCCGTGCTCTGCGCCCGCACGCGGCAATAGACCACCCCAGCGCCTACCCCGGCAGGCATCGTGACGGGGATCTGATTCTCCACATCCACCCACGTGGACCCGCGCGACCCCGCGAAACTCGCGCCGCCCAACGGCCACACCGTGCGGGCCTGTGCGCTCCCACTCCCCGTCGTATCCGTCGAGGTCATCGCCAGCACCGACGCCGACGCGCCGCCACTCAAGCCCGACCACTGACGATACAGATCCAAGAACGTCCCCGCCGACTCCGCGCCCTCAACACATTCCACAGTCGATCGCAACGTGTTCGGGCCGACCAAGACCGACCGCACCGAGGTAATCAGGAACGTATTGTCGATATCCCGCGATGGCAGCGTGATCGTGATCTGTTGGCCGGGCCGGAACCCGATCTCGGTCGTCACGAACGTGACCACCTTCGGGGAGGACGCATAGCGCCGGATCAATCCCTCGGCAATGGCTTCGCCCAAGTCCCGATCGTAGGTTTCCGGCGCCTCCACGAGATGTTCAAACACGCCATAGGTCGTAATCTCGGAGGACGAATCCGCTGACACGACCAGCGGAAACTGGGCGTTGTAACTGCACTCGACCTTGGTCCCCGCCCCCAGAACGGCGTAACTAGTGGAGTGGATGAGATTGGGCTGGACCGTCGTGGAGGTGTAGGTCCACTCCATCGTGTCCACGCCATACGCGCCCACCGGGTAGACCACCGGATCGGTGGAGGTGACCGTCACGACGGACGGCGGCGCCCCTGCGACCGGGGTGTAGCGCAGCACGTAGTTGCGCTGCGCGCCGTCGGCGGTGGAGACATCCGTCTTCCACACGGCCCCGACACTGCCCAACCGCACGTATTGCTGGTTCCGGTAGTTGTTGCGGTCCAGCCGATAGCGGATCGTCTCGCAGTGATAGGCGGTCGTGGTGATGTTGACCGGCGCGGCATCGGTGCCCACCGGCACCATCTTGAGCGTCGGCGTCGCACCTGCCGTCGTCCAGATCGACCACACATCCCCCGTGACCGTGGCCAGTTCGTTGAGCACGTCCGTCACGGGGCGGTAATCATAGGTCAGTTCCGCGAGCGTGGACCCGGCCGGTTGGTCGGTGGAGAGCGCCACCCCATAGGTGCTCAGGTAGTTGGTGACGAGCGTGCCCAGCACGGTTTCGAGGTCTTGCCCAGCCGCGAAGGTCTGATTGACCAGGCGCCGGTCGCACCACGCCTCCAACCCGACACAACTCAAGCGCCGTCGCAGCCCCGTGTCGCGCTGCGTGAGAGGTTCTTCTTCCACCTCGGCGACGAGGCCCACAAACACCGTGTCCGCGTCATGCTTGATGACGGCCGTCTCGCCAATCGTCGGGCGCGTCGCGCTGGTCGGATCGACAAAGGCAATCGTCGCCGTCGTGCGCTGGCCCAGCGTCCACTCAATCGAGAAGTCCCCCTGCTCGATCTCGTTGACGTAGGTCGATCCGGCCAGGCTAACGCTGTAGGCCATTAGTGGATGCCGTAGACCCGCAGTTGTGCCGGGAGTTCCCGCGCGACGGTCTGCGCAAGGACGCGCCCGTCGAGTTCAATCACGATGGTCTGCGTGACGTTCCGTCCCCCGCCCAGCCCGCCCTGGCTGAGCGGGATGACCGCTTCCGGCCCCGCCTCACCAATCAGCGCATAGGTGGGCTTCGTGACAATGCCGCCCGTAGCCATGCCCTCGCCCGGCTCGCCATGCACCACATACTGCTCGTAGCCCGGCGGCACTTCCATGTGCGGCGGCGTCGGAATCTCCCAATTCGCGTAGGGATTGGGCAGCGAGGCCGGCGTTAGGCGGATAGTGGTTAGCAACTTTTCGAGTTCGGCGGTCAAGTCTTGCAGCGCCAGCGTCAACTCTTCGGTGTCCGTCTTGACGGCTTCCCCAAAGTTGATCCGGCTCAGGTCGCCCATCTTCTCGCCGGCTTCGTCGGTCAGCAGCCCCTGCTCGGCCATCGCCTCCAGCATGGGCCGCATGTTCTCGGGCACCTCGGTGCCAAACTTCAGCGACTCCGCCACGAGCGCGTTAATCTCGTCATGGGTGGCGTTCAGCACGTCCTGCCACGCCGCACCGCCCTCCGTCAGCCGGGCAAAATCCGACAGGATGTCCTGCGCCTGGTCGGTGATCTTGAGCTGTTGGAAGCTCTCGCCCAACGCGGACACGTCCATGCCGTATTTCGACGCAATGCTTTCGAGTTCCTGCCACGTCGGGATCTGCGCGGACTTCAACTCCGCAATGCGGCTCTCCAAGTCTTCCTGCTCGGCCAGCGTGTCGGTGAAGTTGCGGGCCAACTCTGAGAAGTTCTTGAGCCCCGCAATGTTCCGATCTCCCCAGGCGTTCGCCAGCTCCTGCCCAGCCCGCCCCGCCATCGTGCGGATGTTATCGACCGAGCCATACATGCGGAGGAGTTCCGCCTGGAGCTGCTCGATCATGGTGTCGGCTTCCGTTTCGGCCGCGCGCTTCTGCTTGCGACTGCCAATCGCACCCCCCACCAAGCCCGCCAGCGCGCCGACCCCCGCCCCAACAGCCGCCCCATACGGCCCAAACATCATGCCGGTCGCAGCCCCGCTCGCTGCCCCACTGAGCGCCCCCGCCGTTTTGCTGCCAGAGCTATAGCCAATCGTGCCGCCGAGCAGGGCCGACTGAATCAGCCCGCCGGCAAACTGGAGACTCTTGCTGCCAGAGCCTTGCAACAGGCTGCCAACCCCCGAGACGGCCGCGAGGCCAGCCGCCCCAGCGAGTGACCCGCCACCCTGCACCGCACCTTCAACCGCCCGGAGAATCCCCGCGACATACTGCTGTCCTGCCGAGCGCCCGCCCTCTTCGGGGTTGCCAAACAATCGATCCCAGAGGCTTTCGCCCTGCGCCGGAAGCGTGACGCCAAGCGCCGTCCCGGCCAGCCCAATCCCGGCCGCGCCCGTCAGGCCCGGAATCGCGCTGCCCTGCAACAGCGGCGGCAGCGTGTTGAAGTTGATCGCGGCTGACCTGATGGCTTGCTGGAATTCATCCAACGCACTCGTGGCCTTGGACGCAATGCCGGTAAAACCAGAACCGAGCGCTCTCACCGACGGAGCGGCCGCCGTGCTTTTGCGATGCAATTCTTTAATCTCATGATTTAGATCTTGCACCGCACGTTCCGTGTCCTCAACATCTGTAATCCACGGCGTCGTGGCCGCTGCCGTTCCAGCTAACGTCGGCCCCCCTGGCACCGATGGCGCTACTGGAGTTCCACCGAAGGCCGCACCCGCCATGCCGCCCCACCACGCGAGCGCTCCGACTGCACTAGTTGCGCTAACTCCTCCGGTCAACGCCAGCGTGTTGCGCACCTGGGGTTGTTCTATTGCAAGCGCGAGTTTTGTTGCATTCGCTCCGCGAATAGCGGACACCAAGTCGGATATCGCGCCAATCATGCCACCGATGGCCACCATCGTCTCGGTCTTTAGGCGGTCCCAGGCGTCGGCTAATCTGCCCAACGCCCTGACGCTCTCATCACTCAAGACCGGTGCCTGCTTGATGGCGTCATTTAGATTGAGCAGCATCGGCAACATGCGCGCTCCGGCCCGCTGCGTAAACAGGTCTGACATGACGGCCGCGCGTTCCTGCGCGTTGCTCATGTTCTGCAGTGCGTCGGCTATGGCAAGAATTTGGTCATCTGGGTTGAGTTGGGCAAAGTTCTTGAACTCTAGGCCGAGCTTGCCGAGCGCCGCAATGGCGGCCTTGTCTCCGCTTCCGATGCGGTCATTAAGCATCGTCACGGCCGAAATCAATCGGTCGAAGGTAAAGCCGTTCTGCGACGCGGCATAGCTCAATTGCTGCAAGCGTTCCACGCCGATGCCCGTCCCCTGGCTCATCTCATCAAGTTTGTCCCCATATTCAATCGTCTGCTTGATGGCGTAACCGAGCGCGGCCGGCCCCGCCAAGCGCATGATGACGCTGGTTAGACCGCTCATCAGCTGGCTAGTCTGCGTGGTCTGTGCCGCCACTTTGCGCGTAGCATCGGCCGCCTGCGTCATGTAGGCCGGGACTTCCTGGCCCATCGCCTTGAGCTTGGCGATGCCCTCAGCAATCGTGCTGTTCATCTGCCGCATTTCGCGGTCAGTGAGACCAATGCCCTTTTCGGCCAGCTCAGAAAACGCCATTGACGCCTGTTTGGCTTCGGTAATGATCTTTGCGCCGCTGAACTGCCGGACCTGGGCATTTAGCCCATCAAGAAAGTCTCCGGTCTTCTTGCCCTGCGTGCCGGCAGACGCCAGCGCGGTCCTCAGCTTGTTGATCTCGTCCTGCGCCTTCCGGAGCGGAGCGGTGGCTTCGTCCTTGATCTTCAGGACCGCTTCTACCGAGCCGACGTTCACGTCACCAGCCATGTTTTAGTCCAGGTCTACGCGCTGGGCGTTTTCCTTTACCAATTCGGCCAACACAGGCCAATATCCTTCCGGCAAGCTCATCAAGGTGTCTAGGTTGGCCGCGCGCAACCAGCGCATCAAGCAGAGATCGGATTTGGCGCGGCCTCGGTAGGGTCCGACTCTTGGGCCTCGCGGACGGTCGCAACGTGCTTGCTCAGCGCCAGCACGATCTCTAGAAACGTGTTCTGATCGATCGCCTTAATTGACGCCGCGCTCGGCTTGGTCTGCACGCCGCGCTTGTCTACAAAGCTCCAGTTGGTGATGTAGGTTTCCAACACCGCCAACTGATTCAGATCAGCCTCGACAATTGACTTGCCCGTCTCCGGGTCGGTCACGGCCCGCGAGGATCGCTCGGCAATGCGTCGCGCCTCTCCGACGTTCAGCTCCCGCTTGACCTCGATCCAGTCGCCATCTGACAAGTCCAACCGCACAACATCCGGGTCAACAAACCGATACCGACTCATCTGCCCGCCGTTTCTATCTGAGGCTGCCCCTGCAGCCGCCACACGCCTCGCTCCACTTGCGAAGCTGTGCGCCAGATCCAATCCGCGTCCCTGGTCACCAGCCGCACCACAAGGCCCGGCTGGGTGGCCCAGAACTCGTCATACGTCAGCACCTCCGCCGTGAGCGTGCCGACCTGCTTCTTCACAATCTCAATCGTCCACGCGCCGAGACGGGCGGCGACTTGATAGCCGACGCACACGTCGCCGCCCACCCCGGTAATGGTCATCGCCTAGTTGTTGTAGGTGAGGTCGCCGTCGCCCGTGAACTGGACCGCCGTCTTCGGGGCCGCCGTCATGCCGCCCGCGATGATGGTGCCCAGCTTCACCCACGCCGTGCCCTCGAAATACTCCGAGGTGGCGTCGGTGTGCGGGTAGAGATACAAGCGACAGACCTTGTCGAGGACCGCGCTGTCCCACAAGGCCGCGCTCGCCGTGTTGAAGTTGCCGCGCAGCGAGCCGCTCCACTTCCGCGCCCCGCTGCACACATGCACCGCCCAGGTGGACCCGAGGGCGGAGACTTCCTCAAGTGCGGAATCGAGTTCCAACGAGTACTCGACCGATTCCGCGACAGCCACCGCCACACTTGATCCGGTCGTGGCCGCGAGTCGCAGTTGCGCCCGTCGTCCGGTAATCGCACTCATGTCATGGCCTCCTAGTTCTTCGCCAGTTCGCCCTCACCCGTGATGGTGACGGCGTTCTTGGGCGCGGAGGTCATGCCACCCGCGATGACCGTGCCGAGTTTGACCCAGCCCGTGCCGTAGTAATACAGCGTCACGCTCAGGCTGGACGGATAGAGATAGAACCGCAGCGGCTGATCGCAGATCGCCGCGTTCCACAGTTGGTTGGAGGCGGTATCGAAGTTGCCCCGGAATCCCGCGGTCCACTTCCGGGCGCCACTGACAACGTGGACACCCCAGGTGGAACCAAGGGCTGAGACTTCTTCAAGTCCTTGTTCTAATTCGATCGAGTACTCGGTCTGCTCCCCTATGTTGATCGCAGCCTCAGACGTGGCTGCGGCAAGATAAAGTACAGCCCTTTTTCCGCAAATGGCCGACACGTTATACTCCTTCGGCTTGACACGGGGCCAGGCCGCTTGCTATGCTTTGCAGATGAACAACTTGCCGCTCATCTGTCAGTGTGGATGCGGAGAGGTGATTCCGCCGCGCCCGTCGCATCGGCGATATACGCCCCGCTACATCCTGAGTCATTTCCTGCGACTGCCTCAAACCCGAGAACAATCGCGGGTGGGTCGCGCCTTGCAGCGGGTGAAACCACCCGCCGACTGGCCAACCCCCACGGGCCTCTGTGAGTGCGGCTGTGGTCTGCCCACATCGATTGCGAAGTGGACCCTGACCAAGCGCGGGATCTACAAGGGCTTCCCGTACCGCTTTCGGCGTGGGCATGCGCCCGCAATCCGTCGTCATGGCCCGGACCATCCCAACTATCGCGGAGACCGGCACCTTGATAATGAGGGGTACGTGTTGGCGTATGCGCCGGGCCATCCACATCGGAAGGGACGTTACGTACTTGAACACCGGCTGGTCTACGAACAAGCCCACGGCATCACGCTCACCCCACACGACGTGATTCATCACATCAATGGCGTCCGCACCGATAACCGGCTTGAGAACTTGGTGCGAACCACTCAGAGCGTGCATATGCAGATGCACCCACGTCCGGCGCCGCCGCGTCAATCACACGAGGCGCTGTCAGCGGCAGGCAAGAAAGGTGGCAAGGCGCGTCAGGCTATGCGGCACGGGAAGCGTTCCCGTACCCCGCCCGCCAATGGGTAAGCAAGGAGTCGAGCCGCGCGTCGAAGGTTTCCCCGTCCACTCGGGCGCGGGCCTCGGCTGCACAGGTGCGGCGGTCGGAGGGTGACGCCAGCAACTGCCGGACCCGATCCGACAATTCTGCTGGCGTAGTGAAGGTGGGCACGCTCCCGTCAAACAGCGTGCGCACGTCGGCCCGGGCGTCGGAGAGCTGGCACGCGCCGCAGGCGGCCAGTTCATACGCGCGGGGATTCGCAGACACAGCCTCGTCGCTGTGCCGGTGGAGATTCAAACAGACCTTGGCGCTCGCGTACAGCCGCGGCGCGTCGATGTTGGCGACAATGCCGGGCCGGTAGGCCCGTTGCAGGGGACTCGCGGGATCGAGTTGCCACAACCCAATCAAGCGGAGATCAATCCCGGTCCAGTCCACGGCTTCCAAGAGCTTCACCCGCTCCGGCCAGCCGGTGCCGAGCAGCAACACGTCACTGGCCACGTCGTCCTCGTGCCGGTGCGGCCAGTGGATCATCGGATCGTAGGCGTGCGGGAGGTAGAGCCAGCCGTACTTTTCGGCGGAGGTGCGCTCGTGGGTGCAACAGAGCATCCCCGGATAATGCGCAGACCATTCGGCCTGTTGCTCATCCTGATAGGGCGACTCGGTGTGGATGACGCAGGTCGGGATGCCGCCCTTGCGCAGCAACTGCAAGGCGAGTGGATGCACGCTCAGGCCGGAGACAATCAGGACCAGATCGGCGTCGTGATACCACGCCTCGATCACCATCGTCTCGCTGGCCTGCTTGCTCAGCGCCCGGAGGCGTTCGGGTTCGGGCAAGTCCGGGTTGATGGCCAGATCGTGATACGCCCAGCGCTTCCCCAGGTGGTACACCTTCACGTCGTGGCCGGCGCGGAGCAGGGCTTGGTGATAGCCTGCCGCCACGTCCGACACGGACATCATCGCCACGGGGTAGACAAACAGGACTTTCACGCGGCCACCTCGACACCCGCGCCCACAATGGCCCCCTGGGGCGCACGTGCGGCTTTCTGAGCCGGTTCCTTCCGTATCCAGACCAAACCCCAGGTATTCAGGCCGCGCTCCGTGGTGAGGCGCTTGTCGGCGCCAAAGCGGTTCCAGGCCCGCGCGACGCCAGGGTAATCCGGGTTGCCGTAGTCGTCCCCCAGGATTAGCCCGCCGTCGGCCAGCAAGGGCCACCAGGCGGTCAGGTCGGCGGTCACCGCCTCGTCGGTGTGGTCGCCGTCCACATACACCCAGTCGGGCGCCTCCCGGCCCTCAGCCACCCACCGGGCCGCCCCCTCGACACTCGGCAGCCGCCACAACTCGATATTGCGGCAGCCGTAGCGGGCGATGTTGGCTTGGATGGCTTCGTAACTGCCGGCCAGCGCCTCCCACGGGTCAATACAGGTCATCTCCCCGCCCCACGTGGCCATGGTGATGGCCTGGGGGATGGCCGACGCGCCCCGGTAGCTGCCAATTTCGACACACGTCAGCGGTCGCTCGGCTTCAAGCAGCGCCAGCACACTGTCCGCGTGGTGGAACCAGCCCTTCACATCTGGGGCCAGTGGGGTCGCAAACTCCTTCCAGCGAATCTCTAGAGGCGGCGCAGGCCCAGCCGGCGCGGGCTGGCGATGGCAGTAGACACACCGGCCGTCCGCATCCACGTGCGCCGCATAGACCGCGCGCTGGCAAATCACACAGGTGGTGGTCGAAGGAGCGGTCATGGCCGGCAATCCGTGATGATGGTGGGGGACCAGTGGACCGGCCAGCCGTAGGCGACGGTGGAGGCGAGGAAGTCGTAATCGCCCTCATACCGGGCGCCCCACACCCCTAAGGCCGCCGGCACGTTCGGCACGAGAATCATCTGGCTGCTCACGTTGCCCTGCTTCACCTCTTCATGCATCCACAACAGCAGCCCGCGCTTGTCAATCATGCGGCTCAGGATCACGGTCAGCGGGTGCCGCGCCGCGAGTCGGCGCAGAATCCGCAGCCCGCCGATCAACACGTGGTCGTCATCATCCACGAAGCACAGGTGCGAGCTCCGTGCCAGGGTCATCCCATACTGGCGCTGCGCGTTGCCGAAACAGTAGGTCGGCGGCGTCTCGGCATACCTCACGTGCGGGTCAGCCCGATCAACCACGATCCGCTTGGCGGGGACTTGCAGCCCGTCCCCGACCACGATCACCTCGTCGTGCTCACCCAGATCCGGGATCAGATCGGCCAGCAGCCGCGACAAACTCTCCCGCCCACAGGTCGGCACAATCACGGAGAGGGTTGGCGTCATACGCTGGTGCTCGCCTTGGTGATCTGGTAGTTGCAGGCAAACACCCAGCGGTCGTTGTCGTCGCGTTCGAGCAGAAACGGACTCTGCAACGGCGCCGCCTCCAGGTAGTAGACTGCGGTCAGCGTCGTGTTAGCGATGGCCGCCATGTCCCCCAGGATGTCTTGCGCCTTCAGCCGCCCCGTGGCATAGCTCTTATTCCTCACCAATATCTGCACACGCGGGAACTCGTACCGCAGCGCCGTGGTCCCCAGGTCATGCTCCGGGGCCATGCCGCCGTATTCGAGCACGGCAATGCAGTTGTCGGGGTTGGCGGGCAACTCCCCGAGGAACAGGTCGGTGCCCAAGGTGCCAATCCCAGCGGTTTGCAGGTAAGTGCCGAGTTCGGGCAGGAGCATTAGCGCCCTCGCTGCCGCATCAACAGGTCTCGAATCCGCGCCGCGACTTTCTCTGGCAGGCTGGGCGCCGCCGCGAGAAACGGCCGCTCTAGATACTTCGGGCCACTGCCGGGGCGCGTCCAGTGGATGCGCTTCCCGAGCAAGCTATGCGTCACCCACGAGGCGGGGGAGTATTTCGACAGGTGCTCATGCACAGCGAGCGCATAGGCCGAGGCCGCCCCGCCAAAGCTAATGCGGAAGCCGAGCACGTTGTGGCCCGCGTCGGTGATCTTCTCGACGATGCCCGAGTGCATCAGGGTGCCCGTATCTTCGGGCACGAGCTTCACCGCCTCCAGCAGAATCCCCTCGGCCTGCTCGCGGACGGCTTGCAGCGCCGTCTCTTCCACGCCCGCCGCAATCGCTTTCAGGTTCGCCGTGAGCTCGTCGTACCCGCTGAACGTGATCTCAAACGCCGCCATCAGCAATACACCACTTCGGCATACGCGCCGGACTCATCCGACAGCTTGGCCACGGCGAGGATCTCTGGCTGCGTCGGCACAAAGCGCGCCGGCAGCGTCAGCCGATCGCGCGGGGTCACGCCCGGACAGGTGGCCAGCCACACGGTGACGTTGCTGACCTTTTCCTCGCCCTGGGCGGTTGTGACCATCTGGATCTTGCCCGAACAGCGACACTGAATCGTGGACGCAGCCGCATACGCCACCTCGCCATAGCTGTTCTGCGAGGCGTAGGCTTCCCACGTCACCGTGTCGGCCATCAGGGACAGGAGTGCCGCGTCCATGTCTCCCCCGTTACGAGGTGGCCGTGGGCTGCGTGTCGGTCAGGTCGCCCCACACATGCACTTCGGCCAGGTTGGTCGCGCCGCTGGTGTAGATGTACAGCTTGTCGCCCGGATAGAGCTGGCACAGGTGCGTGTCGAGCCCTGAAGATAGGTAGAACCCGGTGGACTCGGACGATCCGCTGGAGAGCGTGGAGCCCTTCAGGTACGACCCCGTCGTGCCAATGTTCTTGACGTGGACCCACGGAAACCCGTTAGTGTTCGCCCAGATCAGGCGGGCTGTGGTGCCGGCTGAGACTTCAAAGAAGGCTTGAGGCATGTGCTCACCGATGCCGCCGGTAGGCGGACAATAGCTTCATCACGTTCGCGGGCAAATCCCGCCCCAGGGCGGTCACGGAATAGGACAGCTCCAAATCGCCCACGCGCTTACTAGACACGGTGGGATCGTGCTGCGCGCCGAGATACCACGCCTTGACCGTTTCGACGCAGGCCCGCTCCAGGTCGCGCGGGAGATCCCGACACACCACGGTGCGCGGCTGGTCCGTGGAGGCTTCGGCCACGAGCGACGTGGTGCTGACCACAATCTTCGCGGCCGTGCGGCTCACGACGGTGTGTGTCCCGTTGTTGGCCGCGTTCGTCCAGCCCGCTGTCGTGATGCGGTCGCCCGGCACGAGCAAGGGGAACCCGCTGGCGCTGTCGTTGATCGATTCCGTTGAGGTCAGGATCGACAGCGTCGCGGCCGTGACGGTATCCTCGGGCAGCAGGTAGCCGCCCACGTAGGTCACAGCATATTCCTGCGTCTCCAGCGAGGGCGTATAGTGCGGGACCAGCTGGCTGGCGTCCTCTAGCGGCGTCCAGTAAAACCCGTCCTCGCGGTAGACGAAGCCCGCGTCCTCGTCCTCGATGCTGTAGCTCGTCGAGCCCAGCGTCGAGTCGGCGTAGACAATCGAGGTGATGGCCTTCAGCGGCGTGCGCGGCAGTATCAGGCGCAGCCGGCCGGTGCCGGGCAGCGTCTCGGTCAGCTCTGCTCGCGGGAAGGCCCGGCCGCAGTACGAGCCGATCGCGTCGGAGGCGTCCGCCACGAGCGCGGTCAACAGCTCATCGTGACTGTTGGTGGAGAGGTCCAGGCCCAGTTCCACCTTGACGCGCCGGAGCGTCGTCAGCGCGGTCTGGCTCGGATGCGTGACGTAGGTGACACTCATCGGGGCCGCCTCCGAGGCTTACGCCGTGTCGTCTTGGTCGCAGCAGTGAAGATTGCCGTGTGCGCCGGGGCGGCGCGCGTCATGCGCGTCGCTACTTCTTGGCCCGGACGGGCTCGTAGGCCGGATCGGACTTGCGCAGCCCGGCCTCGCCCACGTAGGACGCCACGCCGGCCTTGATCAACTGATCCGCGACAATCTTCGGGAAATGCGCTTTCTCGTTGGGACAATAGACGCCGTGCCGTGCGTGGAACTTGACCACAATCTGTGGAGCCATACAGGATCTGCTCTCCTCCAAAGGGCGACTCGCCCGAGTCGCAGTTACGCCGTGGTCACCGAGCTGGACCCGATGATCTGTGACGAGGAGGCGCGGTAGGCCCCGCCCGCCCAGACCACATGCAGCACATCCGTAGACGCCGCATCCGTGGCCAACTCACAACACAGGGTGAGATAGCCGCTGGAGTCAGTCAGGAAGTCGTAATCGACGTTGGCGAGATGTGTCGTCGTGACAATCCCGGCCAGCGTGGACGTGAACGCCGTGCCGCTGGTCATCGCCACATTGGCGGAGGTCGCGACGAGGAACGAGCCGAACGACGTGGACGCCACGGCCGACCCGGCCGCCGCCGTCGTGCCCAGATAGACCCGCACGGGCATGACGCGCGGGTAGGCCGTGCCGTCGGCATCCCGCAATTGCACGGTGACGTACCACTCGTTGTCGCTCGACTTGCTGGACTGAACAATCGAGGCTTCGCCGGGAATGAACGCCCAGACGTTCGGGCTCACGTCCTCCGGGGCGACCGCGTCAGCTGCCAGCGCGGACGACCCGACCGAGCCGGACCCGAGTTGGCTGGACGTGATCGTGCTGTCCAAGACCAACGCCGGCTGGCCGCGCATCCACCAATCCGTAAACGCCATGAGACACTATCCTTTCACGGGCGGGCTCGGCGCCGGCCCGGGGGGCGGGCTATTGGGCGGCTGCGCCGGCAGACTGCGCGCCTGCCCCATCGCCAGCGAGGCCTTGAGCCCCGTCTTGCCGCCGCGATGATGATGCTTGAGGATGGCCTTGAGCTGTTGGATCTCTTCGAGGTGCCCGCGCAAGACCAGGCTGGCGGCTTCGGCGCGCGCTTGCTCTTGCGTCAGGCCTTTCTGCCGGCTGGTCAACACGGCGTCATTCAGCAGGCCCTCGTCCTGCGGGCGGTCGCCGTAGCCGTAGAGCCATTCCTGCGTGCAGAGGGCGGAATCCTTCGGCACGACCGTCTTGATGCCCAGGCCCGCCATCAGACCGAGCCAGTAGTCACAGTTGGGCCGCTGGTAGCCGTACTCCTCATCGGTCACCATGTCCACACCGTAGACGTGGACTTCCTGAAAGCCCTCAAGGACGGCCAAGGCCATCATCCAGGTGACGGAGTTCGTGTAGTAGGGCTCCCCCCGATTGCGCCCCGTGCCCGGCTGCCCACCCGGCAACTCCGGCAGGTAGCGGTTGAACGCCGCCTCAATCGCGGCCCGTGGGTAGGAAATCGAGGTCGGCATGTCCGGTTCGACCTGGTGCAGATACAGCGGCATCGGACAGGTCCGCATCCACTGCGTGCTCTTCGCGCGCGCGGGCGTGTCCCACCAACTGCGCTTGTGGATCTGAAACCAGCGGGTAAACACGCTGTAGTCGAACACCTCGTGGGCCCGGTTCATGCCCCAGAACTCAAAGCTGCGGTCCTGAAAGGGAGCCTCCTCGCGCGTACTCCCCGCAAAGCCCACAATGCAGACCTTGTCGCGCAACCCCTGCTCGTCGGCCCAGATGGGCGGGATGTAGCCCATCGGGTCAGACCGCATCCGTGCCAGCGCCGCCTGCACGAGATCGGCGGGCGGGGCTCCTCCGCTTCCACTCATACACCCTCCCAGACAAGGGGGCGGGCGCCGGACAGCCCGACGCCCCACCCACGGTCACTAGTCAAACTTCGAGCTGTTGGTCGTCGGCAACTGATCGCCGCCGGCCAGGATGTAGCAGCCACCAAGGGAAAGGGTGTCGCCATCCCCGCTGGACAGTTCTGCCACTGACAAGAACCGCACGTAGCGAGATACGCTGGACGAATCCACCCGCATGGTGCCCACCAGCACACCCATCTCGCTCGACTGCGCCGAGGACGCCGTGAGCGTGAGCGTGAAGGTAGACCCGAACGCCGTGGAGCCGCCGAAACCGGACGAGGTGTCCGTTACCCAGTGGCCCCGCACGTTGGTGATGTTGGTTGAGTCAGTCGTGCCGGTCGCGCTCAACTGGTACGTATGCACGCCGATCACGGCCGTGATGCTCTGAAACCCCCTGTAGGTGTTGAGGTCCAGGGTGTTTCCGTAGAACGAGGAGCCGTCCGTCGTCCCCGCACCATCTGAGGAGTTCAGCACGACATCGGCGGAACTCATCAGCGGCACAAACTTGAGGTACGCGTCGGCCCCGCGGGAGAACGGGAGATTCATAGCAGACACTCCGAAGGGCGCCGCCGCGCGACGCCCCTCTGAGACAGGTTACGAAGACACGGCACCGCCGTACTGCACGTTGTGCGTGCTGCCGGGTACGTCACGCCCCGAGAGGACATAGACCGGCGCAACCATCGGGCCATCGCCGTCGCCGCTGGACCGCTCCACCACGACACACGCGCGGATGTAGCGATAGCAGTCTGAGCGGTTGAGATCGACCGACGCCACCAGCACGCCCTCTTCCGAGGACTGCGCCGAGGACGCCGTCAGGTTCATGGTGAACGTGGACCCGAGCGTGGTGGACCCGCCGAAGGCCGACGACGTGTCCGTCTGGAAGTACGCCGTGAGCACGGGCTGCTCACTGGAGTTCGTGGACTCCGCGATGGTGTAATCCCGAATGCCGACCGCCACGATGGCCGTCTGGTAGCCGGGATACGTCAACAGGTCCACGGCCTTGCCCGTGAGGGTCGTGCCGCTGCCCGTCGAATACTCCGTGCAGGTCAGCGAACTCTGGCACGAGTTGAACGGAACGAAGGTGAGGTAGTCAGCCCCGCTCCGCAGATACGCTTGATTCATGGAAACTCCGCAACGGGAGCGGCCCGTGAGAGCCGCCCCCGATCAGGATCAGACAGACGTGAACCTTAGA
Organism: Gallionellaceae bacterium; assembly: GCA_028714735.1. GTDB lineage: Bacteria > Pseudomonadota > Gammaproteobacteria > Burkholderiales > Thiobacillaceae > Parasulfuritortus. The sequence goes on along the minus strand of JAQTLU010000022.1, from coordinate 4,581 downwards.
ACCAGTCCGCGTCCTGCAGGTACGCCACCGACGCGTCGTGGCGCATGCCGAAATCGTGCTCCGAGACGATCTTGAGAATCGTCTCATCGCGCGAGAAGCCGCCCGTGAGCGTGCCGGCCGAGCTGTAGTAGGCCGCGCCGTTCACGACCTCCACGGTCATGTTGACCGCGTCCGCGATGACGCAGTCGGCCATGTCCACGAAGTAGATTTCCGACTCATCCGTCGCCGTGACGGCGAGGTTGATCGGGATCTGCGTGGTCAGCCCGTACGGATACCCCCAGAGCGTGCCCTGGAAGTTCCCGCCCGACAGCATCTCCGGCCGGAACGCGAAGTTGCCGTTGCCGTCCCGGATGGTCGTCAGGAAGATGTACGTGCGGGGGTGCATCAGCCACGCCGGCCGCAGCATCCGCACGTCGGCGTTGAGCAGGTCGGCCATGAGCGTGCCGAGATTGGTCGTGACCGCCGCCAGCGCGTTGCCGGCCGTGGTCGTCTCGACGTTGGCCGCCAAGCACCAGGAGCGCAGCCCGCGGGGCACACCCGCCAAGCCGTCGCCCCGGATGAACGCCAGATCCTGCCGGTTGGCCATCGCCGTGATGGCATCCTGCCGGATCATGGTGTCGAGCTGCGGATTCGCAAACCGCAACAGGTCGTTGCTGATCGGGACAATCGTGATCAGCTTCTTGGCCGAGAGCTGCAGCGTGCCCGTGGTGCCCTGCGAGGCCACCGCGTTCGCCGCTTCCGCGATATAGGTCGCGGTGGCGCCACCCGTCAGCTTCGGGATGGTGAGGTTGCCGTTGGGCATCGGCAACACGGTCGGGCTGAGCCGCCGGATCACGGACGCCGGGCGCAGGAACTCGATGATATCCGCGGCGTCCTGCGTGGGCACCGCAGCGCCGCCCGCCGTGAAGGTCGAGGCGGTCAGGGTCTTGACCAGCGCGTCAGCCACGCCGCCGGTGTACTGCTTGCGGGCGAGATCGATAGCGTCGCCCTGCCGCCCGCCGGCCGCGGCCAGCGCAAACAGGTAGCGCCCCAGGTGGTCGATGTCCTTGCGCGCCGCCTCGGCGGCCTTCTGCGCCTCAAACGCCTGGAACCACGTCGGCACCTGCGTCTGGCGCGCCTCGTCGGCCTTCTTGATCGATGCGTCAACCGCCTCCGCGACCGTCGCATCCACGGTTGCGCGGATGTGGGCCACGAGCTGGTCGTTGGTAATCGTGTCGGACATGAAACGAACTCCTAGCGGGTCAGTCGGGGAGACGACCCGTGAGTGAAGCGAGCGCGGCCTGAATGCCGTGCTGGACGCGCCCTCGAACGTAGGCGTCGAGGTCATCCAGATCACGAGCCGTCAGCGCCACGACAGGAGGAACGGGAGAGGGAGGAGTGGGATCGGCCAGCACGAGACTGATGCCGTCCAGGACGGGGCTGGGCGGGTCAGGGGTCGTCGGCTCCACGGCGGCCACGGCCGCAGGCTCGGCGCTCGCAGCGTCCGAGGGCTCATCACCCACCAGAGCCAGCGCGTCGAGTTGAGAGAGGACAGTGGCAAGCAAGTCTACCGCTTGCCGCAAGAGCGTTTCGTTTTTCGCGGACAGGACGCGCCCGCGCTTGATGTCGGGGTTGTCGAGTTCGGCTTCGTTACTCAGGGGAGCCGCGCTGGCCGACTCTCCCGGAGCCTGTTCCACCACGTGGGCGGTAGGCAACTCACCCGCGGCGATCTGGCTCACGGCTTCGACGACCGCCTGCGCCTTCTCGGCCAGTGCGGTCGGGAACCAGCGGCCCTCCCCCTGGGTGGCTGCCAGCGTCTTCGTCGCCCAGTCCACCAGGGGCTGCACATCGACGCCCGCACTGCGGGCCAGAATCAGCGCCTCCGGGTTCGCCGGCACGGGCACAATCGAGAACTCCAACAGCTCGGCCTGCTGGATGTCGTAGCCCTGCCGGTCTTCCACAAATGCGGTCTTCTTCGGCCGGAACCCGACGCTCGTGGCGTTCAGGAACCCGCCCTTCAGCATCTGATAGACCGTTTCGGCAAACGGATACACGTCCCCGGGCACAAACTCGGCCTCGGCAATCAGCGCGTTGCCCTCCACACCCAAGCTGATCGCCTTGGCCACGGGCAAGTCGTCGTAGTTGTGCGCCCAGAGGACGATGGGATTCTTCAGGTAGTCGTTCGTCTCCCAGCCGGTCGGGTCGATCACGTCATGCTGGCGATCAACCGCACCCGTGGAGATAGCAAAGCGCAGCCGGCGGGACTCGGTCCCATCGGTGTTCGGGACAGGGGTAATGCTGTCCGTCGGGTAGGTCTTACGCACCACCCCAGTCGGCGTCTCGCCCTTCGCGAGCGCGGCCGACCAGTCGGCGAGTGTCCAGAGATCCATGTGAAAACCTCCCGCAAGGGTGCGGGGAATCAGACGCGCCAGGACGGCGCGAGGAACGGACTACGCGGGAATCAGCGCACTACGGCACAAACAGCAAACGTGCGCCGGAGGCCGGGCAATTTCCCCCAGCGAGCAGGACCAGGCGGTCTCAAGGCCGACGACGCGCTGCTGATTCAACTCATGCGCGCACACATCGCACATGTTTTCCTTGCGCGACGCGATCCAGACCTTGATGACCGTCTCCGGGTCGAGGTAGCCTTCCTCGGCGGCCTGCCGCCACGCTTCCTGCTGGCCAGCGCTGGCACTCTTCGACGCTTCCGTGCGGGCGATGGTCCGGGCGCGGTACTTGTGGAGCTTGGTCGCGTAGCGCTTCGCGAGTCTGGCGACCTCGTCAGGACTGCGCCCCTCTTCGAGCAGCGTGAAGCGGTAGTTGATGACCGCCATCTCTTGCTGTGAGGTTAGGCCCACGAGATCTCGAATCAGCGGGGCCGTCTCGCGCGGGGGCAGGGCTTCCGTGAACGACCGGGCAATCACTTCCTGCACGGCTTGGCGCGTGCCCTCGTCAATCTGGCGAATCAACTGCCCGCTTTCGGTCGCGGCCCAGGTGACGGCGCGCGGGTTGGCGCTGTTGAACGAGGCCGCCACATCCAGCAGCCGCCCGACGTGTCCGGCTTCACTCAGCCCAGCCTGCTCGAAGCCCTGCGCGATGACCGCGCCCACCGGCTTCAGCCGCTCCGGAAACGTCGCCAACCGCACCAGAATCTCCGGGGTCACATCGCCGCGAGCAATGGCGCGCTCAATGGCGTCCAGGGGGATGCTGGCCTGCAACTGCAGCACCGCCGTGCGGAATGCCCGGCGCAACTTCGGCTCGATCCGCGCGACCAGCCGATCCAGGGCGCGGTTGACCGCAGGCTGGCCCACTCAGTCCCGCTCCAGCCGGCCGACGAGATAGCCCAGGACAAAGGCGAAGGCGCTCGCCGCCACGCTGATCAACGCACCCACCACGATCAATTCCAGCATCACGGCTCCCGCTTACGCAGAATCGCCAACACACACGCAATCCAGAGACACAGGATCGCGGCTGAGGCGCCGAGGACATCGAGCATCGCTACTGCCGCCCGCGCTGCGTGCCCGCCCACACCAGGAAGTAACTCACCAGGCCCGGCAGCGCCCACGCAAGGAATTGCCCTAACCGCATATCGCCTTACGACCTCCGCGGGTCGTCGGGGTCCGCGAGCAGGCCCACGAGCGCGCCCAGCACGACGGCCACCAGCGACCACCAGAGCAGTTTCATCGCACCCCCAACTGGCTCGGGCTCGGCACGTCGCCCCCCGGCGGATTCGGCGCCGGCACACGCCCGCCGCCAATCACGGCTTCGCCTGCGTAGTCCGGCTCTTCGCTCTCTTCCAGGGTCGGCTTGATCTCAATGCCTAAGCGCAGGATGTGGTTGTCCCCGGTGTCATCGTCCATCTCGGGCAGGCCCGCCTGCGCACGCCACTCATTCACCGTCACGACTTCCGGCATGGACCGCATGACTTCCAGGTGATACGCGCGGTCCTCGGCCACCGGGTTCTCGTAGTCCAGCACGAGCCGCGGATCGAACTGCGGCACGAGCTGCTGTTGCAGAACGCTGCGCTGAAACTCCAGGCGGGGCACCACAACTTGCTTCATCGCCAGATAGTCGGCGCTGTCGATCGTGGCCCGATTGCTGTTCTCGATGATCCCCATCCACTCCGGGGGCAGCCCGCCGTAGACCTGCAGGATGGTGTCCCGCTCCTGCCGGCGCAACTCCAGCATCTGCAACTCGGCAAACGTCTGCGAGACGACGTTCACCTCGATGGGCAGGCTGGAGAAGTAGGGGCGGCTGGCTTTGGCAAAGCCTTCGTGATCCTGCAGCCAACCTTCCTTGAGCCGCTTGACTTCCTCGGGGCTGATGGGGTCTTCGCCTTCCCTGAGCTTCGGGCTGATGGTGAAGTCCGCTCGTGCCCCTGAGTAAAACCGCGTCTTGAGCATCTTCGCGGCATACTCGTCAATTTCCAGCTCATCGCCTAGCGCCTGCACGATACCTGTGCCGCGCCCGTAGGGGCTGGCCGGGTCCGGGTGGCGGAACCAGACCACCTCGGTCTCGGGGATCTGCCCCGTCCACATGCCGACCTGGACGGTATAGGCCCGCGTCTTCAGATCGGGCGTCTGCTGGACCCACGTCGGTGGG
>JAQTLU010000021.1:16047-50388 GCA_028714735.1 Gallionellaceae bacterium | reverse complement strand
CGGCTCGGTGGGTAGACCAAATCTTGAATTCGGCTTGTTCGCGTCGCAATGGCTGGCCCGTTGAAAAAATCGGGCTGGCCCGGATTGGGCGGCGTGGAACAGGGTTTTTCTACAGCGTCGTTAGCCGTCTCAAACCATGGCCGTTAACTTGATCCTCGAACGAACAAAGCAAGTGCCGTACTTCACCGAAATGAGTTCGGTGTTTGAGGCACTGAATATTTCCGCGTGCGACTACGACTGGTACCTAAGCGATCTTGAGATTAACTACAACGTTGCTGGATTCGAACCAAACGACCAATGGATGACCGGCCAAGATCTGTATCAACTGGTTACTGAGCAGAAGTTACAGTTCATCTGGGGTGTATTCAGTGCTGTGCCTAAAGGCTTTCGCTGTGCCGTGGAATCACCACCATTCGCTGACGGAAATTCAGCGTTTTGGAGCAGCGCTGAGTGCAAACCTCAACTTGAAGGTGCGTTATTCGAAATCTCAAGCTGGGATAGCTGTGCCACAATTCTCGTTGGCCTTGGTGCCGAGGCGGCAGGTCATTTCTCAAATGTCTATTCCGATGCAAAACTACTTAAACCGTCACATGAAGTTCACGGCTAACCCGGCGCTCAACCTCGCTCCCTTCGGTCGCTGGACGCTGCGCGATAAAGCCGCGCAGCGCCGGTTAGCTCTACGTTAAGCGCCATGTCCGTACTCGCACGACTCCAGGCTTGGTACTCGAAGCAATGCAACGGCGATTGGGAACACTCGTCCGGAGTCCGCATCGATAGCTGCGACAACCCGGGTTGGTGGGTCAAAGTGAATCTTCTGGGCACGCCGTTGCAAACGCGCGCGTTCCTCGAAATCAGCGAGGGTGTAAATCCTCAGCGTGTTCCGTTGGGTTCTCGATGGCTATGCTGCCACATTGAAGGTGGTACTTGGCATGGCGCCGGGGACGAAACAAAGTTGGAGCGCATTCTTGAAACGTTTCTTGCCTGGGCAGAGGCTGGTGGCGCCTAAGCCGCGCTTCGAGGAGTACCGGCATATGAGACATCCAGTAGATTCCGGTATTAATTCATCAAACTATAGCGTCGCGGCAAGTATGGCCAGCAGGCGCTCGCCCGCCTCCGAGGGAGACAGGCCGATGCCCTGGTCGCTGGTCTGCGTCACCGCCAGGCCGGCGTATCCGCAGGGGTTGATCGCCTGATACGGCGCCAGGTCCATGGCCACGTTCAGGGCCAGGCCGTGATAGGAACAACCGTTGCGGATGCGCAGGCCGAGGGCGGCAATCTTGGCGTCACCGACATAGACGCCCGGTGCGCCTTGCCGACGTGCCGCCGCGACACCCTGCCCGGCCAGTAGATCGATCACAGCCTGCTCCAGCCGGTTGACCAGTTCCTTGACGCCATAGCCGCGCCGCTTCAGATCGAGCAGCAGGTAGACGACGACCTGGCCGGGACCGTGGTAGGTCACCTGGCCGCCGCGGTCGATGGCCACGATCGGTATGCCGACGTCGGCGAGGACATGCTCGCGTTTGCCGGCCTGACCGAGGGTGAATACCGGAGGGTGTTCGAGCAGCCAGACCTCGTCCGGAGTGTCGGGCGTCCGGCTGGCTGTGAAGGCCTGCATGGCGCGCCAGGTCGGCTCGTACTCGACCCGGCCGAGCCGGCGGATGACGGGCGCGGCCGGCATCAAAGGACGATTTTTACCGCCGGGTGGCCGGACAATTCCCGGTACAGCCCGTCCAGTTGCGCCTTGGAGACTGCGCGCACCGTACAGGTGACCGAAAGGTAGTTGCCGGACCCGGACGCCCGCATCTCCACGGTCTCGGCGGCAAAGTCGGGGGCGTGACGCAGCACGATATCGACCACGGTCTGGGCGAAGTCGTCGCTGCGAACGCCCATGACCTTGATCGGGAAGTCGCAGGGGAATTCGATCAGGCTGTCTTCAGCCATTACGCCCTCGCATGACCTGGTGCTTGTAGGTCTGGTAGGCGGCATGCAGGCGGCGGAACAGCGGCCCCGGCCGGCCGTCGCCGACCGGTTGGCCATCGAGCCGGGTGACGGCGGTGATCTCCTTGGTCGACGAGGTCAGCCAGATCTCGTCGGCATTGCGCAATTCCGCTTCCGGGATCGCCCGCATCGTCAGGGGAACGCCTTCCTGCCCGGCCAGTTCCACCACCACGTCGTAGGTGATGCCCGGCAACACCAGGTTGGAATGGGGCGGCGCCGCGATGACGCCGTCCTTGACCACGAAGATGCTGCTGGACGAACCCTCGGTGAGCAGGCCGTCGCGGATCAGGATGGTCTCGGCGCAACCGGCGTCGACGGACGACTGGCGCAGCAGGACGTTGGCCAGCAGCGAAGTGGTCTTGATGTCGCAATGCTGCCAGCGGTTGTCGGCCGCGGTAATGGCGGCAACCCCGTTCGCCACCACTTCCGGCCTGGGTGTGGTCAAGGCCATGGCCATGATGAACACGGTCGGCTGCACGACCTTGGGGAAGGCATGGTCGCGCGGCGCCGGGCCGCGGGTGACCTGCAGGTAGACGCCCTGGTCCGACCACTCCGCCGCCTCGACGATGCGGGCGATCAGGGACTGCCATTCTTCAAGACTGTGCGGATTGTCCAGGCGGATGCCGTCCAGGCTGTGTTGCAGGCGGTCGAGGTGATGCTGCAGCCGGAACGGCTGGCGGTCGTAGACCGGGATCACTTCGTAGACCCCGTCGCCGAAGATGAAGCCGCGGTCGAGCACCGGGACCCGCGCCTCCGCCAGGGGCAGGTATTCGCCGTTCAGGTAGACCAGATCGGACATGGATGTGCGCACGCCCTACTGGATCATCAGCATCAGGCTGTCCCAGGCGCGCCGGATCAGTCCGGATACGCTGACCTCGGACAGGGCCGCCAACGGGAAGTCGCCGACCGGCGTGCCGTCCAGGCTCAGGCGCAGGGTGGCCACGGCCTGGCCCTTGGCGATCGGCGCCAGCATGGGCTGCTTGCTGAAGATCTGGGCCTGCAGCCGCTTGGCCGCGCCGCGCGGCACCGTGACGTAGAAGTCGTGCTGGAAGCCGGCCTGCACCTCGCTCGACGTGCCCTTGTACAGGCGCAGGGTGGTGACCGGACGGTTGGCGCCATAGAGCTTCACCGTCTCGAAGAACTGGAAGCCGTAGTTGAGCAGCTTCTGGCTCTCGGCGGCGCGGGCATTGTCGGAGTTGGTGCCGAGCACCACCGACAACAGGCGCCGGTTGTCCCGTTTGGCCGAGGCGATCAGGCAATAGCCGGCACTATCGGTGTGGCCGGTCTTGACCCCGTCCACGTTCGGGTCCATCCAGAGCAGGCGGTTGCGGTTGGGCTGGGTGATGCCGCCGTAGGTGTATTCCTTGATCGAGTAGTACTTGTAGTACTCGGGAAAGTCGCGGATCAGCGCCACGACCAGGCGGGTCAGGTCGCGGGCGGTGGTGTAATGATTGGGGTCCGGCAGGCCGGTGGCGTTGACGAAATGGCTGCCGGTCATGCCCAGGTGCTTGGCCTGCTGGTTCATCATCTCGACGAATCCGGCCTCGGAGCCGGCGATCCCCTCGGCCAGGGTGATGCAGGCATCGTTGCCGGACTGCACGATCATGCCCTTGAGCAGGTCGTCCACCTTGGCCGGCGTGCGCGGGTCCAGGAACATGCGGGAACCCTCGACCTTCCAGGCCTTCTCCGGCACCGTCAGGGTCTGCTCGGGTTTCAGGCGGCCTTCCTTGATGGCGGCGAAGCTGAGGTAGGCCGTCATCAATTTGGTCAGCGAGGCGGGTTCGACCCGGCTGTCGGGAACGTTTTCCGCCAGCGACTGGCCGCTGTTGGCATCGATCAGCAGCCAGGCACGGGCGGCGATCTGGGGCGCGGATGGGACCGGCAGGGCGGCGTGGGCGGAAACGGCAAAGGCGAGGATCAACGGCAAAAGCGACTTGAATACATTCATGCGGCTGCGGGGCTCCGGTAAGGGGTTGGCGAAAGGCTGATTATAAGACCGTAGGAATGACCCCCCGATGCGGATCAGGTTCCCCGGCAAGTTCAGCGGGTGACCTTGAACGGCTGGATGCCGAGTTCCCGCGCCACCGCCTCGGCGGCCTGGTCGGCCTGCGCCACGTTGGCGAACGGCCCGGCCTGGACCTTGAACAGCTTGCCTGACGGCGACTGCTTGACCTCGGGCAGCGCGTTGCCCAGCCGTTGCCGCACCCGTTGGGCGAATTCATCCGCGCTCTCGGCGCTGGCGAAGGCGCCCAGTTGCAAATAGGTCATCCCGGCGGCTTCCGGGATGCTCGGCAGCGGTTGCAACGGCAGGGTGACCACGGCGGTCTGCGGCGCAGCGGCAGGGGCCAGCGGGTCGATCACCTCCATTACCACCGGCGTCACCCCCTTGAGGATGTCCAGTTTCCAGGCGGCGGTGTAGGACAGGTCGATGATGCGGTCGGAATGGAACGGCCCGCGGTCGTTGACGCGCACCACCACGCTGCGGCCGTTGGCCGGGTTGGTGACCCGGACATAACTCGGGATCGGCAGGGTCGGATGGGCGGCGGACATGGCATACATGTCGTAAGGTTCGCCGGACGAGGTCGGCTTGCCGTGATAGCGGCGGCCGTACCAGGAGGCCGGGCCTTCCTGGCGGAAGCCGCGGGCGTCGGTCATCGGCACGTAGTCCTGGCCCATCGCGCTGTAGGGCTTGCTGGCGCCGCGGCTGAGCGGTTCGACCCTGGGCACGGCATCCGGGATGTCGGCCAGATTGGCCGGCGGGTTGTCGCCGGGACCGTCGTCCTTGTAATAGCCGCCCTTGGTGGTGGCGGCTGGCGCCTTCGCGGCAGGGACGGGCTCGCGGTCTTCGCGCATGCCCAGCAGGGAGCAGCCGGTCAGCATGACCAGACTAGAAAGCACAGCAAGTCTTGCGGCCAACTTCATGTTTTGACCAGCTTTTTATGTGAGGCAACGCTCATCACGATACCAAAGCCGACCAGCACTGTCACCATCGAGGTGCCGCCATAGCTGACCAGCGGCAGGGGTACGCCGACCACGGGCAGGATGCCGGAGACCATGCCCATGTTGACGAAGGCATAGGTGAAGAAGGTCAGCACGATGGACGCGGAGAGCAGGCGGCCGAACAGGGAGGGCGCGTTCATGGCCAGTTGCAGGCCGCGCCAGACGATGGCCGAGTAGAGCAGGAGCAGGAACATGTTGCCCAGCAGGCCGAATTCCTCGGAAAAGACCGCGAAGATGAAATCGGTGCTGCTCTCGGGCAGGAAGTCGAGGTGGGCCTGGGTGCCGTGCATCCAGCCCTTGCCGGAGAACCCGCCGGAACCGACCGCGATGGAGGACTGGATGATGTGATAGCCGGTGCCGAGGGGGTCTACCGAGGGATCGATCATAGTCAGCACCCGCTGGCGCTGGTAATCGTGCAACAGGTAGTTCCAGGCAATGGGCAGGAAGGCGGCCACGCCGGCGACGCCGGCCGCGATGACCCACCAGGACAGGCCGCCCAGGAAGATGACATAGAAGCCGGAGGCGGCGATCAGCAGCGAGGTGCCCAGGTCGGGTTGCTTGACGATGAAACCGATCGGGATCAACAGCAGCAGGGCGGCGACGATAAAATCCCGCGCGCCAAGCATGTCCTGCCGGCTGTGCAGGTACCAGGCCAGCATCATCGGCGCGCCCAGGCGCATCAGCTCGGACGGCTGGATGCGGGTCACGCCCAGGTTCAGCCAGCGCCGGGCGCCGTTGACCACGTCGCCGGCCACGGCCACGCCCAGGAGCAGCAGGATGCCGACTACATAGATCGGCAGGGCGAACTGCATCAGCCGTTGCGGCGGCACCTGCGACATGATCAGCATGGCGGCCACGGCCACGGCCATGTTGGCGAAATGGCTCATCAGTTTGGCCGAACTGCCGCCGGAGGCGCTGAATACCAGCAGGGTGCTGATCAGCAGCAGAAAGCCGAGCAGGCTCAGCAGGGGCAGGTCGAGGTGGTTGATCAGGCGGCGAGACCAGTATTTAACGTTCATTGCGGAGCTCCTCCTCGCGCAGGGCGTTGACTGAAGGCAGGGTGGATTCGTCGGCCGGGCTGCTGTCTTCCTGCTCTTCCTCGGTGCCGGGCTCGGGTACGCTCACCGGCTGGTTCGGCAGCTTGCCCAGGAGCCAGTAATCCATCACCTCGCGGGCGATGGGGGCCGCCGTGGTGCCGCCATGGCCGCCGTTCTCCACCATCACCGCGATCACGATCTTGGGGTCGTCGGCCGGGGCGAAGGCGATGAACAGGGCATGGTCGCGGTTGCGCTGGGAGACCCGCGAGGCGTCGTATTTCTCGCTCTGCTTGATACCGACCACCTGGGCGGTGCCGGTCTTGCCGGCGATCAGATAGGGCGCCCCGGCGGCGGCCGCGGATGCGGTGCCACCGGGCTGGGTGACGGCCACCATCGCCTCCTTGACCACCCGCAGGCTTTCCGGATTCAGCTTGATCCGGTCGATCACCTGGGGTGCGGCGTAATGCACGCGACCGGTGGCGGGATCGGACCAGGCGCGGATCAATTGCGGCTTGAACACGACGCCGTCGTTGGCGATGGCCATGGTGGCCACGGCCAGTTGCATCGGCGTAGTCAGGTTGTAGCCCTGGCCGATGCCGGCGATGATGGTCTCGCCCGGCCACCAGATCTGCTTGAAGCGTTTCTTCTTCCAGGCCGGGCTGGGCAGCACGCCGGCCATTTCGCCGTCGAGGTCGATCTCGGTCCGGCGCCCGAAGCCGAAATGGTCGAGGAAGTCGTGCATGCGCTGGATGCCCATCTGGTGGGCCAGCTGGTAGTAATAGGTGTCGCAGGAAATGACGATCGACTTCTTCAGGTCGACCATGCCGTGGCCGCCCTGCTTCCAGTCGCGATAGCGATGGCTGCTGCCGGGCAGGCTGTAGTAGCCGGGATCGCTGATGGTGTCGGACGCCTTGCGCACGCCCAGCTCCAGGGCGGCCAGGGCCATGAACGGCTTGATCGTGGAACCGGGCGGGTAGACGCCGCGCAGGGCGCGGTTGACCAGCGGGCGGTCCGGGTTGTCGTTGAGGTCGCGCCAGGACGCCGGGTCGATGCCGTCGACGAACAGGTTGGGGTCGAAGCCGGGTTTCGAGACCAGGGCCAGGACCCCGCCGTTGCGTGGGTCCAGTGCCACCAGGGCGCCGCGCAGTTCGCCGAAGGAGGTCTCGGCGACCTGTTGCAGCTTGGCGTCCAGGTTCAGGTGGATGTTGTTGCCGGCCATCGGCGGCGTGCGCGACAGCTGGCGTACCGCCTTGCCCGAGGAATCCACCTCGACTTTCTCGACCCCGGTCTGGCCATGCAGCCAGCGTTCGTAGGTCTTCTCGATGCCCAGCTTGCCCATGTGGTCGGTGCCGCGGTAATTCGCATCCTGGCCGCTTTCCTGCAAGGCCTCGATGTCCTTGTCGTTGACCCGGCCGATATAGCCGACCACGTGGGCGAAGGAATCGCCGAACGGGTACTGGCGGAACAGCCGGGCGCGCAGCTCGACGCCGGGGAAGCGGTAGCGGTTGACCGCGAAACGGGCCACTTCCTCCTCGGTCAGTTTGTTGCGGATCGGGATGCTCTCGAAGTTCTTGCTCTCGGCCAGCAGCCGCTTGAAGCGCTTGCGGTCGGCAAGGTCGATCTGGACGATGGCCGACAGGCGATCGAGCGTCTGCTCCAGGCCGTTGGTCTTGGCCGGGGTGATTTCCAGGGTGTTGGCGGAAAAGTTGTGCGCCAGGACGGCACCGTTGCGATCGTAGATCGCTCCGCGCGACGGCAGCGCCGGCACCAGGGCGATGCGGTTGCTCTCGGCCAGGGCGTGATAGCGGTCGTACTGGATGATCTGCAGCCAGACGAAACGGCCGAACAGGACCAGGAACAGCAGGGCGGCGCCGGCGGCGGCAATCCGGGTGCGGATGTAGAAACGCTGAAAGTCCTCGTGGGTGTTGAGTCGTGTCACTTCGCCGCGGGTTCTATATGCATCTCATTGGTCCAGCCGGTCAGGCGGTCGAACAGGCGGGCCAGCGGAATCCAGCACAGCACCGCGCTGAGTCCGGCGACCAGGTAGCGCCAGTCGGCGTCGGGCAACCTGAAGACCAGGCCCAGGATCAGGAACAGCGCCTGCTGGCCGAGGAAGATCGGCGCCAGATGCAGGGCGCGGCCGGAGACCTCGAAGTTCTCCAGGCGACGGCGCAGGTGGATGACCAGGAAGACCGTGATCGTGTAGGACAGGGCGTGTTGCCCCATCAGGCCGCCCAGGGTGGCGTCGGTGACCAGGCCGAGCGCCATGGCCAGGCCGAGCCCGGCCAGGTGGGGGGCATGGATGACCCAGTAGAGCAGCACCACCAGGGCGAAGTCGGGCACCAGCCAGAGCATGCCCTGCGGCCACGGCAGCAGGGTGCACAGATAGCCCAGGAGCAGGCTGCCGTAGACCAGCCGGCGCGCGGCCGGCGCGATCAGTTGCGGGCCCTGGGGAACGAGCGGTTTTTCGGTGCTAAGGGGCATTCTTTTTGGCCTTCAGGATCAGCACGTAGCGATGTTGGCCGATATGGCCGATCGGCTGGCAGATCGCCCGGGCGAACGGCGTCTGGCGGGGTTGTTCGACGCTCAGGACCTGGGCGACCTGGATGCCGGGCGGATAGGTGCCGTCGATCCCCGAGGTGGTCAACAGGTCGCCCGGCTTGAGGTCGGCATGCATGTCCAGGTAGCGCACTTCCAGCAGGTTGTCGGAGCCGACTCCGGAGACGATCAGCCTGAGGCCGTTGCGCTGGTCCTGTACCGGGGCGGCCTGGTCCTTGGAGGTCAGCAGGGTGATGATGCTGCTGTTCGTGTAGACCTCGGTGACCTGGCCGATCAGCCCGGCCACGTCGACCACCGGGCGGCCGGCCTCGACGCCGTCGGCGCTGCCCCGGTCGATGACCAGCTTGCGCGCGAACGGATCCGGCAGGACGCGGGTGATCCTGGCCGCCATCGGCTCCACGGCGGGGAGCGGCGTCAGCTTCAGCATCTCGCGCAGACGGGCGTTTTCGCCCTGAACGTCGTTATAGCCCTGCAGCAGGGTGGCCAGGCGTTCCCGCTCGGCCTCCAGTTGACGTTTTTCCTTGAGCAATACGCCGTGCACGGTGAAGAACTCGCCCGCCTCGCCCAGGTATTCGAACGGCCTGGCCAATGCGGCCTGGACGGGGTGGATCAGCGTCACCGACCCGGTCCGGAACGCCGTCATGGCGTCGTAACGGCTGTCCACCACCATCAGCGCCAGGCTGGCCAGGCCATACAGGGCCAGGCGGGCCGGCAGCCCAATGGCGTGAGAAAACATCGGGGCTGAGGCCATGGCTCTGGATCAGGCGGCAAGCGTGAAACGGACGACCGTCTCACGCATCATTGTCAGTCGTAGGTGAACACCGTGGCCAGTCGATCCATCTCTTCCAGCGCCCGGCCGGAACCGCGCGCCACGCAGGTGAGCGGGTCTTCGGCGACGATCACCGGCAGGCCGGTCTCTTCCATCAGCAGACGGTCGATGTCGCGCAGCAGGGCGCCGCCACCGGTCAGCACCATGCCCTTGTCGGCGATGTCGGCGCCGAGTTCCGGCGGGGTCTGCTCGAGGGCCGACTTGACCGCCGAGACGATGGTGTTGAGCGGATCGGTGAGGGCTTCCAGGATCTCGTTGGAGGTGATGGTGAAGCTGCGCGGGATGCCCTCGGCCAGGTTGCGGCCCTTCACTTCCATCTCGCGGATCTCGGAGCTGGGGAAGGCGGAGCCGATTTCCTTCTTGATCGATTCGGCGGTGGATTCGCCGATCAGCATGCCGTAGTTGCGCCGGATGTAGTTGATGATGGCGTCGTCGAACTTGTCGCCGCCGACCCGGACCGAGGTCGAGTAGACCATGCCGCCCAGGGAGATCACGCCGACCTCGGTGGTGCCGCCACCGATGTCGACCACCATCGAGCCGGTCGCCTCGGCGACCGGCAGGCCGGCGCCGATGGCGGCCGCCATCGGTTCCTCGATCAGAAAGACCTGGCGGGCGCCGGCACCGATGGCCGATTCGCGGATCGCCCGGCGCTCGACCTGGGTGGCGCCGGACGGCACGCAGATGATGATGCGCGGGCTGGGATGGAACAGCCGGGTGTCATGCACCTTCTTGATGAAGAACTTGAGCATCTGCTCGGTGATGTTGAAGTCGGCGATGACGCCGTCCTTCATTGGGCGGATGGCAGAGATGTTGCCGGGGGTGCGGCCGAGCATCATTTTTGCCTCCAGGCCGACGGCCTGGATGGTCTTCTTGCCGGAGGGGCCTTCCTGGCGGATGGCGACGACCGAGGGTTCGTCGAGGACGATGTCTTTGCCGCGCACGTAGATCAACGTGTTGGCGGTACCCAGGTCGATAGCCAGGTCGGTGGAGAAATAACCACGGAGGAAACTGAACATTTTGAGCGTGTCGGCAGGTCAGAATATCAAGCGCTGTATGATAACCTACAAGCCTTTGTCGTATAAGGTTTATATCCCCATGTCGCTGACCCTGGCTGATGTCCAGCGCATCGCCCATCTGGCCCGCATTCGGGTATCCGAGGGCGAGGCCGAGCAAACCCGCAACCAACTCAACGGCATCTTCGACCTGATCGCCGAGATGCAGGCCGTCGATACCGCGGGCATCGCCCCCATGGCCCATGCCCGGGACGTCTTCCAGCGCCTGCGCGCGGACGAAGTCACCGAAACCGATCGCCGTGCCGCCTACCAGGCCGTGGCGCCGCAGACCGAGGCCGGCCTGTACTTGGTGCCACAAGTAATCGAATAGATATATGTCTCAGCAAACCATCAAACAACTCGCCGACCTCCTGGTGGGCGGCAAGACCTCCAGCGTCGAGCTGTGCCAGGACTACCTGGCCCGGATCGCCACGCATAACCCGAACCTCAACGCCTTCATCAGCGTCGATGCCGAACGCACCCTGGCCGAGGCGCGCGCCGCCGACGCCGCCCGTGCCGCCGGCCAGGCCGGCCCGCTCACCGGCGTGCCGATCGCGCACAAGGACATCTTCTGCGCCGAAGGCTGGCTGACCACCTGCGGCTCGAAGATGCTCTACAACTTCGTCTCGCCCTACGACGCCCACGTCATCAGCCGGTTCAAGGCGGCCGGCATGCCCACCCTGGGCAAGACCAACATGGACGAATTCGCCATGGGCTCGTCGAACGAGACCAGCTACTACGGCCCGGTGAAGAACCCCTGGGACAGCGCCCGGGTGCCGGGCGGCTCTTCGGGCGGCTCGGCCGCCTGCGTCGCCGCCGGCCTGGCCCCGGCCGCCACCGGCACCGACACCGGCGGCTCGATCCGCCAGCCAGCCGCCCTGTGCGGCATCACCGGCCTGAAGCCGACCTACGGCGTGGTGTCGCGCTACGGCATGATCGCCTTCGCCTCCTCGCTCGACCAGGCCGGCCCGATGGCGCAGAGCGCCGAGGACTGCGCATTGCTGCTCAACGTCATGGCCGGCTTCGACGGCCGCGACTCGACCAGCCTGGAACGGGAAAAAGAAGACTATGGCCGCGACCTGGCCAAGCCGCTCAACGGCTTGCGCATCGGCCTGCCCAAGGAATTCTTCGGCGCCGGCCTGAGCGGCGACACCGCCCAGGCCGTGCAGGCGGCCATCGACGAGTTCAGGAAGCTGGGCGCGACCACGGTCGAGGTCAGCCTGCCCAACTCCGGCCTCTCGGTCGCCGCCTACTACGTCATCGCCCCGGCCGAGGCGTCGAGCAACCTGTCGCGCTTCGACGGCGTCCGCTACGGCTACCGCACCCCCGACTACGCCGACCTCACCGACCTGTACGAGAAATCGCGCGCCGAAGGCTTCGGCGCCGAGGTCAAGCGCCGCATCATGATCGGCACCTACGTGCTCAGCCACGGCTATTACGACGCCTACTACATCCAGGCCCAGAAGCTGCGCCGGCTGATCGCCAACGACTTCGCCGAGGCCTACAAGGCTTGCGACGTCATCCTCGGCCCGACCGCGCCGACCACGGCGTTCAAGCTGGGCGAAAAGGCCGACGACCCGGTGCAGATGTATCTGTCCGACATCTACACCATCGCCGTCAACCTGGCCGGCCTGCCCGGCATGTCGCTGCCCTGCGGCTTCGACGGCCAGGGCCTGCCGATCGGCCTGCAGCTGATCGGCGACTACTTCTCCGAGGCGCGCATGTTGAATGTCGCGCACCAGTATCAACTCGCCACCGACTGGCACCAGCGCACGCCGGGAGGGTTCTGACCATGCAATGGGAAACCGTCATCGGGCTTGAGGTCCACACCCAGCTCACCACGAAGTCGAAGATCTTTTCCGGCGCCAGCACCGCCTTCGGGGCCGAGCCGAACTCGCAGGCCTGCCAGGTCGACATCGCCCTGCCCGGCGTCCTGCCGGTGCTCAACAAGGGCGCGGTCGAGCGGGCGATCAAGTTCGGCCTCGCGGTCGGCGCCAAGCTGAACCGGGTCAACGTGTTCGCCCGGAAAAACTACTTCTACCCCGACCTGCCCAAGGGCTACCAGATCAGCCAGTTCGAGCTGCCCATCGTCGAGGGCGGCAGCCTGACCATCCAGGTCGGCGACCAGGAAAAGGTCGTCCGCCTGACCCGCGCCCACCTCGAAGAGGACGCCGGCAAGTCGCTGCACGAGGACTTCCACGGCATGACCGGGATCGACCTCAACCGCGCCGGTACGCCGCTGCTGGAAATCGTCTCCGAGCCGGACATGTGCTCGGCGGCCGAGGCGGTGGCCTACGCCAAGGCCCTGCACAGCCTGGTGACCTGGATCGGCACCTGCGACGGCAACATGCAGGAAGGCTCCTTCCGCTGCGATGCCAACGTCTCGGTGCGCCGGCCCGGCGAACCCCTGGGCACCCGGCGCGAGATCAAGAACCTCAACTCCTTCCGCTTCCTGGAACAGGCGATCAACTACGAGGTGCGCTGGCAGATCGAGCAGATCGAGGACGGCCACAAGATCCAGCAGGCCACCGTGCTGTTCGACCCCGACAGCGGCGAGACCCGCATGATGCGGACCAAGGAAGACGCCCACGACTACCGCTACTTCCCGGACCCGGACCTGCTGCCGGTGAAGCTGGACGAGGACTGGATCGAGGCGATTCGCGCCGGCCTGCCGGAACTGCCGCAGGCCAGACAGCTTCGCTACCAGGCCGAGTTCGGCCTGTCCGCCTACGATGCCGCGGCCCTGACCGGCACGCGCGCCCTGTCCGACTACTTCGAGGCCGTGGCCGCCGCCCTGGCCAAGGCGGACCCGAAACTGGCCGCCAACTGGGTCATGGGCGAGCTGTCGGCGGCGCTCAACAAGGCCGAACTGGATATCGCCGGCAGCCCGATCCCGGCCGCCAAGCTGGCTACGTTGCTGGGCCGCATCCAGGACGGCACCCTGTCCGGCAAGCTGGCCCGGCAGGTGTTCGAGGTGATGTGGACGGAAGGCGGCGAGGTCGATGCCATCATCGAGGCCCGGGGCCTCAAGCAGATGTCGGACTCCGGCGAGGTCGAGCGCATCATCGACGAGGTCCTGGCCGCCAACCCGAAATCGGTCGAGGAATTCCGTTCCGGCAAGGACAAGGCCTTCAACGCCCTGGTCGGCCAGGTCATGAAGGCAACCCGGGGCAAGGCCAACCCGGCCCAGGTCAACGATCTGCTGAAGGCCAAGCTGGCCGGCTGAGCGTTTTCAGCGCGGGCCGCTCAGCTCGATGTAGCGGGCCTTGTCGGCGTCGTATTTGCCCTGGATGTCCTCCAGGGCCTTGCGGTGCAGCAGGATCTGCTGGTCGATGTAGTCGGTGTTGGCCTTGGACGCGCTGTGCAGGCGCATGGCCTGCAGGCTGTCCAACGTGGCCTGTACCTGCGCCAGCTCGCGTTTCCTGGCCTGCTCGATCTCGAGCACGCTGCCGTAGGTGGCCAATAGGGCGTTGTCATGGCGCTCACGCTTGAGTGTCTCGCGTTCCTCCGCCGCCTTGCGCTCTTCCGCCTGTTGCCTGAGTTGCCGGGCCTGGGCCGAAGTGGGTGCCTGTTCGACGCGCTTGATCACCCGGCCCTGGGCGTTCAGTTCGAGGTGGCCCTGGCCGGCATATTGGGCAGGAATGCTGTCGCCGTAGTGCACCCCGCCCTTTTCGTCCACCCAGCGGTAGGTCGCGGCCCAACCGGCGGTCGCCGCCAGCAGGGCCGCCAGGGTCAGGCCGCCCCGTATTGCTCGCGATAGCGGGTGATGGCTGTACGTGTATCCGCCCATTCGGGTTTTCCTTCCAGATAGGCCAGCAGGTCGTCCAGGTTGACGATGCTGACCACCGGCAGGCCATGCTGCCGGCTTACTTCCTGTACCGCGGACAGGTCGCCGAGGCCGCGTTCCATGCGGTCGAGGGCGATGGCGACGCCGCAGGGGGTGGCCCCGGCGGCCTTGATCAGTTCGACCGATTCGCGTACCGAGGTGCCGGCCGAGATGACGTCATCGACGATCAGGATGCGCCCGGACAGCGGCGCGCCGACGATGGTGCCGCCCTCGCCGTGGTCCTTGGCCTCCTTGCGGTTGTAGCTGTAGGGCAGGTTGCGTCCCATGCCGGCGAGGGCCACGGCCACGGTCGCGGCGAGCGGGATGCCCTTGTAGGCCGGCCCGAACAGGCCGTCGAATTCGAGGCCGGAAGCGAGTATCGCCTGGGCGTAGAACTCGCCCACCTGCTTCAGCGAGGCGCCGTCGTTGAACAGGCCGGCGTTGAAGAAATAGGGGCTCATGCGGCCGGCCTTGGTCTTGAAATCGCCGAACAGCAGGACCTTGCGCTCGATGGCGAAGCTGAGGAATTCATCCTTGAACGACTGCATTTACTTCATCCCATTGATGTTTAACGGTATTGTAATCTAGGCGACGCCGAGCAGGGTCAACGCCACGAAGGCGGCGAACAGGGCGAAGTGGCTGATGCCCTCGATGGCGTTGCTCTCGCCGTCGTGCAGGTTGTTCATCGCCGCCAGCAGGGTCACCAGCAGCATGGCGGCCTGGACCGGGGTCAGGGCCATGACGATGCGCTCGCCGGTGAACAGGGCGATGCCCTCGATCACCGGCAGGGTCAGCAGCACCGTGGCCAGCGAGGCGCCCAGGGCGATGTTCATGGTGGTCTGCATGCGGTTGTTGCGGGCCGCGTTCAGGGCCGCCATCAGTTCTGGGCTGGCCGAGATCAGGGCGATGGTGACGGCCGGGATGGCCAGCGGCAGGCCGGTGCCTTCGAGGCCGGCGTTAAGCAACACCGACAACACCTCGGACAGCACGCCGACCCCGGCCACGGCGGCTACCAGCACCGCCGCATGGACCCAGTTCGGGCTGGCGGCGGTGTCGTGGGCCTCGGCCTGCACCTTGCCGTATTCGAAATACTCCCGGTGCTCGATGGTCTGCAGGCGCAGGAAGGCCATGTAGAGCAGCGCCATCGTGCCGACCGAAAAGGCCGAATAGGCAATCCACTTGTCGTCCGGGACGAAGTCCGGCACGAACATGCCGATGCCCAGGGCCACCAGCAGCATGGCGATATAGCTGTTGGCCGAGGCCAGGTTGTACTTCTGGGCGCCGTGCTTGAGGCCGCCGACGATCGCGGCGATGCCGATGATGCCGTTGATGTCCAGCATCACTGCCGCATACACCGTGTCGCGCGCCAGGGTGGGCGAATGGCTGTCGAGCATCATCACCACCAGGATCACCACTTCCACCGACACCGCGGCCAGGGTCAGGATCAGGGTGCCGTAGGGCTCGCCCAGGCGCAGGGCCAGCACCTCGGCGTGGTGGGTGATGCGGAAGGCGACGCCGATGATGGCGGCCAGGAGCAGGAAGAACAGCCCCCACAGGAACGGGCCGCCCGCTTCGAGGGCCGCGTGTTCGAGGCCGAAGCCGGCCACGCCGGCCGCGACGGCGGCGGCCAGGGGCCATTCCGCACCCAGGTAATTACGGCCGCGCATCGGCCCCTCCCGACGTAGAATTCATGATCATCTTTTGCAGTGAAAACCCCGTGCGCATTGTATCCCTCAACCTCAACGGCATCCGCTCCGCCGCCAAGAAGGGCGTGTTCGACTGGTTGGCCAGATCCGGCGCCGACCTCGTCTGCCTGCAGGAACTCAAGGCCCAGGCTGCCGACCTGAGCGCCGAAATGATCAACCCCGCCGGCTACTACGGCTACTTCCACTATGCCGAGAAAAAAGGCTACAGCGGTGTCGGCATCTGGTCGCGCAAGCAGCCGGACCAGATCGTCGAAGGCCTCGGCATCGCCGACATCGACGCCGAGGGCCGCTATATCGAATTGCGCTTCGGCAACCTGTCGGTGGTCTCGGTCTACCTGCCCTCCGGTTCCAGTGGTCCGGAACGGCAAGCCGCCAAGTTCGCCTTCATGGACCATTTCCGGCCCCATCTGGAAGCGCTGATCGCCTCCGGCCGCGAGGTGGTCGTCTGCGGCGACTGGAACATCGCCCACACCGAAAAAGACATCAAGAACGCCAAGGGGAACCAGAAGAACTCCGGCTTCCTGCCCGAGGAACGGGCCTGGATCGGCGACCTGTTCGGCCGGGTCGGCTGGGTCGACGTCTACCGCTCGCTGTATCCGGATGTCGAGGGCGAGGGCTATACGTGGTGGAGCAATCGCGGCCAGGCCTGGGCCAAGAACGTCGGCTGGCGCATCGACTACCAGATCGCCACACCGGGTGTCGCCGCCCTCGCCCGCTCGGGCAGCGTGTACAAGGACGAACGCTTCTCCGACCACGCGCCGCTGATCGTCGATTACGACGCCGGCATGGCTTGAAGGGGCCGAATTTGTCATTCCCGCGCAGGCGGGAGCGACGGGCCTGGATTATTCGGCAGACACCTGGCCGAGCAGCCGGACCTCGCGTTGCGGGAACGGGATGGCGATGTTCTCGGCCCGGAAGGCCTCCAGGATCGCCTTGTTGATCTCGCCGGCGGCGGTGGGGAAGTCGTCCACCGAGACCCAGGGCCGTACCGAGATGTCGACCGAGGAGTCGGCCAGGGCACCCACCTGGACCAGGGGCGCGGGTTCGCGCAGCACGCCGGGCATGGCGGCGAGGATGGCATCCACGATCGCCAGGGCCCGGTTCAGGTCGGTGCCGTAGGCCACGCCGACGTGGGCCTGCAGTTGCCGGATGCGGCCGTAGTTGTGCAGGATCTCCCCGGCGATATGGCGGTTGGGGATGACCACGTGGGAATAGTCGGCGTGGATGAGCCGGGTGCTGAACAGGCTGATGGTTTCCACCTGGCCTTCCTCGCCGGCGATGGAAATGAATTCACCCACCTTGAACGGCCGGGTGAACACGATGGTCAGCCCGGCCGCCAGGTTGGACAGCACTCCCTGCATGGCCAGGGCGAGGCCGGCGCCGGCGACGCCCAGGCCGGCGATCAGCGGCAGCAGCTCGACGCCCAGGTTTTGCAGGGCCATCACCACGAACAGCAGGAACACCAGTGCGCGCACCAGGCGCACCAGCAGGGTGCGCAGGGTCACGTCCAGTTCCAGCTTGACCAGCATGCCCTCGGCGAGGCGCGCCAGCCAGACGGCGGCGAAATAGCCGGCCAGGAAGATCAGGCCGGCAGCCAGCAGTTTCGGACCGAACTTGATGCCCAGGTCGATGGCGGTGGTCTGCGCTTGGTCGAGCGCGGCCAGTTGGCTGTTCATGGCGTACTCCGGTCGGGTGGACGGCAGACATTCTATGCGCCCTGTGCAATACAGGACCATCGTTGATGGCTGTCCTTTTCGGCTCCGGTTATAGTCCCGCCATTCCGATCGCCCTGCCATGACCCGCTTCGACACCGCCCGCCGCCAGTTCGCCGTCCTCTTCCTCGGCTTTGCCTCCGGCCTGCCGCTGGCCCTGACCGGGCAGGCCATGCAGGCCTGGCTGGCGGTGGATGGCGTCGACATCGCCACCATCGGCTTCCTCGGCCTGGTCGGCGTGCCCTACACCTTCAAGTTTCTCTGGGCGCCTTTGATGGACCGCTTCGAGCCGCCCTGGCTGGGCCGCCGGCGCGGCTGGCTGGTGCTCACCCAACTGGCCTTGGCCGGGGCGCTGGTCTGGATGTCCGGCGTCTCGCCCAAGGACAACAGTGCCCTGTTCGCCCTCTCCGCCCTGCTCCTGGCCTTCCTGTCCGCCTCCCAGGACGTGGTCATCGACGCCTACCGGACCGACGTGTTGCCGGCCCGCGAGCGCGGCCTGGGCGGCTCGCTGTCGGTGTTCGGCTACCGGCTGGCGATGATCCTGTCCGGCGGCATCGCCCTGATCTGGGCCGAGCAGTGGCAGAGCTGGCCGCGCGTCTACATGACCATGGCCGGCATCATGGTCGCGGCGGCGGTCTTTTCCCTGACCCTGCTGCCCTCTGTTTCCGGCGCCTCGAAGCCGCTGGAGTCGGACCCGAGGAAGGAGCTGACCGGCTTCGCCGCCATGCTGGCCGGCTTCGTGGTGGGCTGGTTCACCGCCCGCCTGCTCCTGCAGGGCCTCGGCCTGGACCCGGACGACAGCGACAAGTGGGTGCGCCTGGCCTTCATCCTGGCCGGCCTGGCCGGCGCCCTGCCCCTGGGCGGCTGGGCGGCGCGGCGGGTCGGCTTCGAGACCCTGAACCGATCCCTGGCCAGTTTCGTCGAGCAGCCGGGGGCCTGGGCCTTCCTGCTCCTGATCGTCCTGTACAAACTCTCGGACGCCTTCGCCGGCAGCCTGACCACGGCCTTCCTGATCAAGGGCATGGCCTTCAGCCAGGCCGAGGTGGGCATCGTCAACAAGGTGATCGGGATCTGGCTGACCATCGCCGGCGCGCTCATGGCGGGCGCCCTGATGCTGCGCATGAACCTGTTCCGCGCCCTGATGCTGTTCGGTTTCCTGCAGATGGTGGCCAACTTCGGCTTCTGGTACCTGGCCCTGTCCGGCAAGGGCGCCTGGGGCGGCTTCACCCTGCAACCGTTCGACTGGGGCTTCGTGGCGATCCGGGAGCCGGCCCAGATCGACAACCTGCTGGTGGCCGCCATCGCCGCCGAGAACATCACCAGCGGCATGGGCACGGCGGCCTTCGTGGCGCTCTTGATGAGCCTGTGCAGCCACCGCTACACGGCCACCCACTACGCGCTGCTCTCGGCCCTGTCGGCGGTCGGCCGCATCTACGTCAGCCCGCTCGCCGGGGTGATGGCCGAGAGCATCGGCTGGCCGGCCTTCTTCCTGATCGCGGTGGTGCTGGGTCTGCCCGGCCTGTACATGGTCTGGCGGCTGCGCACCGCCATCGTCGGGCTGGCGCGCACCTGATACGGGGCCGGCGGCCACCCCGGTCCCGCTTGCAAGCGGGTTGCGCGCTTCAATAAGATTTCATCAGGACGGGCTCGGTGGCCATGGCGCCGCCGGGCAAGGCATCGCCCAGCCAGTGCGGGGCCGAGGCGCCATAGGCAACCAGTTCGAGTACCGAGTCCGTCACCGTTTCCGGCTGGGGCACGGCGGCCTGTTCCAGGGCCCAGGACGAGGCCATGGGCGCATCCGGTCCGGTCAGCCGCACCACCGGCGCGCGCAGCGCGGCGAAGGCCTTGCCGGCGGCCAGGGCGGCCAGTTCCGCGCCGATGCCGCACAGGCCGCTGGCTTCATGGACGATGACCAGGCGTCTGGTCTTGCGCACCGATTGCAGCACGGCGTCCTCGTCCAGCGGCTTGAGACTGCGCAGGTCGATCACCTCCGCCGAGATGCCCCGGTCAGCCAGCTGGCGGGCGGCCTCCAGGCATACCGCCACGGTCTTCGCGTAGCTCACCAGGGTCACGTCGCTGCCGATCCGGCGCAGCGCGGCCTTGCCGATCGGCACGATGAAATCGTCGGCATCGGGGACCTCGCCTTCCTGGTGCAGCAGACCGAGATCGGCGAAGAACAGCACCGGGTTGTCGTCCCGGATGGCGGCCTTGAGCAGGCCCTTGAAGTCCGCGGGTTCGGCGGGCATGACCACCTTGAGGCCGGGCGCGTGGACGAACATGGCCTCCAGGTTGTGGTTGTGCTGGGCGCCGACGCACCAGCCGGTGCCGGTCATGCCGATGGCCACGAGGGGGAACCTGAACTGGCCGCCGGACAGGTAGCGCAGCTTGCCGGCGCTGTTGACCAGGGCGTCCATGGCATAGGCCATGAAGGGCGCGAACAGCAGGTCGATCACCGGCCGCAGGCCGCTGGCGGCAGCGCCCACGGCGGTGCCGGCGATGATGGCCTCGGCCAGCGGGGTGTTGCGCACCCGGTCGGCGCCGAAGTCGGTCACCAGGTCGCGCTGCTTGGTGGCGACGCCCTCGCCCATCAGCAGCACGTCGGGATCGTGCTGCATCTCCTCGCGCAGGGCCTGGTGCATCGCCTGTTCTGCGCTCATGCGGGTCATCCTGGTCATTGGCTGGGTCCTTTCCCCGGTCAGGCGTAGACGTGTTCGAGCAGGCTGTCGGGCGCCGGCCAGGCGCTCGCCTGGGCGAAGGCCAGTGCAGTCTCGATGCGTTCCCGGGTGTGTTGTGCCATGGCGGCCAGGCCGACGGCATCGATCAGGCCCCGTTCGAGCAGGCGCTCGCGCTGCATGCGGATCGGATCCCGTGCCAGCCAGGCCTGCAGCTCGGCCGGGTCCACATAGGCCTGGTCGTCAGGCTCGAAGTGGCCGCGCTGGCGATAGGTGGACAGTTCCAGGAAGCATGGCCTGCCGGAGGCGCGGATGCCCGCGACGGCGGCGATCGCCGCGTCGTGGACGGCCTCGACATCGTTGCCGTCCACGGTCTCCACCGGCAGTCCATGGCCCCGCGCCCATTCGGCGATGGCGGTGTCGGCCATGGTCTCCAGGCGGTGCACGAAGGCTTGCCACTGGTTGTTCTCGCACACGAACAGCATGGGCAGTTGCCAGTGCACGGCCAGGTTGAGGGCCTCATGGAAGATGCCCTCGCAGGCGGCGCCGTCGCCGAAGAACACCGCGACGATGCCGCCCGGCTCGCCCTTGCCCATCTTCTGGGCCAGGGCGACGCCGGGCGCCAGCGACAGCTCGCCGCCGACGATGGTGGAGGTGAGCACCACGCCCAGTTCCCTGGCCGAGATGTGCAGGCTGCCGCTGCGGCCGCCGCAATAGCCGTCGACCCGGCCCAGCACCTCGGCCATCAGGCGGCCCGGATCGGCGCCGCGGGCGATCAGGTGGCCGGCGCTGCGGTGGTTGGTGACGATCCGGTCGCGCACGTCCAGGGCCTCGACCACGCCCACGGCGCAGGCCTCCTGGCCGACGCTGGTGCAGGTGCCCGGGGCGCCGTTGCGCTGCAGCTCGACCAGCTGGTTTTCGTAGGCGCGAATCAGCAGCATGGTTTCCAGCCGGCGCAGCGGGCCCGCCGCGATGTCTTGTTCATGGTCCATGGCAGGTCTCCTCGGGCAGTCTCAGCGCTCGGCGTGCTTGGCGGAGGCAGGCAGGTTTTTCGGCACGAACTCGATGTACGGTGTCGCCACCTGAACGCCGGGCGCGGCGGCGGCGGGCGCCGGTTCGCCGGCCGGGCCGAGGTTGCGGACGAAGCGGTAGATCGCGACCAGATCCCGGTCGGTCATGGCGCTCAGGTTGAACCAGGGCATCGGCGGCCGCATCGGCTGGCGGGCGCGGGCCAGCCACTGGGCCTCGCTCAGGCCGTGCAGTCTCAGGCGCAGATTGCCCGGGTAGGAGGTGCCCCAGGGGCCCTGAAACCCCACTGGGCTGCCGGTGAGCCATTGTTGGGCCGGGACCTTGCCATCCGATTCGGGGTAGCCGGGGGTATGGCAGTCGTTGCACCCGCTGACCCGGATCAGGTACTGGCCGCGCTCGATGAGTTTTGCACCGTCTCCCGGATCCGCCGCCGTGGCCGTCTGGGCGAGCAGGGCGATGGCGGCCAGGCCGGCGACGGAAAAAGGATGGATATTCATGGCGGGTAGCCTCCCTGGCGGTTTACCTGCCGTGAAGGTTAGGCCCGGCTCTGCGAGCCTGCCGCTAACAGTTCGCTAAGGAAATGCTAAAAATTCGCTAAAGGCCGTCGGGTGCCGGTGGCCGAGTTTCCACAGGCTGCTCGAAATTCACCGGTTGGGCCGGTAGAATCGGCCTGACATTCCCGACTGATGTGCTTGGTTATTGGTGGCCGCCCATGCCCAGGACGAAATCCGATCCACCGTTGCTGGATGCGATGCATGCCGAATTTCTCGGCGGACCGGTCGCGATCAACGTGGCCTCGCGTGACGAGGCCAGGGTGCCGTCGATCGCACGGGCGTACGGGTGCCGGGTGGCGGCCGACCGGCGCGAGGTGGTGGTGTTCCTGTCCAGGCGCCGCTCGACCGCCTTGCTGCGCGACCTGGCGGCGGGCGCCCCGGTTGCCGTCGTGTTCAGCCGCCCCAAGACCCACGAGACGATACAGCTCAAGGGCGCCCGGGTCCGCATCCGGCCCCTGGCGGCGGGCGACCGGGCGCGCATGCTGGCCTGCGGCGCGGCGTTCGCCACGGAAATCATCGCCCTGGGTTATACGGAAAGCTTCTCCCGCGCCCTGATGGCGCCGGCCGGCGACGATGCGATGGCCATCGCCTTCACGCCCGATGCGGTGTTCGAGCAGACCCCCGGGCCCAAGGCCGGCCAGCGCCTGGAGCCTGGGCCATGATGGCCGCCCTGTATGCGTTGCGGCGTTGTTTCGAGGGCGCGGTGCCGGCCTCGATCGCCACCTGTGCGCCGGACGGCGTGCCGAATGTGGCCAAGCTCTCCCATGTCCATTACGTCGACAACGGCCATGTCGCCCTGTCCTACCAGTTCTTCAACAAGACCCGGGAGAACATACTGGACAACCCGCGTGCGACCGTGGAGGTGGTCGACCCGGTGAGCGCCGCCCACTACACCCTCCAGCTCGAGTACCTGCGTACCGAGACCGAGGGCCCGCTGTTCGAGAACATGAAGGCCAGGCTGGCCGCGATCGCTTCCCATACCGGCATGAGCAAGGTGTTCCGGCTGCGCGGCTCGGATGTCTACCGGGTGATCGACGTCGAAGCGGTGCCGGGCGAGGCCGGCCCGGACAGCCCGCCGCGCGCCGAACTGCTGTCCGGGCTGCGTGCCTGCGTGGCCGAACTCTCCGGCTGCGTCGACCTCGCCCACCTGCTCGATGTCATGCTGGCCGGCCTGGAACGCCACTGGGATATCCGCCATGCCATGCTGCTGATGCCGGACCCGGACGGCCGGCGCCTGTACACCGTCGCCAGCCGCGGCTATCCGGAGTCCGGGGTGGGGTCCGAGGTGCGCATGGGCGAGGGCATCGTCGGCGTCTCGGCCAGCGCGCGCACGCCTATCCGCATCGGCTACGCGGTACAGGAATACCGCTACAGCCAGGCCACGCGGCAACGCTTCGCCGCCAGCGCCGACGGCGACGCCCTGGAAACCGAGATCCCCTTCCCCGGCCTGACCGAGGCGGGCAGCCAACTGGCGGTTCCCCTGGTCCTGGGCGACCGCCTGCTCGGCGTGGTGTACGTGGAGAGCCCGCAGGAGCAGCGCTTCACCTATGAGGACGAGGATGCCCTGGCGGTGCTGGCGGGCCAGTTGGCGCTGGCGGTCGAATTGCTGTCCCGTAACGGCGAGCACCCCGCCGAGAAGACCATGCCGGCCGCCGAGCCAAGCGGGCCGCCTGCGCAGGCCCAGGGTACGCCGGTCCTGATCCGGCACTTTTCCGCCGACCAGAGCGTGTTCGTCGACAACGATTACCTCATCAAGGGGGTGGCCGGCGCCATCATCTGGAAGTTGTTGCGCGAGCACGCCGAAGGCCGGGCCGAATTCAGCAACCGCGAGTTGCGCCTGGATGCCTCGCTCAAGCTGCCGGACATCAACGATAACCTGGATGCCCGGCTGATCCTGCTGCAACGCCGGCTGGCCGAGCGTTGCCCGTTCATCGCCATCGAAAAGACCCGGCGCGGCTGCTTTCGCCTGAACGTCGGCCGGCCGCTGCGGCTGGCCGAGGCAACGGCCGGATGAACGCTGCGACAGGCCCGGCGAGCCGTTTTGCGGTAGAAAAATCCCAGCTGCCGAGGTAGGGTTTTGCCGTAGTGTATTTCACCGTGGCCATCGGATAATCGTTGGCAACGAAAACAGGGGGCCGCCGTCATGAAAAAAACCATTGCCCTGCTGGCCATTGCCGGCGCGATACCCCAGGCCCAGGCCTCGTGCGGATCGATGGCCTGCGAGATGAACCCGGCCTGGGACATCGAGAGCCTGACCCACGACCAGGGTCTGCGCATCGACCTGCGCTACAACTATTCCAGGGCCGACATACTGCGCGCCGGTTCCGACAAGGTTGCGCCGCCGGACCCGACCGGCTCGGGCGAGGAGATCGAGAACAAGCGCACCCTCAACCAGTCCCTGACCGCCGACCTGGATTACGCAATCAACCGCGCCTGGAGCGTGTCGGTGCAGGTGCCTGTGGTCAGCCGCGACCATGCCCACACCATCGACAGCCTGCCGCCCGAGGTCGAGCAGGCGAGCTACACCGAACTGGGCGATGTGCGCGTCGCCGGCAAGTACCGCTTCATGGCCGGGGACCACCGCTGGGGCGGCGGCGTCCGTTTCGGGCTGAAACTGCCCACCGGCGATACCGGTCAGGAAATGGTGCCGGGCGAGCCCATGGAGGCCGGGCTGCAACCCGGCACGGGCAGCACCGACCTGATCCTGGGCGGCCACCTGCACGGCGCGATCGCCGACTCGAAATGGGGCGGCTTCGCCCAGGTTCAGGTGCAGACCCCGCTCGCCCACCGCTCCGGCTTTGAACCCGGCCACAGCTATGGCGTCGACCTCGGCGTCTACTACCCCTTCGGCGAATCGGTCACCGGCCTGCTGCAGGTCAATTACCTGTACCGTGCCCGCGACAGCGGCGCCCTGGCCGATCCTGATGGCCACTCCGGCGGCAGTGCGACCTATTTCACCCCCGGGTTGAGCGTCCTGGTCGGGGCCAACATGCACGCTTACGGCAGCGTCCAGATTCCCATCCGCCAGAAGGTCAACGGCGAGCAGCTCACCGCGCCGTGGTCGCTCACGCTGGGGCTCGGCTACGACTTCTGAGTCGGGTTCAGCAGGCGGTCAGCTTGACGTAATCCAGGAGGAACCACTTGTCGCCGACCTTGGGGAAGGCGATGCGGATCTCGGCCTCGGTGCCCTGGCCCTGGTAGCCGGACACCACGCCCTCGCCGTAGCGGGCGTGGCTGACCCGGGCGCCGATCTTGTGTGGCAGGTTGCGCGATGGCTGCGGGGGCTGAACGCCGGGGCTGCGGGCGGCCGGTGCCGCGTAGGCGGGCGCCGCCGGACGCCGGTTCAGCGAATGCACCAGCGCGGCCGGGATCTCTTCCAGGAAGCGCGACGGCAGGCCGTAGCGCGGCTGGCCGTGCAGCATGCGCATCTGGGCGTGGCTGATGAACAGCCGGCGCCGGGCGCGGGTCAGCGCGACATACATCAGCCGACGCTCCTCTTCCAGGCCGTCCACTTCGGATAGGGCGTTCTCGTGCGGGAACAGGCCCTCCTCCAGGCCGGTGATGAACACGGTGTGGAACTCCAGGCCCTTGGCGGCGTGCACGGTCATCAACTGGACCGCGTCGGCGCTGGCGCCGGCCTCGTGGTCGCCGGCTTCGAGCGCGGCGTGGGCCAGAAAAGCGGTCAGGCTGTGGTCGTCCGATTCCTGGGCGAAGGCCAGGGCGGCGTTGGTCAGTTCGTTGAGGTTCTCGATCCGGCTCTCGCCTTCCTTCTCGGCCCGGTAGTGCGCGAGCAGGCCGGAGCGTTCGACGACGATCTCGGCCACCTCGGGCAAGGGCAAGTCGGACGCCTCGGCGCGCATGGCCTCGATCAGGGTCACGAAGCCGGCCAGGCCCTTGTTCTTGCCGCCGCCGGCGCAGGCCGCCTGCCACAGCGGCATGCCGCCCTGGCGCGCGGCCGCATCGAGCAGTTCCAGGGTGCGGGCGCCGACGCCGCGGGTCGGGAAATTGACCACGCGCAGTAAGGCGTTGTCGTCTTCCGGGTTGGCGATCAGGCGCATATAGGCCAGGGCGTGCTTGATCTCGGCGCGCTCGAAGAAGCGCTGGCCGCCGTAGACGCGGTAAGGCAGCCCGGCCGTGAACAGGGCGTGCTCGATGGCGCGCGACTGGGCGTTGGAGCGGTACAGGATGGCGATATCCGAGTAACCGAGGCCCTCGCGGTAGAGCTCGCGGATCGCCTCGACCACGAAACCGGCCTCCTCGCGGTCGTCGTTGGCTTGGTAGTGGCGGATTTGTTCACCGACGCCGGCGTCGGTCCACAGGTCCTTGCCCAGGCGGTTCTCGTTGCGCGAGATCACCGCGTTGGCGGCATCGAGGATGGTCGAGTGGGAGCGGTAGTTCTGGGTCAGCTTGATCGGCGCCTCGATGCCCAGGTCGCGCATGAATACGCCCATGTTGCCGACGTCGGCGCCGCGGAAGGCATAGATCGACTGGTCGTCGTCGCCGACCGCGAACAGGGTGGTGTCCGGTCCGGCCAGCAATTGCAGCCAGGCGTATTGCAGCTTGCTGGTGTCCTGGAACTCGTCCACCAGGATGTGCCGGAAGCGGGTCTGGTAGTGCTCGCGCAGCAGGGCGTTGCGGCTGAGCAGCTCGTAGGAGCGCAGCAGCAGCTCGGCGAAATCGACCACGCCCTCGCGGTGGCACTGGCCGTCGTACTCGCCGAACAGTTCGGTCAGGCGGCGCGTGTAGGGGTCCCAGGCCTCGACCTTGTCGGCGCGCAGGCCGGCCTCCTTGTTCATGTTGATGAAGTGCTG
The DNA here is from genome assembly GCA_028714735.1 of Gallionellaceae bacterium. GTDB lineage: Bacteria > Pseudomonadota > Gammaproteobacteria > Burkholderiales > Thiobacillaceae > Parasulfuritortus. Next base: position 23,603 of record JAQTLU010000021.1, on the reverse strand, counting down.
CAGCTTGCGCGGCTCGTACTTGTCGGTGTCGACGTTGAGCGCCTTCATCAGGCGCTTGATGGCGGAAAGCTGGTCGGCCGAATCGAGGATCTGGAACAGCTGCGGCAGGCCGGCGTCGCGGTGGTGGGCGCGCAGCAGGCGGTTGCACAGGCCGTGGAAGGTGCCTACCCACATGCCCCGGGTGTTGATCGGCAGCATCGCCGAAAGCCGGGTCAGCATCTCCTTGGCCGCCTTGTTGGTGAAGGTGACCGCGAGCAGGCCCATGGGCGAGACCTGGGCGTTCTGGACCAGCCAGGCGATGCGGGTGGTGAGGACACGGGTCTTGCCCGAGCCGGCCCCGGCCAGGACCAGGGCGGAGCCCGGGGCGGTGACGGCGGCAAGCTGGTCGGGGTTGAGGCCTTCAAGAAGATCGGCGGGCATGGGCGGGGATTATAGCCGCCCTGGCCGGTCGAACACCGACCGGCTCCCCCTCACCCCTGCCCCTCCCTCAAGGGGAGAGGGAGATAATGTGCGCCAAGCGTTCTGTTTCAAACTGCCGGTAAAATCCGGCCAACGATGATCCCACGGAGTCACCCATGAACCCCATCACTGTCCTCTATTTCGCCGACCTCATGGCCAAGCTGTCGATCGGGCGCGAGAGCCTGCGCCTGCCGCCCAGCGTCAAGGATGTGGCCGGCCTGATGAAGGTGCTGGCCATGCGCGGCGGCGACTGGCAGGCCGCCTTCGGCCAGCCGCGCGCCACCCTGCACGTCACCATCAACAAGAAGGATGCCAACTTCGCCACCGAGCTGCAGGCCGGCGACGAGATCGCCTTCATCGAATCGGTGAGCCTTTGACCGGGTCAGTCTGCCATGGCCAGTTGGAGTAAATACGGTGTCGGTAAAAAACTGGCGCGTCGCCTGACCTTATGGCGCGAGCGCTGGGACCGGAGTTTTTCCTGGAAGGTGCGCTGGCGGCTCAAGCACGACCGGAATCCGCTGCTGACCACGGTACAGGACAAGCTGCGGGTCAAGGACTATGCCCGGGCACGAGGTGTCGAACCGGTCGAGACGCTCTACGTGACCGGGGCGCCGGAAAGCATCCCCTTCGACGACCTGCCGGAGCGTTATTTCATCAAGGCCAATCACGGCTGCGGCTGGAACATCGCCTGCATTGACGGCATCCTTTACCGCTATGGCGATGGCAGGCACTTCGTCGACAGCAACGGCGGCCCTGCCCGTCCGGAGGCCGTGGCGGAATTCCGCCTCAGCCGTGAGGAATGCATCGCACTGTGCAAGGATTGGCTGGGCCGCAAGTACTTGCGCAAGGAATGGGCCTATCAGGGCATCCAGCCCGCGATCGTGGTCGAAGCGGCGGTGGCCCAGCGCGGCGGCGGCATTTTCAGGGTCTATCGCCTGTTCACCATGGCGGGGACCGTGCGGGCGATCGCGGTAGGCGGCCCCTTGTTCGCCCTGACCGATGCGGACAACCTGTTTTTCGACCGCGACTGGCAGCCATTCAGGCTGACCCGGACCGAGATCCCGATCGATCATGAATCGCCCCGGGACAGGCCGGACAGCCTGGCCGACCTGGTCGCGGCTGCAGAGCGCCTGGGACGCGGCCTGGATTTCGTCCGGGTGGACCTGTACGACACCCCCGAAGGCGTCCGGCTGGGTGAAATGACCGTCTATCCTTATGGCGGCCTGCCGGGCAAGCCCAGCACCTGCCGGGTATTCAACAAATGGCTGGGCGGGCAATGGGTGCTGCCTGCCCGCGCCCCGACCTCCGGGTAGGGTCGATTGCGCGTAGCGATACTGCACCAGGATCTCGAATGGTCCGAGCGACAGATCCGGCAATCGGTGGCGCTGAGGGGCCACGAATGCGCGCTGGTCGATATACGCAGCGTCGACGCCGCCGGCCTGGCCGGTTTCGACCTGGTGCTCAACCGGGTCTATGCCAGCGTGGCCAATCGGAACTGGCTGGACAACGCCAGGACCTTGGCGGTGCTCGAAGACCTGGCGGAGATGGGTGTGCAGTGCATCAATTCGCTGCCGGCCTCCCGCGCGGATTACGACAAATGCCTGGCAGGCCGGACCATGGCCGCACAAGGTATCAGTACGCCGCCGACACGCCTGCTGCATGGCCGCGAGGACTATTTCAGGCAGGCCGGGGAAATCAATGCCTGGGGCTATCCGCTGGTGGTCAAGCCGAACATGGGCGGCCGGGCCCGTGAGGTCCGCAAGCTGAACCACCCGGGCGAATTCTGGCGCTGGCTGGACACGGCCTTCAGCCGGGAGGCGCTCGACCGCTATGCGGCCGGCTTCATCGTGCAGCCCTATCTGAAGAATGCCGAGCCCTACGACATACGCATCGCCATCATCAACGGCGACTTTGCCTATGCCTACAGCCGCAGCCTGGTGGCGCTGGAACCGGCCGGGGAACGCTGGGTGGGCAGCGTCTCATTGGGCTCCACGATAGGCGAATACCGGCCCGGCGAGGAAGAAATTGCCCTGGCAGCCAGGGCGACCGAGGCGATCGGCGCGACCGTCAATGAAGTGGATCTGATGGCGACGGAGGCCGGTTTCGTGGTGATCGAGAACAACCCGACCCCCGGCTTCATCGTCGGCGACGAGCCCTTGATCGACCTGCTGGTCGAGCGCCTGCTGACGCCCCCTTACACATCGGCCGCCTGCTCCGGCAGCAACCCGGCCAGCACTTGGCGCATGGCGCGCCAGTGCGAACCTTCCCAGTAGACCCGGCCGCAGAGGTCGCAGGCGCTGAAGCGCGTCTGCTCCGCGCGCACCCGCTCCGGCAGGCGATCCAGCACCGCGGCCTTGGCAACCGGATGCAGCGGCGCATTGCATTCCAGGCACAGGCGGAACGGCCGGGCGCTGCGTGACAGGTCCAGCCGTTCGACGATCTCGCGCAGTTGCACCTTGGTTTCGATGGCGTGGACGTAGCAGCCGTGGCTGACCTCGCGTCGCTTGAGCAGTTCGCGGTCGCGGCTGAGGACGATGCGGCCCTCGCGGTTGGCGATGCCGACGATCTCGGCATCCTGGAAATGGTTGTCGTACAGGGTGTCGAAGCCGGCCATGCGCAGCAGCCTGGCGAGGCCGCCCAGGTGGGCGTCGGCGACGAAGCGCGTGTCCCGTAGCGGCCGCGCGCGCAGCCTGAGCAGGGGAGTCACGTCGAGCGCCTCGAACTTGGGGTAGACCGCCACCCGGTCGCCCTCCTGCAACCGGTGGTCGAAGCCGACCGACTCGCCGTTCACCAGGATCAGCTCGACCTCGGTGTGGGGCACCCCGAGCGCCTCGATCATGTGCTTGGCGCTGGCGGCCTCGGCACAAGTGCTGGCGAAGGTCCGGTAGCGCCGTTCCGGCGCCAGGAAGTCGTTCAGTTCCTCATAGAAGCGGAAGCTGGCGCTGACCATGACCCGCTACTTTTTCTTCGCCCTCGGATGGGTCTGGTCATAGACCTTGGCCAGGTGCTGAAAGTCCAGATGCGTATAGATTTGGGTGGTCGACAGGCTGGCGTGGCCGAGCATCTCCTGCACCGCGCGCAGGTCGCCGGAGGACTGCAGCACGTGCGAGGCGAAGGAATGGCGCAAGGCGTGCGGGTGGACGTTCTGGCTGATGCCCTGGTTGATCGCCTGGACCTTCAGCCGGGCCTGCACCACGCGCGGCGAGATGCGGGCGCCGCGGGCGCCGACGAACAGGGCGTGGTCATCCCGGGCCACCTGCGCGCGGATGGCCAGCCAGTCCGCCAGCGCGGCGAGGGCCTTGGCGCCGACCGGCACGATGCGTTCCTTGCTGCCTTTGCCGAGTACGCGCACCTCGCCGCTCTGGCGGTCGACGCTGGTCAGGTCGAGGCCGACCAGTTCGGCCAGGCGCAGGCCCGAGGAGTAGATCAGCTCGAACATGGCGTGGTCCTGGATGGCCAGGGGGTCGCTGCTGTCGTTCTCCAGCAGTTGCGCCATCTCGTCCGGGGACAGGGTATGCGGCAGCCGCTTGGGGCCCTTGGGCGGGCGGATGCCGGTGCAGGGATTGGCCTCGGCCTGGCCCTGGCGGGCGAGATAGCGGTAGTAGGCGCGCCAGCCGGACAGGATGCGGGCCAGGCTGCCGGCGGCATAGCCGCGGCCGTGCAGCACGGCGAGATAACGGCGGATGTCGTGCGGGGCCAGGCGCGGCAGCGCCGTGGTGCCGGCCAGCTCGGCCAGGTGGCGCAGGTCCTCGCCGTAGGCCTCGATGGTCCGGGCGCTGTAGCTGCGGGCGCGCAGGTGGTCGAGGAAGTCGGCGAAGGCCGTTGCGGCCATGGCTGGGGAGACTCGCTACAGGAAGCGCGCGATTGCCGCCGAGGACAGCTCGCCCAGCCAGTTCAGGTACAGCGTGCCCATCTCGGGGTAGAACCGCTTGGCGTCCTCGGAGGCCATGACCAGCAGGCCCTCGACGCCTTCGTCGCGCAGCGGCGTGAGGGCGAACGAGCGCAGGTGGGCGCCGTTTTCGCCGAACCAGGCGCAGATCTCGTCCGGGGCGTCGCCGCCGCACTGGGGCTGGTTCAGGCCGGCGGCCAGCACCCGGATGTCATCGCTGACCGGGGTGAACTCGACCATTTCGTGGCCGACGCTCCAAACCCGCAGCGCCACGTGCGGAATGGCGAACTGCTCGGTCAGGCTGAGGTAGAGTGATTCCAGCGCCGCCGGCAGCGACCTGGCCCGCATCAGGCCGAGCGACAGTCGGTGCATCTTGTCGCCGATGGAGTCGTTCTCCTCGGCGAACTGGATGAATTCCTTCAGCTTGTTTTCCAGGTTGCGGGCGCGGTCGCGCAGCAGCATGACCTGGCGCTCGCCGATCGAGATGGCCTGGCCGCTGTAGGGGTGAGGCAGGTTGATCTGGGACAGCAACTCGGGATTGTCCTTGAGGTACTGGGCGATCTGGTCCTGGGTAAGGTTGTCCATTTGCATTGTTATATCTCTATCTCGCCTTCGAAAACGCTGACCGCCGGGCCGGTCATGAGAACCGGATGGCCCTCGCCGTCCCAGCGTATGGTAAGCCGGCCGCCCCGGGTTTGCACTTCCACCTCGCGCTCGAGCAGGCCGCGCACCATCCCGGCCACGGCGGCGGCGCAGGCGCCGGTGCCGCAGGCCAGGGTCTCGCCGCTGCCGCGTTCGAACACCCTGAGCCGGATCGCGCGACTATGCAACAGTTGCATGAAGCCGACGTTGACCCGCTCCGGAAAGCGCGGGTGATGCTCGATCAGCGGGCCCCATTCGGCCACCGGCGCGGTGTCGACGTTGCAGGTCTCCAGCACGGCATGGGGGTTGCCCATCGACAGCGCCACCAGCTCGACCGGCCCGTCGGGCAGGTCGTCGAGGACATAGGTGACGGCACGGGCGTCGGCGACGAACGGGATCTCGGCCGGCTCGAAGCGCGGCGGTCCCATGTCCACGGTGACCTGGCCGTCCGCCTCCAGACGCGGCACGATGATGCCGGAGGCGGTCTCGACCCGGATCTCGCGCTTGTCGGTCAGCCCCTGGTCGTGGACGAAGCGGGCGAAGCAGCGGGCGCCGTTGCCGCACTGCTGCACCTCGCCGCCGTCGGCGTTGAAGATGCGGTAGCGGAAGTCGCAATCCGGCCGGCCGGGCCGCTCGACCAGGAGGATCTGGTCGCAGCCGACGCCGAAATGGCGGTCGGCCAACAGGCGCAGTTGTTCGGGCTTCAGGTCGACGTGCTGACGCACGCCGTCGAAGACGACGAAGTCGTTGCCCAGGCCCTGCATCTTGGTGAAGGTCAGTCTCATGAGGGCGAGGATAACCGAATTGTCATGGCGCTTGGCGTGCCGGACTCAGACGCGCCACCAGCGGCGGCTGTGTTCCGGCGCCAGCACATAGGCCCAGGTGCCGAGCAGGCCTTCAAGATAGAACAAGGCCATGATCGATACCACCAAAGGCATCTGCCAGATGGGCAAACCGATCCCGCGGCCAAATCTCAATGTGCGCGTGAACATGCGCCAGGGCTTGGAAACGAATTTGCGCAGGGCCCGCAGGCCGGTACGCCAGGGCGGGATGCCTTCTGCTTCGCGATCCATCGCCCAGTCGCGTCCCTGCGCCAGCCCGCGCGCCGCGAAGTGGGCCAGGCCATTGGGTGCCGGGTGGCTGGTCTGGGCCGCGCTGTTGCTCCAGATGGCGATGCCATGCTGCGACAGGTCCGCCTTGAGCATGACGCAGGCGCCGCGGGTCATTCCTTCGCTCATGTCGGGGAAGGGGTGCCCCTCAAGCACTACACGCCGGAATGCGAGGTTGTTGGCGAAGAAGTAGCGGCTGTCCGCCTTCAGTATGGGTTCGCTGCTGCGTAGCGGAAAGAACCAGCCGAGGGCGAAGGCCCGGCTTATCAGGTCCTTGGGGTCGAGATAGGTATGGCCGGACAGCACCTGGATCGCCGGGTTGGACCAGAAGGGTTCGGTCAGGGCCTGCAGCCAGCCCTCCTCCGGAATCACGTCACTGTCCAGGAATGCGATCACCTCGCCGTGGGCCAGCCTGATGCCGAGGTTTTTCAGCTGATAGTAGTGCAGGCCGGGTCCGGCCTCGATGCGGCAGGCCAGGCGGCGGCCGTCTTCAGCCAGGGTCGTCAGATGCCGGCCGATGGCTTCCTCGATGATCGTCCGGTCGACCTGCCCGGGATTGAACATGACCACGATTTCGATGCGGCGAGTCGATTCGAGTACCTGTTTGCTGAGCTGTTCGAGCATCCGGAAGCAGCGCTCCTGCTCGGCCAGCAGGACGTTCTCCCATTCGATGATCACGCTGATGTCGTATTGCATGGGCCGGTCTCCTGAAAGTGAACGGGTGTCGGCTGGCCGATGATTCATGCGGTCATCAAGGCCAGGTAATCCTTGTAGATGCAACGGTCCATCACCACCGTGAGACCGGCGGCGCGGGCCTTGCCGGCGGCCTCTTCGTGGACGATGCCCTCCTGGATCCAGAGCGCCGGGGCCTGGATCGCCAGGCATTCCTCGACCACCCCGGGGATGTGCTCGGCGGCCCGGAAGACGTCGACCAGGTCGACCGGGAACGGGATCTCGGCCAGGCTGGCGTAGGCCTTCTCGCCCAGCACCTCGGCAACAGCGGGCCGGACCGGCACGATGCGGTAGCCGAACCGCTGCATGGCCCGCGCCACGGCATAGCTGGGCCGGTCCGGCTTGGGCGACAGGCCGACCACGGCGATGGTCTTGACCTGCTTGAGTAGGGCCCGGATTTCGTCGGCGTTCGGGTTGCCGAAGCTCATGTCAGTTCCTCGATCATCACGTAGTCATCCATCGAGAAGCGCGGATGCGAGCAGGGAGCAGTGCCTGCCGCGCAGCGGTAGGTGCGACCGTCGGCGAGTCGTCCGCCGGGGTTCGTGAGGGAAAGGGCCGGATGGCTCATGTCGCTTCCAGTTCCTTGATCATCACGTAATCATCCATCGAGAAGCGCGGATGCGAGCAGGGAGCAGTGCCTGCCGCGCAGCGGTAGGTGCGACCGTCGGCGAGTCGTCCGCCGGGGTTCGTGAGGGAAAGGGCCGGATGGCTCATGTCGCTTCCAG
>JAQTLU010000021.1:0-15947 GCA_028714735.1 Gallionellaceae bacterium | reverse complement strand
TTCCTTGATCATCACGTAATCATCCATCGAGAAGCGCGGATGCGAGCAGGGAGCAGTGCCTGCCGCGCAGCGGTAGGTGCGACCGTCGGCGAGTCGTCCGCCGGGGTTCGTGAGGGAAAGGGCCGGACGGCTCATGTCGCTTCCAGTTCCTTGATCATCACGTAGTCATCCATCACGAACCCCGCCCCGATGTCCTCGACGATGATGGTCACCACCGTGAAGCCGTGCTTCAGGTAGGCGTCGATGGCCTGCTGGTTCTGCCGGTTTACCCGCAGCAGCAGGCGGCTGTGGCCATGCCGGCGGGCGCGTTCGGCCAGGCCGCGGATCAGTTCGCCGCCGATGCCGTGGCGCTGCCAGGCGGCGGCGACGTAGAGCTGGTCCAGCTTGTAGTCGCCGTCGGCGAGCGGGTGGCCGTGCGCGAAGCCGACCAGTTCGCCGCCGGCGCGCGCCGCCAGCCAGAGGTCGCCCCGGGCCAGCAACTGCCGGATCAGGCCGGGCTTGTAGCGCTGGTCCACCATGTAGTCGGTCTGGGCCTGGCCGATGATGCCGGGGTAGGTGGCGTTCCAGACCGCGTGCGCCAGTTCGGCCAGGGCCTCGGCCTCGTCCAGGTGCAGGGGCGAGATTTCAATGTTCATAGAGCGAGCCCTTGTTGTCGTCCGGCCGGGTCTTGAAGCGCTTGTGCGGCCAGAAATACTGCTCCGGCATCTCGCGGATGCGCTCCTCGATGTAGGCGTTCATGCGCCGGGTGTCGGCGACGGCATCGTCGCTGGGAAAGTCCTCCCAGGCCGGATGGAAACGGGTGACGAAATGGCCGTCCTGCCAGCGGGTGATGCAGGGCACCACCGCCGCGCCGGTGGCCTTGGCGATCCGGCTCAGCCCGGTGATGGTGGCGGCCGGCACGCCGAAGAAGGGCACGAACACGGCATCCCGGGCGCCATAGTCCATGTCGGGCAGGTAGTAGAACGGCAGGCCCTTCCTGATCGCCCGGATGACCGGCTTGATGCCGTCGTTGCGGGAGTACATCTCGGAATCGCCGAAGCGGGTGCGGGCGTGCAGCATCAGGCGGTCGAAGTGCGGGTTCTTGATCCGGGCGTAGAGCGAGACGATGGGGGCGAACTCGGCGGTGACCCGGACGCCGCCGACATTGAGGCCGACGAAATGGGGCGCCAGCCAGATCAGCGGCTTGCCCAGATGGGGCCGGACATGTTCCAGGCCCTCCAGCCGGGTCAGCGCCTCGACCTCGGCGCGGTCGCCCCACCAGGACACCGTTTCCAGCAGGGTGGCGCGGCCCAGGGCGCGGAAGTGGGCGCGGCACAGGGCGGCGCGCTCGGCTGCGGACAGTTCGGGGAAGCACAGCCTCAGGTTGGTCAGCACGACCTGGCGGCGCTCGCGGGCGAGGCCGTGGAGCAGGTTGCCGAGCAGCTCGCCCAGCCGGGCCAGGCCGGCGTTCGGCAGGGTCGCGTGGAGCAGGCGCAACAGGCCGATCCAGAGCCGGGTCATGCCGCCCCCTCCGGCGGCGGCGCGCCGCCCGGACGCTTGTAGCGGCGATAGGTCCACAGGTATTGGTCGGGGTATTGGCGGATCAGGTCTTCAAGGCAGCGGTTGAGCTGGCCGGCGGCCTCGGCCGGGTTGGCGGCGAAGGCCGGGGCCGGCAGGACATGGAGGCGGAAGCCGCGCCCCCAGGTGAGCCGCTCGCAGAACAGGATCAGCGCCACCGCCCCGGTCGACTGCACCAGCCGGAAGGTCAGGGTCGGCGTATAGGCCGGGCGGCCGAAGAACGGTGCCCAGACGCCGTCGCCCTTGCTGGCGACCTGGTCGGGCAGCAGGCCGACGCCCTCGCCGCGCTTGAGCGCCTGCAGCATGGCGCGCACGCCCTTCATGTCCGGCGTGGCCAGGCGCACGCCGCCGCGCTCGCGGCCGCGGCGGGTCAGCGCGTCCGCCCAGGCCTGGCGGGCCGGGCGATACAGGAAGGTGATCGGGATGAACTGGCCCAGGTAGAGGCCGCCCAGTTCCCAGTTGCCCAGGTGCGGCTCCAGGGCGATGATGCCCTTGCCGGCGGCGCGTGCGGCCTCGACATGCTCCCAGCCGCGCACCTCGCGGACCAGGGCCATGGCCTTGGGAAAGGGCCGCAGCCAGACGGCCAGGGATTCGATCAGCATCCTGGCGACGCCGACGCGGGCGCGCCGGGTCACCGCCGGGTCGCCCAGGCCGGCTTGCCGGAGGTTGTCCGTCACGTCGCCGGCGCGCCTGAGCCAGGGGAAAACGAGCCCGCCCACCAGCCAGCCCAGGGCGTGCAATACGGGCAGCGGCAGGGCCGCCAGAAGGCGCAGGGCTATCAACATGATGCGAAAAGACAAACGATTGACCTCATTAATTCGGTGCAATAGTATGCCGAAACCGCCGAGTTAACGGACAACTTGCAGGGCGGCCGGGGCTTGGCTCCGAAATTCTGCTAAAGCGTCGCCTGCTCTAGGCCCGGAGTCGGTAACGCCGACGAAATTATGGGCCAGCATGGAGCAGTCCAGTGAGCGAATACCTGTTTACTTCCGAATCGGTTTCAGAAGGCCATCCCGACAAGGTCGCCGACCAGATTTCCGATGCCATCGTCGATGCCATCCTGGCCCAGGACAAGCATTCCCGCATCGCCGCCGAGACCCTGGTGACCACCGGCCTGGTGTTGCTGGCCGGCGAGATCACCACCGACGCCCGGGTCGACTATGCCAGGGTGGCGCGCGAGACCGTGCGCAGCATCGGCTATGACGACCCCTCCCTGCGGTTCGACGCCGACGGCTGTTCCGTCCATGTCTGCTATGGCCAGCAGAGCGCCAACATCGCCCAGGGCGTGAATGCGGCCTACGACGACAACCTCGACCAGGGCGCCGGCGACCAGGGCCTGATGTTCGGCTACGCCTGCGACGAAACCGCCTCCCTGATGCCGATGCCGATCTACCTGTCGCACCGGCTGGTGGAACGCCAGGCCATGCTGCGCAAGGACGGCCGCCTGCCCTGGTTGCGCCCGGACGCCAAGTCCCAGGTCACCCTCAGATACGTCGACGGCAAGCCCGACAGCATCGACACCGTGGTGCTTTCCACCCAGCACAACCCGGAGATGGCGGAAGGCCCGCTCGGCAGCCGGCACATGAAGCAGGCCGCCATCGACGCCATCATCGAGGACATCATCCTGCCGGTGCTGCCCAAGGAACTCATCAAGGGCGACATCAAGTACTTGGTCAACCCGACCGGGGTGTTCGAGATCGGCGGCCCCCACGGCGACGCCGGCCTGACCGGGCGCAAGATCATCGTCGACACCTACGGCGGCGCGGCCCCGCACGGCGGCGGCGCCTTCTCCGGCAAGGACCCATCCAAGGTCGACCGCTCGGCGGCCTATGCCGCCCGCTACGTGGCCAAGAACATCGTCGCCTCGGGCCTGGCCAGCCGCTGCCTGGTCCAGGTCAGCTACGCCATCGGCGTCGCCCACCCGACCTCGGTGATGGTCGAGACCTACGGCACCGGCAAGGTGTCCAACGAGAGGCTGACCGAACTGGTGCGCGCCCACTTCGACCTGCGCCCGAAGGGCATCGTGCAGATGCTCGACCTGCTCCGGCCGATCTACCGCAAGACCGCCGCCTACGGCCACTTCGGCCGCGACGAACCGGAATTCACCTGGGAAAACACGGACAAGGCCGACGCGCTGCGCGCGGCGGCTGGCCTGTAAGGCCATGGCGCAGCCGCTGGTCCGTGTTTCGGTGCAGGCTCATGCCCGCATGGCGGGCGTGAAGGTGCGCAGCGCCGGCCGGAGCCAAAATGCCGATAAAAGGCCGACGCGCTGCGCGCGGCGGCTGGCCTGTAAGGCCATGGCGCAGCCGCTGGTCCGTGTTTCGGTGCAGGCTCATGCCCGCATGGCGGGCGTGAAGGTGCGCAGCGCCGGCCGGAGACAAAACCGGGCTGCACCATCTGACCCCCTGACCCCCTGACCCCCTGACCATGGCCCAACTCGTCCTCCTGCCCGGCAAGGAACGCTCCGTCTTCCGCCGCCACCCCTGGCTGTTCGCCGGCTCGGTCGGCCGCCTGGAGGGGCGCGCCCGGCCGGGCGATACGGTCGAGGTGCTGGCCGACGACCTCAAGCTGCTCGGCCGCGCCGCCTACAGCCCGAAGTCGCAGATCCGCGCCCGGATGTGGAGCTTCGATGCGGACGAGAGCATCGATGACAGCTTCTTCAAGCGCCGGGTCGCCCAGTCGGTCGCCCGGCGCGAGACGCTGCCGGAGTTGCGCGGCCAGGACGGCGTGCGCCTGATCCATGCCGAATCGGACGGCCTGCCCGGCATCATCGCCGACCGCTACGGCGACACCGTGGTCCTGCAGCTCACCTCGGCCGGCGCCGACAAGTGGCGCAAGGCGATCGTCAACGCCCTGGTCCAGGCCACCGGTTGCGCCCGCATCTACGAGCGCTCCGACTCCGACGTGCGCGGCCTTGAAGGCCTGGAGCCGGTCACCGGCTGGATCCACGGCGAGGCTCCGGCCGAACCGGTCAGCATCGTGGAAAACGGCGTCCGCCTGGGCATCGATGTCGCCGGCGGCCACAAGACCGGCTTCTACCTCGACCAGCGCGACAACCGTCTGCTGCTCGGCCAGCTCGCGGCCGGCAAGACGGTGCTCAACTGCTTCTGCTACACCGGCGGCTTCTCGCTCCAGGCCCTGGCCGGCGGCGCCGCCCATGTGCTGTCGATCGACTCCTCCGGACCCGCGCTCGACCAGGCGCGCGCCAACGTCGCCCTCAACCCGCAACTGCCGGCCGGGCGCGCCGAATGGCAGGAGGCCGACGTCTTCCTGGCCCTGCGCGAGTTCAGGAAGGAAGGCCGGACCTTCGACCTGATCGTCCTCGACCCGCCCAAGTTCGCCCCCTCGGCCGCCCATGCCGAACGCGCCGCGCGCGCCTACAAGGACATCAACCTGCTCGGCTTCAAGCTGCTCACCCCGGGCGGCCTGATGATGACCTACTCCTGCTCGGGCGGCATCGGCCTCGAACTGTTCCAGAAGATCGTCGCCGGCGCGGCCCTCGATGCCGGCCGCGACGCCCGCATCGTCAAGCGCCTGGCCGGCTCGGCCGATCACCCGATCGGCCTGGCCTATCCGGAAGGCGAATACCTCAAGGGGCTGCTGGTCCAGGCGGACTGAAGCCGCGCCCACCTCCGCCCCGGGAACCGCACGGGCTTACCTGCCCTCACACTGGAGGGATATAGTGGAGCCGTGCTGATCGCGCGGGACTGGGCATGACACGACATGACAAGCGCTTGACCGAAGCAACCGGGCCGCAGGCCTGGCTGGCGGAATGGCATGGCCGGCTGCTGAGCCGGCGCCGCTTCCTGCTGCAACTGGCTGGCGGCTCGGTCGCAGCCCTGCTGCCCTGGACCGCCTCGGCGGACCCGGAACTGAACGACGCGGCGCGCTGGCAGGTGCTCGACAGGGTGCAGCAGCACCTGTTTCCCGGCGAACCCGATGCCCCCGGCGCGCAAGAGATCAGGGCGCTCGATTACCTGAAATTTACCCTGGCCAACGACCCCCGCAAGGCGGAGGACGGCCGCTTCATCCTGCAGGGCGCCGGCTGGCTGGAGGACATGGCGCGACGGCTCGGCCAGGCATCCTTCCTGGCGCTCGACGAAGAACGCCGCGAACTGGTGCTGCGCGAGATCGAGAAATCCGAGGCCGGCAGCAACTGGCTGTCCCTGATCCTGCTCTACCTGATCGAGTCGCTGCTGGCCGACCCGGTCTACGGCGGCAACCCGGACGGGGTCGGCTGGCGCTGGCTGGCGCACATTCCCGGCTTCCCCCACCCGCCGCCCGACAAGCGCTACATGGAGTTGCAGAAGCTATGACCCTTGATTCCTCAGTTGACCGCTTCTTTGTTTTCGTAACGCCAAATGAAAACTGACATAGTCGCCGTTGATCAGGTTCACCTCTGGGGTAAAGCCGCTACGCACCCAATTGCACGCCCGGCACGTCGCCTGGCGGTGTTGCTCGTCGTAGCAGGGGCCGATCCTGCGTCCTCCTCGCGCCTTGCCAGACAACGTGCCAGACGCACACTTGGGCGTGTTCAACTGAGGAATCAAGGGTGACCGATTACGACGTCTGCGTCATCGGCAGCGGCGCCGGCGGCGGCCCGGTCGCCTACACCCTGGCCCAGCAGGGCCGCTCGGTGGTGGTGCTGGAAAAGGGCCCCTGGTTCACCGAGGCGGACTTCTACAAGGACGAGCTGGCCTGCTGCCGGCGCAGCGTCTACACGCCCGACCTGAAGGATGAGCAGCACGTCATCGAGGATACCGACGAAGACGGCGACTGGGTCGCGACGCCGACCTCCGAGTCGGGCTGGAACTTCTGGAACGGCAACTGCGTGGGCGGTTCGAGCAATTTCATGAGCGGTTTCTTCCACCGCATGAAGCCGGTGGACTTCCGCCTGCGCTCGGAATTCGGCGCCATCGCGGGCGCCAACATCGTCGACTGGCCGATCACCTACAAAGACCTGGAACCCTGGTACGACAAGGTGGAAAAGATTGTCGGGGTATCGGGCAAGCTGGTGTGCCATGCCAACATCGAGCCCAGGTCCAGCCCCGATTTCCCCTACCCGCCCACTGCCGAGCACCCGGTGTCCGGCTGGATCGACACGGCCTGCGGCCAGCTCGGCTACCACGCCCTCAAGGTGCCGCGGGCCATTCTGAGCCAGCCCGCGGACGGCCGGCGCGGTTGCGAATACTCCGGCTATTGCGGCAGCTACGGCTGCTCCAGCGGCGCCAAGGGCAGCTCGCGCGCCGCCCTGCTCGACCACGCCGTCGCCAGCGGCCATTGCCAGGTCCGCCCGCACGCCAAGGTGCATAAGTTGATCAGCGACGCCAAGGGCCGGGTCGTCGCGGCGGAATACTTCGACCGCGCCGGCCAGCGCCGACGGGTCACCGCCAAGGTCTTCGTGGTTGCCTGCCAGGCCATCGAGAGCGCGCGCCTGCTGCTGGCATCGACCGGGCCGCGCTTTCCGAAAGGCCTGGCCAACAACCACGGCCAGGTCGGTCGCAACCTGCTCTTTTCCGCCGGCGGTGCCGGCGGCGGCGACCTGGTCTACGGTGAGCTCTCGGAGGCACGGGCGGCCGAGCTGCGGGTCATGGGGCCGTTCATCAACCGCGCCCTGGACGACTGGTACGTCATCGACGATCCCGCCCTGCCGGGCGGCCGCGCCAAGGGCGGCATCGTCGAATTCCTGTTCAGCCACCCCAATCCGATCGCCCGCGCCAGCGGCGCCAAGTCGGGCGAGGACGGCCTGGTCTGGGGCAAGCCGCTGAAGCGGCGGCTGGAGAGCTGGCTGCGCGACGACCGCCGGCTTGCCTTCGAGGTGTTCGACGACTGGCTGCCGGTGGACTCCTGTTTCGTCACCCTGGACAAGAAGGTCCGGGACCGCTGGGGCGACCCGGTGGCGCGGGTGCGCATCGGCCACCACGACCACAGCCTGAAGATCGGCCGCTACCTGGCGGAGAAGGCCGAAAAGGTGTTGCAGCAGGTGGGTGCCCGCAACATCAGCAGCAGCATCGGCAGCGCCCCGCCGGCCAACCTGGTCGCCGGCGGCTGCCGCTTCGGCACCGACCCGGCCACCTCGGTGCTCGACCCCGACTGTCGCGCCCACGAAGTGGCCAACCTGTATGTCAGCGACGGCAGCTTCATGCCCACCGGCGGCAGCGTGCCCTACACCTGGACCATCTACGCCAACGCTTTCCGGGTGGCGGACCGGATCGCGGCCAGCCTGTAAGATATCGGGCTACCATTTCGATATCGATGCACCCTTCCGGACGCCCATCATGACCGCACTCTGGATACTGATCCTGCTCGTTGTCCTGTCCGGCCTGTTCGCCCTGGCCGAGATGTCACTGGCCTCGGCGCACCGCGCCCGCCTGGCCCAGATGGCGGAGGAGGGCGACCAGGGCGCTGCCAGCGCCCTGGCCATCAAGGAACGGCCCAGCCACATGCTCGCCGCCACCCAGACCGGCATCACCGCCGCCGCCCTGCTCATGGGCATCTTCGGCGAATCGGCCCTGACCGACTCGCTCACCCGGATGGTCGTCGACGCCGTGCCCGCGCTCGCCGACTGGGCCGGCGCCCTCGCCCTCGCCGCCACCATCGCCATCGTCACCGCCGCCTCCATCGTCCTGGGCGAGATCGTGCCCAAGCGCATCGCCATCGGCCAGCCGGAGCGGGTCGCGGCCTTCTGCGCCCCGGCCATGGCCCTGTTCATCCGCATCCTGTCGCCCGCCATCCTGTTCCTGTCCTGGTCGGCCGACCGTATCCTGGCCCTGCTGCCGTTCCGTTCCGCGCCGGCCCTGACCAGCATCGAGGACATCCTCGCCTTCGTCGACGAGGGCGAGCGTTCGGGTGCGCTCAACCCCGAGGAAAGCCACATGATGGGCAATGTGCTGCGCCTGGAGGACCGCCGCCTGGCCTCGGTGATGACCCCGGTGGCCGACGTGGCCTGGCTGAACCTGCTGGCGCCCCGGGAAGACAACCTGCACATGCTGCGCGAGGCGCCCCATTCCCAGGTGCCGGTGTGCAAGGGCGACATGCAGCAGGTGGTCGGCATCGCCGAGAGCCACGACATCCTCCAGGCCGCCATTGCCGGCGAGATCGATTTCGCCGAACTGCCGATGGACCCGCCCCTGTACGTGCCGGCCAGCCTGACCCTGATCGACCTCCTGCGCACCCTGCGCCAGCACAAGGCCACCTTCGCCCTGGTGGTGAGCGAGTTCGGCCTCACCGAGGGCATCGTCACCCTGTCCGACCTGATGCAGTCGCTGGTCGGCGACATGATGCCGCTGGCGGACGACCCGGATGAATCCCTGGCGGTGCGCCGGCCGGACGGCTCCTGGCTGCTCGACGGCCTGCTCGCCATCGACGAGATGAAGGACAAGCTGGATATCCGGCACCTGCCCCAGGAACATCTCGGCAACTTCCATACCGTGGGCGGTTTCGTCCTCGCCACCCTGGGCCGGATACCGCGCAAGGCGGAGCGTTTCACCTGGGCCGACTGGGAGTTCGAGGTGGTCGACATCGATCGCAACCGGGTCGACCAGGTCCTGGCCAGCCGGGTGGCGGAACTGCCCGCGGATGCCGGCGAGCAATGATGCGCACTCGTTTGCCTTAATCAACCCCCACTGGATAAAGACCATGTCCGAAACCGCCTACCAGCCTGACGTCTCCCATGTCCATCAGGCCAGCCTGATCAGCTCGACCCGCCTGACCCCGGACGATAGCGCCGAAGTGCGGCAGATCGTGCTCCAGGTGAGCGAGCCGGCCTACTACTTTCCGGAAGGCCAGAGCATCGGCGTGTCGGTGCCGGGCCCGCATCCCTTCGGCAACAAGGCCCACCACCGCTACTACACCCTTGCCGCCGTGCATGGCAACAAGGCCGGCGCCGAGCTGGAAATCCTGGTTCGGCGCTGCTTCTACATCGACGAGGTATCGGGCGAGGAGTATCCCGGCATCGCCTCCAACTACCTGTGCGACGCCCAGCCGGGCGACGCCGTCACCCTGACCGGCCCCTACCGCAGCCCCTTCATCATCCCGGCCGACAAGACCAGCAACCTGCTGATGCTGGGCGTCGGCACCGGCATCGCGCCCTTCCGCGCCTTCCTGCGCCGCATCTATGAGATGGAGGGCGGCTGGCAGGGCCAGGTCCGCCTCTACTACGGCGCCCGGACCGGGATGGACATGCTGTACATGAACGAACTCAACAACGACCTGGCCAATTACTACGACCAGGCCACCTTCCAGGCCATCCAGTCGGTGAGCAAGGGCTACTTCGGCGACGAGGCCGACGCCCTGAAGCAGGGTGTCGAGGCCCATGGCGAGGCGATCTGGCAACTGATCCAGGACCCCAGGACCCACGTCTATCTGGCCGGCATGGACACGGTCGCGGCCGCCTTCGAGGCCGCCATGGCCGGCATCGCCGGTTCCCAGGAAGCCTGGCAGGCGGTCCGCCAGCGCCTGGTCGACGAGGGGCGCTGGGCTGCACTGACCTACAGCTAGGCAAAACCGGTCGATGGGGCGGCCGAGCCTAGCGGCCGCTGCGCGAGCCGGTCAAGGCGGTGAAGAACACCGTGGTCTTGGGGTTGAGCAGGGCGACCATGAAGCCGTCCCGGAACAGCCGGCCCAGCGGCCAGGGCGGCAACAGGGCGGTCATGCTAAGAGTTGCCTGGCCAGGCTTTTCAAGCGCCGATACAGGGTGTTGCGGCTGATGCCCAGCCGCCTGGCGGCTTCGGACATGTTGCCATGGCTGATGTCGATGGCTCGTGACATCGCCGCCTCCGAGAGGTCGCGCAGGTTTTCGGTCGCGCCGGTTTGCGCGTGCCGGATTTGGCAGACCGGCTGGCGCAATTCCTCGGCCAGATCGTCGGGTAGGTGTTGCCAGCGGATGCGGTCATCCCCTTCGTCGAGCAAGGCACAGGCGGTGCGCAGGGCGTTGACCAACTGGCGCAGGTTGCCCGGCCAGGCGTAATCGGCGAAGGCGACCGCGACGGAGGCATCGAGCAGGACACCCCGGCCGGGCGCCATCTCTTCGAGCAGACGGTTGAGCAGGTGGGGAAAATCCTTCCTTTCCCGCAAGGCCGGCAGTTTCAGCATCAGGCCGTTGATACGGTAATAGAGGTCGGCGCGGAAGCGACCGGCATCCATCTCGGTCTTCAGGTTGCGATGGCTGGCGCAAACCAGGGCGAAATCCACGGCCACCGCCTTGCCGCTGCCCAGCGGGGTCACCTGCCGTTCCTGCAGGACGCGCAGCAACCGGGTCTGCATGGACAAGGGCATGTCGCCGATTTCATCCAGGAACAGGGTGCCGCCCTTGACCTCGCGGATGCGGCCCGGCGATCCCTCCCGGCGCGCGCCGGTGAAGGCGCCGGGGGTGTAGCCGAACAGTTCGGCCTCGATCAGGTTCTCCGGCAGGGCCGAGCAATCGACCGCGACGAAAGGCCTGCCCCGGCGCGGACCGGCGTCGTGCATGGCCTTGGCGAACACCTCCTTGCCGACCCCCGATTCGCCCTGGAGCAATACCGGGATGGGTTTGTCCAGCACCTTGCGGGCCTTGTGGATCGCTGCCGTGACCCGTTCGCAACCGGTATCGAGTGCAGCCAGCGTATCCGCGGGCGTCGCGGGTGCAAGGGGCACGGCCACCGAGAGGGCACGCCGCCCGGCCTCGACGCGCACGAAGAACCGGTCCTCGCCGGCGCCGCCGCGATAACCGGTGCGCCGGACCGGCAGGGGTTCGTTGCTGCGGCGATTGCCCCAGTCGAGCAGTTCGGCCATATGCAGCTGGAATATCCGTTCCAGCAAGGTCGTGCCCAGGTCGCTGGCGCCCAGGCCCAACAGCGCCATGGCGGCCCGGTTGGCGCCGAGGATGAAGCCGTCGTCCGACAGCGCCAGGACGCCTTCCGCCAGGGTGCCGATGCCCTCCGCGAGCGGGTGGAAGCGCAACCGCAGGTTGCTGCTGTGGCGTGCCTCGAACAGCCGGTTCTCGATCATCTGGGCCGCCGTACGGACCAGGCAGAAGGTGTGCGGGTGGCGATGCCGCTGGTCTCCGGAGATGTCGAGCACGCCCAGCAGGCGGCCGTCCGGGGTCGCCAACGGCGCGGCCGCGCAGGTGAGGAAGCCGTTGCGTTCCAGGTAGTGCTCGGCGCCGTTGATCACCACCGGCGCCGCCTCGGCCAGGGCGGTGCCGATGGCGTTGGTGCCGCGGTGGCGCTCGTGCCAGGAGGCGCCCGGCGCCAGCGCCACGCGCTCGGCGCGGTCGAGGAAGGCGGCATCGCCCAGGGCCTGCAGGAGGACGCCGCGATCGTCGGCCAGGATCACCATGTTGCCGGAATCGCGGGTCTGGCCGTAGAGATATTCCATCACCGGGCGGGCATGGGCGATCAATTCCTGCTGGCGGTCGATGGCGCGGGCAAGCTGGAAGGCGTTGAGGTTGACCTCCTCCGGCAGGCGGCCGACCGGCGCCAGGCCGGCCACCCGGCTGCGGTCCCAGGAGCGCGACACGACGGCATCGATCGGCGCGCCGGCGGGAATCTCACCGCATTCGACCAGGTGTCTGCGTGCGTGGCGCAAGGCCGCACCGGGTCCCCTCGCTATCGGATTAGGCATCGTGATTGCTCCTTTTTTGTGCAGCCATGGACACTATACGGCTTCGGCGGATCGTCGCAAGGCATCCGGGCGGTTAGCCCGGGCGGCTGTGTCATTTCGTGACAGTGTGCCGAAATGGCCTGTAACGCAAGCTTGTCAGGCGCGCCCATGAAATCAGGCTATCCCTTTCCAAACAATGGTTTACCAGCATGGGCCGGTCTGGCACGTGGCTTGCGCACTAGACCGGGGTACCGGCCGCCAGCCGGACAGCCTGTCCAATCAGAACAATTGCCAATCTAAGGAGACAAGTCATGATTTACGCCGCACCCGGTAGCGCCGATGCCAAGGTCAAGTTCAAGACCCAATACGACAACTTCATCGGCGGCAAGTGGGTCGCCCCGGTCAAGGGCGAATACTTCGACGTCATCACCCCGATCAACGGCAAGCCCTATACCAAGGCGGCCCGCTCGGGCGCCGAGGACATCGAGCTGGCCCTCGACGCCGCCCACGCCGCCGCCGACCAGTGGGGCAAGACCGCACCCGCCGACCGCGCCAACGTCCTGCTCCGGATCGCCGACCGCATGGAGCAGAACCTGGAACTGCTGGCCTACGCCGAGACGGTGGACAACGGCAAGCCGATCCGCGAGACCCTGGCCGCCGACATTCCCCTGGCGCTCGACCACTTCCGCTACTTCGCCGGCTGCGTGCGCGCCCAGGAAGGCGCCCTGAGCGATCTCGACGAAAATACGGTCGCCTATCACTTCCACGAGCCGCTCGGCGTGGTCGGCCAGATCATCCCCTGGAACTTCCCCATCCTGATGGCCGCCTGGAAGCTCGCCCCCGCCATCGCCGCCGGCAACTGCGTGGTGCTGAAGCCGGCCGAATCGACCCCGGTCAGCATCCTGGTGCTGGCCGAGCAGATCGCCGACCTGCTGCCGCCGGGCGTGCTCAACATCGTCAACGGCTACGGCCGCGAGGCCGGCATGCCGCTCGCCACCAGCAAGCGCATCGCCAAGATCGCCTTCACCGGCTCCACCTCCACCGGCCGGGTCATCGCCCAGGCGGCGGCCAACAACCTGATCCCGGCCACCCTGGAACTGGGCGGCAAGTCGCCCAACATCTTCTTCGCCGACGTCATGGACAAGGACGACGGCTTCCTCGACAAGGCCATCGAGGGCCTGGTCCTGTTCGCCTTCAACCAGGGCGAAGTGTGCACCTGCCCCTCGCGCGCCCTGATCCAGGAATCCATCTACGACAAGTTCATGGAGCGCTGCCTCGCCCGCATCAAGGCCATCAAGCAGGGCAACCCGCTCGACACCGAGACCATGCTCGGCGCCCAGGCCTCCCGGGAACAGTTGACCAAGATCCTGTCCTACCTCGACCTCGGTGTTCAGGAAGGCGCCCAGGTCCTGATCGGCGGCGCCCAGGCGGACGTGGGCAGCGAGTTGAAAGGCGGGTATTACGTCCAGCCCACCCTGTTCAAGGGCCACAACAAGATGCGCATCTTCCAGGAAGAAATCTTCGGCCCGGTCCTGGCCGTGACCACCTTCAAGGACGAGGCCGAAGCACTCGCCATCGCCAACGACACCCTGTATGGCCTTGGCGCCGGTGTCTGGAGCCGCAACGGCAATGTCGCCTACCGCATGGGCCGCGCGATCAAGGCCGGCCGTGTCTGGACCAACTGCTACCATGCCTATCCGGCCCACGCCACCTTCGGCGGCTACAAGGAATCCGGCATCGGGCGCGAAACCCACAAGGTCATGCTCGACCACTACCAGCAGACCAAGAATCTGCTGGTCAGCTACAGCGAGCAGAAGCTGGGCTTCTTCTGATCCTGCGCCCGTCCTGCGGCGAGTCGTTCACTGGGGGCGGGCAACCGCCCCCTTTCTGCATGGAGACCGACATGGTTGATAAAGTCATAGCCACCGCGGCGGCCCTGGATCTCATCGAGCTGCTGAAGAAGAAGCACGGCCCGGTGTTCTTCCACCAGTCGGGCGGCTGCTGCGACAACAGCGCCGCCAACTGCTACCTGCCCGGCGAACTGACCATCGGCGCCGGCGACGAATACCTCGGCGAGATCGGCGGCTGTCCCTTCTACATCAGCAAGTCACAGTACGAGTACTGGAAGCACACCCAGCTCATCATCGACGTCATCGAAGGCCTCGGCGGCACCTTTTCGCTCGAAGGGCCGGAAGGCAAGGCCTTCCACACCCGCTCGCGGCTGTTCACGGACGAAGAATGGGCGGAACTCGCTGCCCGGTGAACCGGCCGCGCGGCATTTCCTTATCGGGATAGCTGTTTGCCGATCACGGCGGGCAGCTTCCTGGGCGACCGGATACGCAGTTGCTTGTTGACGTTGAAGCGGCCGAACACCACCACGATATCGCTGACGGCGACGCCGAATTCCTCCGCCAGGAAGCGCACCATATGATCGGTGGCCCGGCCCGCCACCGGTGCGGCCGTGACGCTGACCTTGAGCTGAAGGCCCTTGACCTTGCCGATGGCATCCCGCTTGGCGCTGGGCTGGCCGAGGATGTTGAGCACCAGCGTGTCGCCATCCCAGGCGCAGAAGGAAGCCATCGTCGATTGTCTGCGCGTCACTCGGTTTCTGAAATAAACAAAATCAGGTTCCTGTCCCTTCAGTTCTCCGGCCACGCCTCGGTCGAGAAGTAGGACTCCAGGCCCGGCGCCTTGTGCTTATGTCCCTCGATGACCCATAGGCAGGACAGCCGGGCGTAATTGTCCAGGTCGCCCTGGACCTGGCAGCTCATCAGGCGCGGGCCAGGGTCTTGCCAGCGGAAGCGCAGGATCCGGCCCTCGCCCGGCGGGCTGGGAACCTCGATGGTGCCCGTGGCCGTAATGGTCCTGGCACCTATCGTGCGCGAGAGCGTGAAGCCGTGCCCTTGCGCCGAGATGACCGCCTTCCCGAAGTAGGAGGCGCCGTTGTCCGGCAGGCGCCCGACCAGGACAAAGTGTCCGGGAAGCAAGGCGAACCACGCGTCCTGCTCCTGCGGCGGCTCGCCCGCGGCAGCGCACTGGACCGAGGCAAGAAGCACAAGCAATGCGGCTAAGGTACGTGACATGGTTTTGCCTCCGGCCGGCTCACTCCGTGAAGGCCAGCGGGCTGGCCAGCCGGTCATCGATCCAGATGCCTTCCTCGTCTTCGAGCACCCCGATGGGGGTCAGGCGCTTCCCGGTACAGATCTCGCTGACCGATTCCCCGGTCACCGGCTCGTAGACGATGCCGTGCATCGAACAGCGCAGGAACCGGCCGGTCGGGTCGAAGATCATGTCCTGTTCGCAATCGAGCTCGCGCGGCATGTGCACGCACAGATTGCGATAGGCCAGGCATTTGCCCTGGTACCGGAAGACGATCACAGAAATGGTCTCGCCGGCATGGCCTATGTTCAGGCGCAGGTAACCGCCATCAACCAGTTGCTCGCTCGTGGCGACCCAGATGCGTTGATCATCGGCGCCTGGCGCAAGCGATGGGTTGTCTTCGGAAGTGGTGGCGGTCATGGCTGGTTCGCTTTGCATGATTAATTGTGGTCTGTCCCCTATGTTAGAAGATCGCCCGAAGCAACGCCCGCGACAAGATTTGGGCGCTCGAAGGCTATGCTCTCCGCGAACGCCTCGCGGCTTGATGTGATGGCGGCCGGCATGACGCCGCGAGAACTCATGCCGGCTAACGACGCTGTAGAAAAACCCTGTTCCACGCCGCCCAATCCGGGCCAGCCCGATTTTTTCAACGGGCCAGCCATTGCGACGCGAACAAGCCGAATTCAAGATTTGGTCTACCCACCGAGCCG
>JAQTLU010000020.1 GCA_028714735.1 Gallionellaceae bacterium | reverse complement strand
GTTCTTTTTCGTTGCCGCCTCGACACGGCGCTGAATCTTGGGGGGGATGATCTTCTGGAACCAGCTCATGGTCGTTTCCTTACTTGTCCAGGGCGGCGCGCACGCCGGCCACGAAATGTTTCACGTTATCCAACAGGGCCTCGGGGGCGGCGTTCTCGATCTCCTGCACGATGCGGCTGCCGATCACCACGGCATCGGCCATGTCGGCTACCGCGCGCGCCGTTTCGGCGTCCCGGATGCCGAAACCGACCCCGATGGGCAGCTTGATGTGCTTGCGCAACTGCGGCAGTTTCTCCCCGATGGCCGACAGATCGAGATTGCCGGCCCCCGTCACGCCCTTGAGCGAGACGTAATAGACATAGCCGCGCGCCAGTTGGGCGACCTGTTCGATACGCGCCTCGGTGGTGGTCGGCGCGAGCAGGAAGATGGGCGCGATGTCGTGGCGCTGTAGGTGCTCGAAAGCCTCGTGGCTTTCCTCGGGCGGGAAATCGACGGTCAGCACGCCATCGACGCCGACCTCGGCGCAGCGTTGCGAGAACGCCTCCCAGCCCATCGCCTCGATCGGGTTGCCATAACCCATCAACACCACCGGGGTGGTCGTATCCTGCCGGCGGAACTCTGCCACCATGGCCAGGACACCGCGCAGCGTCATGCCGTTTCTCAGGGCCCGCTCGGAGGCGCGCTGGATGGTCGGGCCGTCCGCCATCGGATCGGAGAACGGTACGCCGAGTTCGAGCACGTCGGCACCGGCCGCCACCAGGGCATGCATCAATGGCACCGTCATCGCCAGCGAAGGATCGCCCGCGGTGACAAAGGGGATCAGGGCCTTGCGCTGCTGCTGGCCGAGGCGGTCGAAAGTGGCCTGGATGCGGTTCATAGGGTGATCCCCTTCAGGCGCGCCACCGTGTTCATGTCCTTGTCGCCGCGGCCGGACAGGTTCACCAGCAGCACCTTGTCCCTGGCCATCTTCGGCGCGATCTTCATCGCGTGGGCCAGGGCATGGCTGGACTCCAGGGCCGGGATGATGCCCTCGAAGCGGCACAGTGCATCGAATGCCGCCAGCGCCTCGTCGTCGTCGATGGCGACATACTGGGCGCGCCCCATGTCCTTCAACAGGCAGTGCTCGGGGCCGACGCCGGGGTAGTCCAGCCCGGCCGAGATCGAGTGCGTCTCGATGATCTGGCCGTTCTCGTCCTGGATCAGATAGACCTTGTTGCCATGCAGGACGCCAACCTTGGCGTTGGCGGTGAGCGGTGCGGCATGCTCGCCGCTGGCGATGCCATGACCGCCGGCCTCGACGCCGATGATCGCTACGCCCTCGTCCTCGATATAGGGATGGAACAGGCCGATGGCATTGGAGCCGCCACCGACACAGGCGATCACGGCATCCGGCTGGCGCCCGATCATCTCCGGCATCTGCACCTTGGCTTCGTTGCCGATCACGCACTGAAAATCGCGCACCATCATCGGGTAAGGGTGCGGCCCGGCCGCCGTGCCAAAGATGTAGAAGGTCGACTCGACGTTGGTGACCCAGTCGCGGATGGCCTCGTTGCAGGCGTCCTTGAGGGTTTTGGAGCCGCTTTCGACCGGCACCACCGTCGCGCCCAAGAGCTTCATGCGGAACACATTGGGCGCCTGGCGCTGGATGTCTTCCGCACCCATGTAGACGATGCATTCCATGCCGAAGCGCGCCGCCACGGTGGCCGTCGCGACACCGTGCATGCCGGCGCCGGTCTCGGCGATGACCCGTTTCTTGCCCATGCGCTTGGCCAGCAGGGCCTGGCCGATGGCGTTGTTGATCTTGTGCGCGCCGGTGTGGTTGAGGTCCTCTCGCTTGAGGTAGATCTGCGCGCCGCCCAGTTCGTCGGACAGGCGCCTGGCGTGATAGATCGGGCTGGGCCGGCCGACGTAGTGCTTCAGTTCGTATTCGAACTCGGCCTTGAACTCGGGATCGTCGCGGAAACGCAGGTACTGCTGGCGCAGTTCTTCCACCGCCGGGATCAGCGTCTCGGCCATGTAGATGCCGCCGTAAGGGCCGAAGTGGCCGCTGTTATCGGGATAACTGTAAGTCAACGTTCATAACCTCATTGATGAATGCGGCGACCTTTGCCGCATCCTTGATACCCTTTGCCGCTTCCACGCCCGAGGACACGTCCACGGCCCATGGCCGCACCTGGCGCACTGCCTCGGCGACATTGCCGGCCTCCAGACCGCCGGCCAGCACCACCGGCAGCGGCATTCCGGAGGGGATCAGGGACCAGTCGAAACGGTGGCCGGTACCGCCATGGGCAGCGGGCGTATAGGCATCCAGCAACAGACCGGCCGCATCGGCGAAATCGGACGCGCATTGTAGCAAATCCGTCTCCGGTCGGACCCGTATCGCCTTCAGATAGGGGGTCGCAAAGCGCCCACAGAATTCCGCCGCTTCCTCGCCGTGGAACTGCAGCAGGCTCGGGCGCAACTCGCGCACCACCGCGGCCACCGCGGCCGGGTCCGGGTTGACGAACAGGGCGACCGTGGCGACGAAGGGCGGCAGGACACGGGCGATCTCGAGCGCACGCGCGAGATCGAGCCGGCGCGGGCTCTTCTCTGCAAAGACCAGGCCGATCGCGTCGGCGCCCAGGCGCGCCGCGGCCAGGCCGTCCTCGACCCGGGTGATGCCGCAAATCTTGATTCGGGTTCTCATGGCTAGATATTTACCAACGGCACGCGGCCGTCGAACTCAGGCAGATTCCATTCCGCATCGTACCGCACGTCGACCAGATAAAGCCCGTCCGGCGCGTAGGTCGCCGCCGCCTGACGACGGTCGCGGCCAACCAGCAGTTCGCCCAGCCATGCCGGCGGCCGCCGGCCCAGGCCGATCCAGACCAGGGCGCCGACCATGTTGCGGACCTGGTGATGCAGGAAGGCGTTGCCGCGAAAATCGAACACCACATAGTGGCCATGCTGCGCCACGCGTACCGTGCGCAGTTCGCGCACCGGCGTCCTGGCCTGGCACTGCGCGGCACGGAAGGCGGAAAAATCATGCCTGCCGAGCAGATGGGCCGCCGCCTCCGCCATGGCCGCCACGT
Source organism: Gallionellaceae bacterium (assembly GCA_028714735.1). Taxonomy (GTDB): domain Bacteria; phylum Pseudomonadota; class Gammaproteobacteria; order Burkholderiales; family Thiobacillaceae; genus Parasulfuritortus. The sequence continues at coordinate 51,185 of JAQTLU010000020.1, read as the reverse complement.
CGAGGGGGACATGCTGCCAGCCCACCCGGCCGGCCATGAGCGCCGGGCGCACCGGGTGGTTGAGCAGGACATAGCGATAGGCCCGTTCGCGGGCGCCGAAGCGGGCATGGAAGCCATCGCCCACCGGCTGCGCCCACAACACCGACACCCCGGCCGGCAGCAGGGCGTTGACGCCACGCACCCAGGCGCTCACGGGCCGCTCATGCCCGGCATCGAAATGGACCACCTGGGCGGCGGCGTGGACGCCGGCATCGGTGCGTCCGGCCACCACGGTGGCGACCGGGTCGCTGTGCACCTCGGCCAGGGCGCGCTCCAGGTGATCCTGCACGGCGCAGCCGCCTGGCTGGGTCTGCCAGCCGCAGAAGCCGGAGCCGTCGTATTCGAGGCCGAGCGCTATGCGAGCCATGTGCCGATCAATGCCGCCAATGCCGCGAGCAGGACCAGGCTATCCCGAGCCCGCCAGGGCTCGTGCTTCAGCGTAAAGCCCGCCGGCCCGGCCCCTCTGGTCGGCAAACCTTTCAGCATTTCGGTCAGATCCTTCAAGCGCAGCGAATTCGACTCCATGGCCTGCAAGGTCAGGCCCAACCTCACGGTGGTGCGTTCGGCGGGAAAGCCCAGCCAGCGCAGGCCACTGAACAGGCTGTGCAGGCCGGCCATCATGCGCTGTGCGCCCATGCCCACCACCAGGACATCGAGCAGCCATAGCAACAGCAACAGGCGCAGCATCTGCAGTCCCCCCATCTGCAAACCGGGCAACGATGGCGACCAGTCGCGCAAGAGCGGCCAGTACGCCGGCCCGGGCAGGCCATAGGCATAACCCAGACCCAGGAGCAGGAACAGCCAGCGCGCCCGCCAGGTCAGCCGCAGCATGGCGCCCAACCTGGCACGAAAGCCCAGCGGCAGACACACCGCCGCAACAGCCAGGGCAAAAAAATTCAGCCCCGGCAAGGCCAGGGCTGAAAGCAGGTAAAGCTGGATACGCAGCGCAGGGTGCAATTCAACCGCTCAGAGGCTCGCGATCAGGCTCTCGGCTTCCTGCTTCTGCTGGTCGCTGCCTTCCTTGAGCACCTCGTCGAGGATCTCGTGGGCACCTTCCTTGTCGCCCATCTCCAGGTAGGCGCGGGCCAGATCCAGCTTGGTGTTCACCTCTTCGAGCAGATCGGGATCGATCTCGGCAACAGCCTCGGCATCCGGCTCGACCGGCTTGGCGATGATCTCCTCCGGCTCGGCCAACTCCAGGTCCAGGCCGCTGAAATCCATACCGGGCAACTTGCCATTGGCCGGCAGCATGACGGTCTCATCGGACGCCTCAGGCTCGGGCGTCAAATCGACCAGACCCAATTCCTCGGGCATCTCGAACGACGGCTCCGGCTCGGCTTCCAAGATTGGGGTCGCCGCTTGCACCTCATCCGGGGGGGCCAGATCGAGTTCTACCGCCTCACCGAACGAGGGATATTCCTTGTCGGCTTCGCTTGCGTTTTCATCCGTCTTCGACAATGCAGGCGGCACCTCATCGAAATTCAGATCGTCCAGCTGGAGTGCGGATTCGGGCTCTTCGGCCGCGGCCTCAGGCGCAGAGGCAACCGGTTCGGGCAGTTCCATCTGGTCGAATTGAAGATCCCCCAAGGACTCGCTGGCCAGCTCGGCTGCCGGCCCTGGCAGTTCCTCGGCCATGTCCGGCATTTCCGGTTCGGTACCCGGCACCTCCGGGAGGACGGGCACTTCGCCGAAGACGCGATACAGCGGATTCGAGGGATCGAGCTTGCGTCCCATCTCGGTCGCCTTGAGCCAAAGCGGACTGGATGGATCGCCCAGGTTGGCATACAACTCGCTGGCCTGGGTCTCGAAGGTGGCCTTGTCCTGGCGGGCAGCGTAGATCTCCAGCAACTTCAGGCTGATCTCGTGGCGATTCGGGTCCTTGGCCAGGGCTTCCCTGAGGATTTCCTCGGCCTGCGCATCACGGCCATAGGCCATGTATACCTCGGCCTCGGCGATGGGATCGACCTCGTGGGTATCGATGGAACCCAGGCCGAGACGACTGAAATCGGTCGCCACACCGGATTGGGTGGCCGTGCCGCGCTGGCTGGTCGCACCGCCATCGGTCTTGAAGATGGAGGTCTTGAACGGATCGCCCCCGGTCATCACGCTTTGTTCGAAATCGGACAGGCCCTTGCGCCGACGACTGCCCGCCATGAATATCCAGAGCAATCCGGCCAGGACGAGCGTGGCCAGGATGCCGGCGATATAGAGCGGCGTGGCGAGCAATGAGGCGAAGAAGCCAGGTTGTTCGACCGGAACCTCTACCGGCGTCTTGATCTTCGGCGGCTTCGGTTCGGCCGCAGCCACCGCTTCGGGCTTCGCCGGCGTCTCGGCTGGGGTCTTGGCGCCATCCTTGGCCTTGAGTTCGAGCAGACGCTGCAAATCCTGCACGGTTTGCTCGAGTTTGCTGACCCGGTCCTGAGACTCCTGCAGGGCGCGGTTCTTGGCCACCACCTCCTCTTCCAGGCTATGTACCCGCTGCGCCGCGCTGGCGTTGGCAGGTTCACCCTTGGACAACTTCAGCACATCCTTGGGAGTGGCCATCGCGGCCGGCGTCCCCTGCGGCTGGGCGGCGACAATCTTGCCCTTGCCGGCCTGCCCCGTGTCGGATTCGGCAACGTTGCGGTTTGCCTGGCTGGCCACCCGGTTGCGCATCTCATTCCAGGCGGCAGCGTGTTCGCTCAACAGTTGCCGTGCCTGATGCGGACTGAACATGAGCATGGCCGAGTCACGGTCGGGCACCTTCAATACCTGCCCCTGCTTGAGCAGATTCACATTATCCCGGGCGAAGGCGGCCTTGTTGGTCTGATAGAGGCTGGCGACCATCATTTCCAGGGTGACGTCGGGCGGCAGAACCTTCCGGGCGATACTGCGCAGCGTTTCGCCCGACTTGACCGGGCCATAGGTGGCAGGTGCCGGCGCCGTCGGCTTCGCGGCGGGCTTGGCCGGCGCCGACGGGGATTGCACCTCCGGAATCCTGGCACGGGGGGCAGGCTCGCTCGTGGCCGCCATGGCCTGGGCCGGTTTCGGCATCTCGGTTGCCATATTCTGGTCCCGCGCCGGGTCGAGAAGTATGGTGTATTCACGCAGGATGCGGCCCGAACTCCAGTTCAGTTCGATCAGCAGATCGACGAAGGGATCGCTCACCGGGTTGGCGGATGAAATCCTCACCACAGGCTGGCCGTTGGCACGTCTTTCGATCGTCAGTTGCAGATCGGAGACGACCATCGAGCGTTCCATCCTGGCCTTGCGGAAGGCCTCCGCACTGGCCAGTTTCGCCTCGACGTTGGCAATGTCGTCGGGTTGGACCGACAACAACTCGATTTCGGCCCGCAGCGGCTGGCCCAAGGCGGACTGCACGGACATCTTGCCCAAACCGGCTGCTGCCGCCCCGCCCGACAAAAACAGCAAGGACACCAGCAAACTACTGATTCCGATAGAACTTTTCACCATTATTCCCCTGTCCCGCGGCATCCATGCTTGAGCGCATCGCCGCGTTGATTTCCATGGTTACTCATACATTTAGGCAGATTTCCTGATGCTGAATTTACGTTAGCACTGAACCCGCTTATTTTTCAATCAAATTTTCCAGGCAATCCATGATCCGCGAGGCCTCCAGACGAATCAGGTCGATGACCAGCCACATGGCAAGATCGCGGCCCGGATCGGCACCCGGGCGGAAACGGCTGACGAAAACCGCATCGCTGTCCTGGGCGTCGGTGGCCGGTGTAGCCACGCCGCCAGGCAACGCGGTATCCATCATGGTGATGCCGTCGTGGCCGGCAAGCCGCTTCCGCAGGCCCTCGACATCGGCCCGGTCCTGCACCCTGGCGTGCACCGTCACGGCAGTGCCATAGAACAGGGGGGCCCACATCGCGGTAACCGAGACGGGCAGCTCCGGGCAACCCAGCATGGTCCTGATTTCAAGGGCGACATCCTGCTCAAGTCGACTGCAACCGTCCGCCTGCATGAGACCGACCTGGGGAATCAGGTTGAAGGCGATCTGCAGCGGGAAGGCCTCCGGCGCGAGGCTCTCCATCGAGAACAGGGCACGGGTCTGCGCAGCCAGTTCCGCCACGCCGGCCTCGCCGGCCGCCGCCACCGGCAGCATGGCCGTCACGACCAGCGATTCCAGGGGCGTGTCGCGCAGGATGGGGGCCAGGACACGATGCAATGCGATCGATACGGCGCCCTCGAGGGCGATCCGCGCGGTCGTGCCGTCGCCCCGACCGAAGCCGATCACCCGGCAACCGGCCTGGGCGGCGACCGCTTCGAGCCGGCCGGCCGCGATCGAGCGGGTCGCGTTGACCAGGATATCGGCCTGCGCCCAGTCAAACCCGGACACCTCCAGCAGGGGCATTTCCTCGCCGCGTACCGTGACGCAGCCTTCCGATTCGGACAAGGTCAGCGGGAACACCTCGCCGACCTCGATATCCCGTTCGGACAACAAGCGCAGGGCCGCTTCGCCCACCGGATCGTCCGCCCCCAGCAGGGCGATGTTCAGTCGTTTCGTCACCGGGCTCAGGCTTCCAGCAGGATGCGCAGCATCCGGCGCAAGGGTTCGGCCGCGCCCCACAGGAGCTGGTCGCCGACCGTGAAGGCGGTCAGGTATTGCGGGCCCATGTTCAGCTTGCGCATGCGTCCGACCGGTACGCTCAGGGTGCCGGTGACGGCGGCCGGGGTGAGTTCCTGCATGGTGATCTCGCGCTCGTTCGGCACCACCTTCACCCAATCGTTATGGGCGGCAATCAGGCCGTGGATCTCGTCCAGAGGCACGTCCTTGGTCATCTTGATGGTCAGCGCCTGGGAATGGCAGCGCATGGCGCCGACCCGCACGCAAAGGCCGTCGATGGGAATCGGTCGGTCGCTGCGGCCGAGTATCTTGTTGGCCTCGACCTGGGCCTTCCATTCCTCCTTGGACTGGCCCGATTCCAAGGCCACGTCGATCCAGGGGATCAGGTTGCCGGCCAGGGGCACCGGCCAGGCCTCGAGCGGATAGGCGTCGGAACGGATGAACTCGGCCACCTTGCGGTCGATCTCCAGGATCGCCGAGGCCGGATCGCTGACCAGGTGCTCGACCTCGGCGTGGACCGCGCCCATCTGCCGGATCAGCTCGCGCATGTTGCGGGCGCCGGCGCCGGAGGCGGCCTGGTAGGTCATCGGTGAAATCCACTCGATCAGGCCGGCGTCGAACAGGCCGCCGATCGCCATCAGCATCAGCGACACCGTGCAGTTGCCGCCGACATAGGTCTTCACGCCCTTGGCGATGCCGTCCTCGATCACGCCCTTGTTGACCGGGTCGAGGATGATGATGGCCTCGTCCTGCATGCGCAGGGTGGAGGCGGCATCGATCCAGTAGCCGTTCCAGCCGGCCGCGCGCAGCTTGGGGTAGACCGACTGGGTGTAGTCGCCGCCCTGGGCGGTGATGATGACGTCCATCGCCTTCAACTCGTCGATGGCCATGGCATCTTTCAGCGGCGGCACGTCCTTGCCGATGTCCGGGCCCCGGCCGCCGACATTGGAGGTGGTGAAGAACACCGGCTCGATATGGTCGAAGTCGCGTTCTTCCTTCATCCGGCCCATGAGCACCGAGCCCACCATGCCGCGCCAGCCGATCAGACCTACTTTTTTCATTGTTGCAAACCCCAAGACTTGAATTGATACATCAGGTAGTGAATTTTTTACATCGCCGCGACGACCGCGTCGCCCATACCCGAACAGGATACCTTGGTGCAGCCGTCAGTCCAGATGTCGGCCGTACGCTTGCCGTCGGCGATCACCTTCTTGACCGCGTTGTCGATGCGCGCAGCGGTAGCCTCGTCGTTGAAGGTGTACTTGAACATCATCGAAACGGAAAGAATCGTCGCCAGCGGGTTGGCGACATCCTTGCCGGCGATGTCCGGGGCGGAGCCGTGGCTGGGTTCGTACATGCCCTTGTTGTTGGCGTCCAGGGAGGCCGAGGGCAGCATGCCGATGGAGCCGGTGAGCATCGAGGCCTCGTCGGACAGGATGTCGCCGAAGATGTTGCCGGTCACCACCACGTCGAACTGCTTGGGTGCCCGCACCAGCTGCATGGCGGCGTTGTCGACGTACATGTGGGAAAGTTCGACCTCGGGGTAGTCCTTGGCCACCTCGATCATGACCTGGCGCCACAGCTCGGTGCACTCCAGGACGTTGGCCTTGTCGACCGAACAGACCTTCCGGTTGCGCTTCATGGCGATGTCGAAGGCGACGCGGCCGATGCGACGCACTTCCGACTCGGAGTAGCGCATGGTGTTGAGGCCTTCGCGCTCGCCATTTTCGAGCGTGGAAATGCCGCGCGGCTGGCCGAAGTAGATGTCGCCGGTCAGTTCCCGGACGATCATCAGGTCGAGACCGGAGACGATCTCGGGCTTCAGGGTCGAGGCCGAGGCCAGTTCCGGGTAGAGCAGCGCCGGGCGCAGGTTGGCGAACAGGTTGAGTCCCTTGCGGATGCGCAGCAGGCCGCGCTCCGGGCGGACGTCGCGCGGCAGGGTGTCGTACTTCCAGTCGCCCACGGCGCCGAGCAGGACGGCGTCGGCCTCCTGGGACAGCTTGAAGGTGGCCTCGGGCAGCGGGTCGCCGGCGGTGTCGTAGCCGACGCCGCCGATGGCGGCCTCTTCCATCTCGATCTTCATGCCGTCCCGGCGCAGGACGTCCAAAACCTTGACCGCCTGGGCGACGATCTCGGGACCAATGCCGTCACCCGGCAGAACTGCGAGCTTCATGATTTTCCTTTCAGACGAACAGCCAGGGCGCGGCAAGCTTGCGACGCGCCTCATAGGCCTTGATGGTGTCGGTATGTTGCAGGGTCAGGCTGATGTCGTCGAGGCCGTTGAGCAGGCGATGCTTGCGCTCGGCGTCGACTTCGAACGGGATCACCTCGCCCGCGGGGGTGGTCACGGTCTGGGCGGTGAGATCGATGGCGAGGCGATAGCCCTCCTGTGCCGCGGCCTCCGCGAACAGGCGCTCGACCACTCCGGCGGCCAGCACGATGGGCAGGACGCCGTTCTTGAAGCAGTTGTTGAAGAAGATGTCGGCGAAGCTGGGCGCGATGATGGCCCGGAAGCCGTAGTCCTCCAGCGCCCAGGGGGCGTGCTCGCGGCTGGAGCCGCAGCCGAAGTTCTCCCGCGCGAGCAGCACCGAAGCGCCCTGGTAACGCGCCTGATTGAGCACGAAATCCGGATTCTTCGGCCGGTTGCTGCAATCCATGCCCGGTTCGCCGCGATCCAGGTAGCGCCATTCGTCGAAGGCATAGGGGCCGAAGCCGGACCGCTTGATCGACTTGAGGAATTGCTTGGGGATGATCGCGTCGGTATCGACGTTGGCGCGGTCGAGCGGGGCAACCAGGCCATGCAGGGTGGTGAACGGTTTCATCGGTTGCCTGCCCTCTGGATGGCCTCGCCGGCCTTTTCGACGTCCTGGCCGACGCCGCGCATGGTGTTGCAGCCATACAGGCCGAACACGATGCCCGCCGCGATGGCCAGTACGGCCAGCTTGGCCCCGCCGATGAGGATGAGTTTGTTCGGAGTCATTGCAGTACCTCGCGTATATCAACGAAATGACCGTACATGGCCGCCGCCGCCGCCATGGCGGGGCTGACCAGATGGGTACGGCCGCCCTGGCCCTGGCGGCCCTCGAAATTGCGGTTGGAGGTCGAGGCGCAGCGCTCGCCCGGCTCCAGGCGGTCGGCGTTCATGGCCAGGCACATCGAGCAACCGGGGTCGCGCCACTCGAAACCGGCATCCCGGAATATCTTGTCCAGCCCTTCCGCCTCGGCCTGCGCCTTGACCAGGCCGGAACCCGGCACCACCATGGCCAGCTTCACATTGGCAGCCACCTTGCGGCCGCTGCGTGCGAGCACGCCGACCACCTCGGCGGCCGCCCACAGGTCCTCGATACGCGAATTGGTGCAGGAACCGATGAACACCTTGTCCACGGCGATCTCCGAGATCGGGGTGTGGGCGATCAGGCCCATGTACGCCAAGGCGCGTTCCCAGTCGCTCTTCTTGACCGCATTCGGCGCCTCCGCGGGGTCCGGCACCCGGTCGGTCACCGGCACCACCATCTCGGGCGAGGTGCCCCAGGTCACCTGCGGTGCGATCGCGCTGGCATCCAGTTCGACCACGGCGTCGAAGGCGGCCCCGGCATCGGAATGCAGGGTGCGCCAGTAGGCCACGGCCGACTCCCAGTCCGCGCCCGTGGGCGCCTGCGGACGCCCCTCGACATAGGCGATGGTCTTCTCGTCCGCCGCCACCATGCCGGCGCGGGCGCCCGCCTCGATGGCCATGTTGCACAGGGTCATGCGGCCTTCCATGGACAGGGCGCGGATGGCCGCACCGGCGAATTCGATGGCGTAGCCGGTGCCGCCGGCGGTGCCGATCCGGCCGATCACGGCCAGGGCGATGTCCTTGGCGGTCACGCCCGTAGGCAGGTCGCCATCCACCTTCACCTGCATGGCCTTGGCCTTCTTCTGCCACAGGCATTGCGTCGCCAGGACATGCTCGACCTCGGAGGTGCCGATGCCGAAGGCCAGCGCGGCGAAGGCGCCGTGCGTGCTGGTATGGGAATCGCCGCAGACCAGGGTGACGCCGGGCAGGGTGAAGCCCTGTTCCGGGCCGATGACGTGGACGATGCCCTGGCGGCTGTCGTCCATGCGGAATTCGTTGAGGCCGAACTCGACGCAGTTGGCGTCCAGGGTCTCCACCTGGGTGCGGGAAACCGGATCGACGATGCCGGCTTCACGATCCCTGGTCGGCACGTTGTGGTCGGGCGTGGCCAGCACCGTCTTCGCCTGCCACAGTTTGCGGCCGGACAGCTTGAGTCCCTCGAAGGCCTGCGGACTGGTCACTTCATGGACCAGATGGCGGTCGATATAAAGCAAGGCGGTGCCATTGGCTTCCTGGTGGACGACATGGTCGTCCCAGAGTTTGTCGTAAAGGGTGCGCGGGGTCATGGCATGGGCAACTAGGTAAAGAGGTGGATTATTTCACGTCGGGGCCTGGCTAGGCGATGGTCTTGTCGCCGCCCAGGCGAACCAGCGCATATTCCATGCTGTCGGACAGGGCGCGCCAGCTGGCATCGATGATGTTGGCATTGGCCCCCACCGTGGTCCAGGTTTCCAGGCCGCTCTGGAAATCGATCAGCACCCGGGTGTTGGCGGCGGTGCCGGCCGAACCGGCCAGGATGCGCACCTTGTAATCGGTCAGGTGCACCGTGCGCAGCACCGGATAGGCGTCCACCAGGGCATCCTGGAGAGCGGTGGCCAGGGCGTTGACCGGGCCATTGCCCTCGGCGGCGGTGAATTTCACCTCCTCGCCGACCCTGATCTTCACGGTCGCCTCGGCGAGCAGGCCGCGGCCATGGCGCCGTTCGGTGATGACGAAGTAATCGAGCAGTTCGAAGGGAAGCCGGTAGTCCGGGTCCAGGCGGTGGAACATCAACTCGACGCTGGCCTCGGCCGCCTCGAAGGTGAAGCCCTCGTGTTCCAGGTGCTTGATCTGCCCGAGGACGTGCTGCGCCGCCTCGTTGTCGAGGTCCAGGCCCATGCGCCGTGCCTGCAGCTGGATATTGCCGCGGCCGGACAGCTCCGAGGTCACCGAGCGCATCTGGTTGCCGACCCGCTCCGGATCGATGTGCTGGTAGGTATCGGGCGCCTTCAGGATCGCCGCGACATGGATGCCGCCCTTGTGGGCGAACGCCGAGTGGCCGGTATAGGGCTGGTGGCCGTCGTGCTTCAGGTTGACCACTTCGGCGACGAAACGCGACAACGAGGTCAAATCCTGCAGGCGCTCGTCGGGCAGCACCGGATAGCCCATCTTCAACTGCAGGTTGGCCAGGATGGTCACCAGGTCGGCATTGCCGACCCGCTCGCCGTAGCCGTTGATGGTGCCCTGCACCATGGTCGCGCCGCTACGCACCGCCGAGAGCGAGTTGGCCACCGCGCAACCGGTGTCGTTGTGGCAATGCACGCCCAGGCGGACGCCGGGCAGGCGCGCGGCGACTTCGCGGGTGATCGCCTCCATCTCCCAGGGCAGCTTGCCGCCGTTGGTCTCGCACAGCACCAGCCAGTCCGCACCCGCCTCCGCCGCCGCGCGCAGGGTGGCCATGGCGTAGTCCGGGTTGGCCAGGAAGCCGTCGTAGAAATGCTCGGCGTCGTAGACCACTTCCCTGCCCTGCCCCTTCATCCAGGCCACGCTGTCGCCGATCATCACCAGGTTTTCCTCCGGCGTGGTCGAGAGGACATGGCTGACGTGATAGTCCCAGGTCTTGCCGACCAGGGTCACCGCGGGGGTGCCGGCCTCGACCAGGGCGCGCAGGTTGGCGTCGGCCTCGCAACTTGTATGGGCATGGCGGGTGCGCCCGAAGGCGGCCAGACGCGCCGGCAGGTTCATGCGGTTGGCACGGGCGAAGAAATCGGCATCCTTGGGGTTGGAACCGGGCCAGCCGCACTCGATGTAATGCATGCCGAAGGCCGCCAGGCGATGCGCAATGGCTAGCTTGTCTTCGACGGAAAGTGAGATATCTTCACGCTGCGCGCCGTCGCGCAGGGTGGTGTCGTACAGAAAGATCGAGGTCATCGGCAGAACCAGAAGGAGGAAAACGCGGCGCCGTTCACCCTCCCCAGGACCGGACGCGATTGATGAAGCCTACCGGAAAGCACCCGGACCGAGAAGGGGCGCAGCGTCGGCTGGCCCTCAATCCGGGGCAAACGGCCTCACTTGTTGCTGGAGCGCTGGATCGCTTCGCCGGCCTTTTCGATGTCCTGGCCGACGCCGCGCACGGTGTTGCAGCCATACATGCTGAACACCACGCCGACCGCCACGGCGATCAAGGCCAGTTTCACCACCCCTATAATGATCAGCTTCTTCGCGGTCATCGCATCACCTCACGCACGTCATTCGAATGCCAATACGGCTGCCTCAGCCAAGACCGGCTGACGGCACTAAGGCGGGGATTATTTCATATCCGGACGGATCACTGCCAGTCAACCGTCAACGCCGCAGGGTCCTGGCCGACGGCTCAAACCGAGAGCAGGAACTCCACCTCCCGCCTGAGCGCATCGACCTCCAGGCTGGCCATGGCGGCCCGGCTGCCGAGGGCGGCGATGCCGGCACCCAGGGCGGCGCACTGGCGATAGGCGGTGCGGCTTTTCAGTTGCGCGGCCAGCATGGGGATGCCGAACTCCGGCAGCAGGGCCAGCACCTCGCGCGCCAGGATGGTGTTGAGCTGGGCCTGGTTGACCACGATGTAGGCCAGCAAGTCCGGGTTCCTGTCCTCCCGCGCCGCCTGGATCGCCTCGCGGATGCGCAGGCTGGCCCACATGTCCGGCGGCGACGGGATCACCGGCACCAGGGCCAGGTGGGCAATGCGCAAGGCGCTGGCGGTGACCGGCGCGGTTGCGGCGGGCGGGGTGTCGATGACAATGTAATCATAATTGTCCAGGCGTTTCTTCAAGTGCTTATGCAGCTTGTCCTCACCCGAGACATCCTCAACCTCGGCCGGGAAGCCCTCGCCGGCGGAGGCCCAGCGCAGCGAGGTGTTCTGGGTGTCGGCGTCGGCGACCAGGACACGGCGGCCTTGATCGGCCAGACTGCCGGCCAGCAGCATGGCCAGGGTGCTTTTTCCGGCACCGCCCTTCTGGTTCACTACTGCGATTACCCGAGCGCTCATGGTTGATTCCGGCCTGGAGACGAGCGGACGAGGGTATCAGAGAACGATTTCGCCGTGCCACCCCAGGGGCGACAGACCGCGCGCAAATGCGGCCTGTTTCAGCTTGTCCAGGAAGTCGGCGGGGCCGGCGGCATAGAGATCGAAATGGCCCAGGTCGGCATGGTCGGCCAGGATCGCCGCCACGTTGGCGTCGGCGCCATCGGCGGCCGACAGCGCCCGGTAACGGAAATTGTCCAGGGCATCGGTCCAGGACCGACACAGGTTGTCCTGGTAGTGCGGCAGCGCTTCGGATATCCAGTACAGGTCCATGCTCTCCGCCACTTCCAGCGACATGGCGTGCTGGATCAGGCTCTTGATCGGTGCGAAGCCGTCGTCCCAGGCGACAAACAGGGTCGGCCGGCGGGAATCCATCTGGATCACGAAACGGCCAAGCGGGCCGGTCAGGGTCACCGGCGCCTCCTTGCGCAGGTCCTCGAACACCATCCTGGAGAAGGGCCGGTTGTCGCGCCGGATGTGCAGTTCGATGTGGCGGTCCTCGCACGGGCAACTGGCGATGGCGTATTCACCCTCCAGGCCGGCCACGTTCAGGCTCACCCGCTGCCCAGCCAGGAAACGCAGGCGCTGGCTGCGCGGGGTGGTGAGATGCAGGGCGGCCAGTTTGTCGTCGATGAATTCGACCGCCTTCACCCGGGTCGGGATGGTCTGTTCCGGAATATCCCCGGCGCCGGACACGTTGGCCTCGATGACGATATCGGTCACCGCCGTGTAGGAACACATCAGGATCGCCCCGGCGACCTTGTCGGTCTCCTTGAGCACGTAATCGTGCGGGTGGACCTTCCTGACCTGGCCGGAAACCAGCTTGACCTTGCAGTCGCCGCAGTTGCCGTTGCTGCAGCCGTAGTTGAGCGATATGCCGGCCCGCAGGGCCGCTTCCAGGATGGTGTCGTTGCCCTCGACGAAGAATTCGTGGCCACTGGGCTGGACCACGACGCGGACCGACATCACACGCATCACACTCTCCTCGGCCAGGAGCGCCTTGCCGCGCTCGGCCTCCTGGGGGGCCTCGTCGAGCTGCCGGCGCAGCCAGATCCGGATTGCCATCAAGGCATCGGCCGACCCGGGGTCGTCCTCGGCGAAGCCGACCAGCCGCTCTTCCAGCCAGCCGAACACCCGGTCGTAATGGATCAGCAGCGATTTCGCGGCGGCGAATTCCTTGCCCAGTTCGAACAGGCGCTCGGCCAGGACCTCCTTGTCCGGCAAGGCCCGTTCGTAGACGCGCTTGCCGAAGGCCTTGCGCTTGATCTCCTCGACGTGCTCGTACTCGCCGTCGTCTTGCCACTTCACGTCCGGGAAGACGCGCAGCAATTCATCCAGCTCGATCTGGCCATCGAAGGTCGTCAACTCGCCGGCGCGGATCAGCCGTTGCAGCGCTGAACGCGACTCGCCCACCAGACGGGCAACACGGGAAAGAGGCAGGTAATGACTCATGTCCACGATAGTAGATGGTCGGCAGGCGCAAACCAAACAGTGCCGGTTAATATTGTGAAATGCTGAACATCACCACCCGCCCTTGGGCCGTAGCTGCCGCCGAGCGCCTGCGCGCCAGCGGCCATTCCGCCCTGCTGGCCCGCCTGTATGCGGCCCGCGGCATCGACACCAACGAGGCAATCAAGACCTCGCTGGCCGAACTGCTGCCCTTCGACACCATGCTGAACTGCGCCGAGGCCGGCATCCGCCTGGCCGATGCGATCCGCGACCGGAAGCGATTGCTGGTCGTGGCCGACTACGACGCCGACGGCGCCACGGCCTGCGCGGTCGCGCTGCGAGGACTGGCCGCCATGGGCGCGACGGTTGATTATCTCGTGCCGAACCGGTTCGACTACGGCTACGGCCTGTCGCCCGAGATCGTCCGCCTGGCCGCCGAACGCAAGCCCGACCTGATCATCACGGTCGACAACGGCATCGCCGCCCACGCCGGCATCGACGAGGCGCGCCGGCTCGGCATCGAGGTCCTGGTCACCGACCACCACCTGCCCGCCGACACCCTGCCCGACGCCCTCATCGTCAACCCCAACCAGCCCGGCTGCGGCTTCCCCGGCAAGTCGCTGGCCGGGGTCGGGGTGATGTTCTACGTCCTGGTCGCGCTGCGTGCGGAACTGCGCCGGCGCGGCGCCTTCGGCACCGGCGACGGCCCCAACCTGGCCGAACTGCTCGATCTGGTCGCCCTCGGCACGGTGGCCGACGTGGTCAGGCTGGACGCCAACAACAGGCTGCTGGTCGGCCAGGGCCTCAGACGCATGCGTGCCGGCAAGGTCAGCCCCGGCATCCGCGCCCTGTTCACTGCCGCCGGACGAACGCCGGAACGGGCCTCGGCCCAGGACCTCGGCTTCGTGGTCGGACCGCGCCTCAACGCCGCCGGCCGGCTCGCCGACATGAGCCTGGGCATCGCCTGCCTGCTCGCCGAGGATGAGACCGCCGCCCTCGCCGGCGCCCGCGAACTGGACCGGCTCAACCGCGAGCGGCGCGAGATCGAGGCCGACATGCAGGGGCAGGCCCTGGCCCTGCTGGACGCCATCGCGGTTGAAGACGGCTACAGCCTGACCCTGTACGACCCGGCCTGGCACCAGGGCGTGGTCGGCCTGCTCGCCTCGCGCCTGAAGGAACGCCATCACCGCCCGGCCATCGTCTTCGCCGATGGCGGCGACGGCCTGCTCAAGGGTTCCGGCCGGGCCATCCCCGGCCTGCACCTGCGCGACGCCCTTGATTTGGTCGACAAGCGCCATCCCGGCCTGATCGTCCGCTTCGGCGGCCATGCCGCCGCCGCCGGCCTGACCCTGCCGGCCGACCGCCTGAGCGAGTTCGCCGCCGCCTTCGAGGCCGCCTGTCGCACCTCGATGGACCCGGCGGCGCTGTGTCAGGTGATCGAGACCGACGGCGAACTGGCCGCCGAGGAGTTCACCCTCGACAATGCCGCTGCCCTGCGCGACGCGGTCTGGGGCCAGGGATTCCCGGTGCCGCTCTTCCACGGCAACTTCCAGGTCCAGGCCCAGCGCCTGGTCGGCGACAAGCATCTCAAGCTGCGCCTGCGCCATCCCGGCTTCGAAGCCGACGCCATGCTGTTCAACCATGATGCGCCACTGCCTGATCGAATCCGCGGCGTCTTCCGTCTCGACGTCAACGAATGGAACGGAACGCGCAACCTGCAATTGACCGTGGAACGCTGGGACACCCCCTGAGGCAACGACCATGACCACCATCGCCGTCCTGCTGCACGAATGGGATGACACCTTCGACGCCAACCCGTATTTGCTCAAGCCCATGCTTGGCCAATGGGAGAAGCGCGGCTTCAGGGTGGTGACCCTGCGCGGCACGCACAGCCGGCCTCCGGCTGAACTGCTGATCCCCCATATCGATCTCACCGTGACCCCACCCGACTACGCAGCCATGTACGCAGGCTACCCGTGTGTGCTCAACCGGCGCGTCCTGGATATATCGAAATCCTCGTTCAGCGCCAACCTGCTCAACCGGGACGACGCCTATGACGGCCCGGTGATCGTCAAGACCGACGGGAACTACGGTGGCCTGCCCGAGCGGCGCCTGGCCCGGCGCGGCCGGAAATCCCTGGCCGCGCGCCTGATCCGGCCGCTGACCAAACTGGCGGACAAGTTTCGGAGCGGCCTGCGCTGGCGTGATCTCGAACACCTCACTCCCGATCAATACCCGGTATTCGAATCCCTGGCTCAGGTGCCGCCCGAGGTATTCGACAACCCCAGCCTGGTGGTGGAGAAGTTCCTGGCTGAGCGGGATGGCGCTGCCTACTGCCTGCGCTATTACGGTTTCCTGGGCGACCGTGAAACCAGCCTGCGCTTCCTGTCGCACAACCCGATCGCCAAGGGTGCGAACATCTATCACGTCGAGGAATGCCCGGTACCGGAAGAACTGCGCGAACTGCGCCGTCGTCTGGGCTTCGATTTCGGCAAGTTCGACTATGTGCTGCGCGACGGCCGGGCGGTCTTGTTCGACGTCAACCGGACGCCTTCGTCCACCGTGCTCCGGCGCTTCGGCCTGTACGACGCGGTGACACGCCACCTGGCCGGAGGCATCGACGCCCTGCTCGCCGACTAGGATTTGCCAAGCCAGGCCGCCGCCCGGGTCCCGGGCAGGCGGCTGGGTCGGTTCAAGCCTGGGTATTGAGCAGCACGCCGGTGATCTGGCCCTGGGTATTCACGGTGGGCCTGGGTGCCGAGGTCGAGGCGGTCGCACTGACGGCATCGTCCTTGTCGTTATCGTTCTTCGTATCGCGCCCCGGCGGCTCCATCGCCTCGGGACGGGTCGGGGGCAGGTAGTTGCTTGCAATCGAGCTGATGGTGCCGGCCATAGGTTCTCCTCTGGATGCGCGGCGCTTTGCCAATTTCATGACGATATGGCATCACGGGTAAGACATGAACAGGGTCCGGATGGACGCCCGAGCGCGTCTATCCGACGCCCTCCAGGGCATTATCGGCGCCGTGGCTCCCGGCTTTAGCATTCTTACAGAATCGTATAGTTGACGCGTACACGCGCCAGTTTGCCGGATGTCGGCATGCCCGGACCCGCTCGACGACCTACAATCCAGGGTAAACCTTCGTCCCCCGGCCGGCATGTACACCTTCGACTCGCCCGAACTCGCGCCTTTGGCGCATTTCCTCACCAGCCTGGCCATCGGCCTGCTGATCGGCCTGGAACGGGAGCGCAATCCCTCGGCCAAGGCCGGCCTGCGCACCTTCACCCTGGTCGCCATGGCCGGCACCCTGGGCGCCCTGCTGTCCGAGAAGACCGGCGCGCCCTGGCTGCTCGGGGCCGGCCTGCTGGTGATGGGCGGCATGATGGTGGCGGCCTACACCAAGGACGAGGACGAGGAAGACCCGGGCACCACCACCATCGCCGCCATCGTGGTCTGCTATGCCCTCGGCGCCCTGGTCTGGTATGACTACCGGCAACTGGCAGTCACCCTGGCCATCCTGACCACCATCCTGCTCTACTTCAAGTCCGAGATGCGCGGCATCAGCCAGCAACTGAGCCGGCTCGACCTGGTCTCGATACTGCAGTTCGCCGTGCTTTCCTTCGTCATCCTGCCGGTGGTGCCCAACCAGGGTTTCGGCCCCTACGCGGTGCTCAACCCATACCAGATCTGGTGGATGGTGGTGCTGATTTCAGGCCTGTCGCTGGCCGGCTACGCCGCCCTGCGCATCGTCGGCCAGCGCCACGGCGCCCTCCTGACCGGACTGTTCGGCGGCGTCGCATCGAGTACCGCCACCACCCTGGCCTTCTCCCGCCATGGCCGCGCCGACCCCGGCCTGGTCGGCATAGCGGCCCTGGTCATCCTGCTGGCCAACTGGATGGTGATGATCCGGCTCGCCATCGAGGTCGCGGTGGTCGCCCCGGGCATGCTGCAACCCATGCTGTACATCTTCGGCGGCGGCGCCCTGACCGGCCTGCTCGCGCTCTATTTCACCGTCTGGCGGCGCATGGACAACCGCCCCGATGCGCCCAGGCTGGAGGTCAAGAACCCCACCGAGATCCGCGCCGCGGTCACCTTCGGCCTGCTCTACGCCGGTGTCCTGGTCGCCTCCGCCTGGCTGTCCGACCTCGCCGGCAGCGGCGGCGTCTACGCCGTCGCGCTGGTCTCCGGCCTGACCGACGTCGACGCCATCACCCTGTCCAGCCTGCGCCTGTTCGGCCTCGGCACCCTGTCCGCCCATCAGACCGCCACCGCCATCCTGCTGGCGCTGCTGGCCAACATCGTGTTCAAGGCCGGCCTCACCCTGGCCATCGGCGGCCCCCATCTGGCCCGGTACGCCCTGCCCGGCTTCCTCAGCGTCGCGGCCGGCGCGGTAGGCGGCTGGATGCTGATCTGAGGCGGTATAATGCCGCCCCTTCAGTAATCGCCCGATCAGGATCCCAGATGGAAGCCGAACGCCTCAACCAACTCTCGAACAGCCTCGAAGACCTGGCCCGTCGCAGTCAGGAACTACGGGGGTATCTTTGACTACCCTGGCAAGCGCGACCGCCTGAACGAGGTCATCCGCATCGTCGAGGACCCTGCCCTCTGGAACGACCCCAAGCAGGCCCAGGAGATCGGCAAGGAGCGCAAGTTGCTGGAAGGCGTCGTGCTGACCCTGGAACAGGTCGATAGCGACCTCGCCTCGGCCGGCGAACTGTTCGAGATGGCCCGCGAGGAGAACGACGACGACACCCTCGAAGCCGTTTTTGCCGACGTCGACAAGGTCGAGAAACAGGTCGCCGGCCTGGAATTCCGCCGCATGTTCGCCAACCCCATGGACCCCAACCCCTGCTTCCTGGAGATCCAGTCCGGTGCCGGCGGCACCGAGTCCCAGGACTGGGCCCAGATGCTCGAGCGGATGTACCTGAAATACTGCGAGCGCAAGGGCTTCAAGGCCGAGCTGATGGAAGAATCCGAAGGCGACGTGGCCGGCATCAAGAGCGCCACCATCCGCATCGACGGCGAATACGCCTACGGCTACCTGCGCACCGAGACCGGGGTGCACCGCCTGGTGCGCAAGTCGCCGTTCGACTCCAACGCCCGCCGCCACACCAGTTTCGTGTCGGTATTCGTCTACCCCGAGGTCGACGACTCGATCGAGATCGACATCAACCCGGCCGACGTCCGCACCGACACCTACCGGGCCTCCGGCGCCGGCGGCCAGCACATCAACAAGACCGACTCGGCGGTGCGCCTGACCCATGCCCCGACCGGCATCGTGGTGCAGTGCCAGAACGACCGCTCGCAGCACCGCAACAAGGACGAGGCCTGGTCGATGCTGCGTGCCCGCCTGTACGAACTGGAACTGAGGAACCGCCAGGCCGAGCAGCAGAAGCTGGAAGACTCGAAGGCCGACATCGGCTGGGGCCACCAGATCCGTTCCTACGTGCTCGACCAGAGCCGGATCAAGGATCTGCGCACCAACCACGAGGTCGGCAACACCCAGGCCGTGCTCGACGGCGATATCGAGGACTTCATCCAGGCCAGCCTGAAACAGGGGGTCTGAGCCGCGCCGGTGCCGGGATGGGACTAGCTTATTCCGCCTGACCCCGGCTACAAGCCATGACTGAAACGATATTTCTTGTAGCTGAAGACGACGCCGTCAGGCGTAATCTGCTCCACCCTGAGTTCCGGCAAAAGGTAGTCGCCTTCCTGTAGCAGGCGGCCGTTGATGCCCACGATACGCTCCTTGGGCGTACTCGAATAAGTGTGCAAGGGAATCGACATCGCAGGAATCTCCTGCCGGATCGTCAGTGGCAATTCGGCCAGCGAGATCTCCTTTTCCCCTGCTAGCGGAGCCGCTGCGGACGCCACATCCGGGGTGTGGCCCGGAGATGACGCGACGGCTTTCTCCTGCGCAGTCGCAATGGCTGTCTCGCGCACAGGCGGCGCAGCTTGCTGCGCAATGGCGGCCACCTTCCCGGGTGGCGTTTTTTCCGGCTGCGCCGGCGCCCTGGCCGGACCATGCAGATCCGGCTCCAGGCGAGCCGCTTCATGACCGGGTACCGGCGGCACGACCGCCCTCGGCTTCTGCGCCGGCGCTTCCTGGCGCGGTTTCATGGTGGTATCCGGCAAGGCTGGCAGGGGTTCCGGCAAGGCTGGCCGCGGCCTCGGTGCGATCGCTTCGATGCGGGCGGATTTCGTCGCGGCCATCGACTGTTTCTGCTGCCAAGGCTGCAACCAGCCGATCGCCATGCCGGCCCCGATCAGGACCAGCGCAATCGCTCCATATCGCGCGAATCCGGGCGCCGGGTCGGCCTCAGACCATGCCGGCACCGTGAGCAGCGTCGGCGCTGCGTTACGTTCACGCAGCTGCTCGGCCTTGCTTAGTGCATCAAGGATGAACGACACGCTATTTATCCCCGTTCGAATGGAATAGTTTTGGCGCGGCTTGGTCCGCCACGGCGCTCAGTAGGGTCAATGTCCGAGGACCGGCAATGCCATCGGGCAGCAACCCCTGGGCGAGTTGAAACCGTTTGACCTGGGACATCAGCTCATCATCGAATACCGGGGCCTGGGCCGTTGCCGTGACGCCGCCCTGCGCCAGCGCCAGCTGCCTGTTCAACCACGCCACCGCCGGACCGCGATCGCCGGCCAGGATGCTGCGGTTGGCATATGGAAACGAACGCCAGAGCAATTTGTAGTACCCGGACCATTGCTGCGCCAAAGCGCCGAGCGAGACCGCAATGGCCTCGTTGCCGATAACAAAGGTGGCGGCGTCCGCATCCAGCCGGGTCAAGGTCGCATTGAATGGCTGTCCCTGACGGTCATGCAGATACAGTATGGCGGGCCGGTTCAGATAACGCAGCTCATCCAGCCCACCGCGCCCGATGCGGCAGCTCAAGCCCATGCCTGCCGCCTGGCGGCAGATGTCGGCCCCGGCGCGGTACTCGGCGCCCCAGGCCTTGAACAAGGCGGCGTAAGCCAGACTCCTGTCGCTCGACCTAGGCAAATTTGCCGGCCATGCCAGGGTCGCCGGCAAGGCCGTCATCGCCTTGGCCTGTGCGCTTGCGTGGGTATTCGCCCCGGAAGCCGTCGGCTTGGCCGATGTGGCAGCCTGCTCCGCCGCCACCTCGTGCCCCTGTTGATAGAGCGCCGCCACCAGCGCACTGCCCGCCATCAGGACCAGGCCGGTGACGACGGCGATCAGCCGGCTTCGGCGCGATGCCATCCGGCTCGGGAACACCTCGTGCGCCGCTTGCATCAGGATTGCCCGGTCGACCCGGTCCTTGCCCTGCACATAGGCGCCCAGCAGGGCCCGCTCGCACAGGATGTTGATGACCCTGGGGACCCCGCGGCTCAGGCGGTATACCTTGGCCATGAGCGCACCCGGGAAAAGTTGCCGCTGCGCCCCCGAAACCTCGAGGCGATGCCTCACATACGGCTTGACCTCGGCACTGGTCAGCGGCCCCAGGTGATAGCGTGCGACGATACGCTGAGCGAGTTGGCGCAGATCCGGGCGTTCCAGCATGGCCGCCAGTTCAGGCTGCCCAAGCAGGATGATTTGCAACAGTTTGCGCTTGCTGGTTTCCAGGTTGGTAAGCAGCCTGATCTGCTCCAGGACCTCGACCGCGAGATTCTGTGCCTCGTCGATGATCAGGATGGCACGCCTGCCCTTGGCATGGGCATCGAGCAGATAGATGTTGATCAGCGTGACGAACAGCCTGATGCTGGAATTGCCGGATGGATAAGCGATGCCGAATTCGTCGCAGATCGTGGCGAGCAGTTCCACCACCGTCAGCTTGGGATCGAAGATGTAGGCCACATTGCAGGCTTCCGGAACCTGTTCGAGCAGACACCGGCATATGGTTGTTTTTCCCGCTCCCACATCGCCCGTGAGCAGGACAAAGCCGCCATTTCCGCTCAAGCCGAACAGCAAGGTCGCCAGCGCTTCCCGATGGCCGCGGCTCATGAACAGATAATGCGGGTCCGGCGCGATCGAGAATGGCGCTTCAGTCAGGCCAAAGTAGCTTTGGCACAGGGCAGTGATGTTATTCGACATGATTCCTTCGTTCTGAATTCGTCATTTCAACAAGCCGTAGGGCAGGTAAGCGCTCAGCCAGTGATCCAGCAGCAGGGCCGCGAACAGCAGGCCGAGGTAGCGGATCGACCAGGCGAAGGCGCGCCGTGCCCGAACCGCACTGTAGTCGCGATATAGGCGCCAGGCATGGCCGATGAACACCGCGTTCAGCCACAGCGTCGCCAGCGCGTAGAGGCCGCCGCTCATGCCGGTCGCCACCGGCAGCAGGGTCACTGCCGTCAGCAGCAGCGTGTAGAACAGGATATGCAGACAGGTGTAGCGCTCGCCGTGGGTGACCGGCAGCATGGGCAGGCCGGCGCGGGCGTAGTCGTCCTTGCGGTACAACGCCAGGGACCAGAAATGCGGCGGCGTCCAGGCGAACACGATGAGGAACAGCAGCATCGCCTCGTGGCCGACCTGCCCGGTCATCGCGGCCCAGCCGAGCAGCGGCGGCATCGCCCCGGAGGCGCCGCCGATGACGATGTTCTGCGGCGTCGCCGGCTTGAGCAGGACGGTGTAGACCACCGCATAGCCGATGAAGGTGGCGAAGGTCAGCCAGGCGGTGAGCGGGTTCACGTAGCGGTACAGCAGGGACAGGCCCAGGGTGGCCAGGCCGCCGGCCAGCAGCAGCGCCTCGACCGAGGTCACCCGGCCGCCCGGCAGCGGGCGCAGGCGGGTGCGCTGCATGCGCGCGTCGATGCCCTGCTCGACCAGGCAATTGAACGCCGCCGCCCCCGCCGCCGCCAGGCCGATGCCCAGGCTGGCGGTCAGGAAGGCCGCCGCATCGGGCAGGCCGGGCACGGCCAGGACCATGCCGACCATGGCCGTGAACACGATCAGGGTCACCACCTTCGGTTTGCACAGGCGCAGGTATTCGTGGCCGCGGCCACGCAGCGAGGTCCATTGCCAGGTTGCTGTCGTCATGTCGCCCTCCTGCTGTTCGCATGCAGCCAGACCAGGCTGGCCAGGAGCAAGGCGGCGACCAGGTTGTGGGCCACCGCCACGGCCAGGGGCAGGCCGGCCAGGATGTTGAGCGCGCCCAGGCTCAGCTGGCCGGCGAGCAGGCCCAGCAGCCACCAGCCCGGCTTGCCGCGGCCCGGTTCGCGCAGCAGCCGCCAGGCCAGCGCAGCCACGGCCAGGGTGACCAGCACGGCGCCCAGCCGATGCGCCCAGTGCATGGCGACCAGGGCGTCGAGGCCCGCCTCGCCATCGATCCGGAACGCCGACCGCCAGTCGGCATCGGGCCACCAGGCGCCGCCGCAGGTGGGGAAATCGGCACAGGCCAGGGCCGCGTAATGGCTGCTGACCCAGCCGCCCAGGGCGATCTGCATGGCCACCGCAAGCAAAGCCAGCCTGGCCAGACCGACCGGCCATTCCGGGCCGACGTCAGGACTGCGCCCCAGACGGGCGGCCAGCCAGACCAGCAGGGCCAGGGTCGTCATGCCGCCGACCAGGTGGGCGCTGACGATCGCCGGTCGCAACCCCAGGGTCACCGTCCACATCCCCAGCAGCCCCTGAAAGACCACCAGGCCGGCCAGGCCCAGCGCCAGTCCCCGGTCGAGCCCGCGTTCCCGACGCCAGGCCAGCCCGGCGATGGCCAGGATGACCAGGCCGAGCAGGCTGGCCAGGTAGCGGTGCACCATTTCCTTCCAGGCCTTGGCGGTGGAAACCGGTCCCTCCGGCTGCTCCGCCTGTGCGGCGGCAATGGCCCCGGCGGCATGATGGGGCGAAACCTGACCGTAGCAGCCGGGCCAGTCCGGGCAACCCAGCCCGGCATCGGACAGGCGCACATAGGCGCCCAGTCCGACCACCGCCAGGGCCAGGAGGGCGGCGATCATTACCAGGGCGCGTGGCA
Organism: Gallionellaceae bacterium; assembly: GCA_028714735.1. Lineage (GTDB taxonomy): Bacteria > Pseudomonadota > Gammaproteobacteria > Burkholderiales > Thiobacillaceae > Parasulfuritortus. The sequence goes on along the minus strand of JAQTLU010000020.1, from coordinate 28,037 downwards.
GGCGGGGGCGCATCTCAGCCTGCTCCCGAGGCGCTGAGCAGATGGCGCAGGTCGCGGATCACCCCGCCAGCATCCGGATCGTCCGGAAAGCGCAGCATCAGGTTGCCCTGCGGATCGACCAGGAACAGGCCGCCGCGCGCCAATGCCGGCGGCAGCGCGGCCAGCACGACGACGTAGGCCCCTTGCTGGTCGGGCCAGACCATGCCGGCGCGGCCGCCGATCAGGACCCGCTCGATGCGGGCCTGCTCCCGTCCCTGGGCCAGACGTGCCTGCCTGGCCAGATAGAGGGTCTGAGTGCATGCGCCCTGGCAGCCCTCCGGCGCCACCACCAGCATGAGCCACTTGCCGCGCAGCGCGGCCCAGGGCATCACCTGCCCGGCCGGGCCGGCAAGCGGCGGCAGCACCAGCCCTGTCGGCGTCAGCAACTCGCCGTAATTGCCGGTCCTGACCGGCGGCACGTAGGCATAGGCCAGCCAGGCCGCCAGCAGCGGCGCGGCAAACAACGCCAGCAACATGAGCAGCCTGGCCTGGCCGCGCCTCATCGCGCGCTCCACCTTTTCAGCACCACGAAATACAGCCACAGGCCGACGCTCAGGCCGGACATGGAAAACCACTGCACGGCATAGGAACGGTGCCTGGCGACGCCGATGTCCGGCGCCGGCCAGTCCCGGACCAGGCCGTCGGCCGAGGCCGACGGGGTCTGCAGCAGCAGCCAGTCGGACAGATCGCCGCCGAACCAGGTACGGAAGCGGTCCAGATCGAGGTTCTGCCAGACCGGCCCGGACTCGGCCCCGGCCGCCAGTTCCAGGTAACGGCTGCGGGCATGGACCAGCAGGCCCTCGACGGTTTGCCGGCCCGCCGGCGTGCCGACCACCGGCAGGCGGCTTCGGTCGCCGACCGCCTGCCAGCCCCGGTTGACCAGCACCGCAGCGCCGCCGGCCAGTCGCATCGGCACCACCACGTGATAGCCGGCCTGGCCGTGCAGCACCCGGTTGTCGAGCAGGATCTGGTAGCCGGCAGCGAATTCGCCGGTCAGTCTCACCCTGCGGTACAGGGCCGCCTCGCCCAGCGCCGCCACCTCGCCCCAGGCCAGGGCCGGCAGGCTGGCCGAGCGGTCGTAGCCGGCGCGCAGTGCCGTCTTCAATTCCGCCTTGTGCCATTGCCACTGGCCCAGCATGGCGGTGAGGACGGCGCAGCACAGGGCCGCCAGGGTCGGCAGCCAGACCGGCCGCGCATCGAGCAGTCTCGCGCCGGGCGCGCTACACTGAGCTTTCATACTTGCCTGGTCGGTCACCATGAAAATCCTCGTTCTCCTCATCGTGATGCTCATCCTCGCCAGCCTGGGCCAGGCCCTCTACTACCTGATCCGCGACCGCGGCCAGGGCGAACGCACAGTGCGCGCGCTGACCTGGCGCATCGGTCTGTCGATCGGGCTGTTCCTGCTGCTCATGGCCGGTTTCCATTTCGGCTTCATTCCGGTCCGCGGCTCATAGCCAGTAGACGAAGACGAACAGCAGCAGCCAGACCACGTCGACGAAGTGCCAGTACCAGGACACCGCCTCGAAGGCGAAATGCCGCTCCGGCGTGAAATGGCCGACCCGGGCCCGGCCCAGGATGGTGATCAGCATCAAGGTGCCCAGCGTCACATGCAGGCCATGGAAGCCGGTCAGCATGAAGAAGGTCGCCCCGTAGATGCCGGCGCCCAGGGTCAGGCCCATATGGTGGTAGGCCTCGGCGTATTCGCTCGCCTGCAGCGCGATGAAGCTCATGCCCAGCAATACAGTCAGGGTGAGGCCCAGTTCCAGTTGCCACGGGCGGCCCAGTTTCAGGCCCCAGTGGGCCCAGGTGACGGTGGCGCCCGAGCTGAGCAGGACCAGGGTATTGACGGCGGGGAGGCCCCAGGCCGCCATGGGCGTGAACACCGCCTTGAGGCCCGGCCCGGCGCTCGGCCAGCCGCCGGCATAGCCGGGCCAGAGCAGGCGGCTGTCGCCCAAGGCCAGGTCGGGCACCGCCACCACCCGGCCGTAGAACAGGGCGCCGAAGAAGGCGGCGAAGAACATCACCTCGGAAAAGATGAACCAGGCCATGCCCCAGCGGAAGGACGCCTCCACCTGGGCATCATGCAGGCCGCCCACGCTCTCGCCGATCACCTTGCCGAACCAGCCGAACAGCATCGCCGCCAGGGTGGCCGCCCCGGCCCCGAGCAGGAACCCGCCCCCGGCCAGGTTGTGGATGGCCAGGGTCGCGCCCAGGGCCAGCAAGAACAGCGCGATCGAGCCGACGATGGGCCAGTGCGACGGTGCCGGCAGATAATAGCCCTTGGGCGGGAGGCTCATGATTCCCCCTTTGCGTAGAAGGTGTAGGACAGGGTCACCACGCCGATGTCGGCCGGCAGGCGGTTGTCCAGCACGAACAGCACCGGCATGCGCAGCTTTTCATGTGGGGCCAGGCGCTGTTCCCGGAAGCAGAAGCACTCGATCTTCTTGAAGTAGGCCGCCGCCCGCGCCGGGGCGTAGCTGGGCACGGCGCGGCCGACCAGGGGACGGTCGCTCAGGTTGTCCAGTTCGTACTCGATCTCGACCAGTTCGCCGGGATGCGGCGCGATGGCCCCGGTCGGCGCGAGCAGGCGCCAGCGGTCGCCGTTCTCGCTGTTCGAGAGCATCTGCACCTGGACCGAACGGCTGCGGTCGACCTGGGTGTTGCGGGCCAGTACCTGGGCCTCGTCCCGGTTCAGGCCGGTGATGTCGCAAAAGATCGAGTACAGCGGCACCAGGGCGAAGCCGAAGCCGAACATGGCCGCCGCCAGCAGCAGCAGGCGGCGCATCACGATGGCGTTGGCCTGGCCGAGGTCGGCGTTCATTCCAGCTCCGGCGGGGTCGCGAAGGAGTGATAGGGCGGCGGCGAGGACAGGGTCCATTCCAGCCCGACGGCCCCCTCATAGGGGCAATTCCCGGCCGGCTCGCCGCCCCGGACGCACTTGACGATGACGATCAGGAGCAGGATCTGGCTGGCGCCGAAGACGAACCCGCCGATCGAGGCGATGCGGTTGAAGTCGGCGAACTGCAGGGCGTAGTCCGGGATCCGCCGGGGCATGCCGGCCAGGCCGAGGAAGTGCATGGGGAAGAAGAGCACATTCACCGACACGGCGGAGAGCCAGAAATGCCAGCGCCCCCAGTTTTCGTCGACCCGGTGCCCGGTCCACTTGGGCAGCCAGTAATACAGCCCGGCATAGATGGCGAACAGCGCGCCGGTGACCAGGACGTAGTGGAAATGAGCCACCACGTAATAGGTATCCTGCAACTGGGTGTCCACCGGCACCATGGCCAGCACCAGGCCGGAGAAGCCGCCGATGGTGAACAGGCAGACGAAGGCGACGGCGAACAGCATGGCGGTCTCGAAGGTCAGCGAGCCCCGCCACATCGTGGCCACCCAGTTGAACACCTTCACCCCGGTCGGCACCGCGATCAGCATGGTGGCGTACATGAAGAACAGCTGCGCCGCCACCGGCATGCCGACGGTGAACATGTGGTGGCCCCAGACGATGAAGGACAGGATGGCGATCGAGGCGGTGGCATAGACCATGGAGCGGTAGCCGAACAGCGGCTTGCGCGCGAAGGTGGGGATGACCGTGGAGACGATGCCGAAGGCGGGCAGGATCAGGATGTAGACCTCGGGATGGCCGAAGAACCAGAACAGGTGCTGGAACATCACCGGGTCGCCGCCGCCGGCGGCGCTGAAGAAATGGGTGCCGAAGTTGCGGTCGGTGAGCAGCATGGTGATCGTTCCGGCCAGGACCGGCATCACCGCGATCAGCAGGAAGGCGGTGATCAGCCAGGTCCAGACGAACATCGGCATCCGCATCGGGGTCATGCCCGGTGCGCGCATGTTCAGGATGGTGGTGATGATGTTGATGGCGCCCATGATCGACGAGGCGCCCATGATGTGGAGCGCGAAGATGGTCATGTCGTAGCTGATGCCGCCCTGGATGGACAGCGGCGGATACAGGGTCCAGCCGCCGGCGACCGCGCCGCCGGGCAGGAACATCGAGCCGATCAGCAACGCGGCCGCCACCGGCAGGAGCCAGAAGCTCCAGTTGTTCATGCGCGGGAAGGCCATGTCGGGAGCGCCGATCATGAGCGGGATCTGCCAGTTGGCGAAGCCGGTGAAGGTCGGCATGATCACCCCGAAGATCATGATCAGGCCGTGCAGGGTGGTGAGCTGGTTGAACAGTTCCGGCTGGACGAACTGCAGGCCGGGCTGGAACAGCTCGGCCCGGATCGTCATGGCCATCAGGCCGCCGGTCAGGAACATGACAGCGGCGAAGCAGAGATAAAGCGTGCCGATGTCCTTGTGGTTGGTCGTGGTCAACCAGCGCCACGTGCCGCCCGGCAGGGCCCCGTGGTGGGCGGGTTCCAGGATCGCGCTGCTGCCGTCGATGGCCATAGTCCTTCCTCCTATTGCCGCTGGTTCTTCACCAGGGCCGGTTGCACCGGCTCGGCGTGGTTGCCCCAGGACTGGCGCTCGTAGCTGACCACGGCGGCAATCTCGGCATCGTCCAGTTGCGCCGCGAAGGCCGGCATCGCGGTGCCTGGCTTGCCCTGCAGGACCCGACCCACGTGGGCCTGCGGTGGCCCGTTGACGATCGCGGAACCGGCCAGGGCGGGGAACAGACCGGGGATGCCCCGGCCATTGGCCTGGTGGCAGGCGGCGCAATTGGCGGTAAAGATCTTCTCGCCGAGTGCCAGCAATTCAGCCGGGGCAAAGGCCCGCCCCGACTCGGCCGCCTTTGCCGCCTGGTCGGACTTCCTGGCCGCCAGCCAGGCCCGGTATTCCGCCTCGGGCTTCACTTCGACGACGATGGGCATGAAGGCATGCCCCCTGCCGCACAGTTCGGCGCACTGGCCGCGATAGGTGCCGGGCGCGTCGGCGCGGAACCAGGTATCGCGGATGAAACCCGGGATGGCGTCCTGCTTCACCCCCAGGGCCGGCACCCACCAGGAATGGATCACGTCCGCCGCGGTCAGCAGCAGCCGCACCTTGCGGCCCACCGGCACCACCAGCGGCTCATCCACTTCCAGCAGATAGTGTTCGCCCTTTTCCATCCGGTCGCCGATCTGCTCACTCGGGGTCGCCAACACACTCAAAAAGCGGACCCCCTCCTGCAAATACTCGTATTCCCACTTCCATTGATGGCCGGTGATCTTGATCGTGAGGTCGGGATTGCCGGTATCCTTCTGGGCCAGCACCGCCTTGGTCGCCGGCCAGGCCAGGCCGACCAGGATCAGGAACGGCACCGTCGTCCAGATCACCTCGACGGTGGTGCTTTCATGGAATGGATGGGCCGCGTGGCCGAGGCTCTTGCGATGCCTGAGCAGGGAATAGAACATGGCCCCGAACACCAGCGCGAAGATGGCCAGGCAGACCCATAGCACGATGATATGCAAGTCGTAGGCGGTATGTGCGACGCTGGACTGGGGTGCGGGCAGGTTGAACCGGTATTCGGCCCCGGACCGGTCGGATAGAGCGAATAACGCTACCGCTACCGCGCAGGCTCGCGCACATGTCATCCCCATCTCCTCTCGACACCTGTTCTCGCGGGTGAGTATCGGTTTGCTCAGGTGCTGAGTGAATTAATACAAGAATGACCGTAGTGGGTACATACAGTGAATACCCTAATTTTGCCCAATTGCCGCCTGAACTAGGGTCATGTCCGGGCAGGCGTGCGCACGGCGAAGCCGGCCAGTGGAAAAATCTGCTAGGCTCGCTGCATCCAAAGGAGGGCAAACCATGGAATATCGTCTGCTCGGCGGCAGCGATCTGAACGTCTCCGCCATCTGTCTGGGCACCATGACCTTCGGCCAGCAGAACGACGCCGCCGAGGCGCACAGCCAACTGGACCTGGCCTTCGAGCGCGGCATCAACTTCATCGACACGGCCGAGATGTATCCGGTGCCGCCGCGCGCCGAGACGGTGAACCGCACCGAGACCATCGTCGGCAACTGGCTCAAGCACCGGTCGCGCGACACGGTCATCCTCGCCACCAAGGTGTCGGGCCCGAACCGCAACATGGCCTGGATCCGCGGCGGCCCCAAGGCCCTGGACCGGGACAACATCCGCACTGCCATCGAGGGCTCTCTCGAACGCCTGCAGACCGACTACGTCGACCTCTATCAACTGCACTGGCCGGAACGCAACGTGCCGATGTTCGGCAAGTACCAGTTCGACCCCGGCCAGGAAACCGAGGCCGTGCCGATCCGGGCGCAACTGGAAGCCTTGGCCGAACTGGTCCGGGAAGGCAAGGTCCGCTACGTCGGCCTGTCCAACGAACACCCCTGGGGCGTGATGGAATTCCTCCGCCTCGCCGGCGCGCACGGCCTGCCTCGGGTGGTGTCGATCCAGAACCCGTACAACCTGATCAACCGGGTGTTCGAGACCGGCCTGGCCGAGATCGCCTATCGCGAACAACTGGGCCTGCTGGCCTATTCCCCCCTCGCCTTCGGCCACCTGTCCGGCAAATACCAGAGCGATCCGGCAGCGGCCGGGCGGGTCACCCTGTTCAAGGGCTTCGCCCAACGTTATGAGAAGCCCAACGTCCAGCCTGCCGTGGCCGCCTACGCCGACCTGGCGCGCCGGCATGGCCTGACCCCGACCGAACTGGCGCTGTCCTTCGTCTACCGGCGCTGGTTCGTCGCCAGCACCCTCATCGGCGCCACCGGCATGGCGCAGCTGACGGAAAACCTGGAGGCCTGGGAGAAACCGCTGACGGCAGCGGTGCTGGCCGAGATCGAGGAATTGCACCTGCGCTATACGAACCCGGCGCCGTAGAACAACATGCCGTCGGCCGGAATGGGGTTGCCGGATTGCTTCGATTCCCGGCGTATCGATTGAAGTGAGGCTATATCTCTAACGTTATAATGATGCCGTCCTGTTTACTCACTGCGACCGGCTTCCTCGTTACCGAAGGCAGGCAACCGAAATTCCATTGAACCGATTCAAATGCCCCCCAAAAACCCTTCCGAGATAGCGCGCGAAGCACTCAGGCAGCTGTCCGTCCGCAAGTTGCCGCCGACGCCGGCAAACTATCAGGCGTGTTACAACGAGATCGCCGAGCACCCCAATCTGGCCGGTTTTCCCGAACTCAATCTGCGCAAGGTCGCCCTGACCCTGAGCGCCCGGGACTCCGCCCAGCAAGAACAGCTGGAACAACTGGATGCCGCCATCAGCCGGCATAGCTGGCAAGGCATCGAGGAGGCCCTGTCAGCCTTTTTCAGATCGTCTGCCACCGCCTCCTTGAGCGACGGCAACGCGACCGCGAACGACGGCGCCGCCAGCCGGCTGTTTGCGAAGTTTGCCGGCATGATCGAGAACGGGCTGCCCGCGCTGGGGAATGAAGATGCGGCATTTGCCAGGAAGACGGCCGAATTTCTTCGCATCCTGCGCGAACCGGGCGCGGACTTTCGCAGTGTCCAGGGGGCGCTCGGCGACTTCAGCCATCGCCTGTCGCTGGTTTCGGAAGAACAGGCCGAGATCAAGACCGCCCTGCTCGATCTGTTGCATCTGGTCCTTGAAAACGTTAGTGCCTTGAGTCTGGACGACAGCTGGCTGAAAGGTCAGGTCGATGCCTTGCTGGCTGCGGTAAAACCACCGCTCGACCTGCGCCGGCTGGACGACGTGAAGCGACGCGTGCGCGATGTCATGGCCAGGCAGTCGGTGGCCAAGGTCCGCTCCATGGCGGCGCAGGAAGAAATGCGCCAGATGCTGACGGCCTTTATCGAACGGCTGTCCTGGATGAGCGAATCCAGTTCCACGTTCCAGAGCAAGATCGAGGAAAGCGCCCGGCTGATCGAAAAGGTCAAGACGATCGAGGATCTCGCGCCGCTGTTGCAGGACGTCATCCAGACCACGCGCACCATGGCGGAAGATGCATCGAGGGAACACGACCAGCTCGCGATACTGCAAACGAAGGCGTCGGCGACAGAGGCCGAAATCGCCAAGCTGCAACAGGACTTGCTCATTGCGAGCGACTCGGCGCGGCACGATCCGCTGACCGACGTGCTTAACCGCAAAGGCCTGGATGAGGCCCTGATGCGTGAGATCGCCACCACGCGACGCAAGGAAACGCCGCTTTCGGTGGCCTTGCTCGACATCGACAACTTCAAGAAGATCAACGACAGCCTGGGCCACGAATCGGGCGACGCCGCCTTGATCCACCTGGTCAACGTCGTGCGCCAGAACTTGCGCCCGGGGGACACCCTGGCCCGTTACGGCGGCGAGGAATTCGTCATCCTCATGCCCGACACGGTGCTGGACGATGCCATCACGGCGATGCAGCGCTTCCAGAGGGAGCTCACGAAGAATTTCTTCCTGGCCGGCAATGACAAGGTCCTGATCACCTTCAGTGCCGGGGTGGCCCAGTTCGCCCCGGAGGAATCGGGCCCAGACGCCATCAAGCGCGCCGATCAGGCCATGTATCTGGCGAAGCGCACCGGGAAGAACCGCGTCCTGGCCGGCTGAGTTCAACCCGGAAAACGGTAGTTGTCCTGGCTGAACAGGTCGAGGCCGCATTGCAGGTTCTCGATCCAGGCCAGGAAGGCGGCGATCACCTCCTTGCCCTTGAACCAGCGGCCGTGCTGGGGCACCAGCATCTCGACGTCCATGGTCCGAACCATGTTCGCCCAAAACCGGCAGGCCTTGTTGGCGACCATGTAGCGCTTGTGGAAGCCTTCCATCTTGGCGATATGGGCCTGGAATTCCGCCACCGTGGTGATCGGCCGGACGATCTCGTCGTGGTGTACCAGCGAGGCGCCCATGTCGCCGGAAAACAGGATCTTCGACTTGGCGTCGTAGAACTGGAAGTTGCCCTCGGCGTGGAGGAAATGCGCCGGCACCGCGTAGATCCGGGTGTCCTTGATCGGGATCACCATGCCCTGGTCCGGGATGCCGACAATGCGGCCCTCCCAGCGGTTGATGGTGCAGAAGTGCGGCACGAAGCGTTCCCACAGCTTGGATACGTAGAGCACGCACTCGGTCGACATCAGCCACTTGTTGAGCGAGGCGACGATGTCCGGGTCCTGGTGCGAGGCAAAGATGTACTTCAGCTTCTTGAACGGGAAGTACTGCTGCATGGCCATGATCAGGGCGTTGTAGGTCATGTTGCCGGCCGGGTCGATGAGGGCGCCCTCGCCGTCGGTCTCGATCAGGAACTGGTTGGCCTGCACGGCGGAACTGTTGCTGTCGTCGACCAGGTCGTTGAACATCAGGCAGACATGCCGGCCGTCGTTGTACAGTTCTATCGCCATACGGGTTGCGTCCTCAAGTCAGGGTTCGCCGGCGGCTCGCGGCCGGCGACAGGTGAATTCTACTCAAGCCAGATCAGGCTGGCCATGCGACCGGTGGCGCCGTCGCGCCGATAGGAAAAGAAACGCTCGGCATCCGTCCAGGTGCACAGGCCGCCGCCATACACCTCGCCCACCCCGATCGCCGCCAGGCGGATGCGGGCCAGGGCGTAGATGTCCGCCAGCCATTTCCTGGGCGCCCCGTCCAGGGTGCCCGGCAGCGCCGGCCGGAAGGCCACGGCGGCGAGCGGATGCCGGCTGACGAAGGCCTCGCGCACCTCGTCGCCGACCTCGAAGGCATTGGGCCCGATCGCCGCGCCCAGCCAGACCAGCAGGTCACCCGGCGCCACCGCCATCCTGGCCACGGTCGCCTCCAGCACCCCGGCCGCCAGGCCGCGCCAGCCAGCGTGGGCGGCCGCGACCACCGTCCCGGCGCGGTCGCAGAACAGCGCCGGCAGGCAGTCTGCGGTCATGACGACGCGGACCTGGCCCGGCTGCCCGGCGATGCCGGCATCGGCGCAGGGCGGCTCGGCGCCGGCTTGATCGGCCACCTCGACGCCATGGACCTGGTTCAGCCACAGCGGCTCGGCCGGCAGTTCGGCACGCAATAGCCGGCGATTTTCCGCCACCGCCGCCGGATCGTCGCCGACGTGGTCGGCCGGGTTCAGGCTGTCATAGGGCGCCCGGCTGACCCCGCCGGCCCGGGTGGTCATGAAGGCGCGCACCCGGGCCGGGGCCGGCCAGTCGGGGACGATCCAGTCAGGCGGCATGGTCCAGTTGCTCGATCAGGGTACGCAAGTCCTCCGGCATGGCGGCCTGCCATTCCACGTGTTCGCCGGTCAGGGGATGCGTGAACCCCAGACGGTAGGCATGCAGGGCCTGGCGGTGGAAGGACGCCGCGATCTGGCGGCGGCTGGCATAGAGCGAATCGCCGACCAGGGGATGGCCGATATGGGACAGGTGCACCCGGATCTGGTGGGTGCGGCCGCTGTGCAGGCGGCATTCCACCCAGGCGGCCTGGCGGTATTGCTTCAGCACCCGGTAATCGGTCCGGGCCGGCTTGCCGTTCTCGACCACCGCCATGCGGGTACGCTGGGTCGGGTGGCGACCGATCGGGGTGTCGACCGTGCCCTCCGGTCGCTCGAACTCGCCCATCGCCACGGCCCAGTAGACCCGTTTCACGTCCCTGGCCTGCAAGGCCCGGACCAGGGCGGTCTGCGCCTCCAGGGTCTTGGCCACCACCATCAGACCGGAAGTATCCTTGTCCAGCCGGTGCACGATGCCGGCGCGCGGGATCTGCCCCAACTCGGGGGCATGATGCAGCAAGGCGTTGAGCAGGGTACCCTCCCAGTTGCCGGCGCCCGGATGCACCACCAGGCCGGGCGGCTTGTTGATGACGATGACCGTGGCGTCCTCGTGGACGATGTCGAGCGCGATCGCCTCGGCCTTGTAAGGCTGTTCGGAGGGGATGCGCGCCGCCTGCAGGTCGACCGCCTCGCCGCCCCAGACCTTCTGCTTGCGCGTCGCGGCGGCGCCGTTGACCCGGGCTTCGCCGGCGTCGATCCACTGCTGGATGCGGTTGCGGGAAAATTCCGGCAACAATTCGGCCAGACTCTGGTCCAGCCGTTTGCCGGCGTGTTCAGCCGGAATAGCGAGGTGAAAGCAATGTTCGGTCATCTTGAAGATATAATCCTGCGATCTTTTTCGAGGCGATGAAATGAAACGAATTCTAGCCGTATTACTGGCCCTCACGCTCCTGAGCGCCTGTAGCCTGCTGCCGGAGCAGATCGACGAAACCAAGTCCTGGTCCGCTTCCAAGCTTTACACCACGGCCAAGGAAAATCTGGATGACGGCAACTATGCCGAGGCCATCAAGTATTTCGAGAAGCTGGAATCCCGCTATCCCTACGGCCCATACGCCCAGCAGGCCCAGCTCGAAGTCGCCTACGCCTACTACAAGGACAGCGAGCCGGTCTCGGCCATTGCCGCCTGCGACCGCTTCATCAAGCTGCACCCCAACCATGCCAACGTAGATTACGCCTATTACCTGAAAGGCCTGGCCAATTTCATCGAGGACACCAGTCTGCTGGCGGCCCTCGGCGACCAGGACATGAGCGAGCGCGACCCCCTGGCCGCACGCGAGGCGTTCCAGGCCTTCAAGGAACTGACCACGCAGTTCCCGGACAGCAAATACACCCCCGACGCCCAGGCCCGGATGCGCTACCTGGTCAATGCCCTGGCCTACCACGAGGTCCATGTCGCCCGTTATTACTACAAACGCGGCGCCTACGTCGCCGCCGTCAATCGCGGCAAGTATGTCCTGGAGCACTACCAGCAGGCCCCGGCCCTGGAAGAAGGCCTGGCCATCATGGCGAAAAGCTACGACAAACTGGGCCTGAACGACCTCCGCGACGACACCCGGCGGGTATTGCAGAAGAACTTCCCCGACAGCCCGTGGCTGACCGGCGATGGCATCAAGCAGGACAAGCCGTGGTGGAAGATCTGGTGGTGATTCCAGCGCCAGGCGAGGAGCAGGCCGTGAGGCTCGCCAACGCCCGCGCCGCCTGACCATTTCGCCTCACCCTACCCCCGCGCGCGCCGCCACGACATGGTTTCCCATGCCCTTGCCGCCTCGCCCGACGACAGCCGGAGCTGGCTCGCCGGCCTGGCGGCACAGTACAACCCCGATCAGCTTGCGCTGCTGACCCGTGCCGCCGACTGGCTGGCCCGGCACGCCGACGGCCTGAGCAGCGACAGCGGCACCCCGCTGTTCGAACACAGCCTGGCCGCCGCCGCCCTCCTGGCCTCCATGCAGTTCGATGCCGATACCGTTGCCGCCGCCCTGGTCTGCGGCCTGCCCGAGAACCACCTGCACCGGGACGCGCTGGTCCCGGTCCTGGGCGGGAGCGGCTTCGGCCTGGCCGCCGGCGCCGCCCGGCTGCGCCAGATGGACCACCTGCTGTCCGAAGTGCAGAACGAGGGCGTCGACCAGAGCGAGGCCCTGCGCCAGATGCTGCTGGCCATGACCGACGACATCCGGGTGGTGCTGATCAAGCTGGCCGAACGCACCCAGGCCCTGCGCGAACTGGCCGCCGGCGATCCCGGCAACCGCCGCAAGGTGGCCCAGGATGCGCGCGACCTCTATGCCCCGCTGGCCAACCGCCTCGGCGTCTGGCAGCTCAAGTGGGAGCTGGAGGACATGGCCTGCCGCTACCTCGAGCCGGACACCTACAAGCATATCGCCCGCCTGCTCGACGAACGCCGGCTGGACCGCGAGTGGTACATCGAACGGATACTGAAGACGCTCTCCGACGAACTCGGCCAGGCCGGCATCGGCGCGGCCTCGGTCACCGGCCGGCCCAAGCACATCGCCAGCATCCTGGCCAAGATGCGCAAGAAGCACCTCGACTTCGAGGAGGTCTACGATGTCCGCGCCGTGCGCGTGCTGGTGCTCGACCTGAAGGACTGCTACCACGCCCTCGGCCTGGTGCACAGCCTGTGGCAGCCCATTCCCGGCCAGTTCGACGACTACATCTCGCGGCCCAAGGGCAACGGCTACCAGAGCCTGCATACCGCCGTGGTCGGCCCCGACAACAAGGCCCTGGAGGTGCAGATCCGCACCTTCGACATGCACCAGGAGGCCGAACTCGGCGTCGCCGCCCACTGGCGCTACAAGGAAGGCGGCCGCGGCCATCAGCAGACCGACAAGATCGCCTGGCTCAGGCAGCTGCTGGCCTGGAAGCAGGAACTGACCGACAGCGGCGAGCTGGCCCAGCACTTCAAGAACGAACTGTTCCAGGACGAGGTCTTCGTGCTCACCCCGCAGGGCAGGGTGGTCGCCCTGGCCCAGGGCAGCACGCCGATCGACTTTGCCTACACCGTCCACACCGAGCTCGGCCACCGCTGCCGGGGCGCCAAGGTCGACGGCATCCTGGTGCCGCTCGACACCCCGCTGAAGACCGCGCAACGGGTGGAGATCCTCACCGTCAAGCAGGGCGGGCCCAGCCGCGACTGGCTCAACCCCCACCTCGGCTACCTGCAGACCCACCGTGCCCGCAGCAAGGTCAGGCAATGGTTCCGCCAGCAGGATATCGACAGCCACATCCAGGACGGTCGCGCCCTGGTCGATCGCGAGCTGCACCGGCTCCACCTCAGCAACGTCAATCTGGACAAGCTGGCGACCCGGCTGAAATTCGCCCAGCCGGACGACCTGTTCGCCGCCCTTGGCCGCGGCGACGTCGGCTCCGGCCAGCTGGAACGGGTCCTGAACGACGAATTCGTCCCCGCTGCGGAAAAACCCGTCATCACCACCCGGCCCAGCCGGTCCGGCCCCTCCGGCGTGGTGATCGAGGGCGAGGGCAACCTGCTCACCAGCATCGCCGGCTGCTGCAAGCCGGTACCGCCCGACGCCATCGTCGGCTACACCACGATCGGCCGCGGCGTCACCGTGCACCGGGCCGACTGCACCGTCATACTCACCCTGCCCGACGACCGCAAGGACCGCCTGCTCAAGGCCGAATGGGGCAGCCAGACCGGGCAGACCTTCGAGGTCGATGTCGAGATCCTGGCCAGCGATCGGGCCAGCCTGCTCAAGGACGTCGCCGAGGCCCTGACCCAGGACAAGCTCAACGTGGTCAAGGTCAACACCGAATCGCGCGACGGCGAGGCCCGGATGGAGTTCACCGTGATCGTCCGCGATGCCGGCCAGCTGTCGCGTTTCCTGGCCAGGGCGACGCAGATACGCGGTGTGAGCCAGGTCCGGCGCAAGTAGGCGGCGGCTGGCCGCTGGCAGGGTGCGACAGCGGAGCGCATTTGCCGGACAATGTGGTCGCCAGTATCCGGAACCCAGACAGCTATGAACCCCTTCCCTATCGCAGCCGGGCTTGCCAGCACAGCGGGTAGCCGACGCGCTGCCCGGGGCGGCCGCGCATGAACGCACCGCGCCGACCGCGCGTCGGGCTGGCCCTGGGCAGCGGCTCGGCGCGCGGTTGGGCGCATGTCGGCGTCATCCGTGCCCTGGAGCAGGCCGGGGTCCGGCCGGACCTGGTCTGCGGGACGTCGATCGGGGCGCTGGTGGGCGCCGCCTATGCGGCCGGCGAGATCGACCGCTTCGAACAGTGGCTGCTCGGGCTGGGCATGGCGGACGTCCTCTCGTTCATGGATGTGCACCTGAGCGGCGGGCTGATCAAGGGCGAGCGGTTGATGGAATTCTTCCGCCGCAACTTCATCGACCGCCCGGTCGAGGAATTGGACCTGCCCTTCGGCGCGGTGGCGACGGCGCTGCATACCGGTGCCGAGGTCTGGCTGCGCGAAGGTTCGACGATCGACGCGGTGCGCGCCTCCATTGCCCTGCCCGCCCTGTTCACGCCGGTGCTGCGCGATGGCCGGATGCTGGTGGACGGCGGTCTGGTCAACCCGGTGCCGGTATCGCTGGCCCGCGCGATGGGCGCCGATATCGTCATCGCAGTCGACCTCAACACCGACCTCATCGGCCGTCACCTGCGCGAGCAGCCCGTACCCACGGCGCCCGGCGGCGAAGTCAGCGAATGGCTGCGCAAACTGCAGGACAACCTCGGCGTACTCTTGCCGGCGCGGACAAACGGCACACCGCACCTCCCCTCCATGCTCGATGTCGTGGCCTCCAGCATCAACATCATGCAGGTACGCATCAGCCGCAGCCGCATGGCCGGCGAACCGCCGGACCTGGTGGTGACGCCGCACCTGGCCCACCTCGGCCTGCTCGATTTCCACCGCACCCAGGAGGCGATCGAGGCGGGCAAGCGTGCCGTAGCGGCCGTGCTGCCGGGTCTGCATGCGCTGTTCTGAGCCGTAGCCGGGACCGAGCCGGCGCTCCCGGTTCCATAGCGACAGGTCAAGCGACTATACTGGCGGGCAACCTTTACCCAAACCAAGCACATACAAGTCGGTAAAGGGGATTCGTGCGACCAGGCCGGGTTGCCGAAATGCGGAGGCATAATATGGCGGTTTCATTCGAAATTTCCGGGCGCCCGCCCGGCTGACCAGACATGGCCATGCAAACCGGGCCGCACACCACCCTGCGCCATGCCTTGCTGGTGCGGTTTGGCCTATTGGCGGGCGTCACCGCCCTGCTGGTGGGGCTGATATTCGCCCTGTTCGGGCTGCGGCCGATGGGCGCCAGGATTGCCGAAAACCAGTTCAACGCCACCGCCGAACAGGTCGAGGCCCGGCTCACGACGAGATTCGCACCAACCGAAGCCCTGCTGCGCATGAGCCGGGACTGGATCGACGGCGTCGCCCCCGACCTCGACGACAGCAAGCCGTTCAATCGCCTGTTCCTGCCCATGCTGGAAACCCTGCCCCAGATCACCTCCGTGGTCGCCGGCACCTCGACCGGTCAGGGCTGGATGTTGCTGCAACTGCCGCATGGCTCCCGGCACAACCGGCTCACCGACATCCCGCGCTGGGGCAGCCAGCACCGGGTGATCGACCGTACGGTCGAGGGCGATACCGTTCACCTTTGGCAAACCAGCACCTACGACGCCCGTCTGCGGCCCTGGTATGACGGCGCCATGGCGACCCCGGAACAGGCCATCCACTGGACCGCGCCCTATGCCTTTTTCACCACCGGCGAACCTGGCGTCACGGTATCGACCCGCTTCAAGCTCGATGACGGACGCGACTTCGTGCTCGGTTTCGACATCAAGCTGCGCGACCTGTCGGAATCCACCATGCTGCACCCGGTTGGCCGGCATGGCCTGGCCCTGGTGATCACCGACGACCACCGCGTCCTCGCCCTGCCGGCGCGACCGGAAGATATTTCGGAGCAGGCATGGCTGGCGAAGATGCTCGCACCGGTCGATCAACTTGGCCTCGCCCCGGTAAACCAGGCCCTCGCCGCCTGGACGCCCGGGATACCGGCCGGGGAGGTATTCGGCTATCGCTCAGGCAATGCCGACTGGCTGGCCAGCGTCCGGCCCTACCAACTCGGTGCGCAGCGGCTCTGGCTGATCGCCCTGGCGCCGGAAGCGGATTTCGCACCGGCCTGGCAGCCCGTCGCATCCGCCATGTCGGCAGGCCTGCTGCTGGTGCTGCTGGCGGCCAGCCTGGTCGCCTACCGGCAGGCCGGGAAATTGTCCCGCCCGATGGAAGCGCTGGCCGCGGCCAGCGAACGGATCGGCAGGCTGGATTTCAGCGCCGCCGCCCCGGTCGACAGCGACATCTTCGAGGTCGCCCAACTGGCCTCTGCCCAGGCCGGCATGACCGACATGCTGCGGCGCGACCAGGAACGCCTGGCCGTGCAGGCAAGCGAATTGCGTGAGCAGATCGAAGCACTGCACTCGGCCAAGGCCAGGCTGCGCGAGAGCGAACAACACTTCCGCAACGTCACCAATGGCGGCTCGACGCTGATCTGGATGTCAGGGCTCGACATGCTGTGCTCCTACTTCAACGAACCCTGGCTGAGGTTCACCGGCCGCACGCTCGAACAGGAACTCGGCAACGGCTGGCTGGAAGGGGTGCACGCCGAGGACAGGCCGCGTTGCCAGGACACCTATGTCGCCGCCTTCGCCCGCGGCAAGCCGTTCAGCATGGACTACCGCTTGCGTGCGGCCAGCGGCAAATATCGCTGGCTGCACGACGAGGGCTTGCCGCGCTATGACAGCGAGGGCCTGTTCCTGGGCTACATCGGCTACTGCTTCGACATCACCGAGCGCAAGCAGGCCGAAGATCAGATCCACAGCCTGGCCTATTTCGACCCCCTGACCAACCTGCCCAACCGCCGTCTGCTGATGGACCGGCTGAACCAGGCACTGATCACCAGCCAGCGTGCCCAGAGCCATGGCGCGCTGCTGATCCTGGACCTCGACAACTTCAAGGCCCTGAACGACACCCAGGGCCACGATGCCGGCGACCAGCTGCTGATCGAGGTGGCCGGCAAACTGCAGGTCTGTGTACGCCAGAACGATACCGTTGCCCGCCTGGGCGGCGATGAATACGTGGTGATGCTGGAAGGCCTCGACCAGGAGGAATCCACCGCCGCGCGCCAGGCCGAGGGCATCGGGGAGAAGATCCGTAGCGCCCTGCACCAGCCCTTCACCTCCCGCGGCGGCAACCATGGCTACCAGGTCAGCACCAGCATCGGGCTCACCCTGTTCCGGGGCCAGGACAACACGCCCGAGGGATTGCTCAAACAGGCCGACGTCGCCCTCTACCAGGCCAAGGACAGTGGCAAGAACGTCATCCGTTTTTTCAATCCTGCCATGCAGGCCGAGATCGATGCCCGCATGGCCCTGGAGGATGCCCTGCGCCGGGGCATGGCGAACAACGAGTTCCGGCTCCACTACCAGCCCCAGTTCGACCAGCATGGCTGTCTGATCGGCGCCGAGGCCCTGTTGCGCTGGCAGCCGCCGGGACAGCCGCCGGTACCGCCCGACCGCTTCATCAGGGTGGCGGAGGAGACCGGCCTGATCCTGCCGATCGGGCTCTGGGTATTGCGGACGGCCTGTGCCCAGTTGAAGGACTGGCAAACCGATGAGCAGCGCCGGGGCATACCGATCGCAGTCAACGTCAGCGCCGCCCAGTTCCGCCAGACCGATTTCGCCCGGCAGGTCGCCGCCATCCTGGCAACCACAGGCGCCCGTCCCGATCTGCTCAAGCTGGAACTGACCGAGCGGGTGGTGATGGAGCAACTCGATGTGGTGATCGCACAAATGGTCGCGATACGCGCCCTCGGCGTGGGTTTCGCCATGGACGACTTCGGCACCGGTTATTCCTCGCTGTCCTACCTGAAGCGCCTGCCGCTGGACCAACTGAAGATCGACCAGTCCTTCATCCGCGACGTGACCCACGACCCCAACGACGCCGCCATCGTGCGGGCCATCCTGGCCATAAGCGCGTCTTTGGGTCTGCAGGTCATCGCCGAAGGCGTGGAAACCCAGGAACAGCGGGATTTCCTGCAAGGCAACGGCTGCACGGCCTATCAGGGCTACCTGTTCGGCAAACCGATGGCCATCGAGGAATGGAGTCGGGCCATGCCGGCCCGGCCGGACTGAACGGCAGCGCGTCGGCGGTCGGGTAGAATGCGGCGGAATCCAGGCAGGCGGCGTCGATCCCGGCGCAGGCCGGCGGACCCGTAACCGGATCGAATCCATGACCTTCCAGGCTGTCCTCATCGTCCTGCTGTTGCTGATTGTCGTGCTGCTGGTCGCCCTGCTGCGCCAGGGCTGGCAGCGCGATGCCGAATCGCCGGCCCGGGACGAGGCCGGCACACGCCGCCTGTTCGGCCAGATCGAGGCCTACCTGTCCCTGCGCGACCGCCTCGGCCTGCGTCAGGGGATGCCGTACAGCCACAACTGGTCGGCCGCACCCGATTTTCTCAAGCTGATCGTCGAACACGCCCTGGCCGCGAAACCGGCGACCATCGTCGAGTGCAGCAGCGGCCTGACCACGCTGATGCTGGCCCGATGCTGCGAGATGAACGGCCGCGGCGAGGTGTTCAGCCTGGAAAACGGCCCGGAATACGCAGCCGCGACCCGCGCCGAGGTCGCCCGCTATGGCCTGGAAGGCCGCACCGCCGTCATCGACGCGCCGCTGACCGAACGGACGATCGCCGGCCGGGAATATCGCTGGTACGCCCTCGACGACCTGCCTGACCGGAGCATCGACATGCTGGTGATCGACGGCCCGCCCGGATTCATCCAGCGCCATTCCCGCTACCCGGCCCTGCCGCTGCTGTTCGACAGGCTGGCCGATGGCGGCGTGGTCTATCTGGACGACGCGGCGCGTCCCGACGAGCGCGCGCTGGTCGAGATGTGGCAGGCCCAGTTTCCCGCCCTCGAGCACGAATATCTCAATACCGAGCGCGGCTGCTCGATTTTGCGGGTACGGCGCAATCGGACCCAGGCCGCATAAGCCCGATCGCGCAATCCGCAACCGCCTTGGCGAAGGCGGAAGCATGACGACGATCCAGGATAAACGAGGCGCTCAGTGTTCGTGCCTGCCCCGCTCGGCCAGGGCCTTGCGGATGCGTTCACGCGCTTCGGGGGCGAGGTCGGCGCCGTCGGCCTCGGCGGCCCGGCCCAGCTGGCGCAGGGCCTGCCGCATGAAGGCCAGCTGGCGCTCGAAATGACGGCAACCGTCACACAGCCATAGATGCAGGCGGAGTGCCCAGCGCTCCCGCACACCCAGCGGTCGTTCCTGGCGCTCCGAGATCAAGTGGCTTGCGTCCTTGCAGGTCAGCATCTTCATTCACCCCAGTGCGGATCACACCGCCCAGTTCCGGTCGAGACACTGTCTCAGGCCGATGCGGGCCCGATACAGCATCGTCCACAGGTTGGTCGGCGTGATCGCCATTTCCTGACAGATATTGTCGGTGTCTTCTTCCATCACTTCGCGCAGCATGAACAACCTTGCCAGGCGCGGCGGCAGGACCTCCAGGCAACGTTGCAGGATGGCCATGAATTGACCGCGCTCCAGCATCTCCTCCGGGTTGCCCCAGTCGGACGGGGCATTGCACCAATGGCCGGTAGCGTCGAAGTGCTCCTCCTCTGTCGCGCCCTCCGGCACCTCCGGATCGTCAAGCGGCACTTCACGCGCATCGCGCCGGAACAGGTCGATGATCTTGTGCTTCAGGATGCCGATGAGCCAGGTCCGCACCGAGGCCCCGCCCGTGTAGCGGTCCTGGGCCTGCAAGGCGGCCAGGAGGGTTTCCTGCACCACTTCCTCGGCCCGGTGCGGGTCCCGGGTATGCACCAGGGCATATTTATAGAGCGCGGCACCGTGTTCATCCAGCCAGGTGTCGGGCGTTCCCAGTGTGTTTTCGGTCAATGCGGCCTCCTTGGTCAAGCAAGCCTGCTGACGAGGCCATGTGTTTGCGGGGCAGCGTGATTATGAACTACTCTGGCCTGGAAAATACGCATCGTCGCTCCGGGTTTTGCCGCTGGATTGTCAGGAATGTCGACCGGCATCGACTAATCGTCACCGCTACGGAAGGAGCCCGAGATGAACATCACCCTGGCCGGCAGGAACCTGGATATCCGCCTGAGCCGCGCCGCCCGGCAGGCGCTCGAGCAACGCCAGACCCCGCTGCTGGCGGAGATGGAACTGCTGTTCTCCTGCCTGATCCGCAAGCAGGTGCGCTTCGGCGAACTGGGCTCGACCGACGCGACCACGGTGTCGGAACAACTGTCGGTCCGCTTCCGCCCGGTGATGACCCGGGCCTGCCACCTGGCCGACCTGTCCGGCACGACGCCCCTGGACGATTTCCCCATCGCCAACCCGCGCCCCTACGTGCCGCACTGGCTCGCCATCGACTATCGACAGGGCCAGTGGCTGGGCGAGTTCGGCTATTCAACCTGATCGGGGAGCCACCATGCACTGGCTGATCTATCCCGTGGCCGGCTTCATCGCCCTGCTGTTGCTGATGCAATACCTGGCCATCCGCAGGGCCCGCCGCAGCGAAGGGCAGGCCGCACCGGACACTGCCGCCGTGGACGGCCCCGCGCAGGCGGACCGGCGCCGCCTGTACTACTTCTATGCGACCAGCTGCGGTCCCTGCCGCGCCATGGCGCCGCTGGTCGACCGGCTGAGCGCGGCGCACCGCAACCTGATCAAGGTCGACGTGGCCGCAGCGCCGGATCTGGCGCGCGCCTTCGGCATCGCCGCCACGCCCAGTTTCATCCTGGTCGAGGACGGCCTGATCCGGCAGGTCAGGCTGGGCGGTCAGAGCGAGGCTCAACTGCTCGACTGGCTGGCCGAGGCGTTGTAGCGCCGGTCCCACTCCGCCAGGGCCAGTTCCAGGTCGCCTTCGGCACCGATCCAGCGCCAGAAGGCCGGGAAGTCGACCCGGGCCTGTTCCAGCCGGACCGCCATCCGGTGGCTTTTATCACGCAGGAACAGCTCGATATTGGCCTCGACCGTGTCCAGGTAGTCGCCGGCGACGGCCTCGGCCGTGAGGCTGGGCACGCCATCGAGCAGGATGCCCTCGCGGTAGGCCTTCATGATGCCGAACCCGGCGCGCCTGGCGAAGCTGGCCGCCACCGCCTCCCGCTCGCGGCTGAGATGGACGTACCAGGCCTCGTCGCCGTAGGTCGCATCGAGTCGTCCGAGCAGCCAGGACAGGCGGTTGTCGGCCTCGATGTGGTTATCCGGATAGGCCAGCCGTTCGGCGCCGATCAACTGGACCCGAGTCTCGTGGCCGGCGCTGAAGTTGCTGATGTGCCGGCAGGCCTGGATGAAGGTGGTCGAGCCGCAGCGGCCGCTGTTGAGGATGAAGACGTTCATGCCTGCTCCAGGGCTGCCCGCCAGGCCGCGCGGTCGGCGCGGTAGCGTCCGATGGCGGCGCCGATCGCCGCCTTGCGTGCGACGCGGTTTGCGCTCGCTTCGATCAACTGCCAGGCGCGGGAATCCTCGGCGAAGTTGTCCCGCATGTTGGCGATGAAGCGGCGCCAGGCATGGCAGGCCTCGGCCAGGCGGGCATCGCGTTGCCACCAGCGGGCCGGATCGGAAAACAGCGCGTCGAGGCGGTCAATCCTGGCCACGATCTGGCCATGCTTGGCCGAGTATCGGCCGCGCATCTCGGCCTCGGTGGCATCGACCACCGCGGCGATCGCCTCTGCGTCCGGCTGGCTGGCCGGATAACCCTGTTCGGTCAGCCGCACCATGGCGAACAGCATGACGTCGCCGAAATATTGTCGTTCGAACTCGCCGGACAGGTCGACGCGTTCGCTGTCCCGCTCGATGCCGGGCCGGAATTCCGACTGGCCGATGGCGTCCACCGTGCGCTTGTGCAGCATGGGCAGGTTGGCCGAGACGAAGGCGTCGCCCAACTCGGCCCGGATGATCCGGCCCAGGGTGGGGCCGGCCATGCGCAGCTTGAGGTCGGCGAAGGGGATGAACCAGTCGAGCCCCGCCGGGGTGAAGACATAGTTGCCGGTGTAGATGGTCCGGGCCGGCTTGATGCCGGCCATGAGATCGTCCTGCCGGTAGTAGCTGCGCCGGGTCGGGTGCTCGCCGTCGAAGAAGCGGTTCAGACGGCCGGCGAAGTCGGCGAAACATCCGGCATGGTCATGCGCCCCCAGGATGGGGCAGCGATAGCGATAGGCATCGGCAGAGGCCTTGAAGCCGAACAGCTCGGCCATGTCGTGATAGGCGGCGTCATCGGCCGGCCGGCTCGGCCCGCCGTGGAAGGTGCAGGCCGCACCGGCCGGCACGCCGGCCATCTCGGCCAGGAAGGCGAGCACGTCGTCGAGGAAATTGCCGGCCATCACGGCGGGCGAGACCGGCGGGTCGCCGACCACCTTGCCGGTGACGATGCGGGCCGGTGTCGCGCTGAAAATACGGTCCAGGGCGTGGAAGTAATCGACCGCGTAGTCCAGGGACTCGCCTTCGACCGTCTCCAGGTTGACCCGGAACTCCTGGTCGCTGTCGAGGAACCAGAACAACCGTTTGCGCCCGTCCGCCGGCAGCCGGTTCAGCCACAGATAGGCGATGTTGCGGGTGATCGAGGCGCCCTTGTGGTGGAAGGCGTCGGGGGCGCAGGCGCCGATCACGCCGGCCAGCCGCCCCCGCAGTTCAGGCGGCAGGCGGTCGACCAGGGCGATCTGCTCGGCCTGGCCCAGGTAATGGGTTGCCAGGCCCTGCCGGCCGAAGGCCCCGGCCAGGGCGCGGTGCTGCCCGATGCTGTCCGGATCGCGGCTGTCGTCGGCGATCAGCACCATGATCCGGCCGCCGTAGGGATAGCGCCGGCACAGCTCGACCAGGCTGTCCAGGCAGTCCCTCAGGTGCTGCGGCCGGTCGGCGACCGGGATGACGACGACGAAGTCATGGCGGCAATCCACGTTGGCCACGCCGTTCACCGCCGCGACGAGTAGTTGGGGAACAGGTCCTTGTCGATGACGATCTCGATCAGGTTGATCGCCCCGGTCAGGTCGTGCCGGGCGAACAGCTCGTCGATGTCGCCGGCCTGCTCGACCCGCTGGTACTGGATGCCGAACGACTGCGCGAGCAGCCCGAAGTCCGGGTTGACGAAGTCGCAGCCGATGTAGCGCTTGTGATAATGCTGGTGCTGGTTCTTGCGGATCAGGCCCATGGTGCCGTTGTTGAACACCACCACGTTGAGCGGGATGCCGTAGTTCACCGCGGTCATCAGCTCGAAACCGCACATCTGGAAACCGCCGTCGCCGAGGATGGCGAAGGTCGTCCGGGCCTCCGCCAGGCGCGCCCCGATGGCGGCCGGGATGGCGTGGCCGAGCGAGGAGACGCCGGAATTGGGGTAGTAGCGGTTGCCGGCAGCGACGTTGTAGAAGTTCTGCGCGAAGATGATGTTGTCGTCGAACACCGCGGTGTCGGCCGGGAAATGCCGTTCCAGGGCCTGGAAGAACTGCTCGACCAGGGAAAAACCCGACTGGAAGATGGCGTAGTCGCTGGTCACCGCCGCCTTGGACTGGCCGATCTCGCCGCCCACCCGCGCGCAGGCGTCGGCATCGCGGCCATCCAGGCGGGCCAGCACTCCGCCCAGCACCTCCCTGATGTCGCCGTTGATCGCCAGGTCGGCCTTGAACACCTTTTCCAGTTGCTCGAAGTCGCTGTCGATCTGGGCAATGCGCTTGCCGGCCAGCAGGGTCTTGTCCCAGACGTAGCTGGTGCGCTCGTTGAAGCTGGCGCCGAGGAACAGCACCAGGTCGGCGTTGTCGAGGATGTACTTGTAGGCATGGCCGCTGGAGGTCACCCCCAGGCTGCCGAGCGAGAGCGGCGACTGTTCGCTGATGGTGCCCTTGGCCTTCAGGCTGGTGGTGACCGGGATGCCCAGGGTCTCGGACAGGCGCGCCACCGCTTCCTGGGCGCCGGAGCGGATGCAGCCGTAGCCGGCCACGATGACCGGCCGCCGGGCCGCCAGGATCAGGTCGGTCAGTTCCTGGACCGAGCGCGAGGCGCTGATCGAGGGCCGGATGCGGCGCGAGGCCTCGATGCGGTCGAGGATGCAGTCGTCGACCATCTCCTTCTGCAGGTTGTAGGGAAAGCTCAGCAGGACCGGGCCGGGCTGGTCCGACAGCAGGATCTTGGCGGCCTGGTTGAGGACGTTCTCCAGGTAGTCGGTGCGCTCGACGATCTTGTTGTAGCGGGTGATGCCCTTGAACAGGGAGACCTGGTCGATGCTGCCGCCCTCGCCCGAGCTTTCCTGCAGGCCGCCCTTGCCGAAGATGTAGGTCGAGGTCTCGCCGGTGATGATCAGCACCGGCAGCTTGTCGGCATAGGCGTTGGCGATGCCGGTGACCAGGTTGGTCGCGCCCGGCCCGGCGGTGGTGATGCAGGCGCCGATCCGGCCCGAGGCGCGGGCGTAGCCGCCGGCCATGAAGGCCGCGCCCTGCTCGTGCTTGACCAGCACCGAGTCGATGCCGGAGTCGTACAGGCTGTCGTAGACGGGCAGGATATGGGCGCCGGGAATACCGAAGACGGTCTCGATGCCCAGGCGCGCCATGAATCGGACGATGAGTTCACTTACCGGGATTTGCATGTCGTCGTGGCCGGAAGCCTGCCGGCGTAGAAGGGAGAGGGATTTTACCCCAAGCGGCTTTTGATCAGGGGCTCAGGGAAATCGCGTGGATCTGCCTAGTCGAGCCCTACCGACGCTTGATGGCTGGAATGTTGAAGGTGTTCAGACTGGCTGCTACCGCCTCGTTCCTGTCATTTGGAGGACTCAGCCTTGATTGCCGGAGTTTGCTCCATAGCTGACATTCAGTATAAGCTCAGGCCGTATTCAGCTTTTCATACATGAATATCAAAGATATAGGGAAAAAATGTGACTTGTGGTCAATATGTTGATGCCATCTTATTGGTTTCTGTATTAAAAACGTCCTGGCGCACTGACCTCTGTTTTCACGGTTAGGCATCATGAAGTGCTGAGAGTTGAGTGCATGCTATGAATACCAACATGACAATCAGATGTGCGACCTGTGAGCAGGAAATTGACTGCCGAATTGGTTACTCAAATAGGCGAATACAACCGCTTACCTTCTCATGTCCTCATTGTGGTTCTTCGCTGAGTATTACTCTCGACATTTCTGACGCTCCAAGATCTCAGTTCTCCTTTGATGGGTGTGCCCCTTCTGAAACGAGGGCATCAGGACCATTTCAAGGTCACAACCCGTTTATCGATCTACATCTCGATTTTCCCGTGCGATTTTGGAAATACGAAATGGGCAAAACGCCCTGGCTAATGGCCATGGAAGATCTACGTGTAGCCCTTGGTGCCGATATGGAAAGTGCACATGAGATATTCCAATTGCATAACTTGAAACTCAATGCGCTCAATGAATTGTATGAAAAAGCTGGGGAACTTAAAAGGCTGATAAATCTATACCACGGCAACAACAAACAACTGTTTCAGCGTCGCGCATCAAGTTTTCTGGAAGAACCAGAAGAAAAGTCACTATTACCTCAGGATGTCAATGCATCACTCTATCGCGTTATCGCTAAGGCATTCTTCCCTTTTACCGTATCTTCTGCGGGGCGTGAGATCTCAGAAATGATGCCAAGATTTCTATACCAACTTGATAAGGATCGGTTAGGAGAGTTTATTGATGAGCTGGACGACTCTTCCTTCCTTGCGGTGCTGCAACGTGATTGCTTAAAGATTTATCCAAGAATTTTCGATGCTGAGTTACCGCTTAGACCTGCCTTGTTCCTGGATCTGACGGGGAACGGAACATCAACAAAGATTGCGACCAGAATTTCGACGCATGATTTTTTGGGCGTAAAGGATTTGTACAAAGATATTGTGGAAATTCTCGGCAGGCAGCTTGTGCTTGTGGCCGGCCTCAACAATTTAGGACATAGGGGAGATGCGAACAGTTTTAAGGTTATCGATGGCGGAGTCTTAAGTGATCTTAAGAAATTCTCTGCAAAGACACTATCCGACAAATTCAAATACTTGGACGACTGCTGGTACCTCTGGGATGACAATGCTTTCAATTTAGGGCTTCGGAATGCCTTAGCGCACAACAATGTTCATTATGATGGAGTTGCACAGCTAATCACCTATTGTCCTGGCGGCGGGAGGCTTGAAACTAGTGAAGGTGAGACAATTAGCCTTCTTGAGTTCATGCGTTTGCTTCTGGTTGCCTTTCGGGAGATGCACAACCTCCATCATGTCATTAAGAGCTTATTCTATTACAAATACTTAATTCACGATATACGGGGTGGTAGAAATAGTGTGTAACAAACAGTTGTACGCAAAGTTGCGCTTGCAATGAACTGTACCTGAACCACAACGTAGAAGGTCTGCTACCAGCTAATCTTGAGACGCCGCCATAAACTTACCAAAGGTCCGAAGCAGGTTCGTTACTGCCTTTGGCGAGAACAACGAAGTCAACACGACACTCCGGATAACATTTAACCGTCTTCCGGCTTGTCCTTATCAGGGCGGTGGTCTTTCTCCTGCCGGGCCAGGCGCTGTTTCTCACGCTCCCGCTTGTCCGCCACCACCCGCATCTTGAACAGCGGCGTCCGTACCGCCTTGGCGATCGGGTTGCGGGGCCGACGGGGTGATCCGGAGGCGCGCTTGGCCATGGTCAGTCGCCTTTCGACAGCAGCCACTCGGCGACCTCGACGTCGCGCGGCCAGGTCACCTTGAGGTTGGTCATGTCGCTTTCGACCAGGCGCGGCGACAGGCCCAGCGCCTCGATTGCCGAGGCCTCGTCGGTGACTCCGGTGCCGGCATGTTCGAGCGCCCGCAGCAGCAGGCCATGGCGGAACATCTGCGGCGTCTGCGCAGCCCAGAGTCCCGCGCGCGGCACGGTCTCCAGGATGCGCCCTCCATCGCCTTCCCGCTTCAGGGTATCGGCCACCGGCGCGGCCAGGATGCCGCCGATGCCGTCGTCGGCCAACTCGCCCAGCAGGCGGTCGAGCAGACGGATCGACACGCAGGGCCGGGCGGCATCGTGGACCAGCACCCAATCGTCCGGCCCGACCTCGCCGGCGACCGCCCGGAGGCCGTTCAGCACGGTCTCGGCCCGGGTCGCACCGCCACAGCGCAAGACGGCCAGCTTGGCCAAGCCGCTCCAGTCGTGCCGATCCCAGTGACCGTCGTCCGGTGCCAGCACGACATAGCTGCGCTCCACCGCCGCCATGGCCTCGAAGGCATGGATGGCATGCCACAACATGGTCCGGCCGGCCAGACTCAAATACTGCTTGGGGCCATCGGAGCCCATGCGGGCGCCGATGCCGGCGGCGGGTAACAGGGCGAAATAACGCGGCATTTCAGGGTCTAAGGATTGTTATCTGGGTTCGATGCCCTAGATTTTAGATGGAAGGGCTGCCATGGAGGCAAGTATGCACAAGGTCAGACCGCCCGCCGTAGCGGGCATGTTCTATCCGGGCGATGCCGCCGTCCTGCGCCGCGACGTCCTGGCCATGCTGGAGGCGGCCAGGACCGAGCCTCTGACGCCCAAGGCGATCATCGCGCCGCACGCCGGCTACATCTATTCCGGCCCGGTGGCGGCCACTGCCTATGCCCTGCTGGCGCCCCTGCGCGGTCGGATCAAACGGGTGGTCCTGCTCGGGCCGGTGCACCGGGTCTGGGTGGCCGGACTGGCCCAGCCCGGCGTCGAGGCCTTCGACACCCCGCTCGGCCGCGTCGAACTGGACCAGGCGGCGATAGCCGAACTGGCCGCCCTGCCCCAGGTCGAGACCAGCGTCAACGCCCATGCGATGGAGCATTCCCTG
>JAQTLU010000019.1 GCA_028714735.1 Gallionellaceae bacterium | reverse complement strand
ATCAGGGTGTAGACGCCGGTGGCGGCATCGAAGCTGCCGCTCCAGGTCACGTCATGGCCGCCGGAGGTGAGGCCGGCCGGGCCGCTGACGGCGACCGAGGCGATGGCATCGCCATCGGGATCGCTGATGCTCAGGGTGCCGCTGACCGTGGCCGAGTTGGTGGTGTCGGAACCGGCCGGGGTGGTGTCCGGAATGCCGTGCGGCAGGCCTTCTTCCGAGACCCGGCCCTTGCCGTCGTCGCTGATGATCGGCGCGTGGTCGTTGTCCACGATGGTGCCGGTACCGGCGGCCGGGGTGGCCTGGGTGTCGGTGGCGGCGGAGAGGATGAGGGTCTCGGTGTACTCGACGGCGCTGTCGTCGACGGTGTTCACGGTGACGGTGAAGCCGCTCTGGCCGGCCGGGACGGTATAGCTGTAGACGCCGTTGGCGTCGGGGGTGACCAGGACGCCGTTGACACGGACCTCGCCGGTATCGGTGCCGATGGTGGCCGGATGGGCACCGCTGCCGTCGAGCTTGAAGGTGACCGTGGTGTCCTGGGTGGCGGTCTGGTCGAGCTTGACGTCGAAGCTCAGGGTGCCGCCCTCGGTGACGGTATCGCTGCCGACGACGCTGGCGGTGACGGTGTCGACCGTCGGGTGGTCGTTGTCGAGGATGGTGCCGGTGCCGGCGGCCGGGGTGGCCTGGGTGTCGGTGGCGGCGGAGAGGGTCAGGGTCTCGGTGTACTCGACGGCGCTGTCGTCGACGGTGACGATCTTGACCCTGAAATAGTCGTCGCCGGCCGGGACGATGTAGGAATAGTTGCCGTTGGCGTCGGGGGTGACCAGGACGCCGTTGACGTAAACTTCGCTGGTATCGGTGCCGATGGTGGCCGGGTGGGCACCGCTGCCGTCGAGGCGGAAGGTCACCACGGTGTCCTGGGTAGCGGTCTGGTCCAGCCTGACGTCGAAGCTCAGGGTGCCGCCCTCGGTGACGGTGTCGCTGCCGACGACGGTGGCGACGACGGAGTCGATGACCGGCGGGTTGATATTCTCATCGGCGGGCAAATCGGATGTGGCGGCACCCGCGGCGGCGGCAGGACCGTCATATGAAACCCCGGTCACGCCTTCCGAAATGCGGCTCAGGCGCACGAAGCCATGCCCTTCCTGGGCGTCACCGCCAGCCAGGCCGATGGCGGTGTTTTCCAGCAGACTGTCGATCGGCTTGCCATCCTGGATGGCCTTGACGATGTTGTCGATGGTGGCCTCGGCGGTGTTCTGACCGGCGTTCGTGCCGGTGCTGGCGGCGCCATCTTCAAATGTGTCTTCGGGCGGGGCATCGGCGGCAATCTTGTAGATGCCCTGGTTAAGCGTCAGGGTGTCGCCGTTCTTGAATACGAAATCGACATGGCCGCCAGTAGCCGTGATTACGATTTCGCCTTCCTTGATTATGTCCCCGGCATGCAACTCATGCAGTCGGCCCGTGTTGTCTCTGACGTAGGCGCTGCCTTGGACGGCGCTGACAGTGGCGATGGAATTGGGAACGTTGTTGGCGGCCATGATGCCTACTCCGATACAGGTTGCTTGGGTGTTGGTCGCAAGCAGATGCTGGCTTGCATCGGGCAAGGGGACGCGTTGGTCACCCAACGAACCCGGGGAATGCCTTCAGGGAAGGCTTGAGACATTTGGTGATCGGGCACGGATTGATGGACAGGACGCATCAGTCGCTTGCCCCTGGCATGAACTAGAAGTGCAGGGCACCCAGCAACCCGCTGAGCAGACCACCGAGCAGGCCTGTAAGCAGATTCAGGACAGGCGACAGCAGGCTGCCCAGAAGAGGGGACAGCAGACCGCCCAGAATGCTCAGTTCAATCGCGCCGCCGGAAACTTCACCGATTTCATCTTGAGTCAGAGTTTGAATTGCCATGTTTACCTCCTTCACCATGTCGTGATGGTTGTTGCCGGCAGTGACCGCCATGGCAACGGGACAGATTCAGTCTTGGCAGAAGCCAAGGAGGCGGGCCGACCAGAATGGCGGCCCGCCATTACCACGGTTTAGCCGAGCAGGCCGCCGAGCAGGCCGCCGAGCAGGCCGGTAACCACGGACAGAACGCTACCAACCAGGCCGGTCACCAGGCTCAGAACCGGGGACAGCAGGCTCAGAATCGGGGTCAGCAGGCCACCCAGCAGGCCGCCCAGATCAAGCGCGCCACCGGACACTTCGTTGATTTCGTTCTTGCTCAGTTCTTGAATCGCCATGCTAAAGACTCCTTGTTTACCTAAGTTTGAAATACCGCCTTGTGGCGGCCGACATTGCTTCGATTTGAAGCACATTCCTGATGGCAAACCGCTTGCAACCCCCCCGGTTTGGCATGCTAATTCCGACACATCGGATGGGGAAAAGATATCATAAAAAATATAAAACAAGACTATGTAGTAAAAACATTATCGATATCTGGTTACTGGTATATACGGTAGCCGTTCCCGAAGTGGTTTCATTTCCTGCTGTCAGGCAGCGGTATGAGTGTGCGGGCGAGGTGGAAGGTCTGTGCTTCCAGGCAAAGGGCTTACCCCCTCCGGTGTTTGTTTTGCCGGGAGCCTATCGATGCAATCCGTCTCCTCCCGTCGAATGGCCGTGCGTACGGGAGGGTTCTGGAGTAGCCAGTAAGGCCAGGCAAGTTATTTCCCGATCAGACCTTCCAATCAACCGCAAAGCCAGTGGCGGCACCGTCCTGGCATGGCGCTACGCCGGCGCGCGGCCGCTTGACGGCGACGCGCGAGGCAGGGCCTGGTGCCCTGTGCCTGTATTTTGTCCGGACCGGATTGGCCCTCTCGGCGCAGGCTGGAACCCCGCCCATGTTTACGGGTGCGGCCGGATGAGGTGTCTTCCGACTGGGTCGCGGTCTGAACTTTGGTAGGCAAAAAAATTTTGCGACCTAGCGAAAATGTCATTAATATGCAGAAAACGTCGTATATAGTACAACTGTACCCGAATGTAGAGATTGAGGCGTGATCGGCTTGTCTCGATTATGCGTCTGGCGATTGTCCCGGTGGGGGCAAGCAAGAGCAGTTGCGCGGATTGCGCATTTTTTTGTCAACGTACGAGGAGTAACACATGGCTATTCAAGTTCTGAAGCAGGAAGAAATCAACGAAGTTTCCGGTGGCGTCATCAGCATTTCCGGCCTCGGCCTGAACCTGTCCCTCGACCCGGCTGCCCTGCTGGGTGGCGTTTTCGGTCTGGTGGGTGCTCTGGTTGCTAGCGTGACCGGCCTGGTCGGTAGCCTGGTTGGTGTGGTCACCGGCCTGGTTGGCACCGGCACCGGCCTGCTCGGCGGCCTGCTCGGCGGCCTGTTCTCCTAATCCCGAGAACTGCCGTATAAGGAGGAGAGGGATCCCCTTTCCTCCTTTTTTGTTTTTGATGGGCAGGCAATAATAGCGATCGCTGTTTATCCTCGGCCTGGCCGAGTCACCAATAACAAACGATTCCATGGCCGAACAACCACTCTTCCGGTCCGCCGCCCTTGGCGCCCATAAAACCAAATGGCTAGGCGATATCGTTCTGATTCGCCCATTTTCATATAGTGTACTGACCGCCATAGCCGCCGGCATGGCCCTGTTGGTCGTGGCCTTCATGTTGTGGGGAACCTACACCAAGCGCAGCACGGTCGTGGGCCAGTTGATGCCGGATACCGGTCTGGTCAAGGTCTATGTGCCCCAGCTTGGAGTCGTTCAGGAAAAGCGCGTTTCCGAAGGACAGCACGTCAACAAGGGCGATGTCCTGTTCATATTGTCGAGTGAGCGCCATAGCGGCGCGCTCGGTTCCATCCAGGCCGCCATCAGCCAGCAGGTCACTTCCCGCCGCGACTCCCTGAAGGAGGAGATGGTCAAGACGCGCCAGCTCCAGCAGGATGAACGCGAAGCGCTGGCCAAGCGGATCGATGGCATCGAATCCGAGATCCGCAAACTGGACAACCTGCTCGATGGTCAGCGTAGTCGCGTCGATTTGAGCAAGGATACCGTGGCCCGTTACCAGGGCCTGCTGGACCAGGATTACATCTCGCGCGAGCAACTGCAGCAAAAGCAGGAAGAACTGCTCGATCAACGCTCCCGCCTTCAGGGCATGGAGCGCGAGCGGATCAGCGTCGCCCGGGAACTGGCGCTGCGCAAGAACGAGTTGGCCGGCCTGGCCTTCAAGCATCAGAATCAGCTTTCCCAGATCGAACGCGGGATCTCGACGATCGATCAGGAGCTCGCGGAGAGCGAGGCCAAGCGCCAGATCTACATCACCGCACCGGAGTCGGGTATCGCGACGGCGGTGGTGGCCGAGGTCGGCCAGGCGATGGATGGCAGCCGTCCATTGGTCAGCATCGTGCCGGCGGGGGCCACCCTGCAGGCCCAGTTGTTTGCCCCCAGCCGGGCGGTGGGTTTCATCCGCCTGGGCGATCCGGTCCTGCTGCGCTATCAGGCCTATCCCTACCAGAAGTTCGGTCACGCCAAGGGCCGGGTGATCAGCGTGGCCAAGACCGCCTTGCCGGCCAACGAGATTTCCAGTCTGGGTTCGGCCGGGGGCGGCCAGCAGGGCCAGCAGAGCGAGCCGGTCTACCGCATCACCGTCGAACTGGAGTCCCAGACCGTGGCGGCCTACGGCAAGAAGCAGCCCCTGCAGGCCGGCATGTTGCTGGAGGCGGACATCCTGCAGGATACCCGGCGGCTCTACGAGTGGGTGCTCGAGCCGTTATACAGCCTGACCGGCAAGCTTTGATCCGGTCCCGGACCCAGCCCAGGCCAAACAACGAACAACCGTGAGCCAGTATGTCTTTCCTCGATAATCTTTCCTTCGGTTTCGGTCGCAAGCTGCCTTTGATCCTGCAGACCGAGGCTGCAGAGTGCGGCCTGGCCTCGCTCGCCATGGTGGCCGGCTACCATGGTTTCCGTACCGATCTGGCGAGCATGCGGCGCCTGTTCCTGGTCTCGATCAAGGGCACCACGCTGGGCCACCTGATCGCCATGGCCAACGCCATGCAGATGGCGACCCGGCCGGTCAAGCTGGAACTGGAGGACATGGCGCAACTGCGCATGCCTTGCATCCTGCACTGGAATTTCAATCACTTCGTGGTGCTGAAGGAGGTGACCGGCAAGGGCATCCTCGTGCATGACCCGGCCTTCGGCATCCGCAAACTGAGCTGGGACGAGGTCTCCGCATCCTTTACCGGCGTGGCCCTGGAACTGTGGCCGAATACCGGTTTCAAGCCGGCGACCTTCAAGCAGCACATCAAGCTGCGCGAACTGATGGGCCACGTGACCGGCCTCTATCGCTCCTTCTCGCAGATCTTCCTGCTGGCCCTGACGCTCGAAGTGTTTGCCCTGGTATCGCCGTTCTTCCTGCAATGGGTGATCGACAATGTCATCGTCACCGGCGACCGCGACCTGCTGACCACGCTGGCGCTCGGCTTCGGCCTGCTGATGCTGATGCAACAGGGTGTTTCGACCTTGCGCTCCTGGGTGATCATGCACATGTCGACGACACTGAACATACAGTGGCGCGCCAATGTCTTCACCCATCTGGTCAGCCTGCCGGTGCAGTATTTCGAAAAGCGCCACCTGGGCGACGTGGTGTCGCGCTTCAGCTCGGTCGACCTGATCCAGCGCACCCTGACGACCACCTTCGTCGAGGCCATCCTGGATGGCCTGATGACCATCCTGACCCTGGTCATGATGTTCATCTACAGCCCGACGCTGGCCTGGATCGCGGTCGCCGCCATGGCGTTGTACGGCCTCGGCCGCTGGGCCTGGTATCGTCCCCTGCGCAACGCCACCGAAGAACAGATCATCCATGCCGCCAAGCAGCAGAGCCATTTCCTGGAAACGGTGCGCGGCGTCAAGACCATCAAGCTGTTCCAGCGCCAGGACGAGCGCCGGTCCACCTGGCTGACCCTGCTGGTCGACCAGATCAATGCCGACCTGCGCAGCCAGAAGCTGCAAGTGCTCTACCGCCTGCTCAACGGCGTCCTGTTCGGACTCGAGCGCATCATCATCATCTGGTTCGGCGCCTCGCTGATCCTGGACGGCGAGTTCACCGTCGGCGTGCTGATGGCCTTCATCGCCTACAAAGACCAGTTCGACGGCCGGGTCAGCGGCCTGATCGACAAGCTGGTCGAGGTCAAGATGCTGCGCCTGCAGGGCGAGCGCCTGGCCGATATCGTCCTGTCCGAGCCGGAAGATACCGCCCGCAAGACCCAGGTGGGCGAGGCCGAACTGGAGCCGAGCATCGATATCGTCGATCTGCATTTCCGCTATGCCGACGGCGAGCCGTGGGTGCTCGACGGCATCCAGTTCAGCATCAAGGCGGGCGAGTCGGTGGCCATCGTCGGTCCCTCCGGCTGCGGCAAGTCCACCCTGATCAACGCCATGCTGGGCATCCGCACCCCGAACTCGGGCGATGTCGTTATCGGCGGTGTCAGCGTCTCCCAGATCGGCCTCGACACCCTGCGCAGCATGGTCGGTACGGTCATGCAGGACGACTCCCTGTTCGCGGGCTCCATTGCCGACAACATCTGCTTCTTCGACCACAAGGCCGATCAGAACTGGATCGAGGAGTGCGCCGGCATGGCGGCCATCCATGAAGAGATCATGGCCATGCCGATGGCCTACAACACCCTGATCGGCGACATGGGCACGGCGCTGTCGGGTGGCCAGAAGCAGCGCGTCCTGCTGGCGCGCGCCCTGTACAAGCGGCCGAGCATCCTGTTCCTGGACGAAGCCACCAGCCATCTCGACATCGCCCGCGAAAGCATGGTCAATACCGCGATCCGGTCGCTCAAGGTGACCCGCGTGATCGTCGCCCACCGGCGGGAAACCATCGCCTCCGCCGACCGGGTGATCGAACTCGCCGACGGCAAGGTGGTGGTGGACATGCAGGCCAGGGCGGTCCTGAATGCCGGTCAATGATTGGTCCCGGATAGCGGCATGAAACGTACCCTTGTTTCGATCCTGGCGCTGGCCGCCACAGTGGCCGTCTGTGCAAGCGCCGGCGCGGCCGGCTTCGATCCCTTCTCGATCAGCCTGAAGGTGTCGAAAACGCAGTCGAAGTCGATGATCTCGGAGGACGCCTCCGGTGATCCCTGCCAGTTCGGCGAGGTCGGTTCGCCGGTCGGCCTGGTCGAAGTCGTGGAACGGGCGCTATGCCATAACCCGAAGACCCGGCAGGCCTGGGCCAATGCGCAGGTCCAGGCGGCGGTGCTCGGGGTGCGCGAGTCGGCCTACCTGCCGACGGTGAATGCCGGCTTCGCATATGGGAAGCAGCGCAACAAGACCAGCTACAAGGACACATCCTCGTATGCCTATTCCGGGCTGAATACGGACAGCTCGCCCACGGTGCGTTCGGGCAGCCTGAAGATGTCCTGGGTCTTGACCGACTTCGGCCTGCGCGGATCCAACGTCGACCAGGCCCGCGCCTTGCTGGATGCCGCCAATTCGACCCATGA
Organism: Gallionellaceae bacterium; assembly: GCA_028714735.1. Taxonomy (GTDB): domain Bacteria; phylum Pseudomonadota; class Gammaproteobacteria; order Burkholderiales; family Thiobacillaceae; genus Parasulfuritortus. The sequence goes on along the minus strand of JAQTLU010000019.1, from coordinate 49,964 downwards.
CGTCGCGCTCCAGGCAGCCTTCCTGGCGGCGGCGCAAGCCTATTTCGATACCCTGACCGCGCTGGCCACGCTGGACGCCAAGCTGGAGGCGGAAAAGGCGGCCAGGGAAAGCTTCATGGCCACCGAGGCCAAATACAAGGCGGGCGTCGGCGGCCTGACCGACCAGTTGCAGGCCAGCACCGCCTACTCGCAGGCCAAGCTGGAACGGGTGGTGGCCGAGGGCGAACTGAAGAATGCCCAGGGCAGCCTGGCCATTGCCATGGGGCTGGAGGTGAACAAGCCCCTGGTGCTGGCGAGGCCGGACGAGACCCTGCCGGACACCGCCTTCGTGAAGCCGATCGATGAGCTGATCGACGAGGCCCGGCGCTATCATCCCGCCCTGATGGCGGCCCAGTCCGAGATCAAGGCGGCGGAGGCCAGTGTCTCGGCGACCAGGGCGGAAGGCCGCCCGACCGTCTCGCTCACCGGTGAGTTGTCCAGGAATGACCAGTTGGGCCAGCCGCCCGGGGTGGGCTACCCGGCCACCGATGTCTCATCGACCAGCGGCGCCATCGGCATACAGGTCAACATCCCGCTGTTCGAGGGCTTTGGCCGGACCTACCGGGTGCGCACGGCACAGAGCCAGGTCGAGGCCAAGCAGGCCGAGTATGCCCGCGTGGAACAGGATGTCCTGCTGGAATTGTGGAAGAGCTACCAGTTGCTCAATGCCGAGACCGAGGGCCTCAAGACCACCGACGAACTGGTCAAGAATGCCCGCAAATCATATGCCGTCGCCCGCGGCCGCTACAAGGCCGGGGTCGGCAACATCGTCGAGTTGCTGAACGTGCAAAGCGCCCTGGCCAAGGCCGAGCAGCAGCGCATCCAGACCGTATCCAACTGGCAGGGCGCCCGCCTCAAGGTGGCCACCAGCGTCGGCCGCATCGGGCTGTGGGCGATTTCCGGCCTGACCGGCAGCCCCAAGCCGTGACCGGTCCGGATGCCCGTCTTGGACGCGGATTACGCTTTTTTGGAAATTCGGCAAATTTCGCACTGAAAAAACAAAATTCCTGTTGCCTGGAAACCGCGCCATCTATAGAATGCGCAGCTCTTTAGGCGCGTAGCTCAGCTGGTTAGAGCATCACCTTGACATGGTGGGGGTCGTTGGTTCGAGTCCAATCGCGCCTACCAGCTACACGGAAAGCCAGGCCTAGCCTGGCTTTCTTCATTTCCGGGGTTCGTAGATGCCTGTTATTCGTCTTCCCGATGGCTCCGAGCGCAAATTCGACGCGCCGGTGACCGTGGTTCAGGTGGCCGCCGATATCGGCGCCGGATTGGCCCGCGCCGCCCTGGCCGGCAAGGTCAACGGCCAGCTGGTCGACACCTCCTTCCTGATCGAGAACGACAGCGACCTCGCCATCGTCACCGATCGCGATGCCGACGGCATCGATCTGATCCGCCACTCCACCGCCCACCTGCTCGCCTATGCGGTCAAGCAATTGTTCCCCGAGGCCCAGGTGACCATCGGCCCGGTGATCGAGGACGGCTTCTATTACGACTTTGCCTTCAAGCGCCCGTTCACGCCGGAAGACCTGGCCGCGATCGAGAAGCGCATGGCCGAGCTGGTGAAGAAGGACATCCCGGTCAGCCGCGAGGAGTGGGATCGCGACGAGGCGGTGAAATTCTTCGAGTCGATCGGCGAGCACTACAAGGCCGAGCTGATCGCTGCCATCCCGGCCGGGCAGACCATCTCGCTCTATCGCGAGGGCGACTTCGTCGACCTCTGCCGCGGCCCGCACGTGCCGTCGACCGGCAAGCTCAAGGTGTTCAAGCTGATGAAGGTGGCCGGCGCCTACTGGCGTGGCGACTCCAAGAACGAGATGCTGCAGCGCATCTACGGCACCGCCTGGGGCAACAAGGACGACCTCGCCGCCTACCTGCATCGTCTGGAAGAGGCGGAGAAGCGCGACCACCGCCGCCTGGGCAAGCAGCTCGACCTGTTCCACCTGCAGGAAGAGTCGCCCGGCATGGTGTTCTGGCACCCGCACGGCTGGGTGTTGTGGCAGGCGGTCGAGCAGTACATGCGCGGCAAGTTCCGCGAGTACGGCTACGACGAGGTGAAGACCCCGACCGTGATGGACAAGTCGCTCTGGGAGAAGTCCGGCCACTGGGAAAACTACCGCGAGCAGATGTTCACCACCGCCTCGGAGAACCGCGAGTATGCGGTCAAGCCGATGAACTGCCCCGGCCATGTGCAGATCTTCAACCACGGCCTGCATTCCTACCGCGACCTGCCGCTGCGCCTGGCCGAGTTCGGCTCCTGCCACCGCAACGAGCCGTCCGGCGCCCTGCACGGCCTGATGCGGGTACGCGCCTTCGTCCAGGACGATGCCCACATCTTCTGTACCGAGGAACAGATCCAGCCCGAGGTGTCCGACTTCATCAAGATGCTGCAGGCGGTCTACGCCGACTTCGGTTTCACCGACGTCCTGGTCAAGCTGTCGACCCGGCCGGACAAGCGGGTCGGCTCCGACGAAACCTGGGACAAGGCCGAGGCCGGCCTCGCCGCCGCGCTCGATCAGAACGGCCTCAAGTACGACCTGCAGCCGGGCGAGGGCGCCTTCTACGGCCCCAAGATCGAGTTCACCCTGAAGGACTCGCTCGGCCGCCTGTGGCAGGTCGGCACCATCCAGCTCGACTTCAACCTGCCGGTGCGCCTGGGTGCCGAGTATGTCGCCGAGGACAACACCCGCAAGCCGCCGGTGATGCTGCACCGTGCCATCCTGGGTTCGCTGGAGCGTTTCATCGGCATCCTGATCGAGCATTACGCCGGCAACTTCCCGCTCTGGCTGGCGCCGGTGCAGGCGGTGGTGATGAATATCACCGACGCCCAGGCGGATTATGTCTCTGAAGTGACGGAAGCCCTTAAAAAACAAGGCTTCAGGGCCATTTCGGACTTGAGGAACGAGAAGATTACCTATAAAATCCGCGACCACTCCATGAAGCGGGTGCCTTATCAGCTGGTAGTCGGCGACAAGGAACGCGCGGAGGGCAAGGTGGCCGTACGCGTCCGGGGCGGTGAAGACCTCGGGCAGATGAGCCTGGAAGACTTCGTCACCCGCATGCTGGGTGAAATGCGCGGTTGACCGGGCGGCGGCTGGACAGGGAGCGGACATCCGCTCCCTCATGATTTTGAAAGGGGTTTGAGCATCGCACTCGACAAGGAAATGAGGATCAACGGTGAGATTGACGCACCGCAGGTCCGACTCGTGGCGGAAGATGGCGAGCAGTTGGGCGTCGTCGGCATCCGGGAAGCAATGGCTAAGGCTGAGGAAGCCGAACGTGACCTGGTGGAGATCGCTCCCCAGGCCGAACCTCCGGTCTGCAAGATCATGGATTACGGCAAGTACAAGTACCATGAGCAGAAGAAGCAGCACGAGGCCAAGCTGAAGCAGAAGCAGATCCAGGTCAAGGAAATCAAGTTCCGGCCGCGTACCGACGATGCGGACTACCAGGTGAAGCTGCGCAACCTGATCCGTTTCCTGAACGAAGGCGACAAGACCAAGATCACGCTGCGGTTCCGCGGTCGAGAGATGGCTCACCAGGAATTCGGTCTCGAATTGCTGAGACGGGTTGAACAGGATCTGCTCGAATACGGTACGGTCGAGCAGTTCCCGAAGATGGAAGGCCGCCAGATGGTGATGGTGCTGGCGCCCAAGAAGAAAAAGTAAGAGCAGCAGAAAAAGCAAGACGGGTTTCGCAGTAAAGCGGTTGGCGCCGCCTCTTTGAATCAGCGCCGCATACGTGCTGTGAGGTTGATCAAGCGTTCCCGGTGGGAACCACCTTACGGCATCGAAGAATGGAGCACAACATGCCCAAGATGAAGACCAAGAGCGGGGCCGCCAAGCGCTTCCGCGTCCGTGGCAGCGGCAGCGTAAAGCGTTCGCACGCCTACCTGCGCCACATCCTTACCAAGAAGACCACCAAGCGCAAGCGCAACCTGCGTGGCATGGAAACCATCGACGCGTCGAATATGGGTCATATTCGCGCCATGATGCCCTACGCGTAAGGAGATAGAAGATGCCCAGAGTCAAACGTGGTACTACCGCCCGCGCCAGCCACAAGAAGGTTCTTGAAGCTGCCAAGGGTTTCCGTGGCCGTCGTGGCAACGTCTTCCGCGTCGCCAACGAAGCGGTGATGAAGGCCGGCCAATATGCCTATCGCGACCGCCGTCAGAAAAAGCGCCAGTTCCGCCAGTTGTGGATCACCCGTATCAACGCCGCCGTGCGTGAACTGGGCGTGACCTACAGCCAGTTCATGAACGGCATGAAGAAGGCCTCCATCGACATCGACCGCAAGGTCCTGGCCGACATGGCCGTGTTCGATCAGGCCGCCTTCGCCAAGGTGGTGGAGCAGGCCAAGGCCAGCCTGGTAGCCTAACGCGCAGCCAAGCCCCGGCGGCCGCAGGTCGCCATGAAGGGAGGCCTGATAAGCCTCCCTTCGCATTTTCAGATCGAGTTTCAGCATGAACCTGGAAGACATCCTGACCGAAGCACGGCGCGATTTTGCCGCCGCCGCCAACCTGCCTGCCCTGGAACAGGCCAAGGCCCGATTCCTCGGCAAGAGCGGTGCCATCACCGAGCAGATGAAGGGACTGGGCGGCATGGCCCCGGACCAGCGCAAGGAGGCCGGCGCCCGCATCAACCAGGTCAAGGACTCAGTCGAGGCCCTGCTCAAGGAGCGCCGCGAGGCCATCCAGGCCGAGGAACTCGATCGTCAGCTGGCCGCCGAATCGCTCGACGTCACCCTGCCCGGACGCAGTGCCGGCCTGGGCGGCGCCCACCCGGTCAGCCTGACCCTGAAGCGCATCGAGGAACTGTTCGGCTCGATCGGCTTTGCGGTTGCCGACGGTCCCGAGATCGAGACCGACTTCTACAACTTCACCGCCCTGAACATCCCGGACAACCACCCGGCCCGGGCCATGCACGACACCTTCTACCTGGGCGACGGCACCCTGCTGCGCACCCATACCTCGCCGGTGCAGGTGCGCTACATGCAGGACAGCCAGCCGCCGATCAAGATCATCGCCCCCGGCCGGGTCTACCGGGTCGACTCCGACGCCACCCACTCGCCGATGTTCCACCAGGTCGAGGGCCTGTGGATCGACCGTGACATCAGTTTCGCCAACCTCAAGGGCGTGGTGCAGGACTTCCTGCAACGCTTCTTCGAACGCGACGATCTGCAGGTGCGTTTCCGGCCGTCCTTCTTCCCGTTCACCGAGCCCTCGGCCGAGATGGACATGAGCTGGGGCGACGGCTGGCTGGAGATCGGCGGCTGCGGCATGGTGCATCCCAACGTGCTCGGCCACGTCGGCATCGACGCCGAGAAGTGGCAGGGTTTCGCCTTCGGCCTGGGTGTCGAGCGCCTGGCGATGCTGCGCTACGGCGTCAACGATCTGCGCATGTTCTTTGAAAACGATATGCGGTTTTTGAGGCAATTCTCATGATGCAGCAGCGCAGATCATTTCAGTGGAGGCTCATATTGGCCGCAGGCCAATGTGATGCCGGAGCTAAAACGACATTCGGCGAAGCAATTCGCCTGAGGTAACCGACCATGCAATTTTCCGAAGCCTGGCTGCGCACCCTGGTCAATCCGAAACTGGACACTGACCAGCTCTGCCACCTGATGACCATGGCCGGCCTGGAGGTGGAGGAGGCCGTGTCGGTCGCGCCCACGTTCAACAACGTCGTGGTGGCCGAGATACTGACCGCCGAGCGGCATCCCAACGCCGACCGCCTGCAGGTTTGCACGGTCGACGTCGGCGCCGGCGAGCCGCTGCAGATCGTCTGCGGCGCGCCCAACGCCCGTGCCGGCCTCAGGACCGCTTGCGCCATGGTCGGCGCCGAGCTACCGGGCAACTTCAAGATCAAGCAGGCCAAGGTGCGCGACGTCGCCTCCTCCGGCATGCTCTGTTCGGCCAAGGAACTGGGCATCGCCGAGGCCGCCGAGGGCATCATGGAGTTGCCGGCCGACGCCCCGGTGGGCAAGCCCCTGCGCCAGTACCTCGACCTCGACGACAAGCTGATCACCATCAAGATGACCCCTAACCGGGGTGACTGCCTGTCGATGCAGGGCATCGCCCGCGAGGTCGCGGCGATCTCCGGTTCGGCCGCCCATCCGGTTGCCTGTACGCCGGTGGCGGCCGGGCTGGCCGACACCCAGGCCGTCACCATCGAGGCCCAGGCGGCCTGCCCGGTCTATTGCGGCCGGGTCATCCGCGGCGTCAACCCGAATGCCGCCACCCCCGACTGGATGGTCCGCCGCCTGCAGCGTTGCGGTGTGCGCGCCATCAGCCCGGTGGTCGACGTGACCAACTACGTCCTGCTCGAACTGGGCGAGCCCATGCACGCCTTCGACCTGGCCAAGGTCGCCGGCGGCATCCGGGTACGCGCCGCCCAGGCCGGCGAGCGGCTGGCCCTGCTCAACGACCAGACCGTCGACCTGACCGAGGGTACCCTGGTGATCGCCGACGACAGCGGCCCGGTCGCCCTGGCCGGCATCATGGGCGGCGCCGCCAGCGCAGTGTCCGAAACCACCGCCGATATCTTCCTGGAGGCCGCCCACTTCACCCCCGACGCCATGGCCGGCCGCGCCCGTGCCTACGGCCTTTCCACCGATTCCTCGCACCGCTTCGAGCGCGGCGTCGATGCCGCCCTGCCGGCCGCAGCCATGGAACGGGCCACCCGCCTGATCCTCGACATCTGCGGCGGCCAGGCCGGTCCGGTGACCGTGGCCGGCGCCACGGCCGGGCCGCGTCCGGGCATCCGGTTCCGTCCGGAACGTGCCCGCCGCCTGCTCGGCATGGCCGTCGACGACGCCGAGATGTGCGCCATCTTCGTCCGCCTCGGTCTCGACATGGAGGCCGACGGCAAGGTATGGCAGGTCACCTCGCCGTCCTACCGTTTCGACCTGGCGATCGAGGTCGATCTGATCGAGGAGATCGCCCGGGTCAAGGGCTACGACAACCTGCCCGCCGTCCTGCCGCAGACGCTGGCCGGCATGCCCGGCCTGCCCGAGCAGCAACGTGGCCAGGCCGTGGCCAAGGAGCGCCTGATGGCCCTGGGCTATCAGGAAGTCATCACCTACAGCTTCATCGACGCCAGGCAGCAGGAGATGGTGGCGCCGGGCATCGAACCGATCACCCTGGTCAACCCGATCGCCAGCCAGATGGGCGTCATGCGCGGCAGCCTGATCCCGGGCCTGCTCGGCACCCTGCGCCACAACCTCAACCACGGCCAGGAACGCCTGCGCATCTTCGAGTTGGGGCGCTGCTTCCTCGGTACCGACAGCGCCGGCCAGCCCCTGCGCCTGGGCGGCCTGGCCTACGGCCCGGCCCACCCGGAACAGTGGGGGGAGGGCGCCCGCATGGTCGACTACTTCGACGTCAAGGCCGACCTGGAGGCGTTGCTCTGGCCGATGACCGCCGTCTATGCCAAGGGTGAACACCCCGCCCTGCATCCGGGCCAGTGCGCCCGCGTCACGGTGGCCGGCCAGGCGGCCGGCTGGCTGGGCGCCCTGCATCCCAGGCTGGTCCAGCAACTGGGCCTGAACCGCGCGCCCGTCCTGTTCGAGCTCGACTGGGCTGCCCTGGCGACGCGCGAACTGCCGCGCTACCGGACCGTTTCCCGCTTCCCGGCGGTGCGCCGGGATATCGCCGTGGTGGTCGAGAACGCACTCGCCGTGGCCGAAATCCTGGCCGCTGTTCAGGCCGCCTTGCCGGCCCTGGTGACCGATGTCGCGTTGTTCGACGTCTACCAGGGCAAGGGGGTGCCGGAAGGCAAAAAGAGCCTTGCTTTCAAAATGTTGTTGCAAGATACTGAGAAAACTCTAACAGATGTCGAGATCGAAAAAACGGTCTCGGAGGTGCTGGCTTTCATGTCGGAACGCTTCGGCGCCACGCTGCGCAGCTAGACCGCGATTAGGATTCAAGAACGATGTCAACCCTGACCAAAGCAGAACTCGCCGATCTACTGTTCGACAGCGTCGGACTGAACAAACGCGAGGCAAAGGAAATGGTGGAGAATTTCTTCGAGGAGATTCGCTTCGCCCTGGAACGGGGCGACAGTGTGAAACTGTCCGGCTTCGGCAACTTCCAGCTGCGGGAAAAACCCCAGCGTCCCGGTCGCAATCCCAAGACCGGCGAGGAAATGCCCATATCCGCCCGGCGCGTGGTGACCTTCCACGCCAGCCAGAAACTGAAGGCCATGGTGGAAACAGTCGATGTCGGAACAACCGGCGAATAGTGATCTGCCCGCTATTCCGCCGAAGCGTTACTTCACCATCGGTGAGGTAAGCGAGCTCTGCGCGGTCAAGCCGCATGTGCTCCGGTACTGGGAACAGGAGTTCAGCCAGCTCAAGCCGGTCAAGCGGCGCGGCAACCGGCGTTATTACCAGCACCATGAGGTCATGCTCATCCGGCGCATCCGGTCGCTGCTGTACGAGGAAGGCTTCACCATTACCGGCGCCCGCAACCGCCTGCTTCATGACGGTGGCATCGAGCTTCATCCGGCGCCCGTTGCCGCTCCGGCGGTTGCCGCCGCGCCGGTCGCCGCGTCCGCCGATGACCAGAATGTCGACCTGGCCGAATTGAAGCGCGAGATCGGCGCCATCATCCAGTTGCTCAAGTCCTGACGGATATTTGCCGTCGCGTGTTTTTCGCATTCCTTTTTCCCGGCCGTGTGGCTATAATGCGCGGCTCGTCGGGGCGTAGCGCAGCCTGGTAGCGCACCTGCATGGGGTGCAGGGGGTCGGAGGTTCGAATCCTCTCGCCCCGACCACTATGAACAATGACTTACCAGGGTCATGAAACACGAAAGCCAGCTAACCAAGCTGGCTTTTTTGTTGCCTGTGCGATGCCCTTGGTTACGCCCTGCTTGCCGTCGACTCCTGGGCGCCTGCATGCGCTATCGGCAGCAAGGATTAATTGGGTAGTATTCGCCTGTTCTCAGTTCATGCGGGCAGACCCTTCGGGGCTGTTGCCGTCAATCGGAGAGAGTCCTGTGTCGTGCGATGATTCCACGCCAAGCCAGTCTGGCAAACGCCACTGCGTCGGCCTGCCGCTGTTCGTTAAGCAGGTTAAGCCGGTCTGGACGGTCGAGTGAGCGCTGGTCCGAATTCGAGGCCCGGCTGGGTTTGGCGCCGGCTGCATCGGCTCCACGAGTACGCGGCGCTGTGGTTCGGCCTGAGCTTGCTCGGCACGATGACCCTGACCTGGTCGCTGCTCTCGGTGCCGCTCCATTACGTCCTGCCGAGGCGGTGGGCCGAGCCGCTCGGACGCCGGGCCATCACCACGGTATTCCGCCTCTACCTGGGCGCGCTTGCCCTGATCGGGGCCTGCCGCTTCGACCTCACGGCGCTCGACGCTTTGCGCGACCAAGGCCCGCTGATCCTCGCTCCCAACCACCCCGGCCTGCTCGATGCCCTGTTGGTCATCTCGCGCCTGGCCAATGTGGCCTGCATCATGAAGGCCGAGCTGGTCGACAACATCTTTCTCGGCGCCGGCGCCCGCCTGGCCGGCTACATCCGCAACGATGCCCAGTTGAGCATGATCAGGCAAGCCGTGGCCGAACTGCAGAACGGCAGTCACCTGCTGATCTTTCCGGAGGGCACCCGCACCACCCGCTGGCCGATCAATTCCTGCAAGGGCTCGATCGCCCTCATCGCCAGCCGGGCCAGGGTGCCGATCCAGACCGTGCTGATCGAGACCGACTCGGACTATCTCGGCAAGGGCTGGCCTCTGTTCCGCCGCCCGGACATGCCGATCACCTATCGCGTCCGGCTCGGCCGCCGCTTCGAGCCACCGGGCAAGGCCGGGGTATTCAGCGGCGAACTGGAGCGCTATTTCACGGCCGAACTTGGCCGGGCATCCTGTTTGCGCCCGCCCGGCGCCATCCAGACCCCGGCGCCCGATACGGAGCAGGCCAACCATGGCAGTTGAGCTGAACGCCTCCGCCAGCCACCTGGTGCTGATCCCCAGCTACAACCCGGGCGCCAAGGCCTATGACACGGTGCGCGCCGCCCGTCGGCAATGGACCCCGGTATGGGTGGTGGTGGATGGCAGCAGCGACGGCACCACCGCCGGCCTGGAGGCGATGGCCGCGACCGACCCCGGTCTCAGGGTGATCGTGTTGCCTGAAAACGTCGGCAAGGGCGCGGCGGTCCTGCACGGCCTCGACCTGGCCGCGCGCGCAGGCTACAGCCACGTGCTCACCATGGACTCGGACGGCCAGCATCCGGCCGACCTCATCCCGTCCTTCATGGCCGCCTCGATGGCCGCACCGGCCTGCATGGTGCTGGGGAAGCCGGTGTTCGACGCCAGCGCGCCCAACCTGCGTGTGCAGGGCCGCAAGCTATCCAACATGTGGGCCAACCTGGAGACCCTGTGGATGGGCATCGGCGACTCGCTCTACGGCTTCCGCGTCTATCCCGTCGAACCCCTGCGCCAGGTGATGCATGGCCGGCGCTGGATGCGCCGCTTCGACTTCGACCCCGAGGCCGTGGTGCGCCTGTGCTGGCGCGGCGTGCGACCGATCAACCTGCCGGCGCCGGTGAAATACCTGCGCGCCGACGAGGGCGGTGTGTCGCACTTCAATTACCTGCGCGACAACATCCTGCTGACCTGGATGCACGCCCGCCTGCTGCTCGGCTTCCTGCTCAGGCTGCCGCTACTGGTCGTGCGGCGGCTCCGCGGAGGCTGAACGCGGCCTCAGGTCATGCCGCCGCACACCGAGATGATCTGTCCGCTGATGTAGCTGGCCTGTTCCGAGGCCAGGAAACCGACCAGGTCCGCCACCTCTTCCGGCCGGCCGGCCCGCTTCATGGGCACCAGGCCGGCGATGGTCTTGGCATCGAAGACCCCGTCTATCATGCCGGTCTGGATGATCCCCGGCGCCACGGCGTTCACCGTGATGCCGCGGCTGGCCAGTTCCAGGGACAAGGACTTGGTGGCGGCGTGCAGCCCGCCTTTGGCGGCGGCATAGTTGACCTGGCCGCGGTTGCCGGCCAGTCCGGCGATGGAGGTGATGTTGATGATCCGGCCCCAGCGGCTGCGGACCATGGCCAGGGTCAGCGGCTGGGTGACATTGAAGAAGCCGTTGAGCGACACGTCGAGCACCTTGTGCCATTGCTCGGCACGCATGCCGGGGAAGACGGCGTCGTCATGCACCCCGGCATTGTTGACCAGGACCTGGATCGGGGTGTCCGCGACCAGGGCTTCAAGTAGGCTGCGGCTGGCCTCGGCGTCGGTGACATCGAAGGCGATGGCCTCGGCGCCGCCGCCGGCCTGGCGGATCTCTTCCGCCAGCGCCGTCGCCTTGGCCAGGTTGTTGTTGGCGTGGACATAGACGTAACAGCCGTCGGCGGCCAGGCGCCGGCAGATTGCGGCGCCGATGCCGCCGCTGCCGCCGGTGACCAGGGCGCGCTTCATGGTTGATTCCCCATTTTCGCCGCATCCAGCACCACGATGGCGCGGCCGTTCAGCAGAATCCGTTCCCCCGCCGCGACGCTGAAGCCATACAGGACCAGGTTGTCGTCGCCGGACAGGCGCTCGGCCTCGATGCTGAGGTCGGCCTCGATGTCATCCAGGCGCGCGACATGCAGCTCGATCCCGCGCACGCTGGTCAGGTAGCCGGACCTGGGCGCGCTGTCGGCCGCCGCCAGCAGGCCGCCATGGGCGGCCATGGCCTGGGCGGCATACTCGATGCCGCAGGCGGCCCCGAGCCGGCCGTGGCCGCGCAGCGGGTTGTCCGGGGCGCGGTGGCTGCTGGCGGTGCAGCGGATATGCTGGCTGTCCCAGGCATCGATGCGGTCGAGCAGGCACATGCTGCCCTGGTGCGGGATGTGGCCGAGCAGCCAGTCCCGGTCTAGCGGCATGGCTGGACCTCCACGGCCAGGCTGAGCGGCTCCAGGTATTCCAGGACCACCCGCGCCGCATGGCCGCGGGCCAGGGCCTGCAGCAGGGGCAGGCTGCGCGCCGACGGGATCTGGCGGCGCAAGGCCTCCAGGTCCGGGTTCGCCAGATGGTCCGCCGGTCCCGCCGCCAGTTCGACCTGCAGGCAGGCCAGGGTATGGGGGCCTTGCTGCGGCATCAGCACCAGGGCCAGGCCGAAGGCGGCAGGGAACGGCCGCTTGGCGTGGAGCGGCTCCGGGTAAGGCGCCTCGTAGGCCACCAGCAGCGTCCCGGTCGCGCTCACGCCTACCTGGCTCATGGCCTCCAGCAGGCCGGCGCCGAAACTGCCGTCGTAGGCGCATAGCACGGTGGCCGGGGTCATGGCGCCGGAGGCGATGCCCCAGTAGCCGGCCGGGGCGTTATGCACCGAATTGTGGAAGCGGGTGGGGGAAAGCTGGCGATCCTCCGAGGCCAGGGTCCGGCAGATGACGTCGCAGTTGTCGCCGTCGGCGCCGGAGGAGGCGAACACGCTGGCCAGCTGTCCGGCATCCGCTTGTGCCGTGGCGATCGCCTCCTGCGCCACGGCCAGGGCGATCTTGACCGGCAGGCCGACCCGGCGCCGCTCGGCGGGGGGGAGCGCCAGCGGTGGCGGTACGACGATGGCACGCGGTGCATAGTCGGTCGCGCCGGCCAGGATCGGCTGGGCAGTGTCCCAGTTGTCCAGGTCCGGGCCGAGCAGGCCGATGCCGTCGAGGTAGGCGGTCAGCTTCATGTCAGCCCGCCCTGCCCAGCACCAGGCTGCAATTGGTGCCGCCGAAGCCGAACGAGTTGCTCAGCACCCGGGCGGGGGCGAGATCGCGGTTATCGGTCAGATACTGGATGGGGATGCCCGGATCGACCTGGCGGGTGTTGACGCCCCCCGGCAGGAAGCCGTGCTGCAGGGCCAGGGCGCTGATGACCGCCTCCAGGCCGCCGGCCGCCCCCAGGGTGTGGCCGGTCGCGCCCTTGGTCGAATTGCACGGCACCCGGTCGCCGAACAGGGCCGCCACGGCCTTGCCCTCGGCGGCATCGTTGCTCGGCGTGGCGGTGCCGTGCAGGTTGATGTAGTCGATCCCGGTCGCCGGCAGGCTGGCCGATTGCAGGGCGGCGGCCATGGCCATGCGGGCGCCCAGGCCCTCGGGATGGGGTGACGACATGTGGTGGGCGTCGCTGGATTCGCCCGTGCCCAGGAGCAGCACGGCCCCGGCATCCAGGCTGTGCGCCGGTCGTTCCAGCAGGATGAAGGCGGCAGCCTCGCCGATGGAGATGCCGTTGCGCCCGGCATCGAACGGCCGGCAGGGTTCCGGCGCGAGCAGTTCCAGTGAATTGAAGCCGTACAGGGTGGTCAGGCACAGAGAGTCCACCCCGCCCACCAGGGCGGCATCGATGAGCCCGGACGCCAGCATGCGGGCGGCCGAGGCGAACACCTTGGCGCTCGATGAACAGGCGGTGGAAACCACCATGGCCGGCCCTTCCAGACGAAAGCAATGGCGCACGAAATCGGCCACCGAATAGGTGTTGTGGGTGGTGCGATAGATGAAGTCGTCCGGCAGGGCGCCGCTGGCCGGATCGCGGCGGCGATAGGCCTGCTCGGCCTGCAAAATGCCGGCGGTGCTGGTGCCGAGGAAGACGCCCACCCGGCGCCGGCCATGGCGGGCGATGGCCGCCTCGACGGCGGCGTTGAAGCCGTCCTGCTGCAGACCGAGCCAGGCCAGGCGGTTGTTGCGGCATTCGTATTCGGCGAACGCGGCCGGCAGGGGGCAATCGTCCACCTGCGCCACCTCGCCGATGCAGGTGGCGAGATCCCGCACGGTCTCGAACCGGCACGGTGCCAGGCCGCCGCGATGCTGCCGCAATGCGGCCAGTGTGGCGTCCAGGCCGTGGCCGAGGCAACTGCTGGCGGTGTAGTGGCTAAGGTGGAGAGGGGTCACGGAGAAATTGGGTCGGTCAGGCTTTGACTTGCATTTTAACTGATGTCCGCGTTCCGGCCTTTCCCCCGATCGGGCAACCGACCCGGCAACCTGTCTTGTTCACGTAATACCCGGGCACAGCACGGCGCTTGTACCGCCCCGGCGGTCGCTCCAGGAACATGGTCGGGGGATCCACGAACCTTTCGTGGCTATGCGGCTCCTAAAGCAAGCTGATGTCCGAGAGGCCCAAAATGGCGATAGCCACCTCGATTCAGAACGACAACGCATCAGCGAAGCCCGCCATCACGATCCCTTCTTCATACGAATGAATAATGACTAGCGCACAATGGTTTTTGCTCCTGGGCGGCCTGTTGCTCGCCAGGGGCCTGACTGCCTCGCTGCTCCAGCGCCTGCCGGTCACCCCGGCCATCATCTATCTGGCGGTGGGGGTGCTGGTCGGGCCTACGGTACTCGATTTCTTTCACTTCAATCCGCTCAAGGAATCGGCCCTGCTGGAAGTGCTGACCGAGGTGGCGGTGCTGATTTCACTGTTTTCCGCCGGCGTCAAAATGCCCGTGCCGGTCAGCCTCGTCCGCTGGCGCAAACCGATACTGCTGGCAACGGTAGCCATGGCGGTCAGCGTCGGGCTGGTCGCCGCCTACGCCTATTACCTGCTCGATCTGCCCCTGGGCGCGGGCATCCTGCTGGGTGCCATCCTGGCGCCCACCGACCCGGTGCTGGCGACCGACGTCCAGATCCGCCATCCCGGTGACCGCGACCAGCTTCGCTTCACCCTGACCTGCGAGGCGGGCATGAACGACGGCAGCGCGTTTCCGTTTGTCATGCTGGGCATGGGCTTGCTCGGTCTGCATGAGCTCGGTGAGTTCGGCCTGCACTGGGCGCTGGTCGATGTGCTGTGGGCTACGGCGGCGGGGATCGCCATCGGGGTGATATCCGGTGTCGCACTGGCCTATTTAGGACGGAAACTGCGCGGCGATCCACCCGCACAGCCACTCCTGGACGACTTCCTCGGACTCGGCCTGATCGGCGTGGTGTACGGCTTGAGTATGCTGGTCGATGCGTGGGGATTCCTGGCGGTTTTTTTCGCGGCCGTCGCGTTGCGCCAGACCGAGCTCAAGCTCGCCGGTGCTGCCCGGGAGTATCCGGATCAGCGGCAAGTCGACCGAAACGAACCAGAAGCTGAAAGGGCAAGCCCTGATAGCGAGCCACCGCCGACCGTCAGCGGCGGCTCGCTGGTCTTCAAGGAGCATCTGGAGAGGCTCTCCGAGCTGGTGCTGGTACTGCTCATCGGCGGCACCCTGTTTGTCGATTCCTGGAGCTGGCGGGCGGTGGGGCTGGCCCTGTTTCTGTTCATGGTCGCGCGCCCGGTCAGCGTACTCGCCAGCCTGTCGGGCAACCGCACGTCGTGGCCGATACGCGGCATGGTGGGCTGGTTCGGGGTACGCGGCATTGGTTCGCTGTACTACCTGATGTATGCCATACAGCATGGCCTCCCCGAAGACCTGGCTCTGGAGCTGATCCAGTTGACGCTCGTTGCCGTCTCGCTTTCCATTCTCGTCCACGGAACCAGCGTCAAGCCGCTGATGAGCCTGTTCTGGCGCCACCGCAAGCGCCTGTCTGCGCCATAGCCGGGCGGAGGCTCAGGGTGCGGAAGCGGCCAGTGCGGCACGCAGGGTAATGGATTGGAGGCCGGCCGCGGCGGCCGTTTCCAGCAGATGGGGCAGGACGGTCAGGATTATCGGCCGACCGTCCGCGGTACGCGCGGCGTGGCCGTCATGCAGGAGCAGGATGTCGCCGGCGGCGAGGTTGCGGGTCAGGCGCAGGGCCACCTCGTCGGCATCGCGGTTGCGGGTGTCGAAACCGCGCCGGGTCCAGCTCGCCAGATGCAGGCCGAGCCGGGCCAGGACGGGTTCCAGGAAGGGGTTGCGCAGGCCGGCGGTGGGCCGGAAGAAACATGGCCGCTGGCCGGTGATGGCGGCCAGGCTGTCCTGGCCGGCGGCGACCTCGCGGGCCATGCGGCGCGGCCCGAAGGTGGCGAAATGGTGGTAATGGTGCTGGCCGTGGTTTTCCACGGCATGGCCGCGCCGGATGATCTCGCGGCACAGATCGGGATGGCGTTGCGCCTGCGCCCCGATGCAAAAAAAGCTGGCGCGGGCGCCATGGCGGTCGAGCAGGTCGAGCACCTGCGGCGTCACCGCCGGATCGGGGCCGTCGTCGATGGTGATGGCGATATGTCCCGGCGCCGCGGCGGCCGGCAGGCGCACCCAGTTGGGGCCGAGACAGCGGCTGCGCGGCCAGAGTCCGGCGGCGCCGAGGATCAGGTGATTGGCGGCCAGCGCGCCCAGCCCCCAGGGCCACAGCCCCGGTTGCAGCGCCAGCAATACCAGTATCCCGGCATGGAGGACGAAAGTGGCCTGCAACAGCGGCGTCGGTCGCCACGCGCGGCGGCTATGGGGCGGCGGCGGCAGGACCGTCATGGCCGCCGCGCCAGGATGGCGGAGAAGACCAGGGCGAGGATGGCGCCCGGACCGACCGTGGCGCCGATGGCGTTGAGCACCGGCACGCTGGAAAAGGCCAGGATGCCGAAGCCGACCACCGTGGTGCTGGTGGCCAGCAGCAGGGAGGCCAGGGTGCGCGGCGAGATGCCCCCTTCGGCGGCGCCCCGGTCGAAGAACAGGGCATAGTTGGAACCGACTGCCACCACCAGCAGCATGCCGACCAGGTGCAGCAGGGTAAGTTGCCGTCCGGCCAGGACCAGGCCGGCGATGACCACGGCCACGGCGACGACCAGGGGGGCGAGGATGCGGAACACCCGGACCGGAGATCGAGTGGTGACGAACAGCAGGCAGACGATGGCGGCCAGGCCCGTGAGCGAGAGCAGGATGGCTTCGCGCAGATAGCCCTGGTAAAGGCGATCGGCCTCGCCCTTGATGTCGATGAAATTGACGCCCGCCGAGCCCGACCCGGCGAGGGCGGTACGCACCCGCGCTGGGTCGAGGACGCTTCCGGCGCCGGTGCGCAGTGGCAGCAGGGCGGTCCAGCCTCCTGCCGACGGCAGCAGCAGGGCGTCCACCCCTTCTGCCAGGGAGGTGCCCTCTAGGTCCTGCCGGGTCAGCGGCCGCCGGCTGCGGGCCTTGGCCACGTCGGCAAGGAACGGTTCGAGACGATCCGCACGCAGGGGCAGGTCGGCCATGGCCGCCTGGAGGCGTCGGCGCAGTTCGGCGTCGGCCGGCAGGCTCGCCTGGCGTTGGCGCTGGCTCGCCTGGCTGGGCAGATAGAAGGCGGGGCTCTCGAAGCCGTCGATCACCCCGGCGGCGACCAGCGGCTGGAGCAGCGCTGCCGCGCGTTCGCTGGCGGCAAGGGCGGCTTCCTGGCTGGCGGCGGTCACCACCACCAGGTAGCGCACGTCCGGGGCGCCCAGGTCGGCGCGCATGCTCGCGTCGAGGGCCTGGTCGGCGGCGGACACCGGGCTCAGGGCCGCCAGTTCCCGGTTCCACATGCCGTCGCGCTGAATCACCAGGACGGCGCAGGCGGCGACGAACAGGGCCAGCAGCGGCCCGCGCAGACGGCCCGCCTGTGCCACCCGGGCCTGCAGTCTGCGGCCCAGTGCGCTGACGTCGCGCAGGCGCAGCTGGGCGGGCAATAGATGCGGCAGCACGAAACGGGTGATCAGGGCGGCGGTGACCACGCCGGCGATGGCATAGAGGCCCAGTTGGGCCAGGCCGGGGAAGCCGGAAAACAGCAGCGAGGCAAAGCCGAACACCGAGGTGAGCACGCCGATCCGTATGGTCGGCCAGAAGCAGGCCAGCCAATGGCCCTGCGGCTCGCCCGTCCCGTCCTGGCGCGGCTCGGACTGCAGCATCAGGTAGATGGAATAGTCGATCGCCTCGCCCATCAGGGCGGTGCCGAAGCCGAGGGTGACGCCATGGATGACGCCGAAGCCCAGGCTGACCGCCGCCACCCCGGCCAGGGCGCCGGACAGCACGGGCAGCAGACCGAGCAGCAGGGCGGTGGGCGAACGGTAGACCAGCACCAGCAGGGCGATGATGATCAGGCCGCCGAGGCCGGACAGGGTGGCCACCTCGCCCTTGATGGTGGCGCGGGCCGCCACGGAAAACGGCCCGGGGCCGGTCAGGACGAGCTGCAGCCCCGGCCCTGCGACCGCCCGGAAGGCCGTGCGGATCGCCGCGACCGCCTGTTCCTGGCCATCCGTGTCGGCGCCATCGGCGCGGGTGCGGGCCAGGAGCAGGGCGCGCCGGCCGTCGTGGGAGACCCAGACGCCATCGGCCATTTGCGGCCGCGGTTGGTTGGCCAGGGCATCGAGCAGTTGCATGAACTCGCCAGTGGGGTCGCGCGGCAACAGGGCCTTGCTGAACATCCCGGCCGAACTGGCCAGCAGGTCGATGCTGTCCGCCACGCCGTCATGCAGCCCCGCAGCGCTGAAACGCTCGGCCGTCACCGCCGGGCTCAGGAGATAACGATTCTCCAGCAGGACCCGGCGGTCGCGCTCCAGCTCCTGGGTCTCGCCGTTGGCGACGTGGAGGAAACGGGGGTCGGCGCGCAGGCGGGCGGCCAGATCGCGGGAGGCACGGGTGCGCGCTGCCTGGTCGCCGCCTTCGATGCCGATCAGGATCAGGCGCGAGGCGATGCCGGATTTCAACTGGTCGACCAGCAGTTGCTGTTCCGGGCTGGGGCTGCTCGGCAGGAAGGCGGACAGGTCGGCCGTGAAGCTGGCCCTGCTCACCAGCCCGATACAGGCGAGCAGGAAGGCCAGCCAGAGTGCGATGGCGACACCGCCGCGCCGGCTCATGGCGAGGCGGTTTTCTGGATGCTCATCACCGAGCGGTCGCCGTCGGCCTGCAGGATTTCCACCGTGTGTACCTCGTCCTGTGTCCCAACCATGCGGATGCGGGCTACCACCTTGCCCACCTTGGCGTCGAGCGGGATCAGCACCAGGGTCCAGCGCTCGCTGCTACCCTGCAGGTCCAGGTGATAGACCCGTTCCAGGGCCTTGCGGTCGCCGGCCAGGGTGGCCCTGATGCTCTCGATCATGCCCGCCACCTCCGGATAGTCCCTGAGTTGCAGGACATGCGTCTGCCGCCGCCGCTCGATGGTCAGCACGTCGCCGTCCAGCACCAGGGTCTCGGCCTTGGGCTTGAGGGTACGTTTCTCCAGGCGGGCGGGCGGGATGAACAGCAGTTCGCCCGACGACTCGACCGGCTGGTCCAGGATGGCGAGGTATTTTTTCTCGGTGAAGCTGGCCGCTCCGTGCCGGTTGCCGGCCAGCGCGGTCATCAACTGGCCGACGCTGAGCTGGGCGGCCTGGGCGGACAAGATGAAGCCAAGCAGGAGCGCGCCGAGCAGAAGTCGAACGGACCGGGTCATGCTGTCTCCGCCGGCGGCTGCCAGAAATCGTAGAAGTTGGACCAGTTGTAGGGCGCGGCGCGACAGTGCCGCTCCAGGCAACCGGCATAGGCGTTGACCGCCTCGTTGACGGCGGCGCTGCGCTCCTTGCGCTCGATGCCGGTGAAATCGGCCAGGCGCTCGAACTGGATGGCGTAGCGGTTGCCGCCGAGATAGAGGCCGCTGATGAACAGCACCGGCCGCTTGAGGATGGCCGCCAGACGCATGGGACCGACCGGGAAGGCGGCGGTCTGGCCGAGGAACGGCACCGGCAGGGTCGGATCCTGGGCCAGGGTGCGGTCGCCCATCATGCCCAGCACCACGCCCTCGTCCAGCCGGGCCTGGACCTGGAGCATGGAATCGAACTGGCCGAGCGGAATGATCTCCAGCATGGCGGCCGGGTTGATGGCGGCCATGGCGGCGTTGATCTTGTGGGCATTTTCCAGGTACATGGCCATGGCCAGGCGGAGGCCGGGCTGGCGCCGGCCGAGGGCGCGCACCACCTCGAAGCTGCCCAGGTGGGCAGCCATCAGGAAGGCGCCCCGCCCGGCGGCCAGCACTTCCTGGATGACGTCCTCCCCTTCCACCTGGATATCGAACAGGTCGAAGCGGTCGTTGAGCAGGTAGACCCGGTCATGGATGCAGGTGGCGAAACAGTGAACGTGCCGGAACACCTCGGCCAGCCGCGGCGGCCGTCCCAGTGCGCGCTGCAGGTAGGCACGCGAGGCCTTGCCGGCGGCCGGTGCGAAGAGCAGGAAATAGAGGCTGATGCCGAACAATATGCCCCGGGACAGCGGCCGTCCCAGCGTCAGGGACAGCCAGGTCATCAGGCGCAGCAGGGCCTGGCTGCCGCGTTCCGGCTGCTTTCTCCACTCGGCCCGGCCGGGATCGGCAGGGCTCACGATGCCGCCTCGGGCGCGGCGAAGGCGAACATGCCGCTGGCGACCACCCGCGCATGGCCAGGACCGGCTGCCACCACTTCGAACCGGAACACACCATTCGCCGTGGCGGCATAGTCCAGACGCAGGGCCTCGCCCGGGCTGACCGGGCTGAGAAACTTGGCCGCGCGGATCTGGCCGCCGGCGGCCGTCAGCCCGTGCTGGGCGGCCAGGACATGCAGGGCCTCGTCCAGCAGGACCACGCCGGGCAGGATGGGATGGCCGGGGAAATGGCCGTCATAGGCCGGGTGGTCGGCCGCGACGGACAGGGGCAGGGACTGGTCGGTCATGACCGGATGGTGTCCGTGCTTGACGCTCGCAGGCTGGCCAGGAGCGCCTGAGTCGCCTGGCGGGGCAGCTTGCCGGTGGCGTTGCGCGGCAGGGCGTCGACGAACAGCAGCGGCCGGGGCAGGAAGATCGGGTCGATGCGCTCGCGCAGGGCCTGCATGAGGGCGGTGGGCGTCAACCCGGGCGCCACCACCAGGGCGGTGAGGCGGCGGACGTTTTCCGGATGGTCGCCATCGTCTTCCCGGGGCAGCAGGAAGACGCCGTCCTGCACGCCGGGAACGGCGTTGAGCTGGAAATCGAGATAGCCCAGGGAGGACCGCTTGCCGGCGATGTTGACCAGGTCGGCATGGCGGCCGTGGAGCAGGAGCTGGCGGGCCTCCGGGTCCACCGGTTCGATCACGTCGCTCAGCCGGGTCGGCGCCTCGATGCGCTCGCCCTCGGCCCAGACCGCCTCGCCCGCGCCACGCAGGCGGATATCCGGCAAGGTCTGCCAGGTGGCGCCGGCCGTGGTGCGCCGGGAAGCCAACTGGCCGGTCTCGGTGCTGCCGT
Organism: Gallionellaceae bacterium; assembly: GCA_028714735.1. Taxonomy (GTDB): domain Bacteria; phylum Pseudomonadota; class Gammaproteobacteria; order Burkholderiales; family Thiobacillaceae; genus Parasulfuritortus. The sequence continues at coordinate 28,893 of JAQTLU010000019.1, read as the reverse complement.
AGATCTCGAACAGGGGGGCGGCGAGGCGGGCCTCCGCGGCGACGGCCAGGTTTTGCGACAGGGGGGCGGTGGCGGACAGCAGCAGGTCCACGGCCGGGATCTCGGCCGGCTCGGCCAGCAGCACCCGCAGGTGGTAGGGCGTGGTGACCAGCATGCGCGGCCGGGGCAGGTCTGCCAGCGTCGCGCAGATGTCGGCCGGGTAAAAAGGGTGGCCGGCAGACAGGGCGGCGCCGCTCTGCAAGGGCAGCAGCACGGTGAATTCGAGGCCGTACATGTGCTGGGGCGGCACCGTACCGACGATGGCGTGGCCGGGGCCGACGCCCAACCGCTGCGCCCCCGCCTGCACCCCACGCACCATGTTGCCCCAGCGCTTGAGATGGGGGACCGGCTGGCCGGTGGAGCCGGAGGTGAAGATCTGGGCGATGACCTGGTCGCGGTCGATTTGCGGAATGACGGGGTCTGCCAGCGCCTCCGGCAGCGACTCCGGGTAGCGCAAGACCGGCAACCCGTCGCCGCCGTCATCCCGGTCGGTGATGCAGAAGACCTCCGGGGCGTAGCGCTGCATCTGCCGGAGCGATTCCAGGGTCTGGCTGGACGGCAGCAGGCTGACCCGGCCGCTGACGATGCCGGCCATCAGGGCGACGGCGAAGCGGTAGCGGTCGCCGCACAGGTTGAGTACATGCCGTCCGGGCGGCAACAGGCCGGCGAGCTGGTCGACGTCGCCGAGGAACTGCCGGACGCTGACCGGGGTGTTGCCGCGCCAGGCCATGACCGCATCGAGGCGGCGATGGGCGATGAGCGGCAGGGTCGACATGGGCGGTCCGGACTCCAGGCCTAACGGGGATGGACCGGGGCGGCCGGGGTTTTCCAGTAGGCCAGGATACCGGCCAGGATGCTGTGCTTCTCCAGATTCGGCAGCTTGCGCAGGCGGACCAGGTACTCGGCGACGAACATCAGCAGGACCAGCGGCAGGGTGAGGAAATTGGCGAACACCGACCAGGCCTCGATGGGCGCGAACAGGAACAGCAGCGTCGAGGCCAGGCTGACCGTCAGGAAGAACACGGTCCAGGCCAGGGTGACCTGGCGCGTATAGCGCACCAGTTCGGGATCGAGACCGCCGTGCACGACTTCGGCAAAGCGGGTGCAGATCGGCTGGCGCCCGCGTCCCAGGGTGACGCCGAACACCGCCGCCAGCATGACATTGGTGCCGGCGTGCTGGAGGAAATAGACCCAGCTGAAATTCCGTTCCAGGGCGCCCCAGTATCGCCACAACAGCAGGCCCGCGCCGGCGCACAGCAGCGCCATGGCCAGGCGCCTGGGCGAGCGCCAGGCCAGCACCAGAAGGATGGCCAGCGAAGGCGCCAGGGAGACGGCCACGCCCAGGGACGGCAAGGTGGTGGCCGCCGAGGTGGCGGCGCTGTAGTGCGCCAGCGCGGAATAAGCGATGCCCGCGGCGGCGAGGGCGGTCCAGCGTAGCGCGCGGACCAGGGTGAAACTCATTTCGTCCGGTGCGCCGCGATGTGCCGGGTCAGGCTGGCGAGGGAGGTGAAGATTTGGCCATTGTCCGGGTTGTCGGAACGCAGCTGGAAACCGAAACGCTTGGACACGACCAGGGCCACTTCCAGGATGTCGATCGAGTCGAGGCCCAGGCCCTCGCCGTAAAGCGGCGCGTCGGCTTTGATCTCGTCCGGGCGGATATCTAGGTTGAGGGCGGAGGCGATGAGCCCGGCGACCTCGCTTTGCAATTCCTGGCTGGCGTCAGACATGGTGCTTTTCATCAAAATTAGGTGGTTGCCCGATGCAACCGGGCCGAGGCGGATTATATTCGGTAAACAGTCATGACGCTGGCCAGCCGTCTGACGCGGTCGCAGGCGGATTGGCACTACTGGGCGGATATCAAGCATGAGCGACAACTGCTTCACCTACGGTTCACTGATGTGCGCGGACATCATGTCCAGGGTGTCCGGCATGGCCCTGGCCGGCGAACCGGCCAGCCTGGCCGGCCATGCCAGGCAGCCGGTGGCGGACGAGGATTACCCCGGGGTGACCGCCGACCCGGCTGCCAGCGTCGAGGGCATCCTCTACCGCGGCCTGGACGGCTCGGCTCTGGCACGCCTGGATGCCTTCGAGGGTGAGATGTACGAGCGGGTACGGGTGCAGGTCAACCTGGTTGGTGGCGGCAGCGTGGCGGCCTGGTGTTATATCTTCCGGGCGCCATACCGGCATCGGCTGCTGCTCGGCGACTGGAGCTTCGAGGCCTTCCTGGCCGGGGGCAAGGCCCGTTTCCTGGCGCGCTACATGGGTTTCGCCGCGCTCGAGCAGGATAAATGACGCCGACCGGGCCGGATCAATATCCTGGTCATGGTTTTGCGGTAAGGTAGCCGGGTCCATCATTAACAAAATCATCGCAGGAGAGGCTTATGTCCACCCAGATCAAGTTGTTGCCCGCATTGATTGCGCTGTCCCTGGCCGGTTGCGCCAGCCAGCAGGCGCAGACCGGACCGGACCAGCCGATGCAGGACCGGCTCGCCGCCCTGGAATTGGCCATCAGTACGACGGACGGGGCCAGCCAGTCCCGGGATGCCGCCCTGAGCCGGGAGATCGACGGCCTCAGGAGCGAGGTCAGGACGCTGTCCGACCGCCTGGCCACGCAGGGTGAGCAGTCGAACCGTCTCGATGGCCGCCTGACCCAGGCGGAGCAGCGCCTCGACGGCCTGTCCGCCTCGGTGAAGGAGGCCCTCGCGCTGGCGACCCAGGAAAACATCCGCATCAATGGCAAGGAGGCCTTTACGGTCAGCCTGACCGAGGACAAGACGCTGTACCCGATCAATTCGCCGGAACTGGGCAGTCAGGACGCCGGCAAGCTGGACGACCTGGTGGGCCGCCTGGCCAAGATGGACCAGGAATATCACCTGGAGATCCAGGGCCACACCGACAACATCGGCACCGACGATTACAACTACGAGCTGGGCAAGGCGCGCGCCGACGTGGTGAAACGCTACCTGCACGAGAAGAAGGGCGTCTCGCTGAGCCGGATGTCGGTGATCTCGTTCGGTGCGGCCAACCCGGTCGACCGCAACAGCAACCACAACCGGCGCATCCTGATCCGGGTGCTGGTGCTGGACAAGAACGACAAGAACCGCTGAGGCCTCAGCCCGGCTGCCGGGGCGCGACCCGCACGCCTTCCTTGATCCGGTCGTCGGGCCGCATGACGACCGTCTCACCGACCTTCAGGCCGGACAGGATCTGCGCCGACGTGCCGTTGCGCTGGCCCACCCGGACCGGGCGCAGGCGGGCCCGGCCGGCGTCCATGACGAATACCGCCCAGCCGTCGCCATGCCGGAACAGGGCGCTGGTCGGCGCCAGGACCAGGTCGTCGCCCTGCCAGAGGACGAAACTGGCCTCCACCCGGTAGCCGTCGCCGAGCTGGCGCCATTGCCCGCGCGGCGTGGTGAGGTCGCACAGCACCCGCACCCGCTGTTCCTCCACCCCGAGGGCGGAGACCTTGGTGAAGCCGGCCGGTTCGACCACCCGGACCACCGCTTCTAGGGGCTGCTCGCCGCCCCAGCGGTCGAGCCTGACGCGGCTGCCGGGGGCCAGCTTCACCGCCGAGGTGGACAGCAGTTCCACCAGCACTTCCAGGCTCTCCGGGTTGCCCACCTCCAGCATGGCCTGGCCGGCCTGTACCGAGCCTTCGCTTTCGTGGCCGACGCCGAGCACCCGGCCAGTCACCGGGCTGGCGATCACGACGTTGGCCTCCGGGCCGCCCGAGGCCAGGTGCGAGGCCTGGGCCAGGGTGGCACGGGCGGCGGCCAGCTGGTGCTCGGCGACCCGGATGTTCTGTTCGCTCGCCTGCCGGGTGGCCCGGTTGGCCTGGAGCCGGGCGCTGGCCTGGTCCACCGCCGCCTGGGCGACGAATTTCGCCTGATACAGTGCCGTGCTGCGGGCCAGGTCCTGCTCGGCCAGGCGCTCGTCGGCCGCCGCCGCCTTGGCGGTGTCCCGCGCCGCGGCCAGGGTGGCCTGGGCCGCCTTGACCTGGGCCTCGGTCTGGGCGCGGCTGCGCGGGTCCAGGCTGGCGGCGCGGGTGGGTTCGATCACCGCCACCACCTGGCCGGCCTGGACCGCGTCGCCGGCTTTAAGGGTGATGCGGCGGGCGAATCCGGCCACCGGCGCGGAGAGCTGATAGCGCTCCCGCACCCGGGTCCGGCCTTCCTCTTCCACGGTGACCGCGAGATGGCCCTTGGCGATCGTCGCGCTGTCCACCGCGATGGGGCGGGGCAGGAAGCCGTAGGCGATCCCGGCCGCGACCGCCAGGGCCAGCAGGGCAATACCGATATGTCCGCGTTTCATGATGCGCAAGGCTCCATCATTCTCGTGTCTTCAAAACCGCCACCAGGTCCAGCCTGCCCAGCATGCGCCAGGCCAGCAATCCGGACAGCAGCGCGGAAACCACCACTACCGTGGCCCCCAGGGCAAACGTGTAGGGCTCCAGCACCAAGGGCAGGCGGTACAGGTCGGAATTGAACGAGAGTACCAAAATGCCGCACAGACCGGCCCCGACCAGGAAGCCCATCGGCACGGCGGCCAGGGTTAGCGCGGCCAGTTCGCCGAGCAGGATATAGGCGATCTCGCCATGGGAGAATCCCAGCACCCGCAGGCTGGCCAGTTCCCGGCTCCGCTCCGACAGGGCGATGCGCGCCGAGTTGTAGACCACGCCGAAGGCGACGCTGGCGGCCAGCAGGGTGGCCACCATGTTGAAGAACAGGACGAACTCACCCATGCTGTCGTAGAAGCCCTTGATGGCATTGCGGTGCGACGCCATGCCGAGCACCCGCGGCCGGTTCTGCAGGCGCTTGAGGAGGTCGGCCTCGGCGTCCGGATCGTGCGAGACATAGGCGCCGGTCACCACGTTGCCCTCGCGCATCATGGCGTTGACGGCGTCCTGGGTCATGTAGGCGGATACCCCGAGGTACTGCTTGGTGATGCCCAGGACCGGCACCTGGCGTACCGGGCGGTTGCCTTCCAGCACCTCCACCGTGAGCAGGTCGCCCGGCTTGATGTGCAGTATGTTGTTGGCCAGGTGGTCGGTCAGCACCACCCCGTCCGGCGGCACCGGGACGGGATTCAGGTTGGCGTCCAGGGAGCGGTGCAGGACACCGTCCGGCTGGATGCCGTAGATGGCCGAACGGTACTGGTAATGGCCGAAACGCAGATGTGCCGGCACGTCGCGGAAGCCTTCCACCTGGCGCACCCCGGGCAGCGCGGCGATCTCGTGCAGGGCGCGGCCGGAGGTGGGCTCGATGAAGGTCACCGCCATGTCCTCCCGGCCGGCCTGGCGGAACTGGACATCGACCATGAACTCCACCGCGCTGCTCTGGTAGTTGCCCACCATCATCAGGCCGCAGGCGCTGGCGATGCCGAGCACGGTCAGCAGGGACTTCACCGGCCGCCGCTCGATATGGCGCAGGATCATCCGGGTCGGCTGGTCGAGATGGCGCTGCAGGCCCAGCCGCTCCATCAGGGTGGCGCGGTAGGTGACCGGGTTTTCCGGCCGCATGCCCTCGGCCGGTGGCAGGCGGGCGGCCCGCCAGACCGCCACCAGGGTGCCGCTCAGGGTGGCGCCGGCGGTGGCCGCGAAGGCGATCGCCATCACCATCGGCCGCAGCACGTAGTCCAGGTAGGGGAAGCGGTAGAACTCCATGTACACCCCGGCCAGGCCGTGGCCGAACCAGGCCCCGAGGCCGATGCCGGCGGCCACGCCGACCGTCGTGATGGCCAGCACCAGCTTGATGTAGTGGCCGAGGATGGTGACCGGCCGGTAGCCGAAGGCCTTGAGGATGGCGATCTGCTCGCGCTGGGTGGCGATCAGCCGGCTGATCACCACGTTGAGCAGGAAGGCGGCGACGCCGAGGAAGATGGCCGGGAACACCGTGGCGGTGGTGCGCAGCTGTTTCAGTTCCTCGGTCAGGAAACGGTTGGAGAACTGGTTTTCGCGGCCGTAGGCGCCGATGCCGCCGTAGGGCGCCAGGAGGACGTCCAGGCGGTCGATGACGGCCTGTGCGTCGGCGTCCGGGATCAGGCTCAGGCTGAGTTCGTTGAAGGCGCCGTCCATGTCGTAGGCCAGGGCCAGGGCGTGGCGGCCCATCCAGAGCACGCCGTAGCGCTTGAAGTCGGGGAAGATGGCGCCGGGGGCGATCTGGTAGACGTATTCCGGCGACAGGGCGACCCCGGACAGGGTCAGCGCCGTGCGCTTGCCGTTGATGATGGCGTAGAGGCGGTCGCCCGGTTGCAGGCCGTGGGCGTCGGCGAAGGTGTCGGAAACGACCACCTCGTGGCTGTCGAACGGCTGCGGCAGCCGGCCCCGTTTCAGGTGCAGGCGGTTGAGCTGGGCCGTGCCGCTGTCCGGCAGGGAGGTCAGCATGCCGGTGGCCGGATCGGCGAAGCCGGGCACCTCCAGTTTCACCGCCGCGACCACCCGGGTTTCCAGCCGGTCCACGCCGGGGATGTCGGCCAGGCGGCCGGCCAGGGCATCGGGCGCCCGCTTCAGGTTGGCGAAGACATCGGCGAAGCCGTAGTCGCGGTAGAAGCGTTCCCGGGTGCCGTACAGGGAATCGTAGGTGGACAGGGCCATCACCAGGGTGGCGACGCCGCCCATGATCACTGCCGCGATGGCCAGGACCTGGCCGCGCATGAGCCAGAAGTCGCGGAGGAGTTTGATGTTTAGGGCGGTCATGGTGCCATCATCGCCCGGCGCGGTGTGCAGGGGTGGATAGGCCGGGGGTGGCCCGGCGGCCAGTTTCTTTCTTTGCTCGTGCAAAGAAAGAAACCAAAGAAAGCACGCCCCACATCCGTCGAAACCCCGAGGATTCCGAGCTTGTCCGGGCGGCGAAAGAACTCGCTGCGCTCAGACACCTTTCGCCGACTTCCCCCGGCCAATCCCGGAATCCTCGGCGCCGGCTGAAGGGGGTTAAAAGCGTCACGTAAGCAAGCCGGCGTGCCGATTGGTTCGTTAGGCGGTGATTTAATTCGCCCCCACTCCCCCAGCCCCTCCCCCTCGAGGGGGGAGGGGGCGCGGCAGCGCGGGAGAGGGTGGGGGTTTGCCATCCCCTCTTAGCCGCCAATTTTTCCGCCCCCGTTCGGGGGCCGTCGGCGAGTACTGTTTGAGGCCGAAGGCCGAGTTGCACAGCCGCCCGAACGGGGGCGGAAAAATTGGGAACCCGAAGGGCGGCGAAGCGGGGAGTGCTTTCTTTGCTTACTTTCTTTGCACGAGCAAAGAAAGTAAGGCGTTGCCGGGCGCCCCCGGCCAATGCCGTTAGACCGAAGCTGCAACAGAGCCTTAAGGCCACAACGCTCACCACGACAACTCCTGCGCGGCCTTCTTCACGGCATTGGCCCGTTCCTCGACGATATGGCCGTCCGAGAGCCGGATCACCCGGTCGGCCATGTCGGCGATGCCGGCGTTGTGGGTGATCAGGACGGTGAGGGTGCCCAGTTCCCGGTTCACCTTCTCCAGGGCCTCCAGCACCACCACTCCGGTCTGGGAATCGAGCGCCCCGGTCGGCTCGTCGCACAGCAGCACGGACGGATTCTTGGCGATGGCGCGGGCAATCGCCACCCGCTGCTGTTCGCCGCCTGACAACTGGGCCGGGAAGTGGTCCAGGCGCTCGCCCAGGCCGACCAGGGCAAGGGCCTCCTCGGGTTTCATCGGCGCCTTGGCGATCTCGGTCACCGCGGCGACGTTCTCGCGCGCGGTCAGGCTGGGGATCAGGTTGTAGAACTGGAACACGAAACCGACATGGTCGCGCCGGAACCGGGTCAGCTCGTTGTCGGTGGCGATGGTCAGGTTCCGGTCCAGGTAGAACACCTCGCCGCTGGTCGGGGTGTCGAGGCCGCCGAGTATGTTGAGCAGGGTCGATTTGCCGCTGCCGGACGGGCCCAGCAGGACCACCAGCTCGCCGGCACTGAGCTCCAGGTCGATGCCGCGCAGCGCGTGTACCGATACCTCGCCCATGCGGTATATTTTGGTCAGGCCAGCGGCCCGGAATACTGTATTTGCGGCCATGGTTAAGAATAGGGCAAAAACCCGTCCGAACGGCATGCCCGATGAAATCGCTCGGGTATAATCGCGTCATGACTACCAATACCGCCCCCACCTTCCCCAAGCTGTTGCAAATGCCCGCCATCCAGCGCCCCGTCCGGGTGCCGGTGGATGCCATAGCCGAGGTCAAGTCGGCCGCCGACCTGCCGACCCGGCTGTTCCTCGGCGACCTGGTGCCGGACTCCTACAAGAAAGTGAAGAAGGGCTGGACCGCCGAGTGGCATGACGATGCCGGCCACCTGACCCGCTTCCGTTATGCCGGCGGCCTGTCCTCGCTGGAACTCTCCTATGCCGGCGACGAGGTGGTTTCCCTGGTCTCGGCGACCCGCTTCGCCGAACTGGGCGCCAGCATCCAGGGCATCCATCCCGGTGCCTGGCTGGCCAAGCTGGCCGAGCGGCTGGAACCGATGTTCAACCTGCGCGTGTTCCCGCACCAGGAGGACGATGCGGTGGGCGGCGACTTCCCCGACGGCCATCTGATCAGCCTGGTCATGCCGGTACCGGCTGACCGTCTGATGGCGCTGTTCGAGCTGCACAAGGCGATGCAGGACGATGCCGCGATTTGCACCCCGATCGACGCCTATGTCCGTTATGCCTTCAGCACCGTGAATTACATCGAGGGCCGCAACCATCCCATGCTGGCGCATCCGGCCGGACTGGTGCTGCACCATGTCAACGCCCTGGGCACGCCGGCGGCCGAGATGCCCTTGCGGGAATCGGATGAGGAGGGCGTCGCCGCCTGGACCCTGCAGCGCGGCCATTACCTCTACGTGGTGCATTGCCGGCTGCGCGAGGCGGCCCGCCTGGTCGAACGCCTGGCCGGGGCCGGCTTCATCGGCGCGGTCGGCACCGGCAAGGAAGGCTGGCCGTACGGGCCTGAATTCGGCGCCGCCTTGCTGCCGTTTGGCTATGAGTACGCCGCCGCCAACGCCTGGTGGTTCGACCCGGAGGGTAGCCGGCGCATCTTCTATCCGCGCTTCGCCGATCCGGCCGACCGCGAATCCCTGGGCGGCAACAGCGGCGACATCTGGATCAAGGCCCTGATCCGCGACGCCGGCAAGGCGGCCGAGCAATGCCGGACCGACACCGTGCGCGCATTCGCGGAGGGCATGGCCGAGGCCGCCGGCAAGCCGGCCGGGGCGACGCACTGAAGCGCGCCCGGAAATCCCGTCTTGGCCAGCGGGTGCGGCCGGTTACAGGTCCGCCTCCTGGACTCGATTGAGGATATTGCCGGAAGCCATGCCTGTCCGGAGCCGCCATCCATCCGGGTGGCACGTATCCTGCGTCTAACTATCACGCAAGCAGTTCAAGCCGACGCTTGGGGCTGTTTTCAGTGGCGGATGCGGAAAGAATTGCCGCCCCGCCCCTTGCAATCGGCATCGGTTGCCGTTTTCCAGCGTTGCATGATTGCGATGGCCGGAATCCGGGTGTGACTGACGGTAAATTTGATAGGAGGATTCCAGTGCGGAAAAACTTGGTTCCTTTCGACATGTCACGGCATCTGCTCGGAGAGTCGCTGCCCTATGACCTGTTCAACAACCATGGCGTGCTGATACTCCAGCGCGGCGACAGGCTGGACGATCCGGTCAGGCTGGCCCGTCTGGCGGGAATGTGTCTTTACCGTGTCGACAAGGACCCAGCCAATACCACCCTGTTGCCGGCCACGAACTTGAATGAACTGGCCAGGCGGTATGCCGTCATCACCGGCTCGGACAGCGAACTCAACGCAGACGATCTGACGCTGGTGGCCAAGGAACTGCATCGCCTGGTCACCGAACACTCCGCGCTGTGCGTGGGCATGGTCTGGCATCTGCCTTTGTCATCCAAAGCCAGACGCCATGCCTTGTTCGTTGCCATACTGAGCGGACTGGTTGCCCTGGAGATGGGCCAGGGCGTCCGGATTCAGGAGACGTTGATTCGGGCGGCCCTGAGCATGAACCTGTCGTCTTTCACGTTACAGGACGAACTCGATCGTGAGGCGCGCGCGCCCACCCAGGAGGAATGGGAACAGCTGTGGCATCACCCCTGGCAATCCTGGGAACGGCTGTTCCAGGCTGGCGTCAGGGATGCGGACTGGCTAGACGCCGTCCGCCAGCATCATGAAAACCTTGATCAGACAGGCTACCCCACCCGGATCGGCGTTGAGGCGATTACGATCGAGGCGCGCATCCTGCGGGTGGTGGATGTATTCGCCGCCCTGATCGGCCAACGCCAGACCCGTGCGGGCTACGCGCCCCACCAGGCCATGCGTCTCGCCTTCGACAGGGAACGGGGACGTCTGGACGGCTCCGTCATGCTGACCCTGCGCCGGATGATGGGGCGGCATCCACCCGGCACCCTGGTCCGGCTGGCAAACCGGGAAACCGCCGTGGTCACGCGATGGTTCAGAAACACCGACGCGCCGAAGTTCGTGGTCAGCCTGCTACAGCCTTCGGGAGGACCGCTGCCATTTCCACAGGCCCGCGACACGGGTCGACGCGACTATTCGATTCGAGGCTATACCTCCCTGCCGATGGCCCCGCCGGCGCTGAATTGGCCGGACATATGGGCTCAGGGTTAGTGACAGCCGATTCCCGATCAATAGCCCCAGCAGGCATCCCAGCCGATGTCCGGCCAGTTAGATTCCGCCTCGGTGATGCCGATGACGGCAAAGTTGACCTGGGCCGTGTTGCGTTCGACCGGCGCCTTCAACAAGTGGCCGCGCATGTCCATGAAGGCCATGACGTGGCCGGCCGTTTCGCCGCTGCCTTCCTTGCGCGTCACCACGGCGATCTCCCGCGTCGCCAGCCTGACCAGGGTGCCGGGCGGATAGAGGCCGAGCAGGCGCGGCAACTGGACCAGGTAATGGCTGTCCAGGCGCCCGTGCTCGCTGCCGAACAGTTGCTTGATGGCATACCCGGATGATTTCGGGGGGCGGTAGCGGCGGCCGCTGACCTTGGCGGCATAGTAGTCGGCGATCCGGATGATGCGCGCGGGGGTATCGATCGCCTCGCCGCGCAGGCCGAGCGGATAGCCGCTGCCGTCGAGGTTCTCGTGGTGCTGGTGGACTGCCGTCAGCCAGACCGGGTCGGTGATGCCGCTGGCTTCGAGCAGCTTGCGCCCGTGCTCGGGATGCAGGCGCATCTCGGTCCGGATCTCCGGGTTGAAGCGCAAGCGGCCATCCGACAGTTCGGCATGCAGGGGGATGGCGGCGATGTTCATGGTCATGGCCGCGGCGGTGACCGCTTCCAGCGTGGTGTCCGGCAGCTCAAGCAGGTCGGCCAGGTCGAGTGCGACCAGCGCGGCCAGCAGGCTGTGACGCACGGCCGGATCGCGCATCGGCAGCAGGCGGAGCAGGCCCAGACAGGCATCGTGATCCATCCTGGCCAGGGCGATCAGTTCGCGGACAAGGTCGCTGATGGCCGGTTCCAGGGTACGGGTTCCGGCCGAGCGCAAGGCCTGCGGATATTCCAGCATCACGAAACGCAGCCGGTCGACCAGGTCGGTCGCGCCGATGCCGGCGTCCGCGTTGCGGAACAACGGCCGTGCAGCGAGCCGGGCCAGTTGATCCGCGTTGTTGATCTGCATGCCGGCTCTGGCCACCAGGACGCCGGAAACCGTATACAGGTCCCAGGCCAGCGGCTGGCCGATCAGGGTGAGGTCCAAGATGACGGGTCGTAACGGCACGAAAAGGAAGCCTGGAGCGGGAATGCACGATATTATTCCATACGTGATTCAAGTACCCCTGAGGAAAGCATGACCACCCACGCCCTGAACGATCAGGAAATTGCCCTGCTGCGCAACGAACTGGAGATGTTGATGCAGGAGCGCCAGAAGTTGCTTCAGGTCACGGGTTCCGCCGCCGTGCTGGTCGCCAACCTGGACATCGACACCCTGCCGCACGACCAGGAAACCATCGACGCCGCCGAGTTGCTCGGCGAAAGCCTCAACGTATTGTCGGAAGAAACCCTCAACGATGCCCTGCACGTAGTGGGGGCAAAGATCGAGTAATTCCAGTCCGGCCCGGGTCTGCAACGGATTCGGCCGGCATGACGCAAGCACCGCCGCGTCAGGAATGCGCCCGCCTGGGCGGCAGCCTCAACAGATCCTCGGCAGGGGATCGTCTTCCAGCTCTTCCAGCACCCGGCGTCCGCCCAGTTCCGTTTCCAGGATCAGCCGCGCGGCGCCGGTCTCGATGCGGCCGATGATGGCGGCCTCGGCGCCTTCCGGCAGCGACTGCCAGCGGGCCAGCACCTCGGCCGCCGCGTCCGGCGCCACGACCGCCACCGCACGGCCCTCGCAGGCCAGGAAATAGGGGTCGTAGCCGAGCATTTCGCACACCGACGACACCTCGCCGCGTACCGGCACGTCGCCCTGGCGCAGGATCACCGAGCTGCCGGTGGCGTGGGCGATCTCGTGGCACACGGTGGCCAGGCCGCCCCGGGTCGGGTCGCGCATGAACTTCAGGCCGGGCAGGTCCCAGACCGCGCGGGCGAGCGGCAGCACCGAGGCGGAATCGGAGCGCAGCGCGCCCGACAGGCCGAACTGCTCGCGCGCCAGCATCACCGAGACGCCATGGTCACCGATCGGCCCGGATACCAGCACCACGTCGCCCGGGGCGATGCGCTTCATGCCCAGCTCGACCGTGGCGCGGCGCACGCCGATGCCGGCCACGCTGAGATAGAGCCCGCCGCCCTCGCCGTGGCGCACCACCTTGGTATCGCCCGCCGCCACGACGGCGCCGTTCTCGCGCGCCGCCGCCGCAAAACTGGCGATCAGGCGGTCGAGCAGGGCCACTTCCAGGCCCTCCTCGATGATCGCCGAGAGGGTGAAGTAGCGTGGCTCCGCCCCGGCCACGGCGAGGTCGTTGACCACGCCATGCACGGCCAGGGAGCCGAGGTTGCCGCCGGGAAACTCGATCGGCTGCACGGTGAAGCCGTCGGTGGTGACCAGGATGTCGCCGGCCAGGTCGGGCAGGTATACGGCGTCGGCATCGGTATCCAGGGCCGGGTTGGCGAGGTGGCGGGCGAAGATGTCGCCGATCAGTTCGCGCATGAAGCGGCCGCCGTTGCCGTGGGCCAGCAGGATGTGATCTTCATTCATGTCGGGCTAGGTACTCTATGATTTGGCCGAAGCTTACACCGGCATCGTTGACCGGGATACGCTCGCCTGGATGGACATGGAAACCCGCCGCGGCCAGACCGGCCAAGGCCAGTTCGGTGAGCAGGCGGTTCTGGAATACGCCGCCGGTGAGGCCGACGTCGGCGACGCCGGTCTCCTCGCGCAGTCGCACGGCCTGGTCGACCAGGCTGTCGGCCATGGCCTGGTGGAAGTGCCGGGCGCGCTCGCCCTGGGTGAGCGATTCATCGGTCAGCATGGCCAGCAGGGGCGCCCAGTCCGCCCGCCAAACGCCGGTGGCGTCCCTGGCCAGCGGCAATGCCGGACCGGCCCCGGCGGTGGTCGTCTGAATGTGCCCGGCGGCCAGTGCCTCCAGCCGCATCGGACCCTCGCCCTCGAAGCTGGCCTGGCTGCACACCCCGATCAGGGCCGCCGCGGCGTCGAACAGGCGGCCGGCCGCACTGCTGGCCGGGCTGTTGATGCCGCGCTCCCAGGCCTGCCTGAGCAGGTCCGGCGCGAAGGCGGCCGGCCGGCCGGCCTCCCAGAGCAGGGCGGCGGCAGAACGCCAGGGCTGCCGTCCGGCCTTGTCGCCCCCCGGCAGCCGGAACGAACGCAGACTGGCGGCCCGGTGCCAGCGGCCCGGTGCGCCGGTAAAGGCCTCGCCGCCCCAGATCGTGCCGTCCTCGCCCAGGCCGACGCCGTCCCAGGTAAACACGATCCAGTCCTTCACCTCCGGGACCTCCCAGGCCAGGGCCGAGGCATGGGCCTGGTGGTGCCAGACCTCCGCCGTCGGCAGGCCGCTGTCGCGTGCCCACTGCCGGTAGCCGTAGCCGGGGTGACCGTCCAGCAACAGGCGCGTGGCGCGTACCCGGTATAGCTGTTGCAGGTCCTCGGCCACCCGCGCCAGGGTCTCCAGGCTGCGCGGCGCGCCCAGCTCGCCGATGTGCGGCGAGATCACCGCACGCCGGCCCCAGGCCAGGCAGATGGCGTTCTTCATGTGGCTGCCCAGGGCCAGCAGCGGTTCCGGCACGGGTTCGGCCAGGTCCAGTTCCAGCGGCGCCACGCCCCGGCCCAGGCGGATCGGCCGCGGCTTGCCGGCGATGACCCGGAACACCGCATCGTCGGCCGGCCGCACGATGGGGCGGTCGTGATGCAGGAAGGCATCGGCGATCGCGGCCAGCCGGGTCTGTGCCTCCTCGTTGTCGGTCAGCACCGGTTCGCCGCTGATGTTGCCCGAGGTGGCCACCAGCGGGCCGCCGAAGCGTTCCAGGAGCAGGTGATGCAGGGGCGAGTAGGGCAGCAGGCAGCCGACCTCGGCGAGGCCGGGCGCGATGAGGGACGACAGGACATGCGGGTCGGCGACCGCCAGCAGCACGATCGGGCGCGCCGGCGACTTCAGCAGCGCTTCCGCTTCAGGCGCAAGATGGACGCTCCTGGCCAGCAGGCCGCCATCGGCCGGGAACATCACCGCCAGCGGCTTGGCCGGCCGGGGCTTGCGCCGGCGCAGTTCGGCCACCGCACGGTCGTTGGCGGCGTCGCACATCAGGTGGTAGCCGCCGACGCCCTTCACCGCCACGATGCCGCCCGCCTTCAACACGGCCACGGCGGCGGCCAGGGTGGCCTCGTCGCCGGTCAGCTTGCCTTGTGCATCGACGAAGTCCAGGTGCGGCCCGCACACCGGGCAGGCCACCGGCTCGGCATGGAAGCGCCGGTTCAACGGGTCCTCGTACTCCTTGCGGCAGTCGGGGCAGAGCGGGAACCCGGCCATGCTGGTGTTGGGCCGGTCGTAGGGCAGGGCGGTGATCAGGGTGTAGCGGGGGCCGCACTGGGTGCAGTTGATGAAGGCATAGCCGTGCCGCCGGTCGGCCGGGTCGCGCAACTCGCGCAGGCAGTCGTCGCAGGTGAAATAGTCCGGCGGCACGTGGATGTCCGGCTCGGCGCCGCCGTCGCTGGCCAGGATGGCGAACCCCACATGGCCCTCGAATGCGGCCGGCGTCTCCGAAATCAGTCTGGGCCGGGCGATGGCCGGTGCCTGTTCGACCAGGCTGTGCGCGAAGGCCGCCAGGGCCGCCTGCGGACCTTCAGCATGAATTGCCACCGCACCGGTGGCGTTCTGCACCCAGCCCTTGATACCCATCTGGTGCGCCAGCCGGTAGACAAAGGGGCGATAACCCACCCCCTGCACCTGGCCGGATAGAAGGAGGCGGCAAGCGGCTTCGGGTTCAGTCATGTACTGGATTCACCCGGCCAGGGCGGCAATTATCGGCTCGTGGCGGTCGCTCATCGTGGTCGGTCTGGCCGCATGTCCAAGGTTTTTCTGCCGGATGCAATAACGGGAATCGCCCTCATCCATGAAGACTATCATGCCGCCGGTCATGCCGGAGCCAAAGTCAGGGTTTTGGTTTTTGCCAAATTCGCGATGGTAATTTTTACGGGATTGGATGTACATTTATCACTTATCGCATATAAGTTAATAAATCTGGCGATACCATTCAAACCCTGGATGGGTTGGAGGTGCCGTTGTTTCTTGATGCCGGAATCGTATCGGCCGGCGACTGACAAGGATGCGTTCAGGCGTATGGGTGGTCTTGATAAAAATCGAAAGAATCGGGGTGGCTATGCATGCAGCAAGATGGTCAGACACGTCTGACGATACTGGTGTAGAAGCGTTTGTTTGCGTACTTTCATGGAGGCATCGTCTGTCATGATCGACCTTTGCGCCTATCAGCAAGCGAGTGCGGTCAAGGCCGCCACGGCAGATATGCATGCGCATCTGGCCCTTCATCATCTCCAGTCCGCCTGTCAGTACTCATCGAAACTGGCACAGATCGAGCAGGAGAACGCCGGCAAACCATTCGGTGCGTTCTGGGCGGAGATCCTGCACAGTTCGCTCGGTGTCGCGGCATTGACGGTGCTGTTTCTGGACGATTGCGCGGACAGGCTGTACATCGACGACTGCGTCAATCCGGTCGCAGGCCATGCTGCCACCGCCGCAGACAGGCAGACCGAACCCGTCGGCATGGAGGACATACTGCGAAAATATTCAAACGCCTTGGAAATTTGCGTCGGCAAGCCGCTCGATTACAGCGTGGCGCCAGTGCAAAACGTCGATGCGCTGATCAAGCTACGCAACAAGGTCGTCGATCAGCTGCTCAACCAGCATCGGGATGAACTGGAACTCTACGACAAGCTGTCATTCATCCTCCACGACAAGTTCGAATCGTCTGTTTTCTTTCCGGACGAGCCGGTGTTGCCGCGCGCCTGGGCGTCATACAGCTTTGCCGCCTGGGCGATCAGGTCGACGGTGGAATTTCTCGAATATTTCTATGCCGAGGCGGGTGTGCCGTCCCCGATTGCCGGGCTTAAGCCGCAACTGGCCAAATTGTCCGGATCGGAGTTCTAACCCCTCCCGCCACTAACGGTCAGGCGACGGCCAATCAGCCTGCCGCGGCCACTGGCGGGAGTGCCGGGCGTACGCTGGGTCAGTCCAGATGATCCGTCTTCGGTCCTTTGTCCAGCATGATGAAATACATGCCGATGCCGGCCAGGGCCATCCACAGCACCATGGCGCCGATGCCCAGGAGTTCGGACAGCGGGCCCAGGAAGAACAGGGTGGCCAGTGCGCCGGCGAGCATGCCGTTGCCGATCCAGAAATGGGTGCGTTGCTTGGGGTCTTGCATGGGCGAATCTCCGGTTTGAAGGGGGGGCGTCACAGGCTAAAAATCGGGTTGTTCGGTGGCGGTTTCCGCCTCGCGCACGCCGCTGGACCACCAGATCCGGCAGGCGCCCTCATCGGAGACCATGCAGGGGCCGACCGGGTTGCGCGGCGTGCAGGCCTTGCCGTACAGGCGGCACTGGTTGGGGTAGATCTTGCCCAGGACGACCTTGGCGCAGTCGCAGCCGGGCGGCATCTCACCGATGCGGCGGCGCTTCGGGTCGGCATGGTCGGGGTAGATGCGGCGGGCGTCCCAGGCGGCGTATTCAGGCTTCAGGGCATAGCCCGAGTTCGGGATGATGCCGATGCCGCGCCAGTTGGCGTCGACCACATCGAGGGTCTTCGCGAGCAGGCGCTGAGCCGTGGGGTTGCCGCTCGGGTGGGCGACTTCCAGATAGCAGTTGTCGAGGAAGTGCTTGCCGTCGACGAACTGGCGCAAAACCGAATAAAACGCGGCGAGCAGCGATTCCGGCAGGAAGCCGGCCACGGCGGTGGGCAGGTGGTGCCGGTCGACCACGAACTGCCATTCCTCCGGCCCCATGATGGTGGCGACGTGGCCGGGCGCGACCAGGGCGTCGAAGCCGGGCGTGCCGGAGTCGAGCAGCATGGCGACCGCCGGCCAGGTCAGGCGGCCGGACAGCAGGATGGACAGGTTGTCCGACAGGCCTTCGGCGATGGCCGCGGCGACCGGGGCGGTGGTGGTCTCGAAGCCGGCGGCGAAGAAGACGACCGGTTTGCCGGGGTTGTCGAGGGCGATTTTGCGGGCCTCGGTCGGGCTGGCGATCGGACGCACGTCGGCGCCGGCGGCCTGGGCCTCGACCAGCGAGCGGATCTCACCCTTGGGGACGTTGACCGGCACCCGCAACATGTCGCCGAAGGCGACCAGGATGACCTTGTCGACCAGGGCCAGTTGGATGGCCTGGTAGATGTCTTCCTCGGGGCAGACGCAGACCGGGCAGCCGGGGCCGGGCACCAGTTCGACGTTGGCCGGAAGGACGCCGCGCAGGCCGGCCTGGGTGATCGAGCGTTCATGGCCGCCGCAGACGTTCATGATCTTGACCCGCCCCGGCAGTTCCAGGGCGCGCATCTTCTCCAGCCAGACCTGGGCTTCGTTCATGCGGCCTCGGTAGCCCTGGCGCCGTGCATCAGGGCGCCTTCCGGCTGGATGGTGGGCCGTTGGGTCTGGCCGGCGGCAACGCGGGCGCGCTGGCTCGCCAACTGGCCGCGCAGCCAGGCGAACCAGGCCTCCATGCCCTCGCCCTTGCGCGCCGACAGGCGCAGCACCGGGGCCGGGTTGGCGAGTTCACGGATATGGCGTTCGGCCTTGTCCGGCGAGAAATCGTCCAGCACCGCGAGCAGGTCGGTCTTGCTGATCACCACGGCGTCGGCGCCGCGGAACATGACCGGGTACTTGGCCGGCTTGTCGTCGCCCTCGGTGGTCGACAGCAAAGCGACGTTGGCATGCTGGCCGAGGTCGAAGCTGGCCGGGCAGACCAGGTTGCCGACGTTCTCGACGAACAGTAGGTCGATGCCGCTCAGGTCCATCTGGTGCAGGGCGTCGTGGACCATGTGGGCGTCGAGATGGCAGGCGGTACCGGTGACGATCTGGTGCGCCGGCACGCCCTGGGCGCGGATGCGCTCGGCGTCGTTTTCGGTCTCCAGGTCGCCCTCGATCACGGCGATCCTGAACTCGCTCTTGAGCGCCTTGATGGTGGCCTCCAGGAGCGCGGTCTTGCCGGAACCCGGCGAGGACATCAGGTTGACCGTCAGGATGCCGCGGGCGTCGAAATGGGCGCGGTTATGATCGGCCTGGTCGTCGTTTTTCTTCAATAAGCCTTGCAGCACCGAGATGGTGGTGGCGCCGGGTTCGACCGGCTTGTAGGCGAATTTCACATTGCCCGGCGTGACGTTGCAGCCGCAGGTGTCGCACATGTTCAGCCCTCTATTCGTTCCGGAATGTCCAACTCGACCGTTTCCAGGATCAACTCGTCGCCGGAAACGACCTCGGTCTGCCAGTCGCCGCAGGCGCCGCAGACCAGCTTGTTGGCTTGCGCCTCGGTCTCCGCACCGCAGGTCCGGCAACGTACCCGGATCGGGGCTTCGACCCATTCCAGCCGGGCGAATTCCGCACGCCCGCCGGCGGCGGCAAGCGGGAAGGCGGTGCCCAGCAACTCGGCCACCACCCCGGCCAGCGGGCCGATGCGGACCCGGATCAGGTGGACCCCGGTCGCCCCGTGTTGCCGAGCCAGATCCTCGACCTGGTCGACCAGGGCCTGGGCGACGGACAACTCATGCATGTTCGGGAGGGACGTCCGTCTCGCACAGCAGTTCGTCGAACAGTTCCCAGGACGAGCGGGCCTCGGCCTCGGTCATGGTCTGGATGGCATAGCCGACGTGGACCATGACATAGTCGCCGACCTTGGGCATTTCGTCCTGCATCATGAACAGCGAGACATCGCGCCAGACACCCTTGGCCTGGCAGCGGGCGAGATAGCCTTCGATGGCTTCGATTTGCATGGGGATGGCGAGGCACATGGCAGCAGTATAGGCGAGGCTGGAGTCGATATAAGAATAAGCATATCAGCGAATAACGATATATTTATATCAATTCTTTGATAAGCAATTTGGGATATTGAAGTTTTCAATTCGTATTCACGCCATGCCTTGCTAGCGTAAATACATGAAAATTCTGATCCTGGGCATAGGCAATACCTTGCTGTCCGACGAGGGTGTCGGCGTACATGTCATTCAGGCCCTGGCCAATCACGGTTCCCCCGACGACGAAGAGATCGAACTGCTTGACGGCGGTACCCTGAGCTTCACGCTGGCCGGCCCGATCGCCGATGCCGGGGCCTTGATCGTGGTCGATGCCGCCCAGTTGGACGCCCTGCCCGGCACGGTCCGGGTGTTCGAGAGCATCGAGATGGACAGCTTCCTGCTCGGCAACCGCAAATCCAGCGTGCACGAGGTCGGCCTGACCGACCTGATGAGCATCGCCAGACTGACCGACACCTGGCCGGCGCAAAGGGCGCTGGTCGCCATCCAGCCCGCGAAGGTCGACTGGGGCGACGACCCCACCGGACCGGTCGCGGCCGCAGTGCCCGAGGCCTGCGAGCAGATCCGTAGCCTGATCCGGGGGTGGCGGCATGGCGCTGCCTGATATCCCCGTCGTGGCCGAAACAGGCGCCCTGACCGGCAACGCGCGGGCGGTTCTGGGCGAGGTCGAAACACTGCTCGATGGCCTGTTGCGTACCGGCGAGGGTGGCATCGTCGATATCCGGGGCCTGCCCCTGTCGCCTGGCGACCGGATCTGGTTGCTGGAGCAACTGGGCAAGGGCGAGGTGGAAATCCACCTGGACATCGGCGGCCGTTCCCGCATCCTGGAAACTGCCTATCCGGCGGTCTGGTGGATAGAACATTGTGACGAAGGCGGCCACCTGATCAGCGAATTCATCCAGGTCGCCTATGTACCCGAATTGATTTCAGCCCATCCGGACGATGTCGAAAGCGGACTCGAACATCTCAGAAACCGGAATGCCGATCTGTCCTGACCCCATTTTTAGGAGGAAGCGAACCATCATGAGCGATAACCGGATACTGGAAACCCTGGCCGGCCAAGGCATCTCGCGCCGTGCCTTCCTCAAGTACTGCGCCACCCTGGCCTCCCTGATGGCCCTGCCGCCTTCGGCCGGCAAGGCCTTCGCCGAGGCACTGGCCAAGGCACCGCGGCCCTCGGTGATCTGGCTGCCGTTCCAGGAATGCACCGGCTGCACCGAATCGATCACCCGCTCCCATTCGCCCAGCATCGAGGGCATGATCTTCGACATGATCTCCCTGGATTACCAGGAGACCCTGATGGCCGCGGCCGGCCACCAGGCCGAGGCCGCGCTGCACGAGGCCATGGAGCGCAACATGGGCAAGTACATCCTGATCGTCGACGGCTCGGTGCCGCTCGGTCTTGACGGCGCCTATTCCTGCATCGCCGGGCGCAGCAACCTGGAAATGCTGAAGGAGGTCGCCCAGGGCGCGGCGGCCATCGTCGCCATGGGTTCCTGCGCGGCCTACGGCGGCCTGCCGAAAGCAAATCCGAATCCGACTGGCGCGGTGGCGGTGTCCGACGTCATCAAGGACAAGCCCATCGTCAACATCCCGGGCTGCCCGCCCATCCCGGCGGTGATCACCGGGGTGCTGGCGCATTACCTGACTTTCGGCAGCCTGCCTGAATTGGACCATCTCGGCCGGCCGAAGTCCTTCTACGGCGAGACCATCCACGACCGCTGCTACCGGCGACCGTTCTACGACCAGGGCAAGTTCGCCAAGACCTTCGACGACGAGGGCGCCCGCAAGGGCTGGTGCCTGTTCGAGCTGGGCTGCAAGGGCCCGGTGACCTACAACGCCTGCGCCAGCGTGAAATGGAACGGCGGCACCTCCTGGCCGGTCGAGTCCGGCCATGGTTGCCTGGGCTGTTCCGAGCCTGATTTCTGGGACGCCGGCAGTTTCTACAAGGCCCTGTCGATGCCCGCCAACCCGCTCAAGCTGGCCGCCGGGGCCGCCGTGGCGGGCGCCGTCGCCGGCATCGCGATCAGCGTATCCAACAAGGCCAGAAAGGGCGCCGCCAAGACGGGCCACGAAACGACCACCCTGGCCGATCTGGAGAAGCATCATGAATGAACTGCAATTCCTGACCTGGGTACGTGGCACCGGCCTCGACATCGCCGTGGCCATCTTCCTGCTGGGCGTGATCTGGCGCCTGGTCGAGATCTACAGCCTCGGCCGCAAGAAGGATCTGGCCGCGCCCAGACATACCCCTGGCGCCTCCGGCTGGCACACCATCGTGCGCCGCTCGGTGCCGCCGCCGGGGATGTTCAAGCAGTCGCCGGTCACCTATGTCGGCGGTTACGTCTTCCATATCGGCCTGGCCCTGATCGTGTTTTTCTTTGCGCCCCACATCAAGCTGATCGAGGGCCTGCTGGGCATCTCCTGGCCGGGCCTGCCGTCGCAGATCATCGACCTGGTGACGGTGGTGACCCTGGCGGCCATGGTCGTGGTCCTGGTCGACCGCATCAAGAAACCGGTCAAGCGCTTCCTGTCGACGTTCGAGGACTGGTTCACCTGGGCGGTGACCTTCCTGCCGGTGCTGACCGGTTGGCTGGCGGTCCAGCACCTGCTGCTGCCCTACACCACCATGCTGGCCCTGCACATACTCAGCGTGGAGGTGTTGCTGGTGGTGCTGCCCTTCACCAAGCTGTTCCACGCCTTCACGGTATTCGGCTCGCGCTGGTACAACGGCGCGGTCAACGGACATAAGGGGGTGCCAGTATGAGCAGGAAGCAGGGGCCCCGCGCAGCGGGGATGCGACCGGCCGCGAATGCCGGCAGCTTCCGACGTGATGTCGGTCATTGCCCGATTACAGTTAAGGAGGAAGGGGTATGACTGCGACTCTCGAAAAAGGCGTGCGCGTCCTGAAAGAGGTCATCGACGCGCCCATCGCCAGCTATTTCAACAGTTGCGTGCACTGCGGCCTGTGCGCCGAGGCCTGCCTGTTCTACACCGAAACGGGCGATCCCAAGTACACGCCCATCCACAAGCTGGAACCCCTGCGCCGGGTCTACGAGCAGGAATACACCTTGCTCGGCCGACTGGCCAAGCTGGTCGGCCTGGCCAAGCCGGTGACCGACGCCGAACTGCACGAGTGGCAGGAACTGGTCTACAACTCCTGCACCCTGTGCGGCCGCTGCTCGGTGGTCTGCCCGGTCGGCAACGACATCGTCTACATGGTGCGCAAGCTGCGCGAGGGCATGTCGGCCTCCGGCAACGCCCCCGACGGCATCAAGGGCGCGGCCAGCCGCACGATCACCATCGGCAGTCCGATGGGGGTCAAGCTGCCGGCCGTGAAGGCGCAGATGAAGCACGTCGAGGAGGACCACGACATCCCCATCCCGCTCGACGTCGAGGGCGCCGAGTACATGGTCATGCTGTCGTCCATGGAGATCATCAACTTCCCGGAATACCTGGCCGCCATCGCCAAGATCATGCGCCAGGCCGGCAAGACCTGGACCCTGTGTTCGACCGCCTTCGAGGCCACCAACGCCGGCATGCAGATCGGCAACTCGGACCTGGCCCGGGTCATCGTCACGCGCATCGTCGACGGCGCCGAGCGGCTCAAGGTCAAGACCGTGATCAGCCCCGAGTGCGGCCACGCCTATACCGCACTGCGCTGGGAAGGTGCCAACCTGGTCGGGCGGCCGTTCACCTTCCAGGTCAAGCACATCATCGAGGTGCTGGGCGAGTTCCAGGAACAGGGCCTGCTCAAGACCGAAGGCATGGAAACCGACCGCCTGACCTTCCACGACCCCTGCCAGCTGGCCCGGCGTGGCGGCGTCATCCAGCAGCAGCGCAGCCTGATGAAGCAGATCGCCCAGGACTTCGTCGAGATGCCCGATGCCGGTTTCATGAACTGGTGTTGCGGCGGCGGCGGCGGCGCCTCGGCCATCGAGGAGGGCGAGGAACTGCGCCTGGAGGCGTTCAAGAAGAAGAAGGCCCAGCTCGACGCGGTCAAGCCGGACCGACTGGTGACCGCCTGCGCGAACTGCCGGATCGTCCTGGAAGAGGGCTTGGAGCATTACCAGATGGACATCCCCGTGGTCGGCCTGACCGAAACCATCGCCGAGCACATCCCGGACCCCGTCAATTCGGAAGGAGCGTGACGCCATGACCATCGGCAACGACAAGGAATTCAAGGCGGCCCTGGCCGGTCTCGACCCGGCCCGCCAGCGCCAGGTGGCGGCGCGTTTCGTCGGCAGCGTGCTGGCCCTGTGCGGTGACGTGCGGGTGGCCGGTGCCGTGAATGCCGCCAAGCGCCCGGACATCACCGAGGTCGAACTGGGCGCCATGTACCTGGCCGCCAAGGCGGCCAGCGTGGAAAGCTATACCCAGTGCGGCCGGGAGACCGACTGGTCGGCCCAGGCCGGACATTTCGTCTGCAAGGCGGCGGTGAACTGCGTCAAGCCGGCGGCAGAGCACGACAACCTGGCCTGGGACGCGGCCATGGAGGCGCGCATGGCGCGCACCTGCGCCAGCATCGCCGGAGGCGAAGGCACCGAGACCCGCGAGGCCGAACAGCAGTACCGCATCCTCGATGCATTCCTGAGCGAGTAAGGAAAAGGTCATGAGCACAGCACAACGCATCGTCGTCGATCCCATCACCCGCATCGAGGGCCACCTGCGCATCGAGGCGGCCACCGACGAGCAGGGCCGCATCACCAGCGCCTATTCCGCCGGCACCATGGTGCGCGGCATCGAGATCATCCTGCGCGGCCGCGACCCGCGCGACGCCTGGGCCTTCGCCCAGCGCATCTGCGGCGTCTGCACCCTGGTGCACGGCCTCGCCTCGGTACGTTCGGTGGAGGATGCGCTGCACCGGTCCCTGCCCGACTACCGCATCCCGCGCAACGCCGAGATCATCCGCAACCTGATGATCGCGGCCCAGTACGTGCACGACCACGTCATGCACTTCTACCACCTGCACGCACTCGACTGGGTCGACGTGGTGTCTGCCCTCAAGGCCGACCCCAGGGCGACCTCGCAACTGGCCCAGAGCATCAGCAAGTGGCCGAAGTCCTCGCCCGGCTATTTCGAGGACGTGCAGAAAAAGATCAAGACCTTCGTCGAACAGGGCCAGCTCGGTATCTTCGCCAATGGCTACTGGGGCCACCCGGCCTACAAGCTGCCGCCCGAGGCCAACCTGATGGCGGTGGCGCACTACCTCGAGGCCCTGGCCTGGCAGCGCGACGTGGTCAAGCTGCACACCATCTTCGGCGGCAAGAACCCACACCCCAACTTCGTGGTCGGCGGCGTGCCCTCGGCGATCTCCGTGCAGGCCGGCGACGGCCACGGCAAGGGGCCGATGCACCGGGGCGGCCAGGACGCCACGGCGGTCAACATGATCGGCTTGCAAACCGTGCAGAACGTCATCGACAAGATGCGCGAGTTCGTCGACCAGGTCTATGTCCCGGATACCCTCGCCATCGCCGGCTTCTACAAGGACTGGGGAGCCCGCGGCGAAGGCGTGGGCAATTTCCTGTGTTTTGGCGACCTGCCGGCCAAGGGCTTCTGGGACACCGATTCCTACCTGATACCGCGCGGCGTCATCCTCAATCGCGACCTCTCCACCATCCACCCGATCGACCTCGACAAGGACGACGAGATCCAGGAGTTCATCACCCACGCCTGGTACAAGTACGGCGCCGGCGACGACAAGGGCCTGCACCCCTGGTCCGGCGAGACCGAGTTCAACTTCACCGGCCCCAAGCCGCCCTATGAGCAACTGGATGTCGAGAGCAAATATTCCTGGCTGAAGTCGCCGCGCTGGCAAGGCAAGGTGGTCGAGGTCGGCCCGCTGGCCCGTGTCCTGCTGATGGTCGCCGCGGGCAATGCCCAGGCCAAGGACCTGGTCGACTACGCCCTGAAGACCCTGGACGTGCCGGTCGAGGCGCTGTATTCGACCCTGGGCCGCACCGCCGCCCGCACCCTGGAGTCGAAGATCGTCGCCGACGCCATGCCGGGGATGTACGACGAGTTGCTGGCCAACATCAAGGCCGGCGACGTGCGCACCTTCAACGAGCAATACTGGGAACCGTCCACCTGGCCGAAGCACATGAACGGCGTCGGCCTCATGGAAGCGCCGCGCGGCGGTCTGTCGCACTGGATCGTCATCGACGACGGCCGGATCAGCAACTACCAGGCCGTGGTGCCGAGCACCTGGAACGCCGGCCCGCGCGACCCCCAGGGCCAAGCCGGCCCCTACGAGGCGGCCTTGCAGGACCGCCACGTCCTGGCCGACCCGAAACAGCCGATCGAGATCCTGCGCACCATCCACAGCTTCGATCCCTGCATCGCCTGCGCCGTGCATGTGACCGACCCCGATGGCGAGGAACTCATCAAGGTCAAGGTGCGTTAGCCCGGGCATCAAGACGTGACGCCCTCTCCTTGAGTGGGGAGGGCGCCTTATTGAACAGCCGCGCAAGACATCCAGATCGACATAAGTCCACAGAATTGTGGGCAGTCGTGACACTGCTCGTGACCGTGGAGGCCATGGTTTTGGATCGGTTTTGAAGGGAGGGTTCAGCGTGGCAACCATCCTGCGGGTGCCACGTGAGAGCACGTCTGCAGGCAGACCCAGAACTATTGCTGAATGCTGGTTTTTGGCTGAAGCCGGCATCCAAGGGCATGAGGTCGCACGACACCTTCAAGATGGAAACCAGACCGAGTGTATGGTTTATCGCTTTCCGTTGCCGCGAAATGACTATATTGTGATTATGTCTATTGACAAAGGAGGTATGGAGGGTAACTGAATTGTGGCCACAACTTGTCCCCTCTGGTGCTGCAATGAGTTTGCTCAATTTCCTTAAAAAATGTGGGCATCAATATAAAAATGTGGGCAGCAAGCGGCCTTAGGATAAAGGCCATTTTGTTCTTGACTTTGTTGTTCTTGGTTCTTACCGGGCTATCAACAGTCAAGGCGCTGCACAATTTAGAAAAAACTCAGGTCGCACTGGAGGTTGAATTCCAGTGGATCGCCCGATGGATCGAAAGCGAACAACACCGCCATGTTGCTCAGGCGCGTCAGGCCGCGTTTCTGGTCATTAACCAAATCCGTAAAGGTTTGGGCAAAAGAATCTGTCGCCAGGGTGTTACAGGTGCGCCCGGCCTCGATCCAGAGTTTGGCCGCTTCGCACTGGCTGACCCGAATGGGAAAATTTCCTGTAATTCCATCCCCTGGCTGGTTGCCAGCAATGTTAGCGGTAAACGCTATTTCATTGACGCCTTGAAGCAGTCGGACTTGGGCGTCATCAATGTAGGAGAAATTTCCCAAGCATCTGATTACGAAGCAATTATGGCTCGTCCGATGCGGGATGACGGCCATGTGCAATATGTGATCCTCGTGGCGATGGATTTCTCCTGGGTCAAGGAAGAAACCAAGGAGGTCAAGTTGCCACCTGAAGGTCATTTGCTCCTGGTCAACGGCAATGGGATAGTTATTGCCGGTTCAAGCAACGTGTCCAAGTGGGTGAACAAAACCATAGCGAACACTGCTTTCTATCAGCAAGCAAAGTCAGCAAGTGGTCCAGTCTTGGACGGACTGGATCTCACCGGTCAGCGCAGTATGATCGTAATGCGTCAGTTCAAGACTGGTTCAGGTGACATGAGCGTGATCCTGGATGTCCCGCTAGACACCCTGCTGTGGCCTGCCTATAGAAGTTTGGCAAACGCGCTTCTCATCAGTCTTTTGGAATTCGTGGTGGTCCTGGTTCTCGTCTATTACTGGGGGGAACGATATTTTCTGAGAAAAATACTGGCTATCGAGCAGGCCGCCTCTCAACTTGCGGGTGGTGATTGGACGGCACGAGTCAAGATGGCGCCAGATGGAGAACTGGGTCGACTGGCGAAGTCCTTCGACTTAATGGCGGATTCATTGCAGGTCCAGGATGCGCAAATCAGGGCTGTGAATGATGAATTGTCACGGGTCAACCGCGCTTTGCGTGTTCTGTCAGCAGGCAATCGTTCCTTACTCTTCGCCAAGACGGAACCGGAATTGTTGGAACGAATCTGCCGGGACATCGTAGAAGAGGGCGGCTATCTTGCCGCCTGGATAGGATTCGCCGGACCGGAGCACGACATGTTCCTGCGCACAGCAGCATCCTATTCCACAGCGGAGGACAAATCGGACCGGATCGACTGGAACAAGGCGGGTAACGGCCTGCAACCGGTCCTTACTGCTGTTCGGGAAGACAAGGCACTGATAATCAACGACACAAGCCAAGAATCCGTGCATAAGCGCCTGGGTGAGCAGGCCGCGAAATTTGGTTACCGTTCGGTCATCATCTTGCCGCTCCATATGGATGGCAAACCCTTTGGGGCATTGATCCTCTGCGCACAACGTGAAGATGAATTCGGTGCCGTTCAGGTCCAATACCTGAAGGAAACGGCATCCGACACGTCTTTTGGTATCGAAATGTTGCGCACCAAGGGGGAGCGAAATCGGCTCGCACTTCTCGGTGAACATCATGAACTGATGCTGAGAAATAGCTTGGAAGATGCGTTGAGAGCCATTTCCATGACCATCGAAATGCGCGACCCCTATACCGCTGGCCATCAACGCAGAGTGGCTGAACTCGCTAAGGCCATCGCAATGGAACTGGGGATGTCCGATGACGAAACACACGGGATTTACCTGGCGGCGATAGTCCACGATATCGGAAAAATAAACGTCCCCGCCGAGATACTGGTTAAGCCCAGCGCGTTGAACGATTTGGAATACGGTTTGGTCAAGAACCATGTTCTGGCCAGTTATGAAATCCTTAAGGGCATCAAGTTCCCGTGGCCCCTCGCTGAGATGGTGCGCCAGCACCACGAACGACTTGATGGGACGGGTTATCCATTTGGAATAGGTGATGGCGACATTCTCTTCGGTGCGCGAATATTGGCCGTTGCTGATGTAGTGGAAGCCATGGCCTCGCATCGTCCATATCGAGCAGGGCTCGGTATTGAGGTCGCCTTGAATGAGGTTGAGAAAGGTAAATTCACCCTATTCGATCATGTCGTTGTAGACGCTTGCCAGAAACTATTTCGAGAAGGCACTTTCAGGTTCGTGTGACCTTGGCGGGGGGCGCTGGTATCTGGGACCAATAACGCCAAACCAACAGGAGCGGCTCGTATAAAGCCATCACTGGAGCAACATCCTATTAGTATCGTGCTTGGCTGATAAGCGGTAACCATCACCAAACTTTATCAATGCTATCTCCGGGCCAATCAGCGGGTTTCCTTCACGGTAACCTGACATGAACCAGCCTATGTTAAGGAACCTCTGAACGAAACGATCTGAGCCGCTCCCGTCCCGTTTTGAACGGTTAAATTTCAAAAAATGACGACCATTTCCGCAATCCTCACTGAATCAAGGTCCTTTTCGACCCTGAACGCCCCG
>JAQTLU010000018.1 GCA_028714735.1 Gallionellaceae bacterium | reverse complement strand
AGGAACGGTAGCGATACCACAGGCAGGGCAGGTGATGGCTGGGGCTGTAGATGGGCAGGTCGTCCAGCGGCTGGCCGGCGCCGACCAGTTCGACATAGCCCTGGGCGGCCGAAGCGATGCGCGAGGTTGGCGTGTCGGCGACGGCGCGCTGGCGGCGCAGGCTGGCCTGCCAGGCGAACAGGGCCAGGGCGAAGGTGGCGGCGAGTGCGCCGGCCCAGGCCGCCGCCGTTTCCATCTGCAGGCCGAGCATCAGCAGCATGAGGTAGCCGCCACCGGACAGCCAGTCCCGCCAGTATCGGGTCAGGCGCGGCATCGTTCAGCAGAGCCTGTCATATACATTCACGAGGAGCGCGTTGCGTTCAAAAACGGATGGATGCAAGGCGCGTCGCACAGCGAATGGTTGTTCCATTCGCAAGCGGCGTAACGCCGCAGACGCCGTTTTTGGGCACAACCCGAAGGGACGGGGCGATTTTTGCCCATTGCGGTGTTGCGGCTCGCTTGTTTGGAATGACCAAACGGCGCTTCGCCGCGCCTTGCACTGAACAAAAATCGCCACCGGCGCGCCCTCGTGAATGTATATGGCAGGCTCTCAGGCATGGCCCCCGAACATTTGTCCAAGGTCCACGTCGGCCTTCTCGGCCTCGGCGAATTTCAGCAGTTGCGCGGGCTGGAACCGGAACATGCCGGCCACGATGGTGTCGGGGAACTGCTCGATGCGCACGTTATTGATGTTGACACTGTCGTTGTACAACTCGCGCCGGTCGGCGATGGCGTCTTCGAGAACGGAGATCCGTTTGAGCAGCTGCATGAATTGCTCGTTGGCCTTCAGGTTCGGGTAGGCCTCGACCACCGCGAACAACTGGCCGAGGCCGGCGCGCAGGGCGCCCTCGGCCACGCCGAGGGCCTCCAGGTCATGGCTTTCGCGGGCCTGGTGGACCTGGCCGCGGGCCGCGGTCACCCGCTCCAGGGTGGCCTGCTCGAATTCCTTGTATTGCCGGCAGGTCTCCACCAACTTGGGCAACTCGTCGTGGCGCTGCTTGAGCAGCACGTCGATGTTGGCCCAGGCCATGCTGACGTTGTGCTTGATCTGGACCAGGCTGTTGTAGATCGAGATGCCGTAGATCAGGGCCAGCAACAGGGCCCCGAGGACGATTACTGTGAGCGCCAGCATGGTGTCTTCCCCTTTTCCCCGTGTTGAATGCGACAATCATAGGCCAACCGGCGGGACGGCAGGGCTATTGAAGATGCTTATGTCCGTTGTGGGCGGCCCGGCGCCTACCTATACTGCTCGAAACCCCGCATTAACAGCACAAGCAAGAAAGAAGAAGCATGTCCAATCTTACGCCCGAGAACATCCGTACCCTCGCTTTGGTCGGCCATGGCGGAGCCGGCAAGACCACCCTGATCGAATCCCTGCTGGCCAAGGCCGGCGCCATCGCCACGCCGGGCAGCGTCCAGCGCGGCAGCACCGTGTGCGACTACGACCCGCTGGAGAAGGAACACCTGCATTCGGTCAAGCTGGCCCTGGCCCATCTGGACCACGCCGGCAGCCGCATCCATCTGGTCGATACCCCGGGCTATCCCGATTTCATGGGCCAGGCGCTGTGCGCCCTGGACGCCGCCGAGACCGTGGCGGTGGTGATCGATGCCCAGAAGGGCATCGAGTTGACCGCCAGCCGGATGATGCATTGGGCGCAGACCCGCAAGCTCGACCGCATGATCGTGGTCAACAAGATCGACGCCCCCGGCGTCGACCTGCCTGGCCTGCTGGCCGAAATCCAGAGTGCCTTCGGCCGCGAATGCCTGCCGATCAACCTGCCGGCCGGCGCCGGCACGAAGGTCACCGACTGCTTCTTCAATCCCGGCGGCGAGGCCGACTTCTCTTCCGTGGCCGATGCCCACCGCGCTTTGGTCGACCAGGTGGTCGAGGTCGACGAGGACCTGATGAACATCTACCTGGAACAGGGCGAGGTGCAGCCGGACCAGTTGCATGCCCCGTTCGAACAGGCCCTGCGCGAAGGCCACCTGGTGCCGGTGTGCTTCGTCTCGGCCCAGAACGGCGTCGGCATCGCCGAACTGCTCGACGTCCTGGTCAAGCTGCTGCCCAATCCCACCGAGGGCAATCCGCCCCTGTTCGTGAAGGGCGAGGACGAGGCGGCCGTTCCGTTCAACTCCGAGCCCGACCCGGCCAAACACGTCATCGCCCACGTATTCAAGGTCGAGATGGACCCCTACGTCGGCAAGACCTGCACCTTCCGGGTCCACCAGGGCACGGTGACGCCGAACAGCCAGCTCTACATCGGCGACAGCCGCAAGCCGTTCAAGGTCAGCCACCTGTACATGCTCCAGGGCAAGCAGCTGACCGAGGTCGAGGCCTGCGTGCCGGGCGACATATGTGCAGTGACCAAGATCGATGACCTGACCTTCGATTCCGTGCTGCACGACGCCCCCGAGGACGACCACATCCACATGCAGCCGCTCGACTTCCCGCATGCCGTGTTCGGCCTCGCGGTGCGGCCGAAGAAGCAGGCCGACGCCTCCAAGCTGGCCGAGGTGCTGCACAAGCTGACCGCCGAGGACCCCGGCCTGCACGTCGAACACGATGCCACCACCCACGAGGCGGTGATCCGCGGCCTGGGCGAGATGCACCTGAGCAACGTGCTGGAAAAGATGCGCGAGCAGTTCCGCCTCGAGGTCGACACCCATCCGCCCACCATCCCCTACCGCGAGACCATCCTGGCCCCGGCCGAGGGCCACCACCGGCACAAGAAGCAGTCCGGCGGCGCCGGCCAGTTCGGCGAGGTCTACCTGCGGGTGGAGCCGATGGAACGCGGCCAGGGCTTCGAGTTCGTCGATGCGGTGAAGGGCGGCGTCATCCCCGGCACCTTCATCCCGGCGGTGGAGAAGGGCGTGCGCCAGGCCATGGGCCTGGGCGCGGCGGCCGGCTTCCCGCTGCAGGATGTGCGCGTCACCGTCTACGACGGCAAGAACCACCCGGTCGACGGCAAGGAGATCGCCTTCGTCACCGCCGGCAAGAAGGCCTTCCAGGATGCCATGGCCAAGGCCAGGCCGATCGTGCTGGAGCCCATCGTCAACATCGAGCTGACCGTGCCGGAGCCCTACTTCGGCGACGTCAGCGGCGACCTCTCGGGGCGGCGCGGCCAGATTACCGGCAGCCAGGGCGGCCGCGGCGGCATGATGATGATCAACGGCCTGGTGCCGCTGGCCGAACTGGATAATTTCCAGCAGCGCCTGAAGGCGCTCACCGGCGGCCAGGGCTCCTACACCCTGGAACTCGCCCACTACGAACAGGTGCCGCCGCCGGTCCAGCAGCAGTTGTCGGCCCAGTTCAAGCCGGTCGAAGACGAGCAGTGATCAGTCGGCCCGGACGGCTTCGCCGTTCCGGCTGATGGCCAGTTTCTTCATCTTCTCCCACAACCCCTTCCGGCTGATGCCCAGCCGGTTGGCGGTTTCCTGGATGCGCCAGTCCTGTTCGTGCAGGGCCTGGCAGATATAGGCGCGTTCGCACTCGTTCAGATAGTCGCCCAGCTTGGCGTTCGCCAGGTCGGGCGCGAGGCTTGCCGGCGGTTTGTCGAACAGGTCGTTCGGGCCCAGTACCTGGCCATCCGTGAGCACGCAGGCCCGTTCCAGCAGATGCTTGAGTTCGCGCACGTTGCCCGGCCAGGGGTATTGCTGCAGCGCTTGTCTGGCGGCCGGTGACAGTCGCTTGGGTACACGGCTGCGGTGCGCCGCGCACACGTTCAGGAAACGTTCGGCCAGCCAGGGTATGTCGTCCAGGCGTTCGCGCAGCGGCGGCACCCGCAACTGGATCACGTTGAGGCGGAAATAGAGGTCCTGACGAAACCGGCCGTCCTCGACCAGGTTCTTGATGTCCTGGTTCGATGCCGCGACCAGGCGGAAATCGACCCCGATGCCGGTCTCGCCGCCGACCCGAATGACCTGCCTCTCCTCGATGACCCGAAGCAGCTTGACCTGCATGGCGGGCGAGGTTTCGCTGATCTCGTCGAGGAACAAAGTGCCGTCATGGGCTTGCTCGAACAGGCCATGCTTGGTCTTGTTGGCACCGGTGAAGGCCCCCTTTTCGTAGCCGAACAGCTCGGCCTCGAGCAGGGTTTCGCTGAGGGCGCCGCAGTTGACCGCGACGAAGGGCTGCTCCGGCCGGCCCAGGACATGCAGCTTGCGGGCGATGCGCTCCTTGCCGACCCCGGATTCGCCGGTGATCAGCACGCTCGACTGGGTCGGCCCGATACGGGCCAGCAAGTGATCCAGAAAGACCATGGCTGGCGACGGACCCAGCGGTTCGGCATGGTCGGGGGCGATCTTCAGGGTGCCTCTCAGCAAGCCCAGCTTGTCGAGCAGGGTGTCGGGATCGAACGGCTTGATCAGGTAATCGGCGGCCCCCTGCTTGATCAGGCGCACGGCCTGGTCGACATTGCCGAAGCCGGTGATGAAGATGAACGGCGTCATGGCCCTGCCTTCTTCCCTGAGGCTGTGGAAGATTTCCTCGCCACTGATGTCCGGCAGCTGGATATCGCAGATCACGGCGTGATAGCCGCCCTTGCCGATGGCCTGGATGGCCGGCTGGCCGAGCTTGAACCAGTCGCAGGTATGGCCTTCCAGCTCCAGTCGCAGCGATAGCGCCTCGCCCATGACGGGATCGTCGTCGATCAGGCAGATGCGGGTCGGCATGCCGTTCATGCCGGCTCCCCCAGGGGCAGTGCGACGGTGAAGCGGGTCAGGCCATCCCGGCTTTCGGCCGATATCTTGCCGCGCAACTGTTCGACGATCTGGCGGGTCACCCAGAGGCCGAGGCCGTGGCCATCATCGTTGGCGCCGACCCGGGGCTCGAACAGACGGTCCCGGATCGCCTCCGGGATCGCTGGCCCGGTATTGTCGACGGCAATGACGATGCCGCTATCGGACCGGGTGATGGATGTGTGGACGTTGCCCTGCCCGGCGGCCTGACAGGCGTTGAGCAACAGATTGATCAGGATCTGCCGGATCAGGTTGGCCGGCAACGGAACCTCTTCGGCAATGCCATTGTTCATCACCAGTTGGGCGCCTGGTTTTTGTGTCCCCTGGCGGACGATGGTCAGGACATCTTCGATGTCCTGACGGTTCAAGGGGCGTTGCTTGCCCGTGCGCACCTCGACCAGCATCGCGGAAACGGTTTCCTGGATCTGCTTCAGGCCGCGTTCCAGCATGGGCACGACCCGGTCGGCGACCGGGTCATGCTTGCCGTAGCGCTTCAGCGTGTCGATGGCGGTCAACAGGCCGCCGAGCGGGTTGTTGATCTCATGGGCGATGCCGGCCGTCATCCTGCCCAATGCGGCCAGATGTTCCGACTCCATGGCGGCCAGGCGCACACGTTCCTTGTCCCGTAGCTCGGCAGTCAGGCGGTCGAACTGGTTGAACAACTGGCCCAATTCGTCACGATAGGGGTAGGCATTCGACGGCAGCGGTTCCGGCAGCCCGCCCTCCGGGGTGCGCATGCGTCCTGCCAGCAGGGTCAGCGGCCGCGCCATCCGCGCACCCCAATACCAGCTCAAGGGCAACAACAGGCCCAGCGCTATCAGTGTCAGCACGGCCGCCCTGAGTGCGGCCTCG
This sequence comes from Gallionellaceae bacterium, assembly GCA_028714735.1. Taxonomy (GTDB): domain Bacteria; phylum Pseudomonadota; class Gammaproteobacteria; order Burkholderiales; family Thiobacillaceae; genus Parasulfuritortus. The sequence continues at coordinate 57,733 of JAQTLU010000018.1, read as the reverse complement.
AGAAAACGGTCAAGGTAGAAATCGGGCGTGTGGACGATGATCAGATTGCCCAGATCAAGGCCATCCTTGTGGATCGGGACCGCTACCAGCGTCTTCTCGCCGTCATCGTCGAAGACCGTCAGGCGGCGATTGCCGGCGAGTCGGGTCCAGATTTTCGCGAACTGACTGCTATAGGAGCGGATGTCGCTGGCCGAACGGTAGGCATCCGGCAGGCTGGAGGCGAACACACGCCCGGCCATGTCGACAACCAGGATCGCCTCGAACTGGAAATAAGAGTTGTTTTGTTGCGCCACGAACGGCGCCTGGACGATTTCCTGGGCGCGCTCGAAATCCTGTCTGATCAGGCTGGTGTTCAAGGCCCCGGCCAGGGTCAGGCCCAGCGCCTCCGAGTCGAACAGCATGTCGCGTTTGACTTCGTCATGGGTCTCGATCAGGAAGGGGATCGCGACCAGGCAGGCCGTGACCAAGATCAGCCCACCGCCCCACAGTGGCAGCTTGTGGCGAATACTGAGGTCATAAAGCCGCAAGGCTAGGCCTGTACCGGGGTCAGCCCGAATATATGGGCACAAGCCGCCTGTCCGAGCGGCGAAACGGGTTCTGACATGTCTCCATCCTCTATTTGGCTTTTGTTACCTGATCGTAACACGCGACTGCTCGCATCTTGATCGGCATCAAATTGATTTTTATCAACAAAACATTAATTTGCCAAACATCTGCGCTGGCCGGAGGGGTTTTGTTACCAATCCGGCCGTAGAAAAGCAGCCGACGTAACCGCCTGGTAACCATGATTGCGCACGGGTGTCGCAGTCAAGAATGCCTGGCGCTCGCCAGAAGTAAATATACCTATTTAATTCAGTCTATTAGGCGGTCTGCCAGGCATGCATGACGGATCTGGCATGGATTGTGCGAATGGCCAGGGGTCCCAAAGGAAAACGATGAACAGCCTGTCCATTCCGCCCGCCCATTTGCGCGATACCTTGAGCCGCCAGGCCTACTTCCGCGGCTGGGATGCCGGCGTGCTGTCGCGTCTCGCGATGGGCGCCAGCCAGTTCAGCGTCGGCAAGGACATGCCTGTGCTGGCCCGGGGCGATGTTCCCGAGCATTTGTATCTGGTCGTCAGCGGCCAGGTGCGCCTGTTCATCCCGCTCGCCAACGGCATGGAGCGCATCGTTTCCCTGGTGATGCCGGGAGAGGGCTTCGGCGAAGTCGCACTCCTGCTGGGCGCTTCCTTGCCCTATGGGGTGGCGGCCTGCCGGGACAGCCACATCATCATGGTCAATGCCCGCACCTACCTCGCGGAACTGAGCGGCGCCCCCGCGTTGCTGGAACACACCCTCAGGCTGGTCGCCAGGCAGCACCAGGCCACCCTGCTGGACATGGAGATCTGCTCGCAGCCTTCCAGCCTGCTGCGTGTGGTGCGATTCCTGATGAATCAACGACCCTGCGCCGAGGTGGACGACGGCTACGAGATCACCCTGCCTGGCCGCAAACGCGACATCGCCGCCAAACTGGGACTGACCCAGGAAACCTTTTCCCGCATGTTGAGTTTTCTCGGGCAGCAGGGCGTGATCGCCATGCAGGGCGGTGCCATCCGGATCGGCGATGGCTCGAAGCTCAGGCTGATGGACGCCTCCATCTGCGCCAAGGAAATGCAGCGGGCATGAAATTGACGACTATCAATCCGGATGTTGGGTTTTGGGAACTTTTTTAGAAGTCGTTGTTAGGGTTTGCCCGAATTGATCGGCTGTGGCCACGAAAGACCGTTCCCGCGGGTGTTCGATGGCACAAATTTACTGAGTGAGGAGAGATCATGAATAAAAAGGCTTATCTGGCCTTGGCCGCAGTGTGCCTGGTGTTCCAGGGCGCCCCCGTGCAGGCGGGTGACGACATAGAGGGGCTTGCGCGGACGTGTTACGGCTGCCACGGGACGAACGGGGTAAGCGTTGGCCAATCGATGCCGTCGATCGCCGGACTCTCGGCGGACTACCTGAAGACCGTCATGATGGAATGGAAGAGCGGAGCGCGCGCGTCCGCCAACATGACCCGGCTGATCAGCGGCTACAGCGACGCCGAGATTGCCGGCCTGGCCAGCTACTTTTCCAAACTGCCGTGGACGCCGCAAGTCCAGAAGACCAGCAAGGAGACCCTGGCCAAGGGCAAGGCCGCCAGCGACCGCTGCGAAAGCTGCCACGGCGTCACTGGCGGCGAGCCGGACGGCGACGACATCCCGCGCCTGAACGGCCAGTGGGCCAAATACCTCGAACTGGAACTGATGAAGTACCGGGACGAAGCGTTCCAGATGAGCCACAAGAAGATGATCAAGAACGCCCGCAAGCTGGACGAGGGCGAAGTCAACAGCGTGGCCGAATACTTCGGCGCACAGAGCAAGTAAGGGAACCCGCCATGAGTCAATTCAATCGTCGCGAATTCATCAAGACCCTGGCCGCCGCGTCCTCCGCTTCTGCGCTGGCCTTCCCGTCCATCGCCCGGGCCGCGGCCAAGGCCCGGGTCATCGTCATCGGCGGCGGCTACGGCGGCGCCACCGCCGCCAAGTACGTCAAGCTGCTCGACCCGGGCATCGACGTCACCCTGATCGAACCCAACAAGACCTACACCTCCTGCCCGCTGTCGAACGAAGTCATCAGCGGCTACCGCGACATCAAGACCCTGCAGATCGGCTACGACGGCCTCAAGAAACGCGGCGTCAACGTCCTCCAGGACCTGGTTGTGGGCGTCGACCGGGCCAAGAAGACGGTCACCCTGCAGGGCGGCAAGACCCTGCAATACGACGCCATGGTCATGTCGCCCGGGGTCGAGTTCCACTACAACACCCTGGAAGGCTACTCCGAGGCCGTGATCAACGACATCCCGCACGCCTGGAAGGCCGGCGAGCAGACCCTGATCCTGAAGAAGCAGCTCGAAGCCATGCCGGACGGCGGCAAGTTCGTCATCGTGGTGCCCAAGGGCCCGTTCCGCTGCCCGCCCGGCCCGTACGAGCGCGCCTCCCAGGTCGCCAGCTACCTCAAGCACCACGGCAAGGCCAAGAGCAAGATCATCATCCTGGACGCCAACGACTCCCACTCCAAGAAGGGCTTGTTCCAGCAAGCCTGGAAGGCGCTCTACGGCTTCGAGAAAGAAGGCCTGGGCACCAGCGGCATGATCGAATGGGTGAAGGCCTCCGAAGGCGGCAACGTCAACAAGCTGGACGCGGCGACGAAGACCGTGCACTCCGACTTCGTCGACCTGAAGGCCGACGTACTCAACATCATCCCGCCGCACAAGGCTGGCAAGATTGCCGTGACGGCCGACCTGGCCAAGGCGGACGGCTGGTGCAAGGTGGTGCCGATGACCATGGCCTCGGCCGAGGACGAGGCCATCTACACCATTGGCGACAGCTGCGTGGCGGGGGAGATGGCCTTGTACGGCAACCCGAACGCCAACTTCGACATGCCGAAGTCGGCGCACATTGCGATGACCCAGGCGAAGGTGGCGGCGGCGGCGATCGTGGCCAAGGTGAACGGGCTGCCGACGCCGACGCCGTACTACGCGAACACCTGCTACAGCATTGTTGACGAAGGCTACGGCTTCTCGGTGGCGCACCAGTATCGGGTGGTGGACGGGACCTTCAAGTACATCAAGGAAGGCAGCGGGATCTCGCCGATGGCGATGCCGGACAAGTCGCCGGTGCCGCCGATCTATCGCAAGCTCGAGGCCGAATACGCCGACGGATGGCTCAGAAACGTCATGGCCGATGCCTTCGGCTGATAACAACACGCAGTAGATACAAATGCCGCAGGGTGTGCCGGCGCATGAGGCGCCGGCGCTTGGAAGAACCGAGTAGGAGGGGAACATGAACACCACGAAAATATTGACTATGGGGCGCCTGGGGCTTGCCGCCCTTTTGGCTGCCGCGCTCGCCGGCTGCGGCGGTGGCGGTGGCGGCGGTGGAACAAGCTCCTCGTCGGGTTCGGTAGGTGCCGCGATCCTGGCGGCAGCCGCTGTCTCCGGCAACGACACTTCGAGCAACTCGTGGGCCGGTTTCTCGGTTCTGCAAACGGCAGGTTTGCCGATGGCGCAGTCGGCAAGCCCGCTCCAAATCAGGTTCACCGTGTTTTCCGATGGCGCGGTCAAGACCGGTTTGACCACCTCCAACCTCAGCGTGGCCATCGCCAAGCTGGTGCCCGGTACGAACGGCAATCCGGACCAGTGGGTGAACTACATCTCCAAGACCGAGTCGACGGCGAGCGCCCCCAACAACGTGGGTCCTGGCGGCACGCCGGCGCTGGCCAGCGCCATCCAGGCCACGACCGACCCCAAGGACAAGGGCGGCCTGGGCACCCTGGAATACAACGCGGATGACGGTTACTACACCTACACCTTCTCGACCGATATCCGCAATCCGGCCTTCAGCGCCAATAGCGTGACCACCAATGGCGTGGTCTTCGAGCCCAGCCGCACCCACCGGGTCGCCCTGCAGTTGAGCTACACCAATGCCGCCGGCGATACGGTGAAGGTCAATCCCTACTACGACTTCAAGTTCGTCCCCTACAGCACGGGTTGCACCAACGTGGACGGCTGCTACGAGTCGGTCGCCCTGACCAATCCGGCCACGGAAACCCGCGTCATGGCGAACATCGCGAATTGCAATACCTGCCACAACCAGCTCGCCCTGCATGGTGGCGGCCGGGTCGATGTCCAGTATTGCGTGATGTGCCACAACCCCGGCTCCACCGACGCCAACAGCGGCAATGTCCTCACCCTGGCCACCATGGTCCACAAGATCCATGCCGGTCGCAGCCTGGGCGCGAATGCCCTGGAAATCTGGGGCTACAACGCCAGCGACAATAACTACGATGAAGTCGGCTTCCCGCAGGACCTGCGCAACTGCAGCAAGTGCCACAGCGCTTCCAGTGTGACCCCGCAGGGCGACAACTGGAAGAGCCATCCGAGCCGGGAGGCCTGCCTGACCTGCCATTACCCGGGCGCCGGTTCCGATTGGGAAACCATCCATGACCCGCTGGCAGTATCCGTGCACGGCAGCGGCAGCACGCCTGCCGACCTGACCAATGCCGATTGCATGAGTTGCCACACGACCGGGCAATGGAGTGCCGAACAGGTGCACTGGAACCAGAACGAGGAAAACGCCGCGAAGTACAAGGTCAACATCGAGAGCGCCACGTTCATCGATACGACGGACCACACCAGCCGCAAGGTACGGGTCGTCTACTACGTCTCGGACCCGACCAACAGTGACGCGGCCTACAACCTCAACGCCGATTGCACCGGTACCGTCGGGGCCAACGGCCTGCCGGCCTGCACCAGCAGCAACCGGTTCGGCAACCTGAAACTCTATCTGGCCTACAAGAACCTGGTTGGGGCCAACCCCAACGGCGCGACCGAATTCTCCAATGGTGGTACCAGCGTGACGGGTTATACCGGGACCCGGGACGGCAGCAACCACTACACGGCGGATATCTCGCTGCCCAACGATAGTGCCACGGCCGTGGCGCAGGGCACCGCGCGAGTGATCTCGATCGGCCAGGTGAAGGAAGCGAAGCTGGATGTCGTCACGCGCGTGGCCGTGTCTCCGACGGTGCTCGTCAACGTGTCCCAGCAGAACACCTACAAGGATGTCGTCCTCTCCGGCACGCTGTCGCCACGGCGCACGGTCGTGTCCGATGCCTACTGCAACAAGTGCCATGGCACCCTGGGCACGACGTCGGGCTCCAACACCCTGTCCGAGGCCTTCCACAGTGGCGCCCGCAACTCCGTGATCGCCTGCGTGATGTGTCATGACGCCAACAAGATGTCCTCGACCGTCATGGCCGACGGCAGCGGTTACAACGAGTCCTACCAGGCCAAGCGCATGATCCACGGCATCCATGGCGGCGCCAGGCGGACCTTCCCGTTCACCCACGGCAACAAGGATCCTGGCCCGTGGAACAAGGATGGCACACTGGTCTCGAATGGCACGACGACCTTTCTTGCGTCCACTGTCAATATCGCTGCAAGCGTGACTTCTGTTGATAATTACAGCAAGGAAGTGGCCTACCCCGGCATCCTGTCGGACTGCACCACCTGCCACGTGACCGATGCGGTCACCGGCCTGGGCTCGTTCGAGAACGACCAGGGTCCGTTCGGTGCGGTCATCAGCAAGAAGGATACCGATCCGTTCACCGGGACCACGAGCACGGATCCGGGCAAGTGGAAGGTCATCTCGCCCAAGGCGGCCAGTTGCACCGCCTGCCATGATACGGTCCAGGCACGCGAGCATGTGTCCAACCAGACCGTCGTCAACACCGGCGGCATGTACGGAACGCCCTCGCCGATCGTCCCGAGCAGCGGAACGACCGTGGCGGCGACGCAGGCCAATTTCCTGGCCGGTGCACTGCTTGAAAACTGCAACGAATGCCACGGTCCGGGTCAGATCTACGCCGTGAAGAAGGTGCATAGTGGGCTTGCCAACCCGACCAACAAGCCCTGATCAGGCGGGGTAAGCGATACGGAGGGCCAGCGATGGCCCTCCATTTCTGTTTGTGCAGGCGCCCTGCAACGATGCGGGTGGCCTGAAGATGTGCTTCAACGCATGAACTGGCCAGCCGGCAGAACCGGCTCCTGGAAGCGACCAGATAGGGACAATGAATATGCTAGTAAGAATTGCACTGAAGCGGGCCGGATGGTGCGCCTTGCTCCTCGGGCTGGCCCTGGCTTCGCCGCTTCGCGCCGCAGAAAAGGACGCGGACCCGGACGATGCCCCCAAGGCCAAAGGGGTGTCCTTTCTCAGCATGACCCTGGAAGACAAGGAGGCTGCAGTCGACAGGGTCGAGCAGGGCAAGATGAGCAAGGATGGCGCGAATACCTGCGTCGGATGCCATGACGAGGAGTTCAAGTTTCCGGTCTTCCCGCTGTTCAAGACCAAGCATGCGGTGAAGGCGGACCCGCGCAGCCCGTTCGGTCAGGATAACGCCCAGTGCGAGGCCTGCCACGGCCCCGGCAATGCCCACGCGAAGGCCAAGAAGAAGGACAAGCGGTCCGGCAACATCATCAACTTCGGCAAGGATGCCTGGACGCCCGTCAAGGACCAGAATGAGAAATGCCTGACCTGCCACCAGAACCACCAGCGTATCCAGTGGAAGGGCAGCAGCCACGAATTCAGTGAGGTCGCCTGCGCTTCCTGCCACAAGATCCACGTGGCCAAGGATCCGGTCCTGGATCGCCAGGCCCAGGCCGACGTCTGCTTCACCTGTCATGCCAACGAAAAGGCCAAGTTCCAGCAGGCCTCGCATCACCCGGTGCGGGAAGGCAAGATGGCGTGCAGCGAGTGCCATAACGTGCACGGCGAAAACGGTTCCGGCCTGATGGTGAAGGCCAGCGCCCGGGAAAAGTGCACGTCCTGCCATGCCGAAAAGCGCGGCCCGTTCCTCTGGGAACATGCCCCCGCGGCGGAAGACTGCGGTCTCTGCCACTCGCCGCACGGCTCCAACCAGGCGGCCCTGCTGAAGAAGCGGCCGCCCCAGTTGTGCCAGGAATGCCATTCTCCTTTGGCGGCCCACCCGACCGTGGCCTACGACGGGTCCAAGCTGCCCAACAGCATGTTCCTGGGGGCCAAGGGCTGTCTCAACTGCCACTCTGCCGTGCATGGGTCCAATCACCCCTCCGGCGTGACGCAACTGCGCTGATGCCGCGATGAAGCGACGCACCGAACCGGCAGCAATTCCCGAATAGAGATCGAGGAAGACCAAATGTCCGCAAACAAGATTCCCATGCAATACGCGCTGCTGGTGGCCGCGTTGATGCAAATCCTGCCCGATGCGGCCTGCGCGGCCAAGGCCGGTGACGATGCCGACGAGGCCAAGGCCTGCGATGACTGCCCCAATGTCAGCGGGACTTCCGGCTGGGTAGAGGGCGGTATCGGCATCCAGAGCAAGGATTCCTACCATTTCGGCCGCTATACCGGCCAGGTCGATAGCGGCGCCTACGTCAACCTCAATGGCGTGGTCAGCTACCGCGGCAGCCTGGACGGCGCATATCTCAACGGCGAGCTGGTCGACCTCGGGCTCGACTCCCGCCGGTTGAGCGTGGAAGGGGGCCGGCAGGGCAAGTACGCGATCGGGCTGGAGTACGACCAGGTGCCCAATTACCGCAAGCAACTGACCGGGGCTTCACTCGAAACCGAGCGTGACCGGACCGGTGTCAAGTTCTCCATGGTGCCGGCCAAGGGTTGGGAGATCACCGGCAAATACCGCCGTGAGACCAAGGAGGGCACCCGTGACATGGGCGCGGCCTTCGGCTTCGCCTCGCCCGAGATCCTCGCCGTTCCGGTCAGCTACCAGACCGATGACTTCGGCGTGGCGCTGGGCTACCAGGGCGAGCGCCTGCAGGCCCGGTTTGCCTATGACGGCTCGCTGTTCAACAACGACCGGGATGCCGTTACCTGGAACAACACCGGTGTCGGGCCGGTCACCGGACGAACAGCCGAAGCGCCTGACAACCAGTTCCATCAGCTCAGCGCGCAACTGGGTTACCAGTTGAGTCCGCTCACCCGGCTCGGGGCCAGCTTCGCGCGCGGCCGCATGACCCAGGATCAGGGTTTCCTTCCCTACGGCACCGCTTCCGCCGCGGCGCTGCCGGCGAGCAACCTGAATGGCGAAGTGAATACCACCCTGGCCAGGCTGGATGTCAATTCGCGTCCGCTACCCCGGCTGCGCCTGGATGCCAGCTACACCTACAGCGATCGCGACAACAACACGCCGGTCAATCTATACAACTATCTGGTCACGGACTCCGCCGTCGCTCCGGGGGCCCGCTACAACCGGCCCTACAGCTTCACGCAGAATCTGCTCCGGCTCAAGGCGGGCTACAAAGTGGGGTCCGGCACGGATATCTCGGCGGGTTTCGACAACGACAAGATGGAGCGTACCTATCAGCAGGCCGATACCACCGAAGACCGGACGATCTGGGCCAAGCTGAAGTTCCAGCCGAGTGCGGGCGTCGATGTCAGCCTCAAGGCCTCGCACGCGAACCGCGATGCCTCGGCCTATGACCCGACGGCGTTTCAGGCCAATGAAAATCCATTGTCGAAGGCATTCGAGATGGCCGACCGCACGCGCAACAAGGCCGGGTTCGATGTCTCCTATGAAGCGCGGGAAAACCTGAGTCTAGGGCTCGGCCTCGATTACTACCGGGACAACTACAAGGATATGGTTCTGGGCCTGACCGAAGCCACAGGCTTCTCTGCCAGTCCCACCCTGACCTATACCCTCAACGAAAGGATGTCGGCCTCGGCCTATTACACCTACGAAAGGCTGAAATCCGGCCAGACCGGCAGGGACGTGTTCGACCCGGTCCCCCTGTGGCTGGAAGAAGACGCCAACAAGACCAATACGGTCGGCCTCAATTTCAACTGGAAGGCGATCCCGAACAAGCTCGATGTCGGCGCGGACCTGGTCTACGCCAAATTCATCGGGAAAATGCAGTACCCGGGCAACACCGACCTGCCGGAACTCAAGTCCACATTGACTGCATTGGGCATGCATGGCACCTACGCGCTCAAGGAGAATATCTCGCTTCGGGCCGATTACCGCTACGAGCGCTATCGTGAGGACGACTGGGCGAATGCCTATGATGCCTTGGTGCAGACCCTCGGCGTCAGCCCGCAGAAGCAGGAAACCCACCTCATCTACCTATCCATGCGTTACCACTTCAAGTAGCCAGGCAGGTCGCGCTCAGGCCGACCTGGGCCTGACGCAACACCAGGCTGGCCCGGCGGCTCCGTCGAGATGTCCGGTGCCGCCTTGCCGGACACCGGTTGCGCGGGCACCTTGCAGTCAACGTACCCGCGACCGGGCAGGGCGGTTCAGCGGGTGGCCGGCGCCGGACGGCGGCTGGCCTGATAGGGCGGCAGGTATTCGATCTTGGCCTGGTCGCGCAGCTGCTTCATCGTTTCCTGCATGCGTTCGGTCCTGCCGGCCTCATAGCGCTGCCCTTCGATCATGGGGGTCGCCTGCTCCAGCGTAAGGGGCTCCGACAGCACCTTGTTGATGAACAGGGCGGTCAGCTTGTTCTTGCCCGGCAGGGTGATGACGTCGCCGTCGTGGGCCTGGGCAAGTTTATCGAGTATGGGCTCGACCACCTTCTCGGCGGGAACCACCAATGGCTGGACATCGTACTGAAGCTTCCTGAATTGAAGCCAGCCGACAAAGTCATTCAGGCTGGCGCCATTTTTCAATCGGGACTCGATCTCCGCGGTGTTTTCCGGCGTGGTTTCGATGTTGACCTCCTGCAGGTCGAACAGCTTGCGTTCGGCATAGCGGGCCGGATGTTGGTCGTAATAGGCCTTGACGTCGGCAGCGCTCGGCTTCGGCACCGCGGCCTTGGTCTTCTCCATGTAGGCCTCGGCCAGGATAAACCGGGCGGCCCCGGCCAACCTTGCCTGTACGGCCTCATCGGCATCGAGTTTCTCCCTGACCGCGGCTTGGCGCAGCAATTCGAGGTCGGTCAGGGAATCAAGGATGGTGCCGGTGACGAAGGTCTTCTGTTCGGCAGGAAGCTGCGAGTACTGCTTGAGCTTGGCTTCCACCTCGGCCGCGCTGATCGCCGCGCCATTCACCTTCAGCGCGGCATGGCCTGCGGGGGCCGGCTTCTCGCCACAGGCGGCGAGCAGCAGTCCGAGCAGTGCGGCAAGGGTGGTCAACCTGACTGGATGCGCCATGAATCCTCCATTAAATGATCCGAGTTAAGCACGCTGCGCGGCTTGCCGCTTCAATGGCTGGCCAATGCGGCATCGTTGCTGAGAGCGATTTGATAACTGCCGTCACGACCCTCCCGGCCGAGTATGCGCAACAGCGGGGTCAGTTGCCTGGCCTGGTCCGGGGCTGGCCTGGCGGTGCCATTGAAGGCTAGCGGGCTGCCGGGCTGCCATTGGCCGCTGCCCGATAGGGTGAGCGCCCCGGCCAGGGTGCTTAGCGTGAATTCCATGCCCTTTCCGACGCCCCGCAAGTTGACCATGTAGCTGCCGAGCGGATAGATCGGGGTCAGCGCCGAGCCGGCGTCGGACCAGGTCAGATTGGCACTGCCCGTCGTCGTTTGCCGGTCGGCCCGGATGCCGCTCGCCCGCACCGACAGGCGCCCCGTGATCTGGGCCCCGCGGATGGTAGGTGACAGCACTCCCAGCAAGGCCGCAGGGGCATCCAGTCTGAGCTCCGAGACGGTGAAGCCGGTCGGCGCCAGGGTGGCGTCCAGGACCGGCTTGCCATCGCGCTCGGACGTCATGGCGATATGCAGGTGCAAGGCGAACAGCGCCCAGGGATCGACGGTCCAGCGCACCGCTTCCAGGGTTTCCACCCGGCCCGAGGGCAGGATGGCCTGGACGGTCCCGTTGCCGCGCCAGAGTGTGCCCCTGGCATCCGCCAGGCCGACCAGGCCGCTGCTTGCGCGTTGCAGAGCCCGGTCCAGCCAGGTGGCGGGCGCCTGGGCGAGCAGCAGCACCAGCAACGCGGACACGGCCAGGACGATGCGCAGCATGCGATTCATCATGAGCCCCTCCCCAGCATGGCTTCGACGCTGATCAGCCCCGGCCTGGGGTCCATGACGGCCCGGTAGGAGACGATGCCGATGCCCTCCTGTTCCAGGTCGGCGAACCAGGCCAGCCAGGCGGTCACGGCCATGGGCCCCGTGCTTACCCGCACCCGGTCGCCGCCCGGCAGCGGCGCCAGGTTGGTGACCGCGTCGCGCACGCCATTTGCCGCGGCGCTGGTCTCGACCGCGTGGACCAGGGCGCCGCCGGTCCTGGCGACCGACATGTGGCCTCTTTGCAGGCGCTCGATCTCGCTGGCCTGGGCCTGGGCGAGACGCAACTCGGCGCGCTGCTGCGGCAGGCTGGCGGCCAGCTTGCCGTTGGCCTTGAGCAAGGGGTCGACGATCAGCGCGTAGGCGAGGCCGCACAGGACGACCGCGATGCCCGCGGCCAGCAAGGTCCGCTCGCGCGGCGTCCGGCCGGCCCAGAAGGTGCGTGCCCGGGTGAGATATTCAGTCATGGTTTGCCTCCCGCTCCGGTCAGCGCCGACCGGATGCGCAACAGGGTGTGTCCCGACCCGTCCTTGTCCGCCGTGATGGCCAGCCCGCGCGCCGTGCCGGCCGCCCTGAGTTCGTCCAGCCAGCTATCTTCGGCGGCGGCGACGGTCAACTCCAGCACCTTGCCGGCATAGTTGAGCGTGCCGGGCAGGGGGCCGCCGCCCGGGGGCCAGGCCTGGCCCAGCCGGGTCAGCAGCGACCGGTTGCCCTCCGAGCCTTCTCCCGCCGCGGCGCGCAAGGCGCGCAATTGCTCGCCGATCTGCCAGGCGGGGTCGACCACGGCCGCCTGGGCCGGCAGGACCCGTGTCGCGAGTGCGCGCATTTCTGCCCGGATAGTGGCCTGTTCGCGTGCCTGCGAGGCCCAGTACACGGTCATGCCCAGCACCTGCAGCACGGCCAGCAGGCCCGCGCCGACGGCGACGGGGCGCACCAGGGCACGCCAGTCGCGCCGGCCCCGGGCGGCGGTGAAGTCGCCGGTGAGCAGGTTGGCCTGGCCGTTCCAGGCCGCCTCGCGCCAATCCCATTTGCCGGCGAACTCGACCGGCAGATCGAGCGCGCGGGACCAGGCCTCGGTGTCCGGGGCCTTCAAGGCGCTGCCCTGATAGACCCGGATGCGCCTGGCTGCCGGTCCCTGGCCGAGGGCGAGGCGGAGGCCGGCCGGCGGATCGCCATTGTCGAGAGCCGCGCCATCATGGGCGCCGAAACGAGCCACCACGCCGTCCTCATGGACCAGGAGGGTCCATTCGCCTTCGCTCCAGGGCAGCAGCAGGAATTCCGGCACGGCCTGGTCGGGATGCAGGCCGCGGCCGCGCAACTGGCCGAGCAGGCGGTCCAGCCAGGCCTTCCTGATGACCGCCAACCGGGTCGATCCACCCGGCTTGTCGCCCAGCATCACCACGTGCAGCTGTTCGGCGTCGTCCAGGGTGGCGGTCTCGGCGAGGGCCGGCAGCATGGCCGCCAGCTTGCGCGCCGGCAGGTTGGGCAGGTCCGCCCTCAGCGCCAGGGTCATCTCGGCCGCCAGCACCAGACGGCAGTGGCGTGCCGTTGGCACCTCGTCCAGGTTGTAGCCGCTGCGCTGGGTCCGGCCCGCCGAGTCCAGCAGCACCCAGGCGCATCCGACGCCTTCCTGCAGGCTGTCCCGCCGCGCGTATAGCCTCAATTCGCTCACAAGCTCGCCCTCCACAATATCGTCGGCAATTGCGTTCCCAGTCGGTGCAGCAAGGCACGGCTGCCCACCGAGATACGCCCGTGGCGTGCGCTGGCCCGGACCACGAAATATTCGCTGCTGACGGTCGTCAGCCCCGCGTTCGCGCTGAGCCCATGCGGCAAGGCACGCTGAAACTCGGCGGTGTCGCGAAACCAGGTCCGGTCGCGCTGCGCCGCCAGGGCCTGGGCCTCGTCCAGGGTCAGGCTCTCGACCAGGGCGGCCAGCACCTCGGCCGATGCGGTATTCACGTTGACCCGGTTGCCCTGGGGCAAGGCGGCGACAAACGGCCGCAGCTGTCCCAGTATGTCCCTGTCCACCCCCTTCACCCGGATCAGTTCATCCACGCTCACCAAGGGCCGGTCGGCGGCAGTATAGGGCGGCGTCAGGCCAAGATAATAGGCCGACTCGGCACTGCCCGGCTGCACGGGTTCCTGGTCGCTGTCCAGCCAGTCGGCGACATACCAGGCCAGTTCGGCCGGCAGGCGCAATACCTTCAGCAGCCTCTGGAACACGGCCAGCTGGACCTCGTCGACCTGGCCGTTGACGACCAGGTTGTTCAGGTTGAAACGGCCATCCTGTTCCTCCAGGCGCCCGGAGATCACGTAGCCTTCCGACTCCACCGGCGGCAGTTCCTGTGCCCAGGCCTCGCCGCGATGGTCGACGCTGCTGTTGCGGGCATCGTCCATCAATACCGTCGCCGCCCACTGTTCGGCCGCGCGCAGGATCCAGCGCGCCTGGTCGAGGTCGGCGGCATTCTCGAACTTGCGCCATTCCAGCTGGCTGCGGAACATGAAACCGGCCGCGGCGATGGTCGCCAGGGCGACCACCAGCATCGCCACGATGACCGCCGCGCCGCGTTGCCGGGATGGCTGCATGTGGGCGCTCATTGGAGCAGGAACACCCGGCGCAGGGGCTCGCCCGAGACGAGCCGGAATTGCATCTCGACGGCGCTCGGCAAGGTGCCATGCGCGGCCTCCGGTTTCCAGGCGGGATACCAGTTGCCGGTCTTGTCCATGCAACGCAGGCTGATGCCGCTCAAGCCTGCCAGTATCGGCGCTTCGGCCGGCGCTTCGCTGGTCGGCGCCCCTTCGCGCCAGAGCCGGCGCAGCAGGGTGCCGTCCCGATAGACATAGCCGACCCGTTGCACGCCGCCGTCCTGGTCTTCGGGCAGCAGACGGTCAAAGTCCAGATAGGGGCTGCCATCGTCCGCCTGGCCGGCGTACAGGCCGCGGCGCCAGCCGTGGCGGGGCTCGATGCCGGACACGGCATTGCCCAGGTCGGTCTGGATCCGGCTGAAGGCCAGCGCCAGTTGCCGCCAGTGCGCCATCTCGGCGCCCGCGTGCCGTTCCGCCGTGAGCACCGAGTCGAGCGCCCGATAGGACGTCACTGCGAACAGGGACAGCAGCACCAGGGCCACCAGCACCTCCAGCAGGGTGAAGCCGCGCGTCCGCCCGGTCATTGCTTCAGGTTCAGAAAGGCCACGGCGTGGTGCAGCGCATGGGCCGGATCCTCGACCGCATAGACCTCGATCTCCAGGCGCCGGAAATAGGGGTTCTGGGTCGGCTTGACCGTTTCCTGCACCACGAGGCGCTGGCCGGCTATCTCTTCTTCGTGGCGGCTGACGCCGGTGGCCGGCCAATCCTGGCGGGCCACCCGCTCGGCGGCGATGTCCTCGGCCAGCCAGAGCGCCTGCATGTGAGCGCGGTATTCCCGGGCGCCTTCGGTGCCGACGCCGCTCGCCCGCATCGCTGCGGTGAGGCCGATGGCCACGATCGCCAGGGCGATCAGCACCTCGAGCAGGGTGAACCCGGCCGCGCAACGCTTCATCCCGCCACCTTGGCAAAACTGAAGCGTCCGTCGAGGCGGCGTTCCACGCGTACCGTCGCCTCGCCAAGCGTCATCTCGACCGCGAGTTGCTGGATGCCCTGGCCGCCGAGCATCACGCGGTCGCCCAGGCCCAGATCGCGGCCGTCCGCACGCACCTCCTGAATGCGCGCCAGCGCAGGCAGCAGGCGGGGATGGAACAGGTCGTCGCCGCGTACGGTCAGCCAGCCGGGTCCGTCGACGGTCAATTCGCGGCGCTGGAATTCATAGCCGTCCTCGCGCGCCACCCAGGCCAGCGGCACGCCGCCCAGGTAGGACTCGTCCTCGGCCTGTTCCAGCAACAGGGCCAGGCGCTCGGCCTCCTGGCCGAGCTGGCGTCCCGGGTCGGGCCTGAAGGCCAGCACCGCGCCGGAAACCCCGATCGCCATTACGACCAGGGCCACCAGCAATTCCAGCAGGGTGAACCCGGCACCGCGCCGCCGGGCGGACTGAAGCAGGGGGCGAGGCGCGCGGGGCATCCGGGTCAGAGCAGCCAGTTGCCGATGTCGGCGTCGTTGTTCTCGCCGCCCGGCTGGCCATCGGCACCCAGGCTGTAGATGTCGATCTCGCCATGCTTGCCGGGTTGCAGGTACAGGTAGGGCTTGCCCCAGGGGTCGGTAGGCAGGCGCTCCAGGTAGCCGCCGCCCTTCCAGTTGCTCGGCAGGGGTTCGATGGCCGGCTTGCTGACCAGGGCCTGCAAACCCTGCTCCGTGCTCGGGTAACGCATGTTGTCCAGGCGATACAGCTTGAGCGCCTGGCTGATGGCGGCGATATCCTGTTTGGCGGCGACCACGCGCGCCTCGTCCGGCCGGTCCATCAGCTTGGGCGCGATGAGCGCGGCCAGGACGCCGAGGATGACCAGCACCACCATCAGTTCGATCAGGGTGAAACCACGTACGCGTATCTGCATTTTCAATACCTTCGTCCCTACTTCAGAAGTCGATTCATTTCGATGATGGGCTCCATGGTGGCCAGCACGATCAGCAGCACCATCCCGCCCATGGCCAGGATCAGCAGCGGTTCCAGCAGGGCGGTGAAGGTGGCCAGGCGCGCCTCCACGGTCATCTCCTGCTGCCGGGCGGCCTGTTCCAGCACCCGGGCCAGTTCGCCGCTGACCTCGCCGCTGGCGATCAGGTGCAGCACCAGGGGCGGGAACACCCTGGCCTCGCGCAGCGCCCGGCTGATGCCCATGCCCTCGCGCACCCGGGCGGCCGCCTCGGCAACCGCCGCCCGGAAGACCATGTCGTCGAGGGCGTCGGCGGCATGGTTCAACGCCTTCACCGCCGGCACGCCGCTGCCCACCAGCACGGCCAGGGTGTTGGCGAAACGGGCGGTGGCGACGCCGTTGCGCAGCCGGCCGATCACCGGCAGGCCGAGCAGGAAGCGGTGCCAGGACAGCCTGACCGGGGCCAGCTTCAACATCTGGCGGGCGCTGAAGCCGGCGGCGGCCAGCAGCGCGAGCACGATCCACCAGGTGGCGCGCACCAGGTCGGACAGGCCGATCATGACGCGGGTCAGCCAGGGCAGGGCCTGGTTCGAGTGCTCGAACACCGAGACCAGTTGCGGCACCACGTAGGTAAGCAGCACGCCCACCACCAGGCTGGCGACGACGGTGACGATGGCCGGGTAGACCATGGCCAGGGTGACCTTGTGGCGCAGCGCGTTGCCCCGCTCCAGATAGGCCGCCAGGCGCTCCATCACCGCCGCCAGCGCACCCGCTTCCTCGCCGGCCCGGATGATGGCGGCGTAATAGCGCGGAAAGGCGCGGCTCTGGTGTTCCAGCGCCGCGGCCAGGTTATGGCCGGCCAGGACATCCTGCCTGACCTCCTGCAGCGCGGCGCGCAGGGTGCTTTGTTCGGTGTCGTCGAGCAGCGCCGAGAGGGCGCCGTCGATGGTCAGGCCGGCATGCAGCAGGGTGGCGAACTGGCGCGAAAACAGGGCCAGTTCGCCAACCGGGATGGCGTGCCGCCAGAGCTCGCGCTGGCCGGTCGGCCGTTTTTCGGTGGCGATCTCGATCGGCAGCAGGTTCTGCTCGCGCAGGCGGCTGCGCGCCGCACGCGGGCTGTCCGCCTCGATGATCCCATTGCGTTGGCCACCGCCGGCGTCGGCGGCGATGTAGCGATAGGCCGTCATGACGAATCCCGGGTGGTGCGCAGCAGTTCCTCAAGGGTGGTCTCGCCGGCCAGCACCCAGCGCAGGCCGTCCTCGCGCAGCGGGCGCATGCCGTGGCCGAGGGCGTAATCGCGTACCTTGTGCTCGCCGGCGCCGTCGTGGATCAGCCGGCGGGCCGTTTCGTCGACCACCAGCAATTCGTAGATGCCGGTGCGGCCGCGGTAGCCGGTGTGGTTGCAGGCCTCGCAGCCGACTGCCCGGTGCAGGGTCGCGGGCGCCCCGGCCACGCCCAGGGTGGCCCATTCGCCGTCGCTCGGCAGGTAGGGCTCCCGGCAGTGCGGGCACAACCGGCGCACCAGGCGCTGGGCTAGCACCCCGATCAGGCTGGAACCGAGCAGGAAGGGCTCCACCCCCATGTCGTCCAGGCGGGTGATCGCGCTGACGGCATCGTTGGTGTGCAGGGTGGCCAGGACCAGGTGGCCGGTGAGGCTGGCCTGGACGGCGATCTGCGAGGTCTCCAGGTCGCGGATCTCGCCGATCAGGACGACATCCGGGTCCTGGCGCAGGATGGCGCGCAGGGCCTTGGCGAAGGTCATGTCGACCCGGGTGTTGACCTGGGTCTGGCCGATGCCGTCGAGGTCGTATTCGATCGGATCTTCCACCGTCATGATGTTGAGCCGGGTGTGGTCCAGCTCGGAGATGGCGGCATACAGGGTGGTGGTCTTGCCGGAGCCGGTGGGGCCGGTCACCAGCAGGATGCCATGGGGTTCGTGGATCAGCCGGTTGACCCCGGCCAGGACCTCGGCGCCCATGCCGAGGCGGGTCAGGTCCATGCGCTCGGCATCCTTGACCAGGAGGCGCAGCACCACCCGTTCGCCATGGCCGGTGGGCAGGGTGGAGACGCGCACGTCGATCGGGCGGCCGCCCAGCTTGAGCGCGATGCGGCCGTCCTGGGGCAGGCGCTTCTCGGCGATGTCCAGTTCGGCCATGACCTTGATCCGCGAGGCCAGGGCGGCATGCAGTGCGCGCGGCGGTTCGAAGACGTCCTTCATCTCGCCGTCGATCCGGAAGCGCACCGCCGAACGGCCTTCGAAACGCTCGATGTGGATGTCCGAGGCGCCGTCGCGCAGGGCCTGCATGAAGATCATGTTGATCATGCGGATGATCGGCGCGTCGTCCTCGGTCTCGAGCAGGTCCTGGATCCGCTGGCTGTCCTGCATCAGGCGGGCCAACTCGGTCTCGTCGCCCATGTCGCCGCTGATCAGGCTGGCGTTGCCGCCCTCCTGGTAGCGCGCCGACAGGGCCGCCTCGAAGGCCTCGGCGGCCAGGATCTCGACCGACAGCGCACAACCGTAGTGCCGGCGCAGTTCCGCGAGCGTGCCGGGATGGGCGTCGGCACGGGCCTGTACCGAGAGGCCGCCGGCGCCGTCGGGCTCGGCGATGACGCCGCAGTCGCGGGCAAAACCGAAAGGTAGTCTCTTCACGATGAAACCCGTCTCAGGCCCGGTTTGCGGTCAAGGCGCCGCGTCCGGCTGGGCATGCCCGGCCCCGAATGCGCGATCCATCGTCAGCGGCGGGACGTCGGGCAGCAGGATCTTGTGGGCCGGCGTGGCCTCCTCCTGCACGCCCAGTATGTAGTCGTAGCGGGCATGCGTCACGTCGGCGGCGGTTTCCTTGTCGCGCACGATGACCGGGCGCAGGAACACCATCAGGTTGGTCTTCACATGCTTGCGGGTGTTGTAGCGGAACAGGTTGCCGAGTCCGGGGATGTCGCCCAGCAGGGGCACCTTGTCCTCGGTGTCCTGCACCTGCTCCTCGATCAGTCCGCCCAGCACGACGATCTGGCCGTCGTCGACCAGCACGTTGGAATCGATCGAGCGCTTGTCGGTCGCGGACAGGGTGGGGTCGGCGGCCTGGCGCAGTTTCGAGACCTCCTGCGAGATCGCCAGGTTGATGGTGCCGCCCTCGCTGATGCGCGGCTTCACCTTCAGGGTGAGGCCGACGTCCTTGCGCTCATAGGTGGAGAACGGGTTGGCGGTGGCCGAACTGCCGGTGACCGAATATTGCCCGGTCAGGAAAGGGACGGTCGAGCCGATGGAGATCTTGGCTTCCTCGTTGTCCAGGGTCAGCAGGGTGGGCGTGGAGAGTATGTTGGCGTTGGCGTTGGTCTCCAGGGCGCGGGCCAGTACGCCCAGGTTCTTGTCCTTGAACAGGCCGAGGTTCAGGCCGGTGGCGATGCCGGCCGCGGCGCCGGCGCTGTTGCTGACGGCCGCGGCGGCGATGGTGCCGATGTTGGTGTTGGTGTTGCTGTTGCCGAAGATGCCGAACACCTTGCCGCCATTGACGATGCCGTCGGCGCTGCCGGCGCCGAGCCACTGGATGCCGAATTCCGCGGCCTTGTCGGCCGACACTTCGACGATCAGGGCCTCGACCAGCACCTGGGCGCGCCGCACGTCGAGTTTTTCCACCACGGCCTTGATGTTGCTGAACACCGCATCAGGCGCGGTGATGATCAGGGCATTGCTGGCAGTGTCCGCCTGCACCATGCCGGGGCCCATGTCGGGCGTGCCGCCGGAGGCCGTCTTCTGGCCGGTGGCGGCCGGTGCCGAGGTCGGCTGATTGGGCTGGAGGCTGCCGGTATCGGCATTGAGTATGTTGCGCAGGGTGAGCGCCACCTTTTCCGCCTGGGCGTTCTTCAGGTAGATCACGTGGACATTGCCGGCCACCGGCGTGGGGACGTCGAGCTTGGCCAGCAGGGCATGGACCCGCGCCAGCTTGGACGGGTTGTTCGATTGCACCACCAGGCTGTTGGAGCGGTTGTCCACCGCGATATCGACCCGTTGCGGGTCGCCCGGCGCGGTCGGCTGGCTGGTGAACACCCGGTTGATCAGGCCGGCGACTTCCTGGGCCGAGGCGTAGCGCAGCGGGATGATGACCGGTTCGCCGACGTCCGGGACATCGAGATTGGCGAGTATCTCCTCCAGGCGGGCCACGTTGTCGGCATAGTCGGTGACCAGCAGGCTGTTGCTGGAGGTGTCGGCGCTGATGACGTTGTTGGGGCTGACCAGGGGCCTCAGCACCACCACCATCTGGGCCGCGGACTCGTGGTGGAGCGGGAACACCCGGCTGACCATCTGGCCCTGGGCGAGGCCCTTGCCGCGCTTGCTCTTGCCGGTATACGGCAGGGCGTAGAACTTGGCGTCGGCCTCGGGCACGATCCTGACCACGCCGTTCGACTCGACCGCCGCGTAACCTTGCAGGCGCATCGAGGACAGCAGGATGTCATAGGCCACCGACTTGCTTACCGGTTGCGGCGAGGCGATGTTGAGGGTGCCCTTGACCCGGGGGTCGACGATGAAGGTCTTGCCGGTGACCTGGCCGATGGCCTTGAGTACCTCGCCGATGTCGGCATTGACGAAATTGAGGGAAATCTTCGGCTCTGCCGCACCGGCCGGCGCCGCGACCAGGCAGACCAGTGCGAACGCCGACAACAGGACGCGAAGGCAGGATGGGAAAACGCGCATTGGGTGCTCTACTCTCATTGGTTCGCCTGTCTGGCCCGGTTTCCGGGCGATGCTATCACGCAGGCATCCGGGCACGCCGCGTGGAGTAAATGCCGATTTGACGCGGCTCAATTTTCCTCGTTGCGGGAGGCCGCCGCGCCGTCCCGCGTGTCGCCTGCCCTGGCCCCGAGGGTCGGTTTCGGCAGATTCAGGATGCGTTCGCGGCCGCCCGAGGAAACGACGGCCTGTCCGGCAGCGACCCTTTCCAGGCGCAGGCCGGGGATGATCTCCTGGCCGATGGTCACGCCCGCACCGCCCTTGGCGGTACGGAAGGTGGCAAAACCGCCGGCGCCGTCATGGGGTGCGAACACCCCCGTGAGCACGATTCCGTCCAGGTTGGCGTCTACTCCCGCGGCTTGTATCCCGAAAACCCTGGCGACTTCCTGTTCGGACGAGGCGCCGCGCGGTGCCTCGGTCATGCTGGGCAATGCCGCCACGGGTCCGGGCGATAGCAGCCGGCTGACCCAGTAGCTCGCCAGCAGGAGCGCCGCCAGCGCGATACCCCAGTTGATCAGTGTGACGAGCCCGCGGGTATGCAACAGGCTGTATCCGGACAGGTCGAGGCGGCGCAGGGCCGCGTTCATGGCGCCAGCCTTCGCAGGCCGTCCGTGGCCACACGGGCGCGGAAATTGGCGTTCGACATGGAATACCCTCCCTCAGCAGTGACGCGCGCATTCTTATGAATATTAACCCCGTACCGACGGCCCAACGCAAGCCCAGGCAATCGGAGCCATGTCCGGCCCCGGCTGATAAACTGGAAATATCGTCTAGAAGCCAGGGGTCGACCATGACCATGATACTGCAGGAAGATTTGATTCAATCGATTGCCGACGCCTTCCAGTACATCTCCTATTACCACCCGGCCGATTTCGTGCGCGCGGTGAAGGCGGCCTACGACCGCGAGGAATCGCCTGCGGCGAAGGATGCCCTGGCCCAGATCCTGGTCAACTCGCGCCTGGCGGCGGAAGGCCACCGGCCGATCTGCCAGGACACCGGCATGGCGGTGGTGTTCCTCAAGATCGGCATGGACGTGCGCTTCGAGCCCGGCATGAGCCTGCAGTCGATGATCGACGAGGGCGTGCGGCGCGCCTACACGAACCCGGACAACCCACTGCGCGCCTCGGTGCTGGCCGACCCGGTCGGCGCGCGCCGGAACACCCGGGACAACACCCCGGCCGTGGTGCATGTGGAACTGGTACCCGGCAATACGGTCGACGTGCGCCTGGCGGCCAAGGGCGGCGGTTCCGAGAACAAGGCCCGGTTCACCGTATTGAACCCGTCCGACTCACTGGTCGACTGGGTCCTGCATGAGTTGCCCGAGATGGGCGCCGGCTGGTGCCCGCCCGGCATACTCGGCATCGGCGTCGGTGGCAGCCCGGAAAAGGCCTTGCTGATGGCCAAGGAGGCCTTGCTCGATCGCATCGACATCCAGGACCTGATCGCCCGCGGCCCGGGCAGCCGGGTCGAGGAACTGCGCCTGGAGATCTACGACAAGGTCAACGCGCTGGGCATCGGTGCCCAGGGCCTGGGCGGGCTGACCACGGTGCTGGATGTCAAGATCATGGACTATCCGACCCATGCCGCCGGCCTGCCGGTGGGCATGATTCCCAACTGTGCGGCCACCCGGCACCTGCATTTCACTCTGGACGGATCCGGCCCGGCTCGGTTCGAGCCACCGGCGCTGTCGGAGTGGCCGGAGATCGCCTGGAACGGCCCGGTCGGGGCGCGCCGGGTCGACCTGGCCACGGTCACCCGGGCCGAGATCGCCGGCTGGAAGGCCGGCGAGGCGCTGCTGCTGTCGGGCAAGCTGCTCACCGGGCGCGATGCCGCGCACAAGCGCATCGCCGACATGGTTGCCCGCGGCGAACCGCTACCGGTCGATTTCCACGACCGGTTCATCTACTACGTCGGCCCGGTCGACCCCGTCTCCGGCGAGGCGGTCGGCCCGGCCGGCCCAACCACGGCGACCCGGATGGACCGCTTCACCGACCTGATGCTGGGGCCGCAGATCGGCCTCATCGGTATGGTCGGCAAGGCGGAGCGCGGCCCGGAGGCGATCGCGTCGATCAAAGCGCATGGCGCGGTCTACTGTATCGCGGTCGGCGGGGCCGCCTACCTGGTCGCCAAGGCGATCAAGGGGGCCCGCGTGCTGGCCTTCGAGGACCTGGGCATGGAGGCGATCTACGAATTCGATGTCCAAGACATGCCGGTCACCGTCGCGGTCGATAGCCAGGGCCACTCGGTGCACGAGTCCGGGCCGCGCGAGTGGCGGATGCGGATCGGCAGGATCCCGCTGGCGCGGCATGGATAGCCAGCGATAGCCAGCAATCAGCGGTCAGCCTGCGTTGTGTTGACGCTGACGCGTCAACGACGAGCATTTTGCTGATAGCGCTCAGAACGTCGCTTCGTGTTCTTCCGGCATGCCTTCGGCGACCCAGCGGGCGTAGCCGCCATCCAGGTTGATCACGTTCTTGAAGCCCATCATCTGCATGACCGCGGCGGCCATGGCGGAACGGCCGCTGGTGGCGCAGTAGACCACGACCTGGCGGTCGCGCGCGGCGACCAGTTCGGGCAGGTGCTTGGGATAGGCCGGGTCGGCGGCCGCCTCGACGATGCCGCGCGGCACCAGGTGGGCGCCCTTGATGTGGCCGTTCTCGAACTCGCCGTGCTCGCGCACGTCGATCAGCAGCATGTCTTCCTTGTTGGCGATTTTTTCCAGCAGTTCACGCGGCTGGATTTCCTTGATGCAGGACTTGGCGGCGCGGACGAAATCCATCAGGCCCATCGGTTGTTCCGGTTTGAATTGGTTGTACATCGGTCAGACTCCAAAAATAATTTAGCGTTTAGCCATGCGCGGCATGGGAACAGGGAAAATACCACATCGCAACCCCGGTTTTGCCGCCGATGGCGCTTTGGCTGTGCGACAGGTGATGGCAGAATGGGCGTTCGGATAAGCAGGGAACCGCAAGATGGAACTGGCATGGTGGCACTGGATGGTCCTGGGCATGGTGCTGGTGGCGCTGGAGATGCTGGTGCCCACCTTCTTCCTGATGTGGTTCGGCCTCGGCGCCCTGCTGGTCGGCGTGTTGACCCTGTTCGCGCAACCCGCGTTTGCGGCCCAACTGGTGCTCTGGGCGATTGCCTCGCTGGCCATGATGGCCATCTGGATCAAGTGGTTCAAGGTGCCCGACCGCAACCGCGCCGGCCAGGCCAAGGAGGGCGTGATCGGCATTGCCGGTCTGATGACGCGGCCGGTGACCGAGACCGGCAACGGCGAAATACTGTTCCAGCGCCCGGTGCTGGGTTCCGATCGCTGGCCGGTGGTGGCCGACATGCCCATCGCCGCCGGTGCAAAGGCCAGGGTGGTGGATGTGCTGGGACAGACCCTAAAAGTTGAGAAAATGGGAGGCTGACATGGGTGGCGAGATTGTTTCCATCGTATTGATCGTATTTCTCTTCGTCACGCTCTGGAAGGGCGTGCGGATCGTGCCGCAGGGCGAGGAGTGGGTGGTCGAGCGGCTGGGCAAGTACCTGAAGACCCTGATGCCGGGCCTGCACGTGCTGATTCCCTACATCGACAACCTGGCCTACAAGGTCATCACCAAGGACCTGATCCTGGATATCCCGCAGCAGGAGGTGATTACTCGCGACAACGCCGTGCTGGTGACCAATGCCATCGCCTTCGTCAAGGTGACCGATACCCAGAGCGCGGTCTACGGCGTGACCAACTTCCAGTTGGCCGTGATGAACCTGGTGCAGACCAACCTGCGTGCCATCATCGGCGACATGGACCTTGACCAGGCCCTGTCCAGCCGCGACCAGATCAAGGCCAAGCTGAAGGCTGCGATCTCCGACGATGCGGCCGACTGGGGCCTGACCCTGAAGTCGGTCGAGATCCAGGACATCTCGCCGTCGACGACCATGCAGAAGTCGATGGAGATGCAGGCCGCCGCGGAGCGGGAACGGAAGGCCACGGTGACCAAGGCCGAGGGTGACAAGCAGGCCGCCATCCTTGAAGCCGAGGCGCGCCTGGAATCGGCCAAGCGCGATGCCGATGCCCAGGTCCGCCTGGCCGAAGCCTCCGCCGAGTCGATTCGGCGCATCTCCGCGGCCATCCCGGAGAAGGAATTGCCGGCGATGTTCATCCTGGGCGAGAAGTACATCGCCTCGATCAAGGAGATCGCCAGTGCCAACGGCAGCAAGACCGTGTTGTTGCCGGGCGACCTGATGAAGAGCCTGGAAGGACTGCTCGGGCGCAAGACTTGATGATTGTTAAAGCATTTTCTAAAGTTGCGGCAGTAAGCGTCGATAACTGCTACGTTGAATGCATGATTTACCCGCCGGAAAGACTGTGAAAAGACTGCTCGCCTACTTCGTATCGATCCTGCTCGCCACCGCTGCCCCGATGGCGCAGTCGGCCGAGCGCGTGCAAGGCCGCCACAAGGCCCAGTCCGTCAAGACGGTGCACAAGGCCAAGCGGCACGCCAAGCGGCCCAAGGCCAAAGTCAGGGTTCGTCACATACACATCGCCAGCGAAGCGGACGAATCTGGGCTGAAGCTGAGCCACTCCCTGGCCAAGGTGCCCATGCAGGTTGAATACGGCATTGTCGAGAGCGGCGATCTGCAACTGCGGTCCGCCGCGGTCATGGTCCTCGACCAGCAGACCGGCGAGGCGCTGTACGCCAAGAACCCCGACGTGGCGACGCCGATCGCCTCGATCACCAAGCTGATGACCTCGATGGTGGTGCTGGATGCCGCCCTGGCCATGTCGGAAGAGATCACCGTCGGCACGGAAGACGTCGACCGGCTGAAGAATTCCAGTTCGCGCCTGGCGCTGGGCACTACGCTGACCCGCGAGGAGTTGTTGCACCTGGCCCTGATCGCCTCGGAAAACCGGGCGGCCGCGGCGCTTTCGCGCAACTACCCGGGCGGCCGCGAGGCCTTCGTCAGGGCGATGAACCGCAAGGCGGCAACACTCGGCATGACCAATACCTGGTTCGTCGATGGCACCGGACTGGACAGCAACAACCGTTCCACCGCTGCCGACCTCGCCAAGCTGGTCAATGCCGCCTACACCTATCCGGTGATCCGCCAGATCACCAGCACCGGCCAGTATGGCATCAGCATGCCCGGTCGCCAGATGGTCAAGGTCCGGGAAAATGGCAAGGTGCGCCGGGTGTCGCGCGAGGTGATGCGCCACGTCGCCTTCAACAACACCAACGCCCTGACCCGCAATCCGGGCTGGGACATCGGTGTATCCAAGACCGGCTTCATCAACGAGGCCGGCCATTGCCTGGTCATGCAGGCCAATATCAACGACCGCTCGGTGATCATGGTGTTGCTCGATTCATGGGGCAAGTTTTCCCGGATCGGTGACGCGGCTCGGATCCGCAAGTGGCTGGAACGCAGCAGCCATGAACGCGTGGCCGACCTGAAAGCCTCGGACCCAGTCTGATTCCAGGGCGGCGCAATGCCGCCAGCCGCTCCGGCGGCCAAGTTTCTTCCCGGCACTGAATCAAAAAAAGTTGATAGCCATCAAGGATCGGGTTTCCCGGTCCTGAGTACCATCGTTCCCATACTGCCGTTGGTGGCTTTCCCGCGCCGCCATGTGCAGTCCCTTTCCAGGAGGAAGCGATGCGTAACAAATTGCAAATGGCCTTTGCGCTGGCCGGTCTGTTCTTCGTGGCCCCCGTGCAGGCGGGTGACGACATAGAGGGGCTTGCGCGGACGTGTTATGGCTGCCACGGGACGAACGGGGTAAGCGTTGGCCAATCGATGCCGTCGATCGCCGGACTCTCGGCGGACTACCTGAAGACCGTCATGATGGAATGGAAGAGCGGAGCGCGCGCGTCCGCCAACATGACCCGGCTGATCAGCGGCTACAGCGACGCCGAGATTGCCGGCCTGGCCAGCTACTTTTCCAAACTGCCGTGGACGCCGCAAGTCCAGAAGACCAGCAAGGAGACCCTGGCCAAGGGCAAGGCCGCCAGCGACCGCTGCGAAAGCTGCCACGGCGTCACTGGCGGCGAGCCGGACGGCGACGACATCCCGCGCCTGAACGGCCAGTGGGCCAAATACCTCGAACTGGAACTGATGAAGTACCGGGACGAAGCGTTCCAGATGAGCCACAAGAAGATGATCAAGAACGCCCGCAAGCTGGACGAGGGCGAAGTCAACAGCGTGGCCGAATACTTCGGCGCACAGAGCAAGTAAGGGAACCCGCCATGAGTCAATTCAATCGTCGCGAATTCATCAAGACCCTGGCCGCCGCGTCCTCCGCTTCTGCGCTGGCCTTCCCGTCCATCGCCCGGGCCGCGGCCAAGGCCCGGGTCATCGTCATCGGCGGCGGCTACGGCGGCGCCACCGCCGCCAAGTACGTCAAGCTGCTCGACCCGGGCATCGACGTCACCCTGATCGAACCCAACAAGACCTACACCTCCTGCCCGCTGTCGAACGAAGTCATCAGCGGCTACCGCGACATCAAGACCCTGCAGATCGGCTACGACGGCCTCAAGAAACGCGGCGTCAACGTCCTCCAGGACCTGGTTGTGGGCGTCGACCGGGCCAAGAAGACGGTCACCCTGCAGGGCGGCAAGACCCTGCAATACGACGCCATGGTCATGTCGCCCGGGGTCGAGTTCCACTACAACACCCTGGAAGGCTACTCCGAGGCCGTGATCAACGACATCCCGCACGCCTGGAAGGCCGGCGAGCAGACCCTGATCCTGAAGAAGCAGCTCGAAGCCATGCCGGACGGCGGCAAGTTCGTCATCGTGGTGCCCAAGGGCCCGTTCCGCTGCCCGCCCGGCCCGTACGAGCGCGCCTCCCAGGTCGCCAGCTACCTCAAGCACCACGGCAAGGCCAAGAGCAAGATCATCATCCTGGACGCCAACGACTCCCACTCCAAGAAGGGCTTGTTCCAGCAAGCCTGGAAGGCGCTCTACGGCTTCGAGAAAGAAGGCCTGGGCACCAGCGGCATGATCGAATGGGTGAAGGCCTCCGAAGGCGGCAACGTCAACAAGCTGGACGCGGCGACGAAGACCGTGCACTCCGACTTCGTCGACCTGAAGGCCGACGTACTCAACATCATCCCGCCGCACAAGGCTGGCAAGATTGCCGTGACGGCCGACCTGGCCAAGGCGGACGGCTGGTGCAAGGTGGTGCCGATGACCATGGCCTCGGCCGAGGACGAGGCCATCTACACCATTGGCGACAGCTGCGTGGCGGGGGAGATGGCCTTGTACGGCAACCCGAACGCCAACTTCGACATGCCGAAGTCGGCGCACATTGCGATGACCCAGGCGAAGGTGGCGGCGGCGGCGATCGTGGCCAAGGTGAACGGGCTGCCGACGCCGACGCCGTACTACGCGAACACCTGCTACAGCATTGTTGACGAAGGCTACGGCTTCTCGGTGGCGCACCAGTATCGGGTGGTGGACGGGACCTTCAAGTACATCAAGGAAGGCAGCGGGATCTCGCCGATGGCGATGCCGGACAAGTCGCCGGTGCCGCCGATCTATCGCAAGCTCGAGGCCGAATACGCCGACGGATGGCTCAGAAACGTCATGGCCGATGCCTTCGGCTGAACGGGTGATGGCGAACAATCGAATAGAGGAGGATCTATGACCGGAACGACTTTCCCGGCTGGCTAGAAACGAGGGTGCGGTCCCGCCGCACCCATGGTCGGCGAGGCGTGCGCGAAGATGGACGGCATGCCTGACCGGCGCATAGCGCTGTAATCGATAGAAGGGGTTAACAATGAAAAATGGATATCGACCGTTCTTGTGGGTCGCCCTGGCACTGACCTTCGCCATGTCGGCCATGCCGGCGCTTGCCGCCGCCAAGAAGTCCGCCGAGGACAAGGCCCTGGGCGCGAAATGCGTCAAGTGCCATACCGATGAATCACCGGGACTGGTGGCCGAGTGGAAGAAGAGCGCGCACTACGGCAAGGACGTGGACTGCTACGACTGCCACAAGGCCAAGGCCGGCGACAAGGATGCCTACAAGCATCACAAGGCCCTGATCCGCACCGTCATCTCGCCGAAGAACTGCGCCACCTGCCACGAGAAGGAAGTGGCCCAGCAGCAGCCTTCCCACCATGCCAAGGCCGGCATGATCCTGGCTTCGCTGGATAACCTGATGGGCGAAGTGATCGGCGGCCCCGCTGCCGTCAATGCCGGCTGTCGCCAGTGCCACGGCGCCAACGTGACCCTGGACGAAAAGGGCATGCCCACCCCGGAGACCTGGCCCAACACCGGCATCGGCCGCCTGAACGTGGACGGCAGCCGCGGTTCCTGCTCGGCCTGCCATGGCCGCCACCGCTTCTCCGCCGCCCAGGCACGCCAGCCGGAAACTTGCGGCAAGTGCCACCTGGGTCCGGACCATCCGCAGAAGGAGGTCTACGAAGAGTCCAAGCACGGCATCATGTACAAGGCCTTCGAGAAGGAGATGAACCTGGATTCGAAGAAGTGGGTCGTGGGCATGGACTACAGCGCCGCGCCGACCTGCGCCACCTGCCACATGGGCGCCACGCGCGAACAGGCCGTGACCCATGACGTCGGCGAGCGGATCTCCTGGACCCTGCGTCCGCCCATCTCCACCAAGCTCAACATGATCCGGCTGGAAAACGGCGACGAGTTCGACCAACCCGAAGGCAAGCCGCTGCCCAAGATCGGCGACGAGGCGAAGGGCTCCAAGGTCAAGTCCATCCTGACCTGGGACAAGCGCCGCGACAAGATGAAGGATGTCTGCATCGCCTGTCACACCGATCGCCAGGTCAATGGCCACTACCAGCAGTTCGATAACGTGGTCGAGCTGTACAACGACAAGTTCGCCAAGCCGATTGCGGCCATGATGGGCGAGCTGAAGGATGCCGGCTACATCACCGCGGCGCCGTTCGACGAGAAGATCGAATGGACCTGGTGGGAAATCTGGCACCACGAAGGTCGTGTCGCCCGCCATGGTGCCGCCATGATGGGTCCCGACTACACCTGGTGGCACGGTATCTACGAGGTGGCCCAGCACACTTACTTCAAGTGGATCCCCGAGATGAAGGAAGTCGTGATGAAGAAGGATGGCAACACCAAGTTCGCCGACGACCTGCTCGCCAAGTACTTCAAGCCGATCGAAGGCCATGACTGGTATTTCAACGGTCTCAGCAAAGAGGCCATCGAGAAGGTGCGCAAGGGCTTCGAGGACCGCTATGGCAAGGGTTCCCTGAAGTAGGCCAGCCACGAGACCGGCCCTTCCGATAAGGGAGGGCCTTTACCGTCTGCAACAAGACAGCAAGGACACCATGCGAAAACAACTAGTCACCACCCTGGCCGCCCTGTCGCTATTGGCCTGGGGCGGCGCCGCCTGGGCTAACGCCTCGTCGGACGCCTGGCTGGAAAAAGGCGACGGCCAATGGCAGGCGGGCAAGCCGGACCTGGCGATCAAGTCCTATGATGAGGCCGACCAGGCTGACCCGACCTCGGCCAAGGTATTGATGAAGAAGGCCGGCCTGTTGCTGGCGACCCAGAATTTCGATTCTGCGATCCGCACCTACCAGCGCGCCATCGGGGTCGACCGCAACAACGCCAAGGCCTTCATCGGCATGGCCATCGCCTACCTGCATGGCGGCGGCTACGACCTGGCGCGGGCCGCCTTCGAGGAGGCGATCCGGCTGGAGCCGGGCCGCAAGGCGCAGATCGCCCCCGTGCTGGCCAATCTGGACGAGCAGATGAAACCGGGTCTTTCGCCACATTAAGCCTGGCTTCAGACGAGCCTGTTAGATTTGCCGGCCTGGAGCCGGCAGTTTTTTATGTGAAGTCATGAACTTGGAGATCCGGGTGTTTGTCGGTATCCTCCGCGAGCACATGAGACAAATGCACACAGATAAATGATTACATGCCCGATACCGCCGCTGTTCTAACCGTACACGACCTCGCGTGCGCCCGCGGCGAGCGTACCCTGTTCAGCGACATGAATTTCCAGCTGTGCCAGGGCGAACTGCTTCTGGTGCAGGGTGGCAACGGCCGCGGCAAGACCAGCCTGCTGCGTCTGCTGACCGGCTTGTCGCACCCGCTGGCGGGCGAGATACGCTGGCGCGGCGAAGCCCTGGCCGACAACCGCGAGCAATACCATCGCGAGATGGCCTATCTGGGCCACCTCAACGGCATCAAGGATGAACTGACTCCGGTGGAAAACCTGCGCCTGGCGGCGGAACTGTCCAGGATCCCGCTGAGCGAGCAAGAGGCCGAGCGCGCCCTGTCCGATATCGGGCTGGCGCGCTGCCTGGACCTGCCGGCCCGGGTGCTGTCGTTCGGCCAGCGTCGCCGGGTCGCCCTGGCCAGCCTGGTCACCGCCGGGGCCCTGCTCTGGATCCTGGACGAACCGCTGACCGGCCTGGATATCCATGGCGTCGCCCTGATCGAGGGGCTGCTGCGCGACCACGTCAGCCGGGGCGGCATGGTGGTGATGACCACCCATCAGGCGCTTTCGCTCGATGGCGTTCGCATCGTGCCGCTGCAGGTCGGTCCGGTCCTGACCAAGATAGAGGAAGAGATCGAGTGCTGCGCTTCCTGATCGCCGTCATCCGCCGCGACCTCAGGCTGGCTGCCCGGCGCAAGGGCGATTGGATGACCTCGCAGTTCTTCTTCGTGATGGTGGTGAGCATGTTCCCGCTCGGCATCGGCCCGGACCCGGTCATGCTGAGCAAGGTGGCCGGCGGCGTGCTCTGGGTGGCCGCGCTGCTGGCCTCGCTGCTGTCGCTGTCGCGCCTGTTCGCCGACGATCATCACGACGGCAGCCTGGAGCAGATGCTGCTGTCGCCCAACCCGACGGTGCTGCTGGCCCTGGGCAAGGCGCTCGCGCACTGGTTGATCTACGGCATCCCCCTGCTGCTCATCGCGCCGGTGCTCGGGGTGCAGTTCTCCCTGCCGGCCGACGCCATCGGCGTGCTGATGCTGTCGCTCCTGATCGGCACCCCGGTGCTGTCGCTGCTCGGCAGCGTGGGCGCGGCGCTGACCTTGGGCCTGCGCGGAGGAGGGGTATTGTTGACGTTGCTGATCCTGCCCTTGTATGTTCCGGCATTGATTTTCGGTGCTGGCGCCGTCGATGCCACCCTGTCCGGCCTGGGCGCGGAAGCCAACCTGTCCCTGCTGGCCGCCTTCATGGTGATGACCCTGCTGGTGTCGCCCTGGGTGGCCGCGGCCGCCCTCAAAGTTTCGATCGAGTAACCATGTCCATAGCCATCTTCAAGTATGCCGCACCGATGAATTTCTACGGCCTGGCCGGCCGCCTGATCCCCTGGTTCGCCTGGAGCTCCGGCATCCTGACGGCGATCGGCCTGTATCTCGCCTTCTTCGTCGCGCCGACCGACTTCCAGCAGGGCGAGGCCTACCGGGTCATCTTCCTGCACGTGCCGGCGGCCTGGATGTCGATGTTCATCTACATGGTCATGGCCTTCTGGTCGGCCGTCGGCCTGGCCTGGAATACCCGGCTGTCGTTCATGATGTCGCGCGCCCTGGCGCCCACCGGGGCGGTCTTCGCCTTCCTGTCGCTGTGGACCGGCGCCCTCTGGGGCAAGCCGATGTGGGGCGCCTGGTGGGTCTGGGATGCCCGCCTGACCTCGTCGCTGATCCTGTTCTTTCTCTATGTCGGCATCATGTCGCTGTGGTCGGCCATCGACGACCCGCGCCGGGGCGACAAGGCCGGTGCGCTGCTGACCCTGATCGGCGCCATCAACGTGCCGATCATCTATTTCTCCGTGAAGTGGTGGAATACCCTGCACCAGGGCTCCACCATCAACATGACCAAGGCGCCCTCGATGGCCGCGATCATGCTGGCCGGGATGCTGGTGATGGTCTTCGCCGCCTGGTTCTACGCCATCGCGGCCTCCCTGGTCCGGGTGCGCGGCATCATCCTGGAACGGGAACGCCAGACCGAATGGGTGGCCGAGATACTGGAGGGCAAGGCATGATGTGGGCGAGCTGGGGCGAATTCTGGGCCATGGGCGGCTATGGTCTTTACGTATGGGGCTCCTACGGGGCCGCATTTATTGTCATCCTGATTGAAATCATTTCGCTTGGACGTGGTCACAAACAGACCCTGAAACGTCTGAAACGCATGAAGGCCTGGGAATCGCAATGAAATCGCGCAACAAGAAACTGCTGGCCATCGGCCTGCTGGTCGTCGGTCTGGCCATCATCGCCATGCTGGTCATGAACGCATTCAAGAAGAACCTGGTGTTCTTCTTCACGCCGACCCAGGTGGCGGCGGGCGAGGCGCCCAAGGAGCGGGCCTTTCGGATCGGCGGCCTGGTCGTGGACGGCAGCCTGAAGCGTTCGCCGGACGGCATGCAGACCACCTTCGTGGTGACCGATACCGCCAAGTCGGTCGAGGTCCAGTACAGCAACAAGGAGTATGGCCCGTTGCCCGACCTGTTCAAGGAGGGCAAGGGCGTCGTGGCCGAAGGCCGGCTGACCGGGACCGGCACCTTCGCCGCCACCCAGGTGCTGGCCAAGCACGACGAGAACTACATGCCGCCGGAAGCCGCCCATGCCCTGGAGCAGGCGGCAAAGGCACAGACGACGCTGGCCCAGTAACACATTAAATAAAGCAATTCCTGAGGAGTTACGATGATTCCAGAACTCGGTCAATTCGCCCTGATCCTTGCCCTGCTGCTGGCATTGGCACAGGGTATCCTGCCCATCTACGGCGCCCATCGCGGCAATGCCACCCTGATGGCCGTGGCGCGCCCGGCCGCCCAGGGCCAGTTCGTCTTCGTGGCGATCGCCTTCGGCTGCCTGGCCTATTCCTTCCTGACCAACGACTTCACGGTCGAGAACGTCGCCCGCAACTCGTTCTCGCAGCTGCCCTTGATCTACCGCTTCACCGCCACCTGGGGCTCGCATGAAGGCTCCATCCTGCTCTGGACCCTGGTGCTGGCGTTCTGGACCGTTGCCGTCACGGTATTCAGCCGGCACCTGCCCGAGGACATGGCGGCCCGGGTGATCGGCGTCATGGGCCTGGTCAGCGTCGGTTTCCTGGCCTTCATCCTGGTGACGTCCAGCCCGTTCACGCGCATCTTCCCGGCGCCGATGGACGGCAACGACATGAACCCGCTCCTGCAGGACCCGGGCATGGTGTTCCACCCGCCCATGCTGTACATGGGCTACGTCGGCTTCTCGGTCGCCTTCGCCTTCGCCATCGCCGCCCTGCTGTCGGGCCGCTTCGACGCCGCCTGGGCGCGTTGGTCGCGGCCGTGGACCACGGTGGCCTGGGTGTTCCTGACCATCGGCATCACCGCCGGCAGCTGGTGGGCCTACAACGAGCTGGGCTGGGGCGGCTGGTGGTTCTGGGATCCGACCGAGAACGCCTCCTTCATCCCCTGGCTGGCTGGCACCGCGCTGATCCATTCCCTGGCGGCGACCGAGAAGCGCGGCGCCTTCAAGGGCTGGACCGTGCTGCTGGCGATCCTGGCCTTCTCGATGAGCCTGCTCGGCACCTTCCTGGTCCGTTCCGGCGTGCTGTCCTCGGTGCATGCCTTCGCCACCGACCCGACCCGCGGTATCTTCATCCTCGGCTTCCTCGGCGTGGTGATCGGCGGTTCGCTGGTCCTCTATGCCGTGCGGGTGCCCAAGATGGAGAGCGGCGGCAGCTTCAGCTGGTTCTCGCGCGAGTCCATGCTGCTGGTCAACAACGTCGTGGTGGTCGCCGCCCTCGGCTCGGTCCTGCTCGGCACCCTGTATCCGCTGTTCATGGATGCCCTGGGCATGGGCAAGATCTCGGTCGGCCCGCCCTACTTCAACTCGGTCTTCGTACCGCTGATCGCGCCGGCCATGTTCCTGGCCGGGGTCGGCCCGCTGGTGCGCTGGAAGCAGGCCAGCCTGCCCGACCTGGCCAAGCGCCTGCGCATCGCCTTCTTCGTCGCCGTGGCCAGCGCGCTGTTGCTGCCGTTGATCGCCGGTGGCTTCAACTGGATGGCCAGCGTCGGCATCGCCCTGAGCCTGTGGATCGTGTTCACCGTCATGATCGGTTTCGTCGAACGGCTGAAGCATGAACCCGGCAGCAAGCTGGCCGCGCTGCGGAAACTGCCGCGCGGTTTCTGGGGCATGCAGCTGGGCCACTTCGGCCTGGCCTGGGTGGTCGCCGGCATCGCCCTGGTCTCGGCCTACGAGACC
Source organism: Gallionellaceae bacterium (assembly GCA_028714735.1). Lineage (GTDB taxonomy): Bacteria > Pseudomonadota > Gammaproteobacteria > Burkholderiales > Thiobacillaceae > Parasulfuritortus. Next base: position 22,751 of record JAQTLU010000018.1, on the reverse strand, counting down.
GAGCGCAACGTCAAGATGAACGTCGGCGACAACGTCGAGATCGCCGGCTATACCCTGACCTTCCAGGGCGTGGAGATGCACGACGGGCCCAACTACAAGGCCGCGCGGGGCACCCTCGATGTCAGCAAGGGCGGCAAGCCGGCCTTCGTGCTGCACCCGGAAAAGCGCATCTACAACGCCTCCGGCATGCCGATGACCGAGGCCGCCATCAACTACGGCTTCAGCCGCGACGTCTACGCCGCGCTGGGCGAGGAACTCGGCCCCAACGAGTGGACGGTGCGGGTGTTCCACAAGCCCTTCATCGGCTGGATCTGGGCGGCCGGGATCTTTCTTGCCCTGGGCGGTGTCCTGGCGGCCTTCGACCGGCGTTACCGGATTGCCATGAAAAAGGCGAGCACTGAACCCGCCCCGGCCAAGGGTGCGGCGGTCGAGGGGGCCAAGGCATGAAGCGCTGGTTGCCCCTGATCATCTTTGCGGCCCTGGGCGGTTTCTTCTATATCGGCCTGCACCTGGATCCGCGCGAAGTGCCGTCGCCCTTCATCGGCAAACCGGCGCCGGCGTTCACCCTGCCGGTGATCGGCCAGCCCGGCGTGACCTTCTCGCCGGAGCAGAACAAGGGCAAGGTCTGGCTGCTCAACGTCTGGGCGCCCTGGTGCGTGGCCTGTCGGCAGGAACACGGCGCGCTGATGCAGCTGGCCCAGGCCGGCGTACCCATCTACGGCCTCAACTGGAAGGACAAGGACCGCGAGGCCGAGGCCCTGATGGCGCGGCAGGGCAGCCCCTACGCGGCCGTGGCGGAAGACCTGGACGGCCGCGTCGGCATCGACTACGGCGTCACCGGCACCCCGGAAACCTTCGTCATCGACAAGACCGGCATCATCCGGATGAAGCACATCGGCCCGATCAACGCCGACAACTGGCAGGCGAAGTTCGAGCCGTTGCTGAAGGAGCTTAGCAAATGAAGCGCCTGTTCCTGATGCTGCTCGCCAGCCTGGCCATGCCGGTCTGGGCCGCCGAGGCCGTTCCGGTGGGGGATGATCCGGCCATCGAGGCGCGCATGGTCAATCTGGCCACCGATCTGCGCTGCCTGGTCTGCCAGAACGAATCCCTGGCCGGTTCCCATGCCGAACTGGCGGAGGACCTGCGGCGCGAGATCCGCGAGCAGATGAGGGCGGGCAAGAGCGACAAGGAAGTCGTGACCTACCTGACCGACCGTTATGGCGACTTCGTGCTCTACCGCCCGCCCTTCCGCAGCTACACCCTGCTGCTCTGGCTGGGGCCGGTGATCTTCCTCGGCATCGGCGCTGTGGCCTGGTTCCTGACCCTGCGCCGTCGTCGTGCCATCAAGGTCACCGATCAGGTCAGCGTAGCCTCGCTGAAACAGGCTGCCGATCTGCTGGACGAAAAACAGGATTGACCACCCATGCCGTCATCCCCGCCTGCGCGGGGATGACCCAATCAGTTTGAGGAGTACCGATTGAATTCCACCACTACATTCCTGGTCATCGCCGTCGTCCTGGTCGCGATCGCCCTGGCCTTCCTGTTGCCGCCGTTGCTGCGCAACCGTCGGGCAACCGCCAAGACCGGCCGGCGCAGCATCAACATCGCGGTGTACCGGGACCAGATGCGGGAGATGGCGGTCGACCATCATAACGGCCTGCTGAACGACGACCAGTTCGGCTTGGCCAAGATCGATCTTGAGGCCCGCCTGGCCCAGGACGCCATCGACAGCCCCGAGGATGTCCAGCCGGTCAGCCGGGGTGGCCGCGTGCTCGGCATCACGCTGGCGGTCCTGCTGCCCCTGGCCGCCTTCGGCCTCTATTACCAGCTGGGCAATCCGGATGCCCTGACCGCTGGCGCCGGCAATACCGCCGTGGCGGGGGCGAACGGCGAACATGACATCATGAAGATGATCCAGAAGGTCGAGGAAAAGACCCAGGCCGAACCGGACAATGTCGAGGCCTGGTTCATGCTGGCCAAGAGCTATGCCGCCGTCGATCGCTGGCCCGATGCGCAGCAGGCCTATGAAAAGGCCATCGCGCTGAATCCTGGTTCGGCCGCCATCCTGACCGGCTATGCCGAGGCGCTCGCCATCAACAACAACCGCGTTCTGCAAGGCAAGCCGATGGAGCTGGTGCGCAAGGCGCTGGCAATCGACCCGACGGAAATCAAGGGCCTGGAGCTGGCCGGCATCAGCAGCTTCCAGGACAAGAATTACGTCCAGGCCGCGGGCTACTTCGAGCGCCTGTACAAGCAGCTGCCGCCCGAGTCGCCCTATGCCCAGGACATTGCCAAGGCCATGGCCGAGGCCAAGCGCCTCGCGGAAGGCGGCCCGGCCCAACTGGACAACCTGAGCGCCCCTCCGGCTCAGGCCGCCGCGCAACCGGCGGCTACCGGCAGCGCCATCAGTGGCCTGGTCGACATCGCGCCGGCACTGAAGGCGAAGACAAAGCCGCAGGACGTGGTCTACCTGTTCGCCCGCTCCGCCCAGGGCGGCGCCCCGGTCGCGGTGATCCGCGGCAACGCCGGCAACTTCCCGCTCGAGTTCGAGCTCACCGACGCCATGGCCATGACCCCGGAAAACCGGCTGTCCACCCTCAAGGAAGTCACCCTGGTCGCGCGGGTTTCCAAATCGGGCGACGTCACCGCGGCCCCCGGCGATCTGGAAGGCAGCCTGGCCAAGGTCAAGGTCGGCGCCAAGGGCGTCAAGCTGGTCATCGACACGGTGCGCAACTAGCCTGGCGTGCTTGCACAGGCGGAGGCCGGGGCCTTCAGCCTGCGGAGGTGTCGTCCAGCGCCGCCCCTATTCCCTTTCCCAGTCCGAAATGGCTTCCAACAAGGACCTTAGCTTGTTGGCGACCTCAAGAACCTCCTGGTTGGGCTTCGAGTCAGCGATGACGCCGACGCCGCCCTGGGTATACAGGGTGGCTTCCTTGATCAAGGCCGAACGTAGATTAAGGAAACAGGAAACCTCCTGGCCGCCGGGCGCCGCATGGCCGACGATGCCGCCGTAATAACGCAGGGGCTCCGTGTCGGCGTCGGCCAACGGCACCAGTTCGCTTGGATAGGAACTGAGGGGGGGGTAACTGTCTTCCAGCAAGTCGAGAAAGTCGATCTCCGGGCGCAGTGTTCCGGACAGCCTTGAATGCAGGTGTCGGACCCGCCTGAGTGTGCGAACCCCCATAAGCTGTTCCTGAGATATCGACCCGGCCTCGCACAAGCCCTCCAAACGGCTCTGGTAGCGTTCGAAAGCCATCAGGTGCTCCTTGCGTTCCTTGCTGTCGGTCAACAGTTCCTGCAGCCAGCGCGCATCCTCGTCAGGGTCCTGCGAGATGCCCCGGGTAGAGGCGACCACATCGAAACTCAATCTTCGATGATCCAGTTCAAATACATTTTCAGGGCTGCAGCCTAACGAGAAAGTGCGGTCGTCCAGGCTGGCGAAATGCGCAGCCGCCGCGCCCGGTTCGTTTTTCGAGTAGATCTCGAAGAGTCGGAATGGATCGATATCGGTGCCGACGATCTTGTTGTAAGACCGGGTCACAATCATCTTGCCGGGGGTCGATTGCAATGCTTCCACGGCACTCCGGACCCGCTTCAGGAACTCGTCATCGGACTCCGTATGCCAGGCTGACGGAGGTCTGGCCGCGGTGCTGGAATTCCTTTCGAAACCGAGATCAACCGTCTTTTCCAGGAGCGCTTTGACCCTTTGCCCGGAATCGCGGTCACCAGCACTGACTTCATATCCCGTGCCCTCGGCATCCCGCGTGAAGCACACCTCGACAGCCGGTTGAATGAACACCATAAGGGGTAGCGAGGCGTCGTGGCTGCGACGCTGCATGTCGAGACTGACCATGAAAAAGCAGGGACGAGACGGATCGATCAGCTTGCGCAAGGTCTGAAAGGGGTTTTCCGCCACAGTCAGGGTCGTCTGCCGGCCAGCCGAGGTGACTTCAAAGCCGCGGCGACTGTATCTGATCAACAAGCTCGGCGAGGCGCCGACCCAGGTTTTGCCTGACTGGGGGATGTGAAAGAGGTAACTGGGCGGGAGGCGATCGCCGCCAAGCGCGCGCATCTTCCTGTACAGCAGTTGTCCTTCAGTCAGTGCATCGTGTGCTTGGCTCATGGCGACGATTTCTATCGTGGAGTTGACCTGCCCCGTGCGACTGGGGGCTGTAAGGATGCCTGCCGCACAGGTTAATCGATCCTGTGCGGCTTGGGGCTAGGCTATTTCAGCAGCCCATCCAGATAGTCGCGCACGGCGGCGAGCGTACGTTCGTGGGCGTGTTTCGGTGAACTGATGTCCGGCTGGGCGGCAGAAAAGAGGCTCATGGTCGCGTTGGCCTCATAGATGACCAGGCGGCCGTCGCTCGCGACGTCGAAGTCGACGCCGAATACATCCAGAGGGATGCGCTCGCGAATGGACTGCAGGGCAGGCATGACGCCCGCCCCCAGTTCCTTGCCGGGATCGGTGCATATCCTGTCCTCCTGGGCCAGGAGATGGCGGTTATTCCGATAGAACGCCACCCGTGCCGCGGACTTGCGGCCATGCACATTCCAGTGCGTGTCGTAGTCGACCCGCATCACGATGACGCGCTCGCCCACGACGGCCGCTCTGATCTTTCTGTAAAAGCCGTCCGTTCCGCGGCTGTCGACGAATTGCGTGATGAAAAACTGCTCCCGGGTCTCGGAATCCAGGGCCTTGATCAACTCATCCCGGTCATCAACCTTGGTCATCCCCCTGCCTTGCTGGCTGTCCAGTGTCCGGGTGATCATGGGGTAATCGCATGTGGCTTCAATCCCGTCGATCAGCTCTGCGGTCGTCTTGCCGGTCTTCGAGAAACGGCCGGTGGCAGGGATGATGACGCCGGGGAGGTCGGCCAACAGGCTGGCGGAGTGGTCGCGGGTAGTCAGCACGGCCTTGCTGGCGTCGTTGACGACGGGAACGCCGAAACTGCCGGCGAACTGCGTGATGGCCGCCTGGGTGCCATCCGCGAGGAGGGCTTCGCCGTTGCTGATGTTGTTGATGATCAGATCGGGTTTGGGCAGTTTCCCGGCTGCGGCACGACCGGCGGGGTCATCGGCGAACACCGATGAAAAATGGAATTCGTCCGCCAATAGGCGCGAGATCTGGGCGGGATAGTTGAAAAAGAAATGCAGATCGCACTCCGAACCGGCCTCGACGAAATGCACCTGGTTCAATACCAGTATGTTGGCCTTTTGGGTCGGCCGCGCCGGGCTGGCAAACACCGGTAGCTCAGCGGCGATCCTGCTGCTGAGGATGCGGATGGCCCCCTGGTCGTTGAGCGCGTCCGCACAATGATAAAGATCGCTGAGCAGCTGGAAATTCAGCTTGGGCTGCAGGGCCTTGTCGGCTTCGCTGAGCGTCTGCCAGGCGGAGGCGATATCGCCTTTCAGCATCTGGAGCCTTCCCAGCGCATAGAGCAATCCGGCCTCTCTCGGCAGGCAAGTGACCAGGCTTTCCAGCAGTCTGGCGGCCGAATCGATCTGGTCGAGCAGCGTCAATATGTCGACCAGGGACAACAACATCCTTTTTTCTTCCGGGTTTGGGACGCGGATGGCCGGCCAGGCCGGAACCCCCATCTCGGCTTGCCGGATGGCCTCCGGCTTGGCCCCCTCCTTGAGCAGCACCTTGAGCAGGTTGTGCAGGTTGCTGAGGAAAATCCAGGCCGGAGACGGGTTCCGCAGTGACCTTTTCCAGAGTTGCTTGGCCTTGTTGAGCTTGCCGTGTTGCAACTCGATAAGCGCTAGCAGGCCCATGGCCTCGCCATTGGCATGGTCCCGGTCGACCATGTCCCTGAATATCTGCTCGGCTTCCTGGGTGTGGCCGGACTGATAGAGCGCTTTTGCGGTCTGTATCCGGTCGGCAGGGTCGGGCTGGTTAGTGGAGGATGCGCACATGTCTGGAATGTTCCGTAAGTATGTTGTTTATAACTGGCTCAGGGCATCGGGTCGTATCCTGGTGGCCTGGCGGGAATACCGGATCAGCGAGAATCGGGCGCTCAGTTCGGCAACCTCGCGGGCAATCGTTCCGGTTGGCGTCGTGCCCGCGGCGCAAAGAGCTATCCATGCGGCGATCCGGTTCATCTCGGGTATTCCCAAACCGCGTCGGGTGGCTTCGGCCACACCGATACGTAGTCCATGAGACGGCCGGAAGGGCAGGGCGATGGCGTTGGTGTTCAAGCCGGCATTCTGGAGCCGGTTCCAGACGCTCAATGAGCGTTGCTTGTCGCCAAGGTCCACCAGCACCTGATGGCTATCGGTGGCCCCCAACTCAGCGAACAGTACATCGATGCCCAGTCCGGCGAGGGATGCCGCAAGTGCCTTGGCGTTGTGAATGACTGCCTGCGCATAGGCCGCGCCGTAAGCGCGGCTTTCTTCGAGGGCAATGCCGAGCGCAGCGACATGGTGGACGTGTACATTCGATACGAACAACGGCACCACCGCGTCCCGGATGCGCGTGGCGATCGCCCCCTCCTCGCGGACGGTGATCAGGCCCTTCTGAGGGCCCCACAGCGTCTTGTGGGTGCTGCCGTGCAATAGATCGGCGCCTTCCTGCAATGGAGCCTGGAAGGCGCCGCCGGCGATGAGGCCCAGGGTGTGCGAGGCATCGTACGAGATGATGGGGTCGGGTCCGATGGCCTCGCGCAAGGCGGCCACCGGATGGGGAAACAAATGCATGCTGGCGTCCAGGAAAACCAGCCTGGGCGGGTGTTTTTTTGCCATCTCGCCGGCGGCGTCGATATCGATGATTCCGCGACTGCGGTCATAAGGGATCGGCAACAGGTGCAGGCCCTCGCGGGCGGCAATGATCGGGGTGGCGAAATGGCCGCCGCAACTGGAGGGCACCGACCAGACCGTAGCGCCGCGGGATGCCAGGGACATCAGTATGATTTGGGCAACCTGATTGCCGGAAAGCGGGCGTGCGTCGGCATAGGCAGCGTGAAATAATGCTCTCGCCAAACGCTCAGTTTCGCTGGCGATCTGACGCACCTGGGCCTGATTCGGGTAGTCCCAGATGGCCGCGGGCCGTTCCCCCTCAGGAGGTATGCAGTAGCGCATGGCGACATCGCTCGACAAGGCCCTTCTGACGTCCTCGGAGATCATGTTCTCGCTCGCCACCAGATTGATCGAGCGAGTCAGTTTGTGCTCGTGTTCAGCAAGCAAGTTCAGTATGGGCATGGCTATACTTTTGCAGCATCAGGAACGGCAGGCCGGATCAGGCATTTTAACGAATTTGCCCGATCCATTGGCCTGGCGGCGCCAAGCTCGCCATCCTCGCCTGTCGCAGTCAAGCATAATCCGGCTTCTCCAGAGTTCGGCCTGATGGGGTTCATCCCAAACACGCCTAAACACCTCGGGTGCCGATATTGCTCCGTCTTTCCGGTTCGGCAGCCAGCTGGCCCGATAAAGGCAGGGAGTACGCGGCTGCGCACAGTCCGAGATGAATTCATGGCAGGTCAGGCCGGGGCGTATTTCATTAACTCAAGCAGTGGCCCCAGGTGTTTCTCATACCGCCGCCAGCGTTCCTTTGAGGTTTTATAGATGGGCTGGCGAACCTGCCATTTGCTGGGCGTGAATACCGAGCGGTCCTGCTTGTAGAACTCGGCTTGCTGGGGTTCCCAGTCCAGGCCGAGGAAGTCCATCAGCTTCTTGGTTTCCCCTTCGAGGTCATCGACCAGGGCCTCGTACTGCAGTTCATACATCGTCCCCGGCGGCAGTACGGCGCGCCAATGCGCCATGAGCCGCTGATACTGTTCGTAGAACGCCACCAGGCCCTCCTGGTCGCATTTGTAGGCCTGGGTGTCGTCGAAGTCCTGGAAATAGATCGACAAACAGGCGTCGATCGGGTGGCGTCGGCAGTGCACGATCCTGGCATTTGGAAATACGGCATGGAACACGCCGAGTTCCTCGTAATTGAGGGGCTGCTTGTCGGTGACGTGCTGTGCCGATCCGGCGTGCCGGAGCAGGTGGGCCAGGTAATGCTCGGCGATCTGGCTGGCCTGGTTGGGGTTGTAGGACGCCATCAGTCCCGGCCCAATACGGCCCCAGAAATCCATCTCGCCCGCACCGGCCACCCAGGAATGACTGCTGATGATCTGTTCGGCCAGGGTGGTTCCTGAGCGCGGCGTCCCCACGATCAGGATGGGCAGGCTGGAATCGCTGCCAGGTGCCAGGGCGGCCAGTCGTTCGGCCGGGGACTGCGCAATGATGCTGTCGAACCTTCCTGCCCATGCGGCGGCATCGAATGGCACCCTGGCCCGCATCAGGTCATTGCCCGCCTTGTAGTGTTCAAAGGATCGATCATGCTCGCCCAGGTCCGAGTAGACCTTGCCGAGCACAAACTGCAGACGGCGCCGGTCGACGTTCTGGTCCTCGGCCAGGAAACGCTCCATTCGCTTTATTCGCGTCAGGTCGCCCTTGTCGAATTTATGTACCATGGCCAGGCCAAAGTAGGCGGCGAGGTCATCCTGGTTCAGGTCGAGCGCCTGAAGCAACCAGCGCTCGGACTCGGCCAGGTTGCCGGCATTCATCTCGTTCTGGCTGAGGTCGAGCATCAGCGGGTAGCTCCCGGCTTCTGGCGGTGCCATGGCCAGTGCCCGGTGTTCGATGGCATCGGCCTCGACTGTCGCCCCCGTCGCGCGCAGTATCATGCTGCGCCATAACATCGCCTTGATTGGGTCGATGCCGCAAGTCGCTGCCTGCTCGATGGCCGCGGCCGCCGCTGTCAGTTCACGCGCCAGGTAATGTGCCTTGGCCAACAAGAAATGCAGTTCACCGTCCTTGGGCGCGTAGCGCAGGGCATGGCGAAATGACTGGATGGCCTCATGGGGGTTGTTGATCGACAACTGGAGCCGGCCCAGGTTGTACCAGGCCTCGACAAAGCCCGGATCGAGGCTGACCGCGCGGCCAAATGCCCGTTCGGCTTCCAGTTTCTGGGCGCTGTTGGCGTGCTCCCTCAGAACCTGGCCATGGAAATTGTGCAGTCGGGAATCTTTCGGGCTGCCGGCGATCGCCCGCTCGATGTGCCGGGCCGCTTCGTCGAGCCGGCCGAGTCGAAAAAGCACCATGCCTTTGATGCCCAGGATGGCTGGATCGGTGGGTGCGAGGGCGAGTGCCTGGTCGATCATGCGGCCGGCATTGGCCATTTCGCCCTGTTCGTAGGCGCTCACGGCAGCGGCGACCAGACCTTGCAGCGTAGTACGCAGCCCCGGTTGATTCCTGCCGCTTGCGCCGCAACAGCGCTTGAATTTCTTGCCGCTGCCGCAAGGGCAGGGGCTGTTGAGTGAAGGTTGTGCCATGTCAGTCTGTTTGGCCCATCAAGTAACGGGTGCAGATGGCCGCACCCAAGTATAAATCTTGCGGATGAATCCCGATTCGAATGCGAGGCCCGTGCCGCGATGCCGGGCGAAATGGGCAGCGCAGCCAAGCCCGGAGTTCTGTCGATGTCCGGAGTATTTGGCCGAGCCAATAAAAAACGGGCGCCCGAAGGCGCCCGTCAAGACTCTGTATCCGGCTTTAGGCTGGATTAGAAGTCGTGGTTCAGGCCCATGGTGAAGATGTTGGCCTTGACACCGTCGACAGAGCCATTGGAGTACTTGTCATGGTCGTAGGCAACGTAGGCGCTGGTGCGCTTGGACATGCCATAGACCGCGCCCAGGGTGTAACGGGTCAGGTCGTTGTCGCCAAGGATGCTGCTGGCGGCGTTGTTGACGTTACGCTTGCCGTACTGGGCGGCCAGGGTGATGGGGCCCATGCCGTAGGCGGCGGACAGCAGGTAGTTCTTGGAAGACATGCCGAGCACGCCGTTCTGGTCTTCGTAGGTGGCACCCAGCTTGAAGTCGCCGATGGTGTAGCCGGCGTTGAGCTTCCAGGCGGATTCGTTGTCGTTGATGCCGGCCAGGTCGTAAACCAGGTCGCTGGTGTGGTTCTCATAGGCCAGGGACAGGCTCAGGGGGCCGTTGCCGTACAGGGCAGCCAGGGAGTAGGCGTCGGCAATGCCGGTGGCCTTGCAGCCAGAAGAACACTGGCTCTCGCCCGGAACCACGGCGGCGATGATGGTCACGCCGGAGAAGGCCGGGGAGACGTAGGCGATGGCGTTGGTGGCGCGGATGTCGAAGCCGCCCAGGCCGTTCTGGTCCAGGTCATAACCGATGATGCCACCGACTTCGTTGCCGTTCTGGGAGTCGGCGGAGGTGTCGGCGAACAGGTCGGCGGAACCGGCCAGCTTGTACGGGGTGTCATGACGGCCGGCCAGCACGGTACCGAAGTCGCCGGACAGGCCGACGAAGGTGTTACGGGTGGCCAGGGTGCCGCCGCCCATGTTGGAGAATTCGCCGCCGGCGGAGTATTCGCCGAACAGGGAACCTTGGCTGCTCAGGGCTTGCTCGATTTGCCAAATGGCTTTCAGGCCGCCGCCCAGGTCCTCGGAACCCTTGAAGCCGATGCGGGAGGTCTGGTCGTTCAACTGCCAAGTGCTTTGGCCGACGTTGACGTCGACGTAGTCCAGGGAAACGCGCAGCTTGCCGTAGACGTCAACGTTGCCGGTGGCGGCAAAGGCGGGAGCGGCGAAGGCGCCGGCAACTGCCAGGGCGATCAGTGATTTCTTCATTGTGAACTCCTTAGTACAGGTTAGTGAATCTTGCTTTCGCGGAGGAGAGCCTGCTGGTTTGCCGGTCTGCCCCCGCCTCGCTTCACGCTTCGCCTGATCGTTGCCGTTCAGGTTGGCTTGCAGCGAGTGGGCGGAAACAACCTCTCGCGCGAGAAGTTGAACGTATTGTGGCAACACCGGCTTGTTAGGCCAAACCATTCCCCCGATTTCGGACAGGCTGGTTGATTTATGTGTGGTGGGATTGCAACAGGCGGAAGCGGCAGCCTGGCCGAAATGTCTTGCGGCCGAAATTGCAGCGGGCAAGCCGTGCCGTCACGGCTGCATCTTGCGGCTGGATACCCGCATTCGCGGGCACGACGGACCCGATGGCGATGCCTAGGCGAACAGCCGGCTTAGTTCCGCGCCTGGGTCGTCGGCGCGCATGAAGGCCTCGCCGACCAGGAAGGTATTGACCTCGTGGTGGCGCATCAGGGCGACGTCGGCGGCGGCCAGGATGCCGCTTTCGGTGATTGCGATGCGCTCGGGGCCGATTCTCGGCAGCAGGTCCAGGGTGGTTTCCAGGCGGGTCTCGAAGCTGCGCAGGTTGCGGTTGTTGATGCCGATCAGCGGGGTCTGCAGTTGCAGGGCCTGGTCGAGTTCGTCGCCGTCGTGCGATTCCACCAGCACCGCCATGCCGAGTTCCATGGCCACGGCTTCGAGTTCCTGCATCTGCGCCAGCGACAAGGCGGCGACGATGAGCAGGATGCAGTCGGCGCCCATGGCGCGGGCCTCGTAGACCTGGTACGGGTCGATCATGAAGTCCTTGCGCAGCACCGGCAGGGCACAGGCGGCGCGGGCCTGCCTGAGATAATCCGCGTCGCCCTGGAAGAACTGGCGGTCGGTCAGCACGGACAGGCAGGCAGCGCCGCCTTTTTCGTAGCTGGCGGCAATCTCGGCCGGGCGGAAATCGGCCCGGATGACGCCCTTGCTCGGGCTGGCCTTCTTGATCTCGGCGATCACGGCGGACTGCCCGGCGGCCAGCCTGGCGCGGATGGCGCCGACGAAGTCGCGCGGGGCGGGTTGGGACTCGGCCGCTGCGCGCACGGAGGCAAGGGGCAGGACAGCCCGGGCGGCGGCGACTTCGTCGGCCTTGACGGCGAGGATCTTGTTCAGGATGTCGGACATAAATTCACTCGACGGTTAAGTTTCTTCAATTCTCACGCGCGGCGCCAGGGCCGTCAGCAGTTCGTAGGAGATGGTGCCGGCGGCGGCGGCGACGGCTTCCACCGGCACGCCGTCGCCCCACAGGGTGACCGGGCTGCCGACGTGGGCGTTGCCGATATCGCTGAGGTCTACGTGCAGCATGTCCATCGACACCCGGCCCAGGGTCCGGGTCGGCCGGCCCTCGACCCGGACCGGGGTGCCGGTGACGGCGTGGCGCGGGTAGCCGTCGGCATAACCGCAGGCGACCACGCCGACCCGCATGTCGCGTTCGGCGGTATACAGGTGGCCGTAGCCGACGCCTTCGCCCTTGCGCACCGACTGCACGGCGATCAGCCGGCTCTCCAGGTGCATCGCCGGCAACAGGCCGAGGTCGGCGCCGGTCTGGCCGGGGAAGGGCGAGGCGCCGTAGAGCATGATGCCGGGCCGGGCCCAGTTGGCGGCGGTCTCCGGGCCGAGTTCGACGGCCTCGGGATGGCGCAGCAGGGCGGCCGAGTTGGCCAGGCTGACCGGATGGTTCAGGCCCTGGGCGGCGTCATTGAATACGGCGAGCTGTCCGGCGACGCCGATTTCCGGTTCGTCGGCGCGGGCGAAGTGGCTCATCAGGGTGATGCTGCCGACCTGGGGCAGGCCCTGCAGGCGTGCCAGGGCCGCCCGCCAGGGCTTGGCGGCAAAGCCGAGCCGGTGCATGCCGGTGTCGATCTTGAGGAAAACGTCGATCCTGTGTTCCGTGCGCGCACGCGCCAGGGCGTCGATCTGGTCGTCCCGGTGGATCACCGGCTGCAGGCGGCGGCGGGCGATCTCGGGGATCTCGTCGGGATGGAAAAAACCTTCCAGCAGGACGATGGGGTGGCTCAGGCCCTGGGCGCGCAGGGTGGCCGCCTCGTCGAGCGAAAGCACGGCGTAGCCGTCGGCCGCCCGGAGTGCGTGGCCGACCCGGGCGAGGCCGTGGCCGTAGCCGTTGGCCTTGACCACCGCGAGCACCCGGCTGCTGCCGGCCAGGCGCCGGGCGACCATGAGGTTGTGGGCCAGCGCGGCCGTGTCGATGCGGGCGACGATGGGGCGCATGGTCAGTAGCTGCTGCTGCCGCCGCCCGAGGCCCAGCTCTCGAACTTGGTGTATTCGCCCAGGAAGGTGAGCCGGACCATGCCGATGGGGCCGTTACGCTGCTTGCCGATGATGATCTCGGCGGTGCCCTTGTCCGGGCTGTCCGGGTTGTAGACCTCGTCCCGGTAGATGAACAGGATGACGTCGGCATCCTGCTCGATGGCGCCGGATTCGCGCAGGTCGGACATCACCGGGCGCTTGTTCGGGCGCTGTTCGAGCGAGCGGTTGAGCTGCGACAGGGCGATCACCGGGACGTGCAGTTCCTTGGCCAGGCTTTTCAGCGAGCGGGAGATCTCCGAGATCTCGGTGGCGCGGTTCTCGCCGCCGCCGCCGCCGGACATGAGCTGGATGTAGTCGATCACGATCAGGCCCAGCTTGCCGTCGTTCTGGCGCGCCAGGCGGCGGGCGCGGGCGCGCACCTCCATGGCAGTCAGGCCGGGCGTCTCGTCGATGAACACCGGTGCCTCGTTCAGGCGGCCCAGGGCGCTGGTCAGCTTGTGCCAGTCGTCCTCGGCGATCTTGCCGGTGCGCAGCTTGTGCTGGTCGAGGCGGCCGATCGAGCCGAGCATCCGCATGACCAGCTGGGCGGCACCCATTTCCATGGAGAACACGGCGATCGGCAGGCTGGCGTCGAGGGCGACGTTTTCGGCGATGTTGAGGCTGAAGGCGGTGTTATGGGTAACGACGTCCTGATCAGTGATGTACAGGTGGTCGGGATGGCTGACGGCGATGCATTGGCATTCGGCTTCCCGGCTCGTTTCGATGGCGGCGAAGGTGAGGCGCTTCTTGCGCTGCCAGGATTCCGGCAGGCGGGCGACCTTGTCCGAGAGCAGAAACAGGGAGCGCGGCTCGGGATGGCTGATATTGCAGACATGAGCAATCAGCCCCTGTTTGGTGGTGACGCCGTCGGTCGCCTTCAACGTGGGGTGTTTGGTCGAGATGGTGCACCAGCCGCCGAGCGAACGGACCAGATCACGGACATCTTCAGCGAGTTGCCGGCTGGCCGTGGAGACACGGATGCTGCCCCAGCGCTCTACCCAGCCGTCGGTGTCGAGCAGGCCACGCAGGATGTCGAGGCGGGTTTCCCGGCTGGCTTCGAGATAGCAGCGAGGAATGAATTTGTCGGTACTGTTGACATCCCATAGCTCAAGCGAAACCAGTGCCTGGCGGATGGGGTTGGCTGCCAATCGATTGCCATTCGGCAATTCAGAGAGTTTTTTGCGGACGATGCGGTAGTCATAGGTGCTGGCGTGCGTGACGGTCATCGCTTCACCGATGCGCATAGTCAGCCGTTGCAACATTTCCTCGGATGCGGTCGAAAAGCGCAGTGCCGTCCCCGACAGGCTGCCGTCGCCGAGCAGGGCGCCCAGCAGCCAGGGGTCCACGGGTAACGTGTCGCCGTGACCGAAATCGCCCGTGTGGGCGTCGATCCAGAGCCGGTTGCGGTAGCGCACCCGCCCCAGCATGGCCATGATCTGGTCTGTGCGCAGCACGCGCGGCGCCGGCCAGTCGCGGTAATACACGCGCCAGAGGTGCTCGGCGCAACATTCGGCGCTGCGGCCATCGGAAAAGCGCACCCGGTAGACCTGTCGCCGTCCCTGCGGGTATACACCGCAGACGATGGAAGGTTGGCCGTCCAGCGAGGCAAGCGCGTCGCCAACCTGCAAGTCGGCCATGGCCTTCCAGCCGGAACGGGTACGTACACGGGCGTCCAGTGGCTGGGCCTTGCCCATCGACGGCCGTCCGGCGACGATGATCAGGTCGCCCGGCTGCAGGCCGGAGGTCTTGCTGTCGAGGTCGGCGAAGCCGGTGGCGATGCCGGTGACGTCGCTCGGATTGTCGCGGCTGTACAGCTCGTCGATGCGGTTGACCACCTGTACCAGCAGCGGCTGCAGCGGCTGCCAGCCCTGGCTGGTCCGGGCGCCGGCCTCCTTGATCTGGAATACCTTGGCTTCGGCGCTGTCGAGTATCTCGCCGGCGCTGCGGCCCTGCGGGTTGTAGGCGGATTCGGAGATCTCCGCGCCGACCTCGGCCAGGTGGCGCAGCACCGCGCGCTCGCGGACGATCTCGGCGTAGTGGCGGATGTTGGCCGCGGACGGCGTGTTCTGGGCCAGGGCGGCCAGGTAGGCGAGGCCGCCGATGTCTTCGAGCTGGTTGCGCGAGTCGAGCGCCTCGGCCACGGTGATCACGTCGGCCGGCTTGTTCTCGTTGATCAGTCCGGCGATCTGGCGCCAGATGTCCTTGTGGTCGCGCCGGTAGAAGTCCTGCTCGTTGATCAGGTCGGCGACCCGGTCGATGGCGGTGTTTTCCAGCATCAGGCCGCCGAGCACGGACTGCTCCGCCTCCACCGAATGGGGCGGCAGCTTGATGGCGGCGAGGTCGGAATCGTAGCGGTCGGACATAGGAGGCGGATTTTAGCCCGGAAACGACAAAGGCCGCTGAGCGGCCTTTGTCAGGGGGCGAAGCGGAAAGCTTACTGCTCGCCGACCACCGTCAGCTTGATGGTGCAGGTGACGTCGGTGTGCAGGCCGAGGCTGACCTCGTACTCGCCGATGGCCTTGAACGGGCCTTCGGGCAGGCGCACTTCCGCCTTGCTGACATCGATGCCCTGGGCCTGGAGGGCGTCGGCGATGTCGCCGTTGCCGACCGAACCGAACAGGCGGCCGTCGACGCCGGCCTTCTGGGCGACGGTCAGCTCGAAGCCTTCCAGCTTCTCGGCACGGGCCTGGGCCGCGGCCAGCTTCTCGCCGGCGATGCGCTCAAGCTCGACCTTCTTCTCTTCGAAGGCGGCACGGTTGGCCACGGTGGCGCGCTTGGCCATGCCTTGGGGGATCAGGTAGTTGCGGGCGTAGCCGTCCTTGACCTTGACCACGTCGCCGAGGTTGCCCAGGTTGGCGACCTTGTCCATCAGAATGATTTCCATGATGTCTCCTTACTCGTGCAGGTCGGTGTAGGGCAGCAGGGCCAGGAAGCGCGCGCGCTTGATGGCGACGCCCAGCTGACGCTGGTAGTGGGCGCGGGTGCCGGTGATGCGGGACGGGATGATCTTGCCGTTCTCGGTGATGAAATCCTTCAGGACGTCGACGTCCTTGTAGTCGATTTCCTTGACCTTATCGACGGTGAAACGACAGAACTTCTTGCGACGGAACAGGGCGCCACCGGCAGGTTTGCGGTTCTTGTCCATCGGCTTGCGGCGAAAGAAAGCCATTTGATGCTCCTTAAATCAATTCGTATGCGGTTACGTGCAGTATCGGGCGGGGATCGCGCAGGCTCTTGCGTTCGAGAAAGCCGGCCAGTCTGACCCGGTTGCCTTCCTTCAGCCCCGCCATGTTCGTGGCGGGCTCGCCGTAGGCGATGGTTTCCAGCTCGCACAACACCCGGCGCTCGTGGCCTGCTTCGCGCTGCCCGGATTCGTGTTCGATCCTGAGCAGCAGGCTGGGCAGTCCGGCCGGGGTGCGACGCAGGCCATCACTGGCGGCGACGCGGCCTTCGATCTCGACCCGATTCAGCTCCAACTCAGGCGGCGGCGGCTTCGGCCGGCGCAGCTTCGGCCGGCTGGGCCAGCAGGTTGCGGGCCTTCTCTTCCTTCATCATCGGCGACGGCGTAGTGATGGCTTCGTCGCGCTTGATGGTGAGGTGGCGCAGGATGGCGTCGTTGAAGCGGAAACCGTGCTCCAGTTCGTCCATGGTGGGCTGGTCGCACTCGATGTTCATCAGCACGTAGTGGGCCTTGTGGACCTTCTGGATGGTGTAGGTCAACTGGCGGCGGCCCCAGTCTTCCAGGCGGTGGACCTGGCCGCCGTTGCCGGCGATCAGGGCGCGGTAGCGCTCGATCATGGCGGGCACCTGCTCGCTCTGGTCCGGATGGACGATGAAAACGATCTCGTAATGTCGCATTGAAACTCCTTTTGGATGACACCCCCCGCGCGACCGGTGGGGCAAGGACGGAAAAAATCCGGACAAGCCGGGGAAAGGGGCGGGATTCTAATGGAGAATCAGGTAGATAGCAATGCGTGTATCAGGACGTCGCGCCGGTGTGCCGCGCCGGTGCCTCCGGTTCGCCCATCAGCGGCCGCATGGCGGTGAGCAGGTTGCCGAACAGGTTGCCGTGCTGGCGCTCCTGCTCGGCCAGCAGCAGCTTCATCTGCTGGCGCTGCATCGGCATCGAGAAGCAGGCCGGGCAGTTTTCGCTGATCACCGGCAGGCCGGCATGGGCGGCGAAGTCGCGGGTCTGCCGCTCGCGGGCATAGATCAGGGGCCGGATCACCCGCAGGTCGCCGGCCTCGATCAGGTAGTTGGCCTGCATGGTGCGCAGCTTGCCGCCGAAGAAGGCCGACATCAGGAAGGTCTCGGCCAGGTCGTCCAGGTGCTGGGCCAGGGCCAGCACGTTGCAGCCGTTATCGCGCGCCACCCGGTACAGGATGCCGCGTCGCATGCGCGAGCAGTAGGCGCAGAAGGAACTGCCCGTCATGTGCTCCTCGGCCTGCTCGACGATGGGCTGGCTTTCATAGAAATAGGGCACGCCCAGTTCGGCCAGGTAGGGCTTCAGCGGCGACGGGTCGAACTCGGGCGATTGCGGGTCGACCGTGCAGGCCATTAGTTCGAACTTCACCGGGGCGCGCTGCTGCAGGTCGAGCAGGACATGCAGCAGGGACAGGCTGTCCTTGCCGCCGGACAGGCCGAGCAGGATGCGGTCGCCGTCGCGGATCATCCGGTAGTCGCCGATGGCGCGGCCGGCGGCGGTGATCAGTGAGCGGGAGGGTTTGACGGCTGCGGCGGTCATAGCAGCGGCTTGATCAGGGCTTCCAGGCGGGCCTCGTCCAGGCCACCGGTGTGGCTGGCGACCGGGTTGCCCTGGCGGTCGAGCACCAGGGTATAGGGCAGGCCGCCCAGGCTGTTGCCGGCGGCCCGGGCCAGGTCGGACGCTGCCGCTTCGCCCAGCAGCAGGGGATAGGGAATGCCGGTGGCATCGGCATAGGCGCTGACCTTGTCGGCGGAATCGAGGCCGACGCCGACGAGTTGCAGGCCCTGGGCGCCATATTGCCGCTGCAGGCGGATGAAGCCGGGGATCTCCTTGCGGCAGGGCGGGCACCAGGGGGCCCAGAAATTGAGTACCAGCACCTTGCCGCGCCACTGTCCGATCGCCTGCTGGCGGCCGGACAGGTCGGGCAGGGCGGCGGCCCAGACGGCGCCGAGGTCGACCGGTCCGGCCGTTTCGGGGCGCGGGTCGGGCGGTACCGCCAGGCGCAGGGCGCCGGCGCTGGCGAGGCCGAGCAGGAAGGCCGCCGTTACGGCAATGGCGACCGGATGCTTCAAGGCAACGCCTTGTCCAGGCTCTGCAGGAATTTTTCCGGCGGCTCGTAGCCGACCACGCGGTAGGCGGCTTCCTGCCCGGACTTGTCGAAGAAGATCATTCCGGGCGGGCCGAACAGGCCGAAGCGCTTGAGCAGGGCCTTGTCGTCGGCGCTGTTGGCGGTGACGTCGACCTGGAGCAACACGACATCCTTCAGGCGCGCCTGTACCTTGGCGTCGGAGAAGGTGAAGCGTTCCATCTCCTTGCACGACACGCACCAGTCGGCATAGAAGTCGAGCATGGCGTGCTTGCCCTGGGACGCTTGCACGGCCGCATCCAGTTCGGCCACGTTCTTGACCCGCTGGAAGGCGAGGTGGGTCGATTCCTGCGCGGCGGCGGTGCCGGCCTTGAACACCGAGAGCGGCTGCAGGAGGTCGCGGCCGCCGCCCAGCGCGCCCAGCAGCAGGGCGACGCCGGCGATCAGGATGATGATGCCGATGCCCTTCCAGAAGCGCTGCCAGCCGTTGGCATGGGCGGCCAGGGGGTCGACCGCGTGCAGGTAGACGCCGGAGACGATCAGCAGCGCGGCCCAGGCCAGCATCTGGGCGAGGTCGGAGAGCAGCGGCGAGACCAGCCAGATCGCTACCGCCAGGAGCAGGACGCCGAAGAACTTCTTCACCGCCTCCATCCAGCCGCCCGCCCTGGGCAGGAGGGCACCGGCCGAGAGGCCGATCAGCAGGAGCGGCACGCCCATGCCGAGGGCCAGCGAGAACAGCGAGACGCCGCCCAGCACCACGCTGCCGCTCTGGCTGATGTAGAGCAGCGCGCCGGCCAGCGGCGCCGCCACGCAGGGTCCGACGATCAGGGCCGATAGGGCGCCCATGATGAAGACGCCGACCAGGTTGCCGCCCTTGACCCGGTTGCTGGCCTCGGTGAAGCGGCTCTGCAGAAAGCTGGGTAGTTGCAGGTCGTAGAAGCCGAACATGGAGAAGGCCAGGGCGACAAAGATGGCCGCGCCGGCGCCGAGCGACCAGGGGTTCTGCAAGGCATTGGAGATCAAGGTGCCGGACATGCCGGCCGCGACGCCGGCCAGGGCGTAGGTGATCGCCATGCCCAGCACGTAGGCCAGCGACAGCATGAAGCCCTTGCGCTTGGTGACGTGGTGGCCCTGGCCGACGATGATGCCGGACAGGATGGGGATCATCGGGAACACGCAGGGGGTCAGCGAGAGCAGCAGGCCGAAGCCGAAGAAGCTGACCACCACCAGCCAGAAATTGCCGCCTTGCAGCAGGGCGGCGATCTTGCCGGTGTCGGAGTCGTCCTGGGCAGCGGCGGCCGGTTGGGTGTCCGGTTGGGCGGCTGGCAGCGGCGGCAGTGCCGCGACCGCCGCGGCCGGCGTGATCGGCAGGGTGATGGTCTTGTCGATGGGCGGGTAGCAGATGCCCTTTTCGCTGCAACCCTGGTAGCTGGCCTCGACGACTACCGTGGCGCCGCCCGGCGGCAGGCCGGTCAGCCTGGCGCTGGCGGTGAAGGACTGGTGGTAGATGTGCATGCGGCCGAAATTGGGGTCGTCCTTTTCATCGGCGGTGGGCAGTTGCAGTGCATCGAGGCCGACGCCGGCCGGGGATCGCACGGCCAGCTTGATCTTGTCGCGGTACAGGTAGTAGCCCGGGCTGATGGTGAAGCGGGCTTGCAGGGTGTCGCCCGGCCCGGCGCTCAAGGCCAGTTGGAAGGCCTCGTCCGGGGGGAGGAAGTCGGGCTCGGCCTGGCGGCCGGGAAGGTCGCCGGCCATCTGCTTCAGGCGGTCGATCAGGCCGGGATCCTGGGCGGCGATGGCTTCTGGCGCGGCCTTGCCCGCTGCCACGGTCTTGCCCGCCGCTTGTCCGGGGGCCGGCTTTACGGCGGCAGGCACCTGGAGGGCGACCTCGGTCTGCAACGGCGGGTAGCAGACGCCGATGGCGGCGCAGCCCTGATATTCCACCTTGAGGGTGAAGCCCTTGCCGGCCGCGGCCTTGACCAGCGGGATGCGGATCCGGAAATCGGCCGGGTAGATCTCGACCTTGCCGAAGAATTCATCTTCCTTGATCTTGCCCGACGGAAACTGCGGCTTGCCGAGCTCGGCCTGGTCGGCCGAGAACTTGATCTTGCTGCGATACAGGTAGTAGCCGCTGACGACCTTGAACTGGGCCTCCACGGTCTTCTCGTCGGCCATTCTGGCCGAGAACAAAAAGGCCTTCTCCGGCTCCAGCAGGTCGTCCCCGGCCGCCCTCAGCAAGGGCGAGGCCAGCAAGAGCAAGGCAAACAAGGCAAGGCGTATCATGTGCGCTCCATCGTCTCTTCGGTCAGCCAGGCCAGGTAGCCGGGCAGCCCGTGTGTTATGTTCAGTGCCACCAGTTCGGGCAGTTCGTAGGGGTGGTTTTCCCGTACGAAGGCCTCCAGGCGGCTGTAGTTGTCAACGCTGGTCTTGATAATGACGGGGATCTCCCCATCTTCGTTCAACTTGCCCTGCCAGCGGTAGATCGACTGACAGGGCGACATCACGTTCACGCACGCCGCCAGGCGCGCTTCGACCAGCTGGCGGGCCAGCTTGCGGGCGGAGTCCTGATTCGGCAGCGTGGTGAATACAAGTAACGCCGAGGGTGTTTGCATGAATGGTTTGCTGGCCAGATTTTGGCCGATTATAGCGTTGGCCTTCCCGGTGCTGGAAATCATCGGGATCATTTCGATCTGGGACCGGATCGGCGCCTGGACGCTGCTCTGGCTGCTGCTGGCCGTGTTGGCCGGGTCGGCGCTGATTTCACTGGAACGAATCGCCTTCATGCCCAGCCTGGCCGCGGCCATGGCCACCGGCGGCAATCCGTTCGAGGCGATCAAGGCCAGCGGCCTGCGCTTCCTGGCCGGTGTGCTGCTCATATTTCCGGGTGCGATCAGCGACGTCATGGCCCTGGTCCTGCTACTCTGGGCCGGTTTCCAGCCTCCGGCGCCGCCGCCGGCCCGGCGCGGGCCGGACCGGGCCGCCAACGACGATGTCATCGAGGGCGATTTCCGCCGGGTGGACGATTAGTCGGACCCGGTCAATCCGGGTCGAGGTGGCCCTTGAGGTGGCGGAAGGCGACCAGCAGGGCCGCCGAGGCCGGGATGGCGAGCAGGATGCCGAAGAAGCCGAACAACTGGCCAAAGGCCATCAGGGCGAAGATCACCGCGACCGGATGCAGCCCGACCCGGTCGCCGACCAGCCACGGGGTCAGCAGCATGCCTTCCAGCAGCTGGCCGATGCCGAATACCACCCAGACCGGGATCAGCGCGGTCAGTTCGCCGAACTGGACCAGTCCGGACAGGGTGCCCAGCAGGACGCCGACCACCACCCCGAGATAGGGCACGAAGACCAGGATGCCGGCGGTCATGCCGACCGCCAGGGCGTAATCCAGGCCGGCAAACCACAGCGCCAGGCTGTAGAACATGGCCATCAGCACGATCACCGCGACCTGGCCGCGGGCGAATTCGGACAATACGACGTCGATCTCGCCGGCGATCTCGGTCACATTGGCGCGTATCGCGCTGGGCACCAGCCGGGTCGCGCCGACAAGTAATTTGTCCCAGTCGCGCAACAGGTAGAAGGTCACCACCGGGATCAGCAGCAGGTTGGCCAGCCAGCCCAGCAGGGCCAGGCCCTGGTTGCCGACGGCGGGCAGATAGGCGGTCAGCTTGGTCAATTCGCCGACATGGGCCTTGAGCCAGGTCATGATCTCGGTCTGGTCGCCCATCAGGTCGATGCCGAAATGGCTCTGCAGCCAGGGCATCAGGCCGACCTGGCCCCACTCGATCAGCCTGGGTATCTGCGCCATCAGCATCCGGGCCTGGGACTGGAACAGCGGGGTGAGGATGAGCAGCATCAGCATCAGCGCCAGCAGCAGCCCCAGCATCGCCAGCAGGGTGCCCCAGGTGCGCCCGATGCGGTGCCGTTCCAGGCGGCTGACCAGCGGGTCGAACAGATAGGCCAGCGCCGTGGCGACCAGGAAGGGCGTCAGCATGGGCGACAGCAGATAGAGTAGATACAGCCCGCCGGCAAAGAGCAGGAAGTAGAGAAGCGCGCGGTTGGAAGCCGGGTTCATGTCCATTCGTTAAGCCTTATCGCGCCTTGGCGCACCAAGTCCCCCTCTCCCGCAGGCGGGGGAGGGCAGGGGTGGGGGAAATCGGCCATGCCAGCTGTGTAATCATGTGGTTGGCGACGCTCGCTTCCTGGCCGGTTAGAATAGCATCCTTCCCATCTTCATCCCGATCCTGCCGTGAACAGCCAAACCGGACTTTCCTATCGTGATGCCGGCGTCGACATCGATGCCGGCGACGCCTTGGTCGAACGCATCAAGCCCCTTGCCCGCCGCACCATGCGCCCTGAAGTCCTGGGCAGCATCGGCGGTTTCGGCGCCTTGATGGAGTTGCCGAAGAACTACAAGGAGCCGGTGCTGGTCTCCGGCACCGACGGGGTCGGCACCAAGCTCAAGCTGGCCTTCGATCTGAACA
>JAQTLU010000017.1 GCA_028714735.1 Gallionellaceae bacterium | reverse complement strand
CACCACCACGGGCCATCGCAAACGCCTCGCTGGACCGTGTTTCTGAGACGTCGATGGCCTCGATGAGTCGGGATGTATTTTGCTCGACCAATTTCATCGAAATGCTGATTTGTTCAGCGTGTCCTTAAGGCGTCTACGCGATGACGATATCGAAAAAAATAATGCGGTGGTGGCGTGACGCATGGGCCCGGCTCGGCCCATGCCGGGGGCTGCGCATCATCGAGGGTGATAGTCTGCCGCCTCAACTACCCAGGCGGGATCTTGTTCTCGCACGAGATGATGGCGAGGACTGGTGTGTGGGCATGCGTTGTCCATGCGGCTGCGGTCATGTGATTGAGCTCTTAGTCGTTGCCGAGGCGAAGCCGCGGTGGGACGTGTCGGTGGATGTCAAGGGCAGGCCCACACTTACTCCGTCGGTCTGGCTGAAGAAGGGCTGCCGTTCTCATTTCTGGATTCGCGAAGGCCGCGTTCATTGGTGCTGAAAGCCATAGGTGATAGCGATCCTCTCCATGGAGGTGGACCATTTATCTTTCATTGTGCTTTCTGGGTTTATTCCGTAATCCCATTTTGTCTTACCGTAACGCTTCCCTGTCCGCCTTTTGGGCCGAGCGCGAGATTCTTAGCGATCGGCCCGCCCTTTAGGTCGGCCCGTAACAATTGGCATTTGCCTGCCGGCCCTTTTCGCCCTTCCGCGTCTCCCTTTCCGTCGTTGTTTGATCATCCATGATTAGCTGGCGTTTGCGCGCTTCCAACGAATTTTGGGGGCGGCATTCTATGCGGCGATCACCCAAGAAATCCATCTTGTTTTTGTACGAATTTCTCAGGGTGGCGGAGCCTATCGTGGGCGCTCCGAAACGACAAAAAACGACGGGATGTACCAGTGTTCCCGCTTTTACCTATGCCTGATTGGCCTGGCGAGCCTGGCCGGTGCCGCTGGCGCCGAATGCTGGTATGACGCCGCCGCGGCCTACGGTCTGAACCCCCTGGAACTAGGGGCCATCGCCTGCGTCGAGTCCCGCCTCAACAGCAATGCCATCAGCCCGGTCGGGGCGCGCGGCGTCATGCAGGTCATGCCGTCCAATGCGCGCGCCGTGGGTATGCATCCGGACCTGCTCTGGGATGCCTGCACCAACATCTACATGGGCGCTTATGTCCTCGCCGAAATGAAAGCGAAGTACGGCGATTCGTGGGAGGCGGTGGGTGCCTACAACGCTGCCTGTACGAAGCTCAAAGGCGCTGCCTGCCGCAAGGCACGTACCGAATACGCCTGGGCGGTCTACCGCGCCAGGGTGAACCTGGAGCGCACCGGCAAATGCTCCTGACCAGGCGGATACCCGTTTTTTTGTTCCAGACCATGGAGGGAAGGCCTTGAGCGATACACACAAGAAAGTCACGCCTGGCTTTCGCTCGATTCTGGTTTCTGAAGCAGCCTTCGATCGGCTCAAAAAGCTGCAGAGGCTCACATACGGTCATAACGGCGACCCGAACGGGGTGCGCTTCGATCTCAAGGATGTTGTGTCAGCCGTCGTGCTAGAGGCCCTTGAGCTCGAAGGTTTCCCGAATCGGGCGTTGGCCCGCACCGCGCGGGACGTTTTCAGTTCCCTCGATTTCACCATTCCCAAGGAGTAACACATGAAGCAGCTCATCAAGACCATTCCCGCCCGTCTGTACCAGGCCAAGAACGCCATCGACAGCAAGACCACCGCCTGGTACGTCGCCGGTGTGACCGGTCTGTCCAGCCTGGCGGGCAATGCGCTGGCCGTCAACCTCGATATCACCAACGTCGGCGCGTCGACCGGCCTCGGCCCCATGCAGTCGGCCATCCAGCAGTTCGCCGACATGAACACCGGCCTCAAGGCCCTGGTGATCATCATCGGCTTCCTGGTCGCGCTGATCGGCCTGGCGGCACTGCGCAACTTCGCGCCCGTGCTGGGTTACATCGGTCTGGCGATCTTCGCCGCCGTGGGCCTCACCGCCGCCTTCGCCATCGCGGGCGCGATGATCTAAGCGAGCCGGACCATGGACGGCTGCCGCATCCTTCAGCACCTGGACGATCCCTGGAAGCTCGGGGTCTGGGAGATGGACGTGTCGATCACGTTCATCTTCTTCCTGTTCATGGGCCTCATGAAGGGAACCATGTGGTCCTTCTTCGGTTTCGCGGTCGTCGGGTATTTTGCCAGTTCCCGGATCTCCAAGCTGAAGGCCATGCGGCATACCGGCTATCTGTGGCACTTCCTGTACTGGTGGCTGCCCGCCGAATTGGCGTTCATCCCGCGCGGCGTCGTGCCGCCTTCCCACTACCGGGAATTGGCGGGTTGACCTGGAGGCACGATGAAGAAAGAAGCATACGAGGCCGATGTCCAGATCCTGATCAGGCAGAACAGGAACCTCTGGATGGCCATAGCCGGCCTGATCGTCCTGTTGATCGCGGTGATGGCGGTGACCTGGTCGAGTATCGGATCCAGTCGTACCGTCGTGACGCCGCCCACGCTGGAAAAGTCCTTCTGGATCACCAACAACACGGCATCCGATACCTATCTCATACAGATGGCGCAGTGGGTGTCCTACCTGACCCTCGACGTCACGCCGGACAACTGCAAATACAAGTCGGAGATCCTGCTCAAACTGGCGCACCCGGATTATCACGGGGCACTGCAGCAGAAGCTGCGGATCAATGCGGAAAAGATCGCCCGCGACAACGCCGCCACCTCGTTCGACGTGCGCGTGGCCAAGGCCGCGCCGGACATCCTGGCCGTGATCCTGACCGGCTATCTCAAGGTGTCGATCAACGGCACCCCGGTGAAAAACGAGCTGCGGCATTACCTCGCGCGTTTCTCGCTCGATGGCGGCCAGGCCCAACTCATCAAGTTCAAGCAAGTGAAGATCGACGATTTCAAGGCCGCCCTGGCCGAGACGGAGGAAGACGACCGTGACAAAGAACTGGTTCAATAACCTGACGGCCGGCGCGGCCTCGTTGTTGCTCGCGCTGCCGGCGTGGGCGCTGCAGGATCGGGAGATCAAGCCGGACGGCGTCGCCTCGGCCAAGATCGCGGTGAGGGAAACGACCCGCATCAAGGTCGAAGGCGGCCGGATCGAAGAGGTGTTCGGCTCGGTCTTCTCGCGCGAGAACCCCGCGGGTGAATTGGTGGTGTCGCCCGACGAGGCGAGTGGTGAGATCTATGTCATCCCCTCGAGCATGGCTCGCCCCGGCAAGCCGATCAACGTCTTCGTGAAGACCGTCAACGCCACCTATACCCTGCTCCTGACGCCGTTCGACATACCCAGCGACACGGTTGTGCTGAGGGACCGCGCGTCGCAGGTGTCGAGCCTGCCGATCGCGGTCGGGAAGGCGCCGGACCGGCTCCGCGAGATCAAGAACATGGAGTTGGCGCTACGCGCCAGGGCCGTGCCGTCCGGCTACGTGGCGATGGAGATCGGGAAGCCGGTGCGTCTGTGGCAGGAGGCGCGTTTCATCGAAATGCGGCGGGTGATGAACCCGTACATGAGCGGTACGGTGTATTCGCTCACCAATATCTCCAATACCCCTTTGGTGCTTGATGCGCGCGAGTTCTCCGACGCCGACGTGGTGGCGGTGGCGGTCGAGCGGGAAAACCTGGCGCCGGGCGATATGACCCGCATCCATGTCATCCGGGAGCGCCGCCGTGACTAATCTCGGTACTGGCGCCTCCTCCGGCATGACCGGGATGCGCGGCCTCAAGAATTCGCGCCGCGCCCAGTTCGTCATCCTCCTCCTCGTGGTGGTGCTGCTCTGGGCGCTATTCGTCGTTTTGCTGTCGTCGGACTCGAAGCCCAAGACCCAGCAGAAAGGGGCCGTGGACCCCGGCAAGGTCGCGGTCAAGTCCATCACCGCCCCAGGCGAGGTGGTCACCGATGCGCAACGCTGGCTGTACAAGGCGGGCGACGATATCGCGCTCCTGAAAGGGCGCGTCAGCGAGAGCGATGCCCAGAACAAGGAACTGACCGCCCGCCTGCAGAAGATGGAAGAGGAGTTGAAGCGCGCCGGCTCGGGCGCCGGGACCGGCCATACCGCCCAACCCACGTACAACTATCCGCCTGGCGCGCCTTCCAACCCGGGTACGGCCCCCGGATCGGCCAAGCCGGCCCCGAAGTTCATCCCACCGCCAGTGCCGGGCCAGGGGGGTGCCATGGCCGCGTCGGCCGCTGCCGGCCCGATGGGCGAGGCCTCGGCGGCTCTCCAGCCGCCCCCGCCGCCGATGATGGGGATCGGTCGCATCAGCCTGACGGGCAACATGGCCCCGAATACTCCGAACACCGGCAGGCCGGGCTATCCGCCGGCGCCGGTGGGGCGTGGGCAGCCGACCGCACCGGCACCGGCTACGAAAGAGAAGGAAGTCCGCCAGAGCGGCAAGACCTTCCTGCCGATCGGCTTCGTCAAGTCGCGCCTCCTGGGGGGCATCGATGCCCCGACCAGCGGTAGCGGCCAGTCGAATCCCTTGCCGGTGTTCCTGCACCTGGAAGACCTGGCCTGGTTGCCGAACCATTTCCGCGCCAACGTGAAGGACTGCATGGTGACCGCGGCCGCCTACGGCGATCTCTCTTCCGAGCGGGCCTATTTCCGCCTGGAGAAGCTGTCCTGCGTCCGCAATGACGGCCAGGTACTGGAGCAGAACGTGTCCGGCACGATCTACGGCGAGGACGGCAAGGTCGGCATGCGCGGTCGCCTGATCAGCAAACAGGGGCAGATATTGGCCAATGCCCTGCTGGCCGGCGTGGTGTCGGGCATCGGCCGCGGCATCGTCTACCAGTCGTCGACCACCGGCATCACCGCGCTGGGCACGGCCGTCACCGAGGCGGATCCGGGCAAGGAGTTCCAGACCGGCATGGCCCAGGGGGTGAACAGCGCGATGGACCGTCTGGCCCAGTATTACATCTCGCTGGCCGACAAATCCTTTCCTGTGATCGAGATCGACGCGCAGCGCCAGGTCGACATCGCGTTCACGCGCGGCACGTCCCTGGATATCCCGCTGCCGGACGAGCCCGATTTGTTGTCGATGCGGCGAGGTGCCCAATGATCGCCCGCGTGCTGATCGCGGCCCTGGTCGCCCTGTCGTTTACCTGCCCGGCCGCCGAGGCGCCGGCCTTCCCCTCGCCCGATGTGGTCAGGGCGAGGCTGTTGGAGCGTTACCCGGCGACCCGGATCGACTCGGTGCGGGCCAGCGGCCTGCCCGGCATCTACGAGTTGGCGATGGGGCGCAAGATCGCCTATGTCGATGCCGATGGTCAGTATTTCCTGTTTGGCCACCTGTTCGACCTGGCGGCCAACCGGGACATCACCGAAGAGCGCATCCAGGATCTGTCCAGGGTCGATGTTTCCGAGATCGCCGCCGACCAGCTGCTCGATGCTGGCGCCGCCCAGGGCAAGCGCGTCGTCTATGTCTTCTCCGATCCGGCCTGTGTTCATTGCCGGCATCTGGAAAAGACCCTCTCGACCCTGCCCGGCGTGACGGTGCATACCGTGATGCTGCCCCTGCAGGAGGGCTCGATGTCCCTGGCCAAGGACATCTGGTGCGCGCCCGATCGCCGCGCCGCC
The DNA here is from genome assembly GCA_028714735.1 of Gallionellaceae bacterium. GTDB lineage: Bacteria > Pseudomonadota > Gammaproteobacteria > Burkholderiales > Thiobacillaceae > Parasulfuritortus. The sequence goes on along the minus strand of JAQTLU010000017.1, from coordinate 62,214 downwards.
TGGTCCGCCTGGATGCTGCGGGAAACGACACCGCCGCGGGCCTCCGGCCAGTGCGAGGCGGAAGCGGTGATGAAACGCAACATCGACCTCGCTAGCCGTTTCGGCATCCGCGCTACGCCCGGCCTGGTTTCCGCCGATGGCCGTGTCTCCCTGGGCGCGATGAATGCCAACGATCTCGCCGCCTGGCTGGCGGCCGGCCAACCCTCCACCGCCATTTCCGAGGTGTCCCCATGAAGCGCCTAGTCGTCATCCTGCCGTTCGCATTACTGATGGGCGGCTGTTCTTCGTTTTCGTCCTTCATGACCGGTCTGTCCGGCTCCAGCGACAAGCTGTCCTGTCCGTTGAGCGAGGGCGTGACATGTAAACCGATGAGCCAGGTCTACGAAGAGAGCGCCCAGGGCCGCACGGTCGCCAGCAAAGCCGGCAAGCCGGATACGGCGGACCGGGAGGAGGGGAGTGCGCCCTCGCGGAGCGAGGCCGCAGCCAGCCGGCGTCTCGTGCGCGTCACGAATGACGGCGAGCCGACGCCGCTACGCTCCCGGCCCAACACCCAGCGCATGTGGATAGCGGCTTGGCAGGATGCCGATGACGACCTGCATGAAGACGCCTGGATCGTCGTCAGGCTGGACGACGGCGACTGGATGCTCGATTACGTGCGCGACCGGGTGCGTTCCGAGTTCACGGCCACGCTCAAGGCGCCGCCGGCGGCTGACACGGCCGAGGCCGGCGAGGATAAGCCGCAGCCCGCGCCGAGCATGGTGGCGATGCCGCCCGCCCTGACTCCCATGCGGGGCACGGCCGGCGACAACCCGGCCGCGGCCAGCCAACCCTTCGTCCCAACTCGTTGAGCAGATCATGAACGGAACGACGGCAATGCCGGACTGGCTGGAATGGATCACTGGCTTGTTCAAGCCCAAGGCGGAAGACGAGGGGGATTCCCAGCAGTTTTCCAGCTATCTGCCCTACCGGGGCTGGGACAGCGAGACCAACCTGTTCATCCTGGGCAACCAGGTCGGCTTTTGCCTGGAGCTGGCTCCCCAGTCCGGATCCGATCAGTCGATGGCAGATATCCTGGAGGGCCTGTTGCATGGCTGGCCGGTGGGCACCGGCATGCAGTTCCACCTGTTCGGTACGCCGCACATACACCGGAAGCTGACTCAGTACGCCAATCTCCGGGTGACCGACGAGGACATCAAGGAACGCTCCGACGAAGCCGGCCGGCCGGTGCGCAACCAGAACATCTACCGTGTGCTGGCCCGGCGCCGGGTCGGCCACCTGGCCAGGGCGGCGCACAAATCGCTGACGCGCGGGAACTCCTACCTGCTGCGGGACTTCCGCCTGGTGGTGTCGGTAACCGCGCCGATCCGTTCCAGCGACCATGCGCGGATCCAGGATTTCCTGAATTCCAGGGCCGGCATGGTGACCACGTTGCGCGCGGCCGGATTCCCGGCGCGAGAGTGGGAGGCCGCCGACCTGGTCAACTGGTGCGCCGACTTCTGCAATCCCCATCGGCTGCATAGCGACCTGCCACTGTTCAACTACGATCAGGGGCGTCTGCTCAACGCTCAGATGGTCGATTTCGACACGGTGCAGACCGAGCACACCCGCGGCCTCCGGTTTACCAACACCCGGTACGAGGATCTCGCCGTCGAGATGCGCGCCTACGCGGTCAAGGGCTACCCGCAACGATTCTCCCTGGGGCGCATGGGCGCCATGATCGGCGACATGACCCAATCGTCGCTGCAGTACCCGTGTCCGTTCCTGTTGACCATGGGGGTGTACTTCCAGGATCCGTCCGGCACCAAGGCCTCGGTGGTGATGAACCAGGCCCGCGCCACCCAGAATGCCACCTCCAAGATGGCGCCCTTCATGCCCGACGTGCAGGACAAGAAGGACGACTGGGACGAGGCCTTGCGCGTGGTCAACGGTGGCGGCGGCCTGGTGAAGGCCTATCACACCCTGCTGTTGTTCCCCACCGAGGAGCACGCCTCGACGGCGGAGAAGGCGGCCGAGTCGATCTGGCGGGACCAGGGCTTCGAGTTGTGCCACATGACCTATATCCACCGGACCATCATGCTGGCGTCGCTCCCGATGGGCCTGGATGGCGGCATGCTCAAGCTCCTGACGCGCTTCAAGGTGCCCTCGTCCAAGAGCTACCAGAACACCATCGCCCTGGCCCCGATGATCGCGGAATGGGCCGGCACCAAGACCCCCACCATGATCTTCGGCGGCCGCCGCGGCCAGCTGATCTCGCTGGATTTCTACGACAACACCCTGGGCGGTTATGGGGCCTCCATCGTCGGCTCGATCGGTAGCGGCAAATCGGTCTGGCTGCAGGAAATATCCTGGAGCTACCTCAGCGCGGGCGCCAAGGTCTGGCACCTGGACCTGGGGCGCAGCGCCGAGCGCCTGGTCGAGAAGACCGGTGGCCAGTACCTGGACATACGCGACGGTTCCGGCATCAGCGTCAACCCGTTCAGCCATGTCGTCAGCATCACCGACGACATGGACATGCTGCAGGCCGTGGTGGCCAAGATGGCCAGTCCCTTCGCCGACCTGGAGCCGTTCCAGTACCAGGCCATCGGCACCGTCATCAAGCGGCTGTGGGACCAGAAGGGCAAGGAAACCTCGGTCACCGACGTCCGGGACTGGTTCTCCCAAGGCCGCATCAACGACGACGATCCGCCGGACAGCCGCTTGCGCGACCTGTCGACCATGCTGTCGCCCTATGCCAAGGACGGCGCCTACGGTAGCTTCTTCGACGGCCCCTCCAATATCGACTTCGAGGGCAACCACCTGGTCATCGAGTTGGAGTCCCTGAAACGGTCGGCGGCCCTGCACCGGGTGGTGATGATGGCGATGCTGTTCCGCATCACCTCCCAGATGTTCTTTACCCGGAACCGCCAGAAGCTGTTCATCATCGACGAACTGAAGCAGCAGCTGGGCACCGAGGGCGATGCCACGCTGACCCGGATCATCGAGGAAACCGCGTTGCGGGCGCGCAAATACGGCGGCGCGCTCATCACCGCAACCCAGATGGTCGAGCACTACTACGCCTCCGACGCCCTGCATGCAGCCTTTGCCCAGTCCGATTTCATCATCGTGCTGGGACAGCGCCGGGAATCCATCGAGAAGCTGGCACAGGAGGGCAAGTTGCACCTGGACGAGGGCCGCAAGCGCCTGCTGACCAGCCTCAGGAAAGAGGATGGCGCCTTTTCCGAGGCCTACGTCTACAGCCCCATGGGCGAAGGCGTGGTGCGGCTCATCCTGGATCCGCACACCCTGCTGACGTTCTCCAACCGCTTCGAGGACAACGGACCGTTGGATGAACTCAAGGCACAGGGGCACTCGATGGACGAAGCCATCGAAATCCTTATTCAACGACGTGGCGGGAGGGCCGCTTGATGACTGCGCGCGACTGGATGTTCGTATTGCTGGCCAACACCCTGCTGACGCTCGGCGCGATCGGCGTCTACCACGTGCTCGCCAGCGATCGCCAGACCAAGCTGGCCGTGGTGGACCTGGCCACGGTGTATCGGGAGAAGGAACAGCAGTTCTCCAAGCTCATCGCCGACGAGAACGCGACCGAGGCGGATCGCAAGAAGGCCGTGGCCGCCGCGCAGGAGTTCGCCAAGACCCTGCCGGCCGCCCTGGCGACACTTTCGGAAGAGTGTGGATGCGTTGTCTTGCTGGGCAACGCAGTGGCTTCCAGGACGGCCCAGGTCGCAGACCTGACGCCGCTCCTGCGCGCCAAGGTGGGGATGTAATGCGGGTCCGGCGGATGGCGTACCCACACCCCCTGTTCACGCGGGCGCCGCGCGGGCGCATTCGAATTTACCTGGCCTGGCTCGGGGGCGAGTCCCTGGCGATCCTGCGATCGCCCATCCGCTACTGGCCGGCCACCTTGGTCATCCTGCCCGTGCTGGTCTGGTCGGCCATGCATTTCCGGGTCAACCTCAGCCCCTCGCTGCCCTGGACGGTGGCGCGCGTCGAGTACGGCCGCGTCCCGGCGCTGGGCGAGTACATGCTCTATGAGTATCGCGGCACTATCGAAGGTCTGCCGTCGCACACCTTTTTCAAACGGGTGGCCGGCGTGGCCGGCGACCCGGTCCGCGTCGAGGGGCGCACCGTCTGGGTGGCTGACCGGTTGATCGGCCAGGCCGCCGAACATACCCGTAGAGGCGTGCCGCTGTCCACGATCCGGGCCACGGTCATCCCGGCCGGCTACCTGTTCGCCCAGGGCGACCATCCGGCTTCCTTCGATTCGCGCTATGCCGAAAGCGGACTGGTGCCGATCGGCGCCGTCATCGGCGTCGCCCATCCGGTGTTCTGACCATGCTGTCCATCATTTGCCGTCTGCTGGTCACACTGGCTCTCACCGCGGTGGCGGTCCAGGGCCAGGCCGTCGACCTCGGCCACTTCGGCAAGACCTATGCCATCGGCGAGCCCGATTTCCTGGAAGAGATCCAGTCGATCGCGCGCCAGAAGGTGGACAGCGGCGAATGGCAACGTCTCATGCTCGATGCGCGGGAGCGCACCAAGCAGAAACTGGAAAACCCGCCCGCCGTCGACGGGATCCGCACCGCCAAGGTCGACCGGACCCGTCACTTCGATCCCAGCGTCATCCTGCCCGAAGACATGCGCGATGCCGACGGCCGGGTCATCTTTCCGGCCGGCACCACCGTCAACCCGGCCGACATCGCGCCGTTCCCCGGCGCCTTGCTGCTCATGAACGGCCGCGAGCGCGGCCAGCTGGCGGTCGCGGACAAGCTGATCAAACGTTGGGGCGTTGCCCTCAAGATCGTCCTGGTCGACGGCTCGCCGCCGAAGCTGATGCGCGAATGGCAGCGCCCCGTCTACTTCGACCAGGCCGGCGCGATCGCGCACCGGTTCGGCATCGAGTACGTGCCGGCGCTGGTGACCCAGGCCGACCCCGCCGACCGGTTTCTGACCATCGAGGAGATCAAGCCATGAAGCATGGCCACGTGGCTCGCTTCGCCGCCGCACTGGCCTTGGTGGCCATGACGGCGATCCCAGGGGCGGCCAGCGCCAACTGTACCGGCCGATTCCCCAACCTGGTCACCGACATCTGCTGGCGCTGCGTGCTGCCGCTGTCGGTCGGTAGCGCGCATATCGCCAATATCGGCGGCCAGACCGATATCGACAACCCCGGCAATCCCGTTTGCATGTGCGACGGGATTCCCCCGAAGATCGGCCTCACGCTGGGGTTCTGGGAGCCAGCCCAACTCGCCGAGGTGCCGCGCGACCCGTTCTGCTTCCCGACCCTGGGCGGTCTTACCCTGGACACCGGCAGCCAGCCAGGACGGCATTCCAGGAATACCAAGACCCCGGAGAATTACACCTCGACGGCGTTCTACCAGACCCATCACTACACCTTCCCGGCGCTCTACGTGCTGGGCGTGCTCAACGACGACCCGTGCCTGGTGCAGCATTCCATCGACATCGGGTTCATTACCGAATACGACCCGACCTGGAGCGATCCCAACCTCTCTTCCTGGATCAATCCTGAATCCCTGCTGTTCGCCAACCCGGTCGCGCTGGCGGCCTGCGCGGGCGACTGCGTCGCCTCGACGACGAGCAAGCCGGTGTCCAGCCTGTACTGGTGCGCCGGTTGCCAGGGCTCCATCCATCCCATGCAGGGGTTCGTGCCGCACCACACCGGCGGGGTGACCACTTCGCTGCTCCTGGCCGAACGCCTGCAGGCCAAGATGCACAAGCTGAACGTGGCCTGGCAGTACCACGGCTCGGGTGCCCTGTGCGGCCCCCGCATCAATCCGATCATGGACCGCCAGGCCTACAAGACCCAGATGGTCTACCCGATACCGAACACCGCCAAGGTCAATGGCAAGTGCTGCCAGAATTTCGGGGAATCGTCCGTGGTCTGGGGCGCCGGCAAGGAAGTCCCGCTACGCGGGGACTTCGCCTATCTGCTGTTCCGCAAGCGGAACTGCTGCATGTTCATGTATTGATGCCATGCGATACCGACTGCCGACCTTCCTGATCCTGGCTCTGGCGTGGACCGCCGTCGCCGCCCAGGACGCTGAGATGTCCGAAGCCGATTGGCAGAAGCGTATCGACCACGCCGTCCGGGCGGCCGAAGGCGCGGAGGCCGACTGGCGGCAGCGGATCGGCAATGCCGCGACCGCCACGGGCGGGCCGCTGGTGAGCGTCGACCGCCTGCCACAGCCGATCGCGCCGGTGACGGACATCGGCCCGATCGCCGAACGCTTCCAGGGCTACATGGATCAGCAGGCGCGCGGCATACCGGCGCCCGGAGGGCTGTCCGTGTTCGTGTCGTTGACCATGCCGCGCGCCAGCCTGGAGCGCCTGGTTGCCGAGGCCGAACGCACCGGGGCCACCCTGGTGCTGCGCGGCATGGTCGACCACTCCATCACCAAGACAGTGATCGCGGCCCGGAAGCTGATCGGCAAGCGGCAGGTGGCCTGGACGATCGACCCGGATGCCTTCAGGCGCTTCGATGTCCAGGCGGTACCGGTGTTCGTGCTGACCCGCTCTGGCGCCCAGCCGCTGGGTTGCGGCGACGATCAATGCCTGCCGGTAGCCGACTATGCGCGGCTCGCCGGCGACGTGAGCATCGGCTACGCGCTGGAGGCCATCGACCGGCTGCAGCCGGACTTTCATGCCCAGGTGGAGAGAGTGAGGGCAGGGCGATGAACAAACTGACGATTGCGCTGCTGTCCATGTGGCTGAGTGAGTCGGCATTCGCCGACGCGGTGAGCGAGGCTCGGGCGGTCGGCCAGGGGTCGATCTCGGCGGTCAGCACCGGCTTGCAGCAACCTGCCCAATGGACCGCGCCGGCGGTGACCGCGTCCCAGGGCGGGGTTATGCCGCAATCGACCGCGGCCGGCGCCGCGATCGACGGCACCGTGCTGGCGGCGCAGTGTGCCGCCAATCCGGGCGCCTACACGGAATGCGAGGCCATCAATGCCGCCGCCGCGAGCATGCAGCCAGGTTCGACGTATCAAAGCGTCGCCAGCGAGTACGCCGACGTGGACAAGCTGCGCTCCGGCCAGTTGCCCCTGGATGCCGAGGCGGCGGGTATCGGCATCGGCGGCGCCTACAACTGCACCTCCAAGACAGTCACCAAAGGCTCGATCCGGATGTACACCACCATCAGGGGTAGACAGTACGACTGCCTGGCGGTTGACGATCGGATTGGCTGCTGTTGCCAGGGCCGGGTGCTCACGCATAACAACAATAGTACGGGGCAATTCGGCTGGTCCACTGGGGACACCGGGCTAAGCGCTTGGAGTTGTGTCGGCAACAGTGCAAGTTCGTCATCGACTTGGGGTCAGCCCACAACGTCTACACCGCGCGCATCGATACCGCGCTGGTTCAGTAAAACCGACCCGCGTATCCAGGTCGAGAATAATACCTGGCAGGAAACCGTGACCACCTGCGACAGCACGCCTCAGACGGGTACGGACACGGCCTGGGATCCGGGCAACGAGCCCGACAACGACCTGGCGGCTGTCGTGGCCTACATGGAGGCCGGGCGCGAGGCGGGCGTCTACATGAATCCCGACACCCTGGAGATATTCAAGGGCTTCGCCAGTCGCTGCAAAAAGAAACTGTTTGGCGCCGTCAATTGCTGTAAAGGCGCCAGCGGTTCCGGCAGCGGGTTCTCCAATGCGGCGATCGGGGCCATGAGCATGGGCGGCAACGCGATGGCATCGACCTACACCTACGATGCCCTGTTCGCCTCGTCCGCCCCGGATATGGTGATCACCGGGTTTTCCACGATGTTCGGATCCGGCACCAGCTCGTCGCTGGCCGGCATGCTCGCCGGCGACGTCAGCGTCGAGGGCTTCCTCACCTCATTGATCCCTGGACCTTGGACCATCGCCATGCTGGCGCTGCAGTTCTCCGGCCTGATGGATTGCAGCGACAGCGACAAGGAAACCGCCATGCGCAAGGACGCCAGCCTGTGCGTCAGCCTGGGCTCGTATTGCTCGAAGGAGATCATTTTCGGCGCCTGCCTGGAGCGGACGCAATCCTACTGTTGCTTCAACTCGGTGCTGGCCAAGCTCATCAACACCCAGGGCAAGGCGCAACTCGGCAAGAGCATGGGCTCGGCGACGCGGCCCAACTGCAGTGGCTTCACGCCGGCCGAACTGCAGCGCCTGGATCTCTCGGTCATGGACCTGACCGAATTCATGGACCAGGTCAAACCCAAGACGGGCGATCCAGGCGCGACTTCCTGCTATTTCCACGGAGACACCTCATGCCCGGCCGTACATTGATCGTAGTGGCGGCGCTGGCCATGGCGCAGCCGGCCCATGCCCGAGAAAACGTCACTTCGGTCAAGCCGCTCCTGGTCGAGGCCTTGCAGAACGGCAGGGCGGAGGGCGTCCTGGTCAGTAGCGCCACCGAGGCCTTCTCCAAGCAATTCGGTACGACAGCTCCCATCCTGGTCGATGTCGAGCGCATCAGCACCCACAAGGAACCCGGGTGCGGCCGGCTGCGCGTGGTCACGCGCCAGGCCGGCGTGATCGAGCGGGATGCCCAGGGCAACGCTCGGCCGGCGGCCGATCAGTCCTTCGCCTGGCAGGTCAATTACTGCGTCAGCGGACGCTTCCCGATCGGGGAGGAGGGCAAATGAAGCTGCGTGACATGTTTGTCCTGCTGATGGGGGCCGTTTTGGCGGTCCTGGCGCCAGTCAGGGCGATGTCGGATACCCGAATGCCCATCGCGGCCGAGACGCCGGCCGACGAGGCCCAGGACAAGCCTTTCCTGAAGGAACGGGAAACCGGCTGGTTCTGGTACAAGGATCCGGCGCCCGAGCCCAAGAAGAAGCCCCGGCCGAAGCCCGAGGATCGGGCCTCGGCGTCTTCCAAGCCCCCCGAAGTCCAGATGTACGAGAAGTTCAAGGCCGACATGGAAGAGGCGCGCATCGTGGCCATGTTCAATCCGACCCAGGCTAACGTGGAGCGCTACGTCCAGTACCGGACGGCCCTGGTGCGCCTGGCGGACCAGTTCGCCGAGGCGGGCCAGCGGGTGGTGTGGGCGAACCCTCAATACGACTTCACCCAGGAGCGGCCGGTCAACGCGATCGGCCTGGAGGCCTACAAGCAGGATCAGGCCAAGCTGCAGCGCGAGACCATGGAGCGCCTGGCCAAGGGGCATGTCCTGTATTTCTTCTTCCGATCGGACTGCCCGCATTGCCACGCCTTTGCGCCGGTCCTGCTCGGCTTCTCGAAGGCCACCGGGATCCAGGTGTTCCCAATTTCTCTCGATGGCGTCGGACTGCCTGAGTTCCCGCGGCCGCACCCCGATCGAGGCCAGGCTGCCGCCCTCGGGGCCAGCCAGGTGCCGGCCTTGTTCCTGGCCAACCCGTCGACCAAGGAAGTGGTGCCGGTCTCCTACGGCGCGCTCTCCGAGATGGAACTGATCGACCGCCTGGTGGCCATCGCCAACCCGGGCGCCAGCCAGTACGTCGATGCCGCCACGCCCATCCGTTCAATGGAAGGATTTGAACCATGACCACGATTCGTTGGAAACCCCTGGCGTTGGCGATCGCGCTGATGTCGACCCCCTCCCTGCCATCGCGGGCGGAGTCCTTGCAGCAGCAGGCCGAATCGATGTTCAACGGCATGGCCAATACCACCGCTCCGCAGGCCTTCAAGGGGCAGACCATGAACACCTACACCGTGGGATCGATGTTCACCCGGGTGCCCAACAAGACCTACCAACTGTTGTCGGTGCAGGCGCCCTACATCAAGGCCGGCAACTCCTGCGGCGGCATCGACGCCTTCGGCGGCTCGTTCTCGCATATCTCCTCCGAGCAGTTCAAGAACATGCTCAAGAACATCACCTCGGCCATCCCTGGGGTGCTGTTCCAGCTGGCGATCAAATCCGTTGAGCCTCTCCTGGGCGACACCATGCAATGGTTCAAGTCCATCGAGAACATCGTCAACCGGGCCTCCATCTCCAGTTGCGAGGGGGCCAAGGTTGCCCTCTACGAGGCCAACCAGCTGCTCGGTTTCTCGACCGCGAAAACCTGCGAGTCGGTGGCCACCACCCTGGGCATCGTCAGCGACGTGGCGGCCGCCCGAGAAAAGTGTGCGAAGTCCGATGACGTCAAGAGCGTCATGGATGCCGGCGCAGCCGACCCGAAAACCAAGGATCTGATCCCGTTCTTCGGCAACATCGTCTGGCAGGCCTTGAAGAAGATGCAGCACCTGGATGACGAGGATCGGGAGATCATCATGTCGATCACCGGCACGACGATTTACTCAAAGGGAGTGGACGGAGACCCGGCGCCAGCGCCGATCGCAGCGACTAAGCTCAGTGTTGCCGCACTGCTTCGAGGTGATACTGAGCTCGACTCAGACGGGAATTCCACTATCCAGTTGCTGAGTTGCGGCGGTGATACGGCTGACTGTATGAACCCCGTATCCATCAACAAGCCGTTCAAGCCCATTGCCGAACGGGTGCGCCTCCTGATGGCCTCACTTGCCGACAAGATCGCCAACCGCGGCACGCCGACCGTCGCCGAGGTCAACTTCGTCAACAATGTGCCGGCGCCGGTCTATCGGCTGCTCGCAGTTGCCGGAGCGGTCCAGGACAACGATGCCATCTCTTCCGCCATGCGTGGACAGTACAACGATTATGTGGCCGTTGAGTTCGCCTACGCCTTGCTGAATCGGGCAGCCAATGAGGCCCTTTCGGTCGAGTTGCATGGCTCCCAATATCGGCCTGAGCAATTCAAGCAGCTGCAAATCCACGCTGGATTGGTGCGTACCTTCTTGACTGAACTGAACAGCGAGCGGCAGACAGCCGCCGCCAAGGCCCAGGTCGTGGCCGGCATCATCACCCAGGTGTCTCAACTGGAACGAGACATGCGCGCCGCAATGCCTCAGCAGGTGCTCGATCTGCTGGCCTATTCCGCCCTGCGCTGATCGGAGAGGATCCAGAGATGGCCGGCTACACCATCTACAGCTACGGCAACGTCGATACGCTGGCCACCTTGTTCAACGGCATGGCGGCCCTGATGGGGGCGGACGGCTACACCGGCGCGATCGCCATGGTGCTGATACTGGGGTTCTTCGGCGCCATCTTCGCCATGGCCTTCATGAAGCACCAGTACGGCATCCAGTGGCTGATCGCGGTCTTCCTGATCAATGCCGTGCTCCTGGTGCCGAAGAGCACGATCCAGATCGTCGATCGGATGGCGGGACAGGCCCCGGTGGTGATCGACAACGTGCCCACCGGCATCGCCGCACTGGCGTCATTGGTGTCCAGTATGGGCTCGAACCTAACGGAATTGTTCGAGACCGCCGCGCAGACCCTGCCGACGGCCCTGGGGACGAATTCGACGGCCGCGCTGCCGGCGGACCTGACCTATGAGAAGACCGGGATGATGTTCGGCGCCACCCTGATCAAGGAAGCGGCCGGCGTCCAGTTCTCCAATCCCAACTTCAATGCCGACGTCATCAACTTCATCGCCAACTGCACCATATACGACATCTCCCAGGGCTTCATATCGGCAGAGGATTTCGCCAAGTCGACGGATCTCTGGCCGATCATGGCGGATACCAACCCGGCCCGCTTCACCACGATCCACGCGGCCGACGGCAGCGTCGATTCATATCCCTGCACCACGGCCTACACCACGCTCGACAACAGCATGGCCAACCATGTCGGCCGGGCGATATTGAACCTGGCGGTGCGGACCAGTCCGGCGCTCCGGGCGAAGATCGGCCAAGGCGTCGATGCGACGATGGAGAACGAGGCCAAGACGGCCATGGAAAGCCAACTGGCCGCCGCCTATACCCGTGCCTTGATCGGTGGTGCCGCGGCCGACACCGCGCAACTGGTGCGCCAGAACGGCCTCATCAACGCCGTCCGGGGTGCTGGCGCCCTGTTCAGCCAGCGGACCAACGACCCGTCCGCGATGATGCTCGGTCTGGCTCAGTCCCAGACCACGGCGGCCATGAACGCCCAGAAGATCGCGGGCGGCAAGATCGCCGAGGAGGCCCTGCCCATGCTGCATAACGGCATCGAGGCGGTGGTTTACTACTCGTTCCCCCTGGTGGTACTGATTGCACTGGTCCTGGGCGGTATGGGGGCGCTACGCACCTTGAAGATGTACGCGCTGTCCCTGGTCTGGCTGGCCATGTGGCCGCCGCTCTATGCCGTGGTGAATTACCTCCACTCGACGGCGACCGCGAAGGAGATCGCCCTGGCGGGCTACATCGATGGCATCCAGGGCCTGACCATCGCCACGGCGCCGACCATCTACAACACGACGGTATCGGAGTTGTCCATCACCAGCTGGTTGCTGATCTCGGTGCCGCTGATCGCCAGTGCGATCGTCTTCGGCATGGACAAGATGGCCAACGCCGCCATCGGATTCATGTCCTCAGCCGGCACCTCGGCATCGTTCGGATCGCGCCAGGCCGGCGACTACTCTGGCAACCTGAGCATGGACCAGATGCAGCTGGCGCCGAACCGTTCCGACGCCTTCATGAATCAGTACACCAACGCGCTTGGCACTAGCGCCTTTGATCTTTCTACAGGGGATTTCCGGTATAGGGCCAACCTTGGCCAGTCGGCAGTCTCGCTCGGCAGTTCCACTGAGATCAGCAGCCGCCTGGCCACGGCCTCGGCCAATTCCGAGCGCGTGGCCAGGCAGGAAACGGAGGCGGCCCAGGGATCGCAAGCCGCAACCTTGGCTCATATCCTGGGCGAGACGCATAGGGAAGGGGCGGACGCTACCTATGGGAAGGGGGCGCGGTATGGCGACAATGCCAGTCTTGGTACCAGGATGGATCGTCTTCTCGAAATCAGAGACAAATTGGCCAGTGACTTGAAAATTTCAGATACGGCCAAGGCCAGTAACCTCATCGCATTGGCGGTCTCCACCCCAAATGTTGCTGACGTTATTCCTGTGGCAGCAAAATTTAGTGGCGGCCAGACAAACGAAAACCAAGTTGCCGAGGCCGTTACAAAGGCTCGGGAGTCGGCTCGTGCAGTAGGCATTAACGATACCCGCTCGCTCACCGAGGAATATGTCAAAACCGAGGACTTCCAACAGCGGATTACCAAGGGCGATGAGAAGGCCCGGCAGATCCAGGCCTCGCACCAGGAGACGCTGACCCACACCACGGCGTCCCAGAAGTCCCACGAGCAAGCCAGGGAATATCGCCAGAGTGCCGATAAGGTCATGGCCATGGCGGCCCGCGGTGAGATCAACTGGATACCGGAATTCCACAACTATGTCAGCCAGCATGCCCTCAACGCACCGGGTGAATATGGCATCCGTGACATGGGTGAGTTGACCGGAGGGAAGGCCACCTACTGGATGAACAAGTTCTTTGCAGAAGGTGAGATGGGCCGCGCCCTGGATGGCTCCCCGGTCTGGATGGAGCGTGTGGGGTTCTTGCCGACCAGGCAACCTCTGGCACCCGAGGCTAATGCCGGACTCTCGGCTGACTATGTGGCGCTCGGGGCGCCGAAGATCGAAGGCACACCCGTGACGCCGGGTACGGTGGCTGGACAACACGAATCCGACAAGGCGCAGGTTCCGAGTGTGCCAGGGTATGTGGATCCCGCCGCCAAGGGTAGGCTATTGGAAAACAAGGTCGCCAAAGGTAAGGCGGCCAACGCGGGGGTCGAGACGCACACCCGGCAAGAGATCAAGGATAAGGGAGGTATTGTTCAGCGTGATTTCACCGGCAAAGCTGGTGAAATCAGCCCTCACAATGAGATCTGGGATGATGCAGGGGTTGTTGATAAAGCTAAGAACGCCGCCACCAAGAAGCCTGGAAGCGGCGGAGGTAGTGGGAGGTGGTGACAGTGAGAAATCTAGATTTCAGTGGGTCAACGGCTATGGCCATTGTGGGGTCGATCCAAGAAGTTTTTTTCTTGCAGATCGCCCACCACTTCCCTCGCAGCATGCTTCAAAAGACTCAGGTTGAGCTTGTATCCCTCTACGGCAACGAAAATTGTTCCAATGAATGCAATCGCACCGAAAGCGATGTCTCCAAAGGTAAGTTTTTCGATGATTTCAGGCAAAACATTCAAATTCATGATGTATTCCCTCATTTGTTGTTGTTAATTCGTTCAAGTGTAGGCCTGCCCCGCGTGACATGCAACGCGGCTCAGGCGGGGTTGTGTGTTTTGAGCCAGTTTAATTGGCTTACGTCAACATTCGCGCAACACCTCCGGGTGGCGCACTGCCACCTTCAGCAGTGTTTTCGCGGCACCTCTCGGCTTATGCCGGCCTCGTTCCCAATCCTGCAGGGTCCGCTTAGATACGCCGAACATGCTTGCGAAGTCGCTCTGGGAGAGGCCAACTCGACGTCGCGCCTCGATCACCGTCGTTCGATCGACATCCATATCCAACCTCCATCAACGAAAGGGAGCCACATCATGCTGAAATATTTTCTCACGCTTGCCATGGTCAGTCTGTTGCCCAGCGCAGGTATTGCGGCGGCTGAACCAGTCCCTGGAGTGTCCCTGACCATCCCCGCTCAGCAAAAATCGGCCCTCAAGAAAGGAGGGTACTGCACTGGGTTGTCGCTGAAAGAACTGGGCTGTAACCCCCAACTTCCGACTGTGACAACGGTCGCCCAGATTTATGAGCATGGGTGGCGCGTTGTAAGCGATGTAATTGGCTCATACGGCTACCACTTCGTCATCATCGAAGAACAATGAAAACTCTCCTCCCTCTCGCCCCCCTCCTGGCGGCCATGCTGGCCGGCTGTCAATATTTACCGTTCCTTCGGACTGGTGGTGAGCCCCAGGCTGCGGCGCCAGCGCCGGTACCGGCGAGCAAACCTGGTATTGGCCAGGTGGTCGACCCAGACACTGGCCAGGCTTATTACGTCGTCTGTGATCCCTGCCTGCAGCCGACGCCCAAGACCCGCATGCCGCCTCCCGAGCCGGTGGTTATGGCCCCAACACCCATGCCGGTACCGGAGGCCGCGCCGGCGCCAGTGGCGGCCGTTGTGGCTCCCACGCCTCCGGCCGAATCCGTAAAACCAGGCCCGGCCGCACTCAAGCGTTATGTGCCGTTCGCTTTCGGCCGAGTCCGACTCGGGCCGCAGGGGCGTGAGGCCATGGCCACGGTACTGGCAGAGGCCAAGTCGGCCGAGCGGATCCACGTGCGGGGCTATACGGACATCTTTGGCAAGATGCCGGAGAACAAGACCCTGGCCATGTCCAGGGCGGCCGAGGTCCGGACCTACCTGATCAAGGGTGGTGTCGATCTGGCCAAGATCACGACCAGCTATTGCATCGACTGCTTCATTGAGTCCAACGAGTCCGAGGAGGGGCGTGCCGCCAACCGGCAGGCCCTGGTGGCGCTGAGTTCGGCCAAGAGTGCGCCTGGCGCCGTCGACATGGACCATCGGGATGCATGTCGCGCAAACGGCAAGCATGTAGCGGCCGTGAAGGAGGTAAAACCATGAAGGCCGTTGTGGGCACATTTTCAAACGTCAAAAACTGAAAGGGATGTGAAATGCAAAAAGCCGCTATTTCGATGATCGTCGCCGCGCTGGCCAGCCTGGTACTGACCGGTTGCGCATCGAGCTACAAGCCCAACCTCTACCAGAGTGGTCAGGCCCAGCAGGCCATGAAGGTGAAGCTGGCCACCGCCGTCGAGATCCGCGAGGTCGAAATCGCGGCACAGAACACCGGCACCGGCGCGACCGCGGGCGCGGCAGTCGGCGGCGTCGTTGGCGCCTACTCCGGTAGCCGTGGCGGGATTGTCTCAAGCATTGCCGGCGCGCTGGTCGGTGGTCTCCTCGGGAACGCGGTCGAGAAGGGCGCCAATGCCAAGAAGGGCATCGAGATCACCTACCGGCTTGAGGGCTCGAATGAGGTCATGGCCCTTGTTCAGGAGCAGGATGAAGCCGATCCTATCAAGGTCGGCGACCGGATCAAGATCGTTGAGGGTGCCACCACCCGGGCCACGGAACTGGCGGCCAACGCGGCGCTGTAATCGCCCCTGGCCTGGACATCACGACAGGCGGTCATGTCGGATCGTCTCAAAAGCTTGATCCAAGGGTTGCGGCAAGCCTTGGTGTTACGGCCGCAAGAGCTAATTGGGGTAGTCTCAGAAAACGGAAAAAATTGTACGCTAAGCCAGTCGATCCCAAGAAGGCTGTCTGGTGTCGAAAAACGAGTGTTTTGCGACACGCATGGCTTGCAGGCCTGAGCAATTGAAGTTATATATGGGTATAACTTAACCCATTGGAGGTGCTTCATGCACACAACTAATCTGCGCAAGGTCGGCGGCTCAATCATGTTGGCCGTGCCGCCCGCCTTCCTTGACCAACTGCACCTGCAAGCCGGCGCGACGGTCGGCCTCGCCGTCGATCACGGTTGTCTTGTAATCAATCCCAATCCACGGCCGCGCTACACGCTCGCGGAGTTGCTGGCCGCCTCTGACTATTCGCAACCGCAACCGGCCGAGGAGCGTGAATGGGTCGATGCGCCCGCCGTGGGCGGTGAACTGCTATGAAGCGGGGCGACATCTATCTTGTGTCGCTCGATCCGACCGCCGGGCATGAGCAAAGCGGCAGCCGTCCCGTCTTGGTCGTGTCGCCCGCCGAGTTCAACGAAGCCACCAAGCTGCCGGTGATCCTGCCGATCACCAACGGCGGCGAGTTCGCCCGCCGCTTGGGCTTCGCGGTGTCCGTGACCGGTATCAAGACCACCGGCGTCGTGCGCTGCGACCAGCCGCGCGTGATTGACCTGGTAGCCCACCATGCTCGCAAGGTGGACACTTTGCCAGCACCGCTCATGGACGAAGTGCTGGCGAAAGTTGCCACGATCTTCGAGTGAGCACAGCATCAGCATGAATGAATTTCGCCAGCTGCTGCTTGATGCAGATGTACGAGGTAATCCGGCAGAAGGACAACAGGGTGCAGTACATCTTGTCGTGTGACATGTCACAGATTAAACTAACCCAATAAAAAAACAGGGAGGTTCGTGATGTTCAGAAAAACTCTACCTTTCGTCGTGGCCATGGCCCTGACGGCAGAAGCCCACGCCTTCGGTATCAATGACGTCTTGAGCATAGGCATCCAGGCCGGTGGGAAGCTATTGGGCGCGGCCGTGGATTCTGGGATAGACAAGGCGCGTGATGCCATGCGGGATCCGGCGGCTGAAGCGGCCAAGAAGCGCGAGGAAGAAAGGAAGCTTGCCGAGCAATTCCAGAAGCAGGCGGCCGAGATCGAGTCGATGCCGGACTTGAGGCCCATCGACCGCGAGCGACTGGTGCTCCAACTCGAAATGCAGTACGCCATGGCGACCCAATTCCAGTCTTTCGTCGAGGTCGCTGAGGCGCGCCAGCGCGAGGAACGGGACAAGATATTCACGACGGCCGGACTGGTGAATGTGATCGGCGAAGCCGCCATGTCGACGCCATCCGCTGCCATGGTGCAGGCGGAGTTGCTGGCCCATTCCCCTTCTTTCCAGGCGAACCAGCGCATGGCCATGGCCCAAGCGGGGTTGGCGGCTACCGCCGCTTCGCCGCTCGCTGCCTCGGCGATTACGGTCGCCCGCACGGCGGCGGTGCGCGCCGAGACGCACGAGGCCGTCCAGGCGACGGTGTCACAGGCGAATGCCATGCTGCAGAACAGTGGCCAGCAGGCCGACGTGGTGGCCACCATGGATCAGGCCAAGGCAACCGCCATGGCAACGCCGACCATCAAGCGGCCGCCGGACGCCTTCACGTCGGACCTGGGCCGCAAGCTATTCGTGGAATTCGTTGGCTCTCCCACGGAGACGGCCAGACTGCGCGAATTGTTGACCAGCAGGGGGCATACCCTGACTGACCAAGCTGGATCTGCCGACGTGCGTTAC
This sequence comes from Gallionellaceae bacterium, assembly GCA_028714735.1. Taxonomy (GTDB): domain Bacteria; phylum Pseudomonadota; class Gammaproteobacteria; order Burkholderiales; family Thiobacillaceae; genus Parasulfuritortus. Next base: position 44,355 of record JAQTLU010000017.1, on the reverse strand, counting down.
CGCATTGAGGGTGAATATTCGATCTATGAGACGGTCCAACATGGAGGACTGACCAAGGATGTCGGCGATCTCCTGGAGCGCCCTGCCCAGGACATCGCCATGCCGGAGAAGAAGCGCAAGAGTTCGCTCACGGCTGGCCTTGGGCGCCTACTGCTTGGCATGGCGGCCGTACCCAGCGTGGAAGCACCTGCGTCAGGCAGCATCAAACAGGTGGTTCTCATTGTCGCCTCCAGGCACCCGATGGATAGCAAGGAAACTCGCGTCCCGGCCGTGCGGGCTGAGGATAGCGCCAACATCTTGGGAGCGAGCCTCTCTGTTTCGGCGAGGGATGCCCTCTACGAAAAACTTGGCTTTAACACCGAAGACAAGATTGCATCAGTGGCCAATGCCAAACCGTAGTTAACTCTTGAGACGTGACATGTCACGCGCTATGCTGGTCCCATAGGTGCTTTTGAGATGGAGGCAATCATGGGCGGGGCGGCGACGGCAAAGGATCGGCAGGCGGCGTTAAGAGCCAAACGTAGTCAGGACGGGCTCAAATACATTCATGTCTGGACGCGGCCGGACCAGGAGCAGGCCATCAAGGCCTTCCTGGCCGCCCCCGCGGCACACCCGTTACATGTCACACATGAACCGCTTGATGCAGCGATCGACGAGGAGTTAACCAAGCTCAGGTATGACCTGGTGCAGCAGCAATTCGAGTTACAGCAACGGAGTCAAGAACTGGCCATGAAGGAAATCCAGCTAGAAGGTCAGCGCCGTTCCCAGGACGCCTTCGAGGCGGACCTGGCCAGGCGCGAACAATCGGCCGAGGACACCTATCAGACCTGCCATGCCTGGCTGGGTGACTTGGAGAAGCGCAGGGATGCAATCAAGGAGCGTGAGCGTGAACTCAACGTCCTGGAGAAGAATCTGAAGGTTGCTGGTGCCAGGCTTAAACGGGATGGTGACTCGAAGAAGGTTACCGACAAGACGCGCACCGAAACCTTGGTGAAGCGGTTCACGACCGAACGTGATTACAGTAAGGGCAGTGAGGTGGCCTATAAGGCCATCGTAGACGATTGGAAAATCGAACAGCGCGTAAAGGAAGTCGCCAAGCTCACTTCCCGCACGAAATCCGTTCGCACATCCATGGCCAAACTGGCGAGCGAGTTCAAGGACATCCTGGGTGATCGGGAAGTCGACGATCTCATGGATGCGCACGAGGTTCTGTATCACATCAGCCATGCGGCCGATATTGCCCTCAAGCGGGCCCGTACTCTGGAATCCAAGCTCAAGGAAGAAGAGAAGCAACGTCAGGCGCTGGCCTACAAGGCCGCCACAACGTACCTACAGGGCCTTGGTGATGCCGAACAGGTCATGCGCTTGTGCATCCTAGACCCGCACAGCTACTACGAGCTGGACAGATTCCTTGCCGGTGAGGGGGGATACCTGTCCGATGTGAAAAGGCATACCCATTCGGCCGTCGTGTACAAGATCAAGGATGCCCTCAAAGCCGGCCAAAACCTGGAACAAGCCTTGGCCAGCCTGGAGAGCCTGGTTGCGGAACGTATGCCCAAGGCCAAGGCCAAGGCCAAGGACACCTTCGGCCGCCGAATCGAGGTGGCCATAGCAGCAGTGATCGCTGCACGCCTGACCAAGGCGACTGGCGCATAGGGGGAGAGGAGGGCGCCATCGAGGAGTTCATCCTTCCCCCTCCGGTCGCCCCCGCCAAGCGCCCATTCGCCACTGAGGTGGCCTCTGATGGCTTGCGCATCGGGCTCTCTATTCCGTTTTTTCCGTTGGCCAAGGCCTGGGCGAGAAGCTGGGGCGGAGCTTGGTCGTTCGGCTCCAGGATGTGGGTGTTCTCGAACGACGATTTCAAGCGCCGGGTGTTGCCCGGCCTCGGTGAGGCCCTGGCGACCCAGCCGACCTTCCATGCCGAAGGCCTGCGCGACCAAGCGGTCGACGCCTAGCGCAACGCCGATCGGGAACGCTTCGTCGCCCAGCTCGATGCCCAACTGATCCCGCTGGAGGCCGGCGGCCACCTCTTCCAATCCGGCTATGACAGACTGATTATCCGGGTGCTCAAGCGCCTGGGTGCGGTATTCCATGGACCGGCGAGGCCTGGGAGATCCAGGCGTCGATCGACCGTGCCCTGTCCACCCTGGAGGAGGAGGTGGCCGGCCTAGCCGATCACCTGATCTACCGGCATGATCAACATGTCACGCTGGAGGATCTGACGGCGTCAGCAAACACCTACGCCGGTGACAATACAATTGTCAATTAATAATACGCAATTATTGTTTAATAACACCAGTCAATTAAGAATATTGCCCATCGGACTGGCTCTTGGCAGCCCCTAGTAGGTTGTGGTTAATGGCTACCAAGGCCGCTGAGAAAGGCATCAACCGTCGCCCGGCCGACCTCGGCTAGGTTGAAGGCATGAGGGGAAAGGAGCCAGTTCTGGATCAGGCCTTCGAGTACGGCGTGCAGCCCGAGCGCCAAGTCTGTCCGCCTAGATGGGGGCAAGCCTGCCGCGTCGAGGCAACGTTCGATCAGCGCGACGTGTCGGGCTCGCAGGCGAACCAGCCGGGCGCGCATAGCGTCGAGTTCATCGACATATTCAACCTTGTGTGTCGCTATTTCCAGGAAGCGGCGCAGCCGGGCGTCGGTCAGCACGCATTCGAACAGGTGCAGGGCGTGCCGTTTCAGTCTCTCCCGCGATGCCGTATGGTTATCGCGACCGAGGCGTAGGAGTGCTTGCTCGTAGGGGAGGAAGGCCCGGCCCATCATGGCGTCGACCAAATCATTTTTGTCCTTGAAGTGCCAATAGATCGCCCCCCGGGTCACGCCTGCGGCGGACGCGATGTCCTGCAGCGATGTGCGCGACAGGCCTTGCATTTCGATCATCCGTTCGGCGACATCGATTAGCGTGTCGCGGGTGAGCAAGGCCTCGGCCCTGGTCTTGCGGACCATGGCGGCTCAGGTGCTCGAAGGCCAGTGCTGACCTAGCATCTCCGGGGTGATCAGGACGATACCGCGCTCGGTGACATGGAAGCGCTGCCGGTCCAGGGCCGGGTCGAAGCCGGCGTGCAGTCCATCCGGCAAGATGCAGTGTTTGTCGACGATGGTTCGGCGCAGGCGGACGTCGCGCCCCACCGACACGTTGGGCAGCACCAGCGTATCCTCGATCAGGCTGCCCGCGCCGACCCTGACCTTGGAGAACAGGATCGAGCGGTGCACCTTGGCGCCGCACACGACGCAGCCGCTGGCCACCAGGGAGTCGAGCGCGATGCCGTGGCGATTGCCATCGCGGACGAACTTCGCCGCCGGCAGTTGCCGCTGCAGGCTGCGGATCGACCATTCGTCCTCGTACAGGTCGAGTTCCGGCTCCATCTGGACGAGGTCCATATTGGCCGCCCAATAGGCGTCTAGGGTGCCGACGTCGCGCCAGTACGGGCGGTCGCCGACCATGCTGACGCAACTGTCCTCAAAATGATGCGCCATGACCCGGCAGCGCGGCACCAGCCAGGGCAGGAGATCGTGGCCAAAGTCGTGGCTGGACGAGGGGTCGTCGGCGTCGCGGCGCAGTTGCTCGCACAGGAAGTGGTTGTCGAACACGTAAATGCCCATGCTGGCCAAGGCATGGTCGGGTCGCTCGGGCAAGGGCCGAGGCTGGGCCGGTTTCTCGTCGAAGCGGGTGATGCGCGTCTCGGCGTCGACACCGACGATGCCGAAGCCGCGAGCTGCCTCCAGCGGCACCTCCAGGCATGCCACCGTAACGTCCGCCAGGGTGCGCACGTGCTCTTCTACCAGGCGTGAGTAGTCCATCTTGTAGACGTGGTCGCCGGCCAGGATCAACACCAGGTCGGGGTCAATCTCGCAAATCATGTCCAGGTTCTGGTACACGGCATTGGCGGTGCCGGTGTACCACTGTTCGTCGACCCGCTGCTGGGCCGGCACGACGTCGATGAATTCGCCCAGGTTGACGTCGAGGAAGCTCCAGCCCCGTTCGATGTGGCGGATCAGGCTCTGCGCCTTGTATTGGGTCAGGACGCCGATGCGCCGGATGCCGGAGTTGACGCAGTTGCTGAGCGCGAAGTCGATGATGCTGAACTTGCCGCCGAACGGGACCGCCGGCTTGGCGCGCCGGGCGGTCAGCGGCCCCAGGCGGGTGCCGCGGCCGCCGGCCAGCACCAGCGCATAGGTGTGCTGCATCAAGTGGCCGGCGTCGTCGGGCCGCGCCGGCAGGTCCGGTCGGCGCTTGCTCGTGTCGGTACCTCGTCTGGTTTCGGTCATGCGTCGTTTCCTCGCCTTGACAAAATGTTTGCGCGTTTCGGTCCGGTCACTCCTGCGTCATCCCCGCTTACCGCCGCGCCAGATCGAAATCAATACCCAAAGCCCACCAATGGCGGCGGCGATGAAACCGAGTCTCCCGAACGGCGGCAGCCCGGGCAGGGCATCCGTTTTCTCGACGGTCATGACCACGGCCGTGCCGACGATCAGGGCGGCGGTGATGATACTCATCGCCAGGCGGCTCGCGGCGCGGTCGATGCGGTCGGCGAGGTACTTGAGCGGGAGCACCTCGATCTGCATCTGCAACTTGCCGTGCCGGGCCGCGCGCAGGAGTTGGCGCAGGTCTTGCGGCAGGCTGGCGAGCAGGCCGAAGGCGCCGGCCATGGCATTCCAGCCGCGCTTGATCAGGGCCGCGGGTTCGGCGTGGGCGAGCAGCGCGCGCTTGAGGAATGGCGCCGCCTCGCCGGCCATGTCGAAGTCGGGGTCGAGCTGGCTGCCGAAGCCTTCCAAAGTGATGAACGCTTTGGTCAGCAGCGCCAAGTCGGGTGGCAGGGACAGGCCGTGTTCGCGCAATACCGCCACCAGGTCGTTCAGCATGGCGCCGAGGTCGAGCTGCTTGAGCGGCACGCCGTGATACTGGTCGACGAAGGTGTCGATCTCGGCGCGCAGGGTGTCGCAGTCGGCCTCGGCGCCGCTGCCCCAGTCGAGCAGCACCTCGGCGACGCTTGCTGCGTCATGACCGACCAAGCCGCTCAGCAGCGCCGCCAACTGGTAGCGTCGTTCCTCGGACAGGCGCCCGGTCATGCCGAAATCGATGAAGGCGATGCGGTTGTCCGGCAGGTAGAAGGCGTTGCCCGGATGCGGGTCGGCGTGGAAAAAGCCGTCCTCTAAAATCATCTTCAGGACGGCGCCGGCACCCCGCCTGGCCAGCAGCCGGCGGTCCAGGCCGGCATCGGCCAGGGCGACCATGTCGCGGCCCGGTATGCCCTCGATGTAATCCTGGACGTTGAGCCGTTCGCCGGTCCACTGCCAGTGGCAGCGCGGCACGACGATCTCATCCTGGCCGGCGAAGTTAGCGGCGATGCGTTCGGCATTGCGGCCCTCGACGGAAAAATCCAGCTCGCGGCGTAACGACAGAGTGAACTGCCTGATCACCTCGCGCGGCCGGTAGCGGCGCAACTCGGGGGCCTCGGCTTCGACGATCTCGGCCAGGCGCGAGAGCAGGCGCAAGTCGGCCTCAACAACGGGACGGATGCCCGGGCGGCGTATCTTCAGCACGACGGCGGTGCCGTCCGTCAGCCGGGCGCGGTGCACCTGGGCCAGAGAGGCGGCCGCCAGGGGCTCGGTCGCCAGATAGGGGAAGACCGCTTCCGGCGCCTCGCCCAGATCTTCCGTCAGTTGGCCCCGGAGTTCCTCGAACGGCAGGGCCGAGGCCTCGTCCTGCAGCCGGCCGAATTCGGCGATCCATTCGGGCGGAAACAGATCCACCCGGGTGGACAGTATCTGGCCAAGCTTGACGAAGGTCGGCCCGAGATCCTCAAGTGCCCGGCATACCCGCGCTGCGGGCGGCAGATGGGCCAGTTCCTCGGCGTTGTGCCAGTGCAGGGCCCGGCCGGCCTGCTCCAGGGCGCCAGCCAAACCGATCCGCCTAACCACGTCGCCGAAGCCATAGCGCAGGAGCACGCGGGCGATGTCGCTCAAGCGGCCGAGGTCGCGTGCGGTGCCGACGGCCTGCCAGAGCATGGCCGGATTACTCCTGTCCGCGGCGTTTCGCGCGGTCGGCGAGGCCGGCCAGCATGCCAGCGGCGAGGCCGGCAAGTAGCGCGCTTTCCCGGCGCAGGGTTTCCGAGCCGTCCTCGACCTGGCTACGCACCGAGTCGGCCACGAGTTGCCCCATCTGCACCAGGGCCGGGGTGATCCGCTCCCTTATCGCGGTGCCGCCGACGCGGGCATGCGCAGCCAGTTCCTTCAGGGTGGCCTGTGCGATGCCCTTGGCGTCCTCAGCCCCGGCGGACAGGGTTTCGATGAACAGGGACTCCAGGGCGGCGAGATCGTCGCCGGCCTGACGTAGCGTGGTCCGGGAAAATTCGTCGCCGCGCCCGGCGGCTTCCTGCAGCGCCAGGTGCATAGCCTCGGCCGACACTGCCAACGCCTCGTCGAGGCCGCGCACGGCCTCTTTCAGGGCGTGCGCGGCCTCGGCCGCCTTTGCCTTGCCACCGGCCACTTCCTGTTTGCCGGTGGCGATCACGGCCTCAGCGATCTGCCTGATGGCGTCCTTGTCCAACTGCCTTCCGCTCAGGGCGGCCAGAGTGATCTCGCGTACCCGCTCGGCGATGGCAGCGGGATCGCCTGCCATCGCCGAGGACACCAGGTCGGCTGCCGCGGCGATGTTGTCCTGCGCCAGCATGGCGTCGATCTCCGCCTCCGCCGCCAGCCAGTCGGCCGCGGCGTCGCCGCTGCTGAAGCCGTACCGTTCGGCGCGGTAGTAGGCCGCTTTGGCGATCATTTCGTAGCGTTCTTCGGGGGTGATGCGGCGTTTTGATTCGGCAAGGCTTGCCGGTGAGCGCTTGCGCGGTGCGGTCGAGGTGCACTTGGTCATTGTTTGCCTCCTGTTCGTGGGTGAGAGAATTACTCGGCGCCGCCTCCGAGCACCGAATACAGCCGGACTTGGTTGCTCAGCTTGGCCAGGCGCAGGGAAACCAGGCCCTGTTGCGCCGCGAAATGGCTGCGTTGCGCGTCGAGCACGCCAAGATAGCTGTCGATACCCTTCTCGTAGCGTTGCGTGGCCAGGCGGTAGGTGTCCGCCACGGCTGCGGCCAAGGCGGTCTGGGCGGCGACCTGATCGTCGATAGCGCCTTGCACGGCGAGGGCGTCTGCGACCTCGCGGAAGGCGATCTGGATGGTCTTCTCGTATTGGGTCAAGACGATCTCGCGGTCCGTCTTACTGACCCGCAGGGCAGCCCACAGGCGGGTATCGAAAATCGGCATGACGAACTGCGGCGTGAAGGCCCAGGTGCCGGTACCCGACTCGAACAGGCCGGAAAGCTGGTTGTTCGCGGTGCCGACGGCGCTGGTTAGGGAGATGCGCGGAAACAGGGCGGCCCGGGCGGCACCGATGGAGGCATACGCGCCCATCAGGCGGTGCTCGGCGGCCATGATGTCGGGGCGCTTGAACAGGACTTCCGACGTCAGTCCTGCCGAGACCGCCTGGGGCGGGGCGACGCCCCGCAGATCGGCCGGCAGCCATTCCTCGGGCACGGGGCCGCCGACCAGGAGGTCGAGCGCGTTCCGGTCCTGGGCGACCTGTTGGCCGTAGCGGGCGAGATCGCCGCGCGCCGTCTCCAGCGGCGTTTCCGCGCGCCGAAGATCCAGTTCGGTCGCCACCCCGACCTGGTAGCGCTTGTGCACGAGCTGATAGGCACTTTGCTGGGATTCCAGGGTCGCCTGGGCCAGTTTCAGGAGTTCCCGGTCCGCCGCCAGTGTCAGGTAGGTGCGCGCCACTTCGGCCACCAGGGCGATTTGGGCGCCGCGCCGTGCCTCGTCGGTGGCCAGGTATTCCTGCAGGGCCTGCTCGGACAGGCTGCGGATGCGGCCGAAGAAGTCGAGTTCCCAGGTCGCGATGCCGAGGTCGACCTTGTATTGGCCCACGGTACGGGGTTCGCCCGGCTGGATCAGGTCTTCCGAGCGTCTTTGCCTGCCGCCGGCGCCCTGGACTTCGACCGAGGGATAGAGCGCCCCACGCTGGATGCCGTACATGCCACGCGCACGCTCCACGTTCAAGGCGGCCAGGCGTAGGTCGCGGTTGTTCTCCAGTGCCTTGGCGACGACTTGGCGCAGGCGCTCGTCGGTCAGCACGTCGCGCCACTTCAGATCGGCCGCATCGGCCGGCGCGGCCGGGCCGGACGGAGCGGCGGGCCATTGGCTGGGCACGGGTGCAACCGGCCTCCTGTACTCGGGGGCCAGGGAACAGCCACCGAGCGCCAGTCCAGCGCAGCACACCGCCAACAGGAAGGTCTTAGACATGGATTTCCCCCTCACGCTGGATCGCGGCTGGCGTGCGTTTGCCGCGCATGTCCAGCGCCTTGTAGATCATCACGTAGAAGAGCGGCGCGAAGAAGATCACCAGCACGGTGGAGGTCACCATGCCGCCCAGCACCGAGATGCCGATGGCGTTCTGCGCCCCAGAGCCCGCGCCGCCGGTGAGCGCCAGCGGCAGGACGCCGAAGCCGAAGGCCAGCGAGGTCATGACGATGGGGCGCAGACGCAGTCGCGCGGCCTCCAGGGTCGCTTCGAGCAAGCCTGCTCCTGCCTCGACCTGCGCCTTGGCGAACTGCACGATCAGGATGGCGTTCTTGGTAGTGAGGCCGAGGGTGGTTAGCAAGCCGATCTGGAAATAGACGCCGTTCGAAAGCCCGAACATGCCCGTGGCGATCACCCCGCCGATCACGCCCAGGGGCAGCGTCAGCAGGATCGCGATGGGGACCGGCCAACTTTCATACAAAGCCGCTAGGCACAGGAAAACCACAAATATGGAAAAGACATACAGCAGCGGAGCCTGGGAGCCGGCCATGCGCTCCTGGAAGGACAGGCCGGTCCAATCGTAACCTATCCCCTTCGGCAGCTTGGCGACGATTTCCTCCATGGCCTGCATGGCCTCACCGGTGCTGTGGCCGGCCGAGGGCTCGCCCCATATATTGATGGACGGGAAGGCGTTGTAGCGCTCCAGCTTGGGCGAACCTTGGGTCCAGCGGCCGCTGGCGAAGGCCGTGAACGGCACCATCTTGCCTTCCTGGTTACGCACCTGGAGTTTCTCCAGGTCGCCGGGCAGCATGCGGAAGGGTGCGTCGGCCTGGAGGAAGACTTTTTTCACCCGGCCAGCCTGGACGAAGTCGTTGACGTAGGCGCCGCCGAAGGCCGCGGCGATGGTGTTGTGGATGGTGCTGATGGGCACCCCCAGTGAGCCGGCCTTCTGCCAATCCACGTCGATGCGGTATTCGGACACGTCTTCCATGCCGTTCGGCCTGACCCGGATCAGGCGCGGGTCCTGGGCCGCCATGCCGAGGATCTGGTTACGCGCCGCCATCAACTGGCCGTGGCCCAGGCCGCCCCGGTCCTGCAATTGGAAGTCGAAGCCGGTGGCGTTGCCCAGTTCGATCACCGAGGGCGGCGGGAAGGCGAACACCATGGCGTCCTTGTAAGGGGCGAAAGCGGCCATGGCGCGGCCGGCGATGGCCTTGACCTTGAGGTCGGTGCGTTTCCGCTCCTGCCAATTCTTCAGCTTGGCGAAGCCGATGGCGACGTTCTGGCCCTGGCCGGAGAAACTGATGCCGACGACGCCCATGAAGGACTCCACGGCCTCCTTCTCGTTGGCGATGAAATGGTCGCGTACCCGGTCCATGACCGCCTGGCCCTGTTCCAGGGTCGCGCCGGTGGGCAACACGGCCTGCACCAGCATGATGCCCTGGTCCTCGTCCGGCAGGTAGGCGGTGGGCAGGCGCGCGAACAGGACGCCGAGGCCGGCGACGATCAGGACGTAGACGACGACGTAGCGCAGTTTTTTCGCCAGGACGTGGCCGACCAGGCGCACGTACCAGTCGCGGAAGCGGAAGAAGGCATGGTCGAACCAGAGGAAGAACGGACGCAGAAACCAGATCGCACCTTCAGCCGACTCGTGGCCCTTGGCCACCGGTTTAAGCAGGGTGGCGCAGAGCACGGGCGTCAGGACTAAGGCCACCACTACCGAGAGCAGCATGGCTGCCGCCACGGTGACCGAGAACTGGCGGTAGATAACCCCCGTAGAGCCTGGGAAGAAGGCCATGGGCAGGAATACCGCGGCGAGGACTACGCCGATGCCGATCAGGGCCGGGGTGATCTGAATCATCGACTTGGCCGTGGCCTCCCTGGGCGACAGACCTTCCTCGCTCATGATCCGTTCGACGTTCTCCACCACCACGATGGCGTCGTCCACCAGCAAGCCGATGGCCAGGACCATGGCGAACATGGTCAGCATGTTGATGGAGAATCCGAACAGGGCCAGGACCGCGAAGGTGCCGAGCAGCACCACCGGCACAGCAATGGTTGGGATCAGTGTGGCCCGGAAGGTACCCATGAACAGCCACATGATGAGGAACACCAGGCCGATGGCCTCGAACAGGGCCTTGACCACTTCCTCAATGGCCACGGTGGTGAAGGGCGTGGTGTCGTAGGGGTAGATGACCTTCATGCCGGGCGGGAAGTACTGGCTCATTTCCGCCATTTTCTTCCGGACATTGTCGGCCGTTTCCAGGGCGTTGGCCCCGGCGGCCTGTCGGATCGCCAGGGCGGCGGCGGGCTTGCCCATGTAATTGGCGATGATGTCGTAGCGCTCGGTGCCCAGTTCCGTGCGGCCGATGTCCCGTACCCGTACCACCGAGCCGTCCGCGTTGGTGCGGATTGGGATGGCGGCGAACTCGTCCGGGGTCTGCAGCAAATGTTGCACGACGATGGCGGCGTTCATGCGCTGCCTGGGCAGGGCGGGCGTACCACCGAGCTGGCCGGCGGAGACCTCAACGTTGTAGGACTTGAGCGCGGCGACCACTTCCTCCAGGGTCAGGTGGAAATTGGTCAGCTTGTCCGGGTCGACCCAGACCCGCATGGCGTACTGGCTGCCGAAGTTTTCCACTTCGCCGACGCCGGGTACCCGCGACAGGATCTTTTCCAGGTTCGACTGGGCATAATCGCGCAGGTCGTCGCCGCTCATGCGGCCGTTTTCCGAGACCAGGCCGACAATGAGCAGGTAGTTGCGCGTCGATTTACTCACCTTGACGCCCTGCCGTTGCACCACCTCGGGCAAACTGGCCAGGGCAAGCTGGAGCTTGTTCTGCACTTTGGACCAGGCGATGTCGGGATCGGTCCCAGCCTCGAAGGTCAGCTCGATGCGGGAGGCACCGGACGAGGAACTGGTACCGGAGAGGTAGAGCATGCCGTCCAGTCCGGTCATCTTCTGCTCGATGATCTGGGTGACGGTGTTTTCCACGGTCTCCGCCGAGGCGCCCGGGAAGAAGGCGTCGACGGCGATGGACGGCGGGGCGATGGGCGGGTATTGGGCGACGGGCAGGTTTTTTATGGCCAGGATGCCGGCCGCCATCATGGCGATGGCGATGACCCAGGCGAATACCGGCCGGGCCAAAAAGAATTTGGATAGCATCGTGCGCCTCCTACTTGGCGGATGCGGTCTGGCCGCCTTGCGCCAGAATCCCTGCCTGGAACGGTTGGGCCTTCACCTTGACCGGCGTACCGGGCCTGAGCATCTGCAGCGTCTGCAAGCCTTCGACGATGACTCGGTCGCCGACTGCCAGGCCGCCGGCTACCAGCCATTGGTCGCCGATCTCGCGTTCAAGCGTGAGCATGCGCATGTCGACCTTGTTCTCGCCGTCCACGACCATGACGTAGGGCTCGCCCTTGGGGTTGCGCATCACGCCTTGCTGCGGGACCAGGATGGCCCGGTCGTGTACGCCTTCCCGGACTTCGGCCCGGACGAACATCTCGGGCAGAAGTTGCCCCTTAGGATTGGGGAATACCATGCGCAAAATCACGGAGCCGGTGCTGGGGTCGACCGAAACGTCGCGGAACTGCAAGTTGCCGCCGTCGGCGTAGCGGGAGCCGTCTTCAAGTATCAGCGCCACCTTGTTCCGGTCCGCGTCGTCGTGACGCAGGCCGCCGTCCGCGATGCGCTTCTTCAGGCGCAGCAGGTCGCTGGTGGACTGCGGCACGTCGACGTAAATGGGGTCGAGTTGCTGGATGGAAGCCAGGGCAACCGGCTGGTAGGCCGTGACGATGGCGCCTTCGGTGACGCTGGATTTGCCGATGCGGCCGCTGATGGGCGCGGTGATCCGGGTGTAGGCCAGGTTGATGCGCGCCGACTCCACCTGGGCCTTCCAGGCGGCGATGTCGGCCTCTGCCTGTTTCTGAGCCGCCACGGCATCGTCGTGATCCTGCGGGCTGACCGCCTTGTCCACCAGCAATTCGCCGTAGCGCTCGGCGCGCGCCTTGGTGGAGGGCAGGTTGGCCTCGGCTCGGGCCAAGGCGGCGCGGGCATTCTCCAAGGCGGCCTGGAACGGTGCCGGATCGATCTGGTAGAGCGGTTGCCCGGCCTTGACGTCGGCGCCCTCGGAGAACAGCCGTTTCTGGATCAGGCCGTTGACCTGAGGCCGGATCTCGGCGATCCGGTAGGCGCTCGTCCGTCCCGGCAGTTGCGTGGTGAGAGCGACCTCCCGCGCCTCTACCGTGACCACCGACACGTTCAGTGTGGGTGGCGGCGGTGGCGGTGGCGCCTTGCTGCTACAGGCGGACAGGGCGAGTGCGCCCAGCAGGACGGTCAGGGCCGTGTTCCTGGAGGCTTTCGCCATTCCATAGCTGGTCATCGAAATCATCTCCATAAGGCAATGTTTGAATGCGTCGGGTCGAATCTGCCGAGCGCAAAGGATGGCTTCGCCGCAGTCACGCGTTACGGTTGAATTATATTGAACGTTCGTTAAAATGCAAACATGCCGTGCCCGCCCAGGTATGGAATGCGGGGCGTTTCCGATGTTGTGGGTGTCGGAGCGCCGTGGTTTTGCGAAAATCGGACACCTGTATTGCATCGGAATGCTTATGACGCGCGCCAGCCAGAGAAGAGAAACACGGGAAGACATCCTCGCGGCCTCCGTGCCCCTGTTTGCGAGCTATGGCTATGAAGGCGTTTCGATGCGCCAGATCGCCGCCGAGGTTGGGGTCCAGCCCGCTGCCCTGTACTACTATTTTCCGGACAAGCAGAAACTGCATTTGGCGGTGATGGAGTTCGCCCTGAAGGGCATCACCACGGGGGCGACCGCGAGGCTGCACGAGGCCAAGCCGCCTTTGGCCCGGTTGAACAACTTCTGCGTCGCCATGATCGACGCGCTTTCGGCCAATCCCGAACTGTTGCCGCTCCTACAGCGCGAGCGCCTGACGGACGACCACGATCGCACGAAGTTGTTGTACGAGGAGGTTTTCGCAAAACCGTTCGAGGCCTTGGTCGATACGGTCAAGGAGATGAAGCCCGATCAGGATCCGCTGTTGCTGGCCATTTCGGTCCTCGGATTGGTCAACTTCTATCTCGAATTGAAGCGGGTGCGGCGTTTCATGCCGGGTTGGCGGTCGGAACATGAGTGGCCGGAAACCCTGTCCTTGCACGTGACCGGCCTGCTGAAAAAGATCTTTGCCGAAGAGGAGGACGGTTGCTAACGAGCGTTATGAGCCTGTAATGGGTGTGTGGCCCGATCCGAATCAGGGTTGCGTCCTTGCTATCCGGGCATGGTTGTGAAGCAAGGTTTTGGAAAGGCACAAAGCATGGAATCGATACCGCTCGGGCACGTCGAACGTCTGCCGGGCGACCCCGGAACGGCAGCCGCGTCGATTTGGAACAGCGGGCGGTCCGTCCGTCGCCTGGCCGGCAATGCCGCGCTGCTGATCGCCTTGTCGGGCTGCTCCCTGATCGAGCCTTACGTGCGGCCGACCCCGCCGGTGGCGGAGAGGTTCGAAAACGCGAACGTGGCCGCCACACAGGAATCGCCAGCCGTTGCGCCGATCGCCTGGAATCAGTTCTTCGGCGACCCCGGCCTGTGCGGGCTGCTCGCCCAGGCCGAGGCGAACAACCGCGGCCTGCGCATCGCCATGCAACGGGTGGCCGAGGCGCGCGCTCTGTACGGCATCCAGCGCGCCGAGCAACTGCCCGGCATCGGCCTCGGCGCCTACGGCAGCCGCGGCCGGGTGCCGGCCGACCTGTCGATTACCGGCCGTTCCTACGTCGCCGCGCAATACCAGGCCACGCTCAACCTGAGTGCCTGGGAGTTGGACTTCTGGGGGCGGGTGCGCAATCTCAAGGACGCCGCCCTGGAGGCCTACCTGGCCAGCGACGAAGCCCGGCGCGCCGTCCAGGTCGCCCTCGTGGCCCAGGTGGCGAATACCTACCTCGCGGAACGCGAGCTGGACGAGCGGGTGGCCATCGCCCGCCGGACCGTGGCGACTCGCGAGGAGGCCCACCGCATCCTGGCCCGGCGCTACGAGGTCGGTTCCGCCTCCCGGCTGGACGCCGCCCAGGCCGAGATACTGCTCAACCAGGCTCGCGCCGAACTGACCGTGTTGGCGCGCCTGCGGGAACAGAACCACAATGCCCTCGTCCTGCTCGTGGGCACGCCCCTGGCGCCGGCAGAGCGGCCTTTGTCGCAGGTCGAGGCCGGCTTCGTGCGCGAGCTCGCCACCGGCCTGACCTCCAACGTACTCCACGACCGGCCCGACGTGCTCGCCGCCGAACACCGGCTCAAGGCCGCCCATGCCAACATCGGCGCCGCCCGCGCCGCCTTCTTCCCGCGCATCACCCTGACCGCCGGCCTGGGCAGCGCCAGCGCCGAGCTGGAAGGTCTGTTCGGGAGCGGCAGCCAGGTCTGGAGCTTCCTGCCCAGCCTGAGCCTGCCGATCTTCGACGCCGGCCGCACCCGGGCCAACCTGGACCTGGCCGAGGTGCGCCGCAACGCGGCGGTCGCCGATTACGAGCAGGTGATCCAGGGCGCCTTCCGCGAGGTCGCGGATGCCCTGGCCGAGCGCCGTTGGCTGGCCGAGCAGATCGATGTGCAACGGGCCAGCCTGGCCGCCCAGACGGAACGGGCGCGCCTGGCCGACCTGCGCTACCGGAACGGCGCCGCTTCCTACCTGGAAGTGCTCGACGCCGAGCGTGACCGCTTCGCCGCCGAACAGGCCCTGGTGCAGACCCGGCGCGCCCTACTGGCCAGCGCGGTAAACCTGTACGCGGCCCTGGGCGGCGGCGTGGCCTCCAGTAGCGAAACCAAGGATGAACGACGATGAAACCGATGGCTGACAAATGGTTGCCCAGAATTGCTGTGATCGCGGCCGTGGCGGGCATCGCCGTCTTCGCCTGGGTGAAATTCGCCGGCAACGGCGACGAGGTGGGCCTGGCCAGCGGCAACGGCCGCATCGAAGCGGTGGAGGTCGACATCGCCGCCAAATCGCCCGGCCGGATCAGGGAAATCCTGGTCAACGAAGGCGAGCTGGTTGCCGCCGGCCAGGTGGTGGCGCGCATGGATACCGATGTCCTGGCGGCCCAGTTGCGCCAGGCCGAGGCGCAATTGCAACAGGCCCGGAGCGCGGTGGCCACGGCACGCAGCCAACTGGCCCTGCGCGAGGCGGAAAAGGCCGCCAACCTGGCGGTGCTGGCCCAGCGCGAGGCCGAGCTCGACATCGCCGGGAAACGCCAGGCGCGTTCCACCCTGCTGGCCGGCGAGGGCGCCAGTTCGCAACAGGAAGCGGACGACGACAGCGCACGGGTCAAGGGCGCGGTCGCGGCGGTCGGCGCCGTGCGCGCCCAAGGCGCGGCGGCCGACGCGGCGGTCGCGGCGGCGCGTACCCAGATCGTCGGCGCCGAATCGGCGGTGGCGGCGGTCCAGGCCAGCATCGAGCGGATCCAGGCCGACATAGCCGACAGCGCACTGCTGGCGCCTCGGGCCGGCCGCATCCAGTACCGGGTGGCCCAGCCCGGCGAGGTGGTGGGCGGCGGCGGCCGGGTGCTCAACATGGTCGACCTCGCCGACGTCTACATGACCTTCTTCCTGCCCACCGCTGCGGCCGGCAAGCTGGCCCTGGGCGACGAGGTGCGGCTGGTGCTGGATGCCGCGCCCCAATACGTCATCCCGGCGCAAGTGTCGTTCGTCGCCGACGTCGCCCAGTTCACGCCCAAGACCGTGGAAACTGCGGTCGAGCGGGAAAAGCTGATGTTCCGGGTCAAGGCCAGGCTGGACCCCGATCTGCTCAGGAAACACATCCTCCTGGTCAAGACCGGCCTGCCGGGTATGGCCTACGTGCGCATCGACCGCGCCGCGCCCTGGCCTGACCGTCTGGCCCTGAAACTGCCGCAATGAGCGCGAGCGAGCCCGTCGTCCGCCTGCACGGCGTCGGCCTGCGCTACGGCAAGACGCAGGCCCTGGAAGACATCGACCTCGACCTGCCGGCTGGCCGCATGGTTGGTCTGATCGGCCCGGACGGGGTCGGCAAGTCCAGCCTGTTCGCCCTGGTGGCCGGGGCGCGCGCCATCCAGTCCGGCCGCATCGAGGTCCTGGCCGGCGACATGGCCGACGCCCGGCACCGGCGCGCGGTCTGTCCGCGCGTCGCCTACATGCCCCAGGGCCTGGGCAAGAACCTGTATCCGACCCTGTCGGTATTCGAGAACGTCGAATTTTTCGCCCGCCTGTTCGGCCAGGGCCGGGCCGAACGCGAACGCCGCATCGGCGACCTGCTCAACGCCACCGGCCTGGTGCCATTCGCCGACCGCCCGGCCGGCAAGCTGTCCGGCGGCATGAAGCAGAAGCTGGGCCTGTGCTGTGCGCTGATCCACGATCCTGATCTGCTCATCCTGGACGAGCCGACCACCGGGGTCGACCCGCTATCCCGGCGCCAGTTCTGGGAGCTGATCGAGCGCATCCGGGCGCGCCGGCCCGGCATGAGCGTGCTGGTGGCGACCGCCTACATGGAGGAGGCGGCGCGTTTCGACTGGCTGGTGGCGATGAACGACGGCCGCGTCCTGGCCACTGGGGCACCGGCCGAACTGCTGGCCAAGACGCGAACCGACACCCTGGAAGCGGCCTTCATCGCTTTGCTGCCGGAGGCGCAGCGGGCCGGCTACCAGGCGGTCGTCATTGTGGCGCGGGAAAAGGACGGCGACGGCGAAGCGGCCATCGAGGCGCGTGGCCTGACCATGCGCTTCGGCGACTTCGTCGCGGTGGACGACGTCAGCTTCCGGATCGGCCGGGGCGAGATCTTCGGTTTCCTGGGCTCCAACGGCTGCGGCAAGACCACCACCATGAAGATGCTGACCGGCTTGCTGGAAGCCAGCGAGGGCGAGGCCTGGCTGTTCGGCAAGGCGGTCGACGCGCGCGATATCGAGACCCGGCGCCGGGTCGGCTACATGAGCCAGTCGTTCTCGCTCTACGGCGAGCTGACCGTGCGCCAGAACCTGGAACTGCACGCCCGCCTGTTCCGCATGGCGAAGGCGCGGATCGCGCCGCGGGTGGCGGAGATGGCGGACAAGTTCGACCTGGCCGAGGTCATGGACGCCCTGCCCGACGCCCTGCCGCTGGGCGTGCGCCAGCGCCTGTCCCTGGCCGTGGCCCTGATCCACGGCCCGGAGATGCTGATCCTGGACGAGCCGACCTCCGGTGTCGACCCGGTGGCGCGCGACGCCTTCTGGCGCATCCTGATCGGGCTGTCCCGGCAGGACAAGGTCACCATCTTCATCTCCACCCATTTCATGAACGAGGCTGAGCGCTGCGACCGCATCTCGCTCATGCACGCCGGCCGGGTGCTGATCAGCGACACCCCCGCCGCGATCGTCGCGGAGCGGGGCACGGAAACGCTGGAGGCCGCTTTCATCAGCCATCTGGAGGCGGTGGCCGGCGACGATGGCGCGCCCGCTTTCGAATCCACGCCGGACCTGCCGGCTGGGTCCGCCGGCGACCCGGCCAGACTGGACGGCTTCAGTCCGCGCCGGATGTTCAGCTACATGCGCCGCGAAGCGCTGGAGTTGAGCCGCGACCCGGTCCGTCTGGCGTTGTCCCTGCTTGGCAGCCTGGTCCTGATGATCGTGATCGGCTACGGCATTACCCTGGACGTGGACAACCTCAGCTATGCCGTGCTCGACCGCGACCAGACCGCGCTGAGCCAGGACTACCGCCTCAACCTGGAAGGCTCGCGCTATTTCGTCGAGCGGCCGCCGATCCGCGACTACGCCGACCTCGACCGCCGCATGCGGGCGGGTGAGATCAGCCTGGCCGTCGAGATCCCGCCTGGTTTCGCGCGCGACGTGGCGCGCGGCGACAACGTGGCCATCGGCGCCTGGATCGACGGCACCATGCCGACCCGGGCGGAAACCGTGATCGGCTACGTCCAGGGCATCCACGCGCAATGGCTGCTCACGCGCGGCCGCGAGGCCCTGGGCGCGGCCGCGCTGACCGGCCTGGCCACGATCGAGACCCGTTTCCGCTACAACCCGGACAACAAGAGCCTGCCCGCGATGGTCCCGGCCATCATCCCGCTGCTGCTGCTGCTGATCCCGGCCATGCTGACCGCCCTGTCGGTGGTGCGCGAGAAGGAGCTGGGTTCCATCGTCAACCTCTACGTCACCCCGGTGACCCGCGCCGAATTCCTGCTCGGCAAGCAATTGCCCTACATCGCGATGGCCATGGTCAATTTCCTGCTCCTGACCGCCCTGGCCCTGTTCCTGTTCAAGGTGCCCATCACCGGCAGCTTCCCGACCCTGGCCTTCGCGGCCCTGTTGTACGTGGCGGGTTCGACCGCCATGGGCCTGCTGGTGTCCGCTTTCACCCGCAGCCAGGTCGCCGCGATGTTCGGCACCGCCGTGTTCACCATCCTGCCGGGCGTCCAGTTTTCCGGGCTGATCAACCCGGTATCCTCGCTGGAAGGCATGGGCCACTGGATCGGCCAGATCTATCCGACCACCCATTTCATCGTCGTCGCGCGCGGCGTCTTTTCCAAGGGACTGGGCTACGGGGACCTGCAGGCGTCGCTGGTGCCACTGGTGCTCGCCGCCGTCGTGCTCATCGGCGTGGGCGTGGCGTTGCTCAGGAAACAGGAGCACTGACCATGCGGCTGGGCAATATCCTCAATCTCGGCATCAAGGAATTCCGCAGCCTGCTGCGCGATCCGATGATGCTCGTGTTCATCGTCTATGCCCTGACCTTCGAGGTGTACTCGGCGGCGACGGTGATGCCGGAAACCTTGCAGAAGGCGCCCATCGCCATCGTCGACGAGGACCGCTCGCCGCTGTCCAGGTGCATCGCCGACAGCTTCATGTCGCCTTATTTCATGGCGCCCGAACTAATCACCCGGGCCGAGATGGACGCACGCATGGATGCCGGCCTGGATACCTTCGCCCTCGACATTCCGCCGGATTTCCAGCGCGACGTGCTGGCGCGGCGCAGCCCGACCATCCAACTCAACGTCGACGCCACCCGCATGACCCAGGCCTTCGCCGGCAGCGGCTACATCCAGGCCATCGTCATGACCGAGGTCAACGGCTACGCCATGGGCCACCAGATGACGGCCATGGCCTTGCCGGTCAGCCTGAACCTGCGCGCGCGTTTCAATCCCGAACTCAACCGGGTCTGGTTCGGTTCCCTCATGGAGATCATCAACCAGGTGACGCTGCTGTCCATCGTGCTGGCCGGCGCCGCGCTGATCCGCGAGCGCGAGCACGGCACCGTGGAGCACCTGCTGGTGATGCCGGTGACGCCGTTCGAGATCATGATGAGCAAGGTCTGGGCCATGGGCCTGGTGGTGCTGGTCGGGTCCGCCGCCTCCCTGCTGGTCGTGGTCCAGGGCTTGCTCGCGGTGCCTATCCAGGGCTCGGTCATGCTGTTCCTCGCCGGCAGCGCCCTGGTCCTGTTCGCCACCACCTCGCTGGGAATCTTCCTTGGCACCCTGGCCCGTTCGATGCCGCAGTTCGGCCTGCTGCTGATGCTGGTGCTGCTGCCCCTGATGGTGCTGTCGGGCGCCATCACCCCGCGCGAAAGCATGCCCGACTGGGTCCAGTACGTCATGCTGGCGGCACCCAATACCCACTTCGTCATGCTCTCCCAGGCCATCCTTTATCGTGGCGCCGGCCTCGACGTGGTCTGGCCGCAGTTCCTCAGCCTGGTGGCCATTGGTAGCGTTCTGTTCGCCCTGGCCCTGGCTCGGTTCCGCAGAACCCTGGCGCTGATGGCATGACCCGGCGCGCCCTGGCCCTCCTGCTGCTCGCCCTCGCCGCCGGCCCGATCCAGGCTGGCGAGCTGGAACCGCCGAAGATCGGCACCTTCAGCTTCGTCCTGGAAAACGACTTGTTCTACGGCGTCGACCAGCACTACACCAACGGCGTCGGCTTCATCTGGGTTCCGGACCGTCGCACCCCCACGCCGGCGTGGGCAGTGCGTCTGGCCCGACTGGTGCCGTGGTTCCCCGAGGAAGGTCCGGTACGCCACGGCTACGCCTTTGGCCAGAGCATGTTCACGCCCAGCGACATCAAGCTGTCCGACCCGCCCTTGAGCGAACGCCCTTATGCCGGCTGGCTGTACGGCCTGGTCGGGGTGGGCGCGGCGACGGGTGGCCAGCTCGACCTGTTCACCCTGAGCCTGGGCATGGTTGGCCCCGCCTCGCTTGCCGAGCAGAGCCAGAAGTTCGTCCATGAGGTCATCGGCGCCAACGAGCCGCAGGCTTGGGGCACCCAGCTTGGCAACGAGCCTGGCTTCGTCGCCACCTACCAGCGTAGTTGGCGCGGGCTCGCCGAGGCCTCCATGGGCGGCGTCCGACTGGACCTCACGCCCCACTTGGGCGCTGCGCTTGGCAACGTGTTCACCTACGCCAACGCTGGCCTGACCCTGCGTTTCGGCAAGCATCTGCCCGAGGACTACGGGCCGCCGCGCATCCAGCCCGGCCTGCTCGGCTCGGGCGAGTTCGCGCCGACGTCCGGGTTCAACTGGTACCTGTTCGCCGGGATCGAGGGCCGTGCGGTGGCGCGCAACATCTTTCTGGATGGCAACAGCTTCCGGGACAGCCGCAGCGTCGACCGGAGGCCGCTGGTGGGCGACCTGCAATACGGTTTTGTAATCGACTGGCACGACGCTCGGTTCGGCTACACCCATGTCCTGCGCACGCAGGAATTCCGCAGCCAAGGTAGTGGCGACGACTTCGGTGCAGTCAGTGTTTCGGTCAAGTTCTGACAATGGCCACCTTCAGGATGCCTGCCTATGCCGGGCTGATAGGCCGCGCCCTGGTGCGCAGGCTGAGCCAGACTACCCTGTTGGCGATGGCATTCGACGTGGGCGCTTTTGCGTACGAAACCCATGCCAGTGCAGCCAGCCCTTCGGGTTGAGTCCAGAATTGGCGTCTGCTGCGCTACGGACGCGTATGAACCTGGAAACTGCAGGTGAAGGGGTAAGCGGCCGTAGGGTATCCGACGGAATGACCATCCGGCCGCTTACGGGAACCGGGACGAACCACAACTATGAACCATAGGACGGCCAATTACATGCTCCCGAACACCCGTCTAGAACGTCCTGTGGGTGGATTGGTTCGTTTGTCGTTTCTTTAGCGCATAAAATCCAGGTAAGCAGTGTCACAATATTGTGCTGGTCATTGGCTATTGTTAATGACGTTATGCAAGGAGAACGCCCATGATCTGGAGTTGGAGTTGGCATCGTTCACTGCGTGCACACGCCTACAAGTTTCGTATCCAGGTTTGCAGGTTCGTGGTCTCACGTCGCAATAGCTTGGGATCCTGATAAACGTGGGCAATGACCGTGATTCCTTGCGCGCGTCCCAGCAAATGCAGCGCAAGTGACTTGGCCTTGTCGTCCTTGCCCATCTCTTTGAAACAACCGGCGAGCCAGTCGCGGAACAGGTCGAATAGCGCTCGTGCCGGCTTCTGCAGGTCGCGCCGGCCCTTACCCAGTTCCATGTTCATGCTGCCTATCGGGCAACCGTACTGAACCAGCTCCGCCTTGCGCCCGGTGAGCATGTCGACGAAGGCGATGAGCTTCTCCTTCGGGTCGGTGAATTCTTGATCCCATCGTGCCAGCAGCTCACCAAACTCCTTGAGATGCAGATCGATCACCGCCTTCAGGATGTCGTCCTTGGTCTTGAAGTAGTGGTAGATGTTGCCGCGGTACAGCCCCGAAGCCTCGACGATGTGCGAAAACGACGTCCCGTCGTAGCCATGTTCGTAAAACTGGAGTTGCCCCGATTTGACGGACACCTTAGTGTTCTAGAAAAGGAGTGCTCAAATGCCCAAGACCCACCCTCCCTATGCGCCGGAATTTCGGCAGCAAATCGTCGAGTTGGTGAAAGCCGGCCGGAATCCGGCCGAGCTTGCCAAAGAGTTTGGTTGCCATGTCACCAGCATCAGCAACTGGATCAGCCGCGCCACGGTCGGCCCTGCCCGTGAAACGCCTGCTGCGTTAAGCCAGGCGGAGCGGGAGGAGCTGATCGCCCTGCGTCGCAAGCTGCGTCAGGTCGAAATGGAGCGCGACATCCTGGCAAAGGCTACGGCCTGGTTCGCACACAACGGCGACAAGACATCCACACCGTCTACACGTTGATTGCAGCGAATCAGGCCGACTTCCCTGTCCGGGCGATGTGTCGTCGGTTGAAGGTTTCCGCCAGTGGCTACTACGACTGGAAGGGCCGACCCGCATCGGCCCGTGCCATGGCGAATGCGGCCTTGCTTCAGCGTATTCAAGCGATCCACCAAGCCAGCGATGCCACCTATGGTCGGCCACGGATTCTGGTCGAGTTGCGTGAAGCGGGCGACCGTGTCGGTCATAACCGGGTGGCGCGTCTGATGCGTCAAGTCGGCATTCGCGGGGTCAGTCGCCGCCGGGGGTATGTGGTGACGACGGAACGGGATCCCCGTCAGCGTCCCGCGCCCGATCTGGTCAAGCGCGAGTTCGTTGCCACCCGAGCCAATCAGTTATGGGTGGCGGACATGACCTATCTGCCGACCTGGGCCGGTTTCCGGTACACCAGTCTGGCGTTCGGACAGCGCTGCCAGATCATGGGCGTACGGCCCTCCATGGGCACGGTGGGCGACGCCTACGACAATGCCATGGCCGAAAGCTTCTTCGCCAGCCTGGAATGTGAACTGATTGCCCGCCGTACTTGGAAATCCAAGATCGAGGCCCGCCTGGAGGTCTTCACCTGGATTGAGGCGTGGTACAACCCAAGACGACGCCATTCGGCCTTGAACTACCTCTCACCGATCAACTTCGAAAGGAGCCAATCCGACCCCTCCGTGACAGACGACAACACCTCAGTGCATCATCCCGTTACCG
Source organism: Gallionellaceae bacterium (assembly GCA_028714735.1). Classification (GTDB taxonomy): domain Bacteria; phylum Pseudomonadota; class Gammaproteobacteria; order Burkholderiales; family Thiobacillaceae; genus Parasulfuritortus. The sequence continues at coordinate 21,187 of JAQTLU010000017.1, read as the reverse complement.
CTCTCATTGAGAGCCCATAACTGTCCGTGAAAACGGGGCAACTCCAATCGAATCGTGCATCGACTTCACGGCTTTGGCGGCGGAAGTTGACCGCATTGCCCCGCGACCGGTCAGCCCGCAGGGTGGCCGGCCGCCGTTTCCGACCGAGACGATGGTTCGCATTCTGGTGCTCAAGCGACTGTACAACCTGTCCGACGAGCAGATGGAATACCAACTGCTGGATCGGATGAGCTACAAGCGCTTCTGTGGCCTCGGTCTGGCCACCAACATTCCGGATCGGACGACGGTGTGGACTTTCGAGAACCGGATTGGCGAAGCGGGCGCCCAGGCGATCTTCGATGGGGTATCGACGCAGTTGCTCAAGAAAGGCTTCATTGCACGCGGCGGCCAGATCATCGATGCCACACTGGTGCCGGCACCTAGGCAGCACAACAGTCGGGGCGATAAGGAATTGATCAAGCAGGACGCGATACCCGCGGACTGGAAGCCGGCCAAGCGACGGCAGAAGGACTGTGACGCTACCTGGACGAAGAAGCACGGCAAGAGCTACTTTGGCTACAAGCTGTCGGTGAACGTCGACCGGAAGCACAAGTTCATTCGCAAGATCGTGACCGACATGGCCAGCACGCACGATAGCCAGCACTTCGACGCGGTCATCGACACCGCCAACACGAGCCGGGATGTCTTTGCCGACAGGGGTTATCCGTCCGAAGAACGTGAAGCCTGGCTCAAGGAAAACGGCTACCGGAACCGGATTCAGCGTAAAGGCAATCGGAACAAAGCGTTGTCCGAAGCCCAGCAGCGGCGCAACCAGCGGATTGCGAAGAGCCGCGCGCGGGTTGAACACGCCTTCGCGGCCGTGGAGCAGATGGGAGGCAAGCTGATCCGGACCATCGGCCAGGCGCGAGCGAACTTTGCGCTGACGATGATAGCGGCCTGCTACAACCTGAAGCGGCTGGCGTATTTCAGCGGGCCGGAATCGCTGCCTTCTGACGCCCGAAATAGGCCGAATTGCCGATGCCCTGGGCGATTCGAGGAAAAAACAGGGCGGCGCCGCTGAAAAAGGCAGCGGTTCATTGCGTAAATTGAACCGGATTCGGTCGTGATCATCGTTTGGGAACCTCGAAAAACCCGTCATTCCCGCGAAGGCGGGAATCCAGCCTATTGATTTTACTGGGCTCCCGCTTTCGCGGGAGCGACGAAACCAGGGTTTTTCGAGGTGCCCTCCCGTGAATTTTCGGTAACGTTACATTTCTCCCTATGTGTGCTTCTAATTATTTATATTTATGCTAATTATTCAATTAAGCCTATAAATATTAAAACTTGGGGGGCATATGGGACGCTTGCTGGTTCTGATTATTTCGAGCCTGCTAGTCGGCGGGTGCGCCAACCTTGATGAGGTTGGTCGGTTTGCTGGCGAGTCGGCTAGGTTGGCCTCGTATAAAGAACTAACCACCCACTTCCGTGATACCTATGCACGTGAAGCACCATTTTTAGCAGAAAGCGCCTTAGGCGTTGCCCAGGCAAATGACCGTAAGCGACAAGAAGCCTATGGGGATCTCGTCAATGTCCATGACACCGTCGCCCTATACATGGCGACCTTGGCCAAACTGGCTGGCGATAACACCTTCGATCTCTCCAAGGGGATAGACTCGGTTACCGGACAAATCAAGGCGCACCCCGATTTCGGCTTGGATGAAAAACAAGTCGATGCGATTTCAAACTTGGCCAAACTTGCTTCCAAGTGGGCCTTGGCTGCCTATCAACAGGATGCCGTCAGGGACATGATCCGAGCGGGGCAGGGGCCCATGCAGGTCAGCCTCGATGGCTTGCGGAACCTTCTTCGACTCTATCGAAAGACTCATGAAAACGAGCGGAAGGAAGTACTTGGGCTGTTCCAGACCGAATTCCTTCTTGCCAAAACACAACCCAAGGACCCGTTACTGATGGCATTGGCCAAGGTGCAATATCGGGACAAGCAAGTCGAGTATGACGCCGTTGACCAGAAATTTGGTGTGGCGCTGAAGGCCATCGACTTCATCTCTGAAGGTCATAGTCAACTTTATCAAAACGTGGACAACCTTTCGTCCAAGGAGATCAAAAACGGATTGACGGCCCTGGCGAAAGACTTGAAAGGGCTACGAGAACAACTCCAGGCTCTGCAATAACATGACATAGGGGATGGAACATGGCGCTCGAACAAAAAAGCGATGTTGAAGCCTTGGGTGACCGAATGACCAGCAGTGCGGACGAGATATTTGCCCGCCTGATCAAAGCTATCGAGCAACACGAGATCAGCCCGGAAGAAGCCAGGAACACTTTCCAACAAGAGACGCTGTTGCGCCAGCAAGCCAACAGCCTCTACATCGACGCGGCCAAATGCATCGTTGATGGGCTGACCATAACCCAGACGTCATTCATGCAAATCATCGACGATGCCAACCAGCGCATCGCGAAGATAGAAAAAGTTGCGGCTTTCCTGGACCTCGTCGCTGACCTTTTGTCGCTTGCCACGGCCGCATATGCGGCAAAGCCAAAACCGATACTCGCCGCAATCAAAGAAGTGGAAAAAGATCTGAAAGCTTTGTCGTCCAGCAAGAAGACTTCCTCCTGAGGAGTGATCATGGACCCCAGTTTTTCCGGATTGATTGGGCAATCCTAGGCGAGGCCAGGGCTGCGATCATTGCCCAGTCCTTCTTCGTCGAGCGTGCCCCATCTCTTGTCTTCGAGCATCAGTTGTATTTGAAGCTACTCAAAGACATAAGCCTCAAGGAGGCCATCGCCTTCGCCCTATCCTACGCCGTGGTCTCTGCTGTGGTAGCGGCTAACTATGGCTGTTGTCGGCAACAAACACCTTGTGAAAAATGAAGATCAAGTCAGCTACCGTATTTTTAAGAACCAAAGAATATAAGGAGGTCTCGAATCATGCCTGACCTATCTGTTGCGCTCGACAAGCTGCATTGCATCCATCTTAAAAATGGATGCTTCTCATCCGACACACAGACCCATGCAGGGGACATCGACCTCTTGCTCGATTCCTTCGCGACTCAATCACCTCCCGCAGGGATGGCGATGCACTTTCACGGAGGCCTGGTGTCCCTAAAGTCAGGCAAGGAAATTGCAGATCACTTGGCTAAGGAATATGAGTTGGCTGGCGCCTACCCGGTCTTCTTCCTCTGGGAATCTGGGGCATTTGAGACTGTATCTAACAACCTTAAGGATATTAGCAAGGAACCGATATTCCATGAGCTGGTGCGAAAAGTAGTCGAGTTCGTACTCGGTCGCTTGGGCGATGCCATCGGAGGCAAGGGCGGCAGTGGTGCGGTTGTCGATCCTGTTCAAGTTGCTCAAGTAGTGGACAAGTGGTTCGCCGATGCTTCGGGCGATCCTCCGTACGCCGATTTCCAATTGCAATCCCAAGCTGCTGGAGGCAAAGCAGCATCAGTTTCCGACCTGGAATTCGAAAACGCCGTTGTCGCCGACCTGGAGATGGACCCCCGAGTGAAGAGTGCATTGGAGCATGTCCAGCAAGGGCTATTCCCCGCCGGTCAGACGGAAGAGGCACCGGGTGGTGGACAGTTGGCAGCACATACAACTCTGATGGAACCGAAAGCCCTGGATGAGATACTCGAATCGCGCCAGCCTGGAGAGAAGGGCCTGATCTCGACCGCCAAGTTGGCCTTGGCAATCATCAAGCTGGTGCGTGCGGTGGTATCCCGTTTCCTCGGTGGGCGGGACCACGGCCTCTACGGCACCGTGGTGGAAGAAATCTACCGGCAGATGTACGTGGACAAGATCGGGCAGGCATTCTTGTGGAACCAGATGAAGAAGGATACCGCCGACGCCTTTGCTCCGTCCGGCGCCCCTGGCAAGGAACCTGGGGGCACCGAGTTCCTCAGCCGGCTGGGGGATCGGCTCAAGGCGGGTGCACCCAAGCCACGCATCACCCTAATAGGCCATAGCACCGGTGCAGTCTACATCTGCCATTTCCTGGAAGCTGCCGACAAGTACCTGCCTATGGATGTCAGCTTCGATATTGTCTTCCTCGCCCCAGCCGTAGATTTCCAGTTATTCCGATCTGCGATAGAGAAATACCGTCATCGGGTAGGTCATATCCGTATGTTCGGCATGACGGATGCCTTGGAACTGGACGACCCCATGGCCCAGGACTTCCTGGGTGTACAGCTAGCCCGAGTGGTCTATCCACATTCCCTCCTCTACTTCGTTTCGGGGCTACTGGAAGGTCGTGAGGTGGATACGCCCATCCTCGGCATGCAACGTTTCTTCGATAGGGCCGACATCTTCGATCAGGAACACTACCCGGAACTCCAGTGGGCGCGAGACGAACTGTCAGGCCATACAGTATGGTCCATCAGCGATGTCTCCGATGGCCGCCGATCCGCCTCACGACAGCATGGCGACTTCGACAACGATGAAGCCACCCTGGCTAGCCTGCGCCACATCCTAAAGGTGGGATACCAGCCGTGAATGATCGCGACTTTGCCCTTGTCGTCGGCATCAACCTTTACCCTGGTATCGGCCCACTCCAAGGCGCCCAACTGGATGCAGAGGAATTTGCCAAATGGCTGCAGGCGCCCGACGGCGGCGACCTACCGGCAGGCAATGTTCACACCCTGCTTACCAACCAATTCCATCCGCCGATGCCTGTAAGGCCCGCAAACGCCAATCCGACCGAGGACCGATTCGAGACTGAGTTCCTTGACCTAGTGCTCGACCCGGCCACCGGCCGGCCATATACGCCTACTCGGCGCCGGCTGTACCTGTATCTGAGTGGCCATGGTTTCAGTGGTAGTTACGAGGGCATGAATGAAGCCGCACTTTATGCCGCAAATGCCTACTCGCCGTCCTACCGTCATATCGCCGCGACCCGCTATGCCGAATGGGCAAAAGCCACCGCTGCGTATGAGGAAATTGTGTTGATCATGGATTGCTGCCGCGACATGTCGCTGGTCCGCAGTATTAATAGCTTGATGCTCGATAAGGTGCAGAATCCTGCAGGCGCCGTGGCGGTACGTAGACTCGCTTGGTACGCAGTGCCGGCTGGAGCCAAGGCGAGGGAGCGTCAGATTGAAGAGAACGGTCCTGTGCGGGGCGTCTTCACCTACCTTTTACTGGAAGCTCTGCGCAAAGCACGCCCCGATGCGCAAGGTCAGGTGACTGGCTACGCGGTTGCCCAATACATCCAAACTCGCTGGCCTGATCTGGCAAACAAAGAGCTCCCCCCCGAACTGCCGGTGGACGCTGGCCGGGATGTGGTATTCGCCACCCATCAGCCTGACCTATCAGACCTGCCCGCGGGTGCCGAAGCCAGGGTAATGTTTGAACTGGCACCGCCAGTGCCCGGCGACAATGCCATCTTGTTGACAAACGGGCGCGTCGAAGTGGCGCGGATTCCGCTGGCCAACAGCCATGCCGAGTGGAATCTGCCAGCTGGTCTCTACAAGGCGCAGTTGCAGGGCCTACCACGGCAGCAAGTGTTCGAGGTGGCGGGGGAGGAAGTACATGTCACACTCTGATCAAATTCCTCGCATCCCGCTGCACATTAGGGCCGCCGACCTGGGCACGGAAATCTTTCTGGTGGACGATCGACTGAACCGTATCAATACGGCAATCGGTGAGATGCACACGGAAGTGGTGTCTGGCCTATACAAGATTCGTTTCCGCTCAGGCGGAACCATGCAGGATCACCTCATCGAGGTCCCCACCGAACTCCCGCCCGGTCAGCGCGAAGTATTGGTGCAGGGGCCGCCCCTGCAGTTCGCCAGTGCCATGCCTTTGGTCAACACCCGCACCAGCCACGAGTACCAACAGCGAGCATGGCCGCGGGCCTCCCTGCCCCCGGATATGCGTATCGGCTCCGGTGCATTCCTATTCGTGCTCGCGCGGGACCCTGAAAAGCTTCTCGGCAAGGCGACTTCCCATCGCCCCTGGAATGGCCTCTCCCTGCACAGCACAGACGACACCGTCCCGGCCTTGGGACTGGATTTTTCCGAAGCCCCCTACCGTGACGAGGACCCGGGCGTCGCCACAGCCCACCTGGAAGTGAATCCGGGCACCTATCTTCTGCGTGTGGATACCGGTCTGTGGGGAATACACGAAATGGCGGTACATGCCAGTGCTGGCTGGCAAACCCAAATATTTCTCTCATCCAGTTCATCGAAGCGCACGTGCTACAGCAACCAGAAGAACCTTGCTGAGCCGCCCCGCACACGCACGGCCCGCCGCGTTGATCTCAATAGCGCCGCAGTCCTGATGGTGCGACCTGGCAACTCCGTTGATCCGTCCCACCCCCAGTGGCGCTTGACGGAACTGGCACGCCAGGGGCTGGCCCAGAACCGGGAGACGGTGCGCGCTGAAGATCTGCGCGACATGCTCTGGGCCAAATTTGACAACCCCATGCTGGGCCTCTTCGGCGCCACCCTGATGTTGCGCTCGGGAAAGTCAGGCGGTTTCCTACAGGAAGTGGTGGGAAACCTATCTGCTCTGCTACCAGATCACCCCGACGTGGCAGCCCTACGCTTGGCAGTAGGGATCCAGGTCAGACCGGATAACGACTCTCAGCAAGCGTTCCCGCTTCCCCCCATGCTGTTGGAAAACTGGAAACGCCTGATTCAATCCAGCATCGACGCAAGGGGGCTGATTCCCGCCGATTCACCTTCGTCGGCGATAGGCGGTAATTACTACAGTGAAGGCCCATGGCTCGTCTGGCGACGAAGTGCAGAAGTGGCCAGGGCATTCAAATCATATCCTCCAGCAACAGAGGCAATCCAGGTACCGCAATTAACAGGGAATGTAAGAGCCATCGTCAACAAGGCTGTGGATTTCATGTCGGTACGCCTTGGCGATGGAGGCGAGCGACGATTGGGGGGGCTAGTAAAGGCCATCGCGCCAGAACTCGGTAATCAGCCTACCAAGACCAGAGCGGACGGCCATTCGCTGCAGAGCCTATTCAATGAGATCGCACAACGCTTCGATCTGCATTCCATGAGTGAAATGGATCTGGCGGACAAACTAACCCCAACCCAGTTTGCCCTAGTCCGGGAACTACAAGCCTCGGCCAAGGTGCCGCCGGACGAACGGGGGGCTTGGCTGGTACGCAATTTGGGTATCCCCGAAGCAAGTCTCGTGCAGACTGCCCATAAGTTGTTGTCCACCCAACCGCGGCACGGCACAACACGAAAGAAATGATCACATGTGATGCCATTCAAATAAAGCGGGGGAAGGCGAGCCCCTCAACGCGTCGATGCTAGGCAAGCCTGCTCACGATTCTTAGATAAAGCAAGTTTTACTAGTCGGGATCGCGGTCAGCGGTGCCTTCTCCATGGTATCGGCCGGCCGCCTGGAAGAAATCGAAACCGGCAGCGGCTTCATCACCACGGCGGTGGCGGGTTGGCCCGCCCGCAGGTCGACGAGAACATCTTGGCTAGGTCGGCCGAACAGTACGGACTGTACGATTTCCGGGTCGACGGCGTCCGCCATCTCCTGGGCGCTACGTTCGCGCCCTGGCGACGACATGGGCCTCGGCAAAAGCCGCCAGGCGGTGGTGGCCTCGCACTTGGCGGCCGGCGAGGGCAAGGTATTGATCGTCTGCCCGGCCAGTCTCCGGATCAACTGGGAGCGCGAGATCCTGGCCGTCCTGGCCGTCCTGCCCGGCCAACTGGTGGCTCTGGTCGACGAGGCGACTATCTCAAAGAGCATGACGTCAACCGCACCCGCAACGCCTTCCTGCTCTCCCAGCGCATTGATCGGCCGGTACCCCGGTCCTCAACCGCGAGGGCGAGATACATACCCTCCTGCGGATCTCAGGCCATCCGGTGGGTCTACTCCCCTTGCCCGACTTCACGAACCTCTACACGGGCTCCCAGGAGGCCCGTAAGCGCCTCGGCGAGCAGGTGGCTTCCTGGATGCTCAGGCGGAAGAAGGACGTGCTCAAGAATCTCCCTGGGAAGACCCACGAGGTGGTGTATTGCGAACCCCCTCATGGCATGGAACGTTATCGCGGCATCCTGGCCGACCCCAGCATGCCGGCGTTGCCCAAGATCACGGCGCTGAGGCAGTGCCTGGAATCACTCAAGATCGACTACATCCTGGAGCGTATACGGAATCTGGACCAGGACGACAAGGTATTGGTCTTCTGCGAATACGTGGCCACCGTCGACGAACTGGTGGCCACCCTGACGGACGAGGGGATCGGATGCGTCTCGATCACCGGCGGGGATAGCTCAGGCAAGCGCCAGGCCGCAGTCGACCGCTTCCAGACTGAGGCCGGGGTAAGGGTCTTCATCGGCACCTCCGGCGCGGCCGGCGTAGGGATCACGCTCACGGCCGCCAACGTGGTCATGTTCGCCGGGCTGCCCTGGACGCCGGCGTTGAAACGCCAGGCCGAGGATCGCGCCTGGCGCAACGGCCAGATGCGGCCGGTCACAGTCATCATCCCCCTGGTGCCGAAGTCGATTGATGAAGACCTCTACCGGCTCCTGGAGGCCAAGACCAGCATCGAGAATGAACTGATCGACGCCAGCCAGGATGAACGGGCGATGATGAACGCGGTTTGGGCGCGCGTCAGGTAAGCCGCACACCCTGCCGGGTGGCGAATACGGACTCAAATCAGGCCGAGTCGCTTTGATAAAGCTCTTCCGGCTTGCGAATGACGGTAGGGCAACCGCCACACGCAACTTGTTTGTGCTGAGCGAACCATCGGCAGGTGGCACGGATGCCGCAATGCGGTAACTTGGAATGTTCAGTACCGCTATCGCCAAGGTCTGCCACGACCTTGTCGGCTAAGGAACATCTGTCAGTCTGCCATTGGATACACCGCTCGGCCATGCACGGACCTGAAAAACGCAGGCGATTTTCAATCGGTATATTCTTGTTTTCCAGTGCCACCAGAAGACCATCCGACACTGGGATGTTCGGAGAAAGATAGGCAACCTTACCATCGCCCTGAACGATGCCGAACAACGCCGCCCCGACTTCGGGCGGCGCATTCGGGCAGGTCAGATCAGGGGAGTCTGAGCCTGGCTTGGTCACGTTCAGACCCGGACGGTCTTTTCAAGCTGCTTGGCGAGCTGGGCGATGTCTTGAGCAAAAAGCAATCGTCCGCCATTGATCGGGCCGATGCCCCCGCCGATGGAACCCCACACACGTCCCTTCACAAGGGCCGACAGATTGCCTACACCTCCGACCAGGGTTTCACTAACGGCGGTTGCGATTGCAGCGCTAATCGCCGCCTTCTGTTCATCACCCAATTCAACACCGGATATCACGTACTCGAATTTGTGGCTGGGCATAGCTTACCTCCATGTTTTAAGGATTCTGCGGTTATAGAAACTCAAGACAATGCGCATGTAGTAACGCCCAACCACTTGGTTGACGAACAGCAGAGCAGGCCTTTCAAAGTTTTTGCCAACCCACCGCCACCAAGCGAAACAGGCCCGCAAAATATGCGCCGATTACCCACATGGTCAATATGCTTATTGACATATGTCTTAGGTTATCTCGGTCGGCGTCATTATCAGCAAGCTGACCTTTTCATAATGGCTGGCGGCGAATGGCTTTCCTTCTTGGCCTTGTCCAGCTTGGCGGCCATCACCGCATCGTAGGCCTTGCCTATATCATCCTCCATTGCCACCAGTAGGGTTTCGCGGTTGTAGAAGCGTGTGTGTATGAAATCGATAGCGAATTGGTCTGGGTGCTGGCGCTGGTGCATACGGCTAGGCAGTGGCCACCGATCCAAAATGAACTGACATGAATCCTTGATTGCCGTTACCACTTTTGGGAGATGCAATGGCGACGTATTACTACAATCAACAGGCCAACCTAAGCTGCTCAGAGTTGTTTTTCTGGATTGCGGTCGATAAAACGATGGAACAACTCGGTGTAAAGGATGTTGGCGCCGTCTTTGCCATCCTTGCGGGCCAACCTATCATCCCGACCCGCGCCAAGGTTGCTGGTGCCACCAAGGGCACGTCAGTCGCCTCCATCGTCAGTCGACGGATACTGAACTACGATTTGAAGGTGCGTCTGCCCATGCTTACCGGGGCATCCATCAAGACCTTGCGCATTGCATTGACCAAGAATCTGGGAGCGTTTGTAGGCCGCAGTGTCCCGGTTGTGGGCTGGTTGATCGTCGCAAATGATGTTGTACGCATAACCTGGAATACGGTCACGACCTACAATGCCATGGTGTCGCCAGAAGATAGGCTTGCGCCATGAAAATCGAACCCGAACGTCTTTTTGCATTCATCCGCCGCGAGGTGCCGCCGCCCTTGCTCACCGAATTGTCAGAAGACACCGATCTACGGCGGAATCTGTGTATGGCGGAGGAAGATGCCGACGATCTGTTGGCGAAGCTCTTCCAGGAGTTCTCCATTGCGCCGGGCGACTTTGACTTTACTCGCTACTTCCCGTCTGAAGGGCTGAGGTTCTTTGGCCGGAAACGTTCAGATCCCGTGCCACTTACCTTGGGTATGCTGCTTCAAGCAGCCCGCGCGGGGATATGGAACACGGCCACCATTGAAAACTAAGTTGATCGACTGACGGAAATTTCTGGGGTTCCGGCTTACAACCACGGGTAAGGGTTTTCATCGGTACATCTGGCGCGGCCGGCGTGGGGATCACGCTCACGGCCGCCAACGTGGTCGTGTTCGCCGGGCTGCCCTGGACGCCGGCGTTGAAACGCCAAGCCGAGGATCGCGCCTGGCGCAACGGCCAGAAATGGCCGGTCACAGTCATCATCCCCTTGGTGCTGAAGTCGATCGACGAAGACCTCAACCGGCTCCTGGAGGCCAAGACCGGCATCGAGAACGAACTGATCGACGCCAGTCAGGACGAGCGGGCGATGATGAACGCCGTGATGCGAAACGCTTCAGCGCCGGCCGTCAATCATCACTCCGCCACTTCTTGATCCCGTACCCGATGGTGATGAAACCTACCGCCACCCCCCATTTGGTATACCAGGCATCCCACCACGGCGCGTAGGCCTCCCCCAGGAATGCAGGAACCGACTGGCCGGCCCAATCGTCCAGAACCGGCCACCCGCACATCGAGAATATCGCCAGGAGGATAGGCCAAGTTTGGCCAGGCCCGAGCATATCCCCACCGTACATCCGACTTACAACGGTGAGTGCGACGAACAGGAATAAGTTCAGAAAAATCCGGGCACTGGTGTCGACGCTGCTGAGACCCAACCAGGTCTTTAATCCCATCAGGATGGCGACGAAGACGACGATCCCGAGCAGGAACAGCGCACCCCATAGGTTGTTGTTGTCATTCCTCATTGTTCAGTAACCCTCCCAGGTCGGTTGATGTGGTGTGATCGGAGCAGAACCGCTCTGGCCACGGCCGCCCGCAATGGAGAAACCGTCGGCACCGGCCTGATTATCTCAAATCGACTGACGTCCTTCACGCGCAACTCAGCGATCCGCTTGCCCAGGCGGTAGTACAGCATCGTGAGCGACGTGGGCGGGCCACTTGTGCTGGTGTAGGTTGCGGCCGAAAAACCCGCGAGGGTCATCCAGCGCGGTTTCGACCCCTTGCACCAGAGCGCCCGCCAGCCAAAGAAGGATCCTGCCCTGTCGTAGGCCTGGGCTTCTTCCAGGCCTACGATCGCCTCGGCGGAGGGCAGAGACATCAGGATCCTGGTTGGGTGCGTCAGGACGTATCGGGTGCCCTTATGTGTGACCAGCAGGCCTTCATGATCGCCGCGATCACGCCGGCCGGCATCGATGGCGGCGCTGTCGTGATAGATGACATGAGTCGGCCCGGAATACTGCGATTCCGCGCATAGCACCCAGGCATCAATGCAGGAGTGTTCGAGGCCACCATGGATCATCCCGAACGAGGTGTAGACCTGGCCCCGCAGTTTGCTGATCTTCACCTTCACCAGGTCAGGGGAATCGCACTTGGATTTTTTCGAGCAGCAGTCGTCGCCCTGGTCTACGGCTGCCATGCCTGAATACATCTCGGTCAGGCGTTCCCATTGTTCAGCCGGTACTGTGATGGTGTCCACGGTAATGGTGTCTTTGAACGTCGGCATGACTCCCTCCGTCACTGCACCTGTCGATAACCGCGGCGCCGGCGCCGGCCTGCCAACTCGGCCACGCGCCTGGTCGCCTCTTCGGGTCGAGTTTCTGGCTCCCGCGGGCGGTCCCGAGGCCGCCCCAGACACGCCGAAGGGTGGTCGCCCCGAACAGGTCGACTTGGACATGGATTAGGTAGTAGCGGGTGTCGTTTTCCCAGCGCTGGAACATATCTGACTCCTATTCGCTGCGCTCTTGTAGCACCACACCGCAGTCCACGCAGGCGATCCTGAGCCCCGGCTTCCCCCAGGCGTTGAGGGCACAGGAGGGGCAGGTGTACTTGCTGCGGTTGCTGCGGTTGTCGACTCTCGGTTTCTCGATGATCGAAGCGATCTGGGAGTTCGACGTCGGCACCACCATGGCCGCCGGCGGCAAGGCCAGGGATTGCATGGAGCTGGCCGCGCCAGTGGCGGTCGAGACCTCGACCGCGCTCATGCTCGATGGAAGCTGAACCGGATAGCGGTCCAGCCAGGAGATCATGAAGCCGGTAGCCAACAGATCCGCCGTAGCCACCTCGAAGCGACCGCCTGGGATCACGTAGTCGCCCATGTACTGGCCGACCCGCTTGCCACCAGGTCGACTGGTGCTGGAGGGCATCAGACCGATGGCCTCCATTTTGTCGGCCCACTCGGTGTTGTGATAACAGGCCCGGCTGGGCTTGCCGAAATGCGACTGCCACAGGTGGGTCTGCTCGTGCGCCATGGTCTGCAAGACCTCGACCATGGGCACCACCGCAAAGTATTCAGGGTTTAGCGCGATCTCGTCCGACTTGAGGCCGTCGCGCCGGCCGAAACGCATGCTGGAGAAGTAGCCGAAAGTCTTCTTCTGGCGCTGGAAGGTGATGAGACAGGGCGGCAACTCCCCGTCGAACAGGGTGTCGTTGTAGAGGTCGTAGGCCTGCTGAAACTCGGCATAGGCCTCTTCGGTTGGCCGTGTTTGCATTTATGTATTGTGCAATACATTTTTAAAACAGAACAGCTATAATCGAATCCACCTGCAGGTGGAATAGGGCGGTCGAATGAGCACAACCACGACAATCGAATGGACGGAGAAGACCTGGAATCCCGTCACGGGCTGCACCAAGATTTCGCCTGGATGCAAGCACTGCTATGCGGAGATCATGGCCCGTCGCCTCAAGGCAATGGGCGCGGGTGGCTACGAAAACGGCTTCCAGCTGGCACTGCATCCGGAACGCCTGGTGCAGCCGCTCAAGATCCGGCGCCCCACCGTGTTCTTTGTGAACTCGATGTCAGACTTGTTCCACGAGGACGTTCCAGACGCGTTCATCGACCAGGTGCTCGATGTCATCCGGAAGACACCTCAACACACCTACCAGATACTCACCAAGCGGGCCGATCGCCTGCCGGTCTATTTCGCCGATCGGACTTGTCCGCCGAATATCTGGCTCGGCGTCAGCGTCGAGGACAGGAAGCACGGGCTACCCCGCATAGAGCAACTCCGCCAGGTCGACGCGACGGTTCGCTTTCTGTCCGTTGAGCCCCTTCTGGAAGACCTGGGTGCCATGGACCTGACCAACATCCATTGGGTGATCGTCGGCGGTGAGTCTGGCCACAAGGCCCGCCCGATGCAGCCGGAGTGGGTGGAAAATGTTCAGGCCCAGGCTGAGATCCACGGCTCGGCCTTCTTCTTCAAGCAATGGGGCGGGTGGGGTGCTGATGGCGTCAAGCGCCACAAGAAAGCGAACGGCCGCATGTTCCGCGGTCGCACATGGGATGCTTATCCGGCCACTCTGCAGTCGTTCGCACAACAATAGGATCTCTACAGAGAAATCATGAAAACCGAGACGTCACCAATTGGCCAGGGCGGGTCATTTGCCTCGCCCCTCCGTTACCCTGGGGGGAAAGGGCGACTTGGGCCATGGCTATCCAAGTTAATGCGTCATAACCGTATAAGTGGTGGTTGGTATGTTGAGCCCTATGCGGGGGGTGCCGGTGCGGCTGTTTATCTCCTAACACGTGGCTATGTCGATCACGTTCTGATCAACGACCTAGACCCAGTTGTGCATGCCTTCTGGTGGGCTGTGCTCAACGACACCGAGGCCCTGCTCGATATGATCGAGCAGACCCCCATAACCATGGACACCTGGCGGCAGCAGAAGGCTATCCATGCGATGCCCGGTCAGCATAGCCAAACCGAGATCGGGTTTGCCACGTTCTTTCTTAACCGTACCAATCGGTCAGGAATCCTGACTGGTGGAGTGATTGGGGGGAAGAGTCAGACTGGGCCTTATGGTCTGGATGCCCGATACAACAAGGCCGATCTGTCCGTGCGCTTGCGCGGCGTGGCCGCGCTCAAGCGGCATATCTCGCTCTATCGGGAAGACGCCATCGATCTGATTACAGGGCTACGCGCAGACTTGCCAGTTCGGAGCCTGATCTATTTAGATCCGCCGTACTACCATAAGGGCAGTCAGCTCTACCGCAACCATTACAAGCCGGCCGACCATGCCAGTATCGCGGCCGCAATCATGCAGATTGGCACGCCCTGGCTGGTAACCTACGACAATTGCCCGGAAATAAAAGCGCTGTACGAGGGTTGCCAAGGGGTGGACTTTTCCCTGCAGTATTCGACCTCAAATACCCGGCCGGTGGCCAGTGAGGTGATGTATTTCGGCAATCTGACACTCCATGAGGCACCTGCGCTGACGAAACGCGGTTAAGCTTCAGTCGTTGCAGAGTGGTTTTGTGCCTGAATTTCGTCGGTGCCGGGAACAAAAGCGAAGTAAAATCGGCCCAGATGTCTTGCCTTGCTATCAGGAGACCGCCTTGTCCAGTCCCGCCGCCAATTCCACCAAGAAGCCAGCGAATGCTGTGGCCAGCGCCCGCCATGTCAAGTCGGAAGCATGCAAAGTCGCTGCCACACCGCTAACTGGCGAAGCGCTGCTGGCAGATATGAAAGCTTACAGCAAGGGAGTTTCGGCCTCCCGTAAAGACGCTCGTGATTTTCTAACCAGGCTGGGTGTTATGACAGCCAGCGGCAAGGTCAAGACGCTGATCCGTGACTAACCCCTGGGCGCTGTACCAGCGCCATCCGGCGTTCGTGTTGGGTTTCCACGGCACGGAGAAGGTTACCGTCGAAACCGTAGTTAGCAGCAAGACAACCCACCTCAAGAAGTCGGAAGGCAAGTTCGAGTGGCTTGGCCATGGCGTCTACTTCTGGGAGAACGACCCGCAGCGTGGATTGGAGTGGGCGCAAAGCGGCAATGCCAAGAAGAAGATCGAGCAACCGGCAGTGGTCGGCGCCATCATCGACCTGGGGCATTGCCTGGATCTGACTACCCGTATCGGGTTGGATGAGGTCAAGGAGGCGTACTCCACCGTGCGCGATGCTTACGCAGCGGCCGACCTGGTTCTGCCCGCCAATACGGGCGGCAAGGATCACTTCAAGCGAGAACTCGATTGCCAAGTTATCCAGGCGCTGCACCTATACCGGAAGGACAAGGGGCTGCCGAGTTACGACACCATACGTGCCCCATTCCTTGAGGATGAGGAACTCTATGAAGGTGCCGGTTTCCGGCAGCGTAACCACATCCAGATCGCGGTCATTGATACCAATTGCATCAAGGGCTATTTCCACCCCATCTTGAAATAGGGTGGTGCCAAGAAGGCTGTTTAGCGCCAGCAGGCGAGGACAAAGCAGCCTATATCGTCCCACATCGTGTTGAGCGCCTGCCCATTGGGGTGATGCGTGCTTCTGTGGATGGTGGCTTGGAGGTTCTTGATGTGTAGCAAGCTTGCATCGCTACGGGTATAGGCCATCACGATGTCATGCTGCTGCTCCGTCAACTTGTTGGTGGTCTTCATGTGATCTGCAGTATTGGCAATACTACGGTGAAGATCTGAAACCCCCTTGAGGCTATTGGTTGTGCGGTAATACTCATTGCTCAACTCGATCAGGGCACGCAAAAGCATCGTCGTGGCCAGCGGCGTGTCGTGCGGATTCAGTTTGCGCAACTCGACGATGATCGATTGAACTTTCGGCTCCGTGTCAGGGATGGGCACCCCTGGAGAGGCGTTCTTCCTCGGTCCGAATAGGCAAATCCGGTCTCGTGGCGCCGTGTTTGGACTGGAAGGCTTGCGCGAAGGTTTGCCAGCCAGTTGGTTTACATCGGCAGAGGGAGCCGCATCGCCCGCTGAGGCAGCCGTTGGCGTAGATGCTGGAGAGGGTGTCGGGGCGTTTGGGTCGTTTCCCGTTTGTGGCGGGTCAGCCGTCGGATCTTGAGCGGGTTTCTCGATTGCTGGGCCGAGTTCATTTCGGACATCGGTGAAAAAGGCCAACTGGGCTTCTGTGGTGAAGATCGACCCTGGTTCACCTTCGCGTTTGACATTGACTTCACCGGTGGCGACCGCCCGAACGACGCGTGCGGCAAGCGCATAGGCCTGGTGTTCGGGCAGGGTCGGCGTCAGTTCGTCGTCCTGGACGGCAAAGCCGATCAGGGCCAAGGTGTCTGCATTCAGTCCGCGCTGCAGGGTGGAGATGAAAAAATCGTCTTCGACGTCGTAGCCGCGTTCCTCGACCCAGAGCAGCAATTGGGCGGCGCGTTTGTAGTCGTCGCGCACATTGGCCTGGATGTTGAACAGCGACTTGAGGAGCGAGGACCAGTTTCGTTGTCCAATACCCTGGTTTTCGCCTGTGTGCTTGAGTTCCAGGTAATCTAAAATTGTTTTCTCGTCGTCGCAGCCCAGGCAGTCAATTTGTGCAGGCACGTTGGTGCCAGGTGTGTTGACCGCCTTGGTGATGGTGTTGAATAGTGCAGTATCCGCAGGTTGAACCAACCCCGGTTTCTTGAGCAACTTCAGCGCGGCCACGCGCCGATTCCCGTCCCGAACAACCCATTTCCCTTCGACATTTTTTGAAACAAGTATGTGTTCAGGGGTGAGTCCGCGCGCAACGATATCCTTGCATAGGTTGACGAAGTTTGCTCGGTCACGAAGTAGCCTCATGAGGCAATCGTTTTGGTCCTGCCCATGTCGAATGCGCGGGTTGTGAGTATCCAGCAGCAGATCGTCAATGGACACACCGGGAACAGGATAGAAGGCATCACGCGACAATTTTTATTCTCCCAATATCTTTTAATATAAGCGCCCAGTCTACCGCAGGGCATGCGATTGACAGTTTCGATGCAGTGCCCACACCCGTTTCACCTGCGATGCGCTGCAACCGGCCAGAGCCGCGGTATCGTGGATACCGTGGCCGGCGCTGCGCAGGGCGATGATGCGCAGGTGCACGGCTTGGTCAGGCTGGCGGCCTTGGTATTTGCCCCGGGCCTTGGCCAGCTGCACACCCTGGCTTTGCCGGTTGCGCCGCGTCTCATAATCGTCCCTCGCCATCTGCAGGGCGAGGCGCAAGAGGAGATCCTGGACGGATTCCAGTACGATTCTGGTCACGCCATCGGCGCCGTCGACCAGGTCGGTGAGATCCACCAAGCCGGGGATGGCCAGCCGCGCCCCCTTGGCCCGGATCGAGGCGACCAGGCGCTCTGCCTCGGGCAGAGGCAACCGGCTGATCCGGTCAATCTTCTCCGCGATCACCACCTCACCAGCCTGCAGGTCGTTGATCATGCGAAGCAGTTCCGGCCGATCAGCGCGGGCACCGGAGGCCTTTTCCCGATAGACCCCTGCAATGTAGTAGCCGGCAGCCCGGGCGCTCTGCTCGATGTGCGCCTGGCGGGCGAGATCCTGCTCATCGGTACTGACCCGTTGGTAGATGCGGGCGACCTTCATCGTGTTATGCGTCTACGATCCGAGCAAGATCTGCGTAACGAGCGCCCGCAGGTGCTTTTGACAGATACTTTTCCACTCGATGTTCTTCTGCTATTGCCATCACTTGATGGTGTTCTGAAAACTTGTGTTCTAGGACTTGATTTAACTGGGGCACGTCGCGCATCCACTCGATGCTCTGACTCACACGCGGATCATCATTCTGGAAATAGCTATAGGTGGCCATTCCTTTACGAAGTACGTGGTCATGAACAATCAACGCCCCTGTAGGCTGTGCTTTGGGATCCGTTGTGTACGTCAAGGAGGCATCGGTCTTCTTGCCCTTGAATTCGATCCAAGCATGCGATGTCATCCCCATCCATGTGCCGTCGTTGACCCAACCAATGATGGGGTCGACTTCAACTGCCTTAAGTGACAGATAGTGGGTCATGAAAAAGGCCAGGTGATAACACCCCTCAGAAAACCTCCTCCCGCGCACTAGGCGTTCATCCAAGCGCTCCGCGAGATTCAAGATCAAGCGCTCCGCCTCTGTTAGCCCTTCGCGCCAAAGGACCTGTTTTTCTTTCAACTCAGCGATCGCCTGTGCGCGACGTTTGGCCTCACCCAAGTCTTCCCCTCTCTTCAACTGGTGGTCAAATAGGGTACACCCTAAACGGCCATGTGCGGCAGAGGTGGCCAATAATGCGTTGTTACGATCCTACTTGGCCACCTTCTAATTGTCTATTTATCTTGGCCAGCTTGCACTCGAATAGCATCGAGACTAGCGATCCGATTTTTACGTGGCCACTGAAAGACGACCGTAGGTCAGGGCGGCCACCTTGTCGATCGGTGGGGAATCTCACCTCCTTGACCAGTGATTCTCGCCGTACCTATCCACTTGTTCGCATCTTGTTGACCACCTCTCCGCCAGCCGGCAGTCGCTATTGAACAAGTTTCAGATGTGACATAAGTAATGCATGGCTATCACTTTTGTCATATTTGCCAATCGGATTCGCCAGTCCACAATACCCACAGGGATATCCTCACAAGCGGAACAACATGGCCGGTGTGTTCAGGGAGACAGATTTTATTTGGCTACTTGGCAGCCTATGCCAGCTCAATGGCCTGCCTTTCGATCCGGTGTTGGTCCAGGGCCAGTTCCCCGGTCCCCATGATCTGGACACCCTGCGCAGAGCCCTGGATGAATTGGGCATGGCAACCGGCGAGGTCAAGCTCAATGGCAAAAACCTTAAACGCCTGCTACCGCCTTACATCGCCTTTCTTAAGCCGAAAGCCGGCCATGAATCCGATACCGCTGACCCGGCCCTGGTCACCACCGCCCTCATCATCAAAACCGATGCCGAACGCCTGCTCTACTTCCAGCCAGGCGCTAGTGCGCCGGAAACTCTGACCGTCGACGAATTCCTCAAGCGATTCGAGCCGCGGGCGCTTACTGTCAAACGCAAGGCCGCTGCCGATGCAGATTTGGCCGATCCAAGCGATGCCGCCACTATCCGAAAACCCTTCGGCTTTGCCTGGTTCCTTCCCGAACTGCTCAAGCACAAGCGCATCTGGCGCGACGTCCTGCTCGCTTCCCTCGCCATCCAACTGCTCGGCCTGGGCCTGCCACTGTTTACCCAAGTGGTTATCGACAAGGTCGTGGTCCACCAAAGCTTCTCTACCCTGCAGGTGGTTGGTGTTGGCATGGCCCTGTTCATGGGCTTCTCCGCCATCATGACCTGGCTGCGGCAATACCTGGTTATCCATACCGGCAACCGGGTCGATGCAGTCCTTGGCAGCGCCGTCTTCCGGCACCTGTTCCGCCTGCCCTACGCCTACTACCAGAACCGTCCAACCGGTACCCTGGTTGCTCGTCTGCACGGCATCGAGACCATCCGCGAGTTCATCACCGGCGCGGCAGTCAGCCTGATCCTCGACATCCCCTTCATGTTGGTGTTCCTGGCCGTGATGGCCTTCTACAGCTGGCAACTCACCCTCATCGCCTTAGCCCTGCTGAGCCTCGTCACCGTTTTGAGTGTGGTCGTCACGCCCCTGTTCCGCGCCCGTCTTGACCGCCAGTTCCTGCTTGGTGCCCGCAACCAGGCATTTCTCACCGAATATGTGGCCGGCATGGAAACCGTGAAGTCCCTGCAGATGGAACCCAGTCTAGAACACCGCTACGGCGATTACCTGACCGACTACCTGAAGGCCGGCGCCAGCACCCGCCAACTCGGCAACACCTACAACGTGCTCGCCAACGGCCTGGAACAGGCCCAGAGCCTGGCCATCCTGGTTATGGGCGCGCTGCTGGTCATGCGCAGCGACGGCCTCACGGTCGGTATGCTGGTCGCCTTCCAGATGTTCGCCGGCCGCCTCAGCCAGCCCATGCTGCGAATTGTCGGCCTCTACCAGCAATTCCAGCAAACCGATGTCGCTATCAAGCGTCTGGCTGACATCATGGATACGCCGCGCGAGCCCTATGCCCTGACGCCGTCCAGGCCCACGGGCGGCCCCGGTCGCATAGAGGCCAAGGGGCTCGGCTTCCGCTACTCCGAAGCCCACCCCTGGCTGTACCGGCAACTCGACCTCGTCATTCCGCCCGGCAAGACCGTCGCCATCATGGGGCCGTCAGGCTGCGGCAAGAGCACACTGGCCAAGCTGCTGCAAGGCTTCTACCTGCCCCAGGAAGGCAGCCTGAAGCTGGATGGCATCGACACACGGCACCTGGCCGCAAATGAACTGCGTCACTACTTCGGCGTGGTGCCGCAGGAAACCATCCTGTTTTCCGGCACCCTCTACGACAACGTCTCTGCTGCCAATCCCCAGACCGACTTTGACGACGTGGTCATGGCCTGCAAGATGGCGGAAATCCACGATTTCATCGAACAGCTTCCTAAGGGCTATCAAACCGAGATCGGCGAACGCGGGGCGGGGCTATCGGGTGGCCAGAAACAGCGGCTGGCCATTGCCAGGGCATTACTCAAGCGGCCCAGGGTGATGATCTTCGATGAGGCGACCAGCAACCTCGACACACAGACTGCTGAGCACTTCGCCAAGACAGTTAATCATCTGCGGGGAACGGCCACTCTGCTCTTCATTGCACATCAACTGCCGAAGGGGTTGGCGGTGGATGGTGTGGTGAGATTGGGAGAGTTACGAGCTTCAGTAGAGTCGGTAGAAAAGGCGCAAGGGGAATGAGATACGAAAGATTAAGGGCACCTGTGAGTCTGCAGACTTATGGACACGCTGAACAAATCAGCATTTCGATGAAATTGGTCGAGCAAAATACATCCCGACTCATCGAGGCCATCGACGTCTCAGAAACACGGTCCAGCGAGGCGTTTGCGATGGCCCGTGGTGGTGTAT
>JAQTLU010000016.1:9853-68097 GCA_028714735.1 Gallionellaceae bacterium | reverse complement strand
AGTTCACGCTGCGCCTCGGTTTCGACGCCCTCCGCGATGACCTGCAGCCCGAGCGACTGGCTCATCGCCAGGATGGCCCGCACGATGGCGGCGTCGTTGGGGTCGTGGGTGATGTCATTCACGAATGACTTGTCGATCTTGACCTGGCCGAGCGGCAGTCGCTTCAGGTAGGACAGGGACGAAAAACCGGTGCCGAAGTCATCCAGGGAGAAGGTTACGCCGACCGCCTTCAATTGCTGCATGCGCCGGACCACCTCGTCGACCCGGTCCAGCACCACGCCTTCGGTCAGTTCCAGCTTCAACAGGGAGGGGTCGATCTCGAAGCGCCTGATCTGGTCCCAGACCTGCTCGACGAAGTTCGGCTGGTGGAACTGCCGCGCGCTGACATTGATGGCGATGGTCTGGGTCCGGGTCAGCGGGTTCGACTGCCAGCGCTGCAGCTGGGCGCACGCCGTCTCCAGCACCCACTGGCCGATCGGGAAGATGAGCCCGGTATCCTCCGCCAACGGGATGAACTCGGCCGGCGGGATCGCCTGGCCGCCGGCCGGCAGCCAGCGCAGCAGGGCCTCGAAACCGAGGCAGCGACCCTGCGCATCGACCTGGGGCTGGTAGTGAAGATGCAGTTCGTCCTGGTCCAGGCTGAGGCGCAAGGCCGTTTCCATCACGGTGCGCTGGTCGATGGCCGCCTGCATGTCCGGGTTGAAGAAACGGATGGTGTTGCGGCCGGCGTTCTTGGCCTGGTAAAGGGCCACGTCGGCCTGCTTGAGCAGGACGTCCACGCCATGTTCCTTGCCGCGGTACAGGGTCACGCCGATGCTGGCGCTGCTGTGATGCGGCTGCTCGTTGCGGGTGATCTGGTAGGGCTGGTCGAGCCCGGCCCGGATCTTTTCCGCGATGACCTCGGCCTGCTTGGCCGCCGCGGTCTCTTCCTGGCCCAGGTCCTCGACCATCACCACGTATTCGTCGCCGCCCAGGCGCGACACGGTATCTTCCTGGCGGACGCTGGCGGTGATCCGCTGCGCCACCTCGATCAGCAGGCGATCGCCGACATCATGGCCCTGGGTGTCGTTGAGCGCCTTGAAGTTGTCCAGGTCAAGGATCATCAGGGCGCCGAACTCCTGCGACCGGTTGCTGGCGATCAGGGCCTGGCCGAGCCGGTCCATCAGCAGCCGGCGGTTGGGCAGGCTGGTCAGGGAATCGAAATAGGCCAGGTTGCGGATCTGCTCCTCCACCTGCTTGCGCTCGGTGATGTCGACGAAGGTCACCACGGCCCCCTCGATGAGGCCGTCGCGCAGGATCGGGTGCGACCAGAACTCCACCGGGAAGGCGCTGCCGTCGGCGCGCCAGTGGACTTCGTCGTCGGCGTGGGCCGCCTTGCCCTCCACGGTGGACAGGCGCACGCAGCACGCCGCCATCGGGTAGGGCCGGCCGTCCGGGTAGGTGTGATGGATGGTCGCGTGCATGGGCTTGCCGATCAGGTCGGCCTCGCCGGCATAGCCCAGCAGGCGCACGCAGGCGGCATTGGCGAAGGTGCAGATGCCCTGTTTGTCGATGCCGTAGATGCCCTCGCTGGCCGAGTTGAGGACCAGCCTGAGGCGGGCTTCCTCCACGCTCAGGCGCTGGAACAGCCGGGCGTTGTCGATGGCGATGCCGGCCTGGTTGGCGAACAGGGTCAGCACCGACAGGTCACGCATGTTGAAGGCGCCGCCACCGCGCTTAGCCATGGCCGACAGGCCGCCGATGATGCGGCCCCGGCAGATCAGGGGCACCAGCAGGCTGGAGGCCATGCCGGGCTGCCAGCGGGCGTCCTGGTTCAGGTCATAGCTTGCGCTGTCGCCGAACAGCAACGGCCGTTGATGCTGCAGCACCCAGCCGCAGGCGCCCTCGTCGACCGGAAAGGTCAGGCCCAGCAGCTGGCCGGCATGGTCGCCGCTGGCGGCGGCATAGGTGAAGGTGCGGCCATCGGGGTCGATCATCGGCACCGCCAGGGTCTCGGCCTGGACGACCTCGCCGGCGGCCTCGGCCACCATGGCCAGCACATGGTCGACATCGAGCTCGGCGACCAGGCGCTCGCTCAGGCTGAGCAGCAGGGAGAGCTCGCCGTGGTCCAGATTGGGGACGTGGCGGTCGGGGTCGTCCGGAGCCGCCGCCGCATCCGGGAAGGGTTGCCGTGAGGTGGGGTATGTCTTCACCGCGCCGGCTCAGAAGGTGACGTTGTAATCGGCACCTTCGACATCGAGGTAATAGGCGCTGACGCCCTTTACCTCGGCCTCGACGATGAGGTCGTCCGGCACCGAGACCGCCATGGCATCGACGCAGATCTGGCAGACCGTGAACCGCACCCCGAGCTCGCGCGACCTGTGTATCAGGTCTTCCAGCTGCATCATGCCCTTCCTGCGCATGATGTGGCGTACCGCCAGCGACCCCAGACCGCCATAGTTCAGCTGCGACAGCGGCAGGTGGCTGGCGCCGTCATGGTTGAGGCCGCGCACCAGATGCTGCAGCGCGCTGTCCGTCTCGGTGACCCGGCCGGAGCCGCCGCGCAGGCGGGCGAACCACTTCGACGGTGACAGCATCGACCGGGGCTTGCGCAGGCAGTTGGCGCCATAGAGCACGAACCACATGCTCATCTGCATGCCCATGGCCTGGAAACCGGCCGCGATCTCGAAGGCGAGGATGGCCTTGTCCAGTTCGCCGCTGACCAGCAGGATGACGCCTTTCCTGCCACGCCGTGCGCCGTCCGGCTGATTGGCATGATCGGGCAGGCTCATCCGCCCACCCGGATCGATATGACCACCCGCCGGTCAGCGCCCTGACTGACCGCCAGGATGCTGTGGCCGTTCACCTGGCAGAAGTCGCGTACCGTCGCTTCGAATACCGGATCGTTGCCGACGATCTCCAGCGTCTGTCCCGGACCGAGCGCCTGGACCGCCCTGGCCAGTTCGATCAAGGGCAGCGGACAACACACGCCGCACACATCCAGATGAGCCTCGCTATCCGTAGCCATACCGCATCTCCACCAGGTCGACCGTTGTTACTTCGCCGCCATCGAAAGGGGCGATCCATGAGCATGAGTAACAATACACAACTACACCGCCCCGTGCCAGTCAGCCACAGGCGTCTTGCTCCATAGGGATGGCTCAGCCGGGCAGCCGGATGACGAAGCGGGTACGGCCGGACTCCGACGCCGCCGCGATGCTGCCGCCGTGGACTTCGACGATGGAGCGGACGATGGCCAGCCCGAGGCCGAGGCCGCCGCCGGCACTGCGCGCCGGATCGCCGGTGTAGAAACGGTCGAACAGGCGGGACAGGTGCTCGGCGGGGATGCGGCCGGGATTTTCCACCGTGACGACGACGCCGGCTGCATCGGCCGCCAGGCGGATGATGACCGACTCGCCGGCCGGGCAGTGCCGGATCGCATTCGCCAGCAGGTTGGACAGGGCCCGGCGCAGCATCAGCCGGTCGCCGGCCACCGTCGCGGCGCCGGCCAGTTGCAGCCGGATGCCGCCTTCCTCGGCCAGGATGCCGTGGAACTCGATCAGCTCGCTCGCCTCCCGGGCGAGGTCGACCGTCTCCCGGCTGGGCATGATCAGCCGGTTGTCGGCCTTGGCCAGGAACAGCATGTCGCCGACCATCCGGGCCAGGCGCTCATATTCCTCGGCGCTGGAGTGGAGCACCTCGCGGTATTCCTCGGCACTGCGGGCACGGCTCAAGGCGACCTGGGTCTGGGTCATCAGGTTGGCGATCGGGGTACGCAGTTCGTGCGCGATGTCGGACGAGAACTCGGACAGGCGCCGGAAGGCATCGTCCAGGCGGGCCAGCATGGCGTTGAAGGCGATGGCCAGGGTTTGCAGTTCCTCGGGCAGGCCCTGTTCGGGCAGGCGCGCCGCCAGGTGATCGGCGGAGATCCCCGCGGCCAGGTCCCGGATCCGGTGCAGGGGGGCCAGCCCCCGGTGGGTGATCAACCAGCCCAGGGCCGCGGTGGCCAGGGCGGCCAGGGCCATGGCCACCCCGAGCAGGATACGGAACCGGGCCATGAACGACTCGTGCCCGCCGATGTCCTGCGCCACCGCGACCTTGTGGACGTGTCCGCTGCCGGCGCGTACCGGCACCACCATGCCGCGGTAGTCGCGGCCGCCCTGGCGCCATTGCCGCAGCCCGTCCGGCAGGCACCGGACCGGGCCGGGCGGTTGAGTGCAAGCCTCCTGCCGCAGCAAGGCATGCGGGAAATCCGCGCCCGAGGTGGCGAACCAGATCGCGCCCTGCGGGTCCACCACCGCCACCGCCAGGCCGGGGTGGCCGACCAGGGCGTCGTCCAGTTCCTGGGCCATGCGGTCGAGGTCTTCCGGACCTGCCACCCGCTCCAGCAGATGGCGGATCAGGTCGAGGTGGCCGACCAGTTCCTCGCGGTCGCTGGCGATGAAATGTGCCTCCACCGTGCGGGCCAGGTAAAGCCCCGTGGCCAGCAGGACGACGGCTGCGGCGAGCGCGAACGCCAGGCTGATGCGCGCGGTCAGCGACAGCCGGTTCACGGCTGGGCCGCCTCCAGCACGTAGCCCATGCCGCGCACGGTATGGATGAGCTTGTGGTCATGCCCCTCGTCGACCTTGAGGCGCAGCCGCCTAACCGCCACGTCGATGACGTTGGTGTCGGAATCGAAATTCATGTCCCAGACCTGGGAGGCGATCAGCGAGCGCGGCAACACCTCGCCGGTGCGGCGCATGAACAGTTCCAGCAGGGCGAATTCCTTGGCGGTCAGGTCGACGCGCTGGCCGGCGCGGCTGGCGCGCCGGCGCAGCAGGTCGAGTTCCAGGTCGGCGACCTGGAGCCGGGTCGGTTCCAGCCCGGTCCGGCCGCGCCGGGCCAGGCTACGCACGCGGGCAAGCAGTTCGGCGAAGGCGAAGGGCTTGACCAGGTAGTCGTCGGCACCCAGTTCCAGGCCCTTGACCCGGTCCTCGACCTGGTCGCGCGCGGTCAGGAACAGCACCGGCGTATCCAGTCCGGCCCGGCGCACGCCATCGAGCACCTGCCAGCCGTCCAGGCCGGGCAGCATCACGTCCAGGATCAGGAGGTCATGGTGGCTGTCCTTGGCCAACTCCAGGCCGTCCCAGCCGTCGCGGGCGAGGTCCACGACAAAACCGGCCTCGGCGAGGCCCTGCCTGAGGTAATCGCCCGTCTTGGGCTCGTCTTCGACGATGAGTATTTTCATGTTCGGGCCTCCGCGGCGGGTAGACATCCTGCCCTGCATCAGGGCGGTCATTCTGACAGCCTTGTCATCCAGGCGTCAGGTTGACGTTCCCATGCGACCGCCATACTCCAGCCATGTTCAACCCGCATGTCAAAGGAACCCCATGAAACGCACCCTGCCCGCCCTGATCATCGCGCTGACCGCCAGCCTGCCCGCCCTGGCCGGCATGGACCATGGCAGCGGCATGACCATGGCCAATGTCAGCCCGGTCGCCGCCAGCGCGGATCACCATCCTGTCCTTGCCACCGGCCTGGTCAGGAAGATCAACAAGGCCCAGGGCAAGCTGACCATCCGTCACGGTCCCCTGGAAAACCTCGACATGCCGGCCATGACCATGGCCTTTCGCGTCACCGACCCCGGCGTGCTGGATCGGCTCAAGCCCGGCGACCGCATCCGCTTCCATGCCGGGATGACGGACGGCCAGCTGGTCGCTTCCCGGATCGAGACGGTTCACTGAACCGGGACAAGGAGGATGTCATGAACACCCTGCGCCATTTCACAGCCATGCCGATCCTGGGCCGCGCGCTGGCCGCCACCCGCCGTGGCCCTGGCGGACGCCCGGCCGGCGCCGGGCATACCATGAGGAGGCTGGACCATGTACGGTTTTGACCATTTCGGCATGGGCTACGGCGGGTTCGGCATGATCCTGGTCTGGCTGCTGCCCCTGGCCCTGCTCTATGTCCTGTTCCGGATGTTCTCCGGCAAGCACCGGGATGCCGGTGGGCACAAGAGCGCGCTGGCGATACTCGAGGAACGCTACGCGCGCGGCGAGATCGAGCGCGACGACTATCTGAAACGGCGCGCCGACCTGCAGGCCTGAGGTCGGGCGATCAGAGGCCGGCCGGCGGCAGGAGGTCGCGTCTCAGGTCGAATTCCAGCTGCTGCAAGGCCAGGCGCGCCTCGGCATGCCGGCTATCCAGCGCCAGGGTCCGCTGGAAGGCGGTCGCCGCCGCCTCGCCCTGTCCCAGCCCCCGTTCCGCGCGCCCCAGGGCCATCCAGGCCTCCGGATTGCCGGGTTCCTGCCCGGTCCATTCCCGGGCCAGGGGGGCAAGCTGCCGCCAGTCCTGGCGCGCGCCCAGGTCGCAGGCGGCCAGGAAATATCCGCTTTCCCGGCCCGGCTGTGCCCAGAAACTGACCTCGCCCGTGGCCGCCGGCATGCCGTCATCGGCATCATCCTGCCGCAACCAGGCCACCGGCAGGGCGAAATGGAAATTGCCGCCGGAACGGGCCTTGAAGCTGAGTATGCCGACCAGGCGGCCCTGGCGGTCGAACAGGCCGCCGCCACTGGCGCCGTGGTCGAACGGCGCCGAGGTCTGGATGACCTTGCCGCCGCTGCACGCACAGCTGTGCAGGCCGATGATGCGGCCCTTGCCGAGGGCGAACCGGCCACCCGGATAACCCACCGCCACCACCTCCAGGCCGACCCGGGCCTCGCCTTCGGCGAGCGCCGGCGCGCGCAATCCGGACAGGCTGAGGAAACAGAGGTCGCGATAGGCATCGCGCCGGTCGGCCCGGGCCTGGCGTGCCGTGCCGCCCACCTGCACCTCGATGCGCCCGGCGCCCTGCAGGACATGGCAGTTGGTCACCAGGCGATCCCCGCCCAGCGCCACGGCGGAGCCCAGTTCGGTCGCGCCGTCGGCACGGGTCGCCAGCAGCGGGTATACCCGCGTCGCCCAGTCCGGCTCGTCCGCCCGGGCGGCCAGGCCGCACAGCAGCAGGTACAGCAGGGGCAGTATCTTGCCAGTCATCCCGGGTCTCCGGCCGCCTTGGCGGCAACGCCACGTTGTTTCAGACGCAGTGTAGCGGGGCCGGGTTCGGACGCGGCGCAAAACCGGCCGGGTGACGCATTTGTAATCTTTGCATCAGGTTCCTGTCGGGGCCGGCAGGCCAGACTGCACGGAACATCACATGAGTTGATGTCCACTCCGCCACTTCACAGGAGTACACCATGAACCGCATCCATATCTTCCTCGGCAGCGCTGCCCTGGCCCTCGCCGCCGCCCCTGCCCTCGCGGTCAACCTCGACGGCAACGCCGACCTGGATCAAAGCATCCTCAACGACCACGGCAACACCGGCTATGTCGGCACCAGCTTCTCGTCCGGACGCATGGAACGCGGCCACGGCGATCTCTACGGCTCCATCCTGCTCGATGTCCGGGCCGGCAACAACACTGGCGGCGCCGGCATGACGAGTGACCAGGGCGATGCAATCGGCTCCTTCCGCAATGACCTGGGCCGTTGAACGGCGGCGCCGCCTAGTGCAGGTTGAGCCGCCCTGCGCCGACCATGCGACCGGAGCAACCGATGCTCGGGCGATTGCGGCAATTCTGGCGTGACTTGCTGGCCTGGAAAAAGGCCAACGAGGCGGCGCACGCCCGGGCGGCGCCGCCCTCCTGCTGTTCGTCGCCGCCGCCCGGCGGCAGCGGACGCTGACGAAAACCGGGCCGGACGCGCGCCCGGCCCGGTCGATCCGGTACCGACAGGCAAGCCTGGCCGATTCACCCGGCCCAGCCGTTGCTATATGCTTGCCGGATGAAAGCCGTCATCAGCAAACTATCGACCACAACCAATATTGAGGGCGAGGCTGAGCGTCAGAAGACGGCCTTGTTGTACCGCAATGCCGGGGCCGCCCAGTGGGCCAACATCATCAATGCCTCCCTGCTGGCCTACGTCAATGCCACCCTGCACATATCCGGCCGCGTCGCCTTCATCTGGTGGCTGGTCATCGTCACCCTCGCGGTTGGCCGCACCCTGCTGGCACGCCGTTTTCATGCCGCCGATCCGGATGCCGCCGCCTCAGTGCAATGGCGCAAGCGTTATCTCGCCACCACCGCCCTGACGGCCTCCGCCTGGGGTGCCGGTACGGTCCTGTTCATGTGGCACGGCTCCGATGCCGCCTTGTTGTTCACCGGCCTGGTCCTGTCCGGCATGGTGGCCGGCGCGGTTTCCATCCTGGCGCCGGTGCACACGGCCTATCGGACCTACTCGCTGCTGATCCTGATCCCGATGGCCTCGGTCATCTTCCTGCAGGCGAATTCGCCGCTGCTCTGGGCCTTCGGCTTCATGACCCTCATCTTCATGGCGGTCGTGCTCACCAGTGCCCGCTTCCTGCATGAAACACTCGACCGCTCGATCAGCCTCGGCCTGCAACAGAAACAGCTGGTCGACAACATCGAACAGGCGCGGAATGCGGCCGAGGAGTCCCTGATCGAACAGAAGCAGACCGAGGAGGCCCTGCGCGAAAGCCGGGAACGCTACCGCCAGATCCTCCAGCATTCCCCCACCGGCATCGTGCACTACGACAGCGATCTGATCATCACCTATTGCAACGATCGCTTTGCCGAGATCCTCCATACCGAGCGCGAAAAACTGCTCGGCCTGGACATGAACAGGCTGAAGGACCAGCGCATCGTGCCTGCCCTCAGGATGGCGCTCGACGGCCGGACCGGCTCCTATGAGGGTGAATATGTCTCCACCCTGACCAATACCCGGATATGGACCACCATCTCCTGCGCGCCCCTGCTGGGGGCGCAGGGCCAGAACGAGGGCGGGATTGCCATCGTCGAGGACGACACCCTGCGCAAGCGGAGCGAGGATGCGCTGCGCGAAAAGGAGGCCCGATTCCGCTACATGCTGGAGACCAGCCCGATCGCGGTACGGATTGCCGGCATGTCAGGCCATAAGGTGCTGTTCGCCAACCAGCGTTACGCCGAATTGATCGAGTCCTCTGCGGACACCCTGATCGGCGTCGACCCGGTTTCCTATTACGCCGATCCGGACGAGTATCGGGAAATAATCGACCTGCTTGCCCAGGGGGAGCAGGTCACCAACCGGCTGGTCGAACTGGCTATTCCGGGCGGCAAGATCAAATGGGCGCTGGCCTCCTATCTCGCCCTGGAATATGAAAACGAACCGGCCGTGCTCGGATGGTTCTACGACATCACCGCACAGAAGGAACTGGAACGGCAGATGGAGCTGCTCGCGCAAACCGACCCGCTCACCAGTCTGGCCAATCGCCGCCATTTCATGGCGATCGCGGAGAATGAACTGGCCCGCACGTCCCGGTATGGCGGCAGCCTGTCCATGCTGATGCTGGATATCGACCATTTCAAGCAGGTCAACGATACCCATGGCCACAAGACCGGCGATGTAGTCCTGGTCAGGCTGGGCGAGTTGTGCCATGAAGCGTTGAGGAATATCGATACCGTAGGCCGCATGGGTGGCGAGGAGTTTGCCGTGGTATTGCCGCAGACCGGGCGCGAGCAGGCCCTTGAAGCGGCCGAACGCTTGCGGGTCCTGATCGGCAAGACCGAGATCCCGATGGAGCATGGCGTGCCGTTGCACTTCACGGTTTCGATCGGCGTGGTCACCCTGTCGGGCCGGTCCAGCAACATCGATACCCTGCTCAACCAGGCCGATACGGCGCTATACGAAGCCAAGCGCAGCGGCCGCAACCGGGTGTGCGTCTATCAGGCCTGATCAGCCCGACGCCCCGAAGAACAGGTAGGCCGCGAACACCGCCGCCGCGAAGCCGGCCAGGTCGGCGATGAGTCCGCCGGCCACGGCGTAGCGCACGCGCTTGATGCCGACCGCGCCGAAGTAGACCGCGAGGACGTAGAAGGTGGTCTCGGTGCTGCCCTGGACGATGCTGGCCAGGCGCCCGGCGAAGGAGTCGGCGCCATGGATCTGCATGGTCTCGATCATCATGGCGCGGGCGCCGCTGCCCGAGAGCGGCTTCATCAGCATGGTCGGCAGGGCGTCGACCCAGCGGGCGTCGTAGCCCAGCGTGGCGACCAGGCCGCGCAGGCCGGCCATGGCCAGGTCGAGCGCCCCGCTGGCGCGCAACAGGCCGATGGCGACCAGCATGGCGACCAGGTAGGGGATGATGGTCACCGCGGTGTGGAAACCCTCCTTGGCGCCGTCGATGAAGGCCTCGTAGGCGTTGACCTTCTTGACCAGGGCGCCGACCAGGAAGGTGGCGATCAGGCCGAGCAGGATGAAGTTGCTGACCAGCGACGATTTCGGCGCCATCTGCTCGGCCGGCAGGCCGGCGAAGTAGACGGCGAGGCCGCCCACCACCGCGGTGATGCCGGCCAGCCAGGCCAGGATGACCCGGTCCAGGCGGATGCGCTGGATGCTGGCGATGAAGGCGAAGCCGGCCAGGGTCGAGCAGTAGGTCGCCATCAGCAACGGGATGAACACGTCGGTGGGGTCGGCGGCGCCCATCTGCGCCCGGTAGGTGAAGATGGTCACCGGCAGCAGGGTGATCGACGAGGCGTTGATGACCAGGAACAGGATCTGGGCGTTGCTGGCCACGTCCTTGTCCGGGTTGAGTTCCTGCAACTCCTGCATCGCCTTGATGCCGATCGGCGTGGCGGCATTGTCCAAGCCGAGCAGGTTGGCCGCCATGTTCATGGTGATCGAGCCGAGGGCCGGATGGCCGCGCGGCACCTCGGGGAACAGGCGGGCAAACAGCGGCGCCAGCAGGGCGGCCAGGCGGTCGAGGAAGCCGGCCCGCTCGCCGATCTTGAGGATGCCCAGCCACAGGCACATCACGCCCGTTAATCCCAGGGCGATCTCGAATGCGGTCCTGGCGTTGTCGAAGCCGGCCTTCATGAGCAGGGCGAAGATGTCCTGCTGGCCGTTGACCAGGAATTGGAACAGGGCGGCCGCGATGGCGGTCAGGAAGAAGCCGATCCAGATGGCGTTGAGCATGGCCGGGATTCTGGGACCGGGGCCAACTCCTTGTCCAGCCGGGTTGCGCCCCGGGGCCTAGTCGGTGGGCGCGGCCGGCAACTGGTAGCCGTCCTGCTCGAACAGCGCCAGGCAGGCGGCGGCGATCTCCGGCTGATACACGCTGCCGGCGCCCCGGCGGATCTCCTCAAGGGCCTTTTCGATGCCCAGTGCCGGGCGGTAGGGGCGATGCGAGGCCATGGCCTCGACCACGTCGGCCACCGCCAGGATCCGGGCCTCGGGAATGATCGCCTCGCCCTGCAGCCCGAGTGGATAGCCGCTGCCGTCCAGGCGTTCATGGTGCTGGTGGATCATCTCGGCCACCGGCCAGGGGAAATCCACCTTGGCGATGATCTCCCGGCCCACCTCGGGATGGGTCCTGACCAGGGCCATCTCGATATCGCCGAGCCGGCCGGGCCGGTTGAGGATTTCCGCCGGCAGGTAGATCTTGCCGATGTCGTGGATCGTGGCGCCCAGGCGCAGGCCCTCCCGGGCGTACTTGTCCATGCCGAGCTTTTCGGCAATGGCATCGGCCAGCTGGGAAACGCGCAGTTGATGGCCGGCGGTGTAGGGGTCGCGTTTCTCCACCGTCATGGCGATGGCCTGGATGGTCTGCTCCAGCATGCGGTGGTAGCGCTGCTCGCTCTGGGACAACTCCCGGGTACGTTCGTCCACCAGGGTTTCCAGATGCAGCTGCATGTGGTGCAGTTGCAGATGCGTGCGCACCCGGGCCAGGACCTCTTCCGTCTGGAAGGGCTTGGTCACATAGTCGATGCCGCCGGCCTGGAACGCCGTCAGCTTGTCCTCGATTTCGCTCAGTGCGCTGATGAAGATGACCGGAATGGCGCGCGTCGCCTCATCGGCCTTGAGCCGCCGGCAGGTCTCGTAGCCGTCCATCACGGGCATCCGGATGTCGAGCAGGATCAGGTCGGGCGGGCTGGCCGCGACCGAGCGCAGCGCCAGCTCGCCGCTGAGGGCCGGACGGACCTTGTACCCGGCCTGTTCCAGCATGGCGCTCAATACCCGCAGATTGGTGGGATTGTCGTCGACGATGACGATGCTGCCGGCAGTCTGTTCAGTGCTGTTCATGTCGTTTTCTCTTTCAGGCGGCACAGATCGGCCAGCAGGTCGAAGCGGTAGCCATCGATCAACTCGGCGATGTCGAGCGCCTCGTCGGGGTATTCGGCACTCAGGCGCTCGGCCATCGCGCGGGCGGCCTCCATGTCGAGCATCTCGGCGGCAGCGCCCAATTCCCGCCGTGCCGCGGCCGGCAGTGCGGACAGGTCGATGTCGTGGCGCAGGCTCGCCGGCGCCGCGGCCTCGGCGTAGATGTAGTGTACCCCGAGCAGTTTTGCCATCATCGCGAACAGGCGATCCTGCTCGATCGGCTTGCGCACCATTTCCTCGCAGCCCGCCGCCAGGATGCTGTCGCGGTCCTCCTGGAAGGCGCTGGCGGTCAGGGCGGCAATGTGGACATCCCGGCCGCCCGGCAAGGCGCGGATCTGCCGGGTGGCCTGGTAGCCGTCGAGCACCGGCATGCGCATGTCCATCCAGATGAAGTGCGGCCGCCAGTCGGCGAAGATGGCCACCGCCTCCTGGCCGTTTTCGGCCGCGCGCACCTGGAAGCCGACGTCTTCGAGCAGGCGGGTGATCAACTCCCGGCTATCCGCATTGTCCTCCGCCACCAGGACGCGCCAGGCCGGCAGACCGGCCTCGAGCCCGATCACCCGGCCGGGTTGCTCGGCAGGCTCGGGCGCCCCGGTCGGCGGCAGCGGGAGGGTGAAGCTGAAGTTGCTGCCCTGCCCGGGGGCGCTGACGACAGTGATCTCGCCGCCCATCAGGCGGACGAACTCGCGGCTGATGGTGAGGCCGAGGCCGGTTCCCTCGCCCTTCCTGATGCCCGCCTCGGTCTGGTAGAAGGCCTGGAAGATGCGTTCCTGCTCATCCGCGGCGATGCCCTGGCCGGTGTCGGCCACCTCGAAGCGGACATGGCCGTCGAGCGGGTAGATATGCAGCCCGACCTCGCCCTGATCGGTGTACTTGACCGCGTTGCCGAGCAGGTTGATCAGGACCTGGCGCAGGTGGGAGGCATCGCCCATGACGTAGGGGTGCAGCTGGCCGTGGCAGGTGATCGTGAGGGCCAGGCCCTTGGCATCGGCGCGGACGCGGATCATCTCGTCGATCGCGGTCACGGTCTCGGCCAGGTCGAAGATCTCGTTCTGGATCGTGGTGCTGCCGGCCTCGATGCGGGAGATTTCCAGGACATCGTTGATCAGCGAAAGCAGATGGTGGCCGGCCCGGCCGATCGTTTCCAGCTCCCGGCGGTGGCTCGCCTCGATGGCGGCATCGCGGGCCATGATCTGGGCGAAACCGAGGATGGCGTTGAGCGGGGTGCGCAGCTCGTGGCTCATGTTGGCGAGGAACACGCTCTTGGCCCGGTTGGCCGTTTCGGCGGCCTCCTTGGCCCGTTGCAGATTGGCCTTGGCCCGGTTCTGCTCGGTGACGTCGTGCAGGGTGACCACCGCCCCGATCTTGCCGCCCTGGTCGTCGAACAAGGCCTGGCCGGAGGTGACGATGTCGAGCTTGCCGCCGTCGCGGTGTCTGATCACCATGGCCCGGTTCTGCACCGTCTCGCCCAGGAAGGCGCGGTACAGCGGGATATCCTCCTTGGCCATCGGGGTGACCCCATCGGCCTGATAGAGCTGGTAATGCTCGGCCCACCGTTCGGGCGGCAGTTCCTCCACGTCGATGCCGTGCATCTCGCGGCTGGCATGGTTGAACAGGGACAGCTTGCCCTGTTCGTCGCAGGCGACGATGCCGTCGGAGACGTTTTCCAGCACCGCCTGGACAAAGGCCTGCTGCCGCCGCAGTTCGCCGGTGCGCCTTGTCACCAGGTCTTCCAGCTGGTGGCGATAGACGGCCAGTTCGGCCTCGGCCAGTTTGCGT
The DNA here is from genome assembly GCA_028714735.1 of Gallionellaceae bacterium. Taxonomy (GTDB): domain Bacteria; phylum Pseudomonadota; class Gammaproteobacteria; order Burkholderiales; family Thiobacillaceae; genus Parasulfuritortus. Next base: position 54,170 of record JAQTLU010000016.1, on the reverse strand, counting down.
TCGGTGATGTCCTGGTTCGAGCCGCGCAGGCCCATGTGGCGGCCGTCCTCCTGGATCACCGGCCGGCAGGTGTGGCTGATCCAGCGCACCTCGCCCTGCCGGGTGACGATCCGGTACTCCTGGGGCTCATGGCTGGCGTCCTCGCCGTGTTCGATCAGGTGGCCCTCCCAGCGGGCGCGGTCGTCGGGATGGATGATCCGGTCGAGCAGGGCCGGATCGCGCTCGAACTCGGCCGCGCCGTAGCCGGTGATGGCCTCGCAGATCGGCGAGATGTACTTGAAGGCCTGCTGATCCTCGCTGCGCCAGTACGACCAGTCGGTGGCGAACTGGGTGACCGTCTGGAACAGCTCCTTGGCCTGGGCCAGGCTGGCCTCCGCGGCCTGCCGCTCGGTCAGGGCACGCAGCCTGGCGATGCCGAAGGCGATGTTTTCGGCCAGCTCCGAGAGCAGGCTGATCTCGGTCTCGCTGAAGGCGTTGGCCTCGCCGGCATAGACCATGAGGGCGCCGTACACCCAGGTGTCCGACTGGATGGGCAGGGCGGCCGACGATGCGTAACCGCGCTTGAGGGCCTGCTCGCGCCAGGGCGCGAAGCGGGGATCGTGGACGATGTCCTGGCAGACCAAGCCGCGTCGCTCCCTGATGGCGGTGCCGGTGGGTCCGCGTCCGCGCTCGCTGTCGGACCAGGTCAGCCTGACCGTGTCCAGGTAGCCCGCCTCGAAGCCCGCCTGGGCCACCGGCCGCACGGTCTTGTCCGCATCGTGTTCGGCCAGGCCGATCCAGACCAGGCGGTAGCCGCAGTCCACCTTGACGATGCGACAGGCCTCCTGCATCAGGGCGGTCTCGTCGGTGGCGCGGGTTACCGCCTGGTTGCTCATGCTCAGGGCCAGGTAGGCACGGTTGAGCCTTTCCAGATCCTGCTGGGTGCGTCGGCGCGTCTGGACTTCCGCTTCCAGTTCCTTGAGGGTGGCATGCAAGCGCGCGGTCATGCTGTTGAAGGTGCTCGCCAGCTCGCCGATCTCGTCGTCGCCCTCGACCCGGGCGCGCCGGTCCAGATCGCCGTCGCGGATCGCCCGCGCGGTTTCCGAAACCGCGATGATCGGCCGGCTGATGCGCCGGGCCAGCGGGATGCCGAGGGCGAATACCCCGAGCAGCGTGAGCAGGATCACCACGATGGTGATCAATATGCTGCCGAAGGCAGGCCGCAGGACGATGTGGGCAGCGCGCTGGGCCACCACCCGGAAGGTCCGCTGGCCCAGTACAAAGGATTGCGTGGCCACGAAGACGTCGTCCGAGTCGAGGCCTGGCTGGCGCCGCTGCCCGGCGTTCAGGTTGATCCGGGTCTCGCGCAGGACGATGGACGGGTTGCGGTGGGCGATGACGCGACCGTCCGAGTCGACCAGGTAGATGTCCTCCCCGGGCGCCAGGTCGAGGCCGGCGATGAGGTTCCAGATCGGCTTGAAGCGCACCTCCGCCACCACCACCCCGGCCAGCGTGCCGGCGCGCAGATCGCGCACCGGCACGGCCAGCAGCATCAGCGGCTGGTTGTTGCCCGGGTCGTAGTAGATCCCGCCGTAGACCACCTTGCCGCTTTCCGCCGCGGCCCGGGCGGCGGCCTGGAATGAATCGGGCACGGCCTGGCCGGGGTCCAGCATGCGGAAATTGGACAGGTAGATCGCGGTGCGGCCATCGCCGCCCAGATAGGCGATCTCCTGGTAGGTGCCGCGCCGCGCCAGTATCCGGGCCAGGATCTGCCGTCGGACCGGCGTATCCGCGACGGCAAAGTCGGACAGCTGGATACCGCTTTCCAGGGTGGCCTGGAATTGCGCCATGGCGGCCTCCACCTGGACGGCGACCCGGCGCGCCATCTCCTGCTTGTGGGCATAGGCCTCGTCCACGTTCAACTGGTAGGCGCGCCAGCCCAGCACCACGCCGGCCAGCAACAGCGGCAGCGCGGCCAGGCCGATCAGGGCGGTAAGCAGGCGTCGTCGGATACTGACACGCGGCATCATCGGCATCCTATTCGCGGATCACCTGCTCGGCCTGGAGCAGGATGGCGTCGGGGATGATGATGCCGATCCGGCGCGCCGTGGCCAGGTTGAGCGAGAGCACGCTTTCCGCCATCTCCACCGGCAAGTCGCCGGGTTTGACCCCCTTGAAGATCTGGCTGGCCAGGTGGGAGGCCTGGTGGCCGATGTCCCGGTGCACGAAACCGTAGCTGAACAGGGCGCCGGCCTCGACCTGGGCGAGGCTGGGGGCACTGAGCGCGATTCGATGCGCCTTGGCGTAGGCGACGAAGAGGTCGATATGGGATTCGATGCTGCTGTCCCGGGGCAGGAAGATGGCATCCACGTCGGCCGGCAGGGCCGCCAGCGCGGCCTTTACCCCGGCCTCGCCCCGCACCGGCTGCGGCTCCAGCACCAGGCCGAGCCCGGGCGCCACCCGGGCGATCTGTGCCAGGGTGGCCTGGGCGCTCCGGTCTTCCGCGGTGTAGGGCACGTATACCCGCCGGGTCCTGGGGGCGATCTCGCGCAGCCATTGCAGGCGCAGGTCGTCGCCGGTAGACAGCCGGACGCCAGTGATCTGGCCGCCCGGGTGCTTGAGGTCGCCGACGATGCCGGCCGCAACCGGATCGTTCACCGGCGCGAACACCACCGGGATGCCCTTGCCCTCGGTCAGGCGGCGCACCGCCCGGGCGGCGGGGGTGCTGGAGACCAGGATGAGATCGGGCTTTTTGCCCAGTTGGTCGAGGATGACGGCATCCAGCCGCTCGATGCTGCCCGCCGGACCGGAATCCAGGTAGACGATGTCTGCCCCCTCGCGGTAGCCCGCCTCCGCCATGCCGGCCTTGAAGCCGGCCACGGTCTGGCTATCCACCGCCGTCAACTGCACCAGGGCGACCAGATGGGGACGCGCCGGCCTGGCCGGCGCCCACGGCCGCCAGATAACGGCCGCCACGGCCAGCATGGCCAGGAGCAAGCCCAGGGATAGAAGTTTGTCGCCGTTTCTCATCTTGCGGGCACCCAGTTTACCGGTTCAAAAGTCCCTGCGTCGCTGCGGGAAACTGCCGAGATGAACCGGCTTCCGCGGAACCGGCTGGATGCGTGCGACCGCCCAGCCATGCTCCGGCGAACTCGCACATCACGGTCGCCACCTTGTATCAAGATAGATTAGCGTATCCCGAACACCGGCACTATCGGCCAGTCACCGGTTCAGGCGAAGCCAGGAATGGCCGACCGGACAGCCTCGGCGGCTAGTGAACCTCGACCGGGTTGCCGTTCTCGTCGACGTCGCCGACTTCCTCGACGACCGGATGGCAGAGGTAGCGGGTCTTGCCGCCCTGCTGCGCATAGTGTGCGGCCACGGCCTGCGCCTTGGCCTCGCAGGCGGCCATGTCGTCGTAATGGCTACGTTCGACGATCCGGTCGTGGCCGTTCGCGCTCAGCAGCCAGATGATCAAGGCAATGGATTTCATGGCGAATCATATTAGCACGCACTAATACGGCTGCCCAACCGGCGGCCGGACCCGGCGACCGCCTATACCCCGCCCAGCCACAACAGTCCCAGCACGCCCAGCCAGAGCAGGACGGAGCGGTTGAGCAGGCTGGCGACCGCAGACACATATTCCGGTCCCGGGGCCTCGCGGCCGAGCCCAAGCGCGGCCAGTCCGGCCACGCGCACCACGCTGTCGGGGTCGCCGTCGGCGGCACGCGAACGCCAGGCCAGCATGGCCTCCTCGAAATTGCCGACGATGGCGAAACTGATCGCCATCACCCTGGCCGGCAGCCAGTCCAGCAACGGCACGATCCCGGCGATGGCGGCATAGAAATCGACCTCGCCGCGCCAGCGCTCGGCCAGCGACCGGGTCAGCAGATAAGCCACCGCGCCGAAGGCGCCGAGCAGGGCGAACCAGAACAGCACGCCGAACAGGCGTTCCAGTCCCAGTTGGAACAGCCTGTCCATGGCAGGCCGGACCAGATCGCGGGGGGCTTGTTCGGGGCCGCATGCCAGCCCCAGGGCGTTCAGCTTTTCGCGCGCCCGCACCGGGTCGCCTGCCACCAGCGCCGCAGTCACCGCGCGGGCCAGGTCGACCACCTGGCGGTAACCCAGGCAGCGGTACAGCACCACGGCCGACCAGGCCAGGCCAAGCAGCCAGGCGAGGTCAAACAGCCAGATACTGATCAGGCCCGCCGCCAGGGCCGGCAGCAGCGCCGCCGCCGCCCAGGCGAGCAGACCGTGGGCGTGGGTCCCGGCATTGAAATGGTCGTGCACCCAGTCGGCATAGCGGCCGAACAGGCGCTCCGGCTGGCTCGGCCGGAACAGCGGCGCGACCTGGTCCCAGGCCAGCGCCAGCAGGGCGGCCCAGAAGATCACTCCGGCATCTCCACGGCCAGATTGCCCATGGCGAAGGCGCTGGCAGACGGCTGGTAGATCTCCACCGTCGGCATGCGGATGCCCTGCCCCTTCGCCTGCATGTACTTGTCCAGGGCCTGGTAGGCCCGGCTCGGCGCCAGCAGCACGGCGGCGCGCACCGTCACCAGCAGCACCGGACGCGCCGGGATGGTGTCGAGCCTGACGGGCTCGGCCACCGTGGTGCCGGCCGGCACCAGATAGCCGATGCGGGCGATCCGGTCGCCCATGCTGACCACGTCGGGATTGGAATAGAGCACCGTGATGGCGTGACCGGGGGCGATCTGCGCGGCCAGCAGCGCCTTCTCCACCTGGGCCTGCTGGTCCGGCAGCTTGGCGTAATCGCCCTGGTGTTCGACATAGGCATAGGTGTAGGGGCCGCGCACCTGCCCGGGACTGATCTCGACCGGGCTGAAGCCGCCCCACCAGGCATAGACCACGACCAGCGGCAGCACGAAGGCCGCCAGGAAGGGAATGAAGCGTCTGAAACTCACGCGTGACTACTCCGGGAACTCGACAGCCCCGATACTACCCCAAGGAAAACCGGACCCTATAATCGCCGCCAGGAACGAGAAAGCCGACATGAAACAACTACTCTTCATCTTCACCCTGCTGCTCGGCCAGTTCGCCTGCGCGGCCGGACCCGGCTATCCGCCCGTCTCGGTCAAGGTCGAGGCGGTCAGGCTGGCCCCGCACAGCTGGTACGTGCCGGGACTGGCCGGCGCCGCCTCGGCCGCGAACGAGGGCTTCATGTCCAACGCCGGCTTCGTGGTCACCCCGGCGGGCGTGGTGGTGATCGACAGCCTGGGCACGCCGTCCCTGGCCGAGGCGATGCTGAAGCAGATCCGCCGGGTCACCCAGGCACCGATCCGCTACGTCCTGGTCACCCACTACCATGCCGACCACTATTACGGCCTCCAGGTGTTCAAGGACGCCGGCGCCGAGATCTGGGCGCACGAAGGCGCCCGGGGCGTGATCGGCTCCGACGCGGCCCGGCAGCGTTTCGAGCAGCGCAAGGAGGTGCTCGCGCCCTGGGTCGCCGACGGCCTGCAGCGTTTCCATGAACCCGACCTCTGGCTGTCCGGCGACGTTGATTTTATGCTCGGCGGGGTGCATTTCCTGATCCGCCACGTCGGCCCCGCCCACTCGCCCGAGGACCTGGTGGTGTATGTCAAGGAAGACGGCGTGCTCTACGCCGGCGACCTGGTCTTCAAGGGCCGCGTCCCCTTCGTCGGCGATGCCGATTCGAAGGCCTGGCTGGCCGCGCTCGACCGGCTCATCGCCCTGCAACCGAACACCCTGGTGCCCGGCCACGGCAGCGCCTCGGACACCCCCATGGCCGACCTCGCCCTGACCCGCGACTACCTGAATTTCCTGCGCGCCGAGATGGCCAGGGCGGTGGCCGATCTGACCTCCTTCGAGGAGGCCTACGGCCAGACCGACTGGTCGCGCTACGAGCGCATGCCCGCCTTCCGCGAGGCCAACCGGAGCAATGCCTACAACACCTATTTGCTGATGGAGAAGGAATCGCTGGCGCAATGACCGCGTTTGGCATGTGACCGGCACCCGGCTATGCTGTACATTAGCATTTACTAATACACAGGAGTCCGGCATGAGTACCGACGACAAGCAAGCCCTCGCCCAACAGGCCTACGACCGGGCCTTGCAGTACGAGCTGGACTACGGCTGCTGTCCGCAGTGCGTGCTGGCGGCGGTGCAGGAGACCGTCGGCGTCATCGACGACAGCGTGATCAAGGCCAGCCACGGCCTCTCCGGCGGCGGCGGGCTGTCCGGCAAGGGGGCCTGCGGCGCCCTCACCGGCGGCCTGGTGGCGCTCTCGGCCAAGCGCGGCCGGGACCGCGACAAGCTGGACAAGGGCCGCTTCATCAACAACTTCAGGAAGGGCGAGGAACTGGTCGAGCGCTTCAAGGCCGAGTTCGGCGGCGTCACCTGCGAGGAGTTGCAACAGCAGTTCACCGGCCGCACCTACGACATGTGGCAGGCCGATCAGTACCAGGCCTTCAGCGACGCCCGCGGACACAAGTGCGCGGTGGCCACCGCGACGGTGACCAAATGGGTCGTGGAGATGATGTAAGCGCCGCTTCGCCCCCGTCAATAACGCGAGCCCGGTACAAAAAACTGGCTTCCCGCCTGCGCGGGCAGGACAATGGCGGCCCCCGCTCGTTTTCCAGACCCCATGACCAAGCACATCGGCATCCTCACCTCCGGCGGCGACAGCCCCGGCCTCAACGCCGCCATCCGGGGCGTCGGCAAGGCCGCGCTCGACCTCAAGATGCACGTCGTCGGCTTTCGCGACGGCTTCCGCGGCCTGATGGAAAACCGCACCACGCTGCTGGAGAGCGGCCAGTTGTCCGGCATCCTCACCCTCGGCGGCACCATCCTCGGCACCAGCCGCGAGAAGCCGCACAAGATGATGGTCGGCGGCAAGGTGCGCGACATGACCGAGGTGATCGTCGCCAACTACCGCAGCAGCCACCTCGACTGCCTGGTCTGCCTGGGCGGCGGCGGCACCCAGAAGAACGCCCTGCGCCTGAAGCAGGCCGGCCTCAACGTGGTCACCCTGCCCAAGACCATCGACAACGACGTCGCGATGACCGACACCACCTTCGGCTTCGATACTGCGCTCGGCATCGCCACCGAGGCCATCGACCGCCTGCACAGCACGGCGCATAGCCACCACCGCATCATCGTGGTCGAGATCATGGGCCACCGCGCCGGCTGGCTCGCCCTCGGCGCCGGCATCGCCGGCGGCGCCGACGTGATCCTGATCCCGGAGATCCCCTACGACATCAAGAGCGTGGCCAACGCGATCCACAAGCGCAAACGCAGCGGCAAGCCATTCTCCATCGTCGCCGTGGCGGAAGGCGCCATCAGCGTCGAGGAATACCAGGAGATCCAGGCCGCCCCGGCGGCGATCAAGGGCAAGAAGGCCGAGGCCGCCGAGATCGTCTATGCCGACCGCACCATCCGGGTCGCCCAGCAACTGGAGTCCCTCACCGGCCTGGAGGCGCGGGTCACCATCCTGGGCCACCTGCAGCGCGGCGGCACGCCGTCGGCGGCCGACCGCATCCTGGCCACCCGGCTGGGCACCGCCGCCGCCCAGTTGATCCACGACGGCCATTACGGCGTCATGGTCGCCGCACACGGCGAAAACACCGTCCCGGTGGTACTCGAGGACGTGGCCGGACTGGTCAAGACCGTCCCGGTCGACCATTCCTGGGTGGAAAGCGCCCGCCGCGTCGGCACCAACTTCGGCGACTAGCGCTCCGACGTTTGACCGGCCCGACCCGGACGCAGATACTTCGGGAGCCTCTGAATGAATCCATCGCGGGCGCGGCGAGGGTTTTGCGGGATGGGACGCAAGGCGCGTCCGCAACACCGCAGACCGCCCGCAAAGCTGCGTCCACCGGGGTGACCCATGTCAGCCACATCATTGAAACAACGCTTCCCGCTCGACCACCTGAGCGGGGATGTCTGGGGCGGCCTGGCCGCCATGCTGGTGGCGTTGCCCTCGGCCATCGCCTTCGGCGTCGCCATCTACTCGCCCCTGGGCGGCTCGCTGTCGGCCCAGGGCGCCCTCGCCGGCATCCTCGGCGCGACTGCGCTGGGCCTGGTGGCGCCGGTCTTCGGCGGCCGGCCCCGGCTGATCACGGCACCCTGCGCGCCGGCCGCGGCGGTGCTCTCGGCGCTGGCGATCGGATTCGCCCAGCAAGGCCTGCCGGCGGCCACGGCCTTGCTGCTGCTGGCGCTGATCGGCCTGCTCGCGGGCGGCATCCAGATCGGCCTCGGCCTGGCCGGCATCGGCCGCCTGATCCGGTTCATCCCGTTCCCGGTGGTGAGCGGCTACCTCAGCGGGGTCGGCCTGATCATCATCGGCAGCCAGATACCCAAGTTCCTCGGCGCGCCGAACGGCACCCGCCTGCTCGACGCGGTCGCAACCCCGGCCGGATGGAACTGGCACAGCCTGCTGATCGGCGCGGTGGTACTGGCCACCATGCTGCTGACGCCGCGCGTCACCCGCGCGGTGCCGGCCGCCATCGTCGCCCTGCTGGCCGGCGCGGCCGGCTATCTCGGCCTGGCCCAGCTCGACCCGGCGCTGATGACCACCGATCACAACCCCCTGCTGGTCGGCACCCTGGTCAGCGCCGAAGGCAGCCTGACCGACAACCTCAGCCAGCACTGGCTGGCCTTGAGCGGACTCGGCCTGGGCGCGGTGACCGGGGTCATCGTGCCGGCCCTGACCCTCGCGGTGCTGCTCTCCATCGACACCCTGAAGACCTGCCTGGTGATCGACACGCTGACCAACTCGCAGCACGATTCCAACCGCGAACTGCTCGGCCAGGGCCTCGGCAACATCGCCTCCGCGCTGGTGGGTGGCATCCCCGGCTCCGGCACCATGGGCCCCTCGGCGATCAACATTTCGAGCGGCGGCGCCACCCGGCTGTCCGGCCTGATGGCCGGCGTCTTTTCGCTGGCCACCTTCCTGCTCCTGGCGCCGCTGATCGCCTGGATCCCGGTGGCCGCCCTGGCCGCCATCATGATCGTGGTCGGTTTCCGCATGATCGACCAGCACAGCCTGGCCTTCTTCTTCACCCGTTCGACCCGGCTCGATTTCGTGGTCATCCTGGCGGTGATCCTGGTCGCCCTGTTCGGCGACCTGATCGCCGCCTCGGGCGTCGGCGTGGCCCTGGCCATGCTGCTGTTCATCCGCGAGCAGACCCGCAGCTCGGTGGTGCGCACCCGGATCGAGGGACAGGAAATCTTCACCCGGCGCGCCCACTCGCCGCAGGATCTCGAACTGCTGGAACAGGAAGGCAACGAGACCGTGGTGTTCGAATTGCAGGGCAGCCTGTTCTTCGGCACCGCCAGCCAGCTCCACGCCGCCCTGGACCCGGAAACCGGCAACCGCAAGTACGTCATCCTGAGCATGCGGCGGGTGCAGTCGCTCGATGTCACGGCCACCCATGTACTCGAACAGATCAAGAGCCAGCTGGAAGAACACGATGCCTACCTGGTGTTCTGCGACATCCCCAAGGGACTGCCGAGCGGGCTGAAGATGAAGCGCTTCCTGAAGGAGACCGGCATCGTCCGGCCGACCGAAAAGGCGCTCGCCTTCCGCCAGCTCGACGACGCCCTGGAATGGATCGCCATGCGGGAGGTGGCGAATTGCCCGATCGGGGAAATCTGTCCGGCCACGATCGACCTGCGCGCCATGCCGGCCCTCAAGGACTGCAGCGAAGAGGCCCTGGCCGCCCTGGCGGCCGCCGTGGAGTTGCGCACCGTCAAGGCCGGCAAGCGGGTATTCAAGGTCGGCCACACCGGCAAGGAGCTGTTCCTGATCCGCAGCGGGCTGGTCAAGATCACCCTGCCGATCCACAAGAAGGACAACTACCACCTGGCCACCAGCGGGCCGGGCGAGATCGTCGGCGGCATGAGCTTCATCGAGGGCAGCGGCCACAGCGCGGACGCGGTGGCCATGACCGACACCGAGGTCTATGCCCTGTCGCACGAGAGCTTCGACGCCCTGGCCGCCGGCCATCCCGGCCTCGCCCTCGCCCTGGCGAAATACATGGCGCTCACCCTGTCCGCCCGCCTGCACGCCGCGATCAGGGAACTCGAGGCCTTGCGCGGCTAGCCGCCGCGCCGCCGGATCGCCCCGCCATGCCCAGCCCCGAACTGCTCGCCCCGGCCGGTTCCCTGACCATGCTGGACACCGCCTTCGCCTACGGCGCGACCGCCATCTACGCCGGCCAGCCGCGCTATTCCCTGCGGGTGCGCAACAACGCGTTCGGCGACCTCGACGTGCTCAAGACCGGCATCGACCGCGCCCACGGCCTCGGCCACCCGTTCTACCTGGTCTCCAACATCTACCCGCATACCGCCAAGCTGAAGACCTACCTGAAGGACATGGCCCCGGTCATCGCCCTCGGCCCGGACGCCCTGATCATGTCCGACCCCGGCCTGATCCTGCTGATCCGGGAGAACTGGCCCGACATGCCGATCCACCTCTCGGTCCAGGCCAACACGGTGAACAGCGCCGCGGTGCGCTTCTGGCAGCAGGCCGGCGTCAGCCGGGTGATCCTCTCGCGCGAGATCTCGCTCGACGAGATCGCCGCCATCCGCCAGGACTGCCCGGACATGGAACTGGAGGTGTTCGTGCACGGCGCCCTGTGCGTGGCCTACTCCGGCCGCTGCCTGCTGTCGGGCTACTTCAACCACCGCGACCCCAACCAGGGCAGCTGCACCAACTCCTGCCGCTGGGACTACAAGCTCAACCCGGCCCGGGAAGACGCCGCCGGCGACGTCTGGCTGCTGGAGGAGAACGAGCGCCGCCAGGGCAGCCACATGCCCATGGAAGAGGACGAGCACGGCACCTACATCCTCAACTCCAAGGACCTGCGCGCCATCGAGCACGTCCAGCGCCTGGTCGAGATCGGTGTCGACTCGCTCAAGATCGAGGGCCGCACCAAGTCGCCCTACTACGTCGCCCGCGCCTGCCAGTCCTATCGTGCCGCCATCGACGACGCGGTCGCCGGCCGCCCGCTCGACCCCAGGCTGCTCGGCCAGCTGGCCGGCCTGGCCAACCGCGGCTACACCGACGGCTTCTACCAGCGCCACACGCCCCAGGACTACCAGAACTACCTCAGCGGCCATTCCGAATCGGGCCGCAGCCTCTACGTCGGCGACCTGGTCGCCTGGGACCCGGTACGCGGCCGGGTCGAGTTCGTGGCCAAGAACAAGCTGTCGCTCGGCGACCGCATCGAGGTGATCCAGCCCGCCGGCATCCGCGAATACACCGTCGACGATATCCACAGCGCAGAGGGCGGCCCGGTCAGCGTCGTCCCCGGCGACGGCCACCGGGCCTGGCTGGCCCTGCCGCCGGACAGCGTCGGGGCCTTCGTCGCCAGGTTCGTCTGAGACCGGGGGATCACGCCAGGTCGAAGCGGTCCAGGTTCATCACCTTGTTCCAGGCGGCCACGAAGTCGTGGACGAACTTCTCCTGCGCATCCGCACAGCCATATTCTTCAGCCAGGGCGCGCAGTTGCGAATTCGAGCCGAAGACCAGATCGATGCGGGTGCCGGTCCACTTGACTGCGCCGGTCTTGCGGTCGCGCCCTTCGAACACCTCCACGGCATCGGAAACCGGCCGCCACTCGGTGCCCATGTCGAGCAGGTTGACGAAGAAGTCGTTCGTGAGCGCCCCCGGCCGCTGGGTGAAGACCCCGTGCCTGGACTGGCCGACATTGGTGTCCAGCGCGCGCAGGCCACCGATCAGCACGGTCATCTCGGGCGCGGTGAGGGTCAGCAGTTGCGCCTTGTCGAGCAGCAGTTCCTCGGCCGAGACGGGGTATTTGCCCTTCTGGTAGTTGCGGAAGCCGTCGGCAATGGGTTCCATCACGGCGAAGGATTCCACGTCGGTCTGTTCCTGCGCGGCGTCCATGCGGCCCGGTGCGAACGGAACCGTCACCGCATGGCCGGCCTTCCTGGCCGCCTCCTCGACCCCGGCGCAGCCGGCCAGCACGATCAGATCGGCCAGCGAGACCTTCCTGCCGCCAGCGCCGAACGCGTTCCGGATACCCTCCAGCTTGCCCAGCACCCGGGCCAGTTGCTGCGGCTGGTTGGCCTCCCAGTCCTTCTGCGGCGCCAGCCGGATGCGCGCGCCGTTGGCGCCGCCGCGCTTGTCGGAGCCGCGGAAGGTCGACGCCGAAGCCCAGGCGGTCGCGACCAGTTCGGAGACGGACAGCCCGGATGCCAGCACATCCGCCTTGAGGGCGGCGATGTCCCGATCGCCGAGCAAAGGATGCGCTGCGGCGGGGATGGGGTCTTGCCAGATCAGCTCTTCCGCCGGCACCTCGGGGCCGAGATAACGCGACTTCGGGCCCATGTCGCGGTGGGTCAGCTTGAACCAGGCGCGGGCGAAGGCGTCGGCGAATTCTTCCGGGTTCTGCTGGAAGCGCCGTGCGATCGGCTCGTAGATCGGGTCCATGCGCATCGCCATGTCCGCATCGGTCATGATGATCGGCACCTTTTTCGCGGCATCGTCGGCAGCCGGGGCCAGGTTGCTGTCGGTTGCCTGCTTTGGCGTCCACTGCCAGGCGCCCGCCGGGCTCTTGGAGTTCACCCAGTCGTTGCCGAACAGCACATCCAGATAGCTCATGTCCCACTGGGTCGGGGTCGGCGTCCAGGAGCCTTCCAGGCCGCTGCCGATCTGGTCGCCGCCGACGCCGCTCTTGAAGCTGTTCTTCCAGCCCAGGCCCATCTGCTCGATGGGCGCGGCTTCGGGTTCCGGCCCCACATGGGTGGCCGGAGCGGCGCCGTGGCATTTGCCGAAGGTGTGGCCGCCACAGGTGAGCGCCACCGTCTCTTCGTCGTTCATCGCCATGCGCGCGAAAGTCTCGCGCACCAGGCGGCCGGTTTCCAGCGTATCGGGCTGGCCGCCCGGGCCTTCCGGATTGACATAGATCAGGCCCATCTGCACCGCGGCGAGCGGGTTTTCCAGGTCGCGTCCGTCGGCAAAGCGGGCCTTGTCATCCAGCCACTTCTGCTCGTTGCCCCAGTAGACGTCGATCTCGGGCGACCAGATGTCCTCGCGCCCGCCGCCGAAGCCGAAGGTCTTGAAGCCCATCGATTCCATGGCGACGTTGCCGGCCAGGATGATGAGGTCGGCCCAGGAAAGCTTGCGGCCGTATTTCTGCTTGATCGGCCACAACAGCCTACGCGCCTTGTCCAGGTTGACGTTGTCGGGCCAACTGTTGAGGGGGGCGAAGCGCTGGTTGCCGTGGCCGGCGCCGCCGCGGCCGTCACCGACGCGGTAGGTGCCGGCGCTGTGCCAGGCCATGCGGATGAACAGGGGACCGTAGTGGCCGTAATCGGCCGGCCACCAGTCCTGCGAGTCGGTCATCAGGGCGGTGAGGTCCCGCTTCACGGCCGCGAGGTCGAGGCCCCTGAAGGCCTCGGCGTAGTTGAACCCCTCGCCCATCGGGCTGGCTTCGGGATTGTGCTGGTGCAGTATCTCCAGGTGCAACTGGTTTGGCCACCAATCGTGGTTCGAGGTGCCGCTGCCGGCCTTGTGGACAAACGGGCATTGGGATTCGTTTGACATGGTTCGCTCCTCCATCGGTTGTTTATGTCTGTACGATTCAGTCTAGGGGGCAAAACAGGATGATCTAATAGGATTTGGCGATAGGTTCGATAGCCAGGTCCGACTGAACCGCCATGGCCGGCATGGGGATGGCGGCCCGCCCTCGCTCCTTTTCATGACCGGCCGCCACCGCGCCGGCCCCGGCTTCTACAATTAATCGTGGCCGTGGCTTATGATGCAGTACAAGCCCGCTCAGGAGCCACCCGGCCATGAGGCCCCGCACCGCGAACCCGCGTTTTCTTGCCGCCATTCTGCTGGCGCTGGTGCTCGCGGCGTCGCCCGCCATTTCCCCCGGTTCCAGCGCAAAGACCGTTCCCTTCGTATTCAGCGACATCGACGGCAGGACCCTCCGGCTGGCCGACTATCGCGGCCAGTGGCTGCTGGTCGCCTTCTGGGCGCCCTGGTGTCCGCTCTGCAGGGTCGAGATGCCCACGCTGAACACACTCGATGGGCGGCCCGACCTGACGGTCATCGGCATCGGCCTCGATTACGACAGCCCCGAAGCGCTCCGCTCCGCGGCAAACAGCTTCGACCTGGGCTTCCGCCTGGTCGCCGGCGGCAAGCGCCGCGACCCCAACAGTCCGCACCGCCAGGTCGGCCCGGTCGATTTCTTTCCCACGGCCTACCTGTACGACCCCACCGGCGAGATCGTCATGTACATACCCGGCCAGGTCAAAGCCGCCAAGGTGCTGGCCTTCATGGACAAATGGCGCGGCACGACGCCGGGCGAAGCGGCCCCGGCCACGGCCGCCAGGACCGACAAACTGGCCGCCTTCGTGAAACGGCAGTTCGGCAAGACCGGCGAGCAGGCCTACGGCGACTGGCGGCAGATGGTCGACGGCGCCGCGGCCGCCGCCGTGCCGGACAAGCTCGCCCGCGCCAACGATTTCTTCAACCGGCGCACCCGGCAAAGCAGCGACCAGCGTATCTGGGGCCGGCCGGACTACTGGGCCACCCTGGGCGAGGTGCTCGGCAAGGGCTACGGCGACAGCGAGGATTTCGTGATCGCCAAGTACTTCACCCTGCTGGCCATGCAGGTCCCGCCCGAACGCCTGCGCCTGGTCTACGTGAAGACGCTCGGCGAAACGCGCAGCGCCGGCGACCCGGTGCACATGGTGCTGGCCTATTTCGCCTCGCCGAACCAGGAACCGGTCCTGCTCGACAACCGGTTGACCGAGATCCTGCCCGCTTCCCAGCGGACGGACCTGAAACCGATATTCAGTTTCAATAGTGCGGGGGCGTGGGGTGACGCCCAGGACCTGCCCGACGTTTCCGGCGGCGGCCGCCTGCCCCTGTGGGAAGACACCCTGCGCCGCGCCCGCGACGAAGGTTTCGATTAACGATCATGACGATAACGCCGCCCCTGATCATGCTTGCCGTCATCGTCATGATCGTCTCCCCCACCCCGACCCTCCCCCGCGAGCGGGAGAGGGGGTCTAGCGAGTCGCTGGCGCGACGTTCGCAATACAAGGAGTAGCGCCATGTCCATGTACCGCCAACTCTGGTTGTCCATCCTCGCGAGCGCCCTGCTCGCCCTGCTGGCCAGCCTGTTCGCGTCCCTGTACAACGCGCGGGACTACCTGGAAGCGCAACTGGCCATGAAGAACCGCGACAACGCCACCGCGCTCGCGCTCGCCCTCAGCCGCGCCGACACCGACGCCGACGATGTCGTGGTCGCCGCCACCGCGCTGTTCAACAGCGGCCAGTACGAACTGGTCCGCATCACCGACCCGACCGGCAAGGTCCTGGCCGACAAGGTCAGCCGGGACAGCGATGCCGGCGCCCCCGACTGGTTCGTGAAGTTGCTGCCGATCCGCTCGCTGCCCGGCGAGGCCCAGATCAGCAGCGGCTGGACGCCGCTCGGCAGCGTCATCCTGATGAGTCGCGGCCAGTTCGCCTACAAGTCGCTCTGGCGCACCGCCGTCACCATGGCCGGCGCGGTCTTCCTCGCCGGCCTGCTCGGCGGCATCCTGGTCAGCCTGGTGTTGCGCCGCATCCGGCAACCGATGCAGGAGGTCATCGACCAGGCCAGGGCGATCACCCAGCACCGTTACATCACCATCCCGGAGCCGCAGGTTCCCGAACTGAGGCAGCTGGCCGCGGCGATGAACGAAACCGTGGCCCGGTTGCGCGAACAGTTCGAGGACGACGCCCAGCGCTATGAAGGCCTGCGCCGCGAAGCCAACTTCGATCCGCTCACCGGCCTGGCCAACCGCACCTTCTTCCTGGCCAGCCTGGACCATGCCCTGGAGGCCGAAGACAGCCTGTTCGGCGCCCTGGCCATCATCCGCATCCCCCATCTCGACCTGATCAACCGCGAGCAGGGGCGGGAGACCGCCGACGACCTGCTGCACCGGATCGGCCGCGCCATCGGCGAGTTGACGCCCTATTGCGTCGGCGCCTACGCCGGCCGCCTCACCGGGGCCGACTTCGGCCTGCTCCTGCCGCAAGGCTGCGACACCGCGGCGATCATGGACGAACTGATGGCCAGGCTGGTGGAGACGGTGGAGCCGATCGCCGACCGCAACGCCGAGATCGACATCGGTTATGGCGCCTTCATGCGCGGCGAGAAACCCACCCGCCTGCTGGCCCGGGTCGACGCGGCCGTGGCCTGGGCCCAGTCGGCCGGCGGCAACAAGGTCTGCCAGGCCGCCGCGGACAGCGATCCCGACCTGCCCGCCAGCGCCGGCGAATGGCGCAGCGCCATCCGCTATGCCCTGCATCAGACCAACGCCATCAAGCTGGTGCACCATGCGATCCGCGTCGGCAGCGACCCGGCGCCGCATCGCGAATGCCCGTTGCGCATCCGGGTCCGGGACGATGGCGAATGGCTGCCCGCCAGCCGCTTCCTGGCGCTGGCCGAACGCCTCGGCCTGGTCCAGGAGCTCGACCTCGCGGTGCTCGCCCTGGCGCTCGACGAACTCGACAACGACACCGGCGCGGGCGGCCTCTGGGTCAACCTGTCGGCCCGCTCCATCGCCGACCCGGAGTTCCTGCGCCAGATGATGAAGCTGCTCGAACAACACCCGGACAGCCGGCAGCGGCTCTGGCTGGAAGTGCCGGAAACCGGCGGCCTGCGCCGGCTGGTCGCCCTGCGCGACCTGGCCCGCGACCTGAAACCGCTGGGCTGCCACCTCGGCCTCGAACACTACGGCCACCACTTCAACCAGATCGGCCTGCTCTACGACCTCGGCCTCGACTTCCTCAAGGTCGATCCCGGCTTCATCCAGGGCATCGACAGTAACCCCGGCAACCAGGCCTTCCTGACCGGCCTGTGCGAGATCGCCCACCGCATCGGCATCCAGGTCTACGCCGAAGGCGTGGAGACCGAGGCCGAACTGGCCAAGCTGGCCGAGATCGGCTTCGACGGCGTCACCGGGGTGGCGGTGCGGGAGGTTTGAGGCGGCCTGAAGATCAGTCCGCGAGGGCGAATTCACCCAGCAGCAAGTGCAACTCATCCTGATGCAGGGTGGCGATCCCGGCCAGGATTTCTTCCCCCTTGGGGCGCAGGTGGACCTCCACCACACGACGGTCGTTGCGCCCCGGCATGCGCTCCACCAGAGCCAGTTTTTCGCAGCGGTCGATCAGGGCCACCACACCATGGTGTTGGGCCTGCAGACGTTCCGCCAACTCGCCGATACTGGCCCAGTCACGGCCCGGAAAGCCCTTGACGTGCAACAGCAGCTGATACTGCAGCAGGGTCAAGCCTTGGTCTTTGCACAGTTCTTCGCTGATCCGCAGGAAACGGCGCAGGCGGTAGCGAAAGTGGGAAATCCGTTCGTAGTCTGCCTTGCTCAAGGAAGGGGGCACGCTGGAATCCGTACTTGACATGGGTTTTCCTATAGCCTAGTTATTACATCATGGCTTGATACAATCACGTCATGATCAAATAGCTGATGTTGATGATGTCCGATGAAACAGGAGGCATACCATGAATTTCATTTCTCTTGCCAAATTACCCTTGTCCGCCTCTCAAGGCTGGCCTGAACTGGAAAAAATCCACCCCAGGCTGCTCAAGGTGTTCGCCTTCATGGTCCTGCCGCTCTCGCTGTTGCCGCCCGGGATGCTGTATCTCACCGGCACGAGCGCGCCCATTTCATTGTTCAAGGATGCCGGTGGCGCGGCCTGGGGCGAGATAGCGGTGATCTTCTTCCTCGCCGAGATGGCGACCTTCTTCGGCATGGGCTGGCTGATCAAGCAGGTCGCCGCGAGCAATCGGCTCGAGATCGATTATCACGATGCCTATCTCCTGGCGGCCATCGCCCCGCTTCCGCTTTGGCTCTCGTCCCTGGGCCTGCTGATTCCGAGCCTGGCCTTCAACGCCGTATTTTCCCTCGTGGCGCTTGGACTCTCCAGCGGGATCATTTATCACGGCATCGAGGGGCTGTGCCATATGCGCGAGGAAGTCACCGCGGCAGGTATCGCCCAGACAGTGATCGGCGCCGGTCTCATCGCCTGGGCACTGTTGCTGATGATGGTAGTGCTGTTATAGCGCGGTTGCATGCGGCACCTGCGCGGCGGCTCCGGCTGGCAGTTTTGTAGACCGGCGACCGCGCCGGAGTCAAAACCAGTTCCGGGCCGGTCCATCCTTCTGCGCCGGTTTCGAGCGCGCCGTCACCGAGCAGACGGTTGATGAGCGTAGTTTTGCCCACGCCCGACGAAGCGAGCAGGCAATAGGTCTTGCCGGCAGCCATGAGTCGCGTACCTGATCGACGCCCGCACCCGTCACGTTGCTGACGCAGACGATCTTCGCGTCCACGCCCATGAGCCGGATCCGGCCGATCATCTGTTCCAGTTCCTCCGGGGCAACCAGATCCGTCTTCGTCAGAAGCACCACGGGCTCGATATGGCCGTCCCTGGCCATCACGAGGTAGCGCTCCAGTCGTCGGACATTGAAATCGAAGTGGCAGGCCTGCACGATGAATGCCACGTCGATATTTGCCGCAATCATCTGGAATTCGACGTCGCGGCCGGCGGCTTTGCGCCGGAGGAAGGATCGGCGTGGCAGCAGGTGGTGAATGCTGGCCTGCGCGCCGGCATCGCGGTAGTGCACGCACACCCAATCGCCCAGGCATGGCAGTTCGGTGGAAGAATCGGCGAGATGAAGGAATTTGCCGGTCAGTTCGGCGGGGACCTCGCCGTCCTCGCCCCGGATCAGGTAGCGCCCCCGGTCGACCGCGGTGCACCTGACCACGGATAGATCGGACTCACACAGTTCGCCGGCTTTGTCCGCCAACCAGCGATCCAGTCCAAGTTCACTGAGCCTCATCAAGGAAGTCTGGCAGAAACCAATGAGCCAGCCAAGCACGTGCGCCGGGATTTGGCCTCGGGGCGGCCAGGGTTCGCGTAGGCCGGTTTGCCCAGGTCAGTCAGCCTGGTTGGCGACCCACTACAGGCGTTTTACGTAATCCACACCCAAGGAAAGCGCGTCGCCCATCCACACTGGCGACGCGCCAACATGGCGCTGACCCGAAATCCCGGTCAGTGCTCGCCCTTGGTCTTGCGCACCCCGGCCAGGCGGTTGCCCTGTTTCTGCGGCCCGCCCATGGGGAAGATGGCGTGCAGATAGTGGTTGTTGCCATGGTCCGGACCCCAGGCGGCGCGGAAGTGCTTGATCATGTCGCGCACCTGGGCCTGGACGTTGTGCTCTTCGTAGTATTCGCGGATGAACCGGATCACCTGCCAGTGCTCGTCGGTCAGTTCCAGCCCCTCGACCCCGGCCTGGGCGACGGCGAAGCCCTCGCTCCATTCGTCCAGCTTGAGGAGGTAGCCCTCGGGATCGGTCAGTACCTCGCGGCCGTCGACCAGCACCTTGCGGGTGTAGATGGCATAGGGATTGGCGGTATTTCGGGCCTCGGGGATGAAGATGCCCTTGGGGGTTTCCAACATGTCAGCCTCCTTGTTCAATTACTCTACATAATTACTCTGGTATACATGATCAGGCGCTTGCTGAAAATCGGCCTTGATCTTGGTCAGGTATAAAAAGGTCGCCATGGCCGCTTCCGCGCGGAAGAGAGGTGATGAGCTGCGAAGGAGAACGCGGAAGGGGACTGTGGCCATGGCGACGGAAAGGATCAGACCCGTTTCGCGCGCACGATCTGGTAGGCGCGGAACAGGTAGCCGACCGGCGCGCTCCAGATGTGCACCAGGCGGGTGAACGGGAAGAACAGGAACACCGACAGGCCGAGGAAGATGTGCACCTTGTAGACGGTGTCGAGCCCGCGCAGCAGGTCGGGGTTGGCCTGCAGGGTCACCACGCTCTGGACATACTCGGCCAGGCGGATCATCACCGTGGCATCGCCGTGTTCGGCGTGGCCGATCGACCAGTAGATGGTGGACAGGCCGAACAGCGCGGTGAGGATCAGCCAGCCCAGGATATTGATATCCATCCAGCGGCTGGCGGCGCGCACCCGCTTGTTGAACATCCGGCGCAGCCAGAGGATCGCGCCGCCCAGGATCACCATCAGGCCGAAGATGCCGCCGGCGAAGATGGCGATGCCCTGGTGGGCCATGTCGGAAATGCCCATGGCCTGGAACGCCGAGTGCGGCGTCAGCAGGCCGACCAGGTGGCCGAAGAAGATGCCCAGGATGCCGATGTGGAAGACGTTGCTGGCGAAACGCATGTATTCCTTCGAGAGCAGCTGGCTGGAGTCGCTCTTCCAGGTGTATTGCTCATGGTCGAAACGGATCCAGCTGCCCAGCATGAAGGTGACCAGGGCGATGTAGGGGTAGACCCCGAAGATGAGTTGATGCAGGTCCATGGTGTTCTCCTGTTCAGGCGGCGGCTTTGACGAGTTGGGCGCGGTTCTCGACCAGGCGGACCAGCGCCGCATAGGGGCTGTCCGCCTTTTCCAGGTTGCCGGCCAGCACCTTGAGCACCTTGGTCCACTGGGCCAGGAACATGCGGGCTTCTTCCGGGTCGAGCTGGTCGGCGAATTCCAGCACCAGGGGCAGGAAGTCGGGCAGTTCGTTGGCCGCCAGTTCGAGGCCGTATTCCTTGTAGAACTCGGTCAGGTCGATCAGGGCCGGGCCGCGGTTCTTGTCGTCGCCGAACAGATGGTGGGTCAGGTGCAGGGCGTGTTCCGGCGTGAGGTCGAAGGTCAGCACATAGGCGGCCTGGGCCTCGGTCGGGTCCAGGGCTTCGAGGTGGTCGATGAAATCCGCCACGACGCGACGTTCGGTCGGGTCGAGGTCGGGATTGCGGGCCAGGCGGGCGCGCGTTTCCGGCAGGGCGTCGAGCAGATCGGCGTCGGGGTAGTCCAGCAGTTTGGACAGCAGTCGATAAAGCATGGTGTTCTCCTAGGTTCTTGCCCTCTCCCGCCGGGAGAGGGAGGAAACAAGTCTTAGCGTTTGTCGGCCAAAGGCGCCGGTTCGAGGGATTCCACCGTCTCCTTGCGCCGCTCCGGGAACAGCGAGTTGGCGGAGATGCCGGGCGAGGAGTCGTTGCCGAAGGAGAAGCCGTTCTGGCCCTGGAAGGCGTAGAAGTCCTCCAGCGCGACCTCCTGATGGCCGGTCGGTATCACGAAGCGGTCCTCGTAGTTGGCGATGGCGAGGTAACGGTACATCTCCTTGGCCATGTCCTCGCTCATGCCGATCTCGTCCAGGGCGCGGGTGTCGGCCTGGCCTTCGACGTGGATGGAGCGCTGGTAGGCGCGCATCGCGATCATCCGTTTCAGGGCCAGTACGATCGGTTCTTCCTTGCCGGCGGTGAGCAGGTTGGCCAGGTATTTCACCGGCAGGCGCAGGTTTTCCACCGGCGGGATGACGCTGCCCGGATCGGAGGACAGGCCGCCCTGGTCGATGTGCGACTGCACCGGCGACAGCGGCGGCACGTACCAGACCATGGGCAGGGTGCGGAACTCGGGGTGCATCGGGAAGGCGATCTTCCAGTCCACCGCCATCTTGTAGATCGGCGACTTGCGCGCGGCCTCGATCCAGTCCTCGGGGATGCCGTCGAGGCGGGCCTGCTCGATCACCTTGGGGTCGTTGGGATCGAGGAAGATGTCGAGCTGGGCCTGGTAGAGGTCCTGCTCGTTCGGCACCGAGGCCAGCTGCTCGATCTGGTCGGCGTCGTACAACATGATGCCGTTGTAGCGGATGCGGCCGACGCAGGACTCCGAGCATACCGTCGGCATGCCGGACTCGACGCGCGGGTAGCAGCCGATGCACTTCTCGGCCTTGCCCGATTCCCAGTTGTAGAACACCTTCTTGTACGGGCAGGAGGAGATACACATGCGCCAGCCGCGGCACTTGTCCTGGTCGACCAGGACGATGCCGTCTTCCTCGCGCTTGTACAGCGAACCCGAGGGGCAGGCGGCGACGCAGGCCGGGTTGATGCAGTGGTTGCAGATGCGCGGCAGATACATGTGGAAGGTGTTCTCGAACTGCTTGTAGATCTCCTTCTCCAGGTTGTGCATGTTGCGGTCCTTGGACCGCTTCTCGAACTCGCCGGCGAGGTCGTCTTCCCAGTTCGGACCCCAGGTGATCTTTTCCATCTTCTCGCCGGTGATCTGCGACACCGGCCGGGCGGTCGGCGCCGCCTCGCTCAGGGGCGCGTTCTGCAGCCGGGCATAGTCGAAGGTGAACGGCTCGTAGTAGTCATCGATCTCCGGCATGTCCGGGTTGGAGAAGATGTTGAGCAGGCGGTCCAGCTTGGAGCCGGATTTGAGCTGGAGTTTTCCGTTCTTCAACTCCCAGCCGCCGCGCCAGATCTCCTGGTTCTCCCACTGCTTGGGATAACCGATGCCGGGCTTGGACTCGACGTTGTTGAACCACATGTACTCGGCGCCCTTGCGGTTGGTCCAGACGTTCTTGCAGGTGACCGAGCAGGTATGGCAGCCGATGCACTTGTCCAGGTTGAAGACGAAGGCGAATTGGGCTCTGACTTTCATGGCTTTCTCCTGGATGACGGTTATTTCGAGCCGATGCCGGCGGGGTTGCGCTGCTGCTCGCGTTCAGGCGTCAACGGCCGCTCCAGCCAGTCGATGTTCTGGTCCTCGACCTTGTGCAGGATCACCACCTCGTCGCGCTGGCAGCCCACCGTGCCGTAGTAGTTGAAGCCGTAGGCGAGCTGAACATAGCCGCCGACCATGTTGGTCGGCTTGACGATGACCCGGGTGACCGAGTTGAGGATGCCGCCGCGCTTGCCGGTGGAAGGCGAGCCGGGCACGTTTATGGTCTTCTCCTGGGCGTGGTACATCATCGCCATGCCGCGCGGGACCCGCTGCGACACCACCGCACGGGCCATGGTGGCGCCGTTGGCGTTGATCGCCTCGACCCAGTCGTTGTCGGCGATGCCGATCGACTTGGCGTCGTCCTCGGCGATCCAGACATAAGGCCCGCCGCGGAACAGGTTGAGCATGCGCAGGTTGTCCTGGTAGGTGGAGTGGATGCCCCACTTGGAGTGCGGCGTGATCCAGGACAGGGTCAGGTGCGGCTTCTTCATCACGCTGGCCGGCACCTTCTTGTGCGCGCCCAGGTCCTGCGGCGGCCGGAAGGCGCAGAAGCCCTCGCCGAAGTCCAGCATCCACTCGTGGTCCTGGTAGAAGTGGGCCCGGCCGGTCAGGGTGCGGAACGGGATGTGCTCGTGGATGTTGGTGTAGCCGGCGGTGTAGGAGACATGTTCCGACTCGATCCCGGACCAGGTCGGCGCGGTGATGATCTTGCGCGGCTGGGCCTGGATGTCGCGGAAGGTGATCTTGTCCTCATGCCGCCCGGCGTACAGGTGATGGTGGTCGATGCCGGTCTTCTTCGACAGGGCCGACCACGACTTGTGCGCCACCTCGCCGTTGGTCTCCGGGGCCATGCGCATGACCGCCTCGCAGGCGCCGATGTCCTCTTCCAGGCTCGGCATGCCGAACGACACGCCCGGCTCCTTCACCGTGTAGTTGCACTTCTTGAGTTCCTCGTACTCCTGGTCGGTGTTCCAGTCGATGCCCTTGATGTTGTTGCCGAGCTTGACCATGAGCGGACCGAGGCCGATGAACTTGCTGTAGGTGCTGGCGTAGTCGCGCTCGACCACCTTGAGCAGCGGCATGGTCTTGCCCGGAATGGGCTCGCACTCGCCCTTCTTCCAGTCCTTGACCTGGCCGAGCGGCTGCGCCATCTCGAACGGCGAGTCGTGCTGCATCGGCAGTGCGACGATGTCCTTCCTGACACCCAGGTGCTTGCCGGACAGGCTGGAGAACTTCTTCGCCAGGGCCTTGAAGATCTGCCAGTCGGACTTCGATTCCCAGCCCGGATTCACCGCCTCGGACAGCGGGTGGATGAACGGGTGCATGTCGGTGGTGTTGAGGTCGTGCTTCTCATACCAGGTCGCGGTGGGCAGGATGATGTCGGAATAGGCGCCGGTGGAGTTGAGGCGGAAGTTGATGTCCACCATCAGGTCGAGCTTGCCGGTCGGGCCGTTCTCGTGCCACTTCACTTCCTTGCAATCGTTGCCGTCGCCGCCTTCGCTCAGGACGCCGTTCTGGGCGCCGAGCAGGTGCTTGAGGAAGTACTCGTGGCCCTTGGCCGAGGTGCCGATCAGGTTGGCGCGCCAGACGATCAGGTTGCGCGGCCAGTTTTCCGGCGCGTCCGGGTCGGCGAAGGCGACGTCCAGCGCCCCGGACTTCAGTTGTTCGACCACATGTTTGGCCACGCCGGCCTCGTCGGTGGCGCCGGCCTTCTCGGCCTCGGCCACCAGTTCCAGCGGGTTGCGGTTGAAGTGGGGCGCCGAGGGCAGCCAGCCGAGCCGGGTCGAGACCACGTTGTAGTCGGCCAGCGAGTAACCCTTGTAGCGGTTCTTGCCGGCCGGGGACAGGAGGTCGTCGGCCTTGACCGACTCGTAGCGCCACTGGTCGGTGTGGAAATACCAGTAGGAGGTCGAGTTCATGTGCCGGGGCGGACGGTGCCAGTCGAGCGCGAAGGCGATCGGCGCCCAGCCGGCCTGCGGCCGCAGCTTTTCCTGGCCGACATAGTGGGCCCAGCCGCCGCCGCTCTGGCCGACGCAGCCGCACATGTGCAACAGGTTCATGATCGACCGGTACGACATGTCATTGTGATACCAGTGGTTGATCGCCGCGCCCATGATGACCATGGACTTGCCCTTGGTCTTGACGGCGTTGTCGGCGAACTCGCGCCCGGTCCGCTCGATGTCGGCGGCCTTGACGCCGGTGACCTTGGCGGCCCAGGCCGGGGTGTAGGCGACATTGGCGTCGTTGTAGTCCTTGGCCACGTTGTTGCCGCCGAGGCCGCGGTCGATGCCGTACTGGGCGATCTGCAGGTCATACACCGAGGCGACCAGGGTCTCGGAACCGTCGGCCAGGGTCAGCTTGCGCACCGGCACGTTGCGGTAGAGCAGGTCGGGCTCGCCCTCGGTGAAATGCGGGAAGCCGACCGAGGCGATCGTCACCCCGGCCTTGCCCTGGCAGGTCAGTTCGGCCTTCATGCCGGACTGGTCGGACTGCTTCTCGAGCAGGTTCCACTTGCCCTCCTCGCCCCAGCGGAAGCCGACCGAGCCGTTCGGCACCACGAAGCTGTTGCTGTCCTCGTCGAAGACGATGGTCTTCCATTCCGGGTTGTTGCTCTCGCCCAGGTTGCCGGCGAAGTCGCTGGCGCGCAGGTTGCGGTCGCTGACGTAGCCGTCGCCGTGCTTGCGCAGGGTGACCTGCATCGGCATGTCGGTGTACTTGCGCGCGTATTCCTGGAAATACGGCACCTGCCTGTCGACGTAGAACTCCTTCAGTGCGACGTGGCCCATGGCCAGGAAGGCGGCCGAGTCGGTACCCTGGCGGACCGGCATCCAGAGGTCGGCGAACTTCACGTATTCGGCGTAGTCCGGCGCCATGGAGACGATCTTGGTGCCCTTGTAGCGGGTCTCGATGGCGAAGTGGGCGTCCGGGGTCCGGGTCATCGGCAGGTTGGCGCCGGTGATGATCAGGTAGGTCGAGTTGTACCAGTCGGCCGCCTCCGGCACATCGGTCTGCTCGCCCCAGGTCTGCGGGCTGGCGGCCGGCAGGTCGCAGTACCAGTCGTAGAAGGAGCCGCAGGCGGCGCCGATCAGCGACAGGTAACGCGAGCCGGCGGCGTAGGAGATCATCGACATGGCCGGGATTGGCGAGAAGCCGTAGATGCGGTCCGGGCCCCACTTCTTGATGGTGTAGACGTTGGCGGCGGCGGTGATCTCCAGCACCTCGTCCCAGGACGTGCGCACGAAGCCACCCAGGCCGCGCACCTTGACGTACTTGTCGCGCTTGGCGCTGTCGGCCTGGATCGCCGCCCAGGCCTCGACCGGGTCCTTGCCGGACTGCTTCTCGGCCCGGTAGAGGTCGAGCAGGCGGCCGCGGATCATCGGGTGCTTGATCCGGTGCGGGCTGTACAGGTACCAGGAGAACGACGCCCCGCGCTGGCAGCCGCGCGGCTCATGGTTGGGCAGGTCCTCGCGGGTGCGCGGGTAGTCGGTCTGCTGCATCTCGAACGACACCAGGCCGTTCTTGACGAAGATCTTCCAGGAGCAGCCGCCGGTGCAGTTGACGCCGTGGGTGGAGCGCACCACCTTGTCGTGGCGCCACCTGTTTCGGTAGGCGTCCTCCCACTTGCGGTCCTCGATGGTCTTGATGCCATGGCCGTCGGAGAAAGACTCGCGCGGTTGGGTGAAGTAGGTCAGCCGATCTAGAAAGTGACTCATTGTTTTCTCCTATGGACCATGGAATTAGGGGTTGCGGATCTCGGAGCCTGGGCGCAGGTAGAACCACCAGTTGATGACCAGGCAGACCGCATAGAAGGCGGCGAAGCCGTACATGGCCATCTCGGGGGTGCCGGCCTTGATCTGGCCGCCGATCACCACCGGGGCGATGAAGGCGCCGTAGGCGGCCACCGCCGAGGTCCAGCCCAGTACCGGGCCGGCCTGCTGGCGGTCGAAGATGACGCCGACCGAACGGAAGGTGGAGCCGTTGCCAATGCCGGTGGCGGCGAACAGGATCACGAAGGTGACCAGGAACTGCATGAAATACTGCTCGGGCGTGGCCGACTGGTAGGCCTGCATCATGATCCAGCCGGCATAGGCGGAGGCCGCGACCATGACCACCGAGATGACCTGGGTGACGATGGCGCCGCCCACCTTGTCGGCGATCCAGCCGCCCACGGGCCGGATCAGGGCGCCGACGAAGGGGCCGATCCAGGCATAGGTCAGCGCCGAGGGACCGTTCGGGTTCTTGACGTGCTCCCAGACCCCGGCGGCATTGAGCGTGTGCATGTCGCCGAAGATCACCTTGATCGACATCGGCACCGCCATCGAGAAGCCGATGAAGGAACCGAAGGTGACCAGATAGAGCGCGGTCATCGACCAGGTGTGCTTGTTCCTGAAGATGGCGAACTGCTTGGCGATGTTGGCCTTCATCTCGCCGAAGGCGGCCAGCTTCATGACCAGCAGGGTCGCGGCGATGATCAGCGGCAGCGCCAGCCACATGTTGAGCAGGCCCAGCCCGGTCGGCGCCGGCAGGTAGAGGTAGAGGCCGATGGCGGCGGTGAGGAAGGCCAAGCCGTAGAGCCAGAGCACCTTGATGAAGGCGGCGACGGTGCCGCCGATCTTCGGCGAGATCTCCATCAGGTTGTTCATGCCGAAGAAACCCAGGAAGCCGAGCGGGATCAGGAACAGCAGCCAGACGAAGCCGGCGTTCTGGACCCAGGTCAGGGTGCCGGCGGGAATCTTGCCGAGGATCCAGCCGGAGTCCTTGGCCAGGGCCATGGGGTCGCCGGCCAGGGCGCCGAACACGCCGGCGGTCATCACCAGCGGGATCAGTATCTGCATGGTGGTGACGCCAAAGTTGCCGAGGCCCGCGTTCATGCCCAGGGCGGTGCCCTGCAGGCGCTTCGGGTAGAAGGTGCTGATGTTGGACATCGAGCAGGCGAAGTTGCCGCCGCCGATGCCGGACAGCAGGGCCAGCAACTGGAAGGTGAGCAGCGGCGTGGTATGGTCCATCAACGCGAAACCGGTGCCGACGGCCGGGATCAGCAGCAGCGCCGTGGTCAGGAAGATGGTGTTGCGGCCGCCGGCCAGGCGGATCATGAACGAGGCCGGAATGCGCAGGGTGGCGCCGGCGAGGCCGGCGATGGCGGTCAGGGTGAACAGTTCTTCCTGCTTGAACGGGAAGCCCAGGTTGGCCATCTGCACGGTGATGATCCCCCACATCAGCCAGATGGCGAAGCCCATCAGCAGGCTGGGGATGGAAATCCAGAGATTCCGGTTGGCGACCTTCTTGCCGGTCGATTCCCAGAACTTCGGGTCCTCGACATCCCATTTATCGATGTTGGTACTCATCTAAAATCTCCGTCATGCAGTGTTGAAGGGTTATTCCAGGACATCGGCCGGGGCCGCTCGCTTGCGCTTGACCAGGTGGTCCATCTTTCGCACCTCGGTGGTGTACATCCAGATCAGCGACACCCAGACCACGCCGTACATCAGCATGAAGGCCGAGGAGCGGATGCCGGTGAGGTCGACCAGGGCGCCGAACATGATCGGCAGCAGGAAGCCGCCGAGGCCGCCCATGAGGCCGACGATGCCGCTGATGACGCCGATGTTGTGCGGGTACTCGTCCGAGATGTACTTGAACACCGAGGCCTTGCCGAAGGCGAAGGCGACGCCGACGGTGAACAGCAGGGCGGTGAACAGTTCCGGACCCAGGTAAAGGTGGAACACCTGCGGCCCGGTCACCGTCTGCACGGTGAACTCGGTGTTGGGATAGGACATGATGAACAGGCAGATCCAGGACACCCAGAGCACCCACCAGGTCACCCGATGGGCCCCCCAATGGTCGGACAGCCAGCCGCCCACCGCGCGCAGGACACCGCCCGGCAACGAGAAGCAGGCTGCCAGCAGGGCCGCGGTCTTGAGGTCGAAGCCGTACTCGCTGACGTAGTACTTGGTCATCCACAGGGCCAGGGCGACATAGCCGCCGAAGACGATGGAGTAGTACTGGCAGTACTTCCACACCACCGGGTCCTTCAGGGCCTTGAGCTGGTCGCGCACGGAGATGTGGCCGGAAACCTTGTGGGCCGGGTCGTCGTAGGTGAACAGCCAGAACAGGATGGCGGTGACCAGCATGGCGGCGGCGTAGACCTGGGGCACCATGGTCCAGCCATAGGCCACCACGATGGCCGGGGCGATCAGCTTGGTCAGCGCCGCGCCCGAGTTGCCGGCGCCGAACACGCCCATGGCCATGCCCTGGCGGCGCTTCTCGTACCAGCGGGCGCAGTAGGCGATGCCGACCGAGAAGGAGCCGCCGGCGAGGCCGACGAACAGGCCGATGACCAGGAAGTGCCAGAACTCGGTGGCGTACTCGATCAGCCAGATCGGCCCGACGGTAGCCAGCATCAGGGCGAAGAAGACGATGCGGCCGCCCAGTCGGTCGGTCAGCATGCCGAGCGGCAGACGCACCAGGGCACCGGTCAGCACCGGCATCGCCACCAGCAGGCCGAACTGGGTCTCGTTGAGACCGAGCTGGGCCTTGATCGGAATGCCGATCACGGCAAACATCATCCACACCGCGAAGCACACCGTGAATGCCAGCGTGCTCATGATGAGAACCGAAAGCTGTTGTTGCGAACGTGGTGTCATGTGCCTTTCCACTCTAAAAAACCCCGATATCCGAATATCGTCAGGGCTCAGTTTAGGGAGCGTGGAAACGAGCGCCAGAGGGGGTGGCAGCGGCTTTTGACGCGGCTCTACCCTCGAATGGGTAGGTCGGTAGCGCGGTAAGCGATTGATTCCGCGCAAAATCAATTTCAGGGGATAAAAATGATCTTGCTCAATGACACGTTGTGGGTATTTCCATGATTCTGGCAACCCGATAAATAGAGGTAGCGCACTTCTTACGGATATCCGATGACCCTGTCGAACGCCTTTCATCCGCCTTCCTGGCCGGTCTTCAGCCGCTCCCTGCTGCTCAGGATCGGCGGCGCCATCGCGGCCATCTCCATGCTCGCCGTGCTCGGCATGGCGGTGTCGGGACTGGTGGCCGAGTCCACCCAGGGCAGCGGCGAGGCGATCAACCGCGCCGGCAGCCTGCGCATGCAGAGCTGGCAGATGACCAGCCTGTATCTGGCTGCCCATGCCGGGGCCGCCCCCGGCGCGACCGCACAGCTCGCGCAGGCGATCGATCGCTTCGATGCGACGCTGGAGGACGAGGCCATCAAGGCCATGCTGCCCCATGTCGGCGATGCCAACCTGGGCCAGACCTACCGGCAGGTGGAGTCCGAATGGCACGAGCGCATCCGGTTGCGCTTCCTGGCCATGGCGACCGGCCAGCGCGGGGTCGCGTCGCCCGCCGAGGGGGCCGCGCTGCTGGTGGACATGGGCCGCTTCGTGGATCGGATCAATCTGCTGGTGAAGCAGATGGAAGACAGCACCGAGGCCAAGATCATGGTCATGCGCGTGGTGCTCGGAGTGGCGCTGCTGCTCACCGTGCTGGTGGTGCTGCTGACCGTCTGGCTGATCCACACCCACCTGGTGCAACCCCTGCGCGCACTGCTCGGCCTGGCCACCTGTGTCGGCCGCGGCGATCTCACGGCGCGTACCGAATACACCGGCGAGGACGAACTCGGCCAGGTCGGCAACGCCTTCAACCTGATGACCGAGGACCTGGCCAAGCTATACCAGGACCTGGAGGAACGGGTGCGCCAGAAGACCGCCGAGCTGACCCGCAGCAACCAGTCGCTGGAACTGCTCTACCACTCCATCGCCCGCCTGCATGGCGCGGCGCCGGGCAAGGCGGTCTACCTGGCCGTGCTGCGCGATATCGAGGAACTGCTCGAACTCGGTCACGGCATCATCTGCCTGGGCGAGCACGGCGGCGACAGCGGGGTCGCGGTGGCCAGCACCATGCGGCCGGGCGACGCCGATCCGTGCGACAAGAGCCAATGCCTGTGGTGCCACGGCAGCGACCAGACCCGTTTCAGCATCGCCAACGGCTTCCGCCAGCACCTCACCCTGCCCCTGGCCGACGCCGAGCAGCAATACGGCGTGCTGATCCTGGAGATCCCCGCCGGTCGGCACATGGAGGCCTGGCAGGTGCAGTTGCTGGAGGCCCTGTCGCGCCATATCGGCGTCGCCATCGGCGCCGAGCAGCGCATCGAGCAGAGCCGTCGCCTGGCCCTGCTGGAGGAACGCGCGGTGATCGCACGCGAACTGCACGATTCCCTGGCCCAGTCGCTCGCCTACATGAAGATCCAGGTCAGCCGGATGAAGGCCGCCCTGCGCGACGACAAGGACAGCGAGGCATCCGGCGGCAAGCTGGAGACGGTACTGGAAGAAATGCGCGAGGGACTCAATGCCGCCTACCACCAGTTGCGCGAACTGCTGGCCACCTTCCGGCTCAAGATGGAAGATGCGCCGCTGGCCAAGGTGCTGTCCGACACGGTCAACGAATTCGCCGAACGGGGCGGTCTGCCGATCGCACTCGAACTGGCGATGGCGAATTGCCAGCTCAGCCCGAACGAGGAAATCCATGTCCTGCATATCGTCCGCGAAGCCCTGTCCAACGTCCTCCGCCATGCCTATGCCAGCCGTGCCCGGCTCGCCCTGACCGGCAATGGCGAGGGCCGGGTCGAGGTCATGGTGGAGGATGACGGCAAGGGCATCGTCAAACCTTCCGACATGCACCACTATGGCATGACTATCATGGAAGAACGCGCCCGCACCCTGCACGGCGATCTCCATTTCGAACCACGCCCCGGGGGCGGCAGCCGCGTGGTGCTGCACTTCACCGCCAACGGCAAGCAAAGAGGCAAATCGCATGACTGACGACAGCCCGCAGACCCTGCTGATGATCGACGACCACCCCCTGTTCCGGCGCGGGGTGCTGCAACTGCTCGCCGAAGCGCCGGAATTCCGGGTCGTCGGCGAGGCCTCGGACGGCCGCGAAGGCATCGAGCTGGCGCGCAAGCTGGAACCCAACCTGATCCTGCTCGACCTCAACATGAAGGACATGAGCGGGCTGGACGTGCTCAAGGTGATCAAGGGCTGGGACCTCGACAGCCGGGTGGTGATGCTCACCGTCTCCGACGAGGCGGGCGACCTGATCGCCGCCCTGCGCGCCGGCGCCGACGGCTACCTGCTCAAGGAGATGGATCCCGACGACCTGGTCGGCAAGCTCAAGCAGGCGGCCGCCGGCGAGGTCACCCTGACCGAGCGGCTGACCCGGCTGCTGGCCCACTCGATGCGCGAGGACAGCCGGCCGCGCCACCCCGACGAGGCCGGCCTGACCGAGCAGGAAAGGCGCATCCTCGACCTCATCGCCCAGGGCATGAGCAACAAGCTGATCGCCCGCGAACTGGCGATCAGCGACGGTACCGTCAAGGTCCACGTCAAGCACCTGCTGCGCAAGCTCAACCTGCACTCCAGGCTGGAAGCGGCGGTGTGGGCGGTGGAGAAGAAAAAGGCCGCCTCATGACCAGGACCGTCCCGACCTTGTCCGTCCCCCTGCTGAGCCTGCGCAGCGGACGGATCATCCCCTTCGGCCCCCAGGGCGAGTCGAGTGCGATCGCCAAACTGCCGGTGGCCGGGCGCGTCGCCGTCGGCCGGCATGGCCTCGCCGGCGACCAGCAGGCCGACCAGGTGCATCACGGCGGCCCGGACAAGGCGCTGCACCATTACCCCTTCGATCATTACGGGGCCTGGCTCATGGAACTGCCGGCACAGGC
This sequence comes from Gallionellaceae bacterium, assembly GCA_028714735.1. Taxonomy (GTDB): domain Bacteria; phylum Pseudomonadota; class Gammaproteobacteria; order Burkholderiales; family Thiobacillaceae; genus Parasulfuritortus. The sequence goes on along the minus strand of JAQTLU010000016.1, from coordinate 21,922 downwards.
CGGCCTGCTGCACACGCCGGGCGCCTTCGGGGAAAACCTGGCCACCCTGGGCATGACCGAGGCCAACGTCTGCCTGGGCGACATATTCCGGCTCGGCACCGCCGTCATCCAGGTCGCCCAGGGCCGGCAGCCGTGCTGGAAACTGAACCAGCGCTTCGGCGTGGCCGACATGGTCACCCGTGTCCTGATCAGCGGCCGCACCGGCTGGTACTACCGGGTGCTGGAACCGGGCGAGGTCGCCGCCGGCGACCATTTCGAGCTGATCGAGCGGGGCTGGCCGGACTGGCCCCTGAGCCGGCTCTGGCGGGTGCTGTTCGGCCCGGCCATCGATGCCGAAGCCCTGGCCGAACTGGCCCGGCTCGACGTCCTTGCGGCCGGTTGGCGCGAGCGCGCGGCCAGGCGGCTGGGCGACTAGCCCTTGGCCTCTTTCGCGCGTTCCTCGGCGCCCAGCAGACGCAGACGCTGCACGGCGCGGGCCAGATGGGCCTCATCCCGATCCATGGGAAACACCATGTAGGTCGGCATGGCGATCAGCGGGCTTTCATGCACCCGCCACAACCGGCCCTGCTCGATCAAGCCACGCACGCTGCGCAGCGGCAGATAGGCCGAGCCGCCCTGCGACTGCATGAGCTGCTGGGCAATCCAGCCGATATTGGCGGTACGCGCCGACGTCTCCATGTCCGGGAAACGGGCCCCGAACTGGGCGTGGAACTCCGCCCCCCAGTCGACGTGGATGTAGTCCTGATCCGGCCAGGGCCGGGACGGGTTGCTGGAAACCAGCACCAGCGACTCATCGAACAGGTGTTCCACGGCCAGCCCGGGCCGGCGCTCCGGCGTGTACATGACGCCGATATCGACGAGACCCTGCACCAGACCCTGCATGATGCCCTCCTCGAAGCCGATCTCCAGACGCAGGCTGACATCCGGCACATTGGCGCGCATCCAGTCGACCCAATGGGGCAGGAAGTCCTCCCACAGCGCATTGCGTCCGCTCAGGGTCAGGCCACCGCTGAAACCCGAGGGCAGGCTGACCTCGTGGCGGGCCTGCGCCAAGGTACGCACCAGGGTCTTGGCGTGGCGCAGGAAGCGCTGCCCGGCCGCGGTCAGTTCGGCGCCGGAACGGCCGCGCCGGAACAGGCGCGCGCCCATCTGGGTCTCCAGGGTCTGGATGCGCGCGCTGACCGTGGACTGGGTGACATGCAGGCGCTCGGCGGCCCCGACAAAATTGCCGGCGGCCGCCACGGCCAGGAAGGTACGGGCGTATTCGATGTCCATAAGACCCCATCATGTATTTGAATATCCGATATATGAAACCAATATATATCGTTTGTTCAATAGTATGCCTAACTCATACACTCAGCCCGAACCTATCGAGCGAGGAAATCCCCTTGAAGATAATGAACAGATGGAAATCCTGGCTGGGCCAGGACCCGCACCCGGCCAGCCACGGCGAAAAACTGCTATCGGCCCTGGGCGCCTTCCTCGGCATCCTCGGCGTGCTGGCCATCAGCCGGGGCATCCTCGACAGCCAGGGCACGGCCCTGGTGGTGACCTCGATGGGCGCCTCCGCCGTGCTCCTGTTCGCCGCGCCCCACAGCCCGCTGTCGCAACCCTGGCCGGTGCTGGGCGGCCACATGCTGTCTTCCGCCATCGGCATCACCTGCGCCCTGCTTATCGACGACACCCTGACCGCCGCCGCGCTGGCGGTCGGCCTGGCCATCGCCGCGATGTACTACCTGCGCTGCCTGCACCCGCCCGGCGGAGCCGCCGCCCTGGCCGTGGTGATGGGCGGCGAAACGGTGCACACCCTGGGCTACGCCTATCTGGTGACGCCCCTGCTGCTCAACGTACTGATCTTGCTCAGCGTGGCCATGCTGTTCAACGCCCCGTTCATCCATCGCCGCTATCCGCTCTGGGTCGCCCGGCTGGGGCCGACCCGGAATGTTGGCGTGGCCGAGGAAAAATCCCTGATCGCCCACAGCAACCTGGTCTATGCCCTGTCCCAGATCGACACCTTCATCGACATCAGCGAGGACGATCTGTTGCGCATCTACCGCCTGGCCATGGGGCACGTCGACACACCGGCCGGCGGGTGAAACCGGTCCGGCCGGGCAAAGACCCGGCCGGCATACAAATCGGTAAAAAACTTTTTCCCCCGCCGGCACTCTATCCGGAACCAATGCAACTAGTGCGTGGCGGCTGCCGGACCCGTCCGAGGCAGCCTGCCCGCATGGTGATTGTTTCCCAAGGAGGCACCATGCAATCGAAGTTTATCAACCGCGCGTTACCGGTGGCCGGTCTGCTGGCCGTGCTGGCGGCGGGCTACAACTGGTGGTCAGTCAGCCATGACTCGCATGCCGAGGTCGCCGCCACGCAAGCGCCGATCATCCAGGCCGTGGGCGGCCTGCCCGACTTCAGCGCCATCGCCAAGGCCTACGGCCCCAGCGTGGTGAACATCACCATCGCCAGCGATGGCCGCCGCAACAGGCCCGGTGTCGACTCCGACAACCCGGCCTTCGACTTCTTCCGCCATTTCGGCATCCCGATGCCACGCCAGGACGGCCCGCACATGGCCGAAGGCTCCGGCTTCATCGTCAGCAGCGACGGCCTGATCCTGACCAACGCCCACGTCGTCGCCGACAGCAGCGAGGTCACCGTGAAACTGACCGACAAACGCGAATTCAAGGCCAAGGTGATCGGCTACGACAGGCCCTCCGACGTGGCGGTGATCAAGATCGCCGCGAAGGATCTGCCGGTGGTGCGCCAGGGTAACCCCGACCAGCTCAACGTCGGCGAGTGGGTACTGGCCATCGGCTCGCCGTTCGGCTTCGACAACAGCGTCACCGCCGGCATCGTCTCGGCCAAGGCGCGCGCCTTGCCGGACGAGAACTACGTGCCCTTCATCCAGACCGACGTGGCGGTCAACCCGGGCAACTCCGGCGGCCCGCTGTTCAACATGAAGGGCGAGGTGGTCGGCATCAATTCGCAGATCTACAGCCGTTCGGGCGGCTACCAGGGGCTGTCGTTCGCGATCCCGATCGACATCGCCATGAAGGTGGAGGACCAGATCGTCAAGCATGGCAAGGTGGTGCGCGGACGCATCGGCGCCGCCATCCAGGACCTGAACCAGGACCTGGCCGCATCGTTCGGCCTGAAGAGCGCCGACGGCGCCCTGGTCGCCTCGGTCGAACGCAACAGCCCGGCCGACAAGGCCGGCCTGCAACCCGGCGATGTCGTCCTGGCCATCGACGGCCATCCGGTCGCCGCCGCGAAGGATTTGCCTGCCCTGGTTGCCGAGATCAAGCCGGGCAGCGAGGCCGGCCTGGACATCTGGCACGACCATGCCGGCAAGCACCTGACCGTGAAGGTCGGCGAGTTGACCGAGCGGACCGAAACGGCCGCCGCCGGCAACGGCGAACCGGGCCGCCTGGGCCTGGCGCTGCGCGAGCTGACACCGTCCGACCGGGCGCAACTGCACACCGATGGCAACCTGGAAGTGGAAGAGGTCACCGGTCCCGCCGCCCGGGCCGGGGTGCAGCAGGGCGATATCATCCTGGCCGCCAACGGCACCCCCCTGCGCAACGTCGAGGAGCTGCGCCTCCTGGCAAGCAAGGCCGGGCGCCATATCGCCCTGCTGATCCAGCGCGACGACATGAAGATCTTCGTCCCGGTCAACCTGGGCTGAGGCCTCCGGGGCAGGAGCGCTTAGTCCTGTCCCAGCCAGTCCAGCGCCAGGCCCGGGTCGTCGAACACCCTCAGTTCACCGTCGACCAGCAGGCTGTTCAGCCAGGCGATCCAGACCATCCATTCGTCGCCGGTGACCACGGCGATCTTGCGGAAGTCGTAGCGGTGCTCGCGGTTGAACTTGATCTCTTCCCAGATCACGTCGAGGGTGTAGTCGATCATGTCGCGCAGGTCCAGGAGCAGGTTGACGCCGCCGGCCTGGAGATGGTTGAGCACGTGCTGCTCGAATTCCTTGTAGTCCGCCACGGTGAATTCGCCGATGACGGAGATGCTCACCAGCTTGCCTTGGTCTTTTATCGCGATCATTTTGGTTCCTTGTCATTCAACAGTACGGCCCACACCCCCGCCGCCACGGTCATGGCGATACCGAACCAGGCGACGGCAGGCAGCTTCACACCCCAGATTAAACCATCCAGCAGACTTCCGAACACCACCGTGCTGTAGGCCAGGCTGGCCACCACGACGGTATCGCCGGTGCGATAGGCGCGCGTCATGGCCAATTGCCCGAAGGTGGCGAACAGCCCCAGCAGGAGCAACAACCAGGCGTTGTCCAGGGTCGGGGCATGCCAGGCGTCGGCGCTGGCGAGCAGGCTGGCGCCGAGCGTGCAGACCACGGCGAACCAGAACACGGTGCGCCATTCCGGTTCGTGCAGCCGGCCCAGCTGGCGGACATGGACATAGGCCAGCGAGGCCATGAAGCCGGAAAACAGCCCGATCAGGCCGGCGGTCAGGTCGCTTTCGCCCTGCCAGGGCCGCAGCAGCAGGGCGACCCCGAGAAAGCCCAGCGCCACGGCCAGGTACTGCACCGGTCGCGGCCGCTCGTGCAGCCACCAGGGCATGATCAGGGCCAGGAACAGCGGCGAGGTGTAGTTGAGGGTGATCGCCACCGACATGGGCAACTGGGTGATGGCGTAGAAGAAGCTCGCCAGCGCCGTGAAGCCGACCAGGCCCCGGCGCAGGTGCATAACCAGGTGGCCGCCGACCAGCTTGCGGCCGACGCCGCCCGCCGTCGGCAGGCGCAGGAAGATGAAGATGAAGGCCAGGCCCAGCACCGAGCGCCAGAACACCAGCTCGTGGCTGGAGAACTGGCTGGCGGCCATTTTCACGAGCACGCTCATGAGCGCGAAGCTGGCGCCCGCCGCCAGCATCCAGAACGAGCCCATTATTCGGTGTCGATCGGCAGTCTGGGCACCACTTCCACCAAGGGCGGCGGCGGCAGTTCCTTGTCGGCCTCGGCGGCCTTGAGATCGCGGAACTTGCGCGCCGTGACCAGTACCCGGCTCTCCAGCGAGGCGACCGCCTTGTTGTAGGCCTCGGTGGCCTGGCCGAGGTTCTTGCCGACGCCGACCCAGTGCCCGGCCAGGGTGGACAGGCGGTCGTACAACTCCTTGCCGAGGGCGGAGATCTCGCGCGCGTTTTCCGCCAGGGCCTCCTGGCGCCAGCCGTAATAGACCGCCTTCAACAGGGCCAGCAGGGTGGTCGGCGTGGCCAGGATCACCCGCTGATCGGCGGCGAATTCGATCAGGGTCGGGTCGCGCTGCAGGGCGGCGCTGAAATAGGCCTCGCCGGGCAGGAACATGACCACGAATTCGGGCGACGGCTCGAACTGGGCCCAGTAGGCCTTCACCGACAGGCTGACGATGTGGTCCTTGACATGCCGGGTGAAGCGGTCCAGCGCGGCCTCCCGCTTGTGTTCGTCCTCGGCCGCCATGGCGTCCATGAAGGCGTCGATGGGCGTCTTGACGTCGACCACGATGGTCTTGCCGGCCGGCAGGCGCACCAACATGTCGGGCCGCTGGCGGCCGTGTTCGGACTCGGTGCTGGTCTGCTCGTCGAAGTCGCAATGGGCCAGCATGCCGGCCAGTTCGACCACCCGGCGCAGCTGGATCTCGCCCCAGCGGCCGCGCACGTCCGGCCGGCGCAGGGCGTTGCCCAGGCTGCGGGTCTCCTTTTGCAGGGACTGCTGGCTGTCGAACAGCTGGCGCACCTGCTCGCTCAACTGGGTGTAGGCCACGGCGCGCGCCTGTTCCAGGCCGACCGTCTGGCCCTCCAGCTTGGCCAGGGTCTCGGCCAGCGGCTTGACCAGGACCTCCACCGCCTTGTTGCGGGCGTCGAGGTCGCTCTTCGCGCCGGCCTGGAACTTCGCCAGGTTCTCGCGGGCGAGGTCGAGGAAGGCCTGGTTGTTGCTCTTCAGGGCCTCGGCCGACAAGGCGCGAAAGGCATCGAGCGACTGCGTGCGCGCCTCGTCGAGCAGCTTCAGCTTTTCCGTCAGGGCGGTCCGTTCGCTGTCCAGCTCGGTCTCCAGCTGGGCGATGCGGACCAGCAGGCCGCCCTGCTCGGCCAGCCAGCGGCCGCGCTGCCAGAGCAGCAGGCCGATGCCGGCGGCCAGGCCGGCCAGAAGCGCGAACAGGATTTCAGAGGTCATGGAACCGGGACTGCCTGGGTTGTCGATTGCCCGCCATTATTCCACGAAGGCCACGGCTGGACGGTGGCGATATAATCGCGCCCTGCTGCGTGCGACGTCACATGAGGAAGACACCCTGGAATCGACTGGCCCAACCCCATCCGGCGAGGGGAAACGCTTCCTCTACAGCCTGCCCGGCGTGCTCGCCGTGGTGGCCGCCTATGCCCTGGTCCATACCGGCGCCCGCCTGCTCGCCTCCGGCAACCTGGGCGAGGACGACCCCTACGACAACCTCCTGATCCAGGTCCTGGCGCCCGGCTACGGCGTCCGCCAGGGGCCGCTCTACGACTGGGCGCTCTGGGCATTGCAGCAGGTCCTGGGCACCGGCGTCCAGGCCTTCCTGCTGCTCAAGTACGGCCTCCTGGTCGGCATGGCCGGCTGGCTGTTCCTGATCACCCGCCGGATTACCGGCAGCGCCCTCTGGGGCTTCATGGCGGTCGACGCCATGGCCCTGGTCTACCAGATATTCTGGCGCTTCCACGAAGGCTTCACCCACCGGGTCGGCGCCATGGCGCTGGCGGTCGCCACGGTCTGGGCGCTGCTGCTCCTGGTCGACCGCGGCAGGCGGCGCGACTACGCCCTGTTCGCCATCCTGGCCGGGCTCGGCCTGCTCACCGAGCACACCTATGCGGTATTCCTGGTCGCCCTGCTCGCCGCCGCCTGGCTGCAACCGGCGATCCGGCGCCAGGTCTACGCGGCGCCCTTGCTGGCCATGCTGCCCATCCCGCTCCTGATCGTGGCGCCCTACGCCGCCTGGCTGCTGGCCGACCCGCAACGCGGTGCGGACTTCGTCTCGGGCCTGGTCTCGGTTACCGCCAGGCACACGCCCAAGGACGTATTGCATGCCCTGCGCGATGCCCTCAGTTTCCCCGTGCTGGTCCTGTCGCCCTACATCTTCATCCTGCCGGCGGTGTTTCCGGGCGTGCTGAAGACCCTGTTCCGGCAGACGGCCATCCGCCCGGCGCAAGGCGTCGCGCCCGATTTCGGGCAACTCATCCTGCACCTGCTGCTGATCGAGGTGGCCTGGCTGGTGCTGTTCGACACCCTGTTGCTGCCGCGTTCGGACTACGCGGTGCACAGCCTGCTGCCGATGTTCGTGATCGGCCTCGCCTGGCTGACCGAGAAGGCCCGCCAGTCCAGTCCCTCGCCGGCCCGGATCAAGGTGTTCGTGGCGATCATGCTGACCCTGACCGTGGTCGCCTTCCTCGGCCGCGCCGCCAACATGTTCGTGCATGAGCCGGTCTGTTCGAAGTGCCGCTGGGGCGTGCCCTATGCCGACCTGGCCCGGACCCTGCGTGAGCGCGGCTTCCAAAGCGGCAGCATCGTCGTCGACAACGTCGAGCTCGGCGGCAACCTGCGCCGATTCTTCCCGGATGCCCGCTTCGTGGTGGCGGGACTCGACCTGACCGGCACCGGCAACGCGGGCGGCCAGACCGCCATCGTCTGGCCGGCGACCGCCGACGGCGAGGCGCCGCCCGATCTGCGCGCCTACCTCGGCTCGGCCCGGCCGGAGCCGGTGCAGGCGCCCTGGCGACATCTGTGGAAGCCGACCGGCTACCGCACCTCCGACTGGCAACTGGCCATCCTGAACCCGCACTGAGCCCCGGCCGGCACGGCGCCCTCGGCGGCTGGCTTACCAAACTGTAAACAGCCATGCGGAACCTGCCCACGCGCGGGTGATCTCAGCAACTGTAGTCTCCTCCGCAAACTTGGCCCGGCTCAGGCCGGGCATTTTTTTCCGGATCATTCCAGCTTGGAGGTCAATATGCGTATCCATCCATATAGTGTTTTCGGCCTCGCCCTGGCTGCCTGCCAAATGGCAAATGCCCAGCCCGAGCCTTACTACAACCCGACCAACCCGGACAGTCCCACCGGATACACCATCGGCTACCAGCTCTACCGGACCATAGGCTGCCCGGGCAGGGCACTGCTGGACCGACCCTGCAATGCGCCGCCGCCAGTCGCCGAGGCGACCCCGGCACCGGTCGTCGAAGCGGCACCGGCACCCGCGATCGAGGTAACGCGGGTCGTCCGGGTGGCCCCAGAACCGGCACCGGTCGCCGCAGCCGTCCCGGCCCCGGTCCAGGCCCCCGCCCCGGTCTTGAACAGGACCCTGCCCCTGGTCCTCAAGGACGTCAATTTCAAGTTCAACTCCGCCGAGCTGAACCCGCTGGCCTATCCGATCCTGAACCAGGCGGCGGAAGAGCTCATGTCGGATAGCTACCCCCATGTCCAGGTGGATGGCTATACCGACGCGATCGGGCCGGCCGCCTACAACATGACGCTGTCCGAGCGCCGTGCCCAGTCGGTCAGGCAATACCTGATCGCCAGGGGCGTCCCGGAGGACCGCCTGGCCACCGAGGGTTTCGGCAAGACGCACTTCATCGCCACCAACAAGACCCGGGTCGGGCGCTACGAAAACCGTCGGGTCGAACTGCACGTCACCGGTTGACGGGCCGGTTGGCTTGTCGGCCTGACCACTCGCCCCCGGTCGATGCCGGCGCGCCAAGCGCGCCGGCATCGACGCGTTCGGCCTGCCCCCCTTCCTGGCAACCTTCCGGCAAGTAAATCCCGCCCAGCGGGCAAAATTGGCTAGCATTGCCGAAACGCAACCTGGACCCGATCGATCATGTTCCATTACGCCATCAAGATCGTCGTCACCGCGCTGATCGTTGTGGCCGTCTCCGAGCTGGCGAAACGCCAGGCCGGATTCGCCGCGCTGTTGGCCGCCTTGCCGCTGACCTCCCTGCTGGCCTTCGTCTGGCTGCATGCCGAAGGCGTGCCCAACCAGGCCGTCGCCGACCTGGCCGGCCAGATCTTCTGGCTGGTGATTCCTTCCCTGGTCCTGTTCCTGGCCTTCGCCTTCCTGCTCCGGCACGGCGTCGGCTTCTGGCTTGGCCTGGCCGTCGCGTCGGGATTGACCGTGCTGGTCTATCTCGCTTCGCTGCCCCTGCTGCGCAAGTTCGGCGTTACCCTTTGATGGCCCACTGCTGCAGCGACAAGTCGTGCGCCATCGACCGCCTGCACGAGCGGCAGGGTTCGACCCTGCGCGTGGTGCTGGCGCTCAATGCCGTGATGTTCGTGGTCGAGCTGGCGGCCGGCCTGCTGGCCGGCTCGGTGTCCCTGCTGGCCGATTCGCTCGACATGCTGGGCGACGCCCTGGTCTATGCCTTCAGCCTCTGGGTGCTCGGCCGCGGCCTGGCCTGGAAGGCGCGCGCGGCCGCGGCCAAGGCCGGCGTGATGGCGGCCTTCGGCCTGTTCGTCTTGGCCGAACTGGTCTACAAGCTGATCGTGCCGCAAACGCCCGGCTACGAGACCATGGGCGCCATCGGCCTGCTTGCGCTGGCGGTGAATACCGGCTGCTTCCTGCTGCTCTGGCGGCATCGCGCCGATGACATCAACATGCGTTCGGTCTGGCTCTGCTCGCGCAATGACCTGTATGCCAATTCGGCGGTGCTGCTCGCGGCCGTGGCGGTCGGACTGACCGCCTCGCCCTGGCCTGACCTCATCGTCGGCGCCTTCATCTGCATCCTGTTCCTGCATTCCGCCTGGGACGTCGCCAGGGATGCCCTGGGCACCTTGCGTTCGGCCTCCAGCTCGGCCAATGCCTGAGGAATTCTCCATGAAACTGCCTGCCCTGGCACTCGCCGCCGCCCTGCTCCTCCCCGTGACCGCGTTTGCAGGGGAGAACCCAGCCGTGGTGAAGGCCATCGAGGAATACACGGACTTCGCCGAATACGGCAGCAGCCTGATCTGGCCGGAACAGATCCCGTCCGAGGACTGGCCGAAGGTCACCGTGATCGACGCCCGCGACGCCGGCCAATACGCCAGGGAGCACATCCCCGGCGCGATCAACATCGAATGGCGCCAGGCCGTGGCCCGGCGAGGCGAGATCCCCCGGGACCGGATGGTGGTGGTCTACTGCAACTCCGGCAGCCTGTCGGCCCAGGCGGTGTTCGCATTGCGCCTGTTGGGCTGGGACAACGTCAAGGTGCTGCAGGACGGCTTCGAGGGCTGGAAGGCCAAGGGTGGCTTCGAGGCCAACGCGCGGGCCTCGAAACCGGCCGGGCACTGATCAGTCCTGCCCGGGCCTGATGCGTCTGAACGCCCGCCAGATCGCCAGGTCGTAGGCGATCTTCAGGACCCCGCAGGCCACCAGCGGCGCGGCCAGCCAGCCGGTCGCGAACAGCGCGCCGCCAAGCGAGGGACTGAGTGCCGCCGCCAGGCTGCGCGGCACGGCGGTGAAACTGGCCGCCGCCGCCCGCTCCGGCGGGGTCACCACCGCCATCACGAAGGCCGAGCGGGTCGGCACGTCCATCTGCGACAGCAGTGCACGCAGCAGCAGCAACCCGAGCACCAGCGGCAGACCGGGCGCCAGGGCGGCCAGGATCAGGCAGACATTGGCCGGGATGTGGCTGAACACCATGGTGTTCAGGAGGCCGATCCGCCGCGCCACGTAGGGGGCGGCCAGTTGCGAGAAGGCGGTGAGCAGGCCGGCCCAGAAGAAGAAATGGCCGGCTGCGGCCAGCGAGAGGTCGAAGCGCTGGAACAGCCACAGCGCCAGCAGCGAATTCACCACCAGGCCGCCGGCGAAGGCGTCGACCGAGAACAGCGCCGCCAGTTTGACCACGATGCCGCGCGAGGCGCCGAGCGGTATCGGCGGCGTGGCCTGCGCATGGGGCGGCGGCTCGGGCAACCGGCGATAGAGCAGCCAGACCACCAGCCCCACCGCGCCGTAGCCGACGAACATGCCGCGCAGGGCGGCCAGCCGGTCGATACCGGCACCGGCCAGCCAGTCCGGCACGGCGACGGCCAGGGCGCCGAGCGCCGCGAACAGGGCGCCGGTCAGGCTGTAGCGGGCGAACAGGGTGGTGCGGGCATCGCCCTGGGCAGCCTCGGCCAGGCGGGCATGCTCCAGCGGCAGGAACACGCTGACATCGCCGGAACTGGGGTTCATGGTGCCGACGAAGGCCACCAGCAGGAGCGGCCAGAACGAGGTCAGGTTGGCGAAGGCCAGTCCGGTGGCCGCCATCAGCAGCGCCGCCGCCAGCAACAGGCCGCGATGATGGAAGCGGTGGCCCCAGGCCCCCACGGCCAGCGTGGCCAGCGCCGAACCGAACAGGGTGGCGGTGCTCAGCAGGCCCACTTCCCAGGTGCCGAAGCCCAGCGCCAGCAGGTAGGCCGGCAGCAGCACCGCGACATAGCCGTCGGTGAAGGCGCGCAGGGCGCGGCCGATCAGCAGCAGGCGGGCCTCGGGTGCGACGCCGGCAGGGAGTATCACGTTTTCGCCCCTCACTCAGGTCGGCCTGCAGGCCGCATCAGGCGGTGGAAAATTCTTGCGGGTTGAATAACCGCGGACGCTGTAGACTGACCGTGCGGCAACCGAAATTGAAGTCTGTATCTTACCCGCTGCATTCAGCAAACAATCATCGAGGAGACTCAATATGTATGCACGTAAATTCGTTCTGGCCGCTGCCATTCTGGCCGCTACCAGCGCCCACGCCGAGATGGGCATGGAACAGATGAACCCCATGGCCATGATGGCGCCGATGATGGCACCGATGAACATGATGGGGCCGATGATGGGCGGCATGACGCCGATGATGGGCCAGATGATGAACCCCATGACCATGATGAACCCGATGCTGGGCGGCATGGCGCCGATGATGGGTTCCATGGCGCCGATGATGGGCTCCATGACGCAGCCGATGAACATGATGGGGCCGATGATGAACGGCATGACGCCGATGATGGGCCAGATGATGAACCCCATGACCATGATGAACCCGATGCTGGGCGGCATGGCGCCAATGATGGGTTCCATGGCGCCGATGATGGGCTCCATGACGCAGCCGATGAAC
>JAQTLU010000016.1:0-9753 GCA_028714735.1 Gallionellaceae bacterium | reverse complement strand
CGGCATGACGCCGATGATGGGCCAGATGATGAACCCCATGACCATGATGAACCCGATGCTGGGCGGCATGGCGCCAATGATGGGTTCCATGGCGCCGATGATGGGCTCCATGACGCAGCCGATGAACATGATGGGGCCGATGATGGGCGGCATGACGCCGATGATGGGCCAGATGATGAACCCCATGACCATGATGGGCCCGATGATGCAGCCCATGAACATGATGGGGCCGATGATGGGCGGCATGCCGCAGATGATGCCCCAGATGATGCCCCCCATGGCCGCGCCGGCCCAATGACCTGACCAGTTCAGCCTGATGCCGGGAAGCGGCCCTGCTCCCGCGCACTCCGGCCTGCCCTGGCAAGGCACCCCGCCCCGCGGGGTGCCTTTTTTAATGCCTGGGCCCGGCGCGGAGGTTCAGGCCGCACGCCGGCAGAAACAGTAGACGAACTCCTGGGACTTGCCGGCCGGGGTCGCGTGCAATTCGGTCTGGTGCGCGATCAGCTCGTAGCCGGAGCCGAATTCACCGTGCAGTTCCGCCGGCGCATACCGGCATACCTCCAGGTCCGAGCATTGCAGGGGGCCGTTGGGACCGAAGGTGGCGACGATGACGAAACCGCCCGGCCGCACCGCCCGCCAGACCTGTTCGACATAGCGTTTGCGATCCTCCGCACGGGTCAGGAAGTGGAACACCGCGCGGTCGTGCCAGATGTCGTAGCCGGCCTCCGGCAATTCGACCGTGGTGACATCGCCGACCCGCCAGTCGACCCGGCTTGCACGTTCGCCCAGGCGGGCCCGGCTGACCGCCAGGGCCGGCTCGGCGATATCCAGTACCGTGACCTGACCGTAGCCCGCGTCGAGCAGGTCGTCGACCAGCACGGAGGCGCCGGCCCCGACATCGATGACCCGCGCCTGGGCGGGGTCAATACCGGTCTGCCGGATGATGGCCAGGGAAAGATCGGCGTGGCTCTGGAACCAGCTGACGCGGTCGACCTGCCTGGTCCGATAGACCGATTCCCAGTGTTCCGCATTGCCCATCATCATCCTCCCAGGGTCAGGGTGTAGGCCAGCCCGACCGCCGCGCAGGCGGCGATCACCTTCATGATATCGACCTTATACTTCCACATCGCCAGGAAACTGGCCAGGGCGACCACCAGCGGCAGCCAGTCGAAGGTGCCGGCGAACGGCTCCGCCGCCGTGGCCCGGGGCCAGAAGCTGTGCCAGGCGAAGAACACCGCCAGGTTGACGATGACGCCGACCACGGCGGCGGTGATGGCGGTCAGGGGAGCGGTGAACTTGATGTCGCCCCGGGTGCTTTCCACCATCGGCCCGCCGGCCAGGATGAACAGGAAGGACGGCAGGAAGGTGAAGAAGGTCGCCGCCGCCGCGCCGGCCAGGCCGGCCGCGACCGGGTTGCCGAAGACCTGCTTGGCGACGCCGCCCAGGTAGCCGACCCAGGTCACCACCATGATCAGCGGCCCCGGCGTGGTCTCGCCCAAAGCCAGGCCGTCCATCATCTGGGCGCCGGTCAGCCAGCCGTGGTGCTCCACCGCCCCCTGGTAGACGTAGGGCAGCACGGCATAGGCGCCGCCGATGGTGAGGAAGGCGGCCTTGGTGAAGAAGTCGCCCATGGCGTACAGCGTCGGCGCGCCGCCGATGGCGAACAGGGCCAGCGCCCAGACCGCCATGAAGGCAGCGACCATGGCCGCCAACCGGGTCCAGGAAAACGCGGCATGGGCGGGCGGCGGCGTGTCGTCGTCGATCAGGGCCGGGCCGTATTGCTTGTGGCTGGCGCCATGGCCGCCGCCGCCCTTGAACTTGGCCGGGGCCAGCCTGCCACCGACGGCACCGAGCAGGCCGGCGGCCAGGACGATCCAGGGGAAGTCGATCTTGAAGAAGAAGATGCCGATGAAGGCCAGCGCGGCGATGCCGTAGAGCAACTCATTCTTCAATGCCTTCGAGCCGATGCGCCAGGCCGCAAACAGCACCACCGCCACCACCGCCGGCCGGATACCGTAGAAGAGGCCTTGTACCAGCGGCACGTCGCCGTAGGCCAGGTAGACCGCCGCCAATCCGGACAGCAGCGCGAAACCGGGCAGGAAGAACAGCACGCCGGCCGTCACCGCGCCGCGTATCCCGTGCAGCAGCCAGCCGATGTAGATAGCCAGCTGGGTCGCCTCCGGTCCCGGCAGCAGCATGCAGTAGTTGAGCGCGTGCAGGAAACGGTGCTCGGAAATCCAGCGCCGTCGCTCGACCAGCTCCTGATGCATCATGGCAATCTGACCGGCCGGGCCGCCGAAGGAGATGAAGCCGAGCTTCAGCCAATAGGGGAAGGCCTCGGCGAGGGTGGGATGCGCGGGCCGTTCGGTGTCGGTCATCTGGTTTCCTTGAGCGCGAGAAGGAGGAAATCGAAGGCGGTCGCGGCCGCTTCGAACAGGCTGTCGTCGTCGCCGATCGAGGCGCGCATGCCGGCCAGCAGCGTCTCCAGCCCGGCCGCCTCGGCGACCGGCAGGCCGCCGACATCGAGAAAATGGACGATGCCGGCGAGGCGCGCCAGGGCCGGATCGGCCTCCAGACCGAAGCTGGCCAGCAGGGTCTCGAAGCTGACCCGTTCGCCGACATGGCTGAACGCGGCGCCGTCGAAGTCGAAACCGAGCGCCTCGGCGGGACATTCGGCGGGGCTATCCAGCCAGAGGAAACGGGCGTCGGGGTCGATGCAGCGGCGGATCAGCCAGGCCGAAGCCAGCCGGTCCACCCAGGGCCGCTTGCGGGTGGCCCATAGACGGCCCTGGTAGCCGGCCGGATTGAGGCGTGCGATGGCAGCGCTGCGGGCGATCGGCTCGCCCGGCGACAGTCGGGCGCGAACGGCCTCTTCGAGGGCATCGAGCAGTTCAGCCGTCTGGGCCTGCGCCTGGCCGGGAAAGAAGTCGATCGCCGCGAGCGCCTGGAAACCCTTGCGCAACCTCTTCGCCTGCCGGACCAGGTCGGCGCCGGCAACCTGGTCGAGCGCGTTACGGCAGGCGGCGATGTCAGCGGCCAGTTGCCGGTATTCGGCCGTGCGCTCGAACAGGCCGGCATAATCCTCGCCGGAGGCCTCCAGCAGGTAAGTGGTGCCGCCGGAAGTCTCGACATCCTCGGCGATGGCGACCAGGGCCGTCCGGCGTCCCTCGCCGGCCGGCAGCAGGTAGACGCCGTCGCGCAGCACCACCGCACCGCAGGCCTTGAGCGCACGCCAGGCCCGCATCCGGGCGGAGGCGTTCTCGGTCGGCAGAGTAAGTATTAGTAGTAACCATGACATTATGTAGATAACTCTACTCATTTATCGTTGCAATTACAATAGCGTCTTCGCTGGCCATGGCCTCGATTGCCCTTCAACCAGGTTGGCGGCGAAGCAAACAACCGACACGACGCGTAGTACGGTACATTTCGGCCGAGGGGTTAGAAACCTCACGAGGAGACAGGATGTACAGATACTTGCTGTGGCTGTTCGCGGCCCTGCCTGCATGCGGGCACGCCGCCCAGACGAACGTGGCCACGGATATCGGGATGATGGGCGTCAGCATCAGCGCCGTCACCGTGATCAATGCCGATGCACGCACCGTTTGGGACATGCTGACCGACTACAACCGGCTGGCGAATTTTGTCCCGGGCATGACGCTTTCGCGCCTGGTCTCGTCGCCGAATGCGCCGGCGAAGGTGGTCGAACAAAAGGGCGAGGGCGGTTTGTTGTCGCTGGTCCTGCCTGACCATGTCATCCTGAAACTCAACGAACAGCCCTACAGCCGCATCGGATTCCGCTCGGTTTCAGGCTGGGTCATGTCGATGCAGGGCGAGTGGGTCATCACCGGAGAGAACGCCCCGGTCACCCTGCGCTACCGGGCACACGTCGTGCCCGCGCTGCCGCCCCCGCCCATGCTGACGGACGAGTATGTGCAGGCTGAGATCCGCCTGCGCATGAACGCCCTGGCCCGCGAGGCGGAACGGCGCATGCAGGGCAGCCGGTAAGGCCACGTGAGGCCCAGACTCCTTCCCATGCTGGCCAGGCTGGCCTGCCGCCAACCCTGGCTGTTGATCGGCCTGGTCGGCCTGTGGGTGGCCATCAGCGGCTTGTACGGACTCGACATCCAGCATCGGCTTACGCTGAACCCGGGCTGGGATGCGCCAGGCAGCGGCTCCGAGCTTGCCGCGGCGCACATGCGCGACGACATGGGGCGCAACGAGACCCCGATCGTATTGATGTTCAGCCCCACGCCGAACGGGCCCCGGGATGTCGACAACCCGGACTACCGCCAGGCCGTCGACAACGCCCTGGCGCCCCTCTACGGCAATCCGAATATCGGCAGCCTGTATACCTACTACACCACCGGCAACACCGCCCTGCGCTCGAATGACGGCAGCATGACCTATGCCATCATCAACCTGAAGAAGGGCCAGGATGAGGGCGTCGCGGCCTTCCAGACCCTGCGCGGCAGCCTCGCCAGCGATCGATTGCACCTCGGCCTGGGCGGGGAACTGGCCGTCTATGTCGATGTACGCGAGCAGCTCGACCACGATCTGAGGCTGGCGGAGACCGTCAGCTTTTCCCTGCTGGCGGTATTGCTGGTGTGGGTGTTCCGCTCCGGCGTCGCCGCCGTGCTGCCCCTGATCGTGGGCGCGGTCACCATCGTCAGCAGCATCGCCGGACTCAAGTTGGCGACCATGTTCACCGACATCAATGTCTATGCGCCCAACGTCGTATCCATGCTCGGCCTCGGCCTGGCGGTGGATTACAGCCTGTTCATGGTGTCGCGCTTCCGCGAGGAACTGGCCGGCGGCCAGGCCCCGGAAGCGGCCCTGCACACCACCATGGTGACGGCCGGGCGCACCCTGATGTTCAGCGGCGTCACCGTGGCGGCCAGCCTGCTCTGCCTGTTCCTGCTGCCGCAGCGCTTCTTTCACAACATGGGCCTGGCCGGCGGCATCTCGGTGGCCTCGGCCATGCTGACCACGGTATTGCTGTTGCCGACCCTGCTCTACCTGCTGGGCCACCGCGTCAACCGGCTGGTGCCGCCCTTCCTGGCGCTGCACAGCCACGACATGAGCGAGAACGGCAACTGGTACCGGTTCAGCCATTTCGTCATGCGCCATGCCCGCAAGGTGCTGCTGGGGTCGCTGGCGATCCTGCTGGTGATGGGACTGCCGGTGAAGGACATGAAGGTGGGGCCGGCGGACAGCCGATCCCTGCCCCTCACGGCGGAAAGCCGCCAGGTTCAGCAAACCCTGGAAAGCCACTTCACGACCAGCGAAATCACCCCCATCCTGGTGGTGATCCGCAGCCGCGGCGCATTGACCGCGCCGGAGAGCCTGGCGGCGCTGCACCGGCTGTCGGCTGAAATCAGCGCGCTTCCCGGCATCACCCGGGTGACCGGGCTGATGGACCTGGACCCCTCGTTCGGCCTGGCCGACTACCAACTGCTGTACCAGTATCCCGATCAGTTCCCGCAGGCGGCCAGCGCACTGGCCGAGTTCAGCCGCGGCCGCAGCACCCTGATGTACGTGCACTTCAAGCCCGATCCCACCTCGCCGGAGGCGCGCGAACTGGTCGCCCGCATCCGCGCCCTGCCGGCACAGCCCGAGTTCCAGGAAATCCATGTCGGGGGCTTTCCGGCCTTCCATCTCGACTACCTGGACACCCTCAGCACGCATGTCCCCATCGTCCTGTCGGCCATCGTCGGGGTGATCTTCGTGCTGCTGTTCCTGATGCTGGGCAGCCTGCTGGTCCCGGTCAAGGTCGTGCTGACCAACCTGCTCTCCCTGTCGGCGACCTTCGGCGCTTTGGTCTGGATCATCCAGGAAGGCCATCTCTCCGGACTCCTCGGCTTCACCCCCCAGGGCGCGCTCGACGGCACCATCCTGGTCCTGATCTTCGCCAGCGCATTCGGGCTGTCGATCGACTACGAGGTGTTCCTGCTCTCCAGGGTCAAGGAAATGTGCGACGCCACCAAGGGCGACAGCCTGAAATCGGTCTCCATGGGCATGCAGCGCAGCGGGCCCATCATCACCAATGCGGCCTTGCTGATCGGCGTGGTGCTGGGCGCCTTCGCCATGGGTGAAGTGGTGTTCATCAAGGCCATCGGCCTGGGGCTCTTGCTGTCGGTGCTGGTCGACGCCACACTGGTGCGCATGCTGCTGGTGCCGGCCACCTTGCGCCTGCTGGGCTGGCTGAACTGGTGGGCGCCCAGGCCGCTGATGCGGGTATATCAACGCCTGAATCTGGGCGAAGGCGAAACTGATTTCAGGGATAAACATTGATGAAACATGGATTAATCAGCCTGGTCCTGGCCGGCGTCTGCCTATGGCCGATGGCGGGCCGCGCCGACCTGACGCTGTCCGGATACAGCGCGGTAGGCGCATTCGGCATGCCCATGTCCAGCCAGGAACGGATCTGGATCCACGACAGCACGATCCGCCGCGATTTCGTCGATCGCGGCCGCTACTTCAGCCAACTGTTCGACCTGGCCAAGCATCAGGTTGCCGTGATCGACCATGCCAGCCGACTGATCGAGATCCATGACCTGAAGAACCTCCAGGCCACCGCCGAAGTCAGCGCCCCGGTAAACAGCATGAAGATGACCATGGAGAAGACCGGGCAGGTGCGGCCGATGCGGCACTGGAACTGCGAGGCCTACAACCTGAATGCCAGCATACCCACCCGGCTGGGCAACGAGGAAACCGTGTTCCATCTGAAAGGCCATATCTGGCTGGCCAGCGACACGCCCGAGCAGGCCGCGGTCAAGAACCTGATCAAATTTACCCGGCAAGCCGATTTCTTCATGGGCATTCCGGCCGTGGCCAAGGTCACCCCGGCGCAATCGCAACTGTTCAGCGAGATCATCCGCCGGCTGGCGCCCAAGGGCCTGCCGTGTTCCGGTGAGTTGGAAACCAGCTACGACGGCAACGGCCCGATGGCCAACCTGGCCCGCAGGATGCCGACCCGGCTCAACATCGCCTTCCAGGATTTTTCCGGCGAGCCGATCAGGGACGATATGTTCACCCTGCCGGCCGGATACACCATCCGCCAGTGAGGCGAAGGGGCGCGACCGTCAGGCGCGCCGGCCGGCATCAACCCGAGCGGGTTTTGTAATAGCGCATCGGCGTCGCCTTCATCTCCCGCGCCCGCTGGTTGACCACCGAGCGTTTCAGCCGGCCCATCACATGCATCTCGCAGGCCTTGCAGTCGAAGCGCAGGGTCAGCGTTTCGTCGCCGTTGACCAGGTTGAGCGGCTCGGCCTTGACCGTGCCGTGCACGCCAGTGATGCCCTGGGTCTGGCGCGGGCACAGGCTGAGGGAATAGCGCACGCAGTGCCTGGTGATCATCAGCGAGACCTCGCCCGCCTCCTCGTGGCTTTCGTAGGCGGCAGCGATGAGCCTGACGCCGTGGCGGGCGTAGAAGTCGCGCGCCTTGCCGTTGTAGACGTTGCCGAGATAGGACAGGGTGTCATCCGGATAACTGGCCGGCCGCTCGGCGGCGCGCGGCAGGCGTTCCAGGCCTGAGCGACGGGCCGCCTCCAGCGCCTCGACTGCCTCCCGGCGCAGCTGGTTGACCATCGAGGCGGGCAGGAACCAGGGCTGGCTCAGGTCCAGCGTGATCTCGATCGGCTCGAACAGGGTCGCGCCCAGCTTGGCCAGGTGCTCGCGCAGGCCGGCCTCGGCGCGGGCGGCGTCCCTGGCCGGCTCCTTGGCTAGAACAGCCGAGGCGCTGGCGCTGAAGCCGTCCTCGTCGGTGAGCGTGAGCGCGACGCCGTCGGCGGTCTCGCCCAGGCGCAGCCAGACGCCGATCCGGCGCTCGGCCGATTTCCGGTCCAGCAGGCGCTGCCAGCTCTGGTCGCGGTTGCGGTTGATCTCGGTGCCGGGACGCAGGTCCTTGAGACTGGCAACCAGGTCTTTCGGCCGCACCCGCCAGCGGCCCTCGCCGACCTGGTCCGCCTCGTTGATGGCCAGGCCCATGAGTTCCTTGTGCAGGCCGTAGTAGCACAGGCCGTCGCCGTTGTTGAGGGTCGCCTCGGTCTCGATCTCGACCCAGTCGGGGCCGACCTTGCTCACCCAGCCGATAGTCCGGCCGGGATTCTTCGGGCTGTCGAAGGCGCCGATGTCTGGCTGACGGCCCTGGACGAAGTAGTCGGTGGCGCCGCGGTTGAAGTTGAGCTCGGGGTCGGGCGTGAAGGTGAACGTGCAATGGCCGCTGGAGGCGCGCGCCAGCTCCGGCCGGCGTTCCAGGATGTCGTCGAGCAGCTTGCGATAGTGGGCGGTGACGTTCTTGACGTAGCCCATGTCCTTGTAGCGGCCCTCGACCTTGAAGCTGCGGATGCCGGCATCGATCAGGGCCTCCAGGTTGCCGCTCTGGTTGTTGTCCTTGAGCGAGAGGACGTGCTTGTCGTGGGCGACGATGCGGCCCTGGGCGTCGGTGACCTGGTAGGGCAGCCGGCAGGCCTGGCTGCAGTCGCCCCGGTTGGCGCTGCGCCCGGTCTGGGCATGGCTGATGTAGCACTGGCCGCTGTAGGCGACGCAGAGGGCGCCGTGGATGAAGAATTCCAGCGGCACCGTGGTGGCGGCGCGGATCGCGGCGATCTGCTCCAGGCTCAGTTCGCGCGCCAGGACCAGTTGCGACAGGCCGGCCGCTTCGAGGAAGGCCGCCTTTTCCGGGGTGCGGATGTCGCACTGGGTACTGGCATGCAACTGGATCGGCGGCAGATCGAGTTCGAGCAGGCCCATGTCCTGGACGATCAGGGCGTCGACGCCGGCATCCCAGTACTGCCAGGCCAGCTTGCGCGCCGGTTCCAGCTCGTCGTCGCGCAGGATGGTGTTGAGGGTGGCGAAGATACGGGCGCGGTAGCGATGGGCATGCTCGGCCAGGCGGGCGATCTCGGCCACGCTGTTGTCGGCGCTGCTGCGTGCTCCGAACGACGGCCCGCCGATGTAGACGGCATCGGCGCCATGGTTGACCGCCTCGATGCCGATGGCGGCGTCGCGGGCGGGGGCGAGCAGTTCGAGTTGGTGGTCGAGCATGGTCCAGAGGCGAGTGCGGGCGGCTAGCTTACAACACCGCTGCCATCCGATCTAAGGAAATGATGGATTCGCTTCCGCCGTTTCCGCACAGGCGGGAACCCTGTCAAATCAATGCCCTGGATACCTGCGCACACTAGGATGGCGAATCGGCGCCGGTTTGACGGCGCCTGGACGCCCGGTTGCCCGGTTGCCCGGTTGCCGCGCCTGTTCATGCGGCACGCGGCGACGGCAGATGAATCCGAAAACATTTTGTCAGGAATTGGCGGTCATCCCGACCAACCCGCAGACGATGCTGTAGCGGGCCCTTATGGGGCTCCGGCGGTGTCTCGACAGGAACGGGGGCGACCAGCCGCCCTTTTCACCGAGACCATCGTCATGGACCGCCCATCTGGGCAGACAACATGACTTATTCAGGAGAATCGACATGAACACCACCACCCTGACCCTCGCCCTGACCGCCACCCTCGGTATCGCCGGTCTTGCCCATGCCAGCGGCAATCCCTTCGCCATGCAAAGCCTGTCCAGCGGCTACATGGTGGCCGTCGACGCCAAGACCATGGAAGGCAAATGCGGCACCGGCAAGGCCGAGGAGGCCAAGTGCGGCGCCGGCAAGACCAAGGACGACAAGTGCGGCGCCAGCAAGGCCAAGGCCCCCGAACCCAAGTGCGGCGCCAACAAGGCCCCCGAGGCCAAGTGCGGCGCCGGCAA
>JAQTLU010000015.1:63946-72952 GCA_028714735.1 Gallionellaceae bacterium | reverse complement strand
CCCGCACCGACGCCGTTCTGCGCGACCGAACCGGCCGCGACGACGGAACGCGGCGAGGTCTGCCTGTTCGTCGACACCTTCAGCCACCAGTTCGAGCCCGAGGTGGCCGAGGCCGCCGTGGCGGTGCTGAACGCCGCCGGCTACCGGGTGCGCGTGGCCAGTCCGGCGGCCGGCGATGCCGAGCCGGGGCGGCCGCTCTGCTGTGGCCGCACCTACCTGTCCAACGGCCTGGTCGATCAGGCCCGTGTGGAAGCGAGACGCACCCTGGCCGCCCTGACCCCGGCCCTGGCGGCGGGCATTCCCATCGTCGGCCTGGAGCCGTCCTGTCTGCTCGCCCTGCGCGACGAGTTCTACTGCCTGGGTCTCGGCCCCGATGTCGCGCCGCTGGCCAAGCAGGCCTGGCTATTCGAGGAATTCCTGCTGCACGAGTACAACCGGGGCCTGCGCCTGCCGCTCAAGCCGATCACCCCGAGCCGGGCCCTGGTGCACGGCCATTGCCACCAGAAGGCCTTCGGCGCCATGAAGTCGGTGCGCAAGGTGCTGGGCTGGATACCCGGGTTCGAGTTCGAGCTGATCGAGGCCAGTTGCTGCGGCATGGCCGGCGGCTTCGGCCTGGAAGCGGAACATTACGACGTCTCCATGGCCATGGCCGAACAGGCCCTGCTGCCGGCCGTGCGCGCGGCCCCGGACGCCATCATCGTGGCGGACGGTTTTTCCTGCCGCCACCAGATCGAGGACGGCAGCGGCCGCAAACCGGTCCATGTCGCCACTCTGTTACATCTAGCCCTGACCGGAGCCCCTGCATGAGCCTGTTCAAACCCTGCGCCGGCAAGACCGCCTGCCGCGACGACAACGTCAACTGCCTGGTCTGCGGCCGCAGCCTGGAGGCCATCGAGGCCACCCGCCGGCTGATCGACGGCCTGGCCGAACTGGCCATGTCCCAAGGCTACGACAACGTCGATGAATTCGCCGGCTACGTCGCCGCCAAAGTGGTGAAAAAAGTGCGCCACCGGCGCGACGGGAGCAGTTCTACCGACTAGCCAGCTTGGCCGTTTTCCGTTACAAGTCAACTGTCGCACTGTCCCAAGATGTGCGGCCATAGCCAATTGACGAGGAGACAAACCCATGGAAAAACAGAGCTGGAACCTGCAACCCGGCGTCCAGATGGACCCCAAGCTGGCCGAGGAAGTGGCCCGCATGGCCTGCGCACTGAAGAGTCTGGACGTCTATACCTCCATGCTGCTCGATGACGAAGGCTGCCCCGAGGACCTGCGCCAGACGGTGCAGGAAGGGCTGGATGCCATGGCGCGCGTATTCCAGTGGTGACACGCTCCGCCTCCGGCCATGACCTGACGCCGCCCGACGCCGCCGAACGGGCGGCGCTGGCGGCCAGGCTGACCGAGGAGGAGCGCCGGGTCATCCTGTACCAGGGCACCGAACCGCCGTTCTGCGGCGGCCTCCTGAAAGAGAAACGCCCTGGCACCTTCGTCTGCCGGCAGTGCAGCCTGCCGCTGTTCCGCGCCGACGCGAAATTCGAGTCGGGCACCGGCTGGCCCAGTTTCTACCGGCCGTTCGACCCCGAACACCTGCGCGAGATCGCTGATACCAGCCACGGCATGAGCCGCACCGAAGTCCGCTGCGCCCGCTGCGACGGCCACCTCGGCCATGTGTTCGAGGACGGCCCGGCACCGACCGGGCTGCGCTACTGCCTGAATTCGGTTTCGCTGGGGTTTGTTGCAGACGAGTGACGAGGTGCCTGGTCATTCGGGGGGGATGGGCCTGATTGCCTGGGGCTGCTGGTAATTTGGCACAGACATTCCGGGGCTGCGCCGCGGGCGTCTGGAAGTCGGCTATTTCGGCCACTCACCAGGTTGCGGTAGACGAGGGCGCAATGGCCGCTTCCCGATTCAACGAAACTCCGTGCCCGGCCAAACCCTGCCTGATGTCTGCCAGCAACGACCACGACGGCAAAATGCCCGGATAGCTGTCGTTCAGGCGTTCTAACAGCCGCAATGGTGGTGGCTGAAAGGCGCGCGCAAGACGGGGAAGCCGACCGAAGCACGTCCGCTTGCGCCGCGTGTCAGGCCTGGATCGTGGTCAGATGTCGGGCCTGAGCCTACTTTTGCCTCACTATATCGACCGAAATCTCCACCGCCTGTATCGTTCCCCTATTCTCAAGCCAGTGTACGGTGTTCCTGTCCTCGGGCCAGCCCACTCCCGGCCCATAGTCGGTAGCGAGGCCATTTCGATGGTCGGTGATCGTTCCTTGCAGGATGTAGACGATGCCCGGTCTGTCTATATGGTCGTGAACCGGGCCGAAGACGCCTCCAGGCTCGATGGTCACCAGACGCATTCGAAGCTGGCGCCCTGTCATGCCCTCGATCTCAGGGCCAAGGTCGACCGTTTCGAGTAACTTCACCGTAACGCCGTTCGTCTCGGGTGCCACCTGTTCGGTGCTCATCGTGATCTCCTCTGTCTACTTCCAGGGCTAAGCTTTGTATTAGCAGATGTGCGCAATCCAGCCGATGCGCTTTTCCATTCGGGGGCGGCAAAATGAATCCACGGCGATAGCACGTGGTCGGCCCCGCCCAGAAACCGTACATTCACCAACGACCGATCAGCGGCAATGGTTTTGGCGGCTTCGGCCGACGAACCGTCCACCCGCATAAGAAGTCACTGACTGCTTCCGGTCGTTGCTTGCTCGACTGGGTTGCGCCCCCTGACGCGGCCACCGCATTCCTCACCCCCCTCTTCTCACCGTCGCCTCCGCCCGGGCCCGCCTCGCCGCCTCGGCGACTTCCTTGCTCACGATGGTCTTGCCGATCGGCGCCAGCGCGATGCCGGCCAGCTTGAGATGCTGTATCCCGAACGGGATGCCGATGATGGTGATGAAGCAGGCCAGCGCGGATATGACATGACCGATGGCCAGCCACACGCCCAGGAAGAGGAACCAGAGGACGTTGCCGACGATGCCCAGGCCGCCGGTGCCGATGTCGTCCTTGCCGTTCAGTTCCTTCCGGCTCAGGGCCTCGCGCCCGAACGGGAAGAAGGTGAATTGGCCGATGACGAAACAGGCCTTGCCCCAGGGGATGCCGACAATGGACAGGAAGGCCAGCAGGCCGGCGAACCACCAGGCCAGACCCATGAACACCCCGCCCAGGATGAACCAGAGAAAATTGCCGATCGCGCTCATTGCCTCTCCCTTTTCCAGTTGGCCGCGGCCGCTTCGTCCTGACCCGCCCGAGATTCCAGACCGGATCGGCCGGCTACCGTTCCACCGCCGCCAGCGCTTCCACCCGCATTCGGCTCTTGCCCAGCGGCCCGGTGGCCGGCTGCAGGATGACCCGGAAGGCCGGCACCGGCACGCCGGCGAGCAGGGCCTCCGGCTCGATGTGCGCCACGGCAACCACCTGATCGTCCTGCAACGCCGCCCGGCCGGCTTCGGCATGGTCGGCGAAGATGGCCTTGGCCCGGCGCAGCATGAGGCCGTAGCCGGGCCGGCGCGCCAGTTCGGCGTCGAGCAGGAAGCGGATCGGCCGTTCGCTGGCCGCCATCACCGCCAGCAGGTCGCGCGGCTGGATCTTCCCAGCGCTTTCCAGCACCAGCAGGGCACCGCCCTGGACCGGCAGTTGTTCCATGCCCTCGGCCTCGACCCGGCCGGTGACGCGCAGGACCAGCCAGACCACGAAGCGGATCAGGAATTCGGGCACCCGCAGGTAGATGTATAGCGCCACCGCCGCGTTCATCACCGCCGCGACGGCAAACAGGATGGCGATGCTCAGGCCCTCGGCCAGGAGACCGGCGGCGACCAGGGCGCCGGCCACCATGAACAGGGCGTTCATGATGTTGTTGGCGGCGATGATGCGCGCCCGCATCTCGATCCGGCTGCGCTGCTGCACCAGGGCATACAGCGGCACGATGAAGAAGCCGCCGAACAGGCCGATCAGGGCCAGGTCGGCCAGGACATGCCAGGTGCCCGGCCGGCCGAACAGTTCCATCAGGGCGAGCGGCGCGCCCGTGGGCAGGCCGGCCGGCGAGGCGAAGGCAAGATCGAGGGCGAACAGGGTCAGGCCGATGGAGCCGAACGGCACCAGGCCCAGTTCGATGCGCCTTCCGGACAGGCGTTCGCAGGCCAGGGAGCCGAGGCCGACGCCGATGGTGAAGGTGGCCAGGAGCAGGGTCACGGTGGCCTCGCCGCCGCCCAGGACATTCTTGGCGTAGGCCGGGAACTGGGCCAGGAACAGCGCCCCGAACAGCCAGAACCAGGAGATGCCCAGGATGGACTGGAACACCGCGTGGTTTTCTCGGGCGTAGCCGATACAGCGCCAGGTCTCGGTCAGCGGGTTGGGATGGATGGCAAGGTCGGGCGCGGGCGGCGGTGCGGCCGGGATGGCCCGGCTGGCCAGGTAGCCGGTCACCGCGACCGCCACGCCGACGCCCGCGATGGCCATGGGCGCGCCGGTGCCGGCCAGCAGGCCGCCGGCCAAAGTGCCGAGCAGGATGGACACGAAGGTGCCGGCCTCGACCAGGGCGTTGCCGCCCAGCAGTTCGTCCGGATGCAAGTGCTGCGGCAGCAGGGCGTACTTGATCGGCCCGAACAGGGTGGAGTGGCAGCCAAGCAGGAACAG
Source organism: Gallionellaceae bacterium (assembly GCA_028714735.1). Lineage (GTDB taxonomy): Bacteria > Pseudomonadota > Gammaproteobacteria > Burkholderiales > Thiobacillaceae > Parasulfuritortus. Next base: position 68,324 of record JAQTLU010000015.1, on the reverse strand, counting down.
CGCGACGAACAGCCAGGCCAGGCTGGTGAGCCAGAAGCCCAGCCCGGCCACCAGCATGATGACCATCTCCAGCAGCTTGACGAAGCGGGCCAGCCTGGCCTTGTCGTACTTGTCCGCCAGTTGCCCGGCAGTGGCGGAGAACAGGAAGAACGGCAGGATGAACACCCCGGCCGCCAGGTTGGCCAGGATGCCGGCCGGCAGCGTGGTCCAGCGCGCGGCCTGGAAGGTGAGCAGCACCACCAGGGCGTTCTTGAACACGTTGTCGTTGAAGGCCCCCAGGAACTGGGTCAGGAACAGCGGCAGGAAGCGGCGCGTGGCCAGGAGGTGGGATTGGCCGCTCATGCCGTGACCTCCATTACCTCACCGGCAGGCTTGCCCGGCGATGTCGGTCGCCGGCGGCAGTCGCGGACGCTCGCCCCCCGTTGCGCGGGTACCCGGTCGCGGCTCATGCCGCCTCCGCCATCCGCTTCAGGGTCACGTAGTCGGTCTTGCCCGTCCCCAGCAGCGGCAGGCCGTCGACCAGGACGATCTTGCGCGGCACCGCCAGTTCCGCCGTGCCGGTTTCGCGCGCCTTGGCCTGCAGGGCCTCGCGACCGAGTTCCGGGTCGGTGGTGAACAGCACCAGGGCCTCACCCTTCTGTTCGTCCGCCTGGCTGCTGGCGGCATGGGCGAATCCGGGCGACGCCGCATTGGCGAGTTTCTCGACCGCCTCCAGGGAGACCATCTCGCCGGCGATCTTGGCGAAGCGCTTGACCCGGCCGACGATGCGCACGAAGCCGTCGGCATCGACCTCGACGATATCGCCGGTGGCGTACCAGCCGTCGCCGGCCTCGGAGACGGGCGGTTCGAGTACCCCGGGATCCTCGCAGCGGTAATAGCCGGCCATGACGTTGGGGCCGCGTACGTGCAGCAGGCCGCCCGGATCGATGCCGGGCACGGGGATCAGGCAGTGCTCGACGCCGGGCAGGAACTGGCCGACGGTGCCGCTGCGATAGGCCATGGGGGTGTTCACCGCCAGCACCGGCGCGGTCTCGGTGGCGCCGTAGCCCTCGAAGATGCGCAGGCCGAACTTCTCGAACCACAGGTTGCGCACCGGCTCGGCCAGCTTCTCGGCCCCCGCGACCACGTAGCGCAGGCGATAGAAATCATACGGATGCGCCGACTTGGCGTAGTTGCCGAGGAAGGTGCTGGTGCCGAACAGGACCGTGCAGTTGCGGTCGTAGGCGATCTCGGGGATGACCCGGTAGTGCAGCGGGCTCGGGTACAGGAACAGGTTGCAGCCGGTCAGTACCGGCAGCAGGGTGCCGGCGGTGAGGCCGAAGGAATGGAAGACGGGCAAGGCGTTGAGGAACTTGTCGTCGACCGAGAAATCGACCACGGCGCGGATCTGGGCGATGTTGGCCAGGATGGCCCGGTGCGGCAGCACGACGCCCTTGGGCTTACCCTCGGAGCCGGAGGTGAACAGCACCACGGCGGCGTCTTCCGGCGAAGCCGACCGCTCGAACCAGCGCGGCACGCGCAACGCCCAGGCGACCAGCCAGAGTTTGTCGAGCAGGCCGGCCTGGGCGCGCAGGTCTTCCAGGTAGAGCACGCGCACGCCCTGCAGGCCGGCCAGGGTATCGGCCAGTTTGGCCTGCTCGACGAAGGCGCGCGAAGTGACCACGACGCCGATCTCGGCCGCCGTGCAAGCGGAGCGCAAGGCGTCCGCCCCGGCCGTGTAGTTGAGCATGGCGGGCACCCGGCGGCGCGCACCCAGGCCCAGGATCAGGGCGATGGTGGCCGCCAGGTTGGGCAGCAGCAGGCCGATGCGGTCGCCGTCCCGGGCCGGGCCGGCCGCGCGGAGGACCAGCCGGGCCAACATCAGGGCCATCTTGAGCAGGTCGTTGTAGGAGTACTCGATCTGGCGCATGTCCTCGACCAGCCGGCGCCGGCGGCCGTGGATGGCGATGGCGTCGCAGAAGGCGCCGTACAGGGTCTGCTGCGGCCGCGAGGCGAACAGCATCTCCTGCATCAGCCGGCGCATGGCCTCGCCGGCGCTGCGCCGGCGTTCCTTGGCGCTGCCGCCCTCGGGCAGGTCGATGCGCCTGGGCGGCTGGATGGACAGGGTCACCTTGGGCAACAGCCGACGCGGATAACGGCCGGACAGGCGCGAGAAATAGCTGCGCGCCGGGCCGTCCAGGCGCACCGGCACGATGGTGGCGCGGGTCCGGGCGGCGACGAAGGCGGGCCCGTCGTAGACCTTCATCAGGCTGCCGGTGACAGTGATCCGACCTTCCGGGAAGACCACCACCGGACGGCCGGTCTCCAGCAGCTTGACCACCCGCTTCATGGCCATCGGATTGGTCGGGTCCACGGCCAGATGGTCGACCCCGCGCAGGAGCAGGCGGAACCAGGGGTTGGCGACGATGCCGGTATGCACCACGAAGACCGGATCGACGGGCAGGAACAGGCCCAGCAACAGGCCATCCAGGAAGGATTCGTGATTGGCCACGATGAGCAGCGGCGAGGCGTTGAAGACATCGGCGTCGCCCTGCACCCGGACCCGGAACAACAGGCGCGCCAATGGCCGCAACAAGGCACGGATCAGATTGCGCATGCAGACACTCCCTTAGCTCGCCCAGACCGTTTGCTCGGCGCCTACGTTATCGATTGAGTGCCGGTGCCGGCGAGGCTGGCAGCACGGCCTCGTTCCCGGGCTCCTCGGTAGCCCTGACGTCATCGACGAAATACTCCGTCGCGCCGAAACAGGAAACGGGAATGAACTTGTGCTGCTGGTAGCTCATGACCACCCGATGCCCGGCCAGGGCATTGATCTTCCGGGCCACGTCGTCGTCCCGCACGGTGAACTCGAACTTTTCCGGGATGGCACCCGGCATGGTCACCAGGGCGATCTCGCCCTCCCAGGTCTTGCACAGCCAGCCCTTGTGGGAGAATTTCTGCACGTAGCCGGCCCGTTCGCCATCGGAATAGGTCCAGTTCAGGCTCAGCCAGGTCCAGCCGGCGGTGGCCAGCAGCAGCCCGACCAGCGACAGGGCCAGGTAACGAATGAAGGTTTTGCCCACAAACAGGCTCCCTGATTGACCAGGCGAAAGTCTATACGATCACGGCCAATCCAGTCGCGAGGCCGGCACATGATTATTCAAATTGACGGCGATCAAGATGGCCGCGGCCAGTTCAGAGCCGAATGGAGCGGATGCTGTAGGCTTTCCCCGGCCCTATCCCACACAGGAATCGATATGCGATTTCGTACCGTTCTGATCGCCCTGGTCCTGGCCGGTGGCGGCATGACCGCCTCGAAGGCCGGTCCCGCCATCAAGGGCGACGTCGCCAAGGGCGAGGCCCTGATGGCGGAGCGTTGCGCGGCCTGCCACGGCCCGGACGGCAACAGCCCGGTGCCGAGCTTTCCGAAACTGGCCGGCCAGCATGCCGAATACCTGCTGCACGAGCTCAATGAATACAAGGAGCATCACCGTGACAACGAGATGATGCTGCCCATCGTCGAGAGCCTGAACCAGGAGGACATGGTCAACCTGGCCGTCTTCCTGGCCGCCCAGAAACCCGCGCCGGGCACGGTGACCGAGCCCGCCCTGCTGGCCCGGGGCAAGAAGGTCTACCTGGAAGGCAACCCTGACACCGGCGTTCCCTCCTGCGATGGTTGCCATGAGGAAGATGGTGCCGGATCGTCCCGCTTCCCCCGCATCGCCGGCCAGAACGTCGAGTACACCCTCGAACAATTCAGGCTTTACACTGCCGGCAAGCGCCCGTACGCCAAGAAGGTCATGCGGACCGTGGCCGAACGCCTGACCGAGCACGAGGCACGTGCCGTCGCCGAATACCTGGCCAGCCTGCCCTGAGACAAGGATTACCCATGAAACCCTCGCTTATCCTTCTTGCCCTGTCCGGTTTCGCCATGCTCCCGGCGCTGGCCGGCACGGAAGGCCAGGTCGACGCAGCCAAATCGGAACTGAACGCCGCACTGGCCATCGAGGGCGATCCGGAAAAGGGCAAGATTGCCTATGAAACCTGCCGCGGCTGCCACAAGGCCGACGGTGCCGGCCGGAACGATGCGAAATATCCGCAACTGGCCGGCCAGCACGCCACGGTGCTGATCAAGCAGATGGCCGATATCCGGGCCGGTCGGCGCGAGAACGAGAAGATGCACCCGTTTGTCGAGCAGGACGAGGTATCGACCGAAGGCCTTGCCCACATCGCCGCCTATCTGGCCAGCCTGCCGATCCCGGCCAACAACGGCAAAGGCAGTGGCAAGCAACTGGTGCACGGCCAGGCCCTGTACGAGCGGGATTGCGCCACCTGCCATGGCGCCCGCGGCGAAGGCGATGCCGGGAAGTTCATCCCCCGCGTGGCCGGCCAGCATTAC
>JAQTLU010000015.1:0-63846 GCA_028714735.1 Gallionellaceae bacterium | reverse complement strand
GCAACACCTCGACGAACCCCTTCAGGACCTCGTCGCCCACAGGGTGGCCATGGCGATCGTTGATGTCCTTGAAGTGATCGAGATCCAGCAACAAGACGGCCATGGGGTGGGCGAAGCGCTGCGACCGGCTGGCCACCTCGTCCAGACGCCCCATCAGGCCAAAGCGGTTGATCGCCCCGGTCAATGCATCGGTCACCGAAAGGTGCGACAACTCGACGTTCTGGCTCATGATGCGGCGCTGTTGGGCATCGATCCTGAAAACAAAAAAGGCAATCAGGGTATAGATGCCGGACAGGCCGAGGAAGGCGACCAGGGTCAGCAAATTGGCCATCCGGTCGGCGTCGGCAAGCACGCCTGACAACGGGGCGCGGATCGAAATCAAGGCCCGGATGGCGTTGGGGTTATCGTGGAACCCGGCCTTGTCACCATACATGGCGATCAGTTCCCTCGGCGCATCCACGGGATCGCCATGACATTTCATGCAGCCTGGACTCGAGCGCTCGATGGGCACGGCAAGATAGAGATACTTCTTGCCATCGATTTCGGCCACGTCCTGATACTCCTGCAGTCCATCGCGGTTCATCCGCTCAAGCAGGCCGGCCTCCACGGCATCGGCGATATTGATGGGATTGCGTGGGTTCGTGCTCGCCAGCTTGAAGTAGATCGGCTCCATGCCATGCTTCTCGCGCTGGGCGTTGAGCTGGTCCTTGATGCTGCGCGAGATGTAGGTGAATGACATCACCAGCGGTGAGAAATATTCCGGGTACAGCCGCTTCTCTTCCTTGAGCCGGTAGATTTCCGGGCGCTGTATCTGGGTCACATAGGCATGGATGGCACGATGGACCAGCAAGGCATTGAGCGCCTGTTTCCTGGCCTCGCCCACGGCATACTCATCTGATTTCTGATGGAAAAGCGCCGTCATGCCAGCAAAGACCAGGCTGAAAAGCACGAACAGCACAGCCAGGGTCTTTCTGTAACGGGGCAGCATTTATATATTCCAAATCCGGTTATACCGTTCGATATATTACGGATTATAGGAACACGGCCGGACGTCAACGACATAAATAAACCGAACCGGCCGGCACCCTGTGTCGCAGACGGCTACGGAACAGAGGTGGCCACCGCCGCGTACAGGCCGGCGCCGTGCCTGGCGGCGCCAGGTGCCGTGGGGTTACAGCAGTTCGTCGCGCCCCGGACTACTTGGGCACGTAGGGATTCACCGGTTCCATCTTGGGCCGCTTGCCGGCCTTGTAGGCAACCACTTCCAGCCGATAGGTGTCATGGCAGCCGGAGCAATAGGTCATGATCTCGGCCATCTGCTCCTCGACGGGGGCGATCTCCCCCTTGGTCTCGGCGCTCTTGGACAACTGGTCGAAGGCCTCGCGCATGGCAATGCTCATCTCCATGAAGCCTTCAGGGAGACGCTCGCGCACGTTGGCAGGGATACGGTACATCGTCTGCCCCATGGGTTTGGCCTCGACCGCCACCGCCTTCATGTCGCCACGGGCCAGGGCGTGGTGGATGTTGTGCAGACCATGCAGGAAGTCACGCATTTCATAGAGGATCTGGTTCCTTTCCCTGGCGGTCATCTCGATGGGGATACGACGGTCGATGGCGGTATACAGATCGTCCGCGGACCAGGCAACGCCGCTGACGGACAGCAGCAGGCAGTAAACCAGACCTTTCATGGAGTCTCCTCGTTTATTTGCTTACCATTAAACTACTTAGCGGCTGACTCAATCAAGAAATAACGCGTCGGTATCGGCCCGGAAACGCCCTAGAATTGATGCCTGACAAATCTGCCCCGACGCGACATGCTCAGTTACCGCCACGCCTTTCATGCCGGCAATCACGCTGACGTACTCAAACACTGCGTGCTGGTGGCCATGTTGCGCCATATGAACCGGAAGGACAAACCCTGGTGGTACGTGGACAGCCACGCCGGTGCCGGCATCTATGACCTCGATGCCGCGTTCGCACGCAAGAATGCCGAGTACGACTCGGGCATCGCCCGCCTGTGGTCGCGCACCGATCTGCCTGAGATGGTCGCCGATTACCTGGCCCTGGTGCGCGACCTGAACCCGGACGGCCGCCTGCGGCTGTACCCCGGTTCACCCTGGCTGGCCAGCCGCATCATGCGCCCGGACGATCAGCTGCGGTTGTTCGAGCTGCACTCGACCGACGCCCAGTTGCTCCGCCACACCTTTTCCGAGGCCGGCCGCCACATCAAGGTCGAGGCCGTCGACGGCTTCCTGGCCCTGAAGGCGGTCCTGCCGCCGCAACCCCGGCGCGGACTGGTGCTGATCGACCCGTCCTACGAGATCAAGGACGATTATCGTCGCGTCATCGCGACCTTGAAGGAAAGCCTGGCACGCTTCGCCACCGGCACCTACGCGGTGTGGTATCCCCAACTCCAGCGCGCCGAATCCGGCCAGATGCTGGAAAAGCTGAAACGACTGCAAGTTCCGTCCTGGCTGCATGTCGGCCTGAGCGTCCAGACCCCCTCGACAGAAGGCTACGGCATGCACGGCAGCGGCCTGTTCATCATCAATCCGCCCTGGCAACTGGCGGACAGCCTGACCACCGTCATGCCCTGGTTGAGCGGGGTGCTGGGCCAGGACGAGGGCGCCACCTATCAACTTGAACAACAGGCCAGCTGATGCAAGACACCCCCCTGCTTGTCGCCATCGCCATCGCCTGGGGTCTGTACGGCGCCCTACACTCCTGGCTGGCTGGCATGGGCCTGAAAGACCGGGTCGGCGGACGCTGGCCGGCCCTGATGCCGGCCTACCGGCTGCTGTTCAACGGCCTCGCGGTGGTACTGCTGATCCCGCCCCTTTGGCTCACCTGGGCTTACCCGGGCGCCGCCCTCTGGCACTGGCCGGCCTGGATCGCCTGGCCGGCGGCGGTCGTCACCGTGGCCGGCTATGTCTGGAGCCTGCGCTGGTACGACAGCATGGATTTCCTCGGTCTCCGGCAATGGCGCACCCGCACCGAGCCGAGCGGCTGGTCCGACAGCCTGGTCCTGTCGCCCCTGCACCGCTATGTCCGCCATCCCTGGTACAGCCTGGGCCTGCTGTTTCTCTGGACCCGCGACCTCAATGCCGGCTGGCTGGTCGCCACCCTGGCGGTCACCCTCTATCTGGTGATCGGCAGCCGTCTGGAAGACCGCAAGTTGATCGCTGTCTTCGGCGCACCCTACCGCCGCTATCGGGACCGGGTGCCGGGACTGGTGCCGCTGCCCGGACGTTACCTGCGCGCCGACGAGGCGGAAAACCTGCTCAAGCCGGATCGGCCGGGCCGCTCGCCCGAGCCGTAGCGCAACCACTTTCCGGCACTCTCAGACAGATCAGCGGCCGGACATACCGGTGATCCAGTGGATTCAGTGGTCCTCGATATGGGTGACGTTATCCTCGGCCAGCTCGCCGGTATCCGGGTCGACCCAGCCGGTGATGCCGAGTTCGTCTTCGGCCTCCTCCAGGCTTTCCGCCGGCTCATAGTCGCTGTCGTCCTGGTATTCCATATTCTCTACGGCCTCGGCCAGGGTCGTGAAGGGACCGTAGGCCTCGCCGGTCTCGGCATCGGTCCAGTAGAAGCCATCCGGGCGCTCGACTATGCGTGTCTTGTCGTAGTTCGCCGGTGACTCGGGGATGATCTTGCTCATGCTCGGCTCCTTTTGAATGTCAGGGCATCTGCCCGGTGATAGCGCGCAGGAACTCGTTGCGCGATTGCGCGTCGTCGCGGAAACAACCTGAAAAGGCCTGGGTCACCACCCGTTCGTCGCCACGCCGGTCTTCGCCCAGCAACAGGCATAGCTGCTCGGCCTCGATCACGCAGGCGGCGCCCTTGGCGTGGCCGTGCGCGATCAGCGCCTCGGCGATGTCGCGGGTCATCCATTCCTGATAGGTGAAGCGGTGGCCGATGGCATCGACCATCCGGGCGATACGGCCGAAGCCGTGCAGGCGGCCGCCCGGGATATAGGCGACGTGCGCGACGCCGCGGAAGGGCACCAGATGATGCGGACAGACACCATGGATGGCAATGCCGCGCACCACCACCATGTCGTCGCGGCTGTCCTCGAAACCGTCGCCCAGGGCCTCGCCGGGGTCCATCTGGTAGCCGCCCAGCAGGCGACGCTGCCACAGCTCGCGCACCCTGGCCGCGGTGCGGCCGGTATGGCTGGAGTCCGGCTCGATGCCGCAGGCCCGCAACAGGTCGGTCACCGCCCGCTCGAAGGCATCGGGATCGAACCGGCTTACCTGGGGAATACCCAGATGACCGGGCCGGTAAGGCGGTTGACAATCGTGATCGCAACAATCGGACATAGGTGACTCGGTTAAGATGGTCGAACCCAGTTTATCCCAATTTGCCATGACGCATCCCTACGCGGCACTCACCCCGGACACCCTGCTTGATGCCGTCGAAAGCACGGGCCTGCATGCCGACGGCCGGATGCTGGCGCTGAACAGCTACGAGAACCGGGTCTACCAGGTCTGGCTGGACGAGGCGCCGCCGGTGGTGGCCAAGTTCTATCGGCCGGAACGCTGGTCCGACGCCGCCATCCTGGAGGAACACGCGTATACGGCCGATCTGGCGGCACGGGAGATCCCGGTGGTGCCGCCGCTGATCGTCAATGGCCAGACCCTGTTCGAGCATGCCGGCTTCCGCTTCGCGGTCTACCCGCGCCAGGGCGGCCGGGTGCCTGAACTGTCCGACCCGGAGACCCTGGAATGGCTGGGCCGCTTCATCGGCCGCATCCACGCCGTCGGTGCCCTGAAACCCTTCCAAGATCGGCCGGCACTCAACATCGAAAGTTTCGGCGTCGAGCCGCGCGCGTACCTGCTGGAACACGACTGGCTGCCGCCGGAACTCAAGTCCGTCTGGGAGGGCGTCTCCGCCCAGGCGCTGGATGGCGTCCGCTACGCCTTCGAGCGCGCCGGCGATTTCGCCGCGATCCGCCTGCACGGCGACTGCCACATGGGCAACGTGCTGTGGACCGACGACGGCCCCCACTTCGTCGACTTCGACGACAGCCGCATGGGCCCGGCCGTGCAGGACTTGTGGATGCTGCTCTCGGGCGACCGCGCCAGCCAGATCCGCCAGCTCGCCGACGTGCTGGCCGGCTACGAGGATTTCATGGACTTCGACCCGCGCCAGCTGCACCTGATCGAGGCCCTGCGCACCCTGCGCCTGATCCACTATTCGGCCTGGATCGCCCGGCGCTGGGACGACCCTGCCTTCCCGGCCGCCTTTCCCTGGTTCGACAGCCCGCGCTACTGGGAAGAGCGCATCCTGGAACTGCGCGAGCAGATCGCCCTGATGGACGAGGAGCCGCTGTGGCCAAGCTGATGCAGCTGGAGCGCATCCTGCAGAGCCAGGGCTTCGGCAATCGCAAGGCCTGTCGTGCCCTGGTCCGTGCGAGGAGGGTCGCCGTGGGCGGTGAAACCCTCCTCGACCCATTCGCCGAATCCACCCTGGCCGGACTGGTCTTACAAGTCGACGGCGTCGACTGGCCGTACCGGGAGAAGGCCTATTTGATGCTGAACAAGCCGACCGGGCACGAGTGCTCACGCGCGCCCAGGCACCACCCCTCGGTGCTCTCGCTGCTACCCGAACCCTTGCGCAACCGCGACGTCCAGCCGGTCGGCCGCCTCGACGAGGACACCACCGGCCTGCTGCTGCTATCCGACGATGGCCAGTTCATCCATCGCCTGATCTCGCCCAAACACAAGGTGGCCAAGGTCTACGAGGTCACCGCCAAGCACCCGGTCGATGATGGCCAGATCGCCGCCCTGCTGGCCGGCGTGCAACTGCACGACGAGCCGGAAGCCATCACCGCAGCGGCCTGTACGCGGATTTCCGAACGGGTCATCCACCTCAGCCTGACCGAGGGCAAGTACCATCAGGTCAAGCGTATGCTGGCGGCCGCCGGCAACCGGGTCGAGGCGTTGAAACGGATCGCCATCGGACCGCTCAAGCTGCCCGAGGACCTGCCCGAAGGCGGCTGGCGTTGGCTGGAGGAAAGCGAACTGGGTGGCATGTAACCCGGAACGAAGTACGAATGTCCGGCTGCCCATGCCAAGATATCCCTTATTATTGAAGGGCAGTCATGAACAGAAGGAGATACCCGATGCGCGTCCTGACGACTTTCACCCTCTCCCTGGCCCTGTTGCTGGGCCTGCCCGTAGCCGTACCTACTGTGGCCGTCAACGCCGTCGCCGCGACGCCCGCCGAAATCGCCACCCAGGTACGGGCGGACTGGGCCAAGACCAAGGCCTCCTACCTGGCTACGGTCAAGCCCTATCAGGACACGCCGGCCAACACCGCCCTGATCACACAATACACCGCAGCCTTGGACAAGGCCGGCGGGTCTTTGGAAAAGTTCATGTCCCTCAAGCTGGCCACCCCGGCCACTCCCGCCGCCACCCTCACTCCCGCGGTTGATCAGTTGGCCAAGGACCTGATGATGCTGCGCGCACTCAGCGGGAAGGCGACAGGTCCACTGGCCACCGCACTGGGAAGCGCGCTTTCCCAGCAAAATCAGGTTGCCCAGACTGCGCTCGCCAATATGCGCTGACCTTGCCCGTCACCCGGATCAGGAATCGACCATGCGTTACCTTGCCCTGCTTATGCTTTGCCTGCTCAGCTTTGCCGCCCGAGCAGAAACCGCCTCCGGCACCGCCACCCTGCTCGACCTGCAAGGCAAGGTGGAATATCGCGCTGGCGCGACAACTGCCTGGCAAGGGGCCGCCCAGAACCAGAAACTGACACCGGGGCAAAGCATCCGCACCGGCAAGAATGCCCGCGCGGCGCTGCTGCTCAGCGACCGCACCCAGATCCGGATGAACGAAAACACCGTCATCGATATCATCGCCGTCGGTTCGGCGCCGCGCAGCACCGGACAATCCAAGTTCCGGCAGATGGCCGGGCGGGCCTGGGTGCAATCCAAGACGCCGCCGAAATCGCTGGAGTGGCAGACCCCCACCGCCATTGCCGGCATCCGCGGCACCGATTGGGAGATGGCCGTCGCCGAGGACGGCAAGTCCACCTTGTCCGTATTCAGCGGCCAGATCGCCTTCGGCAACGAACAGGGCCAGCTCAACGTGGCGGCCGACGAACAGGCCGTGGCCGAACAGGGCAAGGCCCCGGTCAAGCTGACCGTACGCAATCTCAAGGACCGCATCCAGTGGGTCAGCGCCTACCGGATGGCGCCCTGGCGCTTCGTCGCCCTCGACGGCGACAGCCTGCCCGGCCTGCGCCAGCGCCTTGGCGAAACCAGCGACCCGGTGGCGCGCGGGCGCATCCTGGCCGATCTGGGACGCTGGAGCGAGGCCGAGCAGGCCTTTGCCGCTGCCGGCCCGGACAATGCCGACGCTGCCATCGGGCTGGCCTGGTGCAAGCTGCGCCAGGGCGACGGCAAGGCTGCCGCCGATCTCCTGACACGAGCCGAAGCGGCAAAATCGACCGAAGCGTGGGGCTATGCCGATGCCGCCCGACTAATCCAGGACGGCGACCTCGATATGGCACGCAACCGGCTAAGTGCCATCGCCGCACGCACCGACCTCGGCCACACCAGCGCCTGGCTGATGCTGTCCGACATCGCTGCCTACGAAGGCCGTTCCGACCATGCCCTGGCGGAGGTCCAGGCCGGCCTGCAGCGCTTCCCGGACGATGCCCGCCTGCTGGCGCGCAAGGCGCAGCTCCTGCTCATGAATGACCAGCCAGCGGCGGCGATGGTCGCCGCCGATGCCGCCATCGCGGCCGACCTCACCAGCTTCGACGGCTGGCTGGCACGGGCCGAGATCGCCCGCCGGGAGGGCGACGCCGCGGCCACGCTGTCCGCCTACGAACTGGCCATCGCCATGAAGCCGGACGACGACCGGGCCTGGTTCGGTCGCGGCAGCGCCCTGGCCGAACGCGAGTATGTCAGGCAGGCGCGCGCCGACCTCAACCAGGCGTTGGCGCTCGATCCCAACGGCCTCGGCTACCAAGGCGAACTGGGCACCCTGGAAAGCAATGCCGCCGAATGGCCGGCCGCCGAGTCGGCCTACCGGGCCGCGCTGGCCGCCAATCCGGCCGACTATGTCGCCCTCACCGGCCTTGGCGTGCTCGACATCAAGCGCGGCCATCCCGAGGCGGCACTCGACAACCTGCTCAAGGCCGGGGTCATGGAACCCCGTTACGCCCGAGTCCATGTCTACACCGCCGTGGCCTACTGGCAGTTGGGCGACCGCAAGCAGGCCCGCGAGGAACTGGCCCGTGCCGGCCAGCTCGACGACAAGGATCCGCTGCCCCACTTCATGGCCGCCATGATGGCCTCCGACCTGCTCCAGCCCGCCGATGCGGTCGATGCCGCACGCCAGGCCATGGCCCGGCTGCCCTATCTGAAATCGCTCAACCAGCTCGCCAACGACCAGCAGGGCAGCGCCAACCTGGGCCAGTCCTTCGCCTTCATGGGCATGGAAGACTGGGCCCGCACCTACGCCCAGGCCTCGTATTCGCCGTTCTGGGCCGGCAGCCACCTGTTCCTGGCCGACCGCTACCAGGGCCTCTACACCAAGAACTCGGAACTGTTCCAGGGCCTGATCGCCGACCCGACCGTATTCGGCGCCGGCAACCGGTTCAAGAGCCTGATCCAGGCCCCGGCTACCAATCTCGACCTGTCGTTGCGCTACACCAAGTCCGACAGCGTCGACGGCTTCAGCCCGCAGGTGCAGTTCAGCGGCTACCGGGCCGAAGACAAGCCCAAGGCCTGGTACCTGGCCTATGAAAATGTCGACTGGAACCTGCTCGACCGTCCTTACGACCTCGACGTGCTGACCGCGGCATTCGGCATCAAACCCCGGCAGGACATCGGCGTATTCGTGTTCGCCGATGCATCGAGGCTGGACAACCAGCCGCTGGGCACCCTGGCCGGCTTTGGCGATTACGATGTCAGTGACAAGCTGGATACCCGCCGCCTGGATGTCGGCTTCAACTACCAGCGCGATCCGACCTCCCAGATCTGGGTCAAGGCCGGTCATTTCGATTCCGACGAAACCACCTCGGGCACGCTGGGCAGCGACCCCATCACCTCGAAGGTGAAGGTCACCCTGCCGGAGTTCGCCTTCCGCCACAGTTTTGCCAGCCAGGGCGGCCATCAGATCAGTTGGGGCAGCGATTATGGCCAACGCGACACCGAAAGCCGCCTGCTGGCGGATCTATTCGCCTCTTCCGGGTTCCCGGATTTCTGGATCCAGCATACCGACACCAACATCCGCGAGCACTCCTGGGACATCTATCTGTCCGACACCTTCCCGGTCAACTCCAGCCTCACCCTGCAAGGCGATCTGGTCTATCAGCAGCACAAGCGTCGCCTCGACAACACGGTCACCGATTACTTTTTTGGCAGCCCAGGCACGCCTGTACTGGATTCGGAAAACCGGGACAACGAACAGATCAGCCCCCGCCTGGGCGCCGTCTGGCACCCGGACGAGAGGACCTGGTGGCGCGTTGCCTATCAGAACTGGCTGCGCCCGGCCGGCATGAGCTCGCTCGGCCCGGTCGCCACCGCCGGCATCCCGCTCGACGACCGCCTGGTCATGCGCGGCGGCGAACTCAACCGGGTCCGCCTGCAAGGCGAATGGGAAACCACCCCGAGCACCTTCCTGACCGGCTATCTCGACTACAAGGACATCGACAACCACCGCTTCGGCATCCGCCCGTTCGCAGTCAGCGACCTGGAAAGTTTGGGCAAGCTGCGTCCGCGCGACTACGGCCAGTTGATGCGGGAAGACCTGTACGAATTCAACGACACGCCCGACTATGCCGGCGGCACCATCCGCCAGGCCGGCTTCGCGGTGAACCACATGTTGAACCGGCAGTGGGGTTTGATGGGGAAATACCTCTATACCGACTCGGAGAACATGACAGACAGCAGCCTCAAGGTGCCCTATCTGGCCCGCCACACCGTGGCAGTGGGCGCGACCTGGATCCGCCCGGATGGCTGGTACCTGGCCGGCCGGCTGGCCCACCGCAGCAGCCGCTACACCGATGAGGCCAACACGGCCAGGTTGAGCGCCGGCCTCTCCGCCGACCTCGACATCTTCTGGCAATCCAGCGACAAGCACTGGCTGACGCGCTTTTCCGCCAACGACCTGTTCAACGAGGACCGGGACAGCCAGTACACGGCGGAAGTGAATTACCGGTTCTGAGTCCACACCGGCGCATCGGGTGGCGGCTCAGACCTCCCGCTCGATGTGGGTCAAACGATCGTCCGGCCGGCGGGCTTCCTTGCGCCGTTCCAGGCCGCTGCGCGTATCGAGCATGACCGGGATGTGGTAGATGCGGCGGCACATCATGCGCCGGTCGTTGTCCCCGCGTTCGTAGAATTCGCGCCGCTGCTCTTCCTCGACAGCCACATGACCGCCGACCTGGGTCGATGTGCCACGCATGCCGTCGCCCACCCGCCGGATCGGGCTGACCGCGGCCTTGGCAGTCACCTCGGTCGCATCGACGACCGGAGGAGCGCTCGGTATGGTGTCGTTCGGAAAGCGCATATCACATAACAATCATGAAGTTACAGTTCGATTATGGCTGGCCGGGCGGATTCAACAAATAGGTCGGCTCAATGCCATCCACGGCGCGTCGGTTCCCGGTCAGCACGCCCGGCACCAGGGCCGAGTCGATGCCGAACCGGGCTGCGCCGACGATATCGGTATCCAACTGGTCGCCGACCATCACCACGTTACGGCTGCCGGCCAGGCGCACTGCCGCCTCGAACAGGCCAGGATGCGGCTTGCCCAGGCGGACGAAGGCGAGACCCTGCCGGCCAGGGTAGCGTTGCCGCAGCGCGGCCTCCAGCATGACCGCAATGGCCCCCGAAGTGATGCCGCAGCCCTGCCCGGTGGGATAGATCAGGTCCGGGTTGGGCAGAATCATCGGCACCTCGAGTCCGGCGTCGAACTTGTCGATCAGTGCGCTCAACACCTCGTCCACCGTCTCGACGAAGGGAAAGCCGGCCTGGTCGGCCAGCACCAGGCAATCGAAATCCTCGCCCGGCCCGGTCACGATGCCGCCGGCCAGCTCCGCATAGTGCAGGCTGTCTTCCGGTCCGAGCACGCGGATCCGCTTGCCGACCAGGCCATGGTCGGCGAAATAGGACTGCAGCAGCATGCCCGAACTGAGGATGCGCTCGGCCGGAATTGCCAGGCCGAAGCCCTGATAGCGACGGGCCGCCGATTCGGGCAGGCGGGCGGCGGTATTGCTGGCCAGCCAATAGGGTTTGCCACGCCGGTTCAGCTCGTCGATCCAGGCCGCCGCGCCCGGCAAGGCGCCGGCCAGGTCGACCAGCACGCCATAGGCGTCGAGCAGGATGGCGTCGTAGCGCTCCAGCAGTTCGAAAAAGCTCGTGATGACAGGCTGGGCCATGAGTCCGGGGTGTTGTCTTGACTGCGGTCTATGTTAGCCTGAAATGCATGATGTCCCGAACCCGACTCCCCTGCGCCTTGTGGCCGGTGCTGGCTTTGTGCCTGACGGTCCTCGATACCCGCGCGGACACCGCGCCTGCTCCTGATCCGGCGACTGTCCTGCCCACTGCGGCCACGCCAGCGGCCGTAGCTGTCGACTCTGCCGGCGCCGATAACGCCAAACTGTTCCAGACCTGGCTTGAGGACTTCCGCAAGGAGGCCTCCCTGGCGGGCATCTCCCAGGCCACCCTGGATGCCACCCTGACCGACCTGCAGCCCCTGGATACGGTCCTGGAACGCGACCAGAAGCAACCGGAGTTTCTGGATACCTTTCTGGACTACCTGAACAAGCGGGTCAGCGACCGGCGCCTCGAACTGGGCAAGGAGGCGCTGGGTCAACAGGCCGCGCAACTGGCCGAGGTCGAGCGGCGTTATGGCATTCCGGCCCGCTATCTGGTGGCCTTCTGGGGCCTGGAAACCAACTATGGCAGCCACCTGGGCGACACCCCGGTCGTCGCGGCCATGGCCACCCTGGCCTTCGATGCGCGCCGGCCGGAATTCTTCCGCAAGCAGTTGCTCGATGCCCTGCGCATCATCGACCTCGGCGAGGTCGGCGCCGCCGATCTGGTCGGCTCCTGGGCCGGAGCGATCGGGCACATGCAGTTCATCCCGTCCACCTACCTGGCCTATGCCGTGGACGGCGACGGTGATGGCCGCATCGACCTGCGCAACTCGCTGCCGGACGCCCTGTATTCGGCCGCCAACTATCTCAAGCAATCGGGCTGGCAGGCGGACGAAGGATGGGGCATGGAAGTCCGCCTGCCAGCCGGTCTCGACCTCGCCCAGGCCGGCCTGGATCGCCACAAGCCGCTCAACCGCTGGGCGCAACTCGGCCTGCTCCGAGCCGACGGCACGGCGCTCCCGACGGGCTTACAGCTTGCTTCGCTGCTCCTGCCCCAGGGCTATGACGGCCCGGCCTTCCTGGTCACCAACAACTTTCGCGTCATCCTGCGCTGGAACCGCTCGGTCAACTATGCCATCGCGGTCGGCCATCTGGCTGATCGCCTGGCCGGCGGCGCGCCGCTCAGCACCGGGCTTCAGGCCGACAATCGGCGCCTGAGCCGGGAGCAGATGGAAACCCTGCAGCTATATCTCGATGCGCTCGGCTACGCCCCCGGCCCGGCCGACGGCGTACCCGGCAGCCGCACCCGGGCGGCCATACGCGCCTTCCAGATGGCGGTCGGCCTGCCCCCGGACGGCTATCCGTCGATGGCCCTGCTCGAACGCCTGGAAAGCACGGTGCTGCAACAGGCCCAGCCGGTACCCGGCAGCACCCTGCCGGCAACCACGCTGGGGCCGGCATGAATCCGGGCGAACTGGCCTGCTGGAAATGCGGTGCCAACCTGAAGGAGGTGCCGCTACCCTACGGCCGTCGCAGCGAATGTCCGGCCTGCCACGCCGAATTGCACGCCTGCCGGATGTGCCGCCACCATGCGCCGGGCAAGGCCAAGCAGTGCATGGAACCGGCGGCGGAGGACGTGAAAGACAAGGCGCGCGGCAATTTCTGCGACTGGTTTCAGCCTGGCCAGGCCGGCACGCCCCAGGCAGCGAACCCAGCAGGCCGCACGGCGCTGGAAGCCTTGTTTGACGGCAGCCCGGCCGTGAACAAGGACGATGCACGCAAGGCGCTGGACGACCTGTTTGGCGGCTGACCCTTCCGTATAAGTAAAAATACATATACAGAACAACGTGTTACAGCCTAACCATAAGTTTTCACAATGATGGTTATTGGCTTATCATTGTCCACTTGTCGATTTACCCCAAGATTTTTATAAGGATGGAGAAGACCTATGGCACATGTAGTCATCATCGGAGCCAGCACTGGCGGCCTGCCTGCCGCCTATGACATCAAGGCCGAGCTGGGCGCCGCCCACAAGGTCACGGTGGTTTCGGCCGGCCCCAACTTTCATTTCGTCCCGTCCAATCCCTGGGTAGCGGTGGGCTGGCGGACCAAGGAGGACATCAGCTTCCCCCTGGAAGAGCCGCTCAGGAAGAAGGGCATCGACTTCATCGCCCAGATGGTCACCGAGCTCAAGCCCGACAATAACCAGATCGTCCTCAAGGACGGCACCACCCTCGACTACGACTACCTGGTCATCGCCACCGGCCCCAAGCTGGCCTTCGAGGAAGTCGAAGGTCTGGGCCCCAAGGGCCACACGGTCTCGGTCTGCACGGTCGATCATGCCGTCGAAGCCCACGGCAAATGGCAGGAATTCGTCGCCAATCCCGGCCCCATCGTGGTTGGTGCTGCTGCCGGCGCCTCCTGCTTCGGCCCCGCCTATGAATTCGCCATGATCATGGACACCGATCTGCGCCGTCGCCGCCTGCGCGACAAGGTGCCGATGACCTACGTCACCTCCGAGCCCTACATCGGCCACCTCGGCCTGGGCGGCGTGGGCGATTCCAAGGGTTTGCTCGAAGCCGAGATGCGCCAGCGCCACATCAAGTGGATCTGCAACGCCAAGGTCACCAAGGTCGAAGCCGGCAAGATGTTCGTCACCGAGCACAACGACAAGGGCGAGGCGATCAAGGAACACGAGCTGCCGTTCAAGTATTCGATGATCCTGCCCGCCTTCAAGGGCGTCGACCCGGTCGCCGCTGTCGGCGAAGCCTTGGTCAACCCGCGCGGCTTCGTCAAGGTCGACCAGTTCCAGCGCAACCCGAAGTGGAACAACATCTACTCGGTCGGCGTCTGCATCGCCATCCCGCCGGTCGAACCCACCCCGGTGCCGACCGGCACCCCCAAGACCGGCTACATGATCGAGTCCATGGTCTCCGCCACCGCCCACAACATCAATCACGCCATCAAGGGCGAGCAACCGGAAAAGGTCGCCACCTGGAACGCCTTCTGTCTGGCCGACATGGGCGACACCGGCGCCGCCTTCATCGCCCTGCCGCAGATCCCGCCGCGCAACGTCACCTGGGCCAAGCAGGGCAAGTGGGTGCACTGGGCCAAGGCCGCCTTCGAGAAGTACTTCATCTGGAACATGAAGCGGGGCTCCACCGAGCCCCTGTTCCAGAAACTGGCCCTGAAGATCATGGGCGTGGGCCGGCTGAAGTAAGCCATCCCGCTCCGATCGAAAGCCCGGCCGCGCGCCGGGCTTTTTATTTGGCATCCGGAATACGGCACGGTCAGGGCGGTGGCCGTGTTTATTGCTAATCTAAATGGCCATCGATGGATGGCGCCTGTACTCATATCGGCTACGTTCCATTTCACCCTCTGACAATTGAGGCGCTTATGAGTGGCAAAACTAAAATTTTGGCGACGCTGGTGATATTTGCCACACTGGCCTCTTGCCGGACGATCGAGACCAAGCCCTGGGGCGAATGCCCGGATGTGGACGGATTCGGTCTTGAAGCAGACGCAGTTGCCTGGTTCGATTGGTCAGGCTGGCCCGACATGATCACCGCCATCGATGAACACCACTGCCTCATGTCAGGTGCAACGGGATACAAATGGGCCAAGTTGAGGCCGGGCCGACACATCGTCGAATACAGCAATTACGTACACGATTTCGGTCACGTCACGGGAAGGATCGATATGGTCCTGGCAGCAGGACACCGGTATGCGTTCGGCTTCAATACCTGCTATTGGTGCATGCCCCGACGTTACGCGGTGTGGGTCGCTGACCAGAGCAGCGGTCAGGTGGTCTGGGGTCGCCAACCGGACTGGCCGGGCTGGTTCCTCTGAGCGCTAAACCGGGCGAAGTTTCTACTCGCCGAGTGCGAGCAGACTCTCGCTGGCGATCTCCCGCACCACGTCGTCATCGTCCTGCAGACAGTGGGTCAGATAGGGCCTGGCCTCGGGGGAACCGGTCAGGCTGAGGTAATGGCAGGCATCGGCACGGACACGGGCGTCTTCATGTCCGGTCAACTCGCCGAAACGGTCGACCAGCGCCAGCATGGCCGGCTGGCCGGCGAGTTCCTCGAACACGACCCCGGCGCCGATGCGGACATTGATGCTGGCTTCGGGGTTGGCCACGATGGGCAACAACGCCGCCATGGCATCGGGCTGGCGGCCCACGCTCGTCAACACCTGGGCGAGTTGGCCGTCCTTGAGCAGGGCATGGAAATAATCCGCCATGCCGTCCGGACGGCCTACTCGCTCGATCCAGTCGAGCAATTCCTCGCGGCCGCGCAAGCCATTCAGTTCGAACGGCCCGATCCGGGTCCAGGGTACGGAACGCACGCCCAGATCCTGGGCCACCTCCGGATGCGCTTCCAGATTGACCACATCGAGTCGGCCGAGCCATCCCTGCTTGACCAGATCGGCCAGGGTTTGCAGCATGGTCGGGCAATGGGCGCAGTGGCTGGACAGCAATAGCTGGGCATCTGGTGCTGACGAGTGAGACATGGTGGTGGCAATCGAAACGAAGCCGGGCTAGGCTACCTTATGAAAACGTCATCGGAAAGCGCGGAACAAGTCAGCGCTTTCCCGGACTAACCCCTGTTTCCACAATAATGAAGAGAAATTGACATGAAAACACTGACCCGATATCTGCTTGGCCTCGCCGCCCTGTTCACTGCCATTTCGGTCCAGGCCGCGGCCGAGGACCCCACCGACCGGATCGAGGCGGCCACCGAGGTACTGGAGAAGACCGTCGCGATGCCGGAACAGGAAATCCCGCCGGCCTTGCTCAAGAATGCCCAGGGCATCGCCGTGATCCCCGGCGTGATCAAGGCCGGTTTCTTCGTCGGCGGCAGCTATGGCAAGGGCGTCCTCAACGTGCGCGACAGCAACGGCCGCTGGAGCCAGCCGATCTTCCTGAAACTCGCTGCCGGCAGCCTGGGCTGGCAGATCGGCGCACAGTCGACCGACGTGGTGCTGGTGTTCAAGACCCGCCGCAGCGTGGAAGGCCTGATCAACGGCACCTTCACCCTGGGTGCCGACGCGGCCGTGGCCGCGGGTCCGGTGGGTCGCCGGGGCGAGGCGGCCACCGATGTCGACCTGAAAGCGGAGATCGTCTCCTACTCGCGCAGCCGCGGACTGTTCGCCGGCGTATCCCTGGAGGGTGCCAAGCTGGATGTCGACAAGACCGCCAACACCGAGTTCTACGGCAAGGCCGTGCGGCCGCGCGACATCATGGACGGCAACGTCCCGGCCCCGGCCATCACCGGCCGCTACATGCAGGCGATCAACAAGGTCACCGGCAATTGATTTGAAATTCACCGTCATCCCGGTCACGCCGTTCCAGCAGAACTGTACGCTGGTCTGGTGCGAGGCCACCGGCAAGGCCGCCCTGATCGATCCGGGCGGCGAGCCGGAGAGCCTGCTGGCGGCAATTGAGCAGCATGGCCTGACGCTCGACAAGCTGCTACTCACGCACGGCCACATCGATCACGTCGGGGCGGCCGGCAGCCTGTCGGAACGTCTTGGCATCGCCATCGAAGGCCCCCAGGCCGAGGACGCCTTCCTGCTCGATGCCCTGCCCAGGCAGGGCGCCATGTTCGGCTTCCCTCACGTCGAGCCGTTCCGGCCCGACCGCTGGCTGAACGAAGGCGACCGGGTCACGGTCGGCGAGGTCGAATTCGAGGTGCTGCATTGCCCGGGCCACACGCCCGGCCATGTCGTGTTCTTTCAGCCTGGGGAACGCCTGGCCTTCGTCGGCGATGTACTGTTCAAGGGCTCGATCGGCCGCAGCGATTTCGAGCGTGGCGACCACAACGCACTGATCCGTTCCATCCGGGAAAAACTCTGGCCACTCGGCGACGACGTGAAATTCATCCCCGGCCACGGCACCGCCTCCACCTTCGGCTGGGAACGCCACCACAATCCGTTCGTCGGCGACGACGCCTGAAGCGCCGGGGTTTAGCGGCGCTTGTACCAGCCGGTCAGTGCCAGGCGGGTACGCCGCGCCGGCAGCACCTCGTGCCAGTAGAGTTCGGACAGGAAGGTCACCAGGGTGCCTCCGGCCGGCACGATGTCGATCTGCTCGCCCTCACCCGAGGGGTCCGGCCAGAAGCGCAGCAAGCCGCCATCGGCTTCAGTCCAGGCCTCGTTCAGGTAGACGATGGTGGTCAGGGTACGACGGTCGTCGTCACGGAAGCGATCCAGATGCTTTTTGTAGTAAGTCCCTTGCGGGTATACCGCGAAATGGGATTCCAGTTCATGCAGGCCGAGGAAGAAATCCCGGTTGACCGCCTGCCTGAGCGCTTCGGTCGAGTCGACATAGGCCTGGACGGCCGGGTGCGGGTCGTCCACTTCCACCCACAGGATGTGGTCGCCGCGGATTTCCGAAACCACGGCCGACGGCCCGGAGCCGACCCCGGCGTCATGAAAGGCGCCTGCATCATGTCGGGCCAGGCACTCTGCCCGCAGACCCGCCACTTCTGCCGACGGCAGGAAGTCGGGCAGCACGCACCAGCCCTTTTCGGCCAATCCGGCTAAAACGATATTCAGGTGTTCAATCTTCATCCGGCAATTATCGCCAATCCGCCTGAAAAAAGTGATCCAGATCGAAAAATTGAAATAAATTATTCACGCCAGACGCGATGTCTATTTCAGACCGCACTTCTGCATCAGCTTGGCCTCGCCGCAGGCAATCTCATCCATGGCGCACTTCACCCATTGCACGTTTTCCGTGCGGAAACAGGCCGTGAAGGTACCGTCCGCCCCGGGCGGACACTGCTTGCCGGCCCGCTGTGCCTCGGCGATGCAGGCGCTCCAGGCCGAGGAACAGGCCGCATCGGCCCCCAGGGTCAGGGTGGTGACGCTGCCGTTCACGTTCTGGCTCTGGTTGTGCTGGCGCAGGTCGGCGATCTTCTTGCGGCTTGCTTCGAAGCACTTGGCGGCGGCGGCCGAGGTATCCGGTTCGGCGACGGTCGCCTTGCGCTGCATCGGTTGCAGGCTGACCACCGTTCCGGCGTTATCCCCGGAACCCAGGGTGAGACTGTCGCTGTGCGGCAGGTAGCCGGGCGCGGAGACCTCGATGCGATAGCTGCCCGGCTTCAGATTCTGCCACTGGACCTGGCTGCCGCCGGCGCTGGCCTGGCCGGCACCGGATAGCTGCACGCGCGCGCCGGAGACCGGCTGCCGGGTGCGGGCATCCTCGACCCGGATCGACAGGCCGGCCGGGGCACGCTGCTCCTGACCCTTGTTCAGGCGCAGGGTCACGGCATAGTCCGCCTGCGCGGCCGGGTTCACGGTCAGGCTCTGGGAACCGCTCAGGTAGCCGGCAGCCGAGGCCTCGACCGTGCTGCTGCCGCGCGCCACCCGGTCGAACGACAGGCTGCCGCCGGGGGCGGTGGCCTCGGAATCGCCCTCCGGCGAACGGATTCGCACGCTGGCCCCGGCGATGGCCGCGCCGGTCCTGGCGTCGACCACCCGCACGGCAACCCGGCCATGCGTCAGCACGATGCGTTCCTTGGCCAGGGTCGCCGGCAATTCATAGCTGCGGCGCTTGAGCGGATGCACCGTCAGTTCCAGTTGTACCGGGTCATAGCCCTTCACGCTGACCTTGATCTGATAGCTGCCCGGCGGGATGCCGGCGCACGTCAGGCCGGGGCCGCGGCCGTCCGGGCAGACCTGGCCGAAGTTCGGCCCGTTCAGTTGCAGCCAGCCCGGCAGGCTGATCGGCTTGCCGGTCTCGGCGTCCTTGACCCGCACCAGCAGGGTGCTGGGCAGGCCCTTCAGGAAAGCGGCGTCGATGAAGGACAGGGGGTCGGGCGCGAGCGCCTTGATGCGCTTGATGACCGGCAACAGGGCGTAGTTCTGTTCCGCCACCACCGGGTTCTCCAGGCCGCCGTAACGTCGGTAGACGAAGCTGTACCACTGGCCCAGATAAGCGCTGGCCTGGCCGTAGGCCTGGCGGTAGTCGTCGACCAGCCGGTTGCTCCTGGCCGTGAAGTCGGCCGCCTCGGGTTTGCCGTTGGCAATCAGGTCGCGCAGGTCGGCCTGCAGTTTTTCGGCCTGGCCGGTGGCCGCCTCCATCAGCGTCAGGTATCTGCCGGCATTGGCGCGCAGTTGCTCGTACTCGGTCCGGGTCGCCTCCGGGTCGTAATAGAGGTTGGCGGCGATCTCGTCCACCAGCATGGCCTGGCCGAGCATGTCGGCCGCCTGCAGGCCGGTGTACATGATGGCGGAGCCGGTATCGACCGGGTGGAGTACCGTATACCCCACCCCCTCCACCGTCTTGCCGACACCCCACGCGGCACCGGCCCCGGTGTACCAGAGGGCATTGCCGAAGCTGCTGCCGAAGGCGCCGAGCACGCCCTTCTCCTTGCTCAGCCGGTAGAACCCTTCGCCGCCGGCCTCGACGCCCTTGCCGAACAGTTCCATCACCATCCTGGCCGGCTCGGTGACGGCATGGTTGAAGGCGTTGTTCATGGCCTCCCAGTTGTTGATGCCGCGATCCTCCATCGCCGCCTGCTCGCGTTCGATGCGGTAGCCGTGCGAGAGCGACCCCGCGACGGGCAGCACCGCCGCCGCCACACTGGCGCCCTTGGCCACCTTGGGCATGATGTTCCTGAGCGCCTGGAGCGCGCTGCCGCCCTTGCCGGCCGCCGCTTCGACGGCGGTGCTGATGGCCCTGGCCTTCTGGGCCGCCTCGACCAGGCCGGTGCCCTTGCGGATGACGTCATCGACCGTTTCGCCCATGGCCTTCAGTTCCAGCCGCGCCTCGACCGGTGCGAGTTCGCCATTGGCCAGCCGGCGCAACACCTCGGTGGCCTGCTCGGTCCTGGCTGGCACCTTACCGCCCAGGGCCTCGACCCGCGTCACGATCTGCTTGTCGAACTGCTTGACGTACTGCCGGGCCTGCTCCTGGTACCAGCCCTGCGCGGCGGCCTCGGCCTCTTCCAATATCTTGACCGCGCGCGGATCATCCGCCGCCAGGCCCATGGCCTTCACCTTGCCGGCCGCCTCGTCGACGATGTCCATGGCCTTGTTGCGGGCCAGGTTGCTCTTGTATTCCATGACCTGGCTGAGTTGCTCGACGTCGCGCAGGGCCTGGTTCTTCGGCCCGGTGATGATGGCCTCGCCCTCGCCCTGCAGGCCGCCATAGGATTCGCTGCCGAGGTAGTCGGTCACCTCGACGTTGTGGTGGTGGGCAAACTCGGTCGCCTCCCTGGCGTAGCGCTCGGCGGCAGCCGGATCGACCGGCCGCGCCCGACCGGTGGCGACCTCGTAATAGGCCTCCTGGACACTTTGGGCACTGTCCTTGATGCGGATGTCCTTGTAGACCTTTTCCTTGACCAGCTGGCCGGCCTCGTTGACCCGTTCGACCTCGCCCGCCTCCACCCGCGCGGTGACGTCCCAGTCCTGGCCCACCTTGATCTCGCCGGACGGATTGGTGGCCTCGAAAAAGCTGATCTTGTCCGGCGTCACGCCGAGCTGGTCGGCCAGGCGCTGACGCACCAGGTCCTTGGTGCCCTGCTCGACGGCGGCCAGCTCGCGTTTGGCCGCGAGCTTGAGTTCATCGCCACCGAACCGGTTCAGCCGGCTTACCGCCATCGGGTCCTGCCGGAGCGCCAGGGCGGCCTGGCGCTGGCGCAAGGCATCGCCGGATTTCAGGGCCGCCTGGAACTCCCTGATGCTGGTGTCGGCATTGGCGACCGCCTGCACATAGGCCTTGTCGGCCAGGGCCGGCGGAACCGTGGCCAGCATGGCCATGAGCAACAGTAATGCGATGGAAGGTATGCGCATGGCCTTGCCCCTATTTCAGCCACTTGAACAGGCCGTCGAGCAGCCCCGGCGTGAACTCACCCCGCAACTGGTCGGCATAGCGCTTGAGCAGGTCGGGCGTGATCGAGCCTTCCTGGATGTCCTTCAGGCGCTTGGCGGCACCCTTGCCGTCGCCGGACACCTGCAACAGGATGGCGTCGGCCAGCACGAAACGATCGTCGCCGGTCGCCCGCGCCATCCGGGAAAAATATTTCCGGCCCTGGTCGATCTGGCCGGTCAAGGCATACAGCCCGGTCAGGGTCGCCACCTGCAGCCATTCCGGCCCGGCCTCGTCATAGGCGAGCGCGATTTCCAGGTGGCGGACCGCCTCGGGATAGCCATGGCGGGCGATGGCCAGGCTCGCCAGCTTGATCCGGGCCGCATTCTGGGCCGGATCGAGGCTGAGCACCTGTCGGTAGGCGTGCTCGGCCAGGGCGCGGTCTTCGACCCGGCCGGACAGGAGCGCCAGGTCGCCCAGACGCTGCCAGCGGTCGCCGTGTTCGGGAGCCAGATCGAGGGAGGCCAGCAGGTATTCGCCGGCCCGTTCCGTCTCGCCGGCACGGGCCAGCGCCTCGGCGATACGGGCGCGCACCTCGGCGAGCCGGTCGAGGGCGTCGAGACTGATCGGCGGGTGCCTGAACTGCTCGGCCAGGTTCGCCTCCGTCGCGGCCAGTTCGGGCGGGATACTGGCATCGGCGGCCGGCGCGGGGGCAAGCACGGCCCTGGGCGCCGACCAGGCCTCCGGCGACATGGCAAGAAATGCCAACAAAGCCAAGATGCATCCATGCCGGCCCAGCCTGGTCATTGCCATTCTGATTCCCCTTGCGCCAAAAACCAACGCCACGCCTTGCACTACGACGTTTAGCCACTATAGCAAACGGGTTTTGCTACCGGCAGCCCGGGGCTGCAATTTTCAGGTTTCATGTCACGGCTAACTATGTTTAGATTCGGATATGTAATTCGGTAGCCAAGCCCATGACTTATTGCCTTGCCATCAACGTCGACGAAGGAATCGTGTTCTGTTCCGATTCCCGTACCAATGCCGGCACCGACAACGTCAGCACCTATTCCAAGATGCATACCTTCGCCTGGCCGGGCGAACGCTACTTCGTACTGCTCTCGGCCGGCAACCTGGCCACCACCCAGTCCGTGGTCAAGAAGCTCCATAGCGACGTACCGGGCGGCTTGATACCCAACCTGCACAGCGTCAACAGCATGCAGGAGGCGGCCGACTACGTCGGCATCGTCAGCAGCGTGGTGCAGAAACAGCAGCTCGAGCGGGACACCGCCAGCACCAATTTCGAGGCCAGCTTCATCTTCGGCGGCCAGATTGCCGGACAGGCGCCGGAGATCTACCTGGTCTACCCGCAAGGCAACTACATCCACGAATCGCGCGAGCATCCCTTCCTGCAGATTGGCGAGATCAAGTACGGCAAGCCCATCCTCGACCGCGTCGTCAAGCACGGCCTGGACATCGATCGGGCCGCCCGCTGCGCCCTGGTATCGATGAACTCCACGGTGCGCAGCAATGTCACGGTCGGACCGCCGGTGGAAATGCTCATCTACCAGCGCGACTCTTTCACCGAGGGCCGCCGCCTGTACCTCACCGAGGACGATCCCTTCGCCCGCGAAATTTCCGAGCGCTGGAACCAGGGCCTGAGCCATGCACTGGAAAACCTGCCCCGTTTCCCCTGGGAAATGGAGGCCACCGGCACCGAGGATCACCGGGTATTCAGCTTTCCGGGCAAACCGCCGGAGAATTGACCCGCCGTGGGCACGCAAATTGCTGCTCATGGCGTGCCCAAGAAACCCTGAGACGCAATGTCCATCCATATCGCCATACGGCACACCACGCATTACCGCTTCGACCGCCCGATCAGCCTGAGTCCCCACGTCGTCCGCCTGCGCCCCGCCGCGCACAGCCGCACCCCGATCCAGTCCTACAGCCTGACGGTCAGGCCGGAACAGCATTTCATCAACTGGCAGCAGGATCCGTTCGGCAACTGGCTGGCCCGTCTGGTGTTCCCGGAAAAGACCCGAGAACTGCTGGTCGACGTCGAGGTGATCGCCGACATGACGGTGATCAACCCGTTCGACTTCTTCATCGAGGAGTACGCCGAGAAGTGGCCGTTCAAGTACCCCGACGCACTGAAAAAGGAACTCGCGCCCTATCTTGAGGCGCACGAGAACGGCCCGTTGCTGGACGGCTGGATGGCCGGCATCGAGCGCACCCCGACCCCGACGGCCGATTTCCTGGTCGAACTGAACCGGCGCCTGCAGCAGGCCATCGGCTACGCCATCCGCCTGGAACCGGGCGTGCAGACCTGCGAGGAGACCCTGACCAAGGCGCTCGGCTCCTGCCGCGACACCGGCTGGCTGCTGGTCCAGGTGTTGCGCCATCTCGGCCTGGCGGCGCGTTTCGTGTCCGGCTACCTAGTCCAGCTCACCGCCGACGAGAAGTCGCTCGACGGCCCGTCCGGCCCGGAACACGACTTCACCGACCTGCACGCCTGGGCCGAGGTCTACATCCCCGGCGCCGGCTGGGTCGGCCTCGACCCCACCTCCGGCCTGTTCGCCGGCGAGGGCCACATCCCGCTCGCCTGCACGCCGCACCCGACCAGCGCCGCGCCCATCGACGGCCTCACCGAGCCGTGCGAGGTCGAATTCAGCTACAGCAACACGGTGACCCGGTTCAAGGAAGACCCGCGCGTCACCAAGCCCTACAGCGACGAGCAATGGAGCCATATCCAGGCCCTCGGCCGGCTGGTCGACGAGCGCCTGGAACAGATGGACGTGCGCCTGACCCAGGGCGGCGAACCCACCTTCGTGTCGATCGACGACATGAACGCACCGGAATGGAACACCGCCGCCCTCGGCGAACACAAACGCGAACGTTCCGAGGTGCTGGTCCGCCGTCTGAAGGAGTGCTTCTCGCCCGGTGCCTTGCTGCACACCGCACAGGGCAAGTGGTATCCGGGCGAGCCGCTGCCGCGCTGGGCGCTCGGGCTGTACTGGCGCAAGGACGGCGCACCGATCTGGCGCGACGACCAGTTGCTGGCCGAGGCCGATCGCGACTACGGCCATGACCACGAGGACGCCCGCCGCTTCGCCGACCAGCTGACCCGGCATCTCGCGCTACCAGGCCGCTACGTCATCCCGGCCTACGAAGACGCCCTCCACTACCTGTTGCAGGAGGCCGAACTGCCGGCCAACATCGACCTGGCCAAGGCCGACCTGAAGGACGATCAGGCACGCCGCACCCTGGCCGACAAGCTGTCGCGCGGCCTCGACACCCCGGCCGGCTATGTCCTGCCGGTGGGCTGGCGCGCCAATGCCTGGTACTCGGCGGCCTGGCCGATGCGCCGGGAACGCCTGTACCTGGTCCCCGGCGACTCGCCGCTCGGCCTGCGCCTGCCGCTGGCCTCGCTGCCCTGGGTGGCCGAGGCCGAGCGGGAAGCGATGGGCGAGACCGATCCGTTCGAAGTCGGCGCGCCGCTGCCCGATTTCCATGGCGAGATCGCCGCCCGCTACAGCCATATCGACCCGGTCCCCGACCCGCATCCGGAGATCCACCCGCAGCCGGCCGCCGACCTGCCGCAGGGCAAGGTCTCGGTGCCCCACACCGCGGTCTGCGTCGAGGCACGCGGCGGTTGCCTGCACGTCTTCCTGCCCCCGCTCGAACGCCTGGAACACGCGCTCGACCTGATCGCCGCGGTCGAGCAGACCGCCGCCGCGCTCAAGCTGCCGGTGGCGCTGGAAGGTTACGCCCCGCCCTCCGACGGCCGCCTGGAAAAGCTGCTGGTGACGCCCGACCCCGGTGTCATCGAGGTCAACATCCACCCGTCCAAAACCTGGGACGAACTGGTTTCCCGCACCGTCACCCTGTACGAAGAGGCGCGCCTGACCCGCCTGGGCACCGAGAAGTTCATGCTCGACGGCCGCCACACCGGCACCGGCGGCGGCAACCACATCACCCTGGGCGGCCCGACACCGGCCGACAGCCCCTTCCTGCGCCGGCCCGACCTGCTCAAGAGCCTGGTCACCTACTGGCAGCACCACCCGGCCCTGTCCTACCTGTTCTCCGGTCTGTTCGTCGGCCCCACCAGCCAGGCGCCGCGCGTCGACGAAGGCAAGACCGAGGCGATGTATGAACTGGAGATCGCCTTCGCGCAGGTCCCCTTCGGCGACACCACCCAGCCCTGGCTGGTCGACCGCCTGTTCCGCAACCTGCTTGCCGACCTGACCGGGAACACCCATCGCTCGGAGTTCTGCATCGACAAGCTCTACTCGCCCGACAGCGCCTCCGGCCGTCAGGGCCTGCTGGAATTCCGCGCCTTCGAGATGCCGCCGCACGCCCGCATGAGCCTGGCCCAGATACTCCTGCTGCGCGCCCTGGTGGCGCGCTTCTGGGCCCAGCCCTACGACCGGCCGCTGGTGCGCTGGGGCACCGAACTGCACGACCGCTGGATGCTGCCGCACTACCTGTGGCAAGACCTGAAGGAGGTGGTGGCGGATCTCAACCAGGCCGGCTACCCGTTCCAGGACGACTGGTTCGCACCCTTCCTGGAATTCCGCCTGCCCCGCCACGGCAGCCTGCAGGTCGGCGGCATCGAACTGGAACTGCGCGCCGCCATCGAGCCCTGGCCGGTACTGGGCGAGGAGACCACCCGCGCCGGCACCGCCCGCTTCGTCGATTCCTCGGTGGAGCGCCTGCAGATCAAGGCCAGCGGCCTCACCGACGGCCGCTACGCGGTGGTCTGCAACGGCCGCCGGGTGCCCATGAAGAGCACCGGCGTGCATGGCGAATACGTCGCCGGCGTGCGCTACCGGGCCTGGCAGCCGGCCTCGGCCCTGCACCCGACCATCGCGCCGCATGCGCCGCTGGTGGTCGACCTGGTCGACCTCTGGAACCAGCGCGCCCTGGCCGGCTGCACCTACCACGTCATGCACCCGGGCGGGCGCAACTACGAGCACCTGCCGGTCAACGCCAACGAGGCCGAGGCCCGCCGCCACATCCGCTTCCAGGACATCGGCCACCACGCCGGCTACTACGCCCCGCCGCCGTGGACAGGCACGCTGGCCGGTTTCGTGCCGGCCGGCAGCCAGGTCGGACCGATGGCCCCGCCCGAACAGGAGCCGTCGGGCGAATACCCCTATACCCTCGACTTGCGCAGGTAGCCGCCGCCATGCAGACCAGCAACGCCATTTCGGGCCAGGACCGCGAGGACAACCGCACCGCGCTCTCGAAGGAGGCCCTGAAGCGGGCCTTCCTGGACAACCTGTTCTATTACCAGGGCAAATTCCCCGCCCTGGCGACCCGGAACGACTACTACATGGCCCTGGCCTACACGGTGCGCGACCGCCTGCTGCAACGCTGGATCAGCACGGCGGAGACCTATGCCGCAGACCAGTCGCGCACGGTGGCCTATTTTTCGGCCGAGTTCCTGCTCGGCCCGCACCTGGGCAACAACCTGCTCAACCTGGGCATCCACGAGGCCGCTCGCCAGGCCCTGCGCGAACTCGGCCTGTCGTTCGAGGAGATACTCAGCCAGGAAGAGGAGCCGGGCCTCGGCAACGGCGGCCTCGGCCGCCTGGCGGCCTGTTTCCTGGATTCCATGGCGACCCTGGAGATCCCCTCGATCGGCTACGGTATCCGCTACGAATTCGGCATCTTCGCCCAGGACATCGTCGACGGCGAGCAGGTCGAACTGACCGATAAGTGGCTGCGTTTCGGCAACCCGTGGGAACTGGCGCGGCCGGAATGGGCGGTGGATGTCCACCTGGGCGGCCATACCCACCACTATACCGACCGCGACGGCCAGCACCGGGCGCAATGGGTCCCGGCCATGACCGTGATGGGCACACCCTACGACACCGCCATCCTGGGCTACCGCAACAACACCGCCAACACCCTGCGCCTGTGGCGCGCCGAGGCGCCGGAGGCGTTCGACCTGTCGACCTTCAACCGGGGCGACTACTGGGGCGCAGTGAACAAGAAGGTGATCTCGGAGAACATCACCAAGATCCTCTACCCCAACGACGAGCAGATCCAGGGCAAGGAGCTGCGCCTGCAGCAGCAGTACTTCTTCGTCGCCTGCTCGCTCAAGGACATGCTGCGGATCATGCGCAACCAGGGCATCCCGCTGGACCAGTTCCACCTGAAATACGCCGTCCAGCTCAACGATACCCACCCGGCCGTGGCCATCGCCGAGCTGATGCGCATCCTGATCGACGAGCACGACATGGAATGGGACCGGGCCTGGGCGATCACCCGCAGGACCTTCGCCTACACCAACCACACCCTGCTGCCGGAGGCTCTGGAGCAATGGCCGGTACACCTGTTCGGCCGGGTCCTGCCGCGCCACCTGGAGATCATCCTGGAGATCAACGCGCGCTTCCTCGACGAGGTGCGCATCCACTTCCTGGGCGACCATGACCGCCTGGCCCGGATGTCGCTGATCAACGAACACGGCGAGCGCTACGTGCGCATGGCCAACCTGGCCTGCGTCGGCAGCCATGCCATCAACGGCGTCGCCGCCCTGCACACCGAACTGCTCAAGCAGGACGTCCTGGCCGACCATTACGCCCTCAGCCCGGAGAAATTCAGCAACAAGACCAACGGCGTCACCCCGCGCCGTTTCCTGGCCCTGGCCAATCCGCGCCTGGCCCGCCTGCTCGACCAGACCATCGGCGACGGCTGGGTGCGCGACCTGGACCGCCTGCGCGAACTGGAGGCCTACGCCGACAAGTCCGCCTTCCGCAGCGAATGGCGCTACATCAAGCGCGCGGTCAAGGAGGACTTTGCCGGCTTCGTGCGCCGGCGCACCGGCACCCTGATCGACCCGGACAGCCTGTTCGACGTCCAGGTCAAGCGCATCCACGAATACAAGCGCCAGCACCTCAACGTGCTGCACATCGTCGCCCTCTATCACCGGATCAAGAACGACCCGAACCTCGACATTACGCCGCGCACCTTCATCTTCGGCGGCAAGGCCGCGCCCGGCTACCGCATGGCCAAGCTGATGATCCGTCTGATCACCGCAGTCGGCGAGACCATCAACCGCGATCCCGACGTGCGCGACCGCCTCAAGGTGATCTTCCTGCCCAACTTCAACGTCGGTGCCGGGCAATGGGTCTATCCGGCGGCCGAGCTGTCCGAGCAGATTTCCACCGCCGGCAAGGAGGCCTCGGGCACCGGCAACATGAAGTTCATGATGAACGGGGCGCTCACCATCGGCACCCTGGACGGCGCCAACGTCGAGATCCGCGAGGAGGCCGGCGCCGACAACTTCTTCCTGTTCGGCCTCACCGCCGAGGAGGTGCAGACGATGCAGCGGCAAGGCTACCGGCCGCACGACTGGTATCACGGCGAACTCAAGGCCGTGCTCGACCTGATCCGCGACGGCAGCTTCTCAAGGGGCGACCGCCACCTGTTCCAGCCCCTGGTCGACCACCTGATCCAGCACGACCCCTACCTGCTGCTGGCCGATTTCCAGAGCTACATCGACTGCCAGGCGGAAGTCGGCCAGGCCTACCGCGACAAGGAGCGCTGGTCGCGCATGGCCATCCTCAACATCGCCCGCAGCGGCAAGTTCTCCTCCGACCGCAGCATCCGCGACTACAGCCGGGAAATCTGGCATGTCGAACCGAAGCCGGTGCTGCTGTCCTCGCGCAACGACATGCGGATGGACCTGGGCAAACACCACGGCTGAACCCCGGACCCCGGTGCGGCTGGATTGACGGCCGCGTGCCAGCGGCCGTGCCCCTACCTGCCGGCTACATGAAACACCTACTTCTCGCCTGCCTGGCAGAACAAGCGACAACCTGGACGCTCCAACTGGTAATCCGGACAGCAGTCGATCCGGCCAATCACGAGAGAAGGAGCGATCATGAGCAATGTATACACCGAAGTCCTGCGCGCCAACGAAGCCTATGTCGGCACGTTCGGCAACAAGGGCAAGCTGGCCATGCCGCCTGCCCGCCGCTTCGCCATCCTGACCTGCATGGACGCCCGCCTGGATCCGGCCAAATTCGCCGGCCTGGCCGAGGGTGACGCCCATGTCATCCGCAACGCCGGCGGCCGGGCCAGCGACGACGCCATCCGGTCCCTGGTGATCTCCTACAAGCTGCTGGGAACCCGTGAATGGTTTGTCGTGCATCACACCCACTGCGGCATGGAAACCTTTACCGACTCCGTCATGCGCGACCTGCTGGCGAGCAGCCTGAAGACGGCCAAGCTGGGTTCGGGCGGTTGGAGCGACGAAGGTCCGGGACCCGGCTCGCACGAAGGCGACTATGTCGACTGGCTCACCATACAGGACCAGAAGGCCAGCGTGGTGGCCGATGTGGAACGCATCCGCAAGCATCCGCTGGTGCCCAGGGACATTCCCATCTACGGCTATATCTACGACGTCGGCACCGGCAAGCTGATCGAAGTGCCCGAGGCGATGATCAAGGGCCAGGCCACGGAAGGCGAATTCGCCCACAAGAAAGATCAGCGCATGGCGGCATGACGCCGGGCGGCACATGCCGCCCGCTTCACCCCGGCTGCAAACTGGCCAGAAATCGGCTCCTGGCATCCGCCAGGGCCAGCCTGGCCGGCTCGTCGAGCAGGCGGGCACACTCCGAATAGAAGGCCTCGAAGGCCGCCATGACCTGCGCCTCGTCCAGCTTGCGGCCGGGTTTCGGCTTTTCTATCGGCTGCGCGCCATCAAGCGGCCTGAGCACGGCATGGCGCGGAATCATGCGCTGCGCCCCCGACTCCGAAGCGGCCGCGATCGGCCCGGTCTTGACATAGACCTTGCCCTCGAACTCGAAGCGGGCGCCGATGGCCAGGTGCTGGAATTTCATGATCTGAACCGGTTGTATAACGGCAGCTATTTTATGACCATCGGCCATGCCGGATGACGCAAATAAGGCCACGGGACGGGAAACCCGCCACGGCCTGATCCATCCCGCCGGACACCTGATCCCCCGACTGCCCGGCAACCAGATTCATCGCCAGCTCGAATAACGGCATCCGACTCCTCGTGGATATTGAAAACGACCTGCCAGACCTGTCATGATGCGCAGCCGTTTTCGCCGGGTCATGCCCGGCAACCCCGAACCGTAGCCCCAAGGTGGATGAAGATGAGTGACCTGCACGACCTGGCCGACCTGGACAGCGAGGAAGACACCCCGGAACGCGAGGCCGCCACCAAGCGCAGCACCTGGGTCAGCGTGGCCGTCAACCTGTCCCTGACCGTCAGCCAGGTGATCGCCGGCCTGGTTTCCGGCTCCCAGGGCCTGATCGCCGACGGCATCCATTCCCTGTCCGACCTGGTGGCCGACTTTGTCGTCCTGCTGGCGGTGCACCACAGCAAGAAGGCCCCCGACAAGGACCACCACTACGGCCATCAGCGCTACGAGAACGCGGCCTCCCTGGTCCTGGGCGGGCTCCTGCTGGCGGTCGGGGTGGGCATGATCTGGTCCGCCGTGCACAAGCTGCAGAGCCCGGAGACCATCCCGACGGTCCACATGCTGGCGCTCTGGGTGGCCCTGGCCGCCCTGACCGTCAAGGAACTGCTGTTCCGCTACATGCTCGCCGTGGCCGAGCGGGTCCGTTCCAGCATGCTGGTGGCCAACGCCTGGCATGCCCGCTCCGATGCCGCCTCCTCGTTCGTGGTCGCCATCGGCATCGGCGGCAACCTGCTCGGCTACAGCCTGCTCGACCCGATCGCCGCCCTGATCGTCGGCGTCATGGTGGTCAGGATGGGCTGGTCATTCGCCTGGGACGCGCTGCACGACCTGATGGACCGCGCCGCGACCGAGGAGCAGGTGGCCGGCATCGCCAGGGAAATCCTGGCCACCCCCGGGGTGGCAGGGTTCCACGAACTGAAGACGCGCAAGTCCGGCGACATGATCCTCGCCGACGTCCATCTCGAGATCGACGGCCGCCTCACGGTTGCGCAGGGACACGACATCGCCCGCCAGGCCAAGCTGAATGTCATAGCCAGACACCCGGTGCTCTATCTGATGACCCACGTCGATCCCGTCTTTCCCGAAGCCAAGTAGGACGCCCGCCATGTCCCTGGAAAAGGTCACCGAGCTGCTCAACAAGCACAAGCTGGTGGAAGGCATGGTCCACAGCCAGGACATGCCTCGCCGCGACCTGGTCGAGACCATCCTGCACCGGCAGCACCTGGCCGAACTGGAGAATCTGCTGACCAGGATGTCGCCGGGCGAGATCGGCAATATCCTGACTGCCCTGTCGGTCGAGGACGCCCGGCAGATCTGGCGGCTGATCCCCGACGAGCGGGAAAACGACATCCTTTGGGAGGTGTCGGACGAGCTGCGACAGCAACTGGCGAGCGGCCAGGAACCGGAGTTTTCCGAGAGCCAGATCAACGCCTTCGAGCTGGTCGACGGCAAGCTGAGGCAGGTCGAGGTGTCCTGTCGCCGCGACCTGGAAAACATCAAGCCGATCTGGATCGACCTGCTCAAGGCCTCCAAGGCGGAAAGGATCTACGTCGGATCGCATTACGGCCTGGAATTGCCCGATCCCGGCGACGCCACCGACCTGGAAGTCAGTTCCCGCTTCCACGTCGAGGAGAACGACGAGATCCATCTCCACTCGAACTTCCTGCTCGACCGGGAGGGCGACTCGCGCAGCGTGCCGGTCGCCTTCATCCTGCACGACGGCATCCTGTTCTCCATGCGCAACGAGGAACTGCCGGTGTTCCGCCTGCAACGGCTCCGCGCCCGCACCCAGCCGGGCTACGTGTCGGACGGCAACGACGTCCTGCTCGACCTGTACGGGGCCGACGTCGAATATTCGGCCGACTCCCTGGAGGACGTCTATGCCACCCTCGGCAAGGTCGGACGCCAGGTCCTGAGCGAGACGATGACCGACGAGGAGGCGGCCGCCACCCTGGCCGACATCGCCGAGGAGGAAGACCTCAACGGCCGCATCCGCAGCGACATCCTCGACACCCAGCGCGCCCTGTCCTTCCTGATGCGCTGCAAGATCCTGTCGCCGAGCCAGTTCGACGATGCCCGGCAGATCCTGCGCGACATCGAATCGCTCAACAGCCACACGGCCTTCCTGTTCGACAAGATCAACTTCCTGATGGATGCCACGATCGGCTTCATCAACATCAACCAGAACCGCCGGGTGTCCCAGCTGACCGTGTTCGGTGTGGTGTTCATGCCGATCAACATCCTGGCCGGCATCGGCGGCATGTCCGAGTATTCCATGATGACGCACGGGATTCCCTGGCCGCTCGCCTACGGCGCCTTCCTGGTCGGCATGGGACTGATCGGCTGGGGCACCTATGTGGCCGTGAAGCACATGGAAAAGCGCAGGCTGGCCAAGCCGCGCCAGGGGGCCTGGCTGACCTGATCTGCGGGTAAGTCAGAACGGCGCCGGACTCTCGAACGCCAGCGGCAACCCGGTCAACGGGTGGGCCAGGCGCAATGACCAGGCGTGCAGGAGCAGCCGGTCCGCCATGGCCTGCACCGCCGCCGGGGCATACAGGGCATCGCCCAGGATCGGGTGGCCGAGTTCGCGCAGGTGCAGGCGCAACTGGTGCGAGCGGCCGGTCACCGGCTCCAGTTCCACCCGGGTGGTGGCATCGCCGTAGCCGAGCACCCGCCAGCGGGTCTGGCTCGGCTTGCCCAAACCATGATCGACGATGCGCAGGGGACGGTTCGGCCAGTCGACCATGATCGGCAGGTCGATGGTTCCCCATTCGTCCGGCGGTGCGGCCAGCCGCCCGGCCACCACGGCGATGTAGCGCTTGGTCACGGTGCGCGCCGCGAAGGCCATGCTCAGTGCCCGCTGCATGGCCGGTCCACGCGCCATCAGCATCAGCCCCGAGGTCGCCATGTCGAGCCGGTGCACGATCAGGGCGTCCGGCCAGGCGGCCTGGGCCCGCGCGCTCAGGCAGTCCTGCTTGTCCGGCCCGCGCCCGGGCACGGCCAGCAGGCCGCCGGGCTTGTCGAATACCAGCAGGGCGTCGTCGGCGTAGATCGGTGTCATGGCGGCAATGATAGCCAAAGCGCGTGGCTTGCGTTTCCCGCCGGTACAGGTAGGGTTCCGGCCATGCCACCCATGACTCCCAGCCGATGACCGCCGCCAGCGCGATCCTGCTCGCCATTGCCCTCCACGTCACCTGGAACCTGCTGGCCCGCCACGTCCCAACGCGCCAGGAGTTCATCTGGTGGGCCCTGGCCGGGCACCTGCTGCTGATCGGGCCCTGGGCGGTCTGGTCGCTCGCCGCCGAGGCGCGCTGGGACGCCACCCTGGCCGCCTGCATAGTCCTGTCGGGCACGGCCCTGGCGGTCTATTTCCTCAGCCTGCGGGTTGCCTACCGGCATGCCCCGGTGGCGCTGGCCTACCCGATCGCGCGCAGCGCGCCGCTGTTCATCGCCCTGGCCGGCGCGCTGCTTTTCGGCGAGACCTACAGCCCGGCCGGCATCGCCGGCATCGCCGTCAGCAGTCTGGCCCTGGTCCTGCTCGGCGCCACCGCGTGGCGGCTCGACGCCCGCCACGCCATCGCCCCGGCCCTGCTGGCGGCCCTGGCCACCACGGTGTATTCACTGAGCGACAAGGTCGCGGTCAGCCACCTGCCCGGCCTAACCAGCCAGCTCGGCTACATCTCGCTGGGCTATCTGTGCGCCTGGCTGGCGTTGAGCCTCAGGCTGCGCCGCGAGTCCGGCCACTGGCGGCCCAGGCGGCGGCCGCCGCTCGGGCTGCTGGCGGCCGGCGCGCTGTCCATCGGGACTGCCTATGCCCTGGTCGTCCATGCCATGGCCAGCCTGCCGGCCGCCTACACAGTGGCGCTCAGCAACGGCGGCATCGTCATCGCCGTCCTGCTGTCGGTGTTCTGGTTCGGCGAGAAGCAGCACCGCTGGGCGCGGCTGTTCTGGGCCACGGTGCTGGCGGCGGGCCTCGCCCTGGTCGCGGCGTCCGGCACCTGGGCGACGTGATAAAAAATCCAGCTTGGCACGATCGCCAGCCGCAGTAGTAGCATGCCGCGTGGACTTCCTTCATCGCCCCACCCAGGCGGACTGTCTGGACGCCGGCTATCGACATCGACCCAGAGGCAACCATCATGGCTCACATCACATTACCCGAATTTGCCGACATGACCCCGGAGATCCAGGCGAAGGCGCGTCCGATACTGGAAAAAATCCGGCGAGCTGGGCGACATATTCAAGCTCCTCGCCGTCAACGAAAGGGTCTATTTCGCGACCGACCAGATGGCGCAAAGCTATCTGCTCGCCGAAACGGAGTTGCCCTACCGGGTCAAGGAGGCCATCGCCTTGCTGGTGTCCCAGGAGAACGGCTGCAAGATGTGCGTCGAGGTGCACAAACGCATCGCCAGGATGCTGGGCATGTCGGAAGAACTGGTCGGACAGGTGCTGCAGGGCGTCGACGCGATGGCGGTCCCGGAACAGGAAAAGACCTTGCTCAGGTTCTGCTTGCGGGCCTCGCACAAGGACAATTACAAAATCCTCAAGTCCGACATCGATGACATCAAGGCGCTCGGCTACAGCGACGTCCAGGTGGTCGAGGCCGTGGCGATCACCGGCTATTTCAACTACATCAATACCCTGTCGAATGTCTTCGCGCTCGGCGAATAGACCCAGCCCCGGATGCCCCAGCGGCGCGGGGGCCGTTCCCGGGCGAACCCCCATTGGGAGCAGTGCCGGGCCCGGCTGTCTACGCCATCAGACCCGATTGGTGAACCGGTAGCGCCTCGGCAGCCCCAGGGTATCCGCCCAGATGTTGCGGGCCCAGCCGCGCATGTACTTGAATTCCTTCGCCGATTCCGCATCCGAGACGCCGCTGCCGGGCTGCACCTGCATGCTCTTGTCGGCCGGGTTGTAGCGGAACACCGTGGCGACGTGGAAGGCGGTGTGGTCGGTGCTGGCGGAATAGCAGGTGCTGGTCACCACCGGGACCGGGTCGGGCGCACGACCGGAAAAGATTTCGGTCAGCGCGTAGGCGCACAGCTTGCCGCTGTTGTTGGCCAGGGCGGCCGCCTTGGACAGGTTGGACAGGATGGAATCGCCCAGGATATGCACGTTGGCCACCTCGGTCGATTCGTAGCTCAGGTAGTCGACCGGGCACCAGTTGCCGTTGTCGCCGGTGCGCGCACCGATCAGGCCGGTGATGGTGGCGGCGCGCATGGGCGGCACCAGGTTGATCACGTCGCCCTTGACGTCGTCGAAGTCGGTGCCGACCTTCATCGCCTTGGCATCGACCGCGGCGGGCATGTTGTTGGGCCGGTAGTCGATCATGCTGGCGTCGGTGCCATAGCCGTAGTGCTTTTTCCAGGCTGTGAGGAACAGGGTCTTCTTGGAAACGATGTCCGGGTTGCCGTCCAGCATGATGATCTTGCTGCGCGGCTTGGCGCGCTTGAAATAGTCGGCAATCAGGCAGACCCGCTCGTAGGGCGCCGGCGGGCAGCGGAATGGCGCCATCGGAATCGAGATCACGAAGGTGCCGCCGTCCGGCATGGCCTCGAGTTGCCGGCGCAGGACGTCGGTCTGGCCCGGCCCCGCCTTCCAGGCGTGCTTGATGGTCTGCTGCGCCTCGGCGTCGTAGCCGGCCACCTTGTCGAACTGGAGTTCGATCCCGGGCGCAAGGATCAGCCGGTCATAGGCCAGGGTCTTGCCGCCGGCCGTGGTGACGGTGCGCTTGTCGGTATCGATGGCGCTGACCGTATCACTGATGAAGCGGTCGACCACCGCCTTGATGCTGTCGTAGGGAAAGGTGATGTCGCCGAGCCGGTTCCAGCCGGCCAGCACGGTGTTGGAGAACGGGCAGGAGACGAAGCGCGCGTTCGGCTCGATCACCGTGACTTCGATGCTGGGCAGCCACAGCTTCAGGTAGCGGGCGCAGGTGGCGCCACCGTAACCGGCCCCGACGATGACCACCCTGGGCCTGGCCTTGGCGATGGCGGGAAAACCGGCGGCGGCGAGCGCGCCCCCGCTGGCGATCAGGAATTCGCGTCGATTCAGTGTCATGTCGCTCTCCTCGCTGCGATTATCCTATGCGAACGAGCGGATGCCCGCGCTAGGGCCATGAGCACCCGGCCGCCAAAGCGGACAGGGGCGAAGACGAGAACTTGACATGGCGGCTGCCCTCAGGCGGCCGGTTTGTCGCCCGGCGGCTGGATACTGGCCAGTTGCACCAGCGCATCCAGCAGTTTCCGGATCCGTTGCCGGGTCGGCTCATCGGTCAGTCGGCCGTTCGAGTCGAACAACTGCGCGGCTTCGCCGATCATCACTTCAGGCTGGCTCACCACGGGCATATTGAAGGCGACCAGGATCTGCCGGAGATGGTATTGGGCGCGGGCGGTCCCCAGGCGGCCGATGGACGCCCCCATGATCGCCGCCGGCTTGCCCTGCCAGGCATTCTCGCCATAAGGCCTCGAGCCCCAGTCGATGGCATTCTTGAGCACCCCGGGAACCGAATAGTTGTACTCCGGCGTGGCGAACAGGATGGCATCGGCGGCCCGAAGCCGGCGCTTGAATTCAAGCACGGCATCCGGCAGCGCCTTTTCGTGATCCTGGTTGAACAGCGGAATGTCGTGCAGTTCGATCAGGTTCAGCACTGCAGCGTCCGGCATCGACTCCTGCGCGGCCCTGAGCGCGGCATGGTTGTAGGAGTCCTTGCGCAGGCTCCCCACGATGCCGAGAATTTCCAGCTTGTCCATTTTCAAGACTCCTTGTGCCAGTGCGAAACAGTGTGCCCGGAGCCGGGTCCGGGTCGTGCTGACACTATAGCCAGCGCCGCGACCGTGCGGGAATGGCAATTTTTGCGCAGCACCGCTGTAACGCTGGCTTTTCAAGCCTGGACCCGGATGCCGGACTGCCCCCGTCCGGACTCAATAGCCAGCAGTGGGAGCTATATCTCGCTCTCGGGGGCGATCGACGCAGCCTGGGGCGGCGCCTCGGCAACATCGTGGGCGCCGCCATCGGCGGCCGCCTTGTCCGCCAGCTTCTGGCGGCGCTTTTCTTCCTGCTTTTGTTTCTTCGCCAAGTCCCGCTGGCGTTTTTCGAATTGGTAGTTGGGTTTGGCCAAAAAGACTCCTTTGCCCACCCCGTGGGCGTAATCGAATGCTGTGTGACGAGATAGTGATGCCAAGGGAACCGGCCACCCCGGGCGCCCGGATATTGCCACCTGGGCAACGGCGAAATTGCCTAGTCGATCATACACCTTGTCATGGCGCAGCCTGCCCAAGGATCCACAGGCCTCCGGTCAGTTATCGGCCACCCGCCCCACTTACTTGATTGCTTTTGTCGGGTATTGATCTATAAAAAGTCACATGCGGTGCGGCAGCCTTGCCGGCATCAGCAGACAAGTACCCATTCCCG
This sequence comes from Gallionellaceae bacterium, assembly GCA_028714735.1. Lineage (GTDB taxonomy): Bacteria > Pseudomonadota > Gammaproteobacteria > Burkholderiales > Thiobacillaceae > Parasulfuritortus. The sequence continues at coordinate 26,310 of JAQTLU010000015.1, read as the reverse complement.
AAAGGAATACTATGCGTAATGTCCAGATCAAATACCCCGGAGCTGAGCACAATTTTGCAAGTGCCAGCCTGCTCGCCCTTCAGGTCGCCAGGGAAAACCAGATGCAGGATCCCACCATCATGGCCTGGCACCAAAGCAGCGGCCAGGCGATGCCTCCCTTCTACGACGGCGCCGATCCCGACACCTGGTGGGCCAAATACGGCGCGGGAAACGGTGGCAGGCTGGAGGTTTGCGTAGGCGAGGACTACCAGTTCATCATGATGGATGCCCGCGGCTACGAAAAACTGGGCGACATGCCACTGCGCAACCTGTCCGATGGCCAAGGCAATGAATACCTCTGTTTCACCCCCATGCTGGGCAAAGACGCCGACAAGCCCACGCAGGAGGCCTGCACCCATCTGGATGGCTGGGCGGCAGACCAATACTGAGCGAAGCTGTCCGTTGCAAGGGCTGCCGTTGATCCGCACCGCACCCAGCGGTTCAGTGCTGCCGTTGGATCATCGGCAGCCGGCACAAGTCCCGGCGGAGATTCGCCTCAAGGCATTTCGTAGATCATCACGTGGCTCGTGGCGCCGCGGCCACGTGTACCGTGAACAGGCCCTCCTGCACATCGAGCAGAGAATACTCAGACACCGACAGGCCGCGGCTGCCACACGACTCAGCCACTATCATTCGATCACTGCCGGTATTCTTTGGGTCCATCACGGCGATCTGCCCGATCGCATCGGCGTTGTTGCTTTGCCAGATGAGGACGTCGCGGGGATGGTGTTCGGCCGTGCTCGATCGCGGCGTGCCTCGCTCTGCATAGCCGTCGATGTAGCTCAGCCGCTCGATCAACCGGCCTATGAACTTGAAATGGTTCATTACGAAGCCCACACAGTCCAGCCCAATCCTCGGCTCGTCGCAATAGCGCTGGAGCCTGTCAGCGGTGGTCCGGCCAAAGGTCAGTGCATACCGCAAGGGGAGGCGCACCGCCTCCGGCAAACCTTGGCCGTTGAAGCTGTGGACGATCCGCCTTCCTCGAAATTGCCAAGGAACCGCAATACCTTGGCCGCCGCATACTGGTTTGAACCTCAGGCCTGCACGCCCGTCCGAGCAGTTGTATATTGACGCGCGGGCCCATCCGTCCGTATCCGTTCAGGAGACCAACATGATCAGCTTCACCGTCAACGGCAAGCCCCACAGCGTGGACGTTCCCGGGGACACGCCGCTGTTGTGGGTCCTGCGCGACCACCTGCGCCTGACCGGCACCAAGTTCGGCTGCGGCGAATCCTTCTGCGGCGCCTGCACCGTCCACATCGACGGCAAGCCGGCCAAGTCCTGCTCCGTCGAAGTGGGCAAGGTGGCGGGCAAGTCCGTGACCACCATCGAAGGCATCGCCGGGCCGGTCATCGAGGCCCTGCGCGCGGCCTGGTCGGAGCTGGATGTGCCCCAGTGCGGCTACTGCCACTCTGGGCAGCTGATGCGGGCGGCTGACCTGCTGGCGCACAATCCCCGGCCCGACGATGAACAGATCGATGCGGCCATGAACGGCAACCTGTGCCGTTGTGCCACCTATCAACGCATCCGGGACGGCATCCACGCCGCCGCCAGGCGCCTGGGAGCCTGACCATGAACCACGATCCCTCCCGCCGCGCATTCATCAAGGCCGGGGCCGCCCTGGGCGCCGGCCTCACCCTGGGCTTCCACCTGACCGCCGCACGCGCCGCCAAGCTGGCCATCCCGACCCCGGCCGGCGAGGCATTCGCGCCCAACGCCTTCATCCGCATCGCCCCGGACGGCACGGTGACCGTGCTGGTCAAGCACCTGGAGATGGGCCAGGGCGTGCAGACCGGCCTGCCCGCCCTGGTGGCCGAGGAACTGGAAGTGCCCTGGCAGGACATCCGGGTCGAGGCTGCACCGGCCGACGCCAGCCTGTACAACAACCTGCTCTGGGGACCCATGCAGGGCACCGGCGGCAGCACCGCCATGGCCAATTCCTACGAGCAGCTGCGCCGCGCCGGCGCCACCGCGCGGGAGATGCTCAAGGCCGCCGCCGCCCAGGCCTGGCAGGTCGACCAGGCTGGCCTCAAGGCCGATGCGGGCGCCATCCTGAACCCGGCCACTGGCCAGCGCCTGAGCTACGGCCAGCTCGCCGATGCGGCGGCCCTGATGGCCGTGCCCAAGCAGGTGGAACTCAAGTCCGCCAAGGACTTCAAGGTCATCGGCAAGGGCTTCAAGCGCACCGACACCCGCGCCAAGTCCGACGGCAGCGCCCAGTTCGGCCTCGATCTGCACCTGGACGGCATGCTCACCGCCGTGGTGGCGCGGCCGCAACGCTTCGGCGACACCCTGGACAAATTCGACGCCGGCAAGGCCCTGGCCATGCCCGGTGTCAAGGCGGTGTTCGCCATCCCGGCCGGCGTCGCCGTGGTGGCCGCCGACACCTGGTCCGCCATCAAGGGCCGCGAGGCCCTGAAGGCGGACTGGGCAGCCGGCCCCGCCGCCGGCCTGTCCAGCGCGGCCATCTTCGCGTCCTACCGCGACCTCGCCAAACAGCCCGGCGCGGTCGCCCGCAACGACGGCGACGCGGCCAAGGCCCTGGCCGGGTCCGCGCAGCGCATCGCCGCCGAGTTCGAGGTGCCCTACCTGGCCCATGCCCCCATGGAGCCGCTCAACTGCGTGGTCCAGGTCCAGGCGGACGGTTGCGACATCTGGACCGGCGACCAGTTCCAGACCATGGACCAGAACAACGCCGCCAAGGTGCTGGGCATCGCCCCGGACAAGGTGCGCATCCACACCCTGTTTGCCGGCGGCAGCTTCGGTAGGCGCGCCAACGCCCAGTCCGACTACATCGTCGAGGCAGTGGCCATCGCCAAGCACATGGGCGTGCCGGTGAAGACCGTGTGGACCCGCGAGGACGACATCCACGGCGGCTACTACCGGCCCTGCTACCTGCACGCCCTGGAGGCCGGCCTCGACGCCGATGGCCGCCCGATGGCCTGGCAGCACCGCATCGTCGGCCAGTCCATCACCGCCGGCACCCCATTCGAGGCCGGCATGGTCAAGAACGGGGTCGACAATACCTCGGTGGAGGGCGCAGCCAACCTGCCCTATGCCATCCCCAACCTGCGAGTCGACCTGCAATCGCCCAAGCTGCCGGTGCCGGTGCTGTGGTGGCGCTCGGTCGGCAGCACCCACACCGCCTTCGCCACCGAGGTATTCATCGACGAACTGGCGCACGCCGCCGGGGCCGACCCGGTGGCGTTCCGCAGAGGCCTGCTCAAGGACCACCCGCGCCATCTGGCCGTCCTCGACCTGGCCGTCGACAAGGCGAACTGGGGCAAGCCGCTGCCGCCCGGTTGGGGCCGGGGCGTGGCGGTACACGAGTCCTTCAACAGCTACGTCGCCGAAGTAGCCGAGGTCAGCGTGCAACCGAACGGCGAATTCAAGGTCGAGCGCGTGGTCTGCGCCGTGGACTGCGGCCTCGCCGTGACCCCCGACGTGGTCAAGGCCCAGATGGAAGGCGGCATCGGCTTCGGCCTGTCCGCCGCCCTGCACAGCGCCGTCACCCTCGAGGACGGCCGCGCCGAGCAGTCCAACTTCGACGACTACCGCATCCTGCGCATGAAGGAGATGCCCCGCATCGAGGTGCATATCGTCGCCAGCGACGCCCCGCCCACCGGCGTCGGCGAGCCCGGCGTACCGCCCATCGCCCCGGCCGTGGCCAACGCCCTGTTCGCCGTCACCGGCAAGCGCCTGCGCAAGCTGCCCCTGGGCAGCCGGGTGAGTTGAGGGCGGCCGTTCCGCCACCGCCATGCAGAGCGCCGACCTGGAAGTCGTCGAAACCGCCCAGGCCTGGCTGGAGCAGGGCCAGCGCGTGGCCCTGGCCACGCTGGTGCGCACCTTCGGCAGTGCCCCCCGCCCCCCGGGCGCCCTGCTCGCCCTGTCCGACCAGGGTCTGCTGGCCGGCTCGGTGTCGGGCGGCTGTATCGAGGCCGACCTGCTGGAGCGGATGCGGAGCGAATTCCCCAGCCGGCCCGCGCTGGTGAGCTACGGCGTCGAGGCCGGCACGGCCCAGCGCTTCGGCCTGCCCTGCGGCGGCACCCTGGAACTGGTTCTGGAGCCGCTGGCCACGGCCACCGGCCTGGCCCCCGTCCACTCGGCCCTGTCCCGGCGCCGCTGCCTGCGCCGAACCCTGGACCTGGAAACCGGCCTGGTCGGCTACGACGACGGCCCGGCCGGGGATGGCTGCGAATTCGACGGCCGCCGCCTGAGCCGCCTGTTCGGCCCCCGCTGGCGCCTGCTCGCCATCGGTGCCGGTCAGATCACCCGCTTCCTGGCCGACATGGCCCAGGCCCTGGACTATGAAGTCCTGGTCTGCGAACCGCGGGAGGAATACCGCGCCTCCTGGCAGGTAAACGGCGCCCGGCTCATACCCGAGATGCCTGACGACGCGGTGCGGACCCTGGCCACGGACGCCCGCACCCTGGTGGTGGCCCTGACCCACGACCCCAGGCTGGACGACCTCGCCCTGATGGAGGCACTGGTCTCTCCGGCCTGGTACGTCGGCGCGCTGGGCTCCCAGCGCAGCCAGGCCAAACGACGCGAGCGCCTGCTCGAACTGGGCCTGGCGCCCGAGCAGGTGGCCCGCCTGCATGGCCCGGTCGGCTATCCCCTGGGCGGCAAGACCCCGGCCGAAATCGCCCTCGCCATCCTGGCCGAGGTCACCGCCCTGCGCCACGGCGTGCAACTGAACCTGACCGCACCGGCCAGGGCACCCTCGCTGGCCTGCGCCTGATGCAGGGCATCCTGCTGGCGGCCGGCCGGGGCAGCCGTTTCGGCGCCGACAAACTGCGCCATCCCCTGCCGGACGGCACCCCCATGGCCCTGGCCGCCGCGCGCAATCTCCATACCGCCCTGCCCGACGCCCTGGCCGTGGTCAACGGCGAGGATGCCGAGCTCATCGCCCTGCTGGAACAGGCGGGCCTGAGCGTCTCCGTCTGCCCCCACGCCGCCGACGGCATGGGCGCCAGCCTGGCCTGGGGCGTGGCACAGTCCGAGACGGCAGATGGCTGGCTCATCGCCCTGGCCGACATGCCGTGGATCGCCCTTGCGACCATCCAGACCGTGGCCGGGGCGGTGACCGGACCGCACAGCATCGCCGCACCGACGCATCAGGGCCGGCGCGGGCACCCTGTGGCCTTCGGCCGGGCCTACCGGGATGAGCTCATGGCACTGGGAGGAGACGAAGGCGCCCGGCGTCTGCTGGCAGCCCATGCCGCCGAGGTCGTCCTGTTGCCCTGTGCCGATCCGGGCATCCTTCTGGACATCGACTCGCTGGCACAGCTCGGGCGTTGAAACCGGGCAAACCGGCGACGCTGGACAGCTTTTCCACGGACGACTACGCCTTCTTGGGGTGCATGTGGCCCCATGATGCTCGCGCTTTTGGCAGTGGAAAATGAGTTGGAACATAATGCATCGAGCCTCCATGCGGGTGCTCGAGGGGGCCGGCTTCACGCGAGAAGGCGTACTTCGCAAGAGTGTCCTCAAGGATGGCCAATTGATTGACCAAGTGCTTTATGCGCTTGTCCGATAATGCGATGTCGAACATCCCCTTTTCCGACGACAGGGCAACTCCCACCTGACTGTCGCAGTCGAAGCGCCATTCCGCCGGCCGGACAGCGGCGGCGGTAACGCCTTCAATATCCACGAGAGGAGTCACCATGAAGCTCTACTACTACCCCGGCGCCTGTTCCATGGCGGTGCACATCGCGCTGCGCGAGGCGGGCTATGCCTTCGATCTAGACAAGGTGGACCTGGCCGCCAAGACCACGGCCGGCGGCGAGGACTACAATCAGGTCAACGCCAAGGGCTATGTCCCTGCCTTGCGCCTGGATGACGGCGAAGTGCTCACCGAGGTCGCTGCGATCCTGCAATACCTGGCCGACCACAAGCCGGATGCGGGCCTCGCCCCGCCGGCCGGCAGCCTGGCGCACTACCGGCTTCTGGAATGGCTCAACTTCATCGCCACCGAAATCCACAAGACCCTGGGCGCACTGTTCAACCCGCAGGCCGGCCCGGACTGGAAGGCCGATCGGATCGCCCTGTTCACCCGTCGAGCCGGCTGGCTGGACGGGCAACTGGCCGACCGGCCCTTCCTGATGGGAACGGATTTCAGCGTTGCCGACGCCTACCTGTTCACCGTGCTGCGCTGGTGCGGCCTGATGCAGATCGACCTGGGGCCCTGGCCCGGACTGCGGGGCTACATGGCGCGTATAGCCGAACGACCGGCGGTGCAGGCGGCCATGCAGGCGGAAGGCCTGACCGGAGGCTAGTCCGGTCAGGCCGGGCAGTTCAGGACGATTCGGCCTGCAGGGCCTTGAGGGTCTCGTCCACGCCGGCGGCGTGGGTCAGTTCGGAGACGTTGTCCTTGGTGAAGAAGCCCTGGAAGTCGCCGAAGCGCTGCACGTACTCGACGATCAGGCTGGAGTATTCCGATGCGCTGGAGAATATCTGCTTGAGGCCCTCTTCCTTCGAGCCGATCACATCGAGCAGGAAGTCCTGGCCGCAGTGGCGCAGGCTGTCGACCACGTAGTCGATGTTGGGCTGGGCGGCCTTGCCGTTTTCCCCTGGCACCTCGCCGTCGGCCACCGCCACCGCCAGGTGGTGCAGGCGGGGTCCGAAATTGCGCACGAACTGCTCGGTCGGCGACGGCAGCTTGAGCAGGTGGTTGACGAAATACGGGTGGTTGGCGGCGGTGAACACCTTGGCCGGGGATTCCAGCTCGTTGGCGTGGTGCACGCTCTTGGTGACGTTGGTGCTGGAGTTCTGGTCGGCGATGTCGTACGAGCCCCAGTAGTAGTAGCTGGTGAGGGTCAGATATTCCAGGATCGCCGCCTCGCGGTTCTGCGAATAGACCCGGGTGGCGAGGTGGTCGATCGGCAGCAGCATCTTGTCCAGGCCCAGCCTGGCCTGGGTCTCCTTGGCCTCCTGGCAGGCCCGGTCGACATCGGCGCGGATCGCGCTCCAGCCCAGCGAGTAGACCCGGATGTCCGACTCCGGCCGCTCCCAGTAGCCGACGATGTTGTGGGTGTAGGGGCTGGGCTTGACCACCGCCATGTTGCCCGGCAGTTCCAGCTTGCGGATCTGCTCCTGGTTGAAGAAGCGGATATCGCGCGACTTCTGCAACTCCACCACCTCGTGCACGTTGCCGACCCGGAACACCTCGCCCATGTAGCGCGAGTTCGGCTTGTGGGCGCCGATCGGATAGACCTCGTTGAGGCTGCGGAAGATGCCCCGGGTGTTCGGGTCCTTGACCTCGCGCAACAGGATGTCCGGCGCGCTCATGTCGATGCGCAGGACGTGGGTGTAATGGTCCTGCGACTCCAGGGTGACCAGATAGGTGTACGGCGTCATCAGGCACAGCTCGCCGACATAGGCCAGCGCGTTGCCGGGTTCGACGGTGATCATCAGGGCGTCGATCTGGTGGATGGCCTCGGTGAGGCCGATGCGGTCCCGTTCTTCCAGCAACTTGACCAGGAATTCATCGAAGAAGGCCGAGTTGGCCTTGTCGCCGTAGCGGGGGAATTGCAGTGAGGCGGACATGTTACTGGTTGTCTCCGGAGGCCGTGGCCGGGGTATGGTGAAGATAGAAGTAATGCCGCGACACGGCATCGTGGATGGCGCCCAGGTCGGCCTGGACCTGGTCGAGGTATTCGTGCAGCACCACCGGTGCGAGGCCGTTCAGGTTCATCCGGTCCAGCCTGCGCCAGGCATGGCGGGCGGCCCTCATGGCCTCCTGGTTGCTGGGCAGTACCGACAGGCAACCTTCGATCTCGTCCAGGCAATGATGCACGGTACGCGGGAAGTGCGGGTCCTTGAGGAGGAATTGCACCACATCGTGCGCCCGGACGTGGACGCCGACATGGCAGCGGTACATCTGGTAGGCCGACAGGGCGTTCAGGGTGCTCATCCACAGCCGCTCCATGGCCGGCACCGCCAGTACCGGGTCGGTGGGCAGCACCACGGCGGAGTTGACGTCGACGATGCGGGTGGTCATGTCGGCGCGTTCCAGGTTGCGGCCGAGCTTGAGGAACTGATAGGCGATGTCGTGGCTCATCGAACCCATCAGCAGACCGACGATGGACTGGCGCCGCTCGATCACGCCGTTGAGCACCTCGTAGCGCTCGCCGCGGCCCCGGGTGGCCTTCTTCGCGCTCTGGCGGATGTACAGGTACATGCCGTTGATGCGCTCCCAGATCTCCATCGGCAACACCTCGCGGAAGGTGCGGGTATTCTCCCGGGCGAACTGGATGCTGGACAGGATGGAACTGGGGTTTTCCTCGTCCTCGATCAGGAAACGCATGATGCTGGCCTCGTCCAGCTTGATGCCGCGTTTTTTCACCTGGTCCTGGAGGCCGGCCACGCTGATCAGGACATCCCAGCCGAAGTGGGCGCCCTTGGGCAGGTCGAGCAGGACCTGGGTCGAACTGTTGATCAGGCGCGCGGTGTTTTCGGCCCGCTCCAGATAGCGGGTCATCCAGTACAGGCTCTCTGCGACGCGGGACAGCATGTCAGTGACCCTCCATGTCGACGATCCAGGTGTCCTTGCTGCCGCCGCCCTGGGACGAGTTGACCACCAGCGAACCCTCCTTCATCGCCACCCGCGTGAGGCCACCGGTGGTGACGTACAGCTTGTTCGACTGCAGCACGAACGGCCGCAGGTCCAGGTGCCGGGGTTCCAGGCGCTCGTCGAACAGGGTCGGCGCGGTGGAGATGTCCAGGGTCGGCTGCGCCATGTAGTTGCGCGGATTTTCCCGGATCAGCTCGGCGAAGGTGTCGCGTTCCGCCTGGGTGGCGCGCGGACCGATCAGCATGCCGTAGCCACCCGACTCGTTGGCCGGCTTGACCACCAGTTTGTCCAGGTTGGCCAGCACGTAGTCGCGCTGGTCTTCGTACATGCACAGGTAGCTGGGCACGTTGGGCAGGATGGGTTCTTCCTTGAGGTAGTACCGGATGATCTCGGGTACGAAGGCGTAGACCACCTTGTCGTCGGCGACCCCGGCGCCGGGGGCGTTGGCGATGCCCACCTTGCCATTGCGCCAGGCCCGCATCAGGCCCGGCACGCCGAGCGTGGAATCGGGCCGGAAGGCCTCCGGATCGAGAAAGTCGTCGTCGATGCGGCGATAGATCACGTCGACCCGGCGCAGGCCGGAGATGGTCTTCATGTGCACGACATCGTCGTCGTTGACCATTAGGTCGGAGCCCTCGACCAGGAAGGCGCCCATCTGCTGGGCGAGGTAGGAATGCTCGAAATAGGCCGAGTTGTAGATGCCGGGCGTAAGCACGGCGATGACCGGACGGTCGTCGTCACTGGGGGACAGCGCCGCCAGGGCGTCGTACAACTGGGTCGGGTAATCGTCGACCGGCAGGATGGAGCAGGACTGGAACATCTCCGGGAACAGCCGCTTCATGAGTTGGCGGTTCTCCAGCATGTAGGACACGCCCGACGGCACCCTCAGGTTGTCTTCCAGCACGTAGACGGTGCCGTCCTTGTCGCGCACCAGATCGGTGCCGCAGATGTGCGCCCAGACCCCGAACCGGGGCGTGATGCCCCGGCATTGCTCACGAAAGTTCTTCGAGCCTTCCAGCACCTCGATCGGGAACACGCCGTCCTTGACGATGCGCTGCTCGTTGTAGAGATCGTTGATGAACAGGTTGAGCGCCTGCAGGCGCTGTTTCAGGCCGGCCTCGATGCGCTGCCACTCGGTGAGCGGAATGATCCGGGGCACGATGTCGAACGGCCAGGCCCGGTCGATGTTGCCGGCGTCGCTGTAGACCGTGAAGCTGATGCCCATGGTCATGATCGCCGCCTCGACCGCCTTGCGCCGGACTTCGAGTACGCTGGCGTCGAGACCGGCCAGGTAATCGAACAGCGGCTTGGCCGCCGGGCGCGGCTGCCGGTTCTCATCTATCAGTTCATCGTAGGCCTCGTTGAGGCGGTAATTGGGGCTGAGTATGTCCATGTCGATCACCGGATATTTACCGGTATATAGCACGTTCCATGCCCGCCCCTGATCAGTGCTTTGCGCCGCGGGATGGATATTTTTGGCCTATCCGGCGGTAAATGCGCCTCCGCCCGGAGCGTGTCGCACCATGTCGGTGCATGACTCAGCGCACCGGGTGAGGTTTACTTCTTGCCAGCCTTGTTGCCGAAAACGCTATCAACCAGCAGTTTCACGTTGGCCTGCGGGCGGTGACACTGGGTGCAATTCCAGCGCCCCATGTACAACTCGCCCTTCTTGACGTCGACATAGTGGCTGGCCGGCGCCGGCACCGGCAACCCCGGGGTGATCGCCATGCCGATCAGGTCCGGTTGGACATGGCAGTCCTTGCACAGGTTGGAGTCGCGCGTGATCGGCAGCATGTCCTTGACGGTGTGGGGGATCATCGGCGGCGCCGTCATGTAGGACCGGACCACACGCTTGCCGACGCTGCCGGCATCCTTGTTGCCATATTCGAATGCCGCCGGCGATGGGGTGTCGTAAACGCTGGACTTGGACAGGCCCAGATCGTCGTCCGGAATGGACTGATCCTGTACCGCCGATGCCGACAGCGAGAATGTCATGGCCGCCAGGACCGCGCCAAACAAAGTGCTCTTCCTCATTTCGTCCTCCTTACAGAACTGATCGATCCTTCCGCGCCATGCTTGCGGATCAGGGGCCTTAAATCGAATGCCAGACTTCCTTCCGGGCAGAGCGGAGAGCACCGCCCGCAATTGCTGCATTCACCGGAAGTTACGAAACCCGTTTCTTCCAGACGTTTCAGATTGAGCACCTGGGGCTCGGGACAGACCCTGGCACATTCGCCGCAATGGGTGCAGGTGGTCTTGTCGAAGCGCACCCGGACCAGGGCGGTGCGGCCGACCAGCGACCAGAAGCCGCCGAGCGGACATAGATGGCCGCACCAGCCGTTCTTCAGGATCAAAAGATCGAACAGGAAGATGGCGGTCAACGCCATGGCGCCGGCGCCCAGGCCGAAGATGATCTCGCGGTGCATCATGCCGACCGGGCTGACCCACTCGAACGCCGCCAGGCCGGTCAGCGCCGACAGGACCAGGCTGGCGGCCAGCACGAAATAGCGGATGTTGCGGCTGACAACGAACATGGCCGGGATCGGCAGGCGGGCGCGCAGCCAGCCGGCCAGGTCGGTCACCATGTTGACCGGGCAGGCCCAGGCGCAGAACACCCGGCCGCCGACCAGGAGGTAGAAGCCCAGCACGATGGCCGCACCCAGGATCACCTTCTGTTGCAGGACATGGCCGGACAGGAAGATTTGCAGCACCGCAAACGGGTCGGCCATCGGGATTCGGCCGAACAACTCCGAGGCGGACAGGTTGCCGGTCAGGAGCGGTGTCTTGGCAGGCCATTCCCAGGCCCAGTGGGCGGTACCGAAGAACAGCAGCAGGATGCCGAACTGGGACAGCCGGCGCAGCACGACATAACGCCAGGACCACAGCCGCGCGCCCAGGGGCCGGCTGACCAGCTTGCTATGGGAAAGGTCGGCGGGAGTGTTCATAGCCCGCCGCCGTCATTCAGGTAATCCATCCCGGCCGGCTTGCCGCCGCTGGTCTCGGGTGCCGGCGGCGCCTGCTCGGACGGCTTGAAGTCCTGGGTGATCTCGGTGTCGAAGGTCCAGCCCAGCCGGTAATGGTCGCCAATCTTGCCCTGCACCAACGCGGGCGGCAGGATGCGGATGGCCGCCACCTCGGTCGGGCAGGCCTTTTCGCAGATACCGCAACCGGTGCAGTAATCGGAATTGACCATGGGCCGGAACACGGCATGCTTGGACAGGCCGCGCGGGTCGGTCTCCAGGGTGATGGCCTTGCCCTTGAGCGGACAGTCGCGATGGCAGACCTCGCAGCGCAGGCCCTTCCAGGACAGGCAGTTCTCGATGTCGATCACCGCCAGACCCATGCGCGCCTTGTTGATGTCCTTCAGTTCCGGGGCGAGGGCGCCGGTCGGACAGGCAATCAGACAGGGAATGTCCGGGCACATGATGCAGGCCCCGGTGCGCGGTTCGAAATAGGGGGTGCCGATCGGCAGGTTGGCGCCGGCCGGCGCCAGCTTGAGGATATCGGGCGGACAGGCGTTGACGCACTGGCCGCACTTGATGCAGGCGGCGTTGAAGTCCATCTCCGCCAGCGCACCCGGCGGCCGCAAGGCATACGGCTGCGCCTTGGCCTCCTGGCGCACCAGGTAGGCCCAGAGCAGGCCGCCGGTCACCGCCAGGGAGGCACCCTGTGCGGTCTTGACCAGAAAGTCGCGGCGCGTGATGGATTTATCGGACATGTTGGCTATCAGCTTTCAGCGGTCAGCTTTCAGCTCAAAACGGTCTCATGCTGACCGCTGATTGCTGATTGCTGACTGCTGACCGCTATTCTCCTTACGCCTTGTAGACCTTGACCGAGCACTTCTTGAAGTCGGTCTGTTTCGAGATCGGGCAGGTGGTGTCCAGGGTCACCTTGTTGATCAGCACCGACTCGTCGAACCAGGGCACGTAGACCAGCCCGCGCGGCATCTTGTTGCGGCCGCCGGTTTCCAGACGCACCTTGACCTTGCCGCGGCGCGACTCCACCCAGACCAGGTCGTTGCGCTTGAGGCCCTTGGACTCGGCATCCTTCGGGTGGATCCAGCACACCGCATCCGGGAAGGCGCGGTGCAGTTCGGGCACCCGCCGGGTCATCGAGCCGGAATGCCAGTGTTCCAGCACGCGGCCGGTGCACAGCCAGAGGTCGAATTCCTTGTCCGGCTGTTCGACCGGGCTGGCATAGGGCCGGAAGTAGATCTTGGCCTTGCCGGAGATGTCGACCTTCTTGCTGCCGTCGCCGGCCTTGTCGAGATCGCCCACGACCATGGCCTTGCCGTCGTTGCCGTAGAAGTAGATGCCCTGGCCCTTCTTGACGTAGGGGTCGTACTCCTCGTTGAAGCGCCAGCGGGTCTCGGTCCACTTGCCGTCCTTGAGCACCACCGGCCACTTGAGACCGCGCACCTTGTCGTCGTAATAGACGTCGAAGGGCGCCAGGTCGTGGCCGTGTCCGGTACCAAACTTGCGGTATTCCTCGAACATGGCCTTCTCGGGGAACCAGCCCAGGTTCTTGGCGATGTGGTTGTCGTGGCCCTTGGCGACCTTGTCCGGCCAGGGGAAGGCCTTCTTGTTTTCCGGGGTGGCGAACAGGGCGTCGTACAGGCTCATGTCCGGGCTGTAGCCCATCTTCTGCGCTTCTTCGAGCACCGAGGGCAGCTTACCGTCCTCGAAACCGGCCTCCTTCAGGCCGGGCACCTTCTGCTCGCCCCAGACGTCCTTGATCTTGATCCGCTTGGCCATCTCCATCAGGATCCAGAGATCACCCATGGCCTGGCCGACCGGCGCGACCTGCTGGCGCCAGCACTGCGTGCGCCGCTCGGCGTTGCCGTAGAAGCCCCACTTCTCGAAGATCATCGCCGCCGGCAGGACCAGGTCAGCCACCTTGGCCGACACCGTCGGATAACCGTCGCAGCAGACGATGAAGTTGTCCATCTCGCGGGCGCCGCGGATCCAGTGGTTCAGGTTGGCGGTGTTCTGCCAGGGATTGTTGACCTGCACCATGGCCCACTTGACGGTGCCGTCCTCGAGGTCGCGCATGATCTTGGTGAAGTGGCTGCCCACCGCCGGGTTGATGGTGTTGGCCGGCAGGTGCCAGAGTTCCTCGGCATGGTCGCGGTGCTTCTTGTTGTTGACCACCATGTCGGCCGGCAGGCGGTGCGAGAAGGTGCCGACCTCGCGCGCGGTGCCGCAGGCGGACGGCTGGCCGGTCAGCGAGAAGGCGCCGTTGCCGGGCATCGACTGCTTGCCCAGCAGCAGATGGTTCATGTAGGCCTGCTCGTTGACCCAGGTGCCGCGCTGGTGCTGGTTGAAGCCCATGGTCCAGTAGGACACCACCTTGCGCTTGGGATCGCAGTACAGGTCGGCCAGCTGCTTCAGCTTGGCCTTGAAATCCGCGTCCGACTCATCCGGATCGCCCTTGGCGACGGCGGTGGTGAAATCGGCGTCATAGGGTTCCAGGGCGGCCTTGAAGTCCTCGAATGAGATCGCCCAGTCCTTGCCGGCGCCGGCAGCGTCGACCTGCTTGGCCACCTCGCCCTCCTTGCGGCGCTGAGCGATCGCCTCCCACTTGTCGACCACGTGTTCCTGCTCGTTCTTGACCACCTCCATCTCGCGACCGGGGGCGAACTTCTCGGCGTTCTTGGGCCGGAAGCCGTAGCCGATATCGTAGGGACCGGTGGCGAATACCGCATGCTTGTTGACGAAATCCCAGTTCACCGCGTCGCGCTTGACGATCTCGCGGGCGATGTAGTTCTGGATCGCCAGGTCGCCCGAGGGCCGGAACACGATCTCGATGTCGGCGATGTCGGACGACATGTTGCCGTAGGTGGACAGGTTGACCACCTTCATCCGGTCGTGGGTGAGGCGGCGGTTGGTGATGCGCGACCACAGGATCGGGTGCATCTCGGCCATGTTGGCACCCCACAACACCGCGGTGTCGGTGGTCTCGATGTCGTCGTAGTTGCCGGCCGGCTCGTCGATGCCGAAGGTCTGCATGAAGCCGGCCACGGCCGAGGCCATGCAATGGCGGGCGTTGGGATCGATGGTATTGGAGCGGAAGCCGGCCTTCCACAGCTTGGCGCCGACATAGCCCTCAGGCACGGTCCACTGGCCGGAACCGAACATGGCGACGCCGCTCGGGCCCTTCTCCTTGTAGGTCTCCAGGAACTTGTCGACCATGACCTCCATGGCCTTGTCCCAGGACACCGGGACGAACTTGCCCTTCTTGTCGAACTTGCCGTTGGTCATGCGCAGCAGCGGCTGGGTCAGGCGGTCCTTGCCGTACATGATCTTGCCGTTGAAATAGCCCTTGATGCAGTTCAGGCCGCGGTTGACCGGGGCATCCGGGTCGCCCTTGGTGGCGACGATCCTGCCGTCCTTGGTGGCGATCATGATGCCGCAGCCAGTGCCGCAGAAACGGCAGGCGCCCTTGTCCCATTGCCAGCCCGCCTCGGAGGCCTTGACGGCGGCCTCGGCTTCCTTGGCCAGCGGCATGCCCACCGTCGCGGCGGTGCTGGCAGCGATGCTGGTCTTCAAAAAATCACGGCGTGTCAGTCCCATCACAACCTCCTAGCAATAAACGTTACTCGTTCAGATAGGCCGGCACGCTGCAGGCCTGTTCCTGTTCAACCAATTCTGGGGGGATTTCCTCGTAGTTCTTGTCGTCGTCCGCAATGTAGTGATAGACCATGTCCGCCATCACGACGTGGGGCAGGGCCTTGATGCGCTTGACGCCGTCGATCTCGGCGTGGATGTCTTCGGCCTCCTGGATGACGATGATGCGCCCGCTGGCTTCGTCGACCTGGTGTACCTCGATCCCGGCCAGCCCGGCCAGGGCCTCGACCACGTCCGCCTGCCGCTCCAGTTTGGCAACCACAAGAATTCCGGAAATATTCATCGCTCTACCCTCAAGTGGATACAGTTACTCAAAATCATGTATAGCAATCCTGACAACCTAGTCCGGTTATGACTTTGACATTGATCAAGAAACGGACAATGCCTTGAGTAAAGTTACCGCACCGATACGAGCGCAGCCTTTACAATCGCAGCGCTTCTGAGGAGACCAGATGATCCAGGAAACACGCCATCCCATCCGGGAGATACTGGCCAGGCAGACCCTGTTCAGCAACCTGAATGATGACGAGTTGAACGTCGTCGCCGCCGGTACCCGGGAATACCGGGTACGCCGCAACGAAGTGGTGTTTCAGAAGGGTGACCAGCCGGAAGGCATGCATATCGTCATCATGGGCCAGGTCAAGCTGTCCATCCCGTCGACCCAGGGCGCCGAGAAGGTGGTCCACCTGGCCGGTCCCGGCCACACCTTCGGCGAAGCGGTGGTGTTCCTCGACAAGCCCTACCCGGTCAGCGCCATCGCCACCCAGGACAGCCTCGTCCTGCTGGTCCTGAAGAGCACCCTGGAAAGCGCCCTCGACGAAAGTCCAACGCTGTCGCGCAAGATGCTGGCCAGCCTGTCGATACGCCTGCACGAACTGATCGACGACATGGAGACCTGCACCCTGCGCACCAGCATGCAGCGGGTGGTCTGCTACCTGAGCCAGCAGGTCCCGGCCGAACAGGCGGAAGCGTTCACCATCCAGCTGGCCAACAACAAGCAGACCATCGCCTCCCAGCTCAACCTGGCCCCGGAGACCTTCTCGCGCGTCCTCAACCAGCTATCCGAGGCCGGACTGATCCAGGTCAGCGGACGCGCCATCACGGTGGCGAACCGGGAACGGCTGATCCAGTTCCAGGCCTGAACCGGGCTAGCGCCAGAACGGTTTGGCCTTGGCCATGTGCTCGACCTGGCTGGCCAGTTCACTTTCATGCAGGCGGGAGCGGGCAATCAGGAAACCCTCCACCAGGCCGACCGCATAGTCCTCGCGGCCATCCTGATTCAGCTCGGCCAGCAGCCGATGCGCCACCACGGTATCGTTTGCGGCGCCCAGGCTGTCCTGCAGGCCGGCCACCTTACCCAGCTGACGCGCTGCCTTGGCGCCATACAGGGCGGCGAAGGCGTCGCCGGCGTAGCGCAGACGTTTGACTGCGATGCGGGTCCGGTGGCGGCCTGCCGCATCCAGTTGGGCGAATTTCCCGGCCAGCTTGCGGAACCGGCGCAGCCGAAGGTCCAGCGACTGCCCCGCCCATACCGCCAGGGTCGGGCCGTCGTCGCGCTCGGTCAGCAGGGCCGCCCCCATGTCCAGCATCAGTGCGGCCAGCCGGCGATCGCCAGCGGCGGCGCGGGCACGCTCGCGGGCCGCTGCGCGAACCTGCCCGGCGCGTTCCAGCAAACCGTCCAGCCGGCCCGGTTCCGGCAAACCGGCACGCACCCCGGCCAGGGTTTCGAGTTCCAGCACATCCCAGTCCCGTGCCGGCGACAACTCGGCCATGAACCAACGCAGTTCCCCGACCCAGTCCGGCTGCTCCAGTCCCAGCGTCTTGCCCAGGCTGAGCATGGTGTGCATGCGGCGCACGGCTACCCGGGCCTGGTGCAGGTACTCGGGGTCATCCCTGGCCAGGAGGCCGGGCAGGTTGTGACCCAGCTGGCCGAGGCCCGCCAGCAGCAAACGCCGCCAGGCCTCGGCCGCCGGCAGCTTGCGGCTGGCGGCCAGCCCGGTCGCCTTGCCGGGCGCCTCCTGCCAGACCCCGGCCAGGCCGTAGCCGCGCAGCGCCTTGCTGCGGTATTCCGGGATCAGCGGCACGGCCTCGAGCAGGTTACTGGCGATCTCGAACAGCACAGCGCCGTCGCCGGACTTGAGTTCCAGTTCGACCTCGGCCAGCGGCAGGTCGGCCTCGCCGGCCCGGATATGGCCAAGGTCGAGGGCGACCTCGACCGTGCCTTGCGGCCGTTCCACCAGCCAGACCGTGCGCTGGAACTCGGTGACGAACACCGGGGCCAGGCGGGTCTCGATATCCGGCGTCAGCGCGGCCCGGGCCTCGACCGGCAGGACATCGAAATCGGGCCGGTTGCCGGTCACCCGGACTTCGTATTCCGGCCGTACCGACAGGCCGCCGATCGAGCCCTGATCCAGCTTGACGGTCTGGACCCAGTGATAGCCCTCGCGGCGGAGTCGAAAGGCGCTTTTGCGGTGGTAAAGATCGAACTCGGGGGTATCGAAATAGAGGCCGTACAGTTTGTGCCGGACCGGCTTCAGCGCTTTCAGCAGCGGGTGCCGGCGCAACCGGGCGGCATCCCCCGGCGCAATGGCCAGCTTGAGTTCGATTTCGACGGACATACCGTGATAGTGACGATAGATACTTGAACGGCTTTCAGGTTAGCATCAACAGGCTACCTCATATTGTTACATGCACATCCCACCATGACCCAATCCCCGCCCAGCGAACTCCTGATCAACCGCGAGCTCGGGATACTCGAATTCAACCGGCGAGTCCTGGCCCAGGCCGAGGACCCCGCCACCCCGATGCTAGAACGGCTGCGCTTCCTGTGCATCTTCTCCAGCAACATGGACGAGTTCTTCGAGATCCGCGCTTCGGGACTGAAGGAACAGATCAAGCTCAATTCCCAGCACAGCGGGCCCGACGGACTGACCGCCAAGCAGGTATTCAAGGAGATGGCCCGGGTCTCGCATGCCATGGTGGCGCGCCAGTACGAGCTGTTCAACAACCAGGTGCTGCCGGCATTGGCCGCGCACGGCATCCGTTTCCACAAGCGCACCGAGTGGACGCCCGAGCAGGAGGAATGGATCCGGGACTACTTCTACAACGACCTGATGCCGGTACTGACCCCGATCGGCCTGGACCCGTCGCACCCCTTCCCCAACGTGCTCAACAAGAGCCTCAACTTCGCCGTCGAGCTGTCCGGCAAGGATGCCTTCGGCCGCTCCTCCGGCAAGGCCGTGGTGCAGGCGCCGCGTTCGCTGCCCCGGGTGATCCAGATGCCGGCGGAAGTCGCCAGTTGCGAGCACAGTTTCGTGTTCCTGTCCTCCATCCTGCACGCCCATGTCGGCGCCCTGTTCGCCGGCATGGAGGTGCAGGGCTGCTACCAGTTCCGGGTCACCCGCAATTCCGACCTGTTCATCGACGAGGAAGAGAACAAGAACCTGCGCGAGCAGCTCCAGGGCGAACTGCCGCATCGCCATTTCGGCAATGCGGTGCGCCTGGAGGTCGCCGACAACTGCTCGGAGGAGATGAAGGAGTTCCTGCTCAAGCAGTTCCACCTGACCCGCGACGACCTCTACCAAGTGCGCGGCCCGGTCAACCTGGTGCGCATGATGAACGTGCCCGACAAGGTGGAACGGCCGGACCTGAAATTCCCGCCGTTCATCCAGGGCCTGCCGGCGATGCTGGCTGCCGAGGACGACATGTTCGCCGCCATCACCCGCGGCGACATCCTGCTCCATCACCCGTTCCAGAGCTTCCAGCCGGTGATCGACTACATCCGCCAGGCCGCCGAGGACCCCAACGTGCTGGCGATCAAGCAGACCGTCTACCGCACCGGCACCGACTCCGAACTGATGCGCCACCTGATTTCCGCCGCCCAGCGCGGCAAGGAAGTCACCGTGGTGGTGGAGTTGCTGGCCCGCTTCGACGAAGAGGCCAACATCAACTGGGCGGAAAAGCTGGAGGCGGCCGGCGCCCATGTCATCTACGGCGTGGTCGGCCACAAGACCCATGCCAAGATGGCCCTGGTAGTGCGGCGCGAGAACGGCCGCATCAAGCGCTACGCCCACCTCGGCACCGGCAACTACCATGCCCGCACGGCGCGCCTGTACACCGACTTCGGCCTGCTCACCTGCCACCAGGGCATCTGCAAGGACGTCCATGACGTGTTCATGCAGATCACCGGCCTCGGCAACGCCGGCGACCACGCCTTCCTGTGGCAATCGCCCTTCTCCCTGCATCCCAACGTGATCAAGGCGATCGAAAACGAGACCGCACGAGCCAGGAACGGCGAAAAGGCCCGCATCGTCGCCAAGATGAACGCCCTCCTGGAACCGCGCGTCATCGCCGCGCTCTACGAGGCCTCGCAGGCCGGGGTCGAGATCGAGCTGATCATCCGCGCCGTATGCGCCCTGCGGGCAGGCATCCCCGGCGTCTCGGAAAACATCCGGGTGCGCTCCATCATCGGCCGCTTCCTGGAGCATCACCGGGTGTTCTATTTCTGGAACGGCGGCCAGGAAGACATCTACCTGTCCAGCGCCGACTGGATGGACCGCAACTTCTTCCGCCGCATCGAAACCTGCTTCCCGGTCTTGGACGGGAAACTCAAGAAGCGGGTGATCAGCGAGGGCCTCACGCCTTACCTGAAGGACAGCCTGCAGGCCTGGGAGATGCAGCCGGACGGCAGCTACCGCAAGCGCCCGCGCCGCGGTCGCGGCTTCTCGGCCCAGGACTACCTACTCAAGCTGCTGGCGGCGAAGGGCTGACGCCGCCCGAACCTGCGCCTGCGTCAGCCTGGATAGTACGAAGAGTGCTGGCACCCTGCGTCTCTGTTTGCGACGAACAAAGCCCTGACCAGGCCATGATCTTCGCTTGCCCGACGATACCGGCGGTGCCAGAATTCGCCGGAAAACGATACTGATCAGGGGACACACTTGACCATCGCCACGTCCCTGATGGAAGACTGGATGACAGATCGCCAAAGCCGGACCAGCCGGAATCAGCCAACCAAAAGTGCCGACGTGGGGGGTAAACATGTCGGAGGAAACAAACGTATTTGCCGGCATCTCTCCCGGCCGATTCCAAATCGTTAGCGTCAAAAGGGGAAAGCGTGGCAGGACAATGCATCCCAGGCCCCTTGTGTGTCACCACAAGCAAGCCCATCGACGAGGGAACGATGTGCAGGGCACCAGCCGTACTCCTGGCCCTGTTGGCATGGAGGCATCGTTTTCTCCGGGGCTGGACTTTGGTCAGTTGGATGAAGGCCTTGAACTCGTACTGACGCCGCTGCAACTTGCGGCCATCTTTAACGACGAGACGATAAAGAACGAGGTTCCCTTGAGGAAAGACTTTGGGGGGCGGCAACGAACGGTCGAGGAGATTGTTTCGGTCTACAAGAAGTCTGCCAGACCGACCGAAATTGGTGCCGTTCAAGCCGATATTGCAAGCTTCTTGGCTGACCAACCTAATATCGCTGCTTCGAGGTTTGATGAAATGTTTGATCTCGAGGTTGACCCACTCGGATTTGCACCTTCAGTCGAAGAGTTTCTTCTTTCGATAGTTCGTGCGTTATCGACCAATCAACAGTGCCTGAATTGATGCCGCCGCATCGAGAGCTGTTTCCCGGTCCTGGACGAGAAGCTCAAGAAGCGGGTGATCAACGAGGGCATCACGCCCTACCTTAAGGACAGCCTGCAGGCCTGGGAGATGCAGCCGGACGGCAGCTACAAGAAGCGGCCGCGCCGCGGCTTCTCGGCCCGGGAATACCTGCTCAGGCTGCTGGCGGCCAAGGGCTGAGCGCCCTGCCGCCGGCAATGACGGCGTTCAGTGGCCGGACGATCTGACCGGCTTGTCGTCGACGATGCTGATCCGGTCGCCGCTGGCGAGATCGGGATTGTTGCCGAGCTCGAAGGTGCGCTTGTCGCCGGAATCCATGTCCACCACGACGCGCCAGACGGTGTCGGACTTGACGTTCTTTTCCACCGCATTGCCGGCGTAGGCCCCGGCGGCCGCGCCGCCGACCGTGGCCAGCGTACGCCCGGTGCCGCTGCCGAACTGGTGGCCGACCACCCCGCCCAGCACGCCACCGGCGATCAGGCCGAGACCCGAGCCTTTGCCCTTTTCCTCGACCTTCTTGACCAGATTGACGGTGCCGCAATTGCTGCAATCAGCGGCCAGGGCGGCGAGCGGGCCGAATGCCAGAGCGGCGACACAGGCCACGATCCACAGGGTCAGCTTTTTCATGATGGACTCCTTCGATGTTGGCTGGACTAAGCTCATCCTAGCAGTCCGCCAGGTGCGCGTCAGGGCGAAATTTCCGGCTTGCGCGAGGCCGGCGTGGCGCGGTTGACCGACCACAGCCGGAGCTGCTTGATCTGCTCCTCCATGGTGCGCGCCAGCGGCACCATGCGGGCGGTGTTCCAGACCACGTCCTGCTCGGTGAAGGTCCGGCCTTCCTGGTAGCCGCGGATGCGCGCCGCCTTGATCACCTGCTCGATCTCGGCGCCGCTCCAGTTCTTGGTCACCGCGGTGAGCAACTTGAGGTTGAAGGTCTCCGGGTCGGCGCCGAAGGCGGCGATGTGGATGCGCAGGATGGCCATGCGCTCCTCCTCGGTCGGCAGGTCGAGGAAAAACAGCTGGTCGAAGCGGCCCTTGCGGATCACCTCGGCCGGCAACTTCTCGATCCGGTTCGCGGTGGCGACCACGAACACGGTCGGCGGTTTCTCCTGCATCCAGGTCAGGAAGCCGGCAAAGATGTTGTTGTTGCCGCCGTTGCCCTGGAGGTCGTAGCCGAAGCTGTTCTCCATCTCGTCGATCCACAGCACCAGCGGGGCGATCGCCTCGGCGACCCGGAGGGCGTGATCGAAGGCGTATTCCGGCGAGCCGTAGGCCCCCGACAGGACCAGGTTCATGTCCAGACGCACCAGGGGCAGGTTCCAGGCCCCGGCGACGACCTTGGCGGCCATGCTCTTGCCGCAGCCGGAGACGCCGGTGAACAGGATGCCGGACGGCAGCGGCACGCCCGACTCGAAGGCCTGGCGGGTGAACAACGGCTTGCGGCTCAACACCCATTCCTTGAGGTTGTCCAGGCCGCCGACCTGGTCGGGCTTGACCGTCTTGACGACGAACTGCAGGCAGCCCTCCTTCATCAGGGCATAGGACTTTTCCTCGATGATCTCCGGGATGGCGCTGGCCAGGTCGAGCTTGTCCGCGCGGATCAGGCGCAGCATCAGGTGGCCGATCTCGTCCAGCGACATGCCGCGCATGCCGGCCGCGCACTGGTAGCGCCAGTCCTGGTCGAGCCGGTCGGCGACGCCCTCGGCCTCGGCAACGAGGCCGATATGGCGCAGTATTTCCGCTTCCGTGGGGATGCCCAGGGCGACCAGGAAGACCTGTTTCTTCAACTCGTCCGGCAGGACGAAATCGGCATAGGACAGGAACAGGAAGGTGTCGCGCCCGGCCAGTTCCTGGTACAGGTCGCGCAGCGCGCGCACCAGCCGGGGATTGTCCTTGAGCAGGGCGGGCAGGTCCTGCATCAGGTAGAAGGCCTTGCGCCCCGAGGCGGCGACATGGCGCAGCGCCTCGACCGGGTCGGTGATAGCCTCCTGCATGCCGGCCCCGTCATGGAAACCCCGCACCGCGCTCCACAACACCAGCGCCTGGTCGTTGCCGTAATGCGCCTGGGCCAGTTCGCCCAGCAGCCCCGCCATGCGGCCCTCCTCCTCGCCCCGCAGATAGAAGATCGGGTAGCCGGACAACAGGCCCTTCTGGATCCGTGCTTGCGCGCTATCGGTCATGGCTTCGCCTGTATCTCCAGAAGTCGAACCTTGGCCGGCAGCGCGCGCCAGGACTTCAATTCGCGCTCCAGGGCCGCCTGGGTGAGCGGATTGGCGTCCCGCCAGGCGGCCGGCAGGCCGAGCAGGCAGTTGCCATCCCGGTCGCATTGCAGGGACAGGCCCGGCGGCGGCGCATCGGAACGACTGACGTTGAACAATACCGCCAGTCTCAGGCACATGATCAGCGGCCAGAGCGGATCGTCGGCGGCGTAGCCCAGCTTGTCCAGGCTGCCCCGGCTGGCCCGCACCAGCGCCGCCAGGCGGGCCTGGTCACGGCGGCCGAAGCCGGGCATGTCGGCGTTTTCCAGGATGTAGGCGCCGTGCTTGTGGAAACCGGAGTGGGCGATGTTGATGCCGATCTCGTGCAGGCGCGCGGCCCAGTTCAGCCAGCGTATCATCTCGCCATCGCCGTCCCCCTGGCCCTCGGTCAGGTGCATGTACAGGCGCGCAGCCAGGCGCTCGACCCGGCGCGCCTGCTTGCCGTCGACGTGGTAGCGGCGGACGAACTGGGTCACGGTGACGTCGCGCATGTCGTGGTTGTGCACCCGGCCGAGCAGGTCCCACAGGATGCCCTCGCGCATGGCGCCCTGGGCCACGGTCATGGTCTCGATGGCGAATTCCTGGAACAGGCCCGACATGATGGCGACGCCGCCGGCCAGCACCGGCTTGCGGTCGTCCTTCAGCCCGGCCAGTTCCAGCCTGGCGAAGCTGCCCGCCTTGGCCAGGCGCTCGCGCAGCCACTTCAGGCCGTCGGCGGTGATGCGGCCGTCGGAGAGGCCGTTCTGGAACAGGATCTCGCCCATCGCGCGCGCCGAGCCGGAGGAGCCGACCGCCTCCTGCCAGCGCCCGCTGTGGAAGCTGTGGGCGACATGCTGGACCTCCATCTGGGCGGCGGTCACCGCCGCCTTGACCGAGGCCTTGTCGAGGGCGCCATCCGGGAAGAACTGGTTGCTGTACACCACGCAGCCCATGCGCAGGCTCTCGCGCTCGCGCGGCTCATAGCCGACGCCGACGATGCATTCGGTGGAGCCGCCACCGATGTCGACCACCAGGCGCGGCTCCTGATGCAGCGGCAGGCTGTGGGCGACGCCCAGGTAGATCAGACGGGCCTCCTCGCGGCCAGCCACGATGTCGATGTCGAAGCCCAGGACGGCCTTCGCCTGCTCGATGAACTCCGGTGCGTTCTTGGCCACCCGCAGGGCCGAGGTGCCGACCGCGCGCACTGCGCCCGGCGGCATCCCCTTCAGGCGCTCGCCGAAGCGCGCCAGACAGGCCAGCGCCCGTTCCTGCGAGGCCTGGTCGAGCTGCTTGTCCTCGGTCAGGCCGCCGGCCAGGCGCACCGACTCCTTGTGGGCATCGAGGTAGTACAGCTGATCGCCATCGACCCGGCCGACCTGGAGGTGAAACGAATTGGAACCGAGGTCGATGGCGGCGAGCGTGGGGTATTCCTGCATGAGACGGGGCCTGACGGCATGGATAGCAGGCTCCGATTATGGCAGAAAAAAGCGGCGGACCGCCCTTGCAGGCAGCCGCCGCCAACCCTCAGTCGAACCTGGATCCGGCCAGAAGAATAAGGCGTCCTAGAAATCGTCCCGCTTCTGTTTCTTTCTGGGCTTGCGCGCCGGATTGGCCGAGGCCGGCACGTTGGAGACATATTCCGCGATGGCCTGCAGATCGGTCTGGGGCAGGTATTTCAGGCCATTGTCGATCAGTTCCGCCATCAGGCTGCCGGCACAGTCGCCGTCGGGCCGGTTGCCGGTGCCCAGGTATTGGGCGATGTCGGCCTTGCACCAGGTGCCGATGCCATACTGCTTGTCGGGCGTGATGTTGGGCACGATCGTGCCTTCCGGACCCTCCAGGGTGCCGGCCAGGAAGGCGCCCTTCTTGAATCCACCCAGCTTGTTGCGCGGGGTGTGGCACTCCGAGCAGTGCGCCGCACCGTTGACCAGGTAGGCGCCGCGGTTCCATTGCGCCGACATGTTCGCCTCCGCCCGGAAGGCGCCCGGCGTGAAGAACAGCCATTTCCAGACGATCAGCAGGGGCCGGAAGCTCAGGTACCAGGGCAGTTCATGCGGCTTGTTCGCCTTGTACACGGCCGGCACGGTGCGCAGGTAGTCCCACAGTGCATGGATGTCCGCGTCGCTCATCCGGGTATACGAGGTATAGGGAAAACTCGGATAGTACTCGCGGCCATCGGGACCGACGCCTTCGCGCAAGGCACGCCGGAATTCGGCCTCGGTCCAGCGTCCGATCCCGGACATCGGGTCGGGCGTGATGTTGGGGGTGTAGAAGGTGCCCAGCGGCGTGGCCAGCTTGCGGCCGCCGGCGAGACGGACACCGTTGTTTTCGCGGTCGGTGTGGCAGTTCTCACACCCGGCCACCCGGTAGACCAGCTCGCCCTTGTCGGTGATCGCATTGGCGCCGGCCGGGCCGGCGGCCAGCAGGCCGGACAGGCAGCCGGCCAGCATCCATGCACGGGTCGGGACCATTATTTGCGGAAGTCCTTGTGGCAGCTCTTGCAGGCTTCGGACAAGTCGTCATACGACTTCATCGACGGCGCCTTGGCGAAGGTGGCGGCCTTGGCCTCGGCATTGCTGGCCAGGCGCTCGAAATCGGCGCGCTTGGACCAGACGACCGGCAGGGCATCGGAATCCGGGCTGGCGCTGCCCTTCGGGAACTGGGCGGCGATGTTCCGGTTCAGGTTGCCCAGGGCCTGAGCGAAGGGGGCCAGGCGGGCCTTGTCGCTCACCTTGTTCTGCAGGATGGCGCTGCTGGCCGCCATCAGGCCGCCGTTGGCGTCCATCAGGTTGCGCCGGTACTTGACCAGATCATCGTTGTCGACCGCGGCTTGCGCGCTCAGCGTGGCGCAGCCGGCGATGGCCAGGAACAGTATGCTCAGGATTCGATTCATGGTTTGTTTCCTCACGAGGTGGCGGTACGGGTCAGTGTTGGTTCGCCAGGAAGGCGATCAGGTCGGCGCGCGCCTCGGCGCTGCCCAGGCCGTCGTACTTCATCTTGCCGTCGTGCACGACACGACGGGGATGGGCGATGTATTCGTCCAGGCGGGCCTCGGTCCAGGGTTCGGTGTTCGCCTTCATGGCCTCCGAATAGTCATAGTCGGCAACGCTGCCGCCCGTGCGCCCGACCACGCCGAACAGGGTCGGGCCCTTGCGGTTGTGGCCGGCCTCGGCGCTGTGGCATTCGCCGCACTGCTCCTTGAATACCCGCTCGC
>JAQTLU010000014.1 GCA_028714735.1 Gallionellaceae bacterium | reverse complement strand
GATCAACATTGTGGACGACGTACCGGTAGCGGTAGCGGACACGGACAGTGTGGCGGCGGGCCAATTCACGGCTGAGCAAGGCAACGTGGTGACCGGTGCGGGGACCACGAGCGGTTTGGCGGGAGCCGACACGAAGGGAGCGGACGGCGCGGCGGTGACCGGGCTGGTAGCGGGCACGGGTGCGGTGACTGACGGCAGTGGGGTTGGCACGAGCGTGCAGGGCCAGTACGGCACGCTGACGATCAACGCGGCGGGCGACTACAGCTACGTGCGGGATGCGGGCACGCCGGGAGGCGTGTCGGACGTGTTCAGCTACCTGCTGAAGGACGGAGACGGCGATGGCCGGACGACGACGCTGACGATCAACATAGGCGACAGCACGCCGACGGACCAGATTCCGGCGGCGGGCGGCGCCACGACGACGGTATACGAAGCGGGGCTGCCGGCGCGTGGTAGCGAGCCTGCAGGTTCGAACAGTGCGGCTGACAGCGAGATGACCTCGGGCACGATCAGCTTCCACTCGCCGGACGGCATTGCGGCGGTATCGCTGGGTGGCCACACCCTGAGTGGTGCGGATCAGATCTTTGCGGACGGGACAAAAGGGTCGCTGACGGCTTCGTATACCTACGACGCAGCGACGGGTGATGGCAGCATCAAATACAGCTACACGTTGCTGGACAACACGGCGGGCGACAACACCACTGCGAGCTTCGCGGTGGTGGTGACGGACAAGGATGGTGATTCGGCGCCGGCGGGCAACCTGGTGATCAACATCGTGGACGACGTACCGACGGCTTCTCCCGCCACGAACAGTGGTCAGGCTGTGCTGGCGCAGGACACCAACCTGCTTATCACGCTGGATGTCTCGGGAAGTATGGGTGATCCAGGGGCCGCTGGCATGACTCGGCTGGAAACGGCCAAGGCGTCCGTTATGGAGTTGATGGAGCAATACGACGCGCTAGGCAACGTCATGGTCAAATTGGTGATCTTCAGCACGCATGCCCAGGAAGTGGGCAATACCGACAGCTGGATGACGATTGCCGAGGCGAAGGCCGCTTTACTGGCGCTGACCACCGACAGCTATACCAACTACGACGCGGCAATTGCCGATTCCATGGCGGCCTACTCAGACCCGGGCAAGCTTACAACCGCTGGCGTTCAGAATGTGGCCTACTTCCTCTCGGATGGGAAGCCCAATCGGAGTGATGGCAACGTCAATACCTTGACCGATCCGAGTAGCGTATCCAGTAGCTCTGCCGACAATGGCATCCATGGCTATGAAGAAACCGGCATTTGGATTCCCTTCCTGGTGGCCAACCATATCAAGGCGTATGCCTTGGGCATGGGGCCGGGTGCCGTCCAATCGGAACTGGATCCAATCGCCTACGATGGCCGGGGCACGGGAAGCAACATGGATGGCAAGGTTGTCTCGGACATGAACCAGCTTACGTCAGAGCTGCTTGCTACCGTGGTGACATCGCCCATCAGCGGCCTGATCGATGGTGGCCTGCCGGCGATGTTGGGTGCCGACGGTGGCTATATGCAGTCGATCACGGTGGCAGGCGTGACCTACACCTACAACCCGACCGCCAATGGCGGGAATGGCTCGATCACCTCAACAGGCAGTTACACGTATGACTCGACGACCAAGGAAGTGACGGTGAATACGGCGGCGGGTGGCCAGATCAAGGTCGACATGGATGGCGTAAATGGTGGGCATTACACTTATACGCCGCCGTCCACTTTCACCTCGGTCGTGCATGAGACGTTCGGCTACGCACTGATCGACGGGGATGGTGATACGGCTGCCAGTACGCTGGCGATTACGGTCGATCCCGCCAATGGGCCGCTGGTGGTGAGGGACGATTATGTGCTCACCAACCAGGCTGCAGTGAGTGGAACCGCAGACCACATCGTTATTCCCGACTGGGCCTTGTTGGCCAACGATACCGGTTCCGGCAGCAGCGGTCAGACAATCAACGCCGTGGGTTCGGCTACGGATGGCACGGTTTCGCACAGCGGGACCAACTCGACGTTTACCGAGGAAAGCTCTTCGGCCCATGACGGCGGCTCGTTTGTCTACACCACGGGGCCTGTGGTCGATACGTCAAGCGTTACTGTCGATCGCGCTCAGGCAGGAGAAAGTCAGCTGGATGGCACCTTCAGAAACGAGATTCTGTTGGGGCGTGACGGTGCCAGCGACACCATCCTTGGGAATGCCGGCGACGACATCCTGATTGGCCTGGGCGGGAACGATACCTTGATCGGCGGTATCGGCAACGACATCATGAGCGGCGGTACTGGGGCGGACACCTTCAAGTGGTTGCTCAACGATGCCAGTGTTCCGGGCACGGTGGATCACATCACCGACTTCAGCAAGGCCCAAGGCGATGTGCTCGATTTGCAGGATCTGCTGCAGAACGATAATGCCGGCAACATCACCAGCTTGCTGCACTTCGCCCAGGATGGCGGCAATACCGTCTTGACGGTAGTCGACACCAATGCCGGTGCCAGTGGCGGCGACAGCCAGACCATCGTGTTCGATAATACCAACCTGTTCACGCAGTTTTCTGCCAGCGACAGCGCCGATCTGGTCAACAAGATGCTTGCCTCCGGCCTGTTGAAAACCGACATTATTATTTGAGCAACTTTTTCTTCCCGGTTTGAAAGGCGCCTTCGGGCGCCTTTTTTTGCCAGGTGTAATCACCAGCGACGGGTGAAAATGGAAAGTGTGTGAGTCATCGGTCTCGTCAGCAGCACCAAATCCTTCCTTCACCCATAGTCCTGGCGGATAATTCGGCAGGGTTCTATTGTCTTGGGGGGAATGGGGATGCCTTACGTGCAGCGAGATGATGCCGGGAAAATTGTCTCCATATCGACGCAGAAGACCGAGCCAACCCCGGAGTGGGTTGCGGAAGGCAGTCTTGATCTGACTGATTTCATACTTGACATGGCCACTAGCGATGATGGGTCGGGTATCCATGCGGTCCGCGCCCTCGGCGAATCAGATCTGGCGCTGATCCGGGTCGTGGAGGATATCGTCGACTTGTTGATCGAGAAGAACCTGCTGCTCTTTACTGATCTTCCCGTCCCGGCACAGGAAAAGCTCCTGGCACGGCGTTCATTGCGGGATAGCCTGAATCCGTTGACGCTGATGAAAGACGATGACGGCGTGATTTGAAATCCCGGATCAGTAATCTAATGGTCACCGGTTTAGGGTGACCATTTTTTTCAAGTCTGGAGACGACGCGTGATTTCCTGACCGGTGGCGCCGTCGAAGCCCAGTTCCATCAGGCTATTCAGTTCGGCTTCCGAAATGACGCCTTCGGCGATCACCAGCAGGCCGACGTTATGGGCCACTCGGCACAGACCACTCAGGAATTCCTGGTTGCCGGCATTGCCGTCAATGCCGCGGATGTAGTTGCTGTCTATCTTCAGATAATCCAGGCCAAGTTCCGCAAGCCGGGCGATTTCACCGAAGTGATGGCCGAAGTGTTCGATGCCCAGTTTGCAGCCGAGTGGGGCGAGGTGGTAGCAGAAGCTGCGGAAGGCGTCGAAATTACGGAAGGCCCCGTATTCCGGTACTTCTATCCATAGCCGCTTGCTCTTGTCCGGATTGCGGTTCAGCAAGGCGATCAGTTCGTCGTTGAAGCGCCAGTCAGCGATCGTATCCGCAGAAAGGTTGACGGCGATTTCCTGCACGCCCTGGTCGAGGTGGTCGAGGGCGATCTGCACGACGTCCATGTCCACCGCGCTGGACAGACGCAGGCGCAAGGCCATGGGCATGAAATCGCCGGCGGTCAGCCATGGGCCCATGGGATCGAGCTGCATGCGCGCGGCGCTCTCTTGATGCATGGGTTGGTCCGAGGCGGCCAGGACGGGGTAGCGTTCCAGGCGGATACGACCGTCGTGGATGGCTTCCGAAAGCTCATGGCGCCAGGATTCGGCGCTGCGGTGATCGGTCTTGGAAAGTTCGGCTGAGAGGACATGAACGGCGTTCACGCCTTTGGTTTCCGCGACCGCGAGGGCCTTGTCGACGCCGGCAAGTTCATCGCGCAACTCTTCGCCATGTTTGTAGCCGGTGACCCCGATATGGAACAGTTCTTCAACCTGGGACCATTTCGGAACCAAGCCGCTTTCGAGCGCCTGTTGAAGTGCGCTCGCCAGGGCATGCGGGTCATGGTCGCCACTGGTCAGTAAGATGAAGTCGGCACCATTCAAACGGGCCGGGAAGCCATCGCCATGCTCATCCGCGAAGGCCTTCAGCACGCTGGCGACATCCTGGATCAGACGGTCGGTCAACTGGTGCCCAAGGCTGGAGTTGATCTGGTCGAGGTGACTGATCCGGATCAGGGCCAGGCTGCCTTCCGTCGCCGCCTCCTCGGCGGTGAGTTGTTCACGCAATTGCGTCATGAAGAATTCACGATTGGGCAAGTCGGTCAACGAGTCGTGGTTGATCTGGCGGCGCAGTTCGTCCAGACGTGCCGCCTCCACGGCAAATATGGCCTTCAGTCGGCTGACCATGGCATTCATGGCGACCACCACCGAGCGCAATTCGGGCGTGCGAGGTTCTTCGACACTGATGAAACGGCGGTCCTGAATGGCTTCGGCCTGTTCCACGACGCGGTTGAGTGGTTTGAAGACGAAGCGCAGGATGACCGTGCCGAGCAGCCCGGCCAAGGCTCCCGCCAGCAAGAACCAGGCGGCCAGATGTTGAATGCCGCGCCATAATTCCTGATAGGCGAAACGGCTGTGACTGACCAATTTGATGCTGCCGAACTGCTTCCAGCCATCCTGTACCAGCGCCGTGCCGGCGGCCGCTTTGATCGGGAACATGCGTACGAACCAGGCGGGGGCACCGGTTGTGTCGCCCGTGTAGTGTCGCTCGATCATGACCTTGTGGCTGGGGTCTGAAAGTACGATTTCCTGATAATGGCCGGTGTCGAACTGGGATGAGATCATCAATTCGACCATGACCGGATCCTTGTCCGGAAGTTGCGACAGAACCAGCGCCAGAGAGGCCGCATTGTCTACATTCTTCATGTAGAGCTGTTGCTCGATGTAGTTGCGCGCGGTGTACAGGCTGACCACGAAGCTGCCGGCGAAGGCCAGAATGGTGAGGCCGACGATGGCCAACCAGAATTGTCGGTAGATGGACATTTATTTCTCCTGGAAACCACAGGTACGCATTATGAAAACTCATTCAAAGCCGTCGGCCTTCATCCGGCTGATCAGGTCGCGCCAGCGTGACAGACGCGCGGTCGAACTGCCGCTGGAAGTGCCTCCGGGCGCGCTGCCTAACCATAAACCTTCACTGTTGAAACCGAATACCGGGGTGAGATCCGGGCGTTGCGGGGCGGGACGGATGTCTGCCAGCAAGTTGTCAAGAATCAGGGGTTCGTCGTTCGGGCCCGGATAGTACCCAAGCACCATGTGCGCGATGGACACCTTGCTGTAGTGTCCGCCTATGCGGGCTTTGACGTAGGTGATGCGCAGTCGGTCGGCAGGAATGCCAGCCAGCAGCAGGCTGAAATATTTTGCAATGGCAAAATCCTCGCAATCCCCCGCACCGCGTCCCATCGTTTCAAGGGGGGTGGCCCAATAATCACTCTGGCCCCATATTTCGGAGTCTTCCTTGTACATAACATGACGATTTATGAAATCGTTGATCTTGCGGATCTTTTCGGTTTCGGGACTATCGCGGCTTGCGTTCAGAAGGTCGCGCCACTGTTCGGCAGTTTGCTGGGCCCGTGCGCCATATCGTTGGTAGGCCAGTTGAGCGAAGGTATCGAAATTGAGATGGTTGCCAAACTGGGCTAATACCCCATAAGCGCAGGCCGTCAGCGTTGCCAGGAGGAGTATTGACCGGAAAAAGAGGCGGTAACGACCGCTGGCCATGTTGGTTAGCAATGGGATGTGGGTTTGCCTTGCAAGATTTTAAGTATTGGCTTTAAATTCAAAACCAGAAAAAATTCATCTTGTGACACTATATTAATCTGCAGTTGAGCGAAGGCTTCATCGGTTTGACTGACAACTGATAAGTTATTCTTGATACGCTCAAATAGGCTTTCAAACAAGGGGTTGTAAATGAATAAGCGATTCTTCAATAAACAGCCACGCAAGCTGGTCGTGGCGCTTGCGCTTGCCGCGCTCACATCCGTTTCCTATGCCGGAGGGACCACGCTGAAGGAAGCCGCCCAGGAGGCTGTGTCCAAGAATCCGGACGTTGTGATGCGCTGGCATGCCTACAAGGCGGCCACCGAGCAGATTGATGTAGCCAAGGGCGGCTATCTTCCCAAGGTCGATTTGACGGCCGGAGTGGCACGCGAATCCAAGAAGACGCCTGGGATTATCGATGACACCTATACCCGCAGCGGCGCTTCCCTGATTCTCAACCAGATGCTCTTCGATGGCTTCGCGACCCGTAACGAGGTGGCCAAGTTCAACTATGCGCAACGGGTACGCTACAACGAACTCCTGGATGCCTCCGAAACGGCAGCGCTGGAGGCCATGCGCGCCTACACGGATGTCCTGCGCTATCGCAAGTTGTACCAGTTGGCCCAGGAAAACTATGTCCAGCACCGTGTGGTGTTCGACCAGATTCAGCAGCGCGTTCAGTCCGGCGTCGGCCGCGGCGTCGACCTGGAACAGGCAGGTGGCCGTCTGGCCCTGGCCGAATCCAATCTGCTGACGGAGGCGAGCAACCTGCACGATGTCAGCGCCCGTTACCAGCGCGTCGTCGGCAGTCTGCCGCCGCAGGAGATGGCCGATCTGCCGCAGTTGGATTCGGGTATCCCTGCTGGCGTTGGCCAGGCGTTACGTTCGGCGTATGCGCAACATCCGGCCCTCCAAGCCGCCCAGGAAAACATCGTTTCCGCCCAGAGCGACGCCAAGGTTCGCCATGCCGCGTTCATGCCCCGGGTTGATCTGCGCGCCCGGCACGATGTCGGCAACGACCTCGACGGCATTGATGGCCGGCATGAACTCTCCTATCTTGAGCTGTTGCTCAACTACAACCTCTATAACGGGGGTTCCGACAAGGCGGCCGAGCAGCAGTACTGGGAACAGGTCAATGTGGCCAAGGACATGCGCGACAAGACCTGTCGCGATGTCCGGCAAACCCTCAATATCGCCTACAACGACGTGGGGCGCCTGAAGGAGCAACTGGGTTATCTGGAGCAGCACCAGTTGTCCACCGAGAAGGCGCGCGATGCCTACCACAAGCAATTCGATATCGGTCAGCGTACGCTGCTCGATTTGCTGGACACCGAAAACGAATTGTTCGAGGCCAAGCGAGCCTATCAGCAGGCTTATTACGATCACCTCTACTCCATGGGCCGCACCCATGCCGGTATGGGCGATCTGTTGCAGGTGATGGGCCTGCAGCACATGGATACCGAGGGTCTGGCCAAGGCCAACGAGAAGGCGGAATTCGATCCCGATACCATCTGCCCGCCCGAGGCGCCCAAGCAGAACAACGTCGACAAGGACAAGGTTTTCGCGGAAGCCATGGCGGCCATGAATGTCGCGCCGCCCGTCGCGATGAAAGCTGCCGTTGCGCCGGGTGACCAGGACGGCGATGGCGTGCCGGATGACAAGGACAAGTGCCCGGATACACCCAAGGGCGTCAAGGTGGATAAGGACGGCTGCCCGTTCAAGGAGATCATCGAGTTGAAGGGCATCCATTTCAACTACAACAAGACGACCCTGCGTGCGGATTCTTACCCGGTCCTCGATCAGGCGGTTGCCCGCATGATGGGAAACCCGGAAATAAAAATCGAGCTGGCCGGCCATACCGACTACAACAACACCTACACCTTTAACCAGCGCCTGTCCGAGGCCCGCGCCAAGTCGGTAATGGAGTACCTGGTTGCCAAGGGTGTGGCGGCGGACCGCATCTATGCCGTGGGCTACGGCGAGACCCAGCCCATCGCCGACAACACTACGGAAGACGGTCAGGCCAAGAACCGTCGCGTGGAAATGCGTATCCGCGGCCAGTAAGGTCTTGTTGCAAATGGAAAAAAGCCGCGCTTAGGCGCGGCTTTTTTTTCGCGGTGCATGCCCCGGTATAATGGCAGCGCACATGACCCCACTCTCCTTCATTCATCTCCGTCTCCACAGCGAATACTCGGTCCAGGACAGCATCCTGACCATCGACCGCGCGATTGCCAGGGCCTCTGAAGACGGCATGCCGGCACTGGCGTTGACCGATCTGGCCAACCTGTTCGGCCTGGTCAAGTTCTACAGCGGCGCCCGCAAGAAAGGCGTCAAGCCGATCATCGGTTGTGACATCTGGCTGGCCGGCCGCGATCAACCGGACAAACCCAGCCGGATGCTTTTGCTGGTCCAGAATCGTGCCGGCTACCGCCGCCTGAGCGAACTGCTGACGATGGCCTACCGCGGCAACCTGCATCGCGGGCGTGCGGTGATCAAGCACGAATGGTTTGAAACCCTCGGAACCGAGGGCCTGATTGCCCTTTCCGGGGCGCAGTGGGGCGAGGTCGGTCTGGCCTTGCTGAATGATTCCTGGGATTCCGCCCGCGCCATGGCGGCGGAGTGGAGCAGGCTGTTCCCGGAGCGCTATTACCTGGAAATCCAGCGCAATGGCCGGCCGGAATCCGAGAGCCATCTGACCCAGGCAGTCGCCCTGGCCAGCGAACTCGACCTGCCCGTCGTGGCGACGCACCCGGTCCAGTTCCTGACTCCGGAGGATTTCAAGGCCCACGAAGCACGGGTCTGCATCGCCGAGGGTTACATGCTGGCGGATCGGCGGCGGCCGCAAAGCTTCAATCAGGGCGACTATTTCAAGAGCCAGGCCGAGATGGCGGAGTTGTTCGCCGATCTGCCTGAAGCACTGGCAAACAGCGTCGAGATTGCGCGTCGCTGCAACCTGACCCTGGAGTTGGGCAAGAGCAGGCTGCCGCTATTCCCGACCCCGGCCGGCGTGAGCCTGGATGACTACCTGCGCCAGCGGGCGCACGAAGGCCTGGAAACGCGCCTTGCCTATCTGTTCCCGGACCCGTCGATCCGATCGGCGCGCGCACAGGAATACCTGGATCGCCTGGAACTGGAACTGGTGACCATCATCCAGATGGGCTTTCCCGGTTACTTCCTGATCGTGGCGGACTTCATCAACTGGGCCAAGCACAATGGCGTGCCGGTGGGGCCGGGGCGGGGTTCCGGCGCCGGTTCGCTGGTGGCCTACGCCATCGGCATCACCGACCTCGATCCCCTGAAATACGCCTTGCTGTTCGAGCGCTTCCTGAACCCGGAACGGGTGTCGATGCCCGACTTCGATATTGATTTCTGCCAGGACAACCGCTGGAAGGTCATCGAGTATGTACGCGACAAATACGGTGCCGACGCAGTGTCGCAGATCGTTACCTTCGGCACCATGGCGGCGCGGGCGGTGGTGCGCGACGTCGGCCGGGTGCTCGACCTGCCGTACAACTTCTGCGATCAGCTTTCCAAGATGATCCCGTCGGCTCCGGGCAAGAACGTCACCCTGGATCAGGCCCTGGCCGAAGTCCCGGAGCTGAAGGAACGCTATGAGAGCGAGGAGGAGGTGCGCGAGCTCGTCGGCCTGGCCAGGAAGCTGGAGGGCCTGACCCGCAACGTCGGCATGCATGCCGGCGGCGTCCTGATCGCGCCTGGCAAGTTGATCGACTTCTGTCCGCTCTATTGCACCGAGGGTTCCGATTCGGTGGTGTCTCAGCTCGACAAGGACGACGTCGAAAAGATCGGCCTGGTGAAGTTCGACTTCCTCGGCCTGCGCAACCTCACCATCATCGACCTGGCGGTGAAGTACATCACCCGGCTGAATCCGGCCGAAACGGTCGATCTGAACAGCCTGACCTTCGACGACCCGGCGGCCTACGACATCCTCAAGAAGGCCAACACCACGGCCATCTTCCAGGTTGAATCGGAGGGCATGAAGAAGCTGCTAGCCAAGCTGGAGCCGGACCGTTTCGAGGACATCATCGCCGTGCTGGCGCTGTACCGGCCGGGGCCGCTCGGCTCAGGCATGGTCGACGACTTCATCCTGCGCAAGAAGGGCCGGCAGTCGATCGATTACTTCCATCCCGACCTGAAGGCCTGCCTGTCGCCTACCTACGGCGTCATCGTCTACCAGGAACAGGTGATGCAGATCTCCCAGATCATCGGCGGCTATACCCTGGGCGGCGCCGACCTGCTGCGCCGCGCCATGGGCAAGAAGAAGGCCGAGGAGATGGCCAAGCACCGCGAGATATTCAGCAAGGGCGCCGAGGAGAAGGGCTATGGCGCCGGATTGGCGATGCGGCTGTTCGACCTGATGGAGAAGTTTGCCGAATACGGCTTCAACAAGTCGCACACGGCCGCCTACGCGGTGATCTCCTACCAGACGGCCTGGCTCAAGGCCCACCACACGGCAGCCTTCATGGCCGCCACCCTATCGTCCGACATGGACGATACCGACAGCGTGCGCACCTTTATCGGCGACTCGCTGAAAAACGGCCTCAAGGTGGCGCCGCCGGACGTGAACCGGTCGGAATACCGCTTCTATCCGGTCGACCGGGCAACCATCCGTTACGGCCTCGGCGCCATCAAGGGTACGGGGGAGTCGGCGATCAACAACATCCTGGCCGCCCGCGAAAAGGACGGTCCCTTCGCCGACCTGTACGACTTCTGCCGCCGGGTCGACCGCCGGCTGGTCAACCGCCGTGCCATCGAGGCGATGGCGCGGGCAGGTGCCTTCGACGGCCTGCACGACAATCGCGCTGCAGTGCTCAACTCGGTCGGCGTGGCCATGGAGTGGGCCGAGAATGCACACGTCAATGAGGTACAGAACAGCCTGTTCGGCAGTGAGATGACCGAGCCTGAACTGGAACTGATCAGAACGCCGGCCTGGTCGATCAAGGAATTGCTGGCCCAGGAGAAGACTGCCCTGGGTTTCTATTTCAGCGGCCACCCCTACACGGCTTACAAGGACGATCTGGTCGGCATCGTCGATCGCACGCTCAGCCAGGTCGCGCCCCAGTCACGCCCGCAACTCATGGCCGGGGTGGTGATGGAGGTGCGTACACAGATGACCCGGCGCGGCAAGATGGCCTTTGTCCAACTCGACGATGGCAGCGCCCGTCTCGACGTCGCCGTGTACAACGAACAATTCGAGACTTATCGCAACCTGCTCAAGGAAGACAACCTGCTGGTGGTCTACGGCAAGGTCAGTCACGACGACTACTCGGGCGGCCTGCGCGTCAGCGCAGACGATATCTATGGCCTGGAACAGGCGCGGAACCGATTCGCCAACCGGCTATGTATCCGGGTCGACGGGCAGGCCAGCGCCGAGAAACTGGGCCGCATACTTACCCCGTTCCTGGCAGGTTCGGAAGAGCCCGGCTGTCCGGTCTGCATGTCTTACCGGACGCAGGCGCAGGAGTGCGAGATCAACCTGGGCACGGCCTGGAAGGTGCGTCTGGAGGACGCGCTGATGCATGAATTGCGGGACTGGCAGAAGCCGGAAAATGTTGTCATCCACTACGGCCGCTAACGCGGTAGCAACTAGTCCGATTAAATAAATTTATTGGCATTGACGGCCAGCAAGGGTAAGCCCTTTTCAGCCAAACGTCGCCTTCGGACGCATTCCCATTTAAATCAATGTATTGACCCCGTGTTTGACAGGGTGGTCGCGTTGTTCCGTTGCAACAATAAGCTTACTGTTGGCAGCGATCATAAAATATGATTGAAAAGAGAATCTGAATATTAGATAATACTAATAACGCTGATGCCAACGCTTTTCTCCCTTAGCGTTATCAGTGTTGTCTCCTCCATCCTCCTTTTTGGTGGATTTTAAGCCCGGTCTTCTGATCGGGCTTTTTTTATGCTGCCAGCCTGTAGAATTGCACTGTCATCAACCGGGCCGGCTGTCCATGACTCAGCATCTTTGGTATGTCCGCAAGAAAGAGGAAGTCAGCGGACCATTCCCCGCACCGCAACTTCAGCAATTGTTCAGCATCGGCCAACTCGATCTGCGCGACGAGGTTAGCCTGGATGGGCAACACTGGATCAGTCTGCTTGACTCCGGTGTGCTGGATGCCGAGCACGGCAAAGCCACGGTGGAGCCGGATGATGACTGGCGCCGGGAACGGGAAATGGCCCGTCTACGCTGGTTGAACGACACCGTGGAAGTCAGCTTCCAGGAACGGCCCGATGACATCGGCGAAGTCGACAACCGCCTGCGTCACCACGAAGAAGAAATCCGTACCCTGTTGAAGGCCGAGACCAACCGGCGGCCGGCCTTCGTGGCCGGCCTGGCCACAGTGCTGGTGGTGTTGGTGATCGGGGTGGGGGTCTGGTTTGGGCAGTCGGGCGAAAGCACCATTCAAACCTCGCTCGTCAGCCGGGTGCGCAATTGCAACCTGGCCCCGGCGGAGGGCGTGGTCTGGACCGGGTGCAACAAGGATGACGCCAGGTTGAACAGGGCAACCTTGAAAAATGCCAACCTGGAAAAGATCCACTTCGAGCGGGCGGATCTATCCGGAGCCGACCTGTCCTATGCGAATCTCGATAACGCCAATTTGCGCGGTGCCAATCTGCATGGCGCCAATCTGCGTGGCGCCTCACTCAAGCAGGCGGACCTGTCCGGTGCCGATCTTGCCGGTGCCGATCTCGGCTTTGCGGTGTTGACCGGGGCGCTGCTCGATGGCGCCTCTTTCCGGCAAAGCCTGTGGACCGATGGCAGGGTTTGCAGTGAACAGTCCGTGGGCTCATGCCAGTGAAACACATCACCTCGCGGGAAAACGCCCTGTTCCGCGATCTGCTTGCCTTGGCGGAAAGCCGCCAGGCCAGGCGGGACAAGGGGCAGACCCTGCTCGACGGCGAGCATTTGCTCGACGAGGCGCTACGGGCGGGCATCGTGCCAGATTATCTGGTTGTCTGCGAGGCTGCGGCGGAGGTCGAGGACTGGCTGGCCAGACTGCCTCAGGTACCGGTGGTTTCGTTGACCGCTGCCTTGTTCAAGAAATTGACTCCGGTCTCGACCCCGACCGGCATCCTGTCCGTGATCGATATACCCAAGCCGGAGCCCGCCCGCAGCGACCGGTTTGCCATGCTGCTGGAGGAGATCCAGGATCCCGGCAACCTGGGCTCGCTGCTGCGCTCTGCGGCGGCGGCCGGCGTCGAGGCGGTATATCTTTCCAAAGGATGTGCCGAGGCCTGGTCGCCCAAGGCCTTGCGCGGCAGCCAGGGCGGCCATTTCAGGCTGAACATCCACGAGGGGGCTGATCTGACCGAGACGGTCAGGATGTTTCCGGGCAGGGCCTATGCCGCCGCCTTGCGCTGCGGGTGCGATCTGTATTCGCTTGATCTGACAGGCCCATCGGCATTCGCCTTCGGCAACGAAGGTGCCGGCCTCAGTGATGCCCTGTTGCGCGAAACCACCGCTTTTTCCATCCCCATGGCCGGTGAGGTCGAGTCGCTCAACGTGGCAGCGGCCGCCGCCATCTGTCTGTTCGAGCGTGTTCGTCAACTCGGCGGTTCGGGCG
Organism: Gallionellaceae bacterium; assembly: GCA_028714735.1. Classification (GTDB taxonomy): domain Bacteria; phylum Pseudomonadota; class Gammaproteobacteria; order Burkholderiales; family Thiobacillaceae; genus Parasulfuritortus. The sequence continues at coordinate 68,467 of JAQTLU010000014.1, read as the reverse complement.
AATCCGCATGATGGCCCGCCTGCTGTCCATCCTGTTGCTGTGGTCCTGCTGTTTGCTGCCGGCCTGGGCGGAGCCGGTCGCCGTGCCAGCGCTCAAGGAACGCGTGACCGACCTGACGGCGACCTTGTCGGCGTCTGCCAGGACTTCGATCGAAGCCCGCCTGGCCGATCTGGAGCAACGCAAGGGCAGCCAGTTGGCGGTGCTCATCCTGCCGACCACCGGGGAAGAGACGATAGAACAGTACGGCATCCGGGTTGCCGAGGCCTGGAAACTCGGCCGCAAAGGCGTCGATGACGGCCTGCTGTTGCTGGTCGCCAAGGATGACCGGACCTTGCGCATCGAAGTCGGTTACGGCCTGGAAGGCGTGATTCCGGATGCCGTGGCCAAGCGGGTGATCGAAGAGGTCATCGTCCCCAGGTTCAAGGCCGGCGAATTCGAGGCGGGTATTGGCGCGGGCGTGGACAGCCTGATCAAACTGGTCGACGGTGAACCGTTGCCGGAACCGCAAAAAGCCGCTTCCGGTTCGTTGTCCGGCACCCTGTTCGACAGCCTGTTTCCGGCCGCGATCCTGTTCATCGTGGTGGTGGGCGGCCTATTGAGGGCGATCTTTGGCCGCTTGCTGGGTGCCGGCATCGCGGCCGGTGTCGCCTTCTTCGGCGCCTGGCTGATCGCCGGTACGCTGGTGGCCGCCCTGATCCTGGCCCTGGTTGTGTTCGTCTTCACCCTCCTGGGGGGCGGTGGCGGCGGTGGCCATATCGGCGGCGGCGGCTGGAGTTCGGGCGGTGGCGGATTTTCCGGCGGTGGCGGTGGTTTCGGTGGCGGCGGCGCCTCCGGGCGTTGGTGAGGACGCATCATGTTTGCACGCATATTCAGGCACTTGATCTTCCCCGACTGGTGGTGGCGCCGGAAATTGCCGGAGGCGGCCTTGCGCCGTATTCAGACGGCCGTCGCGAGCGCCGAAAAAGGCCATTCGGCCGAGATACGGATTGCCGTGGAGGCCACTCTGGAGCTGCCGGCGCTGCTGAAAGGCGTGCTGGCACGGGAACGTGCGGTCGAGGTGTTCTCGCGCCTGCGGGTATGGGATACCGAGGAAAACAACGGGGTGCTGCTCTATGTGCTGCTCGCGGATCGCGACGTCGAGATCGTTGCCGACCGGGATGTCGCCAAACGGGTAGCGCAGCCGGAATGGGAACTGATCTGTCGTGAGATGGAGGCGCTGTTCCGTGCCGAGCGGCAGGAAGAGGCCTTGCTGTCTGGCGTGCGCTTGATCGGCGGGAAACTGTCGGCCCTGTATCGGGACGGCGTGAAAACAGCCAACCAGTTGCCGGATCGGCCGGCCATGCTCACCTAGCCTGTTTCAGCGGCGCCTGTTGCGCCGGCCCGGTCCGCGGATAAAGCGTACCGTATTCCTGACCATGTTCCGGGGCCGAGGCAGGTATACCTTCAGCATCTGGCCGGTGGTCTGGGTCTGGCCGGTATGCTGCGGCTGGTGTGCAGCGGCGGCGATGGCCAATAGCCGTTCCAGTTCATCCTTGTGTTCGCGCATGTTGAACTGGTGCCAACTGCGCACCAGTGACATGCTGACGATGATGAAGACGCCGAACATGACGATGACCAGCCAGATCGGCAGGTTGGCCTTTACCATCAGGGTGTACAAGGCCAGCATCACCAGGATGCCCAGGTTCTCATTGAAGTTCTGAACCGCGATGGAATGGCCGGCACCCATCAGGATATGGCCGCGATGCTGGAGTAGGGCGTTCATGGGGACCACGAAGAAGCCTGCCATCGCACCCACCACGACCATCAGGGCAGCAGCCGGGAGCAGACTGTGGACCGGTATCATCAACAGGGCCGCAAGGCCCATGGCGATGCCGACCGGGATCACCCGTACCGATTTGTCGATGGGGATCAGTTTTCCGGCCAGCACCGCCCCGATCGCCACGCCGGCGGCAAAGATGCCCTGCAGGTAGGTGGCCTGGTCCAGGCGGATGCTCAAGGCAGTCTCGGCCCAGCGCAACATGATGTATTGCAGCGTGGCTCCGGCCCCCCAGAACAGCGTGGTCACCGCCAGGGTGATCTGGCCCAGCTTGTCCAGCCAGAGCAACTTCACGCAGTGGCCGAAGTCGCGCAGCAGAAACCAGGGGTTGCTGTGCAGTACCCGGTGGTCGACGCCGGTATCGGGCACCCAAAGGTTGAACAGGGCGGCGATCATATACAGACCGGCAATGGCGCCCATGCTGTAGTCGAGCAGGCTGCCGGCGAGTTCGCCGAACAACATGGCGTCCACGGAGTGGAAGGACTCCTGGACATAGGGGCTGATCAGCCAGCCGCCGGCCATGGTGCCGATGATGATGGCGCCCACGGTCAGGCCTTCGATCCAACTGTTGGCGATGACCAGTTTCGAGTGCGGCAGGTATTCGGTCAGGATGCCGTACTTGGCCGGCGAATAAGCGGCGGCGCCGAGGCCGACCACGGCATAGGCGTAGAGCGGATTGGTCCCGGCGATCATCATCAGGCAGCCGACGACCTTGATCGTATTGCTGATCAGCATGACCCGCCCCTTGGGCATCGAGTCGGCGAAGGCACCGACAAAAGCGGCCAGCGCTACATAGGAGAAAGTGAAGAACAGCTTGAGCAGCGGTTCATATTCCGCCGGGGCATGAATCTCGCGGAGCATTGCGATAGCGGTGATGAGCAGCGCATTATCGGCCAGGGCAGAAAAAAACTGCGCCGCCATAATGATGTAAAAGCCGCGATCCATTGAATGCCTGGGGAAATGTTGAGGTCGATTTATATCATGCCGCATCCGGGCGTGCCATCACGGATCGATTGCAGCAAGGGGCTTCCAGAGGTTTTTATGGTTGCAGGTCTGGCCTAAATTAGCAGTTTATGATTAAATAAAATTTATTGGATATTTGGGTTTCCTTATGGCAGACCGCCGATTGCAAGTTTTCTTTACCGTTGCCAAACAACTGTCGTTCACCAAGGCGGCGGAGCTTCTGTTCATGACCCAGCCGGCAGTCACGTTCCAGGTCAAGCAACTGGAAGAACACTTCAATACCCGGCTGTTCGAGCGTTCCCACGGCAAGATTTCCCTGACCCCGGCTGGCGAGCTGACCCTCGATTACGCCGAACGCATCCTGAATCTGACGACCGAGATGGAAGCGCGCATCTCCGAGTTGACCGGCCAGGTGAGCGGCCCGCTGCTGATCGGCGCCTCCACTACCATTGCCGAATACATGCTGCCCAGGTTGCTGGGCGAATTCAAGCGCTTGCACCCGGAAACCCAGGCCCGGCTGACCGTGGCCAACTCGGAGACGATCGAGCACAAGGTTGCCGACCATACCCTCGACCTGGGCCTGATCGAGTCACCTTCGCATAATCCCAATCTGATTACCCAGATCTGCTGCGAGGATGAACTGGTGATGATCTGCTCGCCCAGCGACAAGCTGGCCAAGCTCTCGATGGTCACCCCGAAGCAACTGTCGGCGCATCCCTACATCAGCCGCGAGTCCGGCTCGGGCACGCGGGAATGCATCGACGATTATTTCCGGATCAACGGCGCCAATCTGGATGAACTCAACCTGGTCATGGAACTGGGCAGCCGTGAAGCCATCAAGGGCGCGGTGATCGCCGGTCTTGGTGCCGCTATCGTCTCGATAACCACGGTGGCGAAAGAGGTCAAGCTGGGCGAACTGGTGGCGGTTCCGCTGGACCCGCCGCTACGCCGTCAACTCTCCCTGGTCTTCCCCCAGGAAAAATTCCGCAGCAAATTGCTGCAGGCCTTCCTCGACTTCATCGAGTCCAGTTCCCTGATCCGCGACCAGAACAATCTGGTCCTCTGATCGTCAATGAACAGCGACGAGAAACGGCTGCTCAAGTGCTACCGCACCCTGTCTGACAGTGGCCGGACCAGCCTGGAGGACTATGCCGATTTCCTGGCCTCGCGGGATAACGGCCAGGCGGTTGCCGTGTCCGAGACGCCGCTCGACATCCCTCGCCCGGTCGAGGAATCGGTGGTCAAGGCGATCAAGCGCCTGATGGCCACCTATCCGATGCTGGGGCGGGACAAGCTGCTGCATGAAGCCTCCGCCCTGATGACTCGTCATGTGGTCCACAAGCAGCCGGCTGTCGAGGTGATCGACGACCTGGAAAGCCTTTTCAAGCGCTATTATGGCCTGCATGAGCAGGGCAAACACGAGATCGAACCATGACCAACGCCGACCAAGCAGAACTCGATAAATTCAGCGCATTGGCCCACCGCTGGTGGGACCCGGAATCCGAATTCAAGCCCCTGCATGACATCAACCCTCTGCGCCTGGAGTGGATCGACAGCCTGGTCGGCCTTGCCGGCAAGCAGGTCATCGATGTCGGCTGCGGCGGCGGCATACTCGCCGAGAGCATGTCCGACAAGGGTGCCCAGGTCACCGGCATCGACCTGTCGGACAAGGCGCTCAAGGTCGCCAGGCTGCACCTGCTTGAATCCGGCAAGGAGGTGGAATATCTGTCCATCGCCGCCGAGGCGATCGCCGAACAGCGGCCAGAGTCCTTCGACGTGGTCACCTGCATGGAGATGCTCGAACACGTACCCGAACCCGCCAGCACCATCGCGGCCTGCGCGCGGCTGTGCAAGCCTGGCGGTTGGCTGTTCTTCTCGACCATCAACCGCAACCCCAAGAGCTACCTGTTCGCCATCGTCGGCGCCGAGTACATCCTCAAGCTGCTGCCCAAGGGCACCCACGATTGGGCCAGATTCCTCAAGCCAGCAGAGTTATCCCGGCTGACCCGTCAGGTCGGGCTGGACATGGTCGAGATCAAGGGCATGAGCTACAACCTGCTCAACAAGACCTATACGCTGGGCCAGGATACCGACGTCAACTACCTCATCGCCTGCCGCAAGCCAGGCTGAGCGTCTCGGGGTTGGACTCCATGATCCGGGCCGTCCTGTTCGATCTCGACGGCACCCTGGTCGACACCGCGCCGGACCTCGGTTACACCATCAACCTGATGCGGGATCGACGCGGGCAGTCACCGTTGCCTGCCAATGCCCTGCGCGCCCGTGCCTCGCACGGTTCCCAGGTGCTGATCGAACTCGGCTTCGGCGTCACCCAGTCCGATGCCGCCTTTCCGGCCTTGCGTCAGGAGTTTCTGGAAATCTACGAAACACATCTGGCCGACCAATCCAGGTTGTTCCCGGGTATGGACCGGTTGCTTTCCACATTCGAAAGCCGTGGCATTGCCTGGGGCGTGGTTACCAACAAGCCGGCCCGATTTACCGAACCCCTGCTCGAACGACTTGGCCTGACAGACAAGGCTGCTTGCGTGGTCAGCGGCGATACCTGCGCGCACGCCAAGCCCGCCCCGGAACCGATGCTGCACGCCTGCCGAGCCGTCGCCCTGGGACCGGAACAATGCCTCTACGTCGGCGATGCCGAGCGGGACGTCCAGGCTGCCCGTGCGGCAGGCATGCCCGTCCTTGTCGCCCTGTACGGCTACCTGGCGGAAACCGACCATCCGGAAGCGTGGGGCGGCGACGGCTACATCAACCAGCCACTCGACCTGCTTGACTATCCCGACCTGGCCTCGTAGTCTCAGCTGTCCGCTGTGAACTTTTTCCCGAAAGGGCCATCTCACAACGGACACATGGGGCCGACATGGCTTCGACGTGGGTTGCAAAGCAGACAGGTGCATACCGAGGACCAGTTCCCTCGTAAATCTACTGGAATAAATTAGTCGCCAACGACGAAACGTACGCTCTAGCCGCTTGACGGCTGGACTCCACACCGGCAGGTCCATGGGCCGGGCTGGGCAACCAGCGGTGGAGTCATTCACATGGACTCGCTTTGAATCGGGCCGCTTGATTCAACGTTAAATTTAGGTGGCTCGCCAGAATCAAGCCTGTTCGGTCGGCGTGATTCAGGTTAAAACCAAATGATCGGACTAAGTATGTAGATCTTGCTGTAGAGGACTTGCGGACGCGGGTTCGATTCCCGCCGGCTCCACCATTTGATGATTCAAGGAAGTCCAAAAAAGGCCTTAATTCTTGATAAATACAAGGATTAAGGCCTTTTTTACGTCCATAGCGGTCCAACTTGATCCACTGAAATCCTACGAGATTCTGGTCGAGCTGCTTGGGTAATCCCCCATTTTCCATCGTGGCCAGAAGTAGAGGTCACGGGTTCATGGCCAACTTCTGCTTTGGGGTGATACCGCCCAAGGCCATGTTCGGGCGTTCGTGATTGTAGGTCCACATCCAGTTCGTGGCGTAGTCCTGTACCTCTGCGATAGTCTCGAACAGGTAATGTCCCAGCCAGTCATACCGGACCGTCCGGTTGTAGCGTTCGACATAGGCATTCTGCTGCGGCTTGCCAGGCTGGAGTCGAATCCCCCGCTTCCCGGCCCATTCAATCATCGTGTGACCGATATATTCCGGGCCGTTGTCGCTCCGGATAGTCTGCGGCTTGCCGCGCCATTCGATGACGTGGTCCAACGCGCGCACGACGCGCTCGGCCGGTAGCGACAGGTCGATGTCGATGGCCAGCGCCTCCCGGTTAAAGTCGTCGATCACATTGAACAGCCGGAAGTTGCGCCCGTCCGCCAACTGGTCATGCATGAACTCCATCGACCCGCATTGGTTGATCGCCTCGGGCACGGCCAGCGGTTCGGGTTTCTCGCGCACGATCCGCTTCTTCGGCTTGATGCGCAGGTTCAATTCCAGTTCGCGGTATATCCGGTACACCCGCTTGTGGTTCCAACGCTGGCCTTTGACGTTGCGCAGATAAAGAAAGCACAGCCCGAACCCCCAGTTGCGTTGGTTGTGGGTGAGGCGGATCAGCAGGTCGGCGATCTCGGCATTCTCGGTCGAGCGCCGGGCCTGATAGCGATAACCGGCTTCGCTGATACCGAAGGCGCGGCAGGCCAGCCGAACGCTGGCGCCGGTGGTTTGGACTGCCCGTTGGGCCATCTCGCGGCGACGAGATGGCTTCACCATTTTTTTTGCAGGGCCTCCTGGACGATCTCGGCCTTGAGGCGCTCTTCGGCGTACATCTTCTTGAGCCGCCGATTCTCGTCTTCGAGTTCCTTGAGTCGGGCCATCAAAGAGGCGTCCATGCCGCCAAACTTGGCGCGCCATTTGTAGAAGGTCGCGGAGCTGATGCCGTGTTCGCGGCAGAGCTCCGGCACCGGGCTGCCGCCCTCGGCTTGCTTCAGGATGGCAATGATCTGGCTGTCGGTGAATCGGGATCGCTTCATGTAAAACTTCCCCGTCGGGATTGGAGAAAATTCTACTTATGAATGCAATGGTTTTTAGGGGGGATTACCAACAGGCTGGGGTTTTGCTGAACCTCCTCAAAACCTGAGGCGATCCCATTGAGTTCTGATGGTCTGTTCATGTGCATATATCTTATGGCAGATTATCTTCCACTCCTTGCTGCCCTACACTCACTGCAATAAGTGTGCAAATACAGGGATGTCGGTGGCTACCACTCCTGAATCGGTCAAAAAGATCAGCATTGAGCTACTCAGGCCAGGCATGTTTATCCACGACCTGGATTGTGGTTGGATGGATCACCCCTTTCTGCGCAACCAGTTCGCCGTAAATCACGTCGAAATCATCCAGAAACTACAGCAGTATGGCATCCGAGAAGTCTACATCGATGCCAGCCGGGGTCTGGATGTTCCCGATGACCTGGATATCCATGACGGTCGAGAGGGTGTCGAGGTAGAGCCGGATGGCATCGGGCAGGAAATTACCGTCCTCAAAACAGCCACATTGCAGGAGGAGATGGCCAGGGCGCGGACACTTCAGAAGGAAGCCACCCAGATCGTCCACAACATCTTCACCGACATCCGCTTGAGTGGGCAGATCAAGGTGGAACTGGTCGAGCCGCTGGTCGAGCAGATGATCGACTCGATCTTCCGCAACCAGGATGCTCTCTTGCCCCTATGCCGCCTCAAGGACCACGACGACTACACCTTCCAGCACTCGGTATCCACCTGCGCTCTCATGATTGCGCTCGCCCGCGGCCTGGACATGCCGCGAGACGCTATTCGCGAAGTCGCCACCGGTGCACTGCTGCATGACGTCGGCAAGGCCGTCATTCCTGATGAAATATTGAAGAAGCCTGGCCAACTGACGGAAGACGAAGTCGTCTGCATGCAGTCCCATGTTGAGCAGGGTGTGACCCTTTTGCAGAAAACCCCTGGCATCGGCAACATCGCGCTGGATATCGTCAGCCAGCACCACGAGCGCATTGATGGCTCCGGCTATCCGAACAAGTTGAAGGGCGATGAAATCCAGCTTCACAGCCAGATGGGCGGCATCGTCGACGTCTACGACGCCATCACCTCCGATCGCCCCTACCACAAGGGCATGCCTCCCACACGTGCATTGGGGAAGATGCTGGAATGGAGCCAGCACCACTTCAAGCCGGAACTGGTCCGCACCTTCATCAAGGCCATCGGCATCTATCCCTCTGGCACATTGGTCAGGCTCATCAGCGACCGGTTGGCCATCGTCACCGAGCAAAACGAGGAAAAATCCCTGTTGCCGGTCGTGCGTGTCATTTACAACTGCAAGTGGCAACACTACCTGGAGCCGGAGGAGATCGACCTGGCCAAATCCCGATGCCAGGATCACATTGTCGGGCACGAATCCTTCGAAGATTGGGGTATCGACCCCAGCCGTTGGTGTTGCGGCTGATGTCGTGAGTTCTGCGGCCCTGCAGGCAGGTACCATTCCCATGAGCCAACGTTTTGACCTGCGCCTGCTGATCTACGCCTTGTCCGACGCCCTTGATCTGGTGAGTGGCGACAATCATTGCCATGGCAAACGCGTAGCGCTCATCGCTGTGGCATGCGGTCGGCAACTGGGGTTCTCACCAAAGGTCAAGAATCTGCTTTTCTACATCAGCCTGATGCGGGACTGCGGAATTTCCAGCACGGCCATGCAGCGGAAACTCCTGCATGCGGTGCAAGACCCCGATATCGAGGCGCACTGTCTTGCTGGCGCGCGGTTGATGACGCAAAGCGTTCTGCTGGCGCCCCTGGCGGACATCGTCAGACACCACCACACCCCCTGGACGGAACTGCAGAAACTGGATCTCGGCAAGGAGGCCAAGATTCTCAGCAACCTCGTCTTTCTCGCCGACCGCGCCAACGCCCTCATCGTCCCACACCTCAACGAACCGCTCGTGGCGCACAAGGAAACCATCCGACATGCCCTGAATGCGCATCGCAACGAGCTGTTTGCGCCAGGTCAGCTCGATGCCTTCCTGGCCGTATCGGCCTCGGATGGCTTCTGGCAGATTCTGGAACCCGCCCGCATCCAGGGCCAACTGGACGCTACCCTCGCCAGGATGCCCGCCCATCCCATCGCTTTGGCCGGGGTGCGGCAAATCGCCCAGCTGTTTGCGCAGGTCGCAGATGCCAAGAGCCCTTACATGGCAGGGCATTCGCTCAGGGTAGGCCGCCTGGCCAGCTATCTGGGCGAATTGACAGGGGTGCCTGCACAAGGCTGTGCAATGCTGGAGATCGCCGGACTCCTGCACGATCTCGGCAAGTTGCAGACACCGGACGAAATTCTCAACAAGGTGGGTGCGCTTAGCGCACAGGAACGTGCCCAGCTGGATCGGCACGGTCTGGTCGGCTTTCGCATCCTGAAGCGGGTGCCCGGTCTGGAAAAGGTGGCCGTCTGGACCGCTTTTCTGCATGCCGCCAATGCACTCCCCGCGGGTGTACCTGGCGTGCGTCGCAGCAGCCAGCCGCGCGAGGCACGTATCCTGGCCGTGGCCGAAGCCTTCCAGGCCATGCTGCAGGAGCGGCCGCACCGTCCACCCATGACGCCGCCAATAATCATCAGCACCCTGCGCCTGGGGGTGGCCAATGACGAACTGGACGGCCTGGTGGTTGAACAGCTGGTCAAACATGTCGATGCCTGCTGGTCGCTGGCCAGCGGCATCGATATCGGCGCATGGAAGACCGTGACGGCCGAGCACCAGCCCCGTCAGGCCAGCGTGCCGAGCGTCACCGCGAGTACCGGCCAGTGCGCAGCGGAAGAAGATGAGGATCGTCGTCTTGTCGAGGCGGTCCTGGCCAGCGGCATCCACATCCCCTCCATGCCTGCCGCCCTGAAGGGACTCGCCAGTCTGCGCGCGGATCCCGATGCCGGGCCGCGTGAATTCGCCGCCCTGATCAACAAGGATGTGGCGCTGGCCGGCGCCATCTTCCGCGTTGCCAATTCCCCGGTTTTCCATCGCGGCATCAAGGTGGACACGATAGAAAAAGCGGTGGCCGTGCTTGGCCTGAAATACACGGAGGCGGTGGTCACCAGCGAGGCCATGCGTCATGCCCTGGACGATCCGGCCAGTGCCCAAGCCATGAAGGTGCTTTGGGACCATCTCTCGGCGGTGGCCGAGCTATGTGTCCGGATTCGCACCAAGCTGAAGATTTCCAGCATCACGCTGGAAAATGCCTACACCATCGGCATGTTCCACGATTGCGGCGTCGCCCTGCTCAGCAAGCGCTACGCCGGATATGCCAGGTCCATAGGACTTAACGGAAGCTGTGCGAGCATTCTCAGTCTGGATCGAGAGTTCCAGAGCAGTCACACGATCCTGGGGCAGATGGTCGCAAAAAACTGGCAATTGCCGCCGGAACTCACTGCCGTCATCCGCCACCACCACGATCTGTCGCCACCCTCCCTGCCGGCACCGGCGGGTCAGCTGATCGCACTGCTGCAACTCGCACTGCATATGCACCGGCGTCAATTGGGCATGGATGACGGCGAATGGACGAACGGATGGCGGGAGGTGGTCGGCGAACGCTTGGGTGTGCGCGAGGAGACGGTGGATGCGCTCCTGGAGGATTTCAGCCAAGGCGCAGAAGCGTTGTTCGCCCATGGCTAAGCCGGGTTGCGTCGATGCCGGTCTGCGCCAGTCCGTCATGCGTCATTGCGTACCAGGGCGCGATCATCCGTCCGACCGTGTGGACAGGATGACCGGGGCCAATCTGCCCGCCCCGATTCGACCGGGCAGCCGGTCGGCTCATGGGGCGGCGATGGCTGGTGGCGAGGTACGTCTGTAAAGAGTGGATGGCATCTTCGTGCCATGGCGGGTGACTCCGTCCATGGTCTAATGCAACTTTGCTACCCGAGGAGATACGAATGAACCGCAACCAGATGACGGCGCGCGTGGTAGTGCTGCTGCTGGCCATGGCCGCAACCGGTGCTGCCCAGGCCGGTTTCATGGACATGTTGAAGGATGCGCTGGGGACGAACAAGGCGTCGACTCCCGCCGCGGCAACGTCTCCAGCGGCGACCGCGGCAACGGCCCTGTCCCAGGATGAGATTGTCCGTGGCCTCAAGGAGGCGTTGGCCAAGGGCGCGCAAGGCGCGGTCGCCAAGTTGGGCAAGGACGGTGGCTTCCTGAACAACGCGGCAGTCAAGATCCCCATGCCGGAAAGCCTGGCAACGGTCGAAAAAACCCTGCGCAAGCTCGGTCAGGACAAGTACGCGGACCAGTTCGTGACGACCATGAACCAGGCCGCCGAGAAGGCGGTGCCGGAAGCGGCCAGCATCCTGTCGGAGACGATACGCGACATCACGCTGGACGATGCCCAGGCGATCCTGAAGGGCTCCGATGACGCCGCAACCCAGTATTTCCGCAAGAAGAGTGAAGCCAGGCTGACCGAACGCTTCAAGCCCATCGTCACCCAGGCGACCGATCAGGCCGGCGTGACCTCGGCCTACAAGAAGATGGTCAAGAAGGCCGGCCCGTTCGCCAGCATGCTGGGTGCCGGCAACGAGGACCTGGACAGTTATGTGACGAAGAAGTCGCTGGATGGCCTGTTCAAGATGGTGGCCGAGGAAGAAAAGGCTATCCGCGCCAATCCGGTCGAGCGCACGACCGACCTGCTCAAGAAGGTGTTCGGCAGCCTGGTGAAATAGGCGGCAATGGCGGCCTCAGTTGCCGCCTGCCCGCTTGGCGACGACGAAGGCGCCAAACTTCCTGTCGGTATGGAGGATGTGATTCACCAGCCAGTTGTTCAGGAAGGTGATCAGGTCCTCCCGGGTGATCGGAATGCCGGCGCGCAAGTTGTCGCGCACGGCGACCACCCTGCTGGAAAAGCTGCGATGCTGCTGTAGATGCAGTTCGGCGTCTGCAGCGTTGCCGTCGGCATAACCGTATTCCTGCATCAGTTCCTCCTCGGTTTCGAAGTGATACAGGGCGTAGCTCAGCAGATCCTGGGTGATCTCCTCGACGAAGTCGATGCCGACGTCGTCGGCCAACTTGGCATTGGCCTCGTTCAGCGTGTTGACCAGGATGTGGTGCTGCTCGTCGATCTCGGCCACCCCGGTGTTGAAACTGTCGTTCCACTCAATAGGTTCGTAACCGGTCATGGTCCTGTCTCCTGCGGGGCTTTGATGGGAAGCGGGCGCAGTTTGTGGCTCATCAGCAGGCCGCGCATGGTTTTCAAGAGCGACAACAGGTCCAGATGCTCTTGCAGCAGCATTTCCTCGTCGATCTTGGCCAACTCGATGTTGCCTTCCCGGTGGTGGGCGCCAAGCCGCCTGGCCATCTGGTGAATGGCCTTGTGATGTTGTTCGATCTGGCGGTATTCATCATATTTGCGGAAATGCTGGGTGCCGGGCTTGTTCAGCCAGATGCCGAACGGGCATTGCTGTTCATCCACCATGGCATCGATATACCGGTTCTGGTGACAGAGCTCGATGACATGTTTGACCCAGGCCCGCAGATTGGCCCCGGCCAGCAATAATTCGAAATGGTTGCGCGAGGGTCTCGTACTGGTGGACAGGTGCCAGAGCGGGTCGGGTTGGAAGGCTTGCAGCCAGGCCGCCAGTTTTTCGGGCGGCATGGGCCGGGTCAGGCTGTGGCCCTGGATGAGGTTGCAACCCAGTTCGAGCAGGGTGAGCAGATGCTCGATCGTCTCCACGCCGCTGGCAACCACCTGGCAGCCGAAGGGTGACGCGAAACCGACCACGCCGCCCACGATGGCGAGATCTTCCGGAACGTCGAGCATGTTCTGGATGAAGCTCTGGTCGATCTTCAGGGTATCGGCGACGAGGCGCTTGAGGTGCAGCAGCGAGGCGTAGCCGACGCCGAAATGGTCGATCGCGACGCGGAGGCCGAGCTTGTGGCACTTGCGGATGACTTCTGCCGTGGCGTTGATATCCGCCATGACGGTGCTTTCGGCAACGTCAATCCGCAGGCGTTGGCAGATTTCAGGGGGGAGTTCAGCAAGCTTGGCGGCCAGTCGCGTGGAGAAGTCAGGTTGAACGATATGGCGGGCGGAGATGTTGACGCTGACATCCAGGGTGATCCCGTCGGCGTGCCAGGCGGTCATCTGGCGCAAGGCCTCGTCGATGACCCATTCGCCGAGTGTGATGCTGAGTTCGTCCTGGTCGATCAGGGGGAGGAACTCCGAAGGGGCCAGGAGGCCGAGTACCGGATGCCGCCAGCGTATCAGGGCCTCTATGCTCTCCACCTGGCCTTTGCGGCAGTCCACGATAGGCTGGTAGTAAAGTACGAACTCTGTGCTCCGGATGGCCTTTTCGATCTTGCGCAGCAACACCCGGTGGGCCTGCAGCCGCATGTCCAGTGTGCGGTCGAAGAACTGGAATCGGTTTTTCCCGGCCTCCTTGGCCTGGTACAGGGCGGTATCGGCATGTTTCAGCAGTAGATCGGGATCGGTGCCGTCACCTGGAAACAGGGCGACGCCGGCACTGGCGCCGATCTGCACAATCTGGCCGGCGATCTGATAAGGCTGGCTTACCCGTGACAGGATACGGGCGAGGGTTTGTTCGCATTCGGAAGCCTTGTGGATGCCGCACAGCAGCAGGGCGAATTCATCGCCGCCGATGCGCGCCACGGTGTCGTCGCCCCGGATCGATTCCTGCAGGTGGACGGCGACTTCGCGCAGCAATTCATCGCCCGCCTTGTGGCCGAGGTTGTCGTTGACCGGCTTGAAGTTGTCCAGGTCGAGCATGCAGACCGCGACCATATCTTTCATCCGGCGGCTGCGAGCCAGGCTGATCCGCATGCGTTCGGCCAGCAGCAGCCGATTGGGCAGCTGGGTGAGGGCATCGTAGCTGGCCAGGTATTCCAGTCGTTGCCTGTGCTCGATGAATTCGGTGATGTCGGTTGCCGTGATGACCGCGCCCAGGTTGTGGCCACGGCTGTCCTTGATGGGCTTGCCGTTGATCCTGAGCCAGACGGCTTTGCCTTCGGTCTGGCAGATCATCATCATCTGACTGTCGACCGGCTGGCCGGTGGCAAGAACCCGGGCGACCGGCATTTCATCCGGCCGGTAGGCATTGCCGTTTTCCTGCAGGCAATCGCCGTAGATCTGGTCCTGGGTCAGCGCACCAGCCTCGACGTGGTCGAATATTTTTGCCGAGGCCGGGTTGGCCAGCACCAGATTGCCCGAAGCATCCCAGATCTGGATGACTTCATGCGCCAACGCGAGCGCGGCCTGGAGTGCCGACCTATCCGTTTCCGGGCGGTCGGCCAACAGGCTGGCCCAATCGATACCCGGTATTGGGCCGTGACTGTTCGAATTCATGCCTTGCAAGCCGACATGACCGGCGCTACGGCGCCAGCCGGCGGGCTCAATGGCCCGCATGCCTGCAATGGCAGGAACAAGCGGATGGCCGGTCTGGCAATACAGGCAGGATTCAGGCGCGCCGATGAGCGGGTGCCATCGACGGGGACGCTGACTTGGCCGTGCCGTTCTGGTTGATCTGACGAGTTCATGTGTCTATGTCGAATCGGATGATCCGCTGGGTGAATCAATGACCTGATATGGAGATGCACTCTTGGGCGGGAGTATAGGCCTGACTGGGGCCGGACATCACTCATAAAGATTGAACGCGGCATGGTTCGCGGCCATTAATCACAAGCCCTGAATGGCCAGGACGGAGCAACGCAACCCAGCCTGGAGGATGCGATTCGAACTTTATTTGCCTGCTCGCATGGTCCAGGCTGTCAGAAATAGGTAATGTGTATCATGACAAGTTAGAATTGATTAACCTCCATATTTTGAAAAAGGTTAAGGTTCGGGATATGGATGGAATGAGTGGTCCTTATGTGAACCAGAGGAACTGATCCGGCCTGGACTAAGCAGATATGTGGTGTATTCGGCCTCTGGCTTGAAGACGGTTTGGCGAGGTGATTTCAGGATGAGCCAGCAACACGTGGCAAGTGTTCAAATTAACGGTGTCATTAGCAAGATGAATCGACCTACGGTATTTGTCGTCGATGACGACTCTTCAATTCGTTACAGCCTGGGCATGTTGCTGGAGACCGAAGGTTTCTCGGTTCAGACGCATAAGAGCGGCGAGGATTTTTTGGCCGCTTATGACCACAGCAGTCAGGGTTGTCTGATCCTGGATCTTTGCATGCCCGGCATGGGGGGGCTTGAGGTGCAGGCCGAACTGGTCAAGCAGGGCGCCCGGTTGCCGATCATCTTTCTGAGCGGGGTTGGCGATATTCCGGCTACGGTCGATGCGATGCGGGCCGGTGCAGAAGACTTTCTGACCAAACCGACCGATTCCAGTGTGCTGCTCGACAAGGTCCGGGCGTTGCTCGACAAGTCGTACCGAGTCGAGGCCGCGGCCAAGGAAGGCGAGATATTGCGCGCGCGACTGGATGAATTGACCGGACGCGAGCGGGAGATACTCGGCATGGCGATTTCCGGCCAATCCAGCAAGGGTATTGCACAGCAGCTGGGGCTTAGCCAGCGCACCGTGGAAAACCACCGTCTGCGCATCAACAAGAAGTTGCAGACCGGAAATCTGCTCGAGTTCTACCATCGGGCCGCACGCTGCGGCATTGAACTGGAACTGCCCACCAAGGACGACTGAGCCAGGCGAGGTGGCCGCCTGTATCATGGCGGTCCCTTGTCAGGACACAGCGGATGCATGCGGTTTACCCGTCTACCTTACCGGGAAGATAGCGCCGACCTGTTCGATGCCATTGCCGGCGAGCCCTGGTCCGTGTTCCTGGACAGCGGCCGTCCCGGTGCCACCAGCGGCCGCTGGGATATCCTGGCCTCGCGTCCGCACACGACGCTTACGACCTCCGGCGGCCACACCCATATCGAGTCCCGCTCGGGCGTCCTGATCCGTGAACAAGACCCGCTTGCCCTGCTGAGAGAATGGCTCGGTCGTGCCGAGTCCTCCGGTGCATTCCCGTTCGTGGGAGGGGCCATCGGTTACTTTTCCTACGATCTGGCACGGCGTTTGGGCGAGTTGCCGGCGACCGGGAAGGCAGCCGACGGCCCGCCTGACATGGCGGTCGGTCTGTACGACTGGGCGCTGGTGGTGGATCACGAAACGCGCGCGACACATCTGGTCAGTGCCGGGCGCGACTGCCAAACCGAGCGGGACTGGGAGGCACTGATTGAATTGTTTTCCCATCCGGTCCCGACCGATAGGACCGACTGGGTCGTGCTGGCCGGGCCGGAATCGAATCTGCCCTGGCCGCGCTACCAGGAGGCCTTCGGCCGGGCACAACGCTATATCGCCGAGGGCGACTGCTACCAGATCAACCTGACCCAGCGGTTCACGGCGTCGGTGCAGGGCAGTCGCTGGCAGCTCTACCGTGCCCTAAGGCAGATCAATCCGGCGCCCTTCAGCGCTTATCTGAATCACCCGGCTGTGCAGGTCTTGTCCAGCTCGCCGGAGCGCTTCATCGAACTGCGGGGCGACCGGGTCGCCACCCGTCCCATCAAAGGTACGCGGCCCCGCGGTGTGGACCCGGAGCATGACCGTGCGCTCGCTGCCGAGTTGCTTGCCAGCGCCAAGGATCGGGCCGAAAACCTGATGATCGTCGACCTGCTGCGCAACGACCTCGGCAAGGTTTGCCGGACCGGCTCGGTCGCCGTGCCAGGTCTGTTCGAACTGGAGAGCTTTGCCAACGTACACCACCTGGTCAGCACCATCACCGGCACCCTGATGTCCGGCCGCGATGCCCTCGACCTCTTGCGGGCGGCCTTTCCGGGCGGGTCCATCACCGGCGCACCCAAGCGCCGGGCGATGGCGATCATCGACGAACTGGAGCCGCACCGGCGCGGTCTCTATTGTGGCGCCATCGGCTACATCGGTTTCAATGGCGACATGGATAGCAATATCGCCATCCGTACCCTGGTCAGCCAGGGCGAAAGCATCCGCTTCGGGGTCGGCGGCGGCATCGTCGCCGATTCCGTTGCCGAGCGTGAATACCAGGAGTGCCTGGACAAGGCGGCGCCGATGCTGCGTTTGCTGAGGCCGCCAAGCGATGGGCTTGTTTAGCCGGCTCAGGTAGAATCCACGCCTCTCTGGAAGCATGGCAGAGTGGTTGAATGCACCGGTCTTGACAATGTTGCGTGGCAACATTGCGGCGCAGGCTCATATCGGCGTAGCCGATGTGAAGCCGCGAAGCGGCGGCCGGAGGCAAAACCGGCGTAGCAAAGTTGATTGGAAGCGTGGCAGAGTGGTTGAATGCACCGGTCTTGAAAACCGGCGTGCCGCAAGGCATCGTGAGTTCGAATCTCACCGCTTCCGCCAAGAATCCTTATCCGGCAAGGACTCTTGCCATCCAAAGGGTTGTCACCCATCACCTTACCCATCGTTTCGGCTGATATGTAGTGATTCACACTGGGTCGACATTGGCAGTGTAGGTGTGCAGTCTGACCAACGTATGGTTTCTGATATGTGGTTGGCGGCCACTATTTATCCCTCCGGAACCCTTGCCCCGCTTAGATTCTCACCCAAGAACCTAGTAACGACGGGAGCTCTAGCCGATCCCCAGTAACGACGCGGGTTTTCGGGCTGCCTGCACAACATTTACCCTTCTCGCCTAGCGCCTGGGCATCATTTCTCCGTTACCAGTTCAGCGGAGCTAGATGGGTATGGAACAGTGTTGTCAGACCGACAGAGTCATACCGGCGACTGAGGACGGCATCCTGGAGGATGTGCCCCCATCCCAGTTCATCCGGGTGTTCGGGATTGGCGGTGCCGGATGCAACCTCATTGAGGAACTGCGTGGTCGTCATGACCACGGTCCTAATGTTTCCATCTTCACAGTCAATAACGCCGAAATCGAGCGGAAAGCAGACCTGATATTCACTTCCGGGATCGAATGCCCTCTAACTGACAAGGACCGGCATTTGATCTCAGAGTCAGTACGTCCAGGGGATTACGTAATCTTGTGTGCGGGCTTGGGAGGCATGACCGGAACCATGCTTATCCCGCATTTCGCGAACAGTGCCAGAGCTCACGGCAGCAAGGTGATCGCGGTGGTAGGACTGCCATTCGGCTTTGAGGGCAAACGCGTATCCATTGCCAGGAAGGCGGCGGGTGACTTGGTCAGCCAAGCCGACCAAGTCATCACCTTCAATCTCGACTCCCTGTCCCGGGCATTCCCGGGAAACACGGGCATGAATACCTTCCTGTCCTTCGTGAACGGCCTATCGGTGACGGCCATTCTTAACGTCATCGCAGCCCTTGAGATCCAGCCGTTCTGGCCGGCAACGCAAACGGCCTAAGGACATCGCCAAAGCGAGCGCCAAACGCAGATCAACAACAACCTTAGCTATCAGGAGGCCTACAACGATGAAACACGCGATTTACATCCTCGTTATCGCCATAACACTCGCCCTTCCGACCCACGCCCTGGCCGCCAGCTTTGACTGCAACAGGGCGTCTTCCGCCGTTGAAACCATGATCTGCGCAGACCCAAGGCTGTCCGAATTGGATGAATTGCTGGCCGGTGCGTACAGGGAGGTCCTATCAGGTGAACACCCGGAGGAAACCAAGCACGCCCAGCGATCCTGGATACAGGAGCGCAACCAATGTGCTGATGCGCAATGCGTGAAGGCCGCATACCAAGAGCGACTAGCGGCCCTATCAAGCGCACAAGGGCAACAAACCACCGCGGCGGCTGAATCGCCTGAAACACCACCAGTTCCAGAAGAGCAGGACGAAACACGCGTACCTGAACCCGCCACGCCACTTCAAAGCCCCAATGAGCCTTCAACCCCTGAGGTCATGGCAACGGACACGACCCAGACATCCGTTCCCGTCGTCACGTCTTCAACAATATCCGCCGATGTGCCGTCTGTCAGGCCCAACAAGGACTGGATGACTCTCCTCGTTTGGGCTGTGGTGATTTCCTTCGTGATCCTGATGTTCTTGGGCGTAAGCAACAGGGTCGTGATCTTCTATAACCCCCTAGACCTTGCCATATCCATGGGAGCAATTCTGGCCACTCCACTTGGGTTCCTCATTGCATCTACCCTGGACGACAAACTTGCAAGCGTCATCGCCGTCTCGACTGGCGGCGTCATAAGCGCGGGCTTGATGGTCGTATCATTCGTAAACGCCATCCGATACAACCACAGTCTGCTGCTCGGAATATTTGTGGGCTGCTTCAAGATACTAGCGTCCGGACTCGGGGTGCTGATCCTGGTTTCACAGCTCGTGGATGATGGCAGCAAACGCGACAGAAACAGGCCGGACTACGCGAAAGCCCTAACGATCCTCGTACTCGGCTACATCGCTAGCTTGCTGATCAATGGCGAGCGCGTCACGGAACTACGTCTGTCGGCTGCTACGAAAAGTTAGCCTCGAAACTGCCCCGTCGACGGTGAACTACCGAGAATGCGCACCTAGGCCGCGGGATGACGGGGGCAATCAGCCAATTGCCCCCTCTGGAATGACGGGGCGTCAGCTACGCTCCTTGTCTATCCAGACATTAGCGAAAGCTACCCCCTGGTTCAAGCCCCCTACAGGAGCCCCCTACAGCCAGAATGAACTGCCGGTTGCGGCTGTGCAATTGTTACCGCCTGTGTGCATGGACACTTCCTTTGACCCAGACACACCCTTAGGAGTGACACCTTAAACCATACCGCTACCTAAGGCTGGCTATGAGTGGAGCTTGGACAGGTAGTTCTTCTCGTCGAGTCGAGCAAATGACCATGCATACTGCAAGCGAGATGGGTGCCTAGGGTGGCCAGTTGCGGTCATTGTGCCGAAGTGCTGCCAGACCGGGCTGTAGGTTCCTAGCCGCTTGATCAGGTCGGCGGCAGCCGTCATGAAGTAATCTCTTGCAAGGATACTTTCACCCCACGCCGCCCAAATGACAGGCTTGGACTCCTTAGATACGATTTCCACGATACGATCCTGATTCATCGTATAAGCCTCTCGGTCTACATCCGCGGGCAATTCATGGTAGTTGGTTGCTCTAACCGGATACAGATTGAGCATGACGAATCCATCGTAGCCATTTCGCTCCGCGACTCTCTCGGCCTTAGCAACGGTCGTATCTGCCTTTTCCTGCGTCGCGGTACTTGGGTTCAGACCAATTACGAATAGCTTTCTGCTTCCACATTTGCCAAGCGTAAAACGCCAATGGTCGTCGCGGGCATTAGAGTAGATATCATACATATGTCGCTCCCCGAAATAGTAGTAACGCTGACTGTAAGTGCATGAATTATATGCAACATCAGAACCATACTGTACCATATATGCGGGTGTGCAAAGTAGACTAGACTGCCATCGTTCCGGCCATGAGTCGGAACGATGCGCTGATGGAAGCATTCGCCACTGAGCTACGGGCTCGGCGATCCGCCCTCGGGTTGTCCCAGGGGGAACTTGCTCACCGGGCCGGGGTGAATAGGACCTACATTGCCAAACTCGAACTGGCCCAAAATCAACCGACGCTTAGCGTGCTGTATAGCCTGGCAAACGCGCTTGGTAGCGACTTGCCGGCAGTGATCGAATCCACGCTCTCACGATATATGCGGAGGAGATGACTGCTAGTTGTGAGTTCATTCTGCCGACGTTGCACTCCCGCCCGGCCCGTTTCAATTAGGGAGCCGGGCCGGGCGGGAGACCGTCAGCAATATGAGCATGATCAGAGGTTGCCATCATCTGGCGTAGCTCCGTCGTGGGGTAGGGATAGCACGCCATCCTTGAGTTCGAGGTAGCCATGCTTGACCAACCCCAGAAATGCCTCCCTGGCTCTTTCCTTGCGGTGTCGCGGGTCAGCCACATTCAGGTCACCGAACAACCGACTGATAGCCTCATCTATCGGTATGCTGGTTGGCCAATCGTCCCCGGTTGCCGCCCCCAACATCTGCATGTCGCGCAGAAGTTGCTTGAAGGAGGTCAGCAGCACTTTCTGATTGGTTCCGCGTGGCTCCCGTTGCGCTTCGCGGGCAACTGGGCCATCAACTTCCACCACCGCGCACGACGTGATGGGCTTTCCGGAGTCGGTCATGCCCAGATCAACTACTTTCAGGTCGAAGGCACTGCCAATGCTGTCCAATCCATCCTTTGATTTACTGATTCTCCACCATCGCCGGTTTCCGTCCCTGCCCACTTCGATTACGGCGTCCAGGGCTGCATGTAAGCTTGAATGACCGCGCAGACCTCGACTCAAATCTTTGCCGGGATGATGGACAAGCAGAACCATGGCTTCGGTCAGGGCTTGCAGTGCCGAGGCACCAGCAAGTATCTCGCTCATGTCCGAGGATGAATTTTCATCGGCTCCCGGTGCGGCCTTGTTCAAGGTGTCGATGACGATCAAGTCGGCACCGCCACAGGTGTTGATCAATCCCCCGAGGCTGTGTGGGTCTTCAGGCTTGTTAAGGGCGAATGGCTTGAACTGGAAGATGACACTCTCTGGGAATTCCAACTGCCTGTATCTTGCCCAGGCCTGGACACGGCGGCGGAACGCAACTTGCCCTTCCAGAGCCACGTAGATGACCCGGCCTTGACGTGTCGCAAAGTCAAACCAAGGCAGACCACTGCCGATAGAAGCGCTCATGTCGAGTGCCAGAAATGATTTGCCGTCGCCGCTAGGACCATACAGGCTGGCAACGCCGTGCCTCGGCAAAATTCCTTCGATAAGCCAACTCACGTCCGGTAACCCGTGCAGATCGCTCGCGCGATAGAAGTCGAACTTGCCATTGGAGCATAAGGGGCTCCCGGCCCCACCCTGTGCTGAGGCACCGCACTGATGGATGTCGCTCATTTGTGCGTTCCCTGTTGCTGGTCAAGCCATGCAAGGACAGCCCCACGGTTCCAGGCAGTAATACGGGGCCCAAGCTTCACCGGCTTCACAAAGGTACCCGCCCGGACCCGGCGCCACAGGGTTGCCGCTGAGAATGGTACGAGCGTCAGCACTTCCTGCTGACGCATGTAACCATGGGAAAGTTGATGGGATGGTAAATCTGACGGCATTCTCGGCTCCTCATATCAGTCACCGGATCGGCTTGCACACAATGCGCATTTCTCCGGCCATGTGTACAAAGTCACGGCGATGAAGAGCGTCAGAACCAGAAATCGCGGAAAACCGCTATTTCTGCCCAAATATTGTGCAGATTGGTACTAAATAACCATCATTTTGTACATTATGTGGTGCATCACAAACCCTCACAAATGCGGTTGTGAGCAAATATTGCCCAGTCCTGCATCAACTGAGTTCGCTTGCCGAACAAGTCACCTCGCCGATATGCCGCTTCCACCTTGCTCCCGATTGCATGTGCCAACGCCATTTCGGCAACCTCCCGCGGGTAGTCTGTCTGTTCCGCGCACCAGTCCCGGAACGTGGAACGGAACCCATGTGGGACGGCAGCAACTTTCATCCGACGCAGTACGGCCGAGAGAGTCATATCGGAAAGGGGGTGACCACTCGGGTTCGGAAAGACGTAGTCGCAGAAGGGCTGGGCCCTGCGCACCGTGAGTATGTCCATCGCCGCCTCCGATAGCGGCACACGATGTTCCTTCCCTGCCTTCATCCGTTCCGCCGGAATCGTCCAAACCCGTGCACCCAGATCGAATTCAGCCCACATCGCCCCGCGCACCTCACCTGAACGACAAGCCGTCAGGATAGTGAATTCGAGAGCCCTAGCACCCATTCCTTCATGGTCGGCGAGTGTCTTCATGAAGTTCGGTAGTTCTGCATATGGGAGAGCGCGATGATGGGCCGCCTTCCGGATCTTGCCAGGTGTTGGGAGCAGTTTGTCGAGATGGCCCGCCCACCGTGCCGGGTTCGGTTCATCCCGGTAGCCCCTGGCAGCTGCCCAATCCAAGATCGATTGAATACGTCCGCGCAATCGGCTGCCAGTATCCGTTTTCGTATGCCAAATGGGTTCAAGGATCGCCAGAACTTGAGCCAGGCCAACGTCTCGGACAGGCATACGCCCGATGATGGGGTTGGCGTACGCCCCAATGGTGTTCCGCCACTGCTGGCAATGCTTAGCGCTCCGCCAAGAACCCTCCTGGGTATCAATATATTGAGTAGCCGCCTGTGCGAATGACATCGCAGTGAGACTGTTCTGGATCAGTTTGGCTTTTGCCACCCTTGCGTCATCAACGGGATCTATACCCAGTTTGATCTTGGCCCGAGCAGCCCGTGCAGCCTCTCTCGCCTGTGCAAGGGTGACATCCGGATAGCCGCCCAATCCAAGATCCCTGCGACGCCCTTTGATTTGGTACCGCAGGATCCAACTACGCCCACCGGTCGCGCAGACATTAATGCCCAACCCCGCGACACCACCAACGAAGTTGATCCCCCTTCTGCTGATCTTAGAGACAGCCAACGCTCCGAGCTCGGTCTGCTTTCTACCCATCATCCCACCCATCGTTTTGGTTGCAACCCGGTGACACGAAACGAGCCACCACGACAGGCATAATTATAACATGTCCTTGATTTATAAGGATATTGTGAGACGTTATGCTATGTAGTGAGACGGTAGGTTAGAAGCCACCGCTTCCGCCAGAACATAAGCGGCCCGTTATCGGGCCGTTTTCACGCCCAGGTCCTGCTTACTCCTCGACGCAGATCGACCTGTCCTTGACCGCGATTGCGGTCTGGATGACCAGACCGGCGATGACTACGGTCGTTAACCCGAGCAGGACCCCGGACAGGCGCAGATAGAGCGTGCTGCCGGTCTGCTGGAACATGATCAGGGTGGCGACGGTGACGGCGGCCAACGGGAAGGAATAGGCCCACCAGGACAGGAAAAACTTCAGGCGGGCGAACCATTTGGCCTGGAAAAACAGCAGCAGGGTGAAGAACAGGGCGGCGTTGTAGAGGATGTGGGCGAAGGCGTCGACGCCACCGGTCAACTTCACGTAGGACAGCAAGCCGACCGCCGGCGGGGCAATCAGGATGAACAGCGTGGGCAGCAGGCGCTCCGGCAGGCTGCCATGGAAGATGACCCGGTAAAAAATGATGGTAAGCAGTACCGGCCAGAAGGTCAGGCCGATGCTGAAGAAGAACCAGGAGACTTCGACCGGCGCGTGAGAGACGCCGGCGATGGGCACCAGGATGTTGCCGACCACCGGGATGAACCAGGCCGGGTTCAAATGGGCGATTTCGAATTTGCTGTGATGGACCCACTGGGTGATGACATACAGGGTCAGCAGCAGGTGGGTCGCCGTACCGACCAACCAGAGCAGTTTCGAATAGGCCGGGTTGATCGGCAGCCAGGCAATCGAGAGCAGGATCAGGCCGATGGAGATGGTCGGCACGAAATTCATCTTGATCGGATGGCCCCATTCCTGCACTACGCGGTCGCGATATTTCATCGACTTGGCGCCGTAGAATCCGGCCAGGGCGATGAACAGCAGGGTGCTGGCTGCCAGCAACCCGTTGCTCATGTGGAACGGCAATTGCAGGATGGCCTCCGCGCGCTGCCAGGCGATGGTCAGTCCACCCAGGCCCATGACAGTTGCAAACCAGGAGGCTGGAAAGTGTTGCAGTCTGGAGGTGGCTGTTTCGCTCATGCTCGGTGGCCATAATGGCCCGTAGCTGTACGGGCCGGTTAGATCACAGGGGCTTCTTCAGCGATACCGCACCGCGCAGCATGTTGGGCAGGTAGCCGGTGGCCTGGTCGTTGGGGTACTCCGTGGCCAGTTTGGCCTTGACGCCGTCCGGAATGGTTTCCGGGTTGCCGTGGCAGGTCATGCAGATGCCCTGGACTACCAGACCCTTCATGTAACGGAAAGTCCTGGTATCGCCTTCCTGGACCACCTCGCTGTATTCCAGGTCGGCTGCCGTCGCGCCCTTGGCCAGACGCTGCTCGAAGTCGTGCAGCACCTGGCTCTCCCAGGCGTCGGGCACGCTCTTGGGGTTGCGGTTCCTGAAGGTCACGCGGCGGACCTTGATGCCCTTTTCCTCCGAGATGGCGGCGGCGATCTTGGGTGCGCGTTCCTTGCATACCATTACGGCCTCGGCAGGGCCGGCTTCCTTCATGGCCGTTTTCAGTTCCCCGCCCAGGGTTTGCACCAACTGATTGACCGTGGCACGGGCCTCTTCGGTATATGTGGCCCGTTGCTCCGGGCTCGGGGTGGTAGCGCAGGCGGCCAGCAGGATCGCGGCGAGGGCGGCGGGGTAGAGGTGACGCGTTTGCATGAGCTCTCTTTCAGATGTGGTGGATGGGGTTCCAGGCGTCGGGTCTATCCTGCATTTTCAGCTACGCGACGACGCGAGCTGTCGGGGCAGTCTCGGTGTGTTTTGGATTCGCATGCCCGGGTCAATGTCGGTGTTGCGGCTCGGACCGGTTGCGCATGTGGTCGGCGACCTTGACGAAGGCCGTGTAGAGTTCGTCGCGCAGGGGTTCGGATTCGATGACGTCGGTCAGCGCCATCTTCATGCACATCAGCCACTGGTCACGCTCGGTATCGCCGATGGTGAAATGCAGATGCCGGCGTCGCAGCATGGGTTGGCCGTGTTTTTCGACAAACAGTTGCGGTCCCCCCATCCAGCCGGACAGGAAATCGAACAGTTTCTGGCGAGATCCGGACAGGTCTTCGGCATGCATCTTGCGGACGCCATAGGCCTCGGGCAATTCATCCATGTGGCGATAGAAGGCGTCTACGAGAGACCTGATCTTGGCTTCGCCACCGATTCGTTCGTAATGCGTCTGAAACATGGCAATGACGGAAAAATTGGTTGTTGATCATGTTACTGGGATTTTTGGCCAAACAGTATCGCGTCGGACTGTTTCGACATGGGCAGGTGTTGTTCTGTAGAATCGGGAGTCAGGAAAAAGATCGGGGAGGGGAAGGAGGAGATGGAGCCCCTCCCCGAGTTCCTTGAGGAGAAAAGTCATACAACCCACCGCTACCGTCGACCGTGTCCCGCGTATCGGCGATAGCAGCTGTTTTAGGGCTGCACGATACCTACAGCAAGGGGTGTGCCAGCCGCCGCAACGGATATATCAAAAGTTATAAGCGCATGTTTATAAAAGAGAAATATTGATCTATTCGTCGGCACAAAGAGGCGTGGCCTTCATGAGATTGTCATATATGACTGTCACATATGACAATCTGGCAGGATTGTGTTTGCCGGTCTCGGGCGGGAACGCAAAATCCCAGGCTAAGGCAGATTTATTTGCCTGCGCTGGCCATCCGAACAACGATCAATACGATCGAAGTGCGGCTGCTCAACCGGTCCGAACGAACCTGTCGCTGGGGTTGAATATGTGCCAAGCCACCAGGCTAGTGTCGGTTCCGGGCGGGAAGTGCCGGATCGGTTTGACAATACCAGTGCGCCGTCCTGACAATGATGGCAAGCAAAATTGCCAACGCCGTCATGCATCTGCCTCGTGATCTGATCTCCTTCCTCGATTCCTTGCCGGAGCCGCGCATCCTGGTTGATGTGCAATACCGTATTCTGGCCACCAACCAGGCCTACGGGCGGGAATTTGGCGGCCGCGGCAGGATGGTCGGGCGCACCTGTTACGAGGTGTCGCATCACTTCGACAAACCCTGCGACCAGTGCGGTGAGACCTGCCCGCTGCAGAGCGCGCTCAAGTCGGGCCAGCCGGGCCGGGTGCTGCACCTGCACCACACCCCGCGCGGCGAGGAGCATGTCGACGTCGAGCTGGTCCCGTTGTGCGACGAAACCGGCCAGATCGCCTATTTCGTCGAGACCATGTCCCTGCTCAACAACAAGCTGATCGACAGCACGAGCGGCGTCGGCATGGTCGGCCGCTCGCCGGCCTTCAACGCCATGCTGGAACTGATCAACCGGGCCGCCCCGGCGATGACGCCGGTGCTGCTGCTGGGCGAATCGGGCACCGGCAAGGAACTCGCCGCCCAGGCCCTGCACGACCTCAGCTCCCGGCACGGCAAGCCGTTCGTGCCGGTGGACTGCTCGGGGATGACCGAGACGCTGTTCGAGAGCGAACTGTTCGGCTATGAAAAGGGCGCCTTTACCGGCGCCAGCCAGCGCAAGATCGGCCTGGTCGAGGCGGCGGCGGGCGGCACCCTGTTCCTCGACGAACTGGGTGACATCCCACTCAGCCTGCAGGTCAAGCTGCTGCGCCTGCTGGAGACCGGTACCTTCCGCCGGGTCGGCGGGGTGGAGACCCTGAAGGCGGATTTCCGCCTGGTTGCGGCCACCCACCGCGGGGTCAAGGCCATGGTCGAGGCGGGTACCTTCCGGCGCGATCTGTACTACCGCATCTCCGCCTTCCCCATTCACCTCCCGGCCCTGCGCGAACGCCGGGAGGACATGCCCGTGCTGGTGGAGAACCTGCTGCGCCGGCTGGCGCCCGAGCGTCCCCTCAAGCTGGGGCCGGACGCGTGTGATCGGCTCGCTGGCTACCCCTTCCCTGGCAATATCCGCGAACTGCGCAATATCCTGGAACGCGCGGTCCTGCTCGTCGACGGCGACACCATCGGTGCCGAGCATCTGCCGGATGATCTGGTGCCGGCGCCATTGGCCTCGGAGACCCAGGCCGGCGAGGTGGTGCCTCTCGACCAGGCTGAACGGCGCTATGTACGCTGGGCCCTGGATCAGACCGGCGGCGACAAGAAGGCCCTGGCGCAGGCACTCGGGATCAGTGAGCGGACCCTTTATCGCAAGCTGGAATCGTCCTGATTCGCCATAATCGGTTGACTGCAATACCCGACAAAAATATTCTCGGGGGATTATTTCAGGAGTTGCTAATGAATCAAGCCATCGCCACACAAGACCCGCAAAAGGTCATGCATTCCATCATCCAGCGCATTGCCACCGGCCCCGAACTGTCCAAGAGCATCAGCGAGGACGAGGCGGCCATCGGCATGCAGGCCATCCTGGACGGTGTCGCCGATCCGGTCCAGGCGGCGATCTTCTTCATCGCCCTGCGCATGAAGCGCGAGACCATGGACGAGTTCAAGGGCATCCTCGATGCCATCCTGAGTTCCACCGACCGGGTCACCGCCGAGGTCGACGACGTGGTCGACATCGCTGACCCCTACGACGGCTACAACCGCTGCCTGCCGGCGGCGCCCTTCCTGCCTGCGCTGCTGGCCGAGCTGGGTGTCGCGGCGGTCAATCACGGACTCGAAGCGGTCGGCCCGAAGTACGGCGTCACCGCCCGCCACGTACTGCGCGCCGCCGGCGTCAAGGTCGACCTGAGCACGGCCGAAGCGGCCGCCCGCCTGGCCGACCCGGCCCTGGGCTGGTCCTATGTCGACCAGGCCCGGTTCTGTTCCCGGCTGCACGACCTGCTGCCTTTGCGTCAGCGCATGATCAAGCGCCAGGCGGTGACCACGGTGGAGACCGAGGCCAAGCCCATCGCCGGCAGGAAGCGCACCCATTTTGTCACCGGCTACGTGCATAAACCCTATCCGCCCATCTATGCCCAACTGGCCCGCCATGCCGGCTTCGATTCCGCCTTGATCATCCGCGGCGTCGAGGGCGGCGTGATGCCCAGCCTGCGCCAGGCCGGCAAGTTCACCGCCTACCAGGACCACGGCGAAGAGGTCGAATTCGATATCGATCCGGTGGCCCTCGGCATCCAGCAGAGCGTGCGCGCGGTAGCGTTGCCGGATAACCTGCCCAAGTCGGAGCGGGCCGGCGATGAAGTGGCCATCATGGTCGACGTCAAGGCCACCGCACAGGCGGCGGCCGAGGCCGGGATGGCCGCACTGGCCGGCAACCAGGGCGCCACCTACGACACCCTGGTGCTGACCGCCGCGATGGTCCTGCATCACCTCGGCCGCGCCCGCACCCTGCTCGAAGGCGCCGACATGGCGCGTGCCGCGCTGGATTCAGGCAAGGCCCTGGCGCGGGTGAAGTGATGGCCTGGCAGGCGGTCGCCGAGGCGGGCGAACTGCAACCGGGCCAGATGAAGCGGGTCGAGGCGGGCGGCCGGAAACTGCTGCTATGCCATGCGGAGGACGGCCATTACTGCATCGACGAGATGTGCAGCCACGAGGACTATTCGCTCTGGTTCGGCTGCATCAAGGGCAAGTCGATCAAGTGCTCGCTGCACGGCAGCTACTTCGACCTCGCCAGCGGCGCGCCCCTGAACGAGCCGGCCGATTGTGCCCTGGCCACCTATCCCGTTGAAATCAAGGACGGCAAGGTCTGGATCCGGGTGGACGGCGAGTGATCGCCAGGGTCATGCGCCGGCGCACCTGGCTGTGGCTTCTGCCGGTGTTGGCCGGCGCAGGGTTCGCCATCTACTGGCTGAGCGCGGGTAAGACGGTCGCCAGCGTGCCGGCCAAGCGCCAGCCGCTCATCGAGACGGTGATCTCCAGCGGTCGCATCATTACCCCGGAACGCATCGAGCTGGGTGCCGAGATGGTCGGCAACCTGGTCGAGGTGGCGGTGGAGGAGGGCGACCGGGTGCGCGTCGGCCAGGTCCTGGCCCGGATCGACGACGGCGAGCAGCGGGCCGCGACCGAGCAGGCCCGGCGGGCCCTGGAAGAGGCCGAGGCCAGGCTGGCCGAATTGCACGAGGTCAGCCGGCCGGTGGCCGATCAGGCCCTAAATCAGGCCGAGGCCAATCTGGCCCAGGCGGGCAGCGAGTATGGCCGGGTAAGCAAGCTGGTCGAAGCCGGTTTCTACAACCAGTCCCGTCTCGACGAGGCCCGGCGCGCGCTGGATGCGGCCCGGGCGGTGCGCGAAGCCGCCCTGGTCCAGGCTCGCGGCAATCGTCCCGACGGCGTCGAGAGCCGGCTGGTGCTGGCCCGCCGCGGCCAGGCCCGTGCGGCCCTGGGCCTGGCCGCGGCGAAGCAGGCCAACACGGTGATCCGGGCGCCGGCGCCTGGCGTGGTGGTGCGCAAGCTGGTCGAGTCGGGCGACATCGTCACCCAAGGCAAACCGCTGTTCGAACTGGCGGCCGACGGCGAGGTCCAGATCGTCCTCCAGGCCGACGAGAAGAACCTCGGCCGTTTGGCGATCGGCCAAACGGCCTCGGTGCTGGCAGACGCCTATCCGACCCGGCCGTTCGCGGCCGAGATCTTCCACATCGCCCCGGCCGTGGATGCCCAGAAGGGCTCGGTCGAGGTCAAGCTGCGGGTGGCGGCGCCGCCCGCCTTCGTCAAGCCGGACATGACCGTGTCGGTCGAGATCCAGGTCGGCCACCGGGGCTCGGCACTGACCCTGCCCAGCGAAGCGGTGCGCGACCTGGCCGGCCGGCCCTGGGTGATGGTAATCGAGAACGGTCGCGCCGCCCGGCGCGAGGTCAGGCTCGGCCTGGTCGGCACCGGTGCGGTCGAGGTGACCGATGGCCTCTCCGAGGGCGAGGCGGTGATCCCCGTCAGCGCCGGCATCACGGTCGGCCAGAAGGTGCGCGCCAGTGCCGTTTGAGTGGGTGCTGGCCCTGCGCTTCCTGCGCGAGGGGCACATGCAGACGGCTTTGATCGTCGCCGGCACCACGGTGGGGGTGGCGGTCATCATCTTCATTTCCGCACTGATGAACGGCCTTCAGGCCAGCCTGGCCGAACGCACCCTGTCGACCCAGTCCCACATCACGGTGCGCGCGCCCGACGAGGCCGCCATGCCGGTGCTGGACCGCGCCGGGCAGGCCGTGGCGGCCCATATCGAGCCTCGGGTGCAGCGCTTGCGCTCGATCGACCAATGGGAACGGGTGTTCCGCGAATTGCCGGCCATCCCCCATGTGGTCGACGTCTCGGCGATCGCCACCGGCTCGGGCTTCGCCTACCGCGGCAACGCCAGCAAGTCGATCGCCCTGATCGGCGTCGACCCGCAGCGCTACCGCCGCATCGTCAAGATCGAGGACAAGATCAAGGCCGGTGCCTACCGCATCGGTCCCGGCGAGGCGATGATCGGCATCGAGCTGGCGCACGACCTGGGTGCCGCGGTGGGCGACCGCATCCGCGTCCTCAGCAGCGAGAACCGCGACGACGTGTTCCGGGTCACCGGCATCTTCGATCTCGGCGTGCGCGACCTCAACCGGCGCTGGGTGATCATGCCGCTGCGCAGTGCCCAGAGCCTGCTCGACCTGCCCGGCGGGGTCACCCACATCGACCTCACGGTCGACGACATCTTCAGCGCCGAGGCCGTGGCCCAGCAGATCGCCGCCCGCACCGGCCTCACCGCCGACAGCTGGATGGCGATCAATACCCAGTTGCTGACCGCGTTCAAGAACCAGACCATGACCACCCGCACCGTGCGCCTGTTCCTGATCCTGATCGTCGCCCTCGGCATCGCCAGCGTGCTGGTGGTGTCGGTGGTGCAGAAGCAGCGCGAGATCGGCATCCTGCGCGCCATCGGCGCCTCGCCCAGGCGGATCATGAAGGTGTTCCTGATCCAGGGCGGCATCGTCGGCGGCGCCGGCGCGCTGATGGGGTCGGGCCTGGCCGCGCTGATGATCTACGGCGCCTCCTTCGCGCTGCGCCAGGACGATGGCAGCGCCCTGATCTCGGGCCGGATCGATGCCAGTTATTATCTTTCCGCGGCGGCGGTCGCCTTGCTGACCGGCCTTTTGGCCGCAGTGGCGCCGGCCCGGCGCGCGGCCCGGCTGGACCCGGTCGAGGCCATACGGTATGGCTGAACAACTGCTTGAGACCGGGTCTGCGGCCGGCCGGGGCCAGATACTGCGCCTGGAAGGGGTACGCAAGTCCTACAACGTCGGCACGCCGATCGAGGCCGAGGTGCTGCACGGCATCGACATGACGTTGGCGGCGGGCGAATTCGTCGCCCTGATCGGGCCGTCCGGTTCCGGCAAGAGCACCCTGTTGCACCTGGTCGGCCTGCTCGAGCGGCCGACCGCAGGGCGCATCCTGATCGCCGGGAAGGAGATCGCCCGCCTGGACGAGGCCGGGATGACCGAACTGCGCGGCCGCACCCTGGGTTTCGTATTCCAGTTCCATCACCTGCTGCCGGAGTTCACCGCCCTGGAAAACGTCATGATGCCGACCCTGATCGAGCGTGGCCGCTACGACCAGGCCATGCGCGACCGGGCCAAGTGGCTGCTCGGCCGGGTCGGTCTCGGCGATGCCATGGCCAAGAAGCCCTCGGCCCTGTCCGGCGGCATGCAGCAGCGGGTTGCCATCGCCCGGGCCCTGGCGGTGAATCCGCCCATGGTCCTGGCCGACGAACCGACCGGCAACCTGGACAGCCACAGCGCCGACGAGATCTTCGCCCTCATGCGTGAGATCAACCGCGACGACGGCACCGCCTTCCTGGTGGTCACCCACGATGCCCGCCTGGCCGGGCGCTGCGACCGCCGGGTCGAACTGATGGACGGCTCGGTCCGGACATGATCCGGTGGAGCGGCGGCCGCGAAACGGGTAGGCTTGGCCCCGACGGCGTCATTGCGCCACCTGGACAGATATAGTCAACAGCATGAAAAACATAGGAAAAGTCGGCTTCGTTTCGTTGGGATGCCCGAAGAACACCTTCGACTCCGAGCGCATCCTGACCCAGCTCCGGGCCGAGGGTTACCTGATCGTGCCGACCTACGACGACGCCGACCTGGTGGTGGTCAACACCTGCGGCTTCATCGACGAGGCGGTGGCCGAGAGCCTGGACACCATCGGCGAGGCCTTGCGCGAGAACGGCAAGGTCATCGTTACCGGCTGCCTGGGTGCGCGCGAATCGGTGATCAAGCAGGCCCACCCCAGCGTCCTGGCGGTGACCGGCCCGCACGCCACCGAGGAGGTGATGGCGGCGGTGCATGAGCACCTGGCCCGGCCGCACGACCCCTATACCGACCTGATCCCGCCCGGCGGCCTCAAGCTGACGCCACGCCACTACGCCTGGCTGAAGATCTCCGAGGGCTGCAACCACCGCTGCAGCTTCTGCATCATCCCCAGCCTGCGCGGCGACCTGGTCAGCCGGCCGATCGGCGAGGTGCTCTCGGAAGCGGAGGCGCTGGCCAAGGCCGGCGTGAAGGAACTCTTGATCATCTCGCAGGACACCTCGGCCTATGGCGTCGATGTGAAATACCGCACCGGCTTCTGGAACGGCCGCCCGGTGAAGACCCGGATGAAGGAACTGGTCGAGGAACTGGCCAAACTGGGGGTCTGGGTGCGCCTGCACTACGTCTACCCCTATCCCAGCGTCGACGAGGTCATCCCCATGATGGCCGGGGGCAAGGTGCTGCCCTACCTCGACGTGCCGTTCCAGCACGCCAGCCCGCGCATCCTCAAGGCCATGAAGCGGCCCGGCGACATCGAGCACACCCTGCGTAGGATCGAGCGCTGGCGCGAGGTCTGCCCTGAAATAGTCATCCGCAGCACCTTCATCGTCGGCTTCCCGGGCGAGACCGAGGCGGACTTCGACGATCTGCTCGATTTCCTGGAAGCGGCGCAGCTCGACCGCGTCGGCGCCTTCGCCTATTCGCCGGTCGAGGGCGCCGCCGCCAACGCCTTGCCCGATCCGGTCGACGAGGATGTGAAACAGGACCGCCTGGCCCGCTTCATGGACGTCCAGGCCGACATCAGCGCCGCCAAGCTGCGCCGGCGCATCGGCAGCGAGATGACCGTGCTGGTCGATGAGGTCGGCGGCGGCCGCGCCGTGGCGCGTTCCTACGCCGATGCCCCTGAGATCGACGGCGTGGTCCACATCGCCCAGGGGCGCGGGTTGCAGCCAGGCGACTTGGTAAGGGTTAAAATCACCCGCTCGGACGATTACGATCTTTGGGGGAAGCCGGTATGACTGACTCGACAATCTGGAAACCACACGTGGTGGTCGCCGCCGTGGTCGAACGGGACGGCCGTTTCCTGCTGGTCGAGGAGCAGACCGACTGCGGCATCCTGTTCAACCAGCCGGCCGGCCACCTGGAAGAGGGCGAGTCGCTGCTGGCAGCAGTGCGACGCGAGATGTTCGAGGAGACCGCGCACCGCTTCGAGCCGGAGGGGCTGCTGGGGATCTACCACTGGCGCCACCCGACCAAGGACCGCACCTATCTGCGCTTCGCCTTCACCGGCACGGTGACCGGTTTCGACCCGACCGCCTCGCTCGATACCGGCATCCTGCGCGCGGTCTGGATGACGCCCGATGAGATTGCCGAGTCGCGCATGCGCCACCGCAGCCCCTTCGTCGACCAGTGCGTCGCCGACTACCTGTCCGGCCGCCGTTTCCCGCTCGACCTGATCAACGAATTCCCGCTCCTGCAGTGAGCCGTATCGTCGTTGGCCTGTCGGGCGGCGTCGATTCCGCCGTCACCGCCTGGTTGCTGAAACAGGAAGGCCACGAGGTGGTCGGCGTGTTCATGAAGAACTGGGAGGCCGACGACCTGGAAGAGGACTGCCCGATCGCCCAGGACTATCGCGACGTCCTTGCCATCGCCGAGGTGCTCGGCATCGAGGTCGAACTGGTCAACTTCGCCAAGGAGTACCAGGAGCGCGTGTTCAGCTACTTCCTGGCCGAATACCGGGCCGGCCGCACGCCCAACCCGGACGTGCTGTGCAACGCCGAGATCAAGTTCAAGGCCTTCCTCGACCATGCCCTGAGCCTGAACGCCGACCATCTCGCCACCGGCCATTATGCCCGCCTCGACGGCGCAGCGCCGGATCGCCGCCTGCTCAAGGCGGTCGACCACAACAAGGACCAGAGCTACTTCCTGCACCGCCTGAACCAGCACCAGATCGAAAAGGCCCTGTTTCCGCTCGGCGGCCTGGAGAAGCCGGAGGTGCGCCGGCTCGCCCGCGCCGCCAACCTGCCGGTCGCGGCCAAGAAGGACAGCACCGGCATCTGCTTCATCGGCGAGCGGCCGTTCCGCGAATTCCTGCAACGCTTCATGCCGATCCAGCCCGGCGTCATGCGTACGCCCGAAGGCCGCGTGGTCGGCCAGCATCAGGGCCTGATGTATTACACCCTGGGCCAGCGCCAGGGCCTCGGCATCGGCGGCGTCAAGGGCGCGGAGGAGGGGGTGCCCTGGTTCGTCGCCGGCAAGGACATGGCCAGGAATGAACTGATCGTGGTCCAGGGCCACGAGCACCCGCTGCTGCTGTCGGAGCGGCTCGAGGCCGACGACCTCGCCTGGGTCGGCCCCGCCCCCGAGGCCGGCCGCCGCTACACCGCCAAGACCCGCTATCGCCAGGAGGACGCCGGCTGCACGGTCGAGCGCCTGGCCGACGGCCGCCTGTCGTTACGTTTCGACGAACCGCAATGGGCGGTCACGCCCGGCCAGTCGGCAGTGCTGTACGACGGCGAGGTCTGTCTCGGCGGCGGCGTAATCACCTGATTTTTTCACCACTATTTGAAAGCACGTTATGACTGCCATCCCGGCCTGCCCAACCTGCGGCATGGAAAACACCTATCCCGACGGCGACAACTACATCTGCCCGGACTGCGGCCATGAATGGCCCCAGGCCGGCGTCTCCCAGGCCGACGAGGACGATGCCGTGATCAAGGATGCCAACGGCACCGTGCTGGCCGACGGCGATGCCGTGGTCCTGATCAAGGACCTCAAGGTCAAGGGTTCCTCGATCACCCTGAAGCAGGGCACCAAGGTCAAGAGCATCCGCCTGGTCGGCGGCGACCACGAGGTCGACTGCAAGATGGATGCCGGCAGCTTCATGCTCAAGGCCTGCTTCCTGAAGAAGGTCTGAGCCGGCCGCTTATTCCGAGATGCCATCCATGTAGGCGCGCGCCCCGGCCATCACTGCCTGGCCGGTGTCGGTAAGCCGGCCGTATTGCCGGACGACCTGATAGCCGGTCTCGAAACTCTTCCGGTCCAGCGCGCGCGCCGATTCCGCAGCGGCCCTTGCTTCAGCGTCCAGCCGTCCCGAATCGATCAGGCGCGACATGGCCCAGTGCATGCGGGCCAGGACATAGGTGGCGTGATAGATGCCATCCATCGGCCTGGGATCGACACGGAGCGGCGAGCTGAAGAGTTCCTCGTCGGGGTTGCTGACCAGGGCTTCGTCCAGGGCATAGCCGAACAGCAGGCTGTGGGCGCTCTCGTGGGCGATCACCTCGACCATGGCGACGTCGCTGTTGTGCGACGAGGCATTGAGGAACAGGCCGCCCCAGAGCATGTACGAGGAACCGCCATCGAACTGCATCTTCGCGGCGGGGTCGCCGACCACCATGCAGACCTCGCTCACCAGGGCGTCGAATTCGGCGGCGAGTTCGGGAATGGCCGTGGCCAGCAGCCGGTAGCCATGCTCGAAGCGGGTGCGGAAATCGCGTTCGGTGGCCGGCGCGGGCGGGATCATCGCGAAGGAGGTGTTGGGGTCGCTATCCATCAGGGTGGTATAGCGCGTCGTGTGGCGGGCTATTTCAGGGCCGCCCAGGGCGACCAGCCGGAACGGGCCATCGATCGGCCGTTCCTCGGCGATGCTGGCGAACAGGCCGGCGGCGTCCTGGTCGCGGTCTTCCATCAGCGCCATGGCCAGCTCGAAATAGGCCCCGCAGAGCGAAGGCGGGTAGCGTCGGCCCTGTCTCAGGCCATCGATCAGGCTGGCCATCCTGGCGGAATCGAACGGGATGGCACCGGCACATTGTTCGACGATATGCTGGAGGCTGTCCGCGAGCGAGGCACGGGCCTTGCGGTCGAACGCCAGGGCGCGGCGGCCGTTCGGCGGGAAGCTGAAATCGAAATCTGCCGAATTGTTCATGGTGCTGCCAAAAAGGAACAAAGGCAGCGGGACCGGCTGCCTTTGTTCGGGTATCGGTACGCTCGGTGCGATTATGCGGATGCGATAACGGGCTTCACTCCGACCTTGCCGCCGATCTTGCTGCCGAGTTTGACGGCAGGGGGCTTCGTGCCGACCTTGGCGGCAATCTTGCTGTTTGCGGCGTCACCGGTCTGGCTCTGCTTGGCATCTTCGAGAATTTTGAAGCCGAACAGCTTGGACGGGTCGATGTTTTTCTTCTGCATGGTATTTTCCTCCTGGTGGCAAAAATTGAACGGCGCGGCCATTCTCGTCACCGATCGATAGACTTGTCAATTAATCCAGGCCCGACGCGGGGTCGTCCAAGGGGGATGCCAGCTTGATTTGCTTCGTCATGACTCGGCCGCAGGTGACGCACCGGACACTGGTGGCGTTTCCCGGCGTGCCGGCGATCCGGATATGGTCGTACGACAAGTTGTTGCGCGCGCGCAGCCTGCCGCGCGCGACCTGGATATTTACCGACATGGACCGCCTCAGCCCTTGGGAGCTGGAACTTGCGGCCCATGTCTACCGGGAACTCCGTTCGCACGGCCAGCGTGTCCTGAACGATCCGGCCAGGGTATGCCATCGCCATGCCCTCCTGAAACGGCTCAAGTCGGCCGGTATCAACCGGTTCGATGTCTGGCGCATCGACGAGAGCGAGTCGGTGGATCGCTGGCCGGTATTCCTGCGTACCGAGTCGGCCCATCGCGGCCCCTTGACCGGCCTGATCGAGGACGCCGGACAGTTGCGGCTTGAGATCGAAAAGGCCGTGAACGCAGGCTACCCCGAACGGGATCTCATGGTGGTCGAATACTGTGCCGAGCCTGTGCACGGAAACCTGTTTCGCAAACTGGCGACCTTCCGCGTCGGCGACCGGCTGGTCCCCACCCTCGCCGTGCACGACAACCAGTGGGCGGCAAAATACGGCCAGTTGGGCGTCGCCGGGACGGAACTCTATCGGGAGGAATTGGCCGGCCTGGCTGAAAACCGCTATGCCGATGCCCTGAACCAGGCCTTCGAAATCGGCCATGTCGAATATGGCCGGGCGGATTTCGCCCTGGTATCGGGTGCCCCGCAGATCTACGAGATCAACACCAACCCTACGATAGGCCGGGTACTGGAGCATCCCGATCCGGTGCGGGTCGAGTCCGGCCGGCTTTGGGAAGGCAACTTCGTCGCAGCCCTGGTCGCCATCGACACGCCGTCCGGGGCGCCGACACGGATCAAGGACAGGATATTGGCCAAGCAGCGCCGGCGCGATTTCTGGATGACGAGATCAAGGTGGGTGGTCTGAGCGCTGGACCGGCGGGGCCACCGAGTCCTAGCCGACCGGCACCGTGTCCTTGAAGGTCGGCCGCTGCATGATGCGGTCGAAATACTCCGACAGGTGAGGTTGGGAGCGTCGCCAGTCGAGTTCGGGAAAACGGAAATCCAGGTAGCCGAGTGCGCAGCCGGTGGCGATGTCGGCCAGGGTGAAGGAATCGCCCTGGCACCAGTTGTTCATGCCCATGTCGGCACTCATGGTGGCCAATCCTGCCGCGACCTTGCCGAGTTGCCGGGCAAGCCATTCCGGGCTTTGTTGCTGCTCCGGACGCTTGCGCTCCATGAAGGCCAGAGCGGCGGCGTCGATGATGCCGTCGGCGAGGGCTTCGCTGCGCTTGACGGCGATACGGGCACGCGGATCGGTCGGGATCAGGTGGCCGACCGGGCTGACGCTGTCCAGGTATTCGACGATGACGCGCGAGTCGAACAGGGTCTTGCCGTCCTCGAACACCCAGACCGGCACCTTGCCGAGCGGGTTGTACTCCGGCACCTTGGTGTCCGGTTCCCAGGGCAGGTCGACCACCAGTTCGTACTCGATGTGCTTCTCGGCGGCGACGATGCGTACCTTGCGGGCGAACGGACTGGTCAGAGAGGCGATCAACTTCATCTTGTGCTGAGCGGTTTTATTCTTGTTTTGCGGCATGATGGAAGTGTATGCAAATGTCCGGGATCAGATGAGCGCGCGGGCCTGTGGCCAGGCGGCATCGAAGCGGCGCAGGGTTTCCTCGCGGCCGAGGATGGCCAGGGTGGCGTCGATGGACGGGGTTTGCGCGGTGCCGAACAGGACCAGCCGCAACGGGATGCCGATCTGGCCCATCTTGAGACCATTGGCCTTGGCGGTGTCCTTGAACAAGGCGTTCAAGGCGGCGGTTTCCCAGGCGGTCTCGGGCAGGGCGGCGCGCAACTGCTCGAAGGCGGTCACGGCGGCCGGCTCCAGTTTGGCCTTCACCTCGGCTTCGGCCGGCAGGGTGTGGTGGTAGAAGATGTGGGCGGCGTCGGCCAGTTCCTCGACGGTCGAGACCCGCTCTTTCAACAGCGGCATCAGCGTGGCCAGGTCGGGGCCGCCGGTCGTGTCGACCGCGGCGCTGGCCAGGAACGGCCGTACCAGGTCGGCCAGGCGCGCAGCGTCGGTTTCCTTGAGGTACTGCTGGTTCAGCCAGGCCAGCTTCTCCTGGTTGAAGCGTGCCGGCGCGTGGCTGACGCCGGCCAGGTCGAACCATTCGACGAATTCCGCGCTGGAGAACTTCTCGGCATCGCCATGACCCCAACCCAGCCGGGACAGGTAGTTCATCAGCGCCTCGGGCAGGTAGCCGTCTTCCTGGTATTGCAGCACCGACACCGCGCCGTGGCGCTTGGACAGGCGCTCGCCGTCGTGGCCGAGGATCATCGGCACGTGGGCGTAGAAGGGCACCGGCGCGGCCAGGGCGTGCAGTATGTTGATCTGGCGCGGCGTGTTGTTGACGTGGTCGTCGCCCCGGATGCAGTGGGTGATGCCCATGTCCCAGTCGTCGATGACGACGCCGAAGTTGTAGGTCGGCACGCCGTCGCCGCGCATGATCACGAGGTCGTCGAGTTCGCTGTTGGCGACCGTGATCGGACCCTTGATCAGGTCATTGAAGGTGATCTCGCCCGTGCCCGGGGTCTTGAACCGGATCACCGGCGTCACCCCGGCCGGAGGCTCGGGCAGTTCCTTGCCGTCCTCGGGCCGCCAGCGGCCGTCGTAGCGGGGCTTCTCGCCGCGCGCGCGCTGGCCCTCGCGCATGGCGTCGAGCTCGTCCTTGCTGGCATAGCAGTAATAGGCCTTGCCCTCGGCGAGCAGTTGTTCGGCGACCGTCTTGTAACGCTCCAGCCGCTCCATCTGGTAGAACGGGCCTTCATCCCAATCGATCCCCAGCCACTTCAGGCCATCCAGGATGGCCTGCTCCGAGGCCTGGGTCGAGCGTTCCTGGTCGGTATCCTCGATGCGCAGGACGAACTGGCCGCCGTGTTTGCGGGCGTAGGCCCAGGAAAACAGGGCCGTGCGGGCGCCGCCGATGTGCAGGTAACCGGTGGGCGAGGGGGCGAATCGGGTGCGGATCATGACGATGAGATAAGGTGCCAAAGGAAGGCATTCTACTGGATGCGGCGGTCTCCGGAAAAAGCCTTTGACCGGATCGGGCCGCCTCATTAAAATGCGCGGCTCTTGGGCGGTTAACTCAGCGGTAGAGTGCCACCTTCACACGGTGGAAGCCACTGGTTCGAACCCAGTACCGCCCACCACCATAAAAGCCCCAAGTTTCAATGACTTGGGGCTTTTTTCTTGTCTAATTATTTTGAAAAAATACATGCGCAAGTCCTTGTTTTTATTGGGGCGTCAGGGCGCTTGTTAGACACTTCCAGCCGGTTTGATAAGCTCGGGTTTCCGACGATAAAACCGCTCGGTTATCTTTGTGTCGGCATGGGCCAGCAATTGCCGGGCCCTTTCCAGGCTCTCGGCATCGCTGCCGACTTTGGCGCGCAGGTCGTGTTCGGTGAACCGCTCGGTGACTTTAGTTTCCTTCAACACCCTGACCATAAAGTTCTGCCAGAGGTTATTCCAATCACCTGCCGTGCCGGTGGCCTCGTCTACAAAACCGGCGCCATATCGATTGCAGAACAGGTAAGGCGACAGGGCTGGACGGACTTCCTTTGCGGCTTCAACTGCCGAGGATAATTCAGGCGTCCATGCGTAAATGATGCGCTTGCCGCTGGATTTCCTCGTTTTGCTCGGGGTGACGTGGATACCATCTTCCTTGCAGTCGGATACCGTCAACAGCAACAGGTCGCGCTGGCGCAGTCCGGTCAGCATTTTGAGACGTAGATAGGTCTGGATCATCCCGACGCTGCCCTTGCGTTTGCGCGGCGTCAGGTTCATCACCTCGACTAATTCCCAATCCTCGACATAGCGAGTTCTGGGTGCGGATTTAGAAAGCCGGACCTGGCCGGTTAGTGGGTTGGCCTTGATCAGGCCCCACTGGACGGCCTTGCTCATGGCGTGGCTGAGTACCTCTACCTCGCGTTTTGCGGCTGTCTTGGCTGTACGCTTGTCGACATATTGGTATACATGTTGTGGCTCCAGGTCTCCCAGGGCCATTCCGCCGAAGACAGGGCGTAGCGTGGTGATGTGTCGGACATTCTCGGTCGCGGTCTTAGCGGCCTTGGCCGGCACTACCTCCAACAGATAACGGTCGAGCAGAGAGCCAATCGTGGTGATGCGCTCCGGCGCGGCTATCCGCTCGGCCCATACCTTATAGGCTTCCGGCAGAGTGCTGCCCAGCCGGAACCATGATTTGCCGTCCCACTGTGTGCGCAACTCGGGCGGCGGCAGGTAATAGTAGGCGCCATGCTTACGCGCCCACCGAGCTGGTAGGCCGCGATTTTCGGCAGATCGTTTTTGAGGGGGCATCAAGCAACAAGGTCAAGTCTCGGCGCGGTTTTGCGCGGGGTTTTTGAGTGTAGCGCTTCGCCAAGTATTCGCTCAACATGCGCGCGCAATACCACCACTGTCCCATCTGGCCGAATGCGATGTTCGATCCCCATAAAGCGCAGGGCTTCTGCCTGGGCTGATCGGCGTTTGAAGCCGGTCAACATGGCGAGGTCTTCGGGCGAGAGGAACATGCTTCGATGTTTAGTGCGTGAGTTCTACCAACTCAACCCAGTCCATGCCGATCTCGCAAACACTCCAAACGTGACGTTCTGATTGTTCATGGGGTTACCTACCTAATCCATTGTCCGCTGTGGAAAATTATAACAACATGCAATGGTATATATGAAATGGTTTATTTGGGTGTGCTTGGCGGCTAAGGCTTGGTGGACCACTCGACACGCTTGTGCCTGGATTCTGACGGCAGCCCAAACTGGGGCCGAAGCGGGCGAGCTCACCTTTCCCTGATGGCCTATATGTATTTCTTGTAATACTTGATTTGAAGCCTGGCCAGGACAGCGCAGGAAAGTATTGCTGGAACAAGGATCAGGGTCGGATCCACATCGCCGGGCCACCAAAGGTAAGCGGCCGACACCACGGTTGTCATGGTCACCTGGAAATATTTCGCGCGGTGATAGACCGTCGACGACTCGCGTCCAGCGCCGAACTTGCGCCGGATACGTTCGATGGCGCCATCCACGAAAGCGATCAGGTACAGGAAACCGATCCAGGGCAAGTAGGAGGCCATGATCGCGGCGCGGATCGCGATCACCTGGGAACCGGTGAGCGTTCGACTGATGGCAAAATCCATCGAGCGGACCCCACG
Organism: Gallionellaceae bacterium; assembly: GCA_028714735.1. Classification (GTDB taxonomy): domain Bacteria; phylum Pseudomonadota; class Gammaproteobacteria; order Burkholderiales; family Thiobacillaceae; genus Parasulfuritortus. Next base: position 26,014 of record JAQTLU010000014.1, on the reverse strand, counting down.
TTGTACGGCCTGGTCGGTCATGCCCAATCGGGATTGATCTTCCTCGATGTGCCTTAAAAGCCCAGGTTTTCGATAGAACCATTCCGTAATGAAGGATGCCCAGGTGAGCGCGCGATCATGGGTCGACCCTATGAAATCGGGAGCGGCCGTGGCCCTCGCCAGCTCGCGTTCGATGATCGTGGCAGGGGGGTCGAGTCGATCCTTGGCATCCGCCAAAACCCATACATCGATGGCCATGCGGCCGACCAGGATCACGAAGAAACCGATCGCGAAAAATGCTGCGATCTTGAACGGGGCGGTGATGGCCTTGGTGACCCCGATCTCGATGGCAGCACCATCTCCCGCCATTACCAGCCGCTCCCTTTGCCGGGGACGGTCAACTCACCTTGCGAGGCCGTCTCCCGCGCGGCCGATTGGGTGCGCATCTGGTGGGCCATGTCCTCGATATCGGTGGGGACGTCCAACTCGTCCAGGGAATCCGCCAGGGGGATACGAATTTTCCAGAGCTGGCCGCCGTCGATCAGGGCGAAGGCCTGTCCCTTGGGCAGTTGCACCAGATCCGCCGGCGTCAGCATGGGCAGTCGCTCGATGGTGATGCGGTCTTCGTTACGGCTTTGGAATTCGGCGAAGTCGGTCGGGTCGTTGGAGTCGCTGGCCATGGACGCCACCTGGATGCTGGGCACTTCGACCTCGGGCAACTTCTCGGTCAGGATTTCGGCGGTCTCGGTGTTCTCGACCCTCAGCACGATGCGGGTGTTGAAGTTGCCGCCGATCTGCATGGCCTTGGCGGCATCGCCCACCTTGGCTTCCACGTCGTGCCAGGTCTGGGTATAGGCGGTAACCTGGTAACCGGCACCACCGGCCTTGTTGACCATAGGGACGAACGAGTCACCGACCAATTCGTTGAACTCGTCGACATGCAAGGCCAGTTTGCGCTTGCCGGGTGAAAGCTGCCCGGCGCCGATGCCAAACTTGTAAATCTGGCCGGCGACGCTGGTCAGGTCGGCGAACATCGCCGTGCCGATCGCGCTGGCGACCTCGTGATCCGAGAGGGCGTCGAGACCGATATAGACCACGGCGCCCTGGTTGATGACGCCCATCCAGTCGATGATCGGCCGATGATCGTCCAGATTCGCGTAATCGGGCGAGATCAGGTCGGCGATCTTGCCGGTGGTTAGCTTCTCCAGTAGGGGATAAAGGCTCGACACCAGCTTCTCGAAGTAGGTCCGGTCGTTGCTCAGGACCGACCGCATGGCATCGGCCACCGGGTCGCGCAGCTCGTTGTCGCGGATGAACCCCATGATCGCCATCGTCCGCAGGGATCGCCCGCTTTTCTTCGAGGCCTCGTTGAGCAGCTTCGCCTGGGCGGATTCCAGCTCCGTGACCTCGGCCTGCCAACCCGGCCGGATTCGGTCCAGCCACCAGGTGAAATAGCGTACGGCCAGGGACTCGGTATCCACCGCGTAGGCGTAGATACTCTGGAAGTCCGGTCGCTCGCCCAGGGTGGTCATGGCCTTGGCCAAGACGTTGACGAAACGCCAGACGAATTCCTTGAAGGCGGCCGAATTGCCTTCCGATGGCAGTGGTTCGGCCGTTCGGGTGGCCACCTCGGTGATGCGCGAAAACGCCCCGATCGGGTTGTAGCGCGCCGAGATATGCGGGAAACCTAGATGGAAGACATAGAACGTCCGGCCGGCCCGGCGGGCCTCGACATACATCCTGATGAGCAGGTCGGCGTCGCCCTTGGGGTCGAAGGCGATCACCACATCGCCGCGCCGGATATCTTGGGTGATCAGAAGCTCAGCGAGCCGGGTCTTGCCCACCCGGGTCGTCCCTAAAACCAGGGTATGGCCAACCCGCCCGGACAGCGGCATGACGACCGCTTCCTCGTTCGGCTCCACCCCATGCAGGGCCGGGTTGCCGCCGATATCGGGCAAGGGTGCCCAGCGATTCCACCAGGCCTCACGGCGCATCAGTGCGCGTAGTCGTTGGATACTGGGGTTGGGATGGTGTTCGTAATGCCGCTCGAAGCGCCGTAGCGTCCGGTACAGCCAACTGGGCTCGATATAGCGCCGATTCCTCGGTTGCATGGCATCGTTCAGCCGACGCGTGTGGAGCGCCGTCCACCGAAACCCCATGCCCAGGAACAGCACTTCATTGCTCCATGGAATGTCGCTCGATTTCAGGGAGTAGCGTTTCAGGAGACGTAGATTGCCTTGGTAGCGAATGATTTCCCAGGCCTGGCTGGCCCGCCAGGCGGACGCAACCAACAAGGCGAGAGACATTCCCCCGGCGAGTTCCGGCTCCACCGGAATCCAGGGCGGGCCAGCGGCCATGACGGCGGAGCCGACAAACAAGGTCGCGGCCGAAATGAGTTCGACGGGCGGGCGAAGCCGATTCTCGATCGGATAGCTCATGGCTTTTCCGGTTTGTCCGTGCTGACCTGCTGGCTCCAGTAGCGAAGGTGTTCGTTGGGCGGCGGTACCGGATTGACGAAACGCTCCGGATCGCGCACCAGAAAGCCGTTTAGCAGGCTGCCACCGGTATCGCCGCGCCGAATCACCTGAAAGCGATGGATGTTGCGGCCGCGCGCGGCGGGTTGGTGCCATCCGGCCTGGGTAAAGGCCATTTGAATCCCCATGCCGAGCTTGTTGGGCTCGGCGTCGCTGTCTACACCGGAGGCCTGATCGCCATAGGACTCGGCGAAACGACGAAAGACCGCGGGCGAGACCAGCAGCATCATGGTCTCCTCCTGATCCCTGAGATTGACCCTGACAAAGTGCGCCAACGCCGAGGTGGTGTTGTAAGGCAAGCTGCCGTCGGCCAGCCCCTGTTGCAGCCAGCCCATGAAACGCAGGGCGGCGTCCGATGGCGTCGGGCCGGTCTTGCTGCCGGATTTTTTAGGGGGCTCCTTGGGTAGGGCGACATGCGGAACCACGGCCTTGGTGAGACGGGGTGGCTCGGCAAGCGGGGCGGGAGGGGCGTTTTCCGTGCTGGCGGAATCTTCTTCGTCCAAGAATTGGCCATCGTCGGGCGCCGAAGCGGCGGTGGGCGGCGGTATCCCATCGACAGGCTCAGGAGCTTCGATTGGCGCGGTTTTCGCGCCCTCAACCGCTTGGCGAGTCGACTTGGGCGCCATCCCGGCCAGGCTCTGGATGCTCGGCAGGCGGGGCGCATTGACCACCACCTGCGTCTCCTGGGTGATGGGCGGGTCCGAACGCGCCAATTTCCGACCGACTGGATCGTTCGCTCCCCGCGTTTCGGACGATGGGCTTGGCATAGGGCCATCCTGGTCCTGTGCGTTCGTGACAGTTCCGGAGATCGGCGGCTCGACCTTGACCCTGATCCTGCCAGCCAGGGCCGTCGGGTAGAGGGCAGGCTCCGGGTAGAGAAGCTCCAGGGGAAAGCGCAACAGCGCGCCCAGAAAGAAAGCCTGTCCACCCGAAAATTCGATATGGGCTCCCCATACCGCGCCTTGAGTGTCCGGGTTGACCTTGCAGGCCCCATATTCCTGCCAGGTGTCGAACAGTCGGTCGTTCATCGCCTCGCCCGGTACTGGCGCGTCGGGGTACGTCACCCTGAGCCAGTCCCGTACCTCGTTAGCCAGCCGCACAGCGGCAAACCAAATATCCGTCCCGTCGCAGAAACCGGCCGCGCCCGGTCGGTTCAAAGGCAGGCGTCCGCCCTCCGCCAGCATCGAGCGCAGCGCCAGCATCAACAGCTCGATCAAGGGCGTGGCCTTGGCTATCGCGAAACGGACCCGCGACCCCGTGGCCAAGTTGCGCCGGACGCTCTCTGCTTCCGCCGCGCGCACGATCTCGGCGATGGGGCCTTGGGTATCGCCGGACAGGTAACCCAGCAACTGCTCCAGCAACATAGGATCGCTGCCCAGCCAGAGGCGCGTATCGGTGGGCACAAGCCGCTGTATCAGCTGAACGCCCAGGCGCTGGTGGGCTTGATAATTGCGCTCCGTGGCGCGCGGAAAGTCCACCACATAAGCCAAGGCCTTCGCCTCCACCATGGACCCCATCAGGGCTTGCCAGGGCTCCCCGGCCGGATGCGATTTGGAGAACACGGTCACCCGCAAGTCCGATACCGGCTTGCCGATATCGTGCAGCAGGGCGGCGATATAGATTCCCACCGTCCATAGGTGCTGGGTCCGACCTTGGGTCTCGATATCGGCGCCGGGCGGCAGGATGTGTCCCTGACGCAGCTTGGCCGCATGCTGGAGCGTCTCCGCGGTATGCACGAACAGGCCGCCGGGCTGGGCGTGGTGGTGAGCCTCCGAGGCGGGGAGTTGCTGAACCATGTCCGCCACGGCCTGGATGACAGGAACTACGTGGGTTTGCCAAGTCGGGTCGGTGAGGCCGGAGCCGCGCCGAACCTCGACGAGAATCGGCGCCATGCCGGTCGTGGCGATAATCCGATCCGCATCCAGGACGGGGAGGGCGGTCGCAGGCCAGCGGGCAGGGGAGGGCGGATCAGGCGAGTTGGGTACAGGGATCTCGCCATGACCTGGGCGACGGTTCAGCCACCACGTCGCGGCGACACCCAGAGCAATCGCCGGCAGAGCGGCCAAGACAATCTCAGCGGACCCCATGCCGGCGCATCCGGGTCAGCAGACGGCGGGCGGTCCAACGGTTGGGGCAGGGGCACTTGAGCATGGCAGGCAGCTTAGAACCTGGATTTCCCCAGAATCAGTATGAAAATTAAACGAATTCTTCGGATGGTCGGTGTGTAGAATTGTCGCCCATTTTTTTAGGGTATCCCGCATCATCACCGGATTCTGGGTGGTGGTGATTGCCACGAACTTAACATGGTCAGATCCATCAGTATCGTTACTCCAACGGCATTTCTTAAGGGTATCCGAAATCTAGTGTGGAAAGCAGGGGAAGCCGTATACGCTCCCCGTGTTGAAACTCAAGCGAACTCGCCTGCTTCGAGTTTCCTGGCCAGTGTTGGAAGGTAAGGGCCGTGCTCTATCGTCTGAACCTCATCGACCCATTGGTACCGGGTTGTCATCATGCTGCTAATGGACGTTAGGGCAAATCCCTCGTCCATTACGGGGACAGCTTTTCGTACCTTCTTTCGTAGCGTTGTACGAGTATCCTTCCGTGCGTCATCGTCGAACAGTAACTGCGCCCGGATAACGTCGAAGCTATAGCCGCGTCCCATCCGATTCATCCCTTTGGCAATGTTGTTGATCGACTCAGTACAGGCATTTGAAGCAGGGTAATCGTAGTGGTTGAATATCTCTGTCCACCAGCTTTGCAGCCCTCCCATGGTTTCCCTGAAGGCCCAGGCCACATCCTTGTCAACGCTTTGTAGCCACTCCTGGGCGGCCTTCATGGCGTCATCCTTGGACTGGTGGCAGTAGATGTCATGGAAAGCTTCCTTGGTCTTGTACGCGGCCCCTAATGCCGGGAACATCTCGGTCCACTTCTCCAACTTGGCGCGTTCATTATCGGAAAGATTGTGCTCGCGCGACAAGAGTACGAAGCGGTCGTCCTTGAGCTTGATCCTGTCCTTGGTTTCCAAGCCTTTGCGAATGCCCTCTCGGACCTTCTCAATACTGTCGTTGGCCATGCGAACAACATGGAAACGATCGGCCACGACCATACGGCCAGGAAATTGGTCTTGGGCCACCTGCCGGTAGACGTTCCATAGATCCATGGTCAGTATTTTGACCTTGTCCTTGCACGGCATGGTCTTGAAGTACGCAATCAGGTCGGCCTTGTTGCGGGTTGGAAGCATGTCAAACAGAGCCAGTTTTTCGACGTTGGTAATCATGGCCCGGTACTGGCCTATGATTTTGAGTTCGTCGATGCCAAGGACTTCTGGTGTCTCGAAGACCACTGTTTCCTTAAGTCTGGCCACGTAATCATCAAAGATATGGCGAATGGTCTTGTCGTCCACACCAACTTCGCGAGACAACTCAGCGAAGGTTTTTCGCAGACAGTGGCGTTCGATGTGCTGGACCAACCTGATTGTGGCTAGGCGCTTACCGTCCATGGCTGGCAATGGCTCGAACAACGTTTTGCCGCACACCTTGCAGCGGTAGCGCTTACGGTCTATCTCGATGAACACACGCTTCCCGTGCACTGGTGTATCGAGATAAGTCTGCCGTTGGCTGCCGTGCCTGTACAGAGTGTTGTGGCACGCGGGACAGACTGTAGGCACCAAACCGCCTTCTGCTTCAACTATGTAATGGTCACCATTGTCGACGGCATTATTGGTGAGCAAGTTTGGTAGATGGAGGAAATCAGGCATGAAGATGCCCCATTTCTAGCGGGTATTGAGCAAGATTTTCTACTGCTGAAATCAACACTTGTTCTTGATCTACTCCACGTTCCAGACAACGCGCAAGAAGGTCCCTTGCTACAACTTCCACTTCCGAACACTCGACGATTCGCTCTATTTGTCCCTCCTTGCCGACAGCTTTGCTGTAAGGGTGGCAGTTGCCTGGATCATGAAGGGCTTCAATCATGGGCTGATAGAGGGCGCTCAACTGCAGGTTGGGGATTGACCTCTTAAGCCGCAGATAAATTTCGATACCAGCGGGATCCAGATCACCCCAGAAGGTGATGTTTGAATGCCTGAGCAGATCCTTTGCCGGTGGGCACGTCGATCCCTCCCGTGTCAGTGTGATCGACTTGTTGAAGCGGTCGTCCACCATGCTGACCAGTTGGTTGCCATAGTCTTCCTGAGACTTGCTCAACCCGAAGCCAAACGTGGCGACGAAGGCACAGTGCTTTATGGCCTCAGTCGCGACAGCCATCTCGAAGGCAGCCGGGTTTTCCACCAAGACCACCGTCGTCGGATTCCGCGGTCCGGCGACCACGACATAGAGCGGGTGAGTCGGGAAGAGATTTACATCGATACCGAAGTTCCGCAGTGCGGGACCGACGGAAAGCGTGTCCAGGAGTTTGGATGATCCGAGAAGGTAGCTGGCACTGACCAAAAAGCGATGCCTGCCGGTTTCGCTCGCCAGGAAATCTCGCATTAGGACCAGCCCGTGCAAGATACGGCCCATTTCATCAGCGTTGTAATCGGTGAGTTTATTACTCAATGTCGCCAGGGTGCATTTGTCGCCATCGCCGAGGCCATAGTTGGTCAGGACATCCACCCATCTCTGCAGATGCGGGTCAGGTGCCGGCGCCGGCACCTCGCCAATGATCCGTACCTGCTTGAAGGGCATTCCATCGGTCGCCACGCCTTCCAACCAACCTTGCTTCATCAGGCGCCCCAAAGCCTGCCGAACGGTCAGCGTGGATAGGTTGGATTCAGTGGCCAGGGCATCGATCAGGCCGGACGGCCTCAGAAAGGCCTTCGTCCCCATCTTCTTGATGAGAGTTGACCGTACCTGCTCAATGCTGTCGTCCAGACTCATGGATGAACACCCTGCTGCTGGCCTGCGGCAAGTGGCAGTACACGCATGCTCATGACGCCCATGGCCCCATAGTGTGAGCCAACTTCCTCGGGCTGCCGGATACGGCGAGTTTTCTTCTCGGCGTACATGAATTGGCCGTTGATCTCGCGGGCTTCGATCAGCGTGGGGAAGTAGTCGAAGTTGTTCTGGTAGTTCTCGTCATGCCCAGTGATGATGAGCTGGAACCGGCCGCGGGTGCTCTTGATGCTGTCCAGGGCATCCTTGATGAGTCCCTTGTTCGACAGGCTGGAGAACGCGCCATCCATCAGGGCGAACTGTGTCGGATGAAGGCGCTTCTGCTGGGCGCGATCTGTCGTCATGCGGTTCATCTCCCGCTGGGTGATGTAATCGGCCATCTTCACAATCCAGAGGAGCGTCATGGCTACCCCCTGGCCTGTGCTGACCATGCCTTTCTCCAGCTTCAGGAGGTGAGGGCTGATGGATGGCATGTACACCTGGATGGAGGGGGTAAGGATGACGCGCTGATAGAACGTATTGCGGATTTCTGCACGAATCCCCCGCACTGCCTCGTTACGCAGGGAGGGGGCCGCCTGTTCCACAACACGCTCGGTCTGTTCGGACTTTTCGACCAGCTTTACCACATCCTCCAGGACGGTCTTGATGTCCTTCTGATCGGCTACCGTCGCCTCGATCTCGAACCCGGCGGTTAGGAGTGCCTTGCTTTCCTTGTCGCGGAGAGGGCCAAAGGTGCTCTTCATCAGCTGGAGATTGGTCGGCAATCGTTTGGTAAAGGCCGCCAACCATTCTCCGATCCGACCCCATTCCACTTCCAGATGGTCGGCCGCCGTCTTGTTGGCGGCCTGGTTCTTTTCGAAGTTGCTCCTCGCCACATCGCGAAGATGAACGGCAATAGTCGAGTTTTCCTTGGCTTGCTCCAGCTGGATCCGAACGTGCTCAGATATGTCCAGGTCAGGCATGACCAGGATTTTGTCCACCAGAGAGGCCACGCTACTCTTGGCTGTCTGGTAGTCGTTGCGTGCGTCGGACATGGCCGTGCGCAACTCCGTCGCGTCCTCGCCCCGGATGTCGTCGTCAATGTCGAGCAGAAGTCGGATTAGGGTTTCAGGGTTCGTTGCTTCGCGTAGGCCGATGGCGAAGCCACCCAGCGGGTGGTACTCGATCCGCTCCTTGGGCACGATGATTTCTTCCTTTTCTGCTGCGGCGAAATCCCGGTACTTCCGGATCAGCTCACGGACGAAATGGTCGATCCCGTCGATATCGGTTCCCAACTTGGATAGACGTTCACCCAACCGCTTAATTTCTTCATCCAGCGGCGGCAACAATGTGTTTTGGATGTGGAGGGTCTCCCCCTGGATCTCCTTCAATCGCAGCTCGATTTCCTTGGGACGATTGGGCCCCTTCTTGACGAAGGTCTCGACCAGGTCGAATTGGAAGCGGGTGCGTTTGTCAGCCAGTACCACTGCGTTTTTCAAATCGGTTTTCGCGCCTTCTGCGGAGGCCATGAAGGCCGGGTTGTCGTCAGGGTGATCAATGAAGGCCTGGATGGCCTGCAGATGGGGAATCCGATTTGCCGCGGCCATGGCCTCGCCTATGAGTTCCTGCTGCGCATTGGCCTCGGACTCCAGTCCCTCGATTGAAGATTCGTTGGTGTCGAAGTTCTCCTCGGCTCGGGCCTTCTCCAGCTCGGCCGCGGCCTGCTCTTCCTTGATGGCCTCTTCGTCGATGTTGGAGAACTCTTTCAGGTGACGCTCAGCCTGGTTGATGATGTCCAGGGTGTCAGTGGACGCCTTCGCCTCCAGTTCGGGCAGCTGTTCGCTCAGCGATTGAAGCTCGTCGGCAAGCTGTTCATCCTTGCCCGGGTATCCGTTCTTCAAGGCAGTTGCAGCAAGCCTGGCGGTGACCAGCTCGGGATGCTCGGGGTCAATCTTCTCCCGCTCGCCCTTCTGGTGCTCAATCTCTTCCGTCAGTGCCTGAATATGGTTGTCGGCGACCTCTTTTTCCCGCTCAACCAATGCCGGATCCAGCAGGCAATCGACCTGCCGGGTCCGGATGCCAACGAGCCAGGTATGCGCTGAAATCCCGTCCCGGTTGATCTCGCCGGCCCTGCAGAACGCCTCCAGATCCGGTTGCAGGAAAACCGGGGCCTCGATGCCAGCCTTTTCGAGTCGGGTAGCCGCCTCGGCCGCCTCATCGACGGATCCGTAGACCGGTGCATGGAGCAGAGCGGAGAACAGGGTCAGTGCCCGCTCCTTTCGATCCGGATCCAGCCCCATATTCTCCAGTGCGGCATGCAAGGGAACTTGGTTACCGCCGGCGACCTCGGCCGCCTCTCGTGAGACCTTGCCAGGGGCAATAACGGCTTGATCCAATGCCGCTCTGCGGAGACGGGCTTCTCTCCGTTCCCCGGTAAGTCGGTCGATCTCCCTGCCAAGCGATTCCCACGCCGTTTTGCGATCTTCGATCCAGGTTTCTGGGGCAGCATCACCATGCGTCTCCCTGAATGCGCTCAAGGCATCAAGGGATGGCTTGTAGCGCTCCCGTTCCTTTTCAATGTCAGCGATTCGACGTTGGGCATCCGCTAGAGCCTTGCGCACCTGGCTGGCAAGCCCGACAGGCGTAGCGTGGTCTCCGAACAATTCTCTGAACTTGATCAGGGCAGGCAGGGTTTCCAGGAAACGATTCAGCCTCGTGGACGCCATGTTGAAGCGTTTTTCGGCCTGGCTCTTGGCCTCGGACAAGCCTCGCCTCTTGCCACGTACCACACTCAGGTCGGCGGTGATTTTTGTTTGCCGCTCTTTGGCTTGATCCAGGGCGACCTGGAGCTGGCGAATCAGCTCCTTGGGGGGAATCGACTCGCCATGATCTTGAAGATAGGCCTGCCAGTCCTGATAGACGCCACTGAGGCGGAGCACCCTGGCTTTGTGCTCATCCAAGGCCCTGGAGGCTGTCTGGAGAACGCCAACGACGGTTTGGCCGGTCTGCGCGGGCTCTGACAGTTCCTCGTCCGTGAACAGTCCACTTGCCGCCATGCGGCGATATTCCGCCTGCTGGGCGCCCACCTGGCTCTGCTCCTCAAGCAACTGTTCTCTCTCGGCCTGGTAGTTCTTGTATTTCGTGCTGAGTTCGTTTTGCTCCAGGGCTTTGGCGCCCATCTCGGCATCCAGCAGCTTCTTGAGCTTCCGGGCAGGGTTGGTGTCGCCATGGGTTTCCACCCAGTCGAATGCCTGGGTCACGGCTGAGATGGCTTTCTCTCGTGTCCAGTCCCGGGTGAAGTTGGATGTGAGGCCGAGAAGGGCCAGGGCGGAATCACGGGAATAGAGTTGGTTTGAGTGTCCACCCTTTCGTATCGTGGAAGAGGCAAGATCACAGGCTAAATCAATAAGTTGCGATCTGTTCGCGTGATGAAGTGCAAGGCCATTGCGATCATGGGCCCTTTGATTGACTGCACTTGTCGTTTCGCCTGCGAATTGGGCCATGATTCTGTCAGGAAGGAACCATTGCCCACCTTGCAAAACCATGGCTCGGGCAAGACCTGGGAGGCTGTCGGGGGGAGTCCTGGGCACGCCCGGGATAGGATCATCCACCACCACGTTTTTCAGGACGGCCAACTCCAGCGCAAACTCATCCCGGTGCTGGTTGTAGACCCGCTGGGCCTCCTTCATCGTGTCGCTGGCCAGGACCAGGGATTCCAGTTCCTGCAGGGTGTTTTCGGCCCGGCGTAGTTCCTCTTTCTTGCGCGCCGTCTCGCGCTTGGCCGCGATGACCTTGGTTACCTTGAGGTGGATCGTATCCTCGATGCCGTGCTCCCCTTCCTCGCCCAGTTCGCCCATCAGGTCGGTGAGCAGGGCCGGTGCCAGGCGCTCATAGAACACGCCGGCGGAGTAGGACATGCCTACGGGGGTTTTGACATCGAAGTAGGTGCTACCGCCTTCCGCGCCCCGCAGCAGTTGATAGACCAGCTGCTGCTTGAGCGAGGACATGTCGAAGTAGTCCTCCACGTACTGCAGCCAGGCGCGTCTGGTGCGCTCCTTGGCCGTGGACGGGAATACATCCTGGCAAGACTTGAGCTGGCCCAGAAAGGCATCGTCGGCGATCAGGGTGTGATGCATGTCGTGGACGTGCGCAACCGGGCAATCCTGGAAGGTGCCGTGGTAGGCATAGAATTGCACGTCTTCGTTCTCGCCACTGTAGCCGTACATTCCGAATACCATCGGCTGCCCGCCGGGCTCTCCGCCCTCCCGGGCAAACATATCCTCCCCCTCACCTGGCATGGGGACTCGAACCTCGATGCGGATATGGGTGTAGTGCTTGGATGTCGGTGGGGCGAAGAAGCGGTTCCGGATGTCCTTCAGGCTCTTGCCATGGCCCGTGAGCATGGCAAGGATCGCCGTGATCATCGTGCTCTTGCCCTTGCCATTGGGGATGTTTAGGGCAGCGTCCACACCGCCAATATCCAGGACTTGATGGGGCCAATCCGGACGCCATGGCTTGGCCCGTGTGCTGTTCAGGAAGTTGGAAACCTCAATTTTCTGCAGTAACGGCATGACCGCCTCCCTCGTTGGTATGTCCGGCGATGAGTTCGACCGTCCGTTCTTCCAGACTGGTTGAGGTATCCGCCGGCATTAGATAGGCCAATTCCTGTTCGGCATTGGTCGCCATGTCGACCGCGGCCACCAGGGTTTGACGATATTCCCCAGGATTGCCGGCGTCCTGGATCATGCCGGCCACCTCCATGACCCGTATGAAACGGCCGGCGTAAGCCGGAAGGCGCTCCTTGTTGTTCCAGAGCAGGTCCCACGCAGTACCGGCCGAGCCTTCCGGCCGACCAGCGTTGCCGAGTTGTTCGATGCCCTGGGAAAGGGTTTCGATGAGCAGCTTTTCGGAGACGAGCGCTTCGCGGTACCGGCTCACCTCGGACGGCTGACGGTCGATGCGCTCGTAGAAAAACCATTGCAGGGTGAGCCACATTCGCGCTAGCCAGACAACCCGCTCGGCCTTCAAGGATTGGCGCCGGCCGTCGCGTATTTCCTCGATGGCCCAGGTCTTATCCAGGTAGCCGGCCAGTGGTTCGCCCCGTAGGCGCGTCATCACATAGATGTAGTTGTTCCGGCCGGACTTCGGTGGGATCCCAAATTCCAGTCCATCCCGGATCTCGATATTGAAGCCCTGGATGGCCAGGAATTCATCCAGATCGCGCAAGTCTGCCTGGCTTGCGTCCGCCAGAATTCGCGAGGCCTCAAGCTCGTTTTCTCGGAGGGGGCGATCCGGTGGGTTGCCATGGATCTCACGGTGCTTGAGTAGCAGGCTGAATACCAGCCCCAGATCAGCTGGGATCATCGATGTCCTCCAGATACATGATGGGATCGCTGGCGACCACATCACGGTTCACATGGTTGAATTGGGCGATGGCGTCGGTCACGCCCACCACGATGCGGTGGGTGTCTGAATTCAGAAGCCCTGGAGCCGTATAGACGCCGAAGAAATCTAACGGGGTTTCGCCTGGCTCCAGGACAAATCCGGTGATCGCCATCATTTCGCTGAATGCCAGCGGTCCTGCCTGTAGATGTTGAATCATCAGTTCCCGGTTGCGATGCACAAAATCGACGAACCGATTGGCTCCGCTCGTGTGGCTAGGATCGACGGTGTACCCATGGGATAGAGCCATGGATTCCAGCGCAGCAGGTGCCAGATCGGTTTCCCCGACCAGCATGGAAGGGTGGAAGTGGCGGACTTCGAGCCCCCAGGGTAGAAGGTCGCACAGCAGGGATTCAGATCGGCGGATGCTTACCTCGTCACCCTTGCTGATCAGTTCGTGTGCGATCTTGAGGAAGTGGATCGCCTGGCCACCTTCATGCCGAACCTGCTGGGCCCGCCCGATGAACCGCAGGAACCGGCGCGAGAGGGACTCCACATTTTGCAACACCAGTTCCAGATCGGCTTGCAGGTTCCCCAGGGAAAAGCTCAATGTCGCTTTCTTTGCCTCGAACTGACTCTGGATGTGCTCGTTGAACACGAGATCAATGGCCTGGGTTATCGTGGTCGCGGCCGAGTTGAGTGATAGTGAGATGTTCGCGCCCTCGGCGATCAGCAGAGATCGTAGTTCGGCTAGTGATGGGCGCTCCAGGATTTCAGAAAGTTGTTTGCTCTTCGCGGCAAGGTCCAGGTTCATGCCTCGGCAGAGACCCGGTATGTCTTGGAACTGGCCCCTCTCTATTGCCTTGACCAGCTTGTCGGCATCGAGGTCACTGTAGAGCCAGCTTTCACGGAGCGACGAGACGCGCAACAGGAGGCGAGCGTTCTCGGTGAGTTGGATTTGCGAAAAACCTTCCTGGACATCGACGATCGGGGTTGAATCCCAGGTCCTGGCGAACGTGATTTCGCCCTGGTCATTGGTGCAGCCATAGTGAATTTCCCGTCCATGCCGGAGATTCGCAATGGCATCTTCGATGTCGGCATCGGCTGCGATGGGGAAACGCTTGCGAATCCTGCCAACTAGCTCGCTTATGGGGCAGAAGCCTATGCCCCGATCTACCTCGATCTCATGCAGGACCTCGATGATTTGCAGGGCGATGAATAGGTTGAAGCCGGCTTTCTCGGGCACGTCAGGAACGTAGGCACCCCCGGATTCACGCCGGCTCTGATGGATATCGATTAGCCTAGACACTGCAGCAATAAGCCGCACGTCATGGGGCAAATTGTCCGTGGTCACTACCTCGCCTTTCTATCGTGTCTCTACCTCAAGGTTAACCACATGCAGGCTCAGAACTTGAGCCTGCCAACGTGATTCAACATTGAGTTCCGATATTTAAAAGCAATGTAGCAAGCAGACCACCAACAGTCAATTCCGATTTTACGATATCGAATATTTTACATTTAGCTGTCTTTTCAACAGCGAATTCCGGATACCTATAATACCTTGCCCAGGGTGTGCTTTTTGCCACTGAACCAGCCTTTCAGATGACCGCTTCACTCAGGCAGGGCTTCGCAACCATGCAGCTGTCCTGCGAGCGCACACCGTGCCGCCTGCAACACCTCGTTGGCATTGGCCCGACGGTAGTCGCCCGCGACATCGCGATCGAGAATGGATGAATCGAGAGAAAGAGAAAGTTGCGACATGATCGTGCTCCGGTCCGAATCGAGCGGAATTGCCCGGAACCTGCGAAACACGACGCAGCGCAGCAGTCCGGGAGCGCAGACGGCCGCATGGACGCCAGCGCTCAACCGAAGGACAGGGCGCGCAGCCCTTGACGGCGAGAACGACGTGGCACGTTGAAGGGAACAGCAAGGCCGCCCCTCCACGCACTCCGCTACCCACACGGCAAGCGTAGCGCGCAGGCCGAGAACGCAGAGAAGGCCGGAGGGGTCAGGGATCAAGTTATATGGCCGCGACTCGACGCGAGGCGCGGGGCAGCGCCCGCGAGCCCGACGGCGACAGCCGGGACGTCATGAAGCCAAATATGCCCAAGCGGCACTCAGGCTGACAGCGCTTAAACGGATGTCCCTTTCTGCTGCTTCGCCCAAGGCTGGTATCGCCCTTAAGCTTGTGGCCTTCACAATCCAAATCAAACATGAGAAAATACACTAGTCCATTTTTATAATTAAATAAGTTAATTAAAATCAATTTGTTATGTAGATGTTGGGCGATATGAACGAATTTCAAGCTGATTTAGCCCAGGTGATCCGACTGGCGCTCGCTGAGCAAACCGAAGATGTTCGGCTGTTCGTGGCTAGGCTCGTGCGCAAGTACCGCAACACTGATCCGGAGCTGGCAGAACAGATGGATCTCTACTTGCGCGCGAAGAAGATGCCTCGAACGAGCGCGCCCATGCGCAAGGCTGCACAGCCGGCGATGCCCGAACAGGTCTTGCCGGTCGACGACGAGTCACGGCTTTCACTGCTGAAGGTCTTCAAGGACACACCGGATCGGGAGCAGCCGTTGTTGTCCGTAGACCTTGAGGAGACGTTGAGCCAATTGATTCAGGAGCGACGCCAGACGGAGCGCCTGGCGTCGATGGGGCTGAACCCGACGCGTTCCGCGATCTTCGTCGGGCCGCCAGGTGTTGGTAAGACGTTGACCGCGCGCTGGCTCGCGGCACAACTCGGGGTGCCGTTGTATGTACTTGACCTGACGGCGGTCATGAGTAGCCTGCTCGGTCGCAGCGGCAGCAATCTGCGCGCCGCGCTCGATTTCGCGAAACGCATTCCCTGCGTGCTGCTGCTGGATGAAATCGATGCCATCGCCAAACGCCGCAGTGACGATACCGATGTCGGCGAATTGAAGCGCCTGGTCACCGTCATCATGCAAGAAGTCGATGAGTGGCCGGCCACCGGCCTGCTGCTTGCCGCTACCAACCATCCAGAATTGATTGATCCTGCGTTGTGGCGTCGTTTCGATCTGGTGATCGATTTCAAAGCGCCGGAGATGCCAGCCGTCAAGGCAGCGATCAAGCGTTTTCTGGGGCCGGACTACGCGCTGTTCGGTCGCTGGATTGACATCCTGACCCTAGCCTTCAATGGTGAGTCGTTCAGTGACATCGAGCGAGAGCTTCAGCGTTTCCGTCGTGCGGTGGCGCTTGGCACTGCCTCCGATGCTGACCTGATCGAAGAGTTCATCAAATCGCGTGCGCTCTCTCTGGATCGCCAGGCCCGCATCGACCTAGCGGTGCTGCTGGCTAAGCAGACCAGGCTGTCTCAGCACACCATCTCCGACATCACCGGAGTGAGCCGCGACACCATCAGAAAGTACACAAGCGAGCAACCGTCTGCAGCAAAAAAATCTCGAAAAGGAAACCTGACGCATGAGTCAAACTAATTTTCTGATCGGGCGCGGCGAGCTGCTGACAAACGACATCAAGGGTCCGAAGCGCAAACCGGGCAAGGCCGAGGTATATACCTTTCAAGAGGCTGCGCGACGACTGACGCCCCAATTCTCGGAGACAGCCGCAGCACTCGACACCTTGCCATCGGATGCCTGCCCCGGCGACTTCGGCGTCGCCCGGCTGACAATGAATCCCAGTTATATCGCCCGGTCTTTCTTCCCGGTGGCGATGCTGCGCACCGTTGGTCTAGAGTCGGTCGGCAGCCGCACCGTCAAGGTGATGCCCGATGGCTGGACCAAGAAGGGGGCACCGCAGGAATGCACGACGACCGAGCTGTTCGTCGCCGGCAAGCGTCAGGCATTCCGTAATCTCAATGGCTGGACCCAGCAGGTCGAACCCGAATCCGACGAGGCGCTGGACTTGGCGCACATTGAGAGGTTTTCTGCATTCGCCCCCGAGCAGCGCATTGCCACCTACGGCGGCAAGAAGGATCGGTTTTTTGAAGTAGGCATCCATCTGCTGCCTGATGAAAACCGTCTGTTCGTTCAGCGGGCTTTTGCGAAATATGCCAAGGGCGTGGAGGTCAAGGTCCACAGCGATCTCGGCTTCACGGCGGGCAATCTGTGGTTCGTACCGGTCGAGGGGAAACATAACAACATCGAGCGGCTCGCCGAGTTCGTGTTCGTGCGTGTCATCCGACCGATGCCCAAGCTGCGCGGTATGCGGCCCGTACCGCGCACGGGCGGCGTCTCGGTTGGTTGCAGTTTGCCGACCGAGCAGCCGCTATCGTCTGAACCCAAGGTTGCCATCCTTGACGGCGGCTTGCCAAAGCACCATGCGATCGGCCCGTGGCTGCGTTCGTATCGTGTGCTCGACGAAGATGCGGCTGATGATCCCGAAGGTCTGGAGCATGGCCTGGCGGTTACCTCGGCATTCCTGTTCGGCCCGATCCAGCCGAATGGTGCCGCCGACCGTCCCTTTGCCTACGTCGATCACCTTCGCGTACTCGACAAAGACGCCGATACCGAAGACCCGCTGGAGCTGTACCGTACGCTGGGCTTTGTCGAAGAAGTCTTGCTGTCGCGCCAGTACCAATTCATCAATCTCAGTCTCGGGCCGGACTTACCCATTGAGGATGCCGATGTTCACGCCTGGACCTCGGTCATCGACGACCTGTTGATCGACGGCGATACCTTGATGACGGTGGCAATCGGCAACAACGGGGAAATGGACCGACTCTCGGGCAATGCCCGGGTGCAAGTTCCTTCGGATTGCGTTAACGCGCTGGCGGTCGGCGCGGCCAACGATACCGAAGCAAGCTGGGCGAGAGCACCTTACAGCGCGGTTGGCCCCGGCCGCAGCCCTGGCGTTGTCAAGCCGGACCTCATGGCCTTCGGCGGCGATGCCACCAAGTATTTTCACGTTCTGTCGCCGAGCAAGAAGCCTGTGCTCGCGCCGCAGTTGGGCACCAGTTTTGCGTCCCCCTACCTGCTGCGTAGCGCAGTTGGTATTCGAGCCATCCTGGGCGTGGAGTTGACACCGCTGGCGATCAAGGCGTTGCTGGTCCATGCCGCTGATCCTTCCACACACGACAAGCTGGAGGTGGGTTGGGGCAAGGTGCCCGAAGACTTGATGAGCATCATCACCTGCCCGGCAGGAGTGGCGCGTGTCGTCTACCAAGGCGAGCTGAAACCCGGTAAATACCTTCGCGCCACGCTGCCGCTGCCCGCCGGTGGCCTGAGCGGGAACATCCGGCTGACGGCGACGTTTTGCTATGCCTCGCCCACCGATCCGCAGGATGCGGCTGCCTATACGCGCGCGGGACTGGAGACCGTGTTCCGGCCCAATGACGAGAAGATCAAGGACGGCAAGGCAAACGCTGATACGAGGGGCTTCTTCGATATGAAGAAGTACGCGACTGAGGAGGAACGCCGCTCCGACATGGGCAAGTGGGAAACCGTGTTGCACGGCTCTAAGCGCATGCGCGGCAGCAGCCTCAATAACCCGGTTTTCGATATTCACTACAACGCCCGCGAAGCAGGTGGTCGGGCAACCGGTGCCGAGAAAATTCGCTACGCGCTGATCATCACGGTCGAAGCGCCGAAACATGCGGACCTCTACAACGACATCTTGCGCGCCTACGCGAAAACGCTGGTGCCGATCCAGCCGCAAGTGTCGCTGCCGATCCGCATCCGGTAGAGCGGTGGGCACGATGTTGAATCCTTCACTATCGATTGAGCTACCTGGAATGGAGGCAACGAATGCCGGAACCCCTTAAACGGAAAAAGAAGGACGGTACCTCGTATGAGCGTCCTCCCGAGATTGAAGCGTGGCTCAAGAAGCTGGAGACGGTTGAGGTCGCAGAGCGGCTCCGACAATTCGCGACGCTGTCCAGGAAGAGCCTTGGGCATGTGCCGTCGGAGGCGCTGGTCTACTTTCTGAGAAGAGCCTGGGCAGAGGGAATGCAGGGAGATTTTGAAAAAATATTCCGCATTCTTATGAAACGGATCGAGCAGTCGCTGTGCTCAGTCATCTCTGATTCACGCATGGCCGGTGCCCGAGGCATCCGGGAAGAGATCATGGATCGATTCGCGGAACGAATCGCCAAAGACTGCAAAGGGCGCACTGGTCTGCTGGACTTCTATGAAATCCGCTTCGACAAAGCATTCGCGGCTTTCCGCACGTCCGCTCTACGCCAGATTGGCCCGTCGGTAGTAGACATGGTGCCTTTGGGTACGAATGAGGACGATGGCTTGGAGATCTCAGCCGAGGTGGAGGCCGCTGCTGCGGACTTTCTGGGTGGCGATCCCGAAAAACTTGACGATCCGGCTTTCCGGTTGGAGCTAACTGCCGCGATTGATTGTCTGCCAGATGATCAAAAGCAGGTGGTCGGGCTACTACTGCAAGGTTTTCAGATTGACTCCAAGGATAAAAACGTTATGACCATTGCACGCATTCTGCAGTGCGACGAAAGGACGGTTCGCAACCGCCGAGATCGTGCCAGCAAGGCGCTCAAGGCCATTCTTCAAAAGGAGAATGCACTATGACTGCCGAACAGTACTCAAGACTGAGTGAGGAAGAGGTTCTTTTGGCCTTCTCCGTCGAGCCGACGCATGACCGCAAGACGTTGGAGCAATATCTGAGAGAGTACCCGGAGCATGCTAAGGCACTCGCCGCCTGCTCGATTGAATTGATGGTGGATGCAACGCGCAGTGACGATGTCGCAGTGACCTCTGAAGATGCCGTCGATCGGGCTTGGCAGCGGTTTCAAACCGTCGTTAGTCAGCCCGGCGACGTGTTGGTCACAAACCCGTTTGCCATGCTCAATCCAACCGCTTTCAAGTCACTAGCTAAAAAACTCGACATCAACAACTTGCTGTTGATACGGCTACGTGATCGTGCGATTGTCGCGGCGACGATACCCAGACGCTTCGTTCAGCGACTCGCAAGCGAATTGGGCGCGACAGCAGAATCCGTTATGGAGTACCTGCAGAGTCCGCCGGCGATGGTTTCCGGCCACAGCTTCCGGTCATCCGTAAAGCCGGCGGTCACCGAACAGATTTCATTTGCAGAGGCGATTGAGAAGTCTCAACTCACGCTGGCCCAGCAGGACGCTCTCAAGGCACTGCAGGACTAGGCCATGGACGCGACCGAGGCCGCTCGTCGAGAAGCAGAGCGCATTCATCAAGCGGCGGTCGCCGCAGGTGATGATCCTTGGAGACTGCTTGATTTTGTTCGGCGGGAGGCTGTTCGTCGAGAGTTGGATGTGTATGCATTGCCGTCCGGTGATTCTCAACTGAAAGGCGGGCGGGCGGCCTTCGATAGCCAGGCGGGAATCATTCTGTACGAAGACACGGGGTCCGAATTCGACCGTGCTTTTCTCATTGCCCATGAACTTGGGCATGTTGTGTTGGAGGGCGGCCCCGCGCAGGACGTTGTGACAGAGCAAGTTGAACCGGATCGCTCCGTCGAGGACACGCCGGTCGGCATTGAAAAAGTGCTCGACTATGGCGCGCGTGAGCGGCGAGAAATCCGGATGGATCTCTTTGCCCGTGAACTCCTCCTGCCACGTTCGATGGTCCGACATCTCCATGTGAGCGACGGCTGTTCTTCGATGGATATTGCCTCACGCTTCGGTGCGCCGCTGCAGGTGGTTCAGCAACAGCTTCTGGATGCGCTGTTGCTGCCAGAGGATTCTTCGATCGAGTCATTCGCGGTTCCTGCTGCGGCGTTGACCCCCGACCCGACTCAGATTTCGGCGGCGGAACATCGCAACAGTGCGTTCCAGTTGCAAGCTGGACCTGGCACTGGCAAAACGCGAACGCTTGTGCGTCGTATCGAGAGTTTGCTTGCCGAAGGTGTGGACCCCATGTCCATCCTTGTTCTCACCTACTCCAACAAAGCAGCCAATGAGCTGAGCGAGCGGCTGGCTGCGAACAACCCCACGGCTGCCGCAGCGATGTGGATCGGTACGTTCCATGCGTTCGGTTTGGATATCGTTCGCCGCTTTCATGACAAGTTGGGACTGCCGCCCGATCCACGCCTAGTCGATCGGTCGGAAGCGATTGAACTGCTCGAAGATGAGCTACCTCGGCTTCCGCTTCGTCACTATCGCAACCTGTGGGACCCGGCACTCGATCTCAGTGACATGCTCCATGCGATATCGCGTGCCAAGGATGAGGTCATTGATGCAGCGAGATATCGAACGTTGGCGCAGGCCATGGCAGACAACGCCGGTCATGACGAAGAAGCGGCCATGCGTGCGGAGAAGTGTCTGGAGGTCGCGTTGCTGTTCGAAACCTATGAACGGCTAATGGCAGCGGGGCACTTGATCGATTTCGGTGATCTGGTTGCGCTGCCGGTGCGTCTGGTCGAAACCGATGCTGAAGTGAGAGCGGCGCTGAAGGCGCGGCACCAGCATGTTCTCGTCGATGAGTATCAGGATGTCAACCGCGCTTCGGTACGTTTGCTGAGAGCCATCGTGGGTGATGGTCGGAATCTTTGGGTTGTGGGCGATGCGCGCCAATCCATCTATCGGTTTCGTGGCGCATCGGCCACCAACATGGCGCATTTCGCCGTGGATTTCCCGGGAGCGCAGGTGCGCCAGTTGGGAGTCAACTATCGCTCGGGGCGAGAGGTCATCGAGGTTTTTACGGCATTCTCCGGCGCGATGAAGGCGTCGGCGGGCGCCTTACCGTTGCAGCTGACGGCTGACCGCGGTGTCTTGAATGCCCGACCAGAATTTCGGGTGGTCAGATCAACCGAGGATGAGATTTCTGCAGTTGCGGCCGTGATCCAAGAACAACAGGAGGCAGGAATTCCGTACCGCAGGCAGGCACTGCTTTGTGCATCCAACGCCCGCTTGAGTGACATCGCCGAAGGCCTGGAGGCCAGAGGCATTCCGGTGCTGCACCTGGGTAGCCTCTTTGAGCGTCCGGAGATCAAAGACCTGCTTGCTTTGCTTTCGATGTTGACGGACCCGTATGCGGTCGGACTGGTGAGGGCCGTCACGATGTCGGCGCACGAGATGCCGTTGCAAGAGGTCATGCAAATCATCGGGCATCTCAGGGAAAACAAAGCTGCTGCCCTCGACTGGAGGCAGGCTGGCGCGGAGCTGCCGAGTCTTGCGACAGAAAGCCAGACTGCGTTGTCGCGAGTAGCCGACCTTTTTACCGGGCTGAACCCGATGGGTAACCCCTGGACGATCCTGACCATGTGGGTGATCGACCGGCTTGGACTGGCGAAGACCCTGCATCTGGCGCGCGACCCGCGAAGCCGAATGAAGGGTCTTGCGTTGTGGCAGTTCCTCAACTTCTGTCGCCGCCAGCCATCGGGAGCTGGTATTCCCAGTGTGCGCCTGCTCGATCGCATTCGTCGTCTTGTCCTGCTGTCAGAAGATCGCGGCTTGCGACAACTGCCGGGAGTTGCCGAAGGCATTGATGCGGTGCGGCTGATGACCATCCATGGCAGCAAAGGTCTCGAATTCGACATCGTGCATATTCCCGGCATGGTGACCTCCGGTTTGCCGCGCAACAACATGGCACCACGCTGCGTACCGCCGGACGGCTTGATTCACGGCTCCCAAGGATTGACCGGACTGGAGGCGATCAAGACAGGGCACGACGAGGAAGAGGAATGCCTGTTCTTCGTTGCGCTGTCACGTGCACGGGATCGGCTTTTTCTCTATGCATCCTCGGTTCAGGCCGATGGCAAGGTACGCAACCCTTCGAAATTCATTCCGGCGATCAATCATCTGCTTGTCCATCCCGCCAATCCGGCACAGCGGAGCGGAGCCGCGAGACCGGCAACCACGGTCGGAATTACCTGGGAGGAAAAGCCGGTCTGGACCGAGAACCAGGTCAACCTGTTCGAGCGATGCCCGCGCCGGTTTCTGTACACGCACGTGCTCAAGCTCGGCGGGCGTCGCACGGAAACAGCTTTCATGAAGATGCATAACGTAGTCAGCGACCTGTTCGATTGGCTAAAAACCGTTCACGAGACGACAACCCCGAGCGATTCCGAACTTAGTTTTCGCTTCGAAGAAGCGTGGCAAGCCAAGGGCGCAGCGGATCATGGCTATGCCGAAGACTACCGCCGCATCGGCCGCCGCCTGATCGACTACCTTATCGAAACCCGAAGCAATGGAGTCCGCTCTCCGGTCGCGCCGCTCTCGCTGGGTTGGGCCGAGGGCGATATCCTCGTCAAGCCGGATAGCGTTGCCCGAGGTGAGCGAGGGCAGGTTGTGGTGGGGCGGGTCAAGACCGGAAAGCCGCGATCGAATGCCTTTGACGATATCGAATATACGATTCTCCATCTCGCTGCCGTGCAAGCCTACGGCGGGCAGGCGCAGGTTGAAGTGACCTATTTGACCAGCGAGACGACAGAGCCGATGTCGATCTCGGCAAAGAAGCTTGAAACCCGACGCCAGAAGGTTCAAAACATTGTGCAGCGTGTCCGCTCAGGTGACTTTCCGCTTCAGGCGGAGGCACGCGCCTGTCCGCGCTGCCCCAGTTTCTTCATCTGTGGTGAGCTGCCGGACGGTGCCGTCACCATAAAAAAGTTGTAGACAGCTTTCCGGTTCTGAAATGCGCTGCGATTAACTAACTGAAGGCCAGAAATCTGCAATCCCGCAGGGCCAACAGAAAGGTAATCACATGCAAACTACTAATTCTACTGGCGATGGCCGGATTCCTGCCGAAGATGTTGGCGCGGCAATTCGCCATGCCATCGACATCGCTGATCAAAGCTTGACCTATCGTCAGGTGAGTATCGACGACCTCACTCCAACCGGCGCGCAGCTTGCTATCGTCGCCGGCTTCAAGTCGGTCGATGGGGTCAGTGTCCTGCAAGTCCTGGCAACCGGCGATCTGGAAGACGTTCGCCCCAACGAGACGGTGGACCTGCGCTGGGAGGCGGGGCGCTTCGTCATCGTAGAGAGCGATCGCGCTTATCGGTTGACGATTGACGGCCAGCGTTTTGATTGGCCGTGCCGTATCGTTTCGGGAGGACTGCTGCGCAAGCTTGGCCAGGTGTCGACTGACAAGGTGATCTACTTCGAGCGGCAGGATCAACCGGATCGCCAAGTTGACGACCAAGATCTCGTCGACCTCGACGCTGCTGGTGTCGAGTCGTTTGTCAGCCGCAAGCTCGTGTGGAAACTTAATGTCCAGGGCGTCGTGCTGGAGCTTTTCGCACCGACCATTGTGGTACGAGAGGCGCTGGTTGAGGCCGGGTTCAACCCCAATCAGGGCTGGCATATTTTTCTCAAAATCGTCGGCCAGCAAAAGCAGCCGGTCGAGCTCACCACCGTGATTGACCTGCGCACGCCGGGGATCGAGAAGCTGCGACTCACGCCCAAGGACGTCAACAACGGCGAGGCACCGGTGGTGCCTTGCCGCACGTTCGCTCTACTCGACATCGACGAGGCGCATCTCAATCGCCTTGGCCTGAAGTGGGAAACCTTCGTCGAGGCCGAGCGCCGCTGGCTTCTCCTCCATGACTATCCGTTGCCGGTCGGCTACACCGTCGCCCACAGCAAGGTTGCGTTGGAAATTCCGCCCACCTATCCTGGCGCGCAGATTTATGGCTTCTACGCTTACCCACCGCTTGCATTGTCATCCGGCCGCGTGATCGCGAGTACCCAGCTTCGGGGTGTGCTACTTGGTGTCGAATACCACGGCTGGTCTCGGAACCGCGGCCCAGCGGCGCCTTGGGACACCGCTGCCGACAACGTGGTGACTCAGCTCGCTTTGGTCGATGCCGCACTCGCCAAGGAGGTTGACGAATGATCCCCGAGACCACTCTGGCCTTTAGCGGTGCCCTGCATGCTCAGGTGAAGCGGCACCTTTTTCCGCAAGATGGCCTGGAGGCGGCCGCCATCTTGATCTGCACCCGTACACTAGGTCCGCGGCGGCGCTTTCTGGTTCGAGAGATCATTTTTGTTCCATATGCCGCCTGCAAGCGCCGAGAACGCGACGCCATCACGTGGCCAGGCGAATACCTCGAACAGGCTATTGACCTGGCCGAGTCGACCGCCTCCGTCATGATCCTCATTCATTCGCACCCCGGTGGACTGTTTGGATTCTCCGACGCAGACGACGAAAGCGACCGCAAGGTCATCCCCAGCTTGTTCCACGCGTTCGGGACCCTGCATGGTTCGGCCATCATGACGGCCAACGGTGCGATTCGCGCGAGGCTATACGATCCGAGCCTCCAGGCGCGTGCGGTCGATCTTGTGACGGTCGCCGGCGACGATCTGTGCTACTGGTGGGACGACAAGGCGAGCTTCACCGGCCCCGAGGATCGCCCCGTCGCTTTTACCAGTGGTATGACGGCCGAACTCGGCCGACTTTCGGCCTCGGTGATCGGCGCGTCCGGGACGGGTTCGGTCGCGGGCGAGCAACTCGCCCGCCTCGGATTTGGCCGTGTTTTCGTGATCGATTTCGACCGGCTCGAATGGAAAAATCTCAACCGTATCCTCAACTCGAAACGCGCCGACGCCGACGCGAATCGCCTGAAGGTTGAAGCTTTCGCCGAAGCCGTGGCCACCTATCGCGGCGAAGGCGTGGCCATCCCGGTGCCGGCATCGATCGCAACACGGGATGCAGTGCTTGCGGCTGCTCAGTCCGATGTTGTTTTTTGCTGTGTCGATACCCTCGAAGCCCGACAAATCGCAGACCTGATCGCGGCAGCGTTCCTTCTGCCGTTGTTTGACGTCGGCGTTGTCATTCCCGTGCGCAAGAAAGGCGATGCATTCGCGATCGCCGATGTATGCGGCCGTATCGACTATGTCCAGCCTGGTGGCTCAACCCTGCAGGACCGCGGTGTGTACACGCCGGAGAGCCTGCGCGGTGAGTATCTGCGGAAGGTGGCTCCTGAAGCGCACCAGAAAGAACTCGACGCCGGCTATCTCAAAGGGCTGGTCGAAGAAGCACCCGCGGTGATTACGCTCAATATGCGCGCAGCGTCGGCCTGCGTGAATGAGTTTATATCGCGCGCATTTCCCTTCCGCTTGGAATCCAACCGCCTCTATGCACGCACGCAGTTCAGTCTGGCGGCCTGCGAAGAAGAACACTTCTCCGAGGATGTATTCAAGCGTGCGCCGAATCCGCTCCTCGCACGAGGCGACGCCGAACCACTGCTGGGCTTGCCGGCACTTAAGGACACGCTGAAATATTCCCGAACCGAGCGGCTTTGACCCCCTGGGTTCTGGGAGAATTGAACGAACACAAACCTGCCGGACAGACATGAAGCAGAGAAGCTTTTCCGACCTGGAATACGCGGC
>JAQTLU010000013.1 GCA_028714735.1 Gallionellaceae bacterium | reverse complement strand
TCATAAGTATGAGCATTAAGTAAGTCTTTATTACCTCTTAGCATTCCGCTAACCCTAAAGTTAGCTTCCGCTCAAACTCAATGCCCACACCTCTTAAAGGCTGTTTCTACTTGTTAAAGATCAGTTCAACGTTGGTTGCGGGGACAGGATTTGAACCTGTGACCTTCGGGTTATGAGCCCGACGAGCTGCCAGACTGCTCCACCCCGCGTCCGATTAAATCGTCGCATCGCTTGCTGCTGCGTTGCTTCGTTTGCGTTGAGAGGCCGAATTATGCTGATACCCATGAAACCTGTCAACACCTTTTCTCGAACAATTACACAGATAGATGATCGGCTGCCGATTTCCTCGCCCACCCTGCAGAGGAATAATATGGTCACCGCTCATACACTGCAGGTCTGCTCATGCCGCTGAGTTTCGCTGTCGCCCATCTACCCCGGATCGAGTTTGGTCCGGGCAGCCTCGCCCGACTGCCCAGCATCCTGCAGCAATTTGGCACCCGCATATTGGTTGTCACCGGCGCCAGGTCCTTCATTGCAAGTCCGCACTGGCAGGCTTTGGCCAAGCAGCTCGTACAGTCCCGCATTGACTGCGAGATTATCCATGTCAGCGCCGAACCCTCGCCCGCACTGGTTGATGACGCCGTGCGTGAACTACGCGGCCACGCCTTCGATGCGGTAGTCGGCATCGGCGGCGGCAGCGCACTGGACGCCGGCAAGGCGATCGCCGGCCTGCTCCGGCCGGGTAACTCGGTCATGGATCACTTGGAGGGCGTCGGACCGGAGTTGCCCTATACCGGCCCGGCAACGCCCTTCATCGCCGTGCCGACCACCGCGGGCACCGGCTCGGAGGCCACCAAGAATGCCGTACTCAGCCGGCATGGCACAGACGGTTTCAAGAAATCGTTCCGGGACGATCGGCTGGTGGCCGAATACGCCATTGTCGATCCCGATCTGCTGGCCACCTGCCCGCCGGCCATCATTGCCGCCAACGGGATGGATGCCTTCACCCAGTTGCTCGAATCGTATGTCTCGACCAAGGCCAATCCATTGACCGACGCCCTGGCGTTGAGCGGCATGGCCTCCGTGAGCGACAGCCTGCTGCCATGGTACGCGGGCAAGGGCGACGCAGCGGAGTACCGCTCGCGCATGGCCTATGCCGCCCTGCTCTCCGGGATCACCCTAGCCCAGGTCGGACTGGGCTCGGTGCATGGGCTGGCGGCGCCGCTGGGCGCTTTCTATCCGATCCCACACGGCGCCGCCTGCGGCACGCTGGTGGCCGAAGCGACACGGATCAATATCGAGGCCTTGAAGGAACGTGCGCCCGGCAGTCCGGCACTGAAGAAATATGCCGATGTCGGGCGCTTGCTGACGGGCCTGGCAGGCTCGGAGGAAGCCAGCCAGGCGGCCTTGCTCGACACCCTTGAAGACTGGACCCGGCAACTGGACATTCCTGGACTGGGGAATTACGGCGTGACGCGGGCGGATATCCCGCGCATCGTGGCGAACAGCCGCGGCAGCAGCATGAAGACCAATCCGGTCGTGTTGAGCGATGACGAGATCGCCCGACTGGTCAGTGTCCGGCTCTAGTCGTCAAGGTCGCCGCCAACCACCCGCCTGACCACGTCGAGCGGGAAGCCGCGGCCGGCCAGGAAGCGCATCTGTTTCGCCCGTTCGGCGGCATTCGCCGGCAGTTGGCCGGCGAACTTTTTCGCCCAGACGGCGCGCGCCGTTTCCAGGTCGTTATCGCGCGCACCCCGCAGCACGTCCGCCATGACCGATTCGGGAACGCCCTTGTCACGCAGATCGGCCTTCAGGCGCAGGCTGCCGTGCCGGCTGGCGCGCGCAGTCGCCAGGGCATCGGCATAACGTTCATTGGATAACAGGCCCTCGCGCTCCAGGACATCGAGCAATTCGGCGATCTCGTCCGCCTCGCCGTGCGGGGCGAGCTTGCGGGCCAGTTCGGCCCGGCTGTGCTCGCGCCTGGCCAGCAGGTTCAGCGCGCGCTCGCGCAGGGTCATGCGTCGGCCGGCGCGGCGCCCGCCGACTTCACGCCGAGTTTCTGGCGTATCTGGGTCTCGATCTCGGCGGCGATGTCGGCATGTTCCTTGAGGTACTCGCGGGCATTGTCCTTGCCCTGGCCGATCTTCTCGCCCTGATAGGCATACCAGGCGCCGGACTTGTCGATGAACTTGTGCGCCACGCCCAGCTCGATGATCTCGCTCTCGCGCGAGATGCCGGCGCCGTACAGGATGTCGAACACCGCCTCCTTGAACGGCGGCGCCACCTTGTTCTTGACTACCTTGACCCGGGTCTCGGAACCGACCACCTCATCGCCCTTCTTGATCGCGCCGATGCGACGAATGTCCAGACGCACCGAGGCGTAAAACTTGAGCGCGTTGCCACCGGTGGTGGTTTCCGGGTTGCCGAACATGACGCCGATCTTCATGCGGATCTGGTTGATGAAGATGACCAGGGTGTTGGTACGCTTGATGTTCGCGGTCAACTTGCGCAGCGCCTGGCTCATCAGCCGGGCCTGCAGGCCCATATGGGAGTCACCCATCTCGCCCTCGATTTCCGCCTTCGGGGTCAGCGCCGCCACCGAGTCGATGACGACCACGTCCACCGCGCTGGAGCGCACCAGCATGTCGGCGATCTCAAGAGCCTGCTCACCGGTATCCGGCTGGGAAATCAGCAGGTCGGAAATATTCACGCCCAGCTTCTGGGCATAGACCGGGTCGAGCGCGTGCTCGGCATCGATGAAGGCCGCGGTGCCGCCCAGCTTCTGCATTTCGGCGATGACCTGCAGGGTCAGGGTGGTCTTGCCGGACGATTCCGGGCCGTAGATCTCGACCACCCGGCCACGCGGCAGGCCGCCCACGCCCAGGGCCACATCCAGGCCCAGGGAACCGGTGGAAACCACCTGGATGTCATCGAAGATGCTGCCGTCGCCCATCTTCATGATCGAGCCCTTGCCGAACTGCTTTTCGATCTGCGAAAGCGCCGCTGCCAGGGCCTTGCTCTTGTTGTCGTCCATGTCTGTCTTCTCCAAATTCAATCGGCCGATTATGGCATAGCCATCAGGTCCGCCTGCATCTCACAAAAGGCATATGCCACCGCCTGCATGCGCACTTGCCGGCGGTCGCCGTCGAAGCGGCGCGTCTCTACGCGAACCGGGCCATTGGCCGTCGCCCAGGCGAAACATACCGTACCCACAGGCTTGGAATCTGAGCCTCCGCCCGGACCGGCGATGCCGCTGATGGCGAAGGCGGCCTGGGCGCGGCTGTGGCGTAACGCCCCTTCGGCCATCTCCCGCACCGTCGCCTCGCTCACTGCACCGTGGCGTTCCAGGGTATCGGCATGGACGCCCAGCATGTCCATCTTGGCCTCGTTGCTGTAGGTCACGAAGCCGCGCTCGAACCAGGCCGAGCTCCCGGCAACCGCGGTGATCGCCTGGGCGGCCCAGCCACCAGTGCAGGATTCCGCCGCCGCCAACCTCATACCCAGACGCAAAAGCTCGCTGCCCAACTCGGCGGCCAGGGCCTCCAAGGCGTCCTGATTCAGTTCAGCCATGCCGACACCGCCAGGAGACAGAGCACGGCGTAGCCCGCCGCCAGGACATCGTCGAGCATCACGCCGAAGCCGCCATGGACCCGCTCGTCCAGCCAGCCGATCGGATACGGCTTCCAGATGTCGAACAGGCGGAACAGCGCGAAGGCCAGGCCATAGCCCCACCAGGTGGCGGGCGCGAACGGCAGCACCATGAGGAAGGCGACGATCTCGTCCCAGACGATGCCGCCGTGGTCGTGCACCCCGAGGGCCGCGCCGGTGCGGCCGCAGATCCAGATCCCGGCCACCAGGAACAGGGCGACCAGGGCCCAATACACCGGCGCGGCCAGGCCCAGCATGGCGAAATAGAATGGGAAGGCCACCAGGGTGCCGGCCGTGCCGGGCGCCTTGGGCGACAGGCCGGAACCGAAACCGAGAGCCAGGAAGTGGGCCGGGTGGGCCAGCAGAAAGCGCAGATCAGGACGCGAAGTGGTCAAAGCCGGTCACCTCCATGTCGAGCCGGCCGCCGTCCGGGCGCCGCACCCGCAAACCCGGATCGGCGCTGATGCAGCCGATGCGGCTGACTGGCACGCCCGCCGATTTTCCGGCCGCCAACACCGCCTCGCGCTGCCCCGGAGCGGCGGTAAAACAGAGTTCGTAATCGTCACCGCCGGCCAGCAGGCAGGCCATGGCGCGCGGGTCCGGGAGCCGCGCCGCCACCGCAGCGGCGGCGGGCAGGCTGGCGAGTTCGAGGTCGGCGCCCGACTGCGAGCGTGCCAGGATATGGCCCAGGTCGGCGAGCAGGCCGTCGGAGATGTCGATGGCGGCATGGGCCACCCCCGCCAGTAACCGTCCGAGCGCGACACGCGGCTCCGGGGCATGCAGGCGGGCCTGGCAGGACAAGGCTTCCGCTTCGCCCAGGGCCACCTCGCCGAGCAGGTGGCGCAGGCCAAGCGCCGCACCGCCGAGTTCCCCGGACACCCAGATGTCATCGCCGGTCTTGGCGCCGTCGCGGCGCAAGGCCCGGCCCGCCGGCACCTCACCCAGGATGGTGACGCTGATATTGAGCGGACCGCGCGTGGTGTCGCCGCCGACCAGGTCGACGCCGTAACGGTCGGCCAGGGCAAAGAAGCCTCGGCTGAATCCGGCCAGCCAGGCCTCGTCGGCCTCCGGCAGGGCGATGGAGAGCAGCGCCCAACGCGGGGCCGCCGCCATGGCGGCGAGGTCGGACAGGTTCACCGCCAGGGCCTTGTGGCCGAGACGATCCGGATCGGCATCGGGAAAGAAATGCCGGCCGGCCACCAGCATGTCGACCGAGACCGCCAACTCCATGCCGGGCGCGGGCCGGATCAGGGCAGCGTCATCGCCGACGCCGAGGACCGCGTCCCTGGCCGGCCGGTTGAAATAGCGGGCGATGAGATCGAATTCGGAGGCCATCGCCCGCTAGCGCCTATCTCTGCGGGCTGTTACGGCTTGGCCGCCGCCTCGATCTCGATCCGGCGCACGTCCTTGGCCAGCTTGTCGAGGACGCCGTTGACGTACTTGTGGCCGTCGGTGCCGCCGTAGGCCTTGGCCAGGTTGACCGCCTCGTTGATGGCGACCTTGTAGGGCACGTCCAGGCTGTGGCTCAGTTCGTAGGCGCCGATCAGCAGGATGCCGTGTTCGATCGGGGAAAGCTGCTCGACCGGACGATCCAGGTGCTGGGCCAGGGACTGGTTCAACACCTCCGCCTCGGCCAGCACGCCCTCCAGCAGCGTCCTGAGGAATTCGACGTTGGCGTCCGGATATTCCTCCGCCTCTTCGGCCTGGACCAGCAGTCGGGCCAGGTCGTCGCCGGTCAGGCGCCACTGATACAGCGCGCGCAGGGCCAGTTCACGGGACAGGCGGCGGTTACCACGTTTCTTGCTCATAGGGTCTTCAACAGTCGGGCCATCTCGATTGCACAATGGGCGACGTCGCGGCCCTTCTCGGTCATCCGCGCGGTAGCCTGGTGATCGTTCTCGGTGGTCAGCACGGCGTTGCCGATCGGCACGCCGGTATCCAGCTGGACCCGGGTGATGCCGGCCGCCATCTCGTTGGAAACAATCTCGAAATGATAGGTGTCGCCGCGGATCACCGCGCCCAGGGCGATCAGGGCGTCGTACTTGCCCGACTCGGCCATCCGCTTCAGCACCAGGGGCAGTTCCAGCGCGCCCGGCACGGTGACGATGACGATGTCCTTCTCGCTGACGCCGGACTTGACCAGGGTCGCCGTAGCGGCCGACAGCAGGCCGTCGCAGATGTCCTTGTTCCAGTGCGTCGTGGCGATGCCGATCCTGAGCCCGGCCCCGTCCAGGCTGGCCTCGATCTCGGCGATGTTGTCGGTACGCTTGGCCATCTCAATTCCTCTCGTAATAACCGGTCACTTCAAGGCCGAAGCCATCCATGGCGGGCATCTTGCGCGGCTTGGCCAGCAGACGCATCTTGCCGACCCCGAGGTCGCGCAATATCTGGGCGCCGGTGCCGTAGTTGCGCAGGTCGAACTTGCGTTCCGGCAGGGGCTCTGCGGGAGGCAGGGCGCGCGCGGCCAACTCGTCGGCCGACTCCGGCCGGTGCAGCAGGACGATGACGCCCTTGCCCGCCTCCGCGACGATCTTCATGGCCGTCGGCACCGAATAGGCATGGATGCCGTCGCTGGCATCCAGGGCATCGATCAGCGACACCGGCTCATGGACGCGCACCAGGGTCTCGTCATCCGGCGTGATTTCCCCGCACACCAGCGCCAGATGGCTGGCCTGGCCAATCTTGTCGCGGTACACCACCAGCCGGAACGGCCCGTAGGGCGTCTCCATGGTCCGCTCGCCCTGGCGCCGGACCAGGCTTTCGTTGGCGGCGCGGTAATGGATCAGGTCGACGATGGTGCCGATCTTGAGGTCATGCACCTTGCTGAACTCGATCAGGTCGGGCAGGCGCGCCATGGAGCCGTCCTCGTTCATGATCTCGCAGATCGCCGCCGCCGGCTCCAGGCCGGCCATGGCGGCCAGGTCGCAGCCAGCCTCGGTATGGCCGGCGCGCACCAGCACGCCGCCTTCCTGGGCGCGCAAGGGGAAGATGTGGCCGGGCTGGATGATGTCGCTGGCGCGGGCTTCCTTGTTGACCGCGGCCTGGATGGTGCAGGCGCGATCGCCGGCGGAGATGCCGGTGGTGACGCCCTCGGCCGCCTCGATCGAGATCGTGAAGGCGGTGCCGTGCGGGGTCTGGTTGTCGCTCACCATCTGCTTCAGGCCCAGCTGTGTGCAACGGGCCGGGGTCAGGGTCAGGCAGACCAGGCCGCGCGCGTACTTGGTCATGAAGTTGATTGCTTCCGGGGTGACGTGCTCGGCGGCCATAACCAGGTCGCCCTCGTTTTCCCGGTCCTCTTCGTCGACCAGGATGACCATGCGGCCGGCCTTCAGCTCGGCGACGATTTCTTGGGTGCTTGCCAGGGTCATGTCAGTCCTTGTCGGTTTCTTGGGTATAGGCCAGCAGGCGCTCGGCGTAGCGGGCCAGCATGTCCGCCTCCAGGTTCACCCTGGCGCCCGGCTTGAGGTGGCACAGCATGGTGTTTTCCAGGGTGTGCGGGATCAGGTTGATGGAGAAGTCGTTGCCACGCACCGTATTCACGGTCAGCGATACCCCGTTCACCGCCACCGAACCCTTGACCGCCATGTAGCGGCCCAGGCTGCCCGGGGCCCGGATATCGAGCCGCCAGCTGGCGTCCTCGGCGGTGGTCGACACCGGTGCGAAATGGATCACCTCGCCAACGCCATCAACATGACCGGAGACCATGTGGCCACCCAGATGATCGGTCAGGCGCAGGGCCTTTTCCAGGTTCACCGCCTCGTCCGGCGCGAAGCCGACCGTGCAGTTGAAGGTCTCCTGGGAAACGTCGACCGAAAAATGCTCGGCGGTATGCTCGACCACGGTCAGACAAACGCCGTTGCAGGCGATCGAATCGCCCAGGGCGACGTCGTTGAGATTCAGGCCACCGCCGGCAATGGTGACGCGCGCGTCGCCGCCGCCCTTCTCGGTACGGGAATGGATTTGGCCGACGGCCTGGATGATGCCGGTAAACATGGGCGGACTCGGTTTCTAAAGAAGCAAAAGGGCACGCATTTTAAGTGCTGGCGGGCCGCAGCACCAAACGCAGATCGCCGCCGACCAGGCGGGCGTCGCGCAGGACGAAGCCGCGCCGGCCGGCCATGTCGGTCAACGCGGGCAGATCGAACAGGCCGCGGGCCTGGTGGCCGATGACCGTCGGCGCCAGGTAGGCGACCCATTCGTCGACCAGTCCGGCCTCGAGCAACGCGCCGTTCAGCGTGGCGCCGGCCTCGACGTGCACTTCATTGACGCCGCGCCGGGCCAGTTCGACCAGCAATGCGGTCAGGCCGACCCGGCCGGCCGGTCCGGGTATCCGGACCACTTCGGCGCCGGCGGCCTCGAGGGCGGATCGCCTGGCCGGATCGTCGACGGCAGCGGCGATCAGGACGCCACCGCCGGCCAGTATCTGCGCCGACGGCGACATGGCCAGGCCGCTGTCGACCACCACCCGCAAGGGCGGCCGGCCGGTGGCGATCTCACGCACGGTCATCTGCGGGTCGTCCGCCCGCACCGTGCCGGAGCCGGTCAGGATGGCGCAGGCACGCGCCCGCCAGGCCTGGACATCATGCCGGGCGGCCGGGCCGGTGATCCACTTCGACTCGCCGTTTGCCAGCGCTGTCTTGCCGTCCAGCGAGGACGCCGTCTTCAGTCGGACCCAGGGCCGGCCGCGGGTCATACGGGAGACGAAACCGATGTTGAGCTCGCGCGCCTCGTCCGCCATCAGGCCGACCTCGGCCCGGATGCCGGCCAGGGTGAGCAACTGGACGCCCTGGCCCGACACCTGGGGGTTGGGGTCGGTCATCGCCGCGACCACGCGGGTGACGCCGGCGTCGACCAGGGTATTGGCGCAGGGCGGCGTGCGGCCGTGATGGCTGCACGGTTCCAGGGAGACATAGGCGGTGGCGCCGCGCGCCCGTTCGCCGGCCGCACGCAGGGCATGGACCTCGGCATGCGGCTCGCCGGCCCGTTCGTGCCAGCCCTCGCCGACCACCGCGCCGTCCCTGACCAGGACGCAGCCGACGCGCGGGTTGGGCGAGGCCGTGTTGAGGCCCTGTTCGGCCAGGCGGATGGCCCGGGCCATGTGGTCGTGGTCGGCGGCGGAAAAGCTCATTGGTCGAGGTCTTTGATGGCGTCGCGGAAATCGTCGACGTCCTGGAAGCTGCGATAGACCGAGGCGAAGCGGATATAGGCCACCTTGTCGAGCTTGCGCAGGGCGTTCATCACCATCTCGCCGAGGGCGCGCGAGGGGATCTCACGCTCGCCCAGGCTGAGCAGCTTCTGCCGGATCTGCGCCACCGCCTCTTCCATCAACTCCACCGGCACCGGCCGCTTGTGCAGGGCGCGGGTGAAGCCCTCGCGCAGCTTGGCCTCGGAAAACTCCTCGCGGATGCCGTTGGCCTTGACCACCTGGGGCAGCCGGATGTCGGCCGTCTCGAAGGTGGTAAAGCGCTTCTCGCAGATGGCGCAGCGGCGCCGGCGGCGGATCGAGGTACCGTCCTCGGACAGGCGGGTCTCGATGACCTGGGTATCGGCATCGCCGCAGAAGGGACATTTCATGGCTGAAAGGTGAAGGGTGAAGGGTGAAGGGTGAAAGACATGGCAGCTCTTCTCCCTTGAGCGCGCAGCGCGGTCCCTTCCCCCTTCACTTTATTTTCCGTAGACCGGAAACCTGGCACACAGCTTCTGCGCCTCGGCGGCGACGCGGGCGATCACCGCCTCGTCGTTGGGCGCTTCCAGCACGTCGGCGATCATATGGGCCAGTTCCTCCGCTTCCGGCTCCTTGAAGCCGCGCGTGGTCATGGCCGGGGTGCCGAGCCGGATACCGGAGGTGACGAAGGGCTTCTGCGGGTCGTTCGGGATGGAGTTCTTGTTCACCGTGATGTGGGCCTTGCCGAGGGCGGCCTCGGCCTCCTTGCCGGTCAGGCCCTTGGCCTGCAGGTCGACCAGAAAGACATGGCTCTCGGTGTGGCCGGAGACGATGCGCAGGCCGCGCTCGGACAATACCTTGGCCATCACGATGGCGTTGGCGCAGACCTGTTCCTGGTAGTGCTTGAACTCCTTGGAGGCGGCTTCCTTGAAGGCCACCGCCTTGCCGGCGATGACGTGCTCGAGCGGGCCGCCCTGGAGGCCGGGGAAGATGGCGGAGTTGATCGCCTTCTCGTGCTCGGCCTTCATCAGGATGATACCGCCGCGCGGCCCGCGCAGGGTCTTGTGGGTGGTCGAGGTGACCACGTCGGCGTGCGGCACCGGGTTCGGGTAGACCCCGGCGGCGATCAGGCCGGCGTAGTGGGCCATGTCGACCATGAAGATGGCGCCGATTTCCTTGGCGATCCGGGCGAAGCGGGCGAAATCGATGCGCAGGGCAAAGGCGGAGGCACCGGCGATGATCAGCTTGGGCTTGTGTTCGCGTGCCTTGGCCTCCATGGCCTCGTAATCGATGTTCTCGCTGGCGTCGAGGCCGTAGGCGACCACGTTGAACCACTTGCCGGACATGTTCAGCGCCATGCCGTGGGTGAGGTGGCCGCCCTCGGCCAGGCTCATGCCCATGATGGTGTCGCCCGGCTTCAGGAAGGCCATGAACACCGCCTGGTTGGCCTGGGAACCCGAGTTGGGCT
The DNA here is from genome assembly GCA_028714735.1 of Gallionellaceae bacterium. Taxonomy (GTDB): domain Bacteria; phylum Pseudomonadota; class Gammaproteobacteria; order Burkholderiales; family Thiobacillaceae; genus Parasulfuritortus. Next base: position 72,646 of record JAQTLU010000013.1, on the reverse strand, counting down.
GCACGTTGGCCGCCTCGGCGCCGAACAGTTTCTTGACCCGGTCGATGGCCAGCTGCTCGACGATGTCGACCCATTCGCAGCCGCCGTAATAGCGCTTGCCGGGATAGCCCTCGGCATACTTGTTGGTCAGCACCGAACCTTGCGCCTCCATCACCGCCGGGCTGGTGTAGTTTTCGGAGGCGATCAGCTCGATGTGGTCTTCCTGGCGCTGGGCCTCGCCCTGGATGGCGGCCCAAAGTTCGGAATCGGTATTCTTGATGGTGTGGTCGGCGGCGAACATGATGATAAAAAGCCCGAAAAATCAAAGGCGGGATTCTACCTTGCCGTTGTTCTAATGGCGATGCCGGGCGCTCAGGATCGGAACATGAAGTACACCGCCCCCAGCAGGCACATCCCGGCCCAGAGGAAATCCAGCTTGACCGGCTCGTGCATGTAGAACACCGCGAAGGGCACGAACACCGACAGGGTGATGACCTCCTGCATGATCTTCAGCTGGGGCAATGACAGCATGGTGTAGCCGACCCGGTTGGCCGGCACCTGCAACAGATACTCGAACAGGGCCACGCCCCAGCTGGCCAGGGCGGCGATCCACCAGGGCCGGTCGGACAGGTTCTTGAGATGGGCGTACCAGGCCACTGTCATGAACAGGTTCGACAGGACGAGGAGAAAAGCGGTTTTCAGGATGACGACGTTCACGGTCGCCGATCATACACAGGCCGCGGCCGGCCGGATATCGGCCGCTGACCGGGGCCTCAGCGGCCGCCGCCGACCGCCGCCAGGATGCCCTGCAGGAGCGCGGTGGCGGTGGGCGGGCAGCCCGGCACCTCGACATCGACCGGGATCACGTTGGCGACCCGGCCGCAGGAAGCGTAGCTCTCGCCGAAGATGCCGCCGGTGCAGCCGCAGTCGCCCAAGGCGACCACCCATTTCGGCTCGGGTATGGCTTCATAGGTACGCCGGAGCGCGGTTTCCAGGTTGCGCGACACCGGCCCGGTCACCAGCAGGACGTCGACGTGACGCGGACTGGCGGCGAACTTCACGCCCAGTCCCTCGATGTTGTACTGCGGGCTGTTGAGGGCGTGGATCTCCAGCTCGCAACCGTTGCAGGAACCGGCGTCGACGTGGCGGATCGCCACCGCCTGGCCGAACACCTTGAGGATGTCCGCCTGCAGGTCCTGCTCGCGCACCCGCAGCGACAGGTCGGCGGCCGGCGCCGGTTCGGAAACGAAGCCGGTCTTGAAGATCTTTTGCAGTATGAGGCGCGTGGCCATCAGAGGTCCTGCCCGGAATAGCTGAGGTTGAACGATTTGTTGATGAGCGGGAAGTCCGGCACGATGTTGCCCAGGATGCCGACTTCCAGCAGCGGCCAGTTCTGCCAGGACGGGTCGTGCGGATGCACGCGGTCGAGCTTGCCATCGGCGCCGATCCGCACGGCGACGACGACCTCGCCGCGCCAGCCCTCGACCCAGCCCAGCCCTTCACGCACTTCGGTGATCGCCGGCAACGCGACGCGGATCGGTCCGGCCGGCATGCGCTTGAGGATGTCGCGGATCAGGCGCAGCGATTCATGCAGCTCGGCAAAACGCACCTCGGCCCGCGCCAGGCAGTCGCCCCGGCGCTGGGTGGCCATGTTCACGTCCAGACGGTCGTAGGGCGCCTGCGGGAACTGCACCCGGGCGTCCCAGGCCTGGGCGCTGGCACGGCCGGCCAGGCCGGTCAGGCCGAGTTTCGCCGCCAGACTGGGTTTGCAGATGCCGGTATTGCTGAAGCGGTCCTGCAAGGTGGCATGTTCATCGTAGACATGCTTCAGACCGGCCACCTCGTCGTCCAGGCGGTGCGCCATCCGGTTCAGGTCGTAGCCGTCGTCGCCCAGGTCGACCGCCACGCCGCCGGGCGCGATGCAGTCGAACAGGTAGCGGTGGCCGAACATCTTGGCGGACAGGCGCAGCCACTCCTCCTTCAGTTTCCAGAACTGGTTCAAGGCGAAGGCCAGGGCGACGTCGTTGCCCATGTAGCCGAGGTCGCCCAGGTGGTTGGCCACCCGTTCCATCTCCAGGAACAGGGCGCGCAGCCAGAGCGCGCGTTCGGGCACCTGGGCGCCGGCGGCGGCCTCGACCGCCATGCAGTAGGCCCAGGCGAAGGCGCTGTGGCTGTCGCCGGATACCCGTCCGGCCAGCTTGGCGCCGACGTCCGGATCCATGCCCTCGAAGCGCTTTTCCGTGCCCTTGTGGGTATAACCGAGGCGCTGTTCCAGCTTGAGCACGCGGTCGCCGATGATGGAGAAGCGGAAGTGGCCCGGCTCGATGGTACCGGCGTGGACCGGCCCGACCGGAATCTCGTGGACGCCGTCGCCGTCGACCCGGATGAACGGGTAGCCGTCGACGGCGGCGAGCGCTGAGGCGCGAGGCGCGACGGCGTTGTAGTCCTTGCGCAAGGGAAACTCATCCGCGTTCCAGGCGTTGTGGCGCAGCCACTTGCGCTGGTCGGCCGCGCCCTCGGCCTTGATCCCGAGCAGGTCGAAAGTCGCCCGCTGCATCCGGTCGGCCTGCGGGAAGATCACCGCCAGGTCGGGGTACGCCGGCGTTTCGGCGGACACGGCGCAGGTCGCCCAGACCAGGCCGACCGCGGTCATGAAGGCGGCGTGGATGGCGTAGCCTGCATCCAGGTGGCGGTCGTCCGAACCCCACAAGGCGACCAACTGGCCACCCGCCTCCTTGACCTCCCGGGCCAGCGCGGGCAGTTGCCCGACCTCCGGCCCGACGCGCCAGACGTGGCTGCCTTGTGGTTCCAGGTCCCAGTCGCCGATCTTGCTCATCTCAGCCTCCCAACAGTGCGGCGGCCTGGCGATACCAGTCGGCCAGATAAGGCGGAATGAACAGGCCCAGCATCAGCACCAGGCCCAGGTGCATGAACACCGGGGTCAGGGCCGGCTGATGCGGCAGCCTGGGCAACTCGGTTTCGCCGAACACCATCGGCTGGACCTTGCCGAAGATCGAGGCGAAGGCGACCCCCAGGGCGGTGAGCAGGAAGGGCGTCGCCCAGGGGTGCTCGTGCATGGCCGTGGTGATGATCAGGAACTCGCTGGCGAAGACGCCGAACGGCGGCATGCCGAGGATCGCCAGGGTGCCCAGCATCAGGCCCCAGCCGATGGTCGGGTTGGTCCGGATCAGGCCGCGGATGCCGTCCATCAGCTGGGTGCCGGCGCTCTGGGTGGCGTGGCCGACGGCGAAGAAGATGGCCGACTTGGTCAGCGAATGCATGGTCATGTGCAAGAGGCCGGCGAAGCTGGCCACCGGGCCGCCCATGCCGAAGGCAAAGGTGACCAGGCCCATGTGCTCGATCGAGGAATAGGCGAACATCCGCTTCACGTCGGTCTGGCGCTTGATCAGGAAGGCCGCCACCACCACCGAAAGCAGGCCGAAGCCCATCATCAGGCCGCCGGCCATGTTGTTGCCCAGGGCGCCGTCGACCAGCACCTTGGAGCGCATCACCGCGTACAGGGCGACGTTGAGCAGGAGACCGGACAGCACGGCGGACACCGGGGTCGGGCCTTCGGCGTGGGCATCGGGCAGCCAGTTGTGCAGCGGCGCCAGGCCGACCTTGGTGCCGTAGCCGACCAGCAGGAAGACGAAGGCCAGTTGCAGCACGGTCGGCTCCAACTGGTCCTTGACCGCGTTCAGGTGCGTCCACAACAGGGCGTTGCCGCCGGCGCCGAGCACCTTCTCGGCCGCGAAGTAGAGCAGGATGGTGCCGAACAGGGCCTGGGCGATGCCGACGCCGCACAGGATGAAATACTTCCAGGCCGCCTCCAGCGAGGCCGGCGTGCGGTAGAGCGAGACCAGCAGCACGGTGGCCAGGGTGGCCGCCTCCATCGACACCCACAGGATGCCCATGTTGTTGGTGGTCAGGGCCAGCAGCATGGCGCCGATGAAGATCTGGTAGCTGCTGTGGTAGAGCCGCAGGCGCTTGTCGTTGAGGCGGCCGTGTTCCTTCTCGATGCGCATGTAGGGGCGCGAAAACAACGACGTGGTGAAGGCGACGAAGGCGGTCAGTGCGACCAGGAAGACGTTGAAGGAATCGATGAAGAACCAGCTGTCGCCGGCCATCATCGGCCCCTCGGCGACGATGCGCACGGTCAGCACCGCGGCCGCCACCAGGGTGAGGAAACTGAACAGCGCATTGATTTCGGGCGCGTTGCTGCGGTTGCCCGAAAGCGCCAGAAACAGCCCGCCGAACAGCGGTATGCCGAGTACCCAGTAGATTTCCATCTCAGCGTTCTTTCAACTTTTCCATGTGCTTCAGGTCGAGCGAGTCGAAGGTCTCGCGGATCTGGAAGAAGAAGATACCCAGCACGAACACGCCCACCAGGACGTCCAGGGCGACCCCCATCTCGACCACCAGCGGCATGCCGTAGGAGGCGCTGGTGGCGGCGAAGAAGAGGCCGTTTTCCATCGACAGGAAGCCGAGCACCTGGGTGATGGCCTTGCGCCGGGTAATCATCATCAGGAAGGCCAGCAGCACGCAGGCCATGGCGATGCCCAGGGTCGAGCGGGTCACCGTGCCGGACATCTGCGAAATCGGCAGGGCCAGGTTGAAGGAGAAGATCACCAGGGCGATGCCGATCAGCATGGTGGTGGGGATGTTGATCATCGTCTCGACCTCGCGCTCGACGTCCAGTTTCCTGACCAGGCGGAAGAAGAACCAGGGCATCGCGATCACCTTCAGGGCCAGGGTCAGTGCGGCCGACCAATACAGGTGGTGCTGCCCGGTCGACCAGGCGACGATGGCGGTCGAGGTGGCCAGGGCCGCGCCCTGCCAGGCGAACAGGGTGATCAGGCCGACGATGCGGCGCTGCGACAGCATGGCGAAGGAGATCAGCAGCAGCAGCGCAGCCAGCAGGTTGACGACTTGCAGGTGGTAGCTCAGGGTCACGTCAGATCTCCAGCAGGAAATGGGTCAGCATGCCCAGCACCGCGAGCAGGAAGGCGGTGCCCAGGAATTCCGGCGCGCGGAACAGGCGCAGCTTGGCGGAAATGGCCTCCAGCAGGGACAGCCCGGCACCGCCCAGCATCATCTTGACCAGCAGGGCCAGCACCGCCAGGGGCAAGGCCGACAGGTCGCCGGCCGGGGCGATGCCCCAGGGCACGAACAGGGCGATGCCGAGGGCGGAATAGGTGAACAGCTTGAGCGCCACGGCCCATTCGATCAGGGCCAGGTGGCGGGCCGAATATTCCAGGATCATGGCCTCGTGGATCATGGTCAGTTCGAGGTGGGTGGTCGGGTTGTCGATCGGGATGCGGGCGTTTTCCGCCGTCGACACCATCCAGAACGCCACCGCGGCGAAAGCCAGGCTGGGATAGATGACGAACTGCTTGTGGGCCAGGGTCTGCACGATCACCGGCAATTCGGTCGAGTGCGAGATCAGGCTGGCGGTGAAGAACACCATCAGCAGGGCCGGCTCGGCCAGGAAGGACACCAGCATCTCGCGGCGTGCGCCCAGGGTGCCGAACGAGGTGCCGATATCCATCGCCGCCAGAGCCTGGAACACCCGCGCCAGGGCGAAGATGCCGACCAGGGCGATGACGTCGGCGGCGGGCGAGAACGGCAGGTCGTTGGCGATGGTCGGCACGATGCCGGCGGCCAGCACCATGCAGGCGAAGATGAGGTAGGGCGCGAAGCGGAACAGCTGGCTGGCATCGTGGGCCAGGACCGCGTCCTTGTGGAACAGCTTCTTGATGGTCCGGTAGGGCTGGCCGATGGGCGGCGCCGAGCGGCCCTGCAGCCAGGCGCGGCACTGGTTGACCCAGCCCATCAGCAGCGGTGCCAGCAGGATCGCCAGCAGGGTCTGGAGGATTTGCAGGAGGATGCCGGTAGTCATGGGATCACCGCGTGAAGACGAGCAGGAAGATCAGGGTGGCGAAGCTGTAGATCAGGTACCAGTGGATGCGGCCATGCTGCAGGCGTCCGGCCTGGGCCGACAGCCAGGCCGTCAGGTCGGCGATCGGCTGGTAGATCAACAGCCAGATCTTGTCGCGGCTGTCGCCCCGGTATTGCGGTGCACGGTCGAACGGATCCGGCATTTCCCGCTCGACCCGCATGAAGCTCTCGAAGATCTGCCGGATCGGCTGGCCGAAGCCCTCGGCGCTGTCCTGCATGCGGGCATCCTGCTCGGGAAAACCGCAGTCCCACGGGTCGGCACGGCGCACCCGGCCATGGTAGACCCGCTTGACGCCGAAGAACACCAGCAGGGTAATGGCCGCGATCACGGCAAAGAAGATCAGCGGGGCGTAGCTGGCCCGCTCGGCCGAGATCGGCGCCAGCATCAGCCAGTTGCCGGCATTGGTCATGGTCTGGCTGGTCAGCAGGCGCACCACCGGCTCCAGCCAGACGATCACCTGGACCGGGAACAGGCCCAGCAGGACACAGGCCAGCGCCATCCAGATCATGCCGAGGCGTTCCGGCCAGCCGGCCTCGTGGGCATGCTCCAGGTTTGCCGCGCGCGGCTGGCCCAGGAAGACGACGCCGAAGAACTTGACCATGACGTAGGCGGCCAGCGCAGAGGCCAGCGCGATGGCCGCCGCCGCCACCGGGATGACCATGTTGAGGTAGTGGTGCGACAGGCCGGGGGAGAGCAGGAAGGCCTGCAGCAGCAGCCACTCGGAGACGAAACCGTTCAGCGGCGGCAGGCCGGCGATGGCGAGCGCGCCGACCAGGGTCAGCCAGGCGGTCCAGGGCATGTAGCGGATCAGGCCGCCCAGGGCGCCCATGTGGCGCACCCCGGTCGAGTGCAGCACCGAGCCGGTGCCGATGAACAACAGCCCCTTGAAGAAGGCGTGGTTGATGGCGTGGTAGAGCAGCGCGGTCATGGTCAGCGCGGCCAGGGCGCCCTTGCCGTCGGCGTAGAAGATCAGGCTGAGGCCGAAGCCGGCCAGGACGATGCCGATGTTCTCGATCGACGACCAGGCCAGCAGGCGTTTCATGTCCGACTGCACGGCGGCGAAGATGACCCCGTACAGCGCGGTCAGCAGGCCAAGCGTCAGGGCCAGGGTGCCCCACCAGGCCAGCTGCACGTTGAGCAGATCGAAGGTTACCCGCAGCAGGCCGTAGATGGCGGTCTTCAGCATCACCCCGGACATCAGCGCCGACACCGGCGACGGCGCCGCCGGGTGTGCCTCGGGCAGCCAGACGTGCATGGGCACCAGGCCGGCCTTGGCGCCGAAACCGAACAGGGCGAGCAGGTAGGCGGCCGAGGCCCAGAACGGCGTCAGCTCGGCGCTACGCATGTAGTCGAAGGTATAGGCGCCATGGCCGCCCTGGAGCACGCCGAAGCAGAGCAGCAGCGACACCGCGCCGACGTGGGCGATCAGCAGATAGAGGAAGCCGGCGCGGCGGATCTCGGGAATCTTGTGGTCGGTGGTGACCAGGAAGTAGGACGACAGCGCCATGACCTCCCAGGCCACCATGAAGGCGTAGGCATCGTCGGCCAGCAGCACCATCGCCATGCCGGCCAGGAACAGGTGGTACCAGAGCGCCAGCAGGGACAGCTGTTCGGCCGCCATGCTCTTGAAATAGCCCATCGCATAGACCGTGACGCCGAAGGCGGCACCGCCGAGCAGGACCAGGAAGAAGCCGGACAGGGCATCCAGGCGCAAGTGGAACGGCAGGTCGGGCAGGCCGATCGGCAGGATGAAATGGGCCGACGGTCCCGCCAGTCCGAGCGCGCCGACCCCCGCGATGGCCAGCGCCCCCAGCGCACCGAGGGGAAACACGATAGCCGTGATCAGCGCGGCATTGCGCTGCGCCAGCAGGCTGGCGCCAGCCAGCAACAGCCAGTAGAGGACGATGCCCCAGGCCCACTGTAGGGGTATCAAATCAAGCATGGATCGCTCATCGGTTTCGCTATGGTTCGCTCAGACATGGCCGCACGGTTCAGACAACCTGTTGATAATCCACTATGCCCCCGCGGGTTTCAAGGCGCAGAACAGATCGTCCGCCGCTTTCTCGCCCAGACGCTCGTAGATCGCCGTGATGGCCTGGTCCTCGGTGGCAAAGATATTTGCTTGGCCGATCTGCTCGAACAGGCCGGTATGCCGCATCACGTCAAGCACCTGCTTCTTCAGGCCGGAGAAGACGATCTGGGTGCCGCCGTCGCGCAACCGGGTGACCAGGTGGTGCACCACCTCTTCGCCGGAGGCGTCGAGCTGGTTGATCGCGTCACCCACCACCAACACGTATTCCGCGTTCGGCTTGGCCGCCACCGCCTCCAGGATGGTGTCCTCGAAGAAGGCCACGTTGGCGAAGTAGAGCGAGCCGTCGAAACGGATGGCGATGATGTGCGGGCTGGTCGGCAGGTCCGGGTTGACCTTGATGTCGCGCAGGGTGCCATCGCTGAAGCGGCCGAGTTCGGCCACGCGCGGTTCCATGGTGCGGTACAGGTAGAGCAGGATCGCCAGGCCGGCGCCGACCATGATGCCCTTGTCCAGTTCCGGCGCCACCAGCAGGGTGGCGACGAAGGTGACCATGGCGGCGATGCCGTCGTGCCGGCTGGCGTGCCAGGCGTGCTTGACCGCCTTGAAGTTCACCAGGCCGATCACCGCCATGATGATGATGGCTGCCAGCACGGCCTGCGGCAGGTGGTAGAGCAAGGGGGTCAGGAACAGCAGCGTGATCAGCACGAAGATGGCCGTGATCACCGCCGAGAAACCGGTCTTCGCCCCGGCGTTGAAGTTCACCGCCGAACGCGAGAACGAGCCGGACACCGGGAAGGCCTGGGTAAAGCCGCCGACGATGTTGGCCAGGCCCTGGCCGATCAGTTCCTGGTTCGGATCGACCTTCTGTTTGGCCTTGGTGGCCAGCGCCTTGGCGATCGAGATCGCCTCCATGAAACCGACTAGGGAGATGATGATGGCGGTGGCCAGCAACGAGCCGAACCCGTCCAGGCTGAGGCTGGGCATCTGGATCGCCGGCAGGCCCTCGGGAACCTTGCCGACCACCTCGCCGCCGCCGGCCAGCTTGAGTTCGCCCCTGGCCACCTTGCGGATGCGCCAGCGGTTGCCGTCGGATTGCTCGCCCGCCGGCACCTTGCCGACATGATAGAACCTGGCCGGCTGGCTGGCGCTGGCCGGCACCCGCTCGAACAGGTAGCTGCGGATGGCCCGGTTGCGCTTGCGGTTCTCGCTCTCGCGGTCGTGCAGTTCCAGGCGGATCAGGTCGACCTCGTAGTTGATGGTGGCGGCGTCGTGGGAGAACTCGCCCTGGTTGTCGTGCACCTTGGCCAGCAGGGCATTCTTTTCGCTGAGCTGGGCGTTCAGCTCGGTGATGCGCCCCTCGGCGCGATCGAATTCGGCCAGCAGGGTACGGGCCTCCGGGTCCGCCACTTCGTCGATCCTGCCGACGGTATTCTTCTCGAAGCCGATTGCCCAGGACAGCGTGGTGGTGAGTACCACGGCGATCAGCACGCCGGGCCACTGGGGCCGGAATTTCTTCACCGCCCACATCAGGGCGATGGCCAGGGCGCCCATGGCCAGGGTGGGCAGGTGGGTGTCACCCAGTTGCAGGGCGACGCCCCAGATGTCCTTCATGAAGCTCTCCGAACGCCCCATCGAGACCCCGAACAGCTTGGACACCTGGGACAGGCCGATGATGATCGCCGCCGCATTGGTGAAGCCGACGATGACCGGATGCGACAGGAAGTTCACCACCACGCCCAGTTTGAACAGGCCGAGCGACAACTGCACGATGCCGACCATCAGCGCGAGCAGGATGGCCAGGGCGATGAACTGTGCCGAGCCGGGTGCGGCCAGCGGCGCCAGAGAGGATGCCGTCAGCAGCGACACCACGGCCACCGGACCGGTGCCGAGGAAGTTGGACGAGCCGAACATGGAGGCGATCGCCACCGGTAGGAAGGCCGCATAGAGACCGTAATAGGCCGGCATGCCGGCCAGTTGGGCATACGCCATCGATTGCGGAATCAGCACCAGGGCGACGGTGATGCCGGCGAGGAAGTCCGGCTTGAGCGTATCGGCCTTGAGGGGAAACCAGTTCAGGAAGGGCAAGTATCTGTGCAGTCCGTTCATTTCGTCTCACATCTGTTCATCAATCGATTCCCGTCCGACCACCACCAGCGGACAAGACAAACGACGCCAGCCATCGGCATCGACCTGACCCTCTTCCGTTGCGACACCCTTCGCCGTAGCCGACAGCATCACCGTCGCGACACAGGCACGGCTGTTCGCCCAGTCGACCAGGTCCTCCACGCCCCAGTCCGGCTTTGCCACCGCACGGCAACTCAGCCCCGAATGGGCGACCTCCCTGACCGTGGCATCGAGCAGTTCCGCAGACAGGGCCTCGCCCAGGCCGACGATCTCCAGACCGGCGCCCATGCGGTCGCACAGGGCACAGGCGGCATCCAGCACACGTCCGGAGGGGACATCCGACGACAATACCAACAACACCTTGCGATAAGGTTCGGCCGTGGTCATGGTGGGTTAGCGCACAAGGTAAACGGGTGAGCACTTAGCAATTACCATACCAAAGGGTATTAATAGTTAATATTCAATGACATCGATGCCGACCGGCAACATGGCCGGGGGCTGGACATTGCATTTCGCAATATTCCTGCACAGCCCCCGACCCTGCATTCAAATCGAGAAGCTATGCCTATGTTCTTATTATGAAATGCATTTGTTCGCATAATTGCATTATGCAACTGCACTGATACACTGTTACGTCATGTCCTCCCTGCGCCAGAAAGTCATCCTCGGCTATTCCGCCTTCGCGATCCTGTTGATCGGCCTGTCGGTACTCTATTTCCTGGAATCGCGCCTGATCGAGAAGCAGATCAAGGCCGGCGCCGGCATCTCGGAATTCTTCGACGTCGCCCTGGAAATCCGTCGCTTCGAGAAGAACTATTTCCTCTACCACCAGCCCGGCGACCTGGTGGAAAACCGGGACTACGTCGAGCTTGCCAAACGCCTGCTCGACGACAATCGTGCGACCTTCGAGCAGTTGGCCCCGGCCTCTCGGCTGGCCGAGCTGCGCCGGTCGCTGGACGTTTACGCCGGCCATATGTCCCGATACGCCGACACCCACGACACCCGGGACGCCAGGGAGCTGCGTGAACTCGGCCTCGGCATCGTCAACATCGCGCAGAGCCTCGCCGCCACCGAGCGTAGCGCCCTGCAGAAACGCTTCGAACAGCAGCGCACTGTCCTCCTGTTCACCCTGGCCGGACTGCTCGGTCTGCTCGCGCTCGCCGCCGCCGTGGTTTCCAGCGGCATCGTGCGGCCACTGCATGCGGTGGAACAGCGCATGGAATTGATCGCGGCCGGCAACAAGAGCCGCCTGACCCTGGCCCCGAAGGATCGTGAGATCGCCACCCTGGTGCGCGCCTTCAACCACGTACTCGACGAAATCAGCCTGCGCCAGCAGCAGCAACTGATCCAGGCCGACCGGCTGGCCTCGCTGGGCCGCCTCATCTCGGGGGTCGCCCACGAGGTGAACAACCCGCTCTCCAACATCTCCAGTTCCGCCCAGATACTGCTCGAAGACGGCGAGTCTTCCGGGCCGGAGTGGCGGCACGAGATGCTGACCCAGATCGACGACGAGACCGTGCGCGCCCAACGCATCGTCCGCGCCCTGCTCGATTACGCCCGGGAGCGGGAATTCAACCGCCGGCCGGTCCTGCTCAAGGCCACCATCGAGGAAACCCTGCTGTTCCTGCGCAACGGCCTGCCGCCCGGGGTCTCGATCCACATCGACATCGCCGACGACCTCAGCCTGTCCGCCGACAAGCCGCGCCTGCAGCAGGTCTTTCTCAACCTGCTTAAAAACGCCGTCGAAGCCCTGGACGGCGCCGGCGAAATCCGCATCGGCGCCACCCTGCGCCGCGCCGACGACCCCGCCTCCGCCCAGTGCTTCCGCGCCCAGAACGACCGCTTTCCCGCCTCCGAGGTGGTCGACATCGATATCCGCGACACCGGCCCGGGCATCCCGGCCGACATCCTGGCGCGCATCTTCGACCCCTTCTACACCACCAAGGAGGCCAGCCACGGCTCCGGCCTGGGCCTGTTCATCGTGCGCGAGATCATCGAGGAACATGGCGGCTGCATTGCCGCCGAAAGCGAACCCGGCCGCCTTACCGTCTTTCACATCCGCCTGCCACAGCAGGCCGTGGTCCCCCCGGAGAAATCATGAACACCCCCCAGAGCAGTAGCGCCAATGACACCCGGTTGAGTGGCCGGCTGCTGGTGGTCGACGACGAACGGGTCGCCCTGCGCAACCTTGAACACGTGCTCAAGAAGGAAGGCCACGAAGTCACCGCCACCACCAGCGGGGCCAACGCGCTCGGCCTGCTGGAGAAACAGCATTTCGACCTGGTGCTGACCGACCTCAAGATGGACAAGATCGACGGCATGCAGGTGCTCAGGCGCAGCCGGGAACTGGTCCCGGATGCGGAGGTGATCATGATCACCGGCCATGCCACCCTGGACTCCGCCGTCGAGGCCATGCGAGACGGCGCCTTCCACTACATCGCCAAACCCTATCGCCTGGACGAGGTGCGCCAGGTGGTCGCCGAAGCGCTTGAGAAGGTCAGGCTCAAGCGGGAAAACCAGGCCCTGCGCGACCAGCTCGACGGTTTCCAGGGCCGGGTCAGGATCATCACCCAGGACGCCCGCATGCAGAAGCTGCTGGAGATGGCCCGCCAGGTCGCCCCCACCGGCTGCAACATCATGATCACCGGCGAATCCGGCACCGGCAAGGAGCTGTTCGCCCGCTACCTGCATGAACACGGCGGCCGCCCCGACGGCCGCTTCGTCGCGGTCAACTGCGGCGCCTTCAACGAGGAGCTGCTGGCCAACGAACTGTTCGGCCACGAGAAAGGCGCCTTCACCGGCGCCACCGGCAAGCCCGGCCTGATCGAAACCGCCAATGGCGGCACCCTGTTCCTCGACGAAGTGACCGAGATGTCCACCGCCATGCAGGTCAAGCTGCTGCGGGTGATCCAGGAACGCGAGGTGCTCCGCCTCGGCGGCACCGAGCCGGTCAAGGTCGACATCCGGGTCTGTTCAGCCAGCAACCGCGACGTCCCCGACCTGGTCAAGAGCGGTCGCTTTCGCCAGGACCTCTACTTCCGACTCAACGTGGTCAACCTGCACATCCCCCCGCTCAGCGAACGGCGGGACGACATCCCGCTGCTGGCCTACCACTTCCTCAACAAGTGCTCGGCCCTGATGCGCAAGGATGTCCGCGAGATCGACCTCCAGGTGCTCGAACTGCTCAAGACCTATGATTTCCCGGGCAACGTGCGCGAACTGGAAAACATCATCGAGCGGGCCGTCGCACTCAGTTCCGGCCACGAACTGGAACCCGGTCATCTGCCCGACGACCTGCGCGAGCTTTCATTGCGGACCTTCCGCAAGAAGGAAGGCCGCATGCCCACCCTGGAGGAGCAGGAACATGACTACATCCAGTGGGTGCTCAAGGAGACCAACAGCAATCAGACCCTGGCGGCGCAGATACTCGGCATCGACCGGGTCTCGCTGTGGCGCAAGCTGAAGCGCTACGAGACCGAAAACGATTGAGCAGCCCGAAGACCGGGGTTCAAGCCGCTGGGGCCTCGTCAAAAAAGCGGTAACCGTTGCGCCCGGCCTCCTTGGCCTCATACATGGCCAGGTCCGCCTTCTTCATCAGTTCCTGGATATCGTCCGGACCCTTGATCGGATACACGGCGATGCCGATGCTGGTGGTGATCCGGATCATCTTCCCCTGGACCGGGACCGGCTCGGCGAACGAGGCGAGCACCTTTTCCGCCACCAGTGCGGCATCCTGGGGCTGGGCGATTTCAGCCAGCAGGATGACGAACTCGTCGCCACCCGGCCGCGCCACGGTGTCGCCCGCCCGCACACAGGCCAGTAGGCGCTTCGCCACCTGCTTGAGCAGTTCGTCGCCAGCCTCGTGACCCAGGGTATCGTTGACCTGCTTGAAGCGATCCAGGTCCAGGAACATGACCGCCAGCGAGCGCTGGAAACGCCTTGCCTGCACCAAGGCATGGTCGAAGCGATCCAGCAGCAGGCGGCGGTTGGGCAGGTTGGTCAGGGTGTCGTAATAGGCCAGCTGGCGGATCTGCTGTTCGGTCTGCTTGCGCTCGCTGATATCGCGGATGAAGGCGATCAGCAGCCCACCCTTGATGTCCAGGTAGGTTGCGCTGATCTCGACATCGATGATGCGGCCGTCCTTGCGCCGGTGCCGCGATTCGAACAGGACGTGGCCCTGAGAACGGATCTCCTCGGTATGGTGCCGTTGTTCCTCCGGTGACTCGATGGCATCGACATCGACGACCCGCATGCGCAGCAACTCGCTCCTGTCATAGCCCAGCATGGCGCAATAGGCGTCGTTGGAGTCGAGGAAACGCCCCTCGGCGTCGACGATCAGATAACCGTCGGTGGCGGTCTGAAGGATGGTCTTGTATTCCAGCTCGGCCTGCTTGCGCTCGCTGAGGTCCTGGAACACCACGACGGCCCCCACGATCGCGTCGTTATTCAGCATGGGCGTGACCGACAGGTACACCGGGAACAGTTGATCATCGCGCAGGAAGGCATCCTCGGTCTTGCGCAGGCGGCCGTCCTGAAGGGTCTGATAGACGGGGCATTGCTCATGCGGATATGGCGCCCCGTCCAACCTGCGCGAGTGGAACAGCACGTGCTGGTCCCGGCCGATCACCGCCTCCTTGGCCAGCCCCAGCATGGCCAGCGCGGCAGGATTGATGAAGATGCACTTGCCGCCACGGTCGACGCCATAGACGCCTTCGCCCAGGCTCGCCAACAGCAAATCCTCCTTCGCCGCCAGCAGTTCGGCATCGTCGATGGATTGCTGCATCCGCTCTTCCGAGCGGCGCAGACGGCTCCCGCCCAGCCACAGGCCGGCCAAGCCCAGGAAGCCGATGCCCAGGTGGCCCAGCAGCAACGACCGATGCTGGGCTTCGGCGATCCTGACATAGGGGGCGAAGGGCACCGTCACGCTGATGCCGCCGCGGACATCGCCGACCTTGTAGCCTTGCGCCTCATGGCACTTGAGGCAGGGTGCCTCGGTGATCATGCCGTGCATGTACCGAAGGTAAGGTTGCCCGGCCACGGTTTCCAGCGTGGCCATTTCCTTGGCGCCGGACTCGAATGCCAGCAACACCTGCCGCTCCCAGGCATCGGGCCGGTTTTCCGGGCGCAATGGCTTGAGGCTGGTGATGTGGCCTTGCACACCATTTTCGCTGGCAGCCAGTTCATAGACCTGACGGGTCATATAGGCCGGATTGACCAGGGTCAGCATTTGCCCGGTCGTGGTGATCACATCCCGCGCCTTGAGGAAAGCCAGGTGCGGATTGGGTGGCGTTGCCGCCGTCGGCGGTACATAAACCCCGCCGTGCATGGCCACCCAGCGCCGGAACAGCAGGTCTTTTTCAAAATGGGATTTCGCCACGGTACGCGCCAGTTCCCGGACGGATACATCCACCTGATGCCAGTTCCATAGCAGTGAGGCCGCCAGCACTGCCAGCCAGAAAAACATCAGGATCGATACGAAGCGCGATCTCATTGTCGACAGGCACCTGTCCAAGCTGTCCGAGGCACTTTCCACCCCGCCGGAGTGGAAGCCGTCATCTCATAATAATGATTCCGGCAGCGGCCGCAAACCCAATCGCCTGCGGCGGACCATGGACAGGACGGTCAGGAGGCCTGCCGACCCTCACCCGCCCTAGAACTCGTTGCGTATCCGCTTGTATCCCTTGACCAGCTCGCTGTTGGCCTGGGCCACGCTTTCCGAGAAACCGGCCTGATCGGGGGTGACCGGTTCGATCCTGGCCAAGTCGGCGTCGGAGTGGATATTGGTGGTGGAGGGGATATGGAAGCCGGGCGGGACGTGACAGCCCTCGACGACCGAGTTGTGACGCACCACCGAACCCTCGCCCACCTCGCAGTTGAACAACACCGAGTTGAAGCCGATGAAGACGTTGTCGCCGACCACACAGGGGCCGTGGACGATGGAACGGTGGGCGATGGAGGCACCCTCGCCGATATTGACGCCACCACCCGCCTTGCAGTGGATGACGACGCCGTCCTGGATATTGGAGTTGGCACCGATCACGATGGGCTCCATGCCGCCATCGTCGTCCACCTCGTCGGCGCGGATCACGGCATAGGGACCGATGAATACATTGGCCTCGACGATCACCTTGCCGCACAGGATGGCGGTGGGATCGACGAAGGCGCTTTCATGGATGACGGGGATATCGCCGTTGGGGTTGCGTCGGATCATGGCGGGATTTTACCTGCTCCCCGGAGGGACAGCAGCCCCCGTTTGCGAATCAGGCACGCCGCGTGATCAAGTCCTCGGGCAGTTTGCCTGCAGGGCCGTCCTGGCCAAGACCGAGTGCCAGGAGAAACTTGTACAGTTCGCGCCGCAAAATCGGGAAGACCGGTTTGCGCGCAAGGGGGGTTGCCATGGATTTCGTGGTCATCTGATTTTCCTTCTTGTCTATCGGTCAGGCCGCAGCCTTGTGCCATGTCGGCTCGACTGCCAGATGCTCGCCGTCGCAACGGGAAAAAGCCTTGCGCGGGCAACCGGCGCAGATTTTCTGATCCAGCCGGGCGGTAAGGACGTCGAGCGGGCGAACCCCGACCGGGAACAAGTTGTATTCCTTGACGTCGTCCATGTAGCCGCCCTTCTGCAGCATCTCGGCGACGACCGGCTTCATGCGGTAGAAATAGAGACCGCCGCCCTTCATGCGCCAGTGCCGCGCCTGCTCGGCAAGGAATTCGGCACCGGCCAGGTCGACGAAGTTGATCCCGCTGGCCACGATCACCAGATGCTTGAGTTCGGGCTCGCGCTCCTCCATTTGCTGTATCTGCTGCTGCAGATGGGTCACGGCGCCGAAGAAGATCGAACCGTTCAGACGGACAAAGCGGATCTGCGGGCACTCATTCTGGTCTTCGACCGTGAAATAGTGATCGCTGCTGGGCAGGGCATCCGGCAACACCGGCTCCATGGCCGGCCGCGAAGTACGGTACAGATACAGCGCCAGGGACAGCGCAATGCCGAAGAAGATGCCTTTTTCCAGGTCGATCAGGGTACCGATCAGGGTCACCCACAGCACTACCGTTTCCTGGCGGCTGACTTTCGGCAGCACGCTGATGTGGTGGGTATCGATCAGCCCCCAGGCGACCAGGAACAGGATGCCGGCCATCGCGGCGGTCGGCAGATAGGCGGCCAGGGGCGCCACCAGCAACAGGATGACGGCCAGGAATACCGAGGCAAACACCGCCGCCAGTGGCGTCCTGGCGCCCGCAGCGTAATTGACGCCGCTGCGGTTGAAGGAACCGGATGCGGCATAGCCCGAGAAGAAACTGCCGACCAGGTTGGACAGGCCCTGGCCGATGAATTCCTGGTTGCCGTCGATGTGCTGGCCGGAGCGGGCGGCCACCGCACGGGAGATCGACACTGCCTCGGTCAGCGCCAGCATGGTGATGATCAGCGCCGGGAACATCATCTGGGACAGGCCGTGGAAGGTGAAATCGGGCATCGACAGGGGCGGCAGTCCGGCCGGCAGGGCGCCGACCGTCTTGATGTGGGTCGCATCGACGCCGTATCCGGCATTGATGCCGAGCGCAACCAGGCTGCCGACGATCATGGCGGCGATCATATAGGGCACCTTGGGCGCCCAGCGCTTGACTGCGATCCCGGACAGCAGGGTGACCACGGCTACCGCCGTGACATAGGGATTGATATGGCCGAGCTGCTCGACGAACAGTTCCAGCACCTTGAAGAAGGGCGTCCCGCGCGGGATATCCAGGCCGAAGAAGTTCTTGATCTGGCTGCCCGCGATGAGCAGGGCGGCGCCGGCGGTAAAACCGATCACCACGGTATGGGAAATGAAATTGACCAGCACCCCCATGCGCGCCAGGCCGAGAGCCAACTGGAACAGACCGGTCAGGAAGGTCATGGTCAGGACCAGGCCGATGAATTCCGGCGTGCCCGGATGGGCATAGGGACTGACCGAGGCGAACACCGCGATGGAGATCGCCGTGGTGGGACCGGACACCAGATGCCAGGAGGAACCGAACAGGGCGGCGACGATGGCCGGGGTCATCGCAGCGTAGAGGCCGTATTCCGGCGGCAGGCCGGCGATGGTGGCGAAGGCAACCGCTTGGGGCAGCACGATCAAGGCCCCGGTGATCCCCGCCATCATGTCGGACTGGGTGGTGGCCTTGTCGACCATGGGCCACCAGCGCATGAACGGAAACAGGCGGTAGACCCACAGTGGGCAGCTCAAATTTGGCAGTGTGATTACTTTTTGCAACATCATGGTTGCATTCTAATACAACTTTGACGTTTTGTGATAGGCCGGGACTAGGCGTCCAACCGTTCCTTGAGCTTGCGCCAGAGCGACACCCGGTTGATGCCCAGCCATTTCGCGGCC
The DNA here is from genome assembly GCA_028714735.1 of Gallionellaceae bacterium. Classification (GTDB taxonomy): domain Bacteria; phylum Pseudomonadota; class Gammaproteobacteria; order Burkholderiales; family Thiobacillaceae; genus Parasulfuritortus. Next base: position 54,180 of record JAQTLU010000013.1, on the reverse strand, counting down.
AGGCTCTGATTGCCGCCGGCCTCGCCCAGAACCCAGCGGATGTAGGCGCCTTCATGCTCTTCCAGGGTGGCCACCCGGCCATCCTTGCGGGCGTGGCCGGTATCCGCCTGGTGCCGGCTCAGCTCGGCCGGCAGGTGTTCCAGGCCCAGTTCCGAGCCGGTGGTCACCGCCACGCCACGCTCGACCAGATTGAGCAATTCGCGCACATTGCCCGGGTAATCGTGGCCGGCCAGACAATCCATCGCCGCACGGGTGATCGCCCGCACCTCCTTGCGCATGTAGGCCGCCGCCCGGCTCAGGAAGAAATCGGCCAGCGGCGGCACGTCGTCACGGCGCGCGCGCAGGGGCGGCAGGTCGAAATTGACCACGTTCAGGCGATAGAACAGGTCCTGGCGGAACTGGCCGGACGCCACCACCTGGGGCACGGCCCGGTTGGTGGCGGCGATGAAGCGGACGTCGATCCGGACCGTCTTGGTGCCGCCGACGCGCATCAATTCACGTTCCTGGATGACCCGCAGCAGCTTGACCTGCATGCCGGGCGACATCTCGGTGACCTCGTCGAGGAACAGGGTGCCGCCGCCGGCCGCCTCGATCAGACCGTGCTTGTCGCCGGTGGCCCCGGTAAAGGCGCCCTTCTCGTGGCCGAACAACTCGTTGGCCAGCAAGTCATCGTGCAATGCGCCGCAGTTGACCGCCATGAACGGCCCGTCCGGCCGGTCGCTATGGGCGTGCAGATAACGCGCGAACAACTCCTTGCCGGTACCCGATTCGCCGGTGATCAGCACGTTGCAGCCGGTCGGCGCCACCCGCCGGGCCATCTCCATCAGGCTCAGCATGACCGGGTCGCGGGTGATGATGCGGACCGGCCCATGGACGCTGTCCAGCGCCTCGCGCAAACGCCGGTTTTCCGCCCGCAGGCTGACCTTTTCCACCGCCTCCGCCACCACGGCGCGCACCTCGTCCAGCCGGTAGGGCTTGGCCAGGTAGTTGAAGGCGCCTTCACGCATCACGTCGACTGCGCTGTCCAGGCTGGCGAAGGCGGTCAGCACGATCACCTCGGCGTCCGCCTGCTGCTCGCGGCAGCAACGCAACACGCCCAGACCGTCGATGCCCGGCATCTTCAGGTCGGTCAGCACGACATCGAAGCGATCCCGTTTGAGCAGCGCACAGGCGGCCTCGCCATTGGCGGCGGTCTGCACCCGGTAACCGGCGCGGCGCATGGCCAGACCCAGATTAGCCAGGGCCACCTTGTCGTCATCCACTATCAGCAGGCGCGCACTCATAGATATGCATTTGTTTACGGGTATGTTGCATATTTTAACACTACTGCGGATTTGCGCTCTGTCATTGTTGATAATCAACAAGTTACAACCTGGCACGACAGCTGCTATGTACCCAGACACCCACCCACAAACCCAGGAGCAGCTCATGACCCACACCGCCACCCGCACCAAGCTGGCCCGCCTCGGACTCTTCGGCATCGTCACCGTCCTGCTCTACCTCCTCATGTTCCTGTTCGAGGACGCCATCGTCGGCGTCACCCAGCACGGCCACTGGTCATTCTTCATCCCAATCGCCTTCGCCTTTGCCTTTTCCTACTTCCATGGCCACTTCACCGGCAGTTTCTGGGACGCCATGGGCATCCGCGCCAACCAACACTGAAAGGCGGCTACCGTGGACATCGAGGCAGTCAACTTCATCGACCTGGACCTGACCAAGATCCTGTTCCTGTTCTTCGTCGGCTTCGTCGGCGGGCTGGTATCCGGCTTCATCGGCTCGGGCGGCGCCTTCGTGCTGACTCCCGCGATGATGAGCATCGGGGTGCCGGCCATCGTCGCGGTGGCCTCGAACATGTGCCACAAATTCCCGAAATCGCTGGTCGGCGCCATGAAGCGCTACAAATATGGCCAGGTGGACGTCAAGCTGGGTCTGATCCTGGGCGCCTCGGCCGAGGTCGGCGTGCTCTATGGCGCCCACATCATGGAGAGTGTCAAGCGAACCTGGGGCGATGCCGGCTCCAACCTGTACGTATCGGTCATCTTCGTGCTGGTGCTGGCCATCGTCGGTTCCTGGGTGCTGATGGATGCCTGGAAGACCTACCGTTCCGGCGATGTCGACGCCGAGGAAAAGCCGAACCGGCTGGCCCTCTGGATCCAGTCGATACGCATACCCGGCACCATGTTCTACTCGCGTGCCGCCAAGGCGGAAATCTCCTGGCTGGTCACCATCCCGATGGGCATCGCCACCGGCCTGCTGGCCGCGAGCATCGCGGTGGGCGGCTTCATCGGCGTGCCCGCGATGATCTACCTGCTCGGCGTACCCTCCCTGATGGCCTCCGCCACCGAACTGGTGATCGCCTTCGTGATGGGCCTGGGCGGCAGCATCAAGTATGCCTGGGGCGGTTTCGTCGACATCCGCCTGGCCATGATCCTGCTCGCCGGCTCCCTGTTCGGCATCCAGCTGGGCGCCATCGGCACCACCTATGTGAAGCCCTACATGGTCAAGGTCGTGATGGGCACCATCATGATCATCGTGCTGGTCTCCCGCGCCCTGGTCATACCGGTGTACCTGGCCAAACTGGGCTGGATAGCGCCGATCCAGGAGGCCACCATGGCCATGCTCAAGAACGTCAGCCTCGGCATCATGACCGCCGCCCTGCTGATCGGTGCCGGCATCATCATCCGTTCGCTCAATTCCGGCATGCGTGCCAGCCGCGCCCCCATCCTGGCCCAGGAGGGACAGACATGACCGAGACCCTATCCCCCCTCGGCCGCTTCGAGCGCATCCTGCTGGCCACCGACGGCTCCGGATACAGCGACGGCGCCATCGCCATCGCCGACGAGATGGCCACGAAATGCGACGCCAGGCTGTACATCGTCAGCATCGCCCTCGACAACCCGGGCACCGAAAGCCTGGAGCCGACCCTCGGCGCCGAGTCCGAACGCCTGGCCATGGGCCACGTCGCGGCCGCGCGGGAACGGATCAGGCATGGCGACTGCATAACCCGCGTCCTCCGGGATGCCGACCCGGCCCGGGCGATCACCGAGGCAGCCGAGCAGTTGCGCGCCGATGTCATCATCATGGGCCGGCATGGCCGGCGCGGCCTCGCCCGCTGGAAACTGGGCCACGCCACCGAGAAGGTGGTCGGCCGCGCCCCCTGCCCGGTCCTGGTGGTGCCGGAATCGTCGCGGATGTGGCACCGCAAGGTTCTCCTGGCCACCGACGGATCGCGCTATGGCGATGCCGCCGCCGTCATTGCCGGCAACATTGCGCAGTTGTGCCAGCTGCCGCTGGCAGTGATCTCCGCCATCCTGCCCAGCCATAGCCGGGAACGCCGCCAGGACGCGCAAACGGCGCTCGATCGCGTGCTGCTGGCCATGACCCGACTGGGCGTCAGTGTCAGCAGCCTGCTTGCCGAGGGCCGGCCGGAACAGGCCATCGTGGAAAATGCCGCGAAGGAAAGCGCCGACCTCATCATCATGGGCAGCCATGGCCGCAACGGCCTCGACAGGATACTCATGGGCTCGGTCTCCGAGCGGGTGCTCAACCAGAGCAACTGCCCGGTGCTGGTTGCCCGTTCCTGAAGGCATCCGATAAGTCCAAGGGCATCCGGTGGATGCCCTTTTTCCTTTTTCCGGTCAGAATCCCGGCATGCGACTGCTGATCATCGAAGACAACCGGGATATCGCCGCCAACCTGACCGATTTCCTGTCCGCCCGCTCCCACGTGGTCGACGTGGCCGGCGATGGCGTCGGCGGTCTCCACCTGGCCGTCATCAACGACTACGACGCCATCGTCCTGGACCTGATGCTGCCCGGCATGGACGGCCTGACCCTGTGCCGCAAGTTGCGGGGCGATGCCGGCCGGCACACGCCGGTGCTGATGCTGACCGCGCGGGACTCCCTCGACGACAAGATACTGGGCCTGGAGGCGGGCGCGGACGACTACGTGGTCAAGCCCTACGCGCTGCGCGAGGTGGAGGCCCGTCTCAAGAGCATCACCCGGCGCGCGCAGTCGCAGGGCCAATCGCAGAGGCTGCAGGTGGCCGATCTGTGCTTCGACATCGAGACCTACCGGGTCACCCGCGGCGATCGCCGCGTCGACCTGCCGCCGATCCCGCTCAAGCTGCTGGAGTTGTTGATGCGCGCCTCGCCCCGCGTGGTGACCCGACAGGAAATGGAGGCCGTCATCTGGGGCGACCATCCGCCCGACAGCGACGCCTTGAAGGCCCATCTGCACATCCTGCGCAGCGCCATCGACAAGCACACCGAGACCGGCCTGCTGCGCACCGTGCGCGGCATCGGCTACCAGATCGCCTGCGATGAAGCGGCGTAGCCTGCGCGTCCGGGTCGCGCTCAATTTTGCCTGGTTTGGCGCCCTGGTCAGCCTGCTGCTGTCGGTCGGCATCTTTTTCTCGGTACACGATCTCGGCCAGCGCCTGATGTACGAGACCCTGCACGCCGAGATGCAGGATTACCAGCTCCGGCAGGACATGAACGCCAACGCCATGCTGCCCGCCACGCTGACGCTGAGCGGCTACGCCCTGGACGACGCCCGCGCCGAAGCGTCCGCCCCCCCGGCGCTGGCCCGGCTGGCGCCGGGAAAACATACGGTGGAATTCAACGGCACGACCTATCTCGCCCTGGTCGGCGACCACAACGGCCGCCGCCTTGCCTTCCTGTTCAACGAGACGCTGCACCAGCAGCGCGAACATCATTTCCTGTACTACCTGCTGGCCGGAATCATGATCATGACCGGCCTCTCCGCCATGGGCGGGTTGTGGCTGGCGCGTCGCGTCGTGGCGCCGGTGACCGACCTGGCCGAACGCGTCGCCTCGCTCGACCCGACCCGATCGCCGCCGCCGGCCCCGCCCACGCCCAGCCGCGACGAGATCGACGAACTGGCCAACGCCTTCAACCGCTACCAGACCCGCATCCAGGAATGCGTCGAGCGCGAACGCGCCTTCACCTCCGACGTCAGCCACGAACTGCGCACGCCGCTGGCGATCATCCGGGGCGCCGTGGAGATACTCGAGGATGATGCCAACCTGAACAGCGGACAGCGCCAGCGCATCGCCCGCATCGAGCGGGCCAGCCACGACATGACCGACCTGACCAGCGCGCTGCTGCATCTTGCCCGCGCGGGCAGCCGGCCGGATGCCGAGCCGGACCACTGCTCCATCGCCGAGGTGGTCCGCGAATCGGTCGACAAACACCGCACCCTGAGCGAGGACCGTCCGGTCGAGATCAGACTGGAACTTGACCATGACATCACGATCCCGGTGGAAAAGATCCTCGCCACCGTGGTGGTCGACAACCTGATCGACAACGCCATCCGGCATGCCGGATCGAGCCAGGTCTGCGTCCGCCTGGAAGACCACCGCCTGGTGGTCAGCGACACCGGCAAGGGCATCGCCGAATCCGAACTCGACCGCGTCTTTCACCGACACTACAAGGGCAGCGATTCCAATGGCGCCGGTATCGGCTTGTCCCTGGTCAAGCGCATCTGCGATTTGCGCGGCTGGCGCATCGCTATCGACAGCAAGACTGGATACGGCACCGCCGCAGTGCTTTATTTCACCAAGAACTAGTCTTTCTTTACCAGTTTTTTACCCAGAAACAACCAGCAATTAACCTTACGCTCGCTAGGATTAATTGAAGCTGGCAAGCCGTTCCATGGCCTTGCCATAACAAATCTCACCGGGGCATCCCGCTGCCCCGGTGTTTTTTCACCACAATGAGGAGACAGCACCCATGAATGAGCAATTTGATCGGCGGAATTTCCTGAAAATGAGCGGCGCCATGCTGGCTGCCGGCACGGCGGGCTGCGCCACCGGCATCACCGGTTCGGCCGTCGCCGGAACCTCTGCTGCCGTCATGACCGGCATCAAGGCCCCGATTCCGAAGGCGAAAGGCCCGCGCCTGGTCGTGGTGGGTGCTGGCACTTCCGGCATGACCATCGCCGCCCATGCCAAGAAGAACTACCCCAATTTCGACGTCGTGGTCATCGACAAGCGGGATATGTACTCTTCCTGCTTCAACAGCAACCTGTGGTACGTCGGCATCATCAACATGGAATTCCTGGCCGACCACAGCTTCCTGGACGCTGCCGTCAACAACAAGTACACCTTCCTCAACGCCACGGTCACCGGCCTTGACCGCGCCTCCCGCACCCTGGTCACCAGCGAAGGCGAAGTCAATTATGACTTCCTGGTTCTGGCCCCCGGCATCTCCTACGACTACGACAAGATCGGCGTCAAGGACGTGGAAACCATGACCGCGCTGCGCCAGATGTATCCGGGCGGCTTCATCTCCCCGATGGAGCACGTCACCCTGAAGCGCAAGATTCAGGAATTCGAAGGCGGCGTGTTCGTGCAAAGCGTTCCCGGCGGCAACTACCGCTGCCTGCCCGGCCCTTACGAGCGTGCCTGCCTGATGGCCTCCTGGATCAAGAAGAACAAGCTCAAGGGCAAGGTCGTCATCCTCGACGCGAACCCCGAGGTCACCATCAAGAAACAGGGCTTCCATGCCGCCTTCGACGAGCTCTACAAGGGCATCATCGAGTACAAGCCGGGCATGGCCATCACCGGCGTCGACGTCGAGAAGAAGACCATCAAGACCGAATTCGACTCCGTCCAGTTCGATGACGCCTCGATCTACGCCAACGTGCGCGGCAACACCCTGATCGAGCAGCTGGGCCTGATGGCGCCGTCGACCAAGAGCGGCCAGAAGGAAGCCGACGTCGATGTCCGGTTCTACAACTACATCGGCGATCCCCACGTGTACGTCACCGGCGACTCCCGTCCGCACCCCTACTCCAAGAGCGCCAACACCTCCAACACCGAAGGCCAGTTCGTCGCCAAGGTGCTGGCGGCCCGCGCCCAAGGCAAGGAAATCGCCTGGGAATCCCCGGAGACCGTGTGCTACTCCATGACCAACGCCTTCCCGCCGGAGGCCATCAAGGTGGACGCCAAGTACACCTACGATCCGGTCAAGGACGCCATCACCGGCTTCTCGCCCGACACCAAGACCTGGGAAGTGCGCGACCAGGCCATGGGCCGTGCCTATCTGGAATGGGCCCAGGGCATCTACCGCGACATGTTCGGCTAAGCCGTACCGGCATTGCACGCAACCCGAAGGGGGCCAGTCGGCCCCCTTTTTTTCGGCCCGTAATCCGGGGCGGTGCGGCGGCTTGGTCTTGATACCCGTCAACCCGGGCGCAGGGTTCCGGCATCTTTCTTTCCGGTCGTTGTTAGTGTGTGGGAGTCTGACAAGAGGAGACGAAAATGGACCGACGCAACTTCATCAAGGTATGCACTGCCAGTGCCGCCGCCCTCGCGGCGGGCGTCCATACCCAGCTCGTGCACTCGAGCTCGGTCAGGGATTACACCCGGGCAAAACTGGTCGATGCCGACGGCCAGCCGCTCAAGGCCGCCAGCCTGAGCCAGGCCGAGGCCTATATCTTCGGCTACCCCTATGCCGGCACACCCTGTTTCCTGATCAGCCTGCCGTCCGAGGCCAAGGCCGGCGCCGCGCTGAAAACCGCCGAAGGCGAGGAATACACCTTTGCCGGCGGCGTCGGTCCGAACAAGAACCTGGTCGCCTATCTCGCGGTCTGCACCCACCAGTTGGCCCACCCGGAAAAGGACAGCAGCCAGATCAGCTACATCCCCGGCAACAGCGAAACCTCCGGGCACTCCGCAACGATCACCTGCTGCGCCCACAACAGCGCCTTCGATCCCGCCGCAGGCGGCAAGGCCCTCACCGGCAAGTCATCCCAGCCGCTGGTGGCCGTCCGCCTGGAACACGATGCCGCCAGCGATGAAATCCATGCCACCGGCATGTACGGCGCCGACCTGATCGACGAGTACTTCAAGAAGTTCAAGGGCAAGCTCAACAAGGAATTCGGCATCGGCAAATACCGCGATGAAGCCAGCGGCACCGTACAGGCCGTGCTGCTTTCCAAGTACACCGCCGAGGCCGACACCTGCTGATCGTCGCCTGAATTCGCCTCAGCGCACGAATTAACGCTTTATTGACCTGCGAATAACCTTTTCTTGACCATGGCCAAAATAGAATTGTTGTCGACTACGGTCGGATAAAGCAACATGGCAAGTCGAGTCGGCTTCGCTTGGTTAATGGGCCTCGCGATTTGGCATCAGCAAGAATGGGCGCACCGCGTCGCGGCAGGGTTTCGACGACGCAACTGCACACCATTTTTTCAGCCGCCCGCCTCCACGGGTGGCTTTTTTTTGGAGAAGACGAGTGGATAGACGTGACTTCGTGAAGGTATGCGCCGGCGGCACCGCCCTGGCCCTGGCCAACTGGGACAGCCTGGTCCTCGCTGGTGGTTTTGAAGCCTTCCCGGCGGCAAAACTGACCAACAAGATCGGCATCCCTCTCAAGGCAACGGAAATCCCGACCGGCGAGGCGCTGGTATTTTCCTATCCGGTCGCGGGCGTGCCCTGCTTCCTGATCAACCTGGGCAAGAAGACCACCAAGCCGAAGCCCGGCCTCCGCGGCGAAAGTGACGAATACAACTGGGCCGGCGGCGTCGGCCCGCATGGCCAGTTCGTCGCCTACGTCGGGATCTGCACCCACCAGCTGAGCTACCCCACCCAGGAAGTGAGCTTCCTCCGCTACGCCGTGGATGGCAGCAGCGTGGCCGATGCGCCCAACCGGATCGTCTGTTGCGCGCATTCCAGCGTATTCGATCCGGTCGAAGGCGGCAGGCCGGTCGGCGGACCGGCAACCTTCCCGCTGCTGCCGGTCCGCCTGGCCTACGACCCGGTCAGCGACGAGATCAGCGCCGACGGCATCATCGGCATGGAGTTCATCAAGCGTTTCATGAAGACCTACAAACGCGACCTGATCGCAAAGTATGGCCCCGGCGGCTACCTGCAACCGGTCGAAGGCAAGGCCATCGCCATGCCGCTGAGCCAATACAGCGAAGTCGTACCGGCCTGCTGAACGACGTCTCGCCGAAAAAGCCTGCCCCTGATGGGCAGGCTTTTTTTATTCGGGGCCGTGGAGCGGTAAAATCACCTGCTGGTCCGGATTCCCCGTCTCCAGCCCGACCAAGAACAATTCACGCCCCATGCCCAACCTAGCCAGCCTGATCCAACCCTTCCTCGCCTTCCGACTCTGGTGGCCCCAGGTCAACCGCGCCAACCTGAAGGACGACGCCATGGCCGGCCTGACCGGCGCCATGATCGTGCTGCCGCAGGGCGTGGCCTTCGCCACCATTGCCGGCCTGCCGCCGCAATACGGCCTCTACGCGGCCATGATGCCGGCCATCGTCGCCGCCCTGTTCGGCTCGTCCTGGCACCTGGTGTCCGGCCCCACCACGGCGATCTCCATCGCCCTGTTCGCCTCCCTGCATGGTCTTGCGGAACCGGGCACAGCCGAATACATCCGGCTGGCGCTGACCCTGACCTTCCTGGTCGGTCTCTATCAGCTCGTGCTCGGTCTCGCCCGCATGGGCACCCTGGTCAACTTCATCTCGCACACCGTGGTGATCGGCTTCACTGCCGGCGCGGCGGTGCTGATCGCGGCCAGCCAGCTGAAGAACTTCAGCGGCATCCCGATCGCCCGCGGCACCCCGTTCTTCCAGATCATCGAACAGTTCCTGCTCCGCATCGGCGAAGCCAATTACTACGTCGTGGCCGTCGGCGCCATCACCCTCGCCACCGGCCTGCTGGCCAAGAAGTTCATCCCGAAATTCCCCTACATGATCGCGGCCATGGTGGTCGGCAGCGTGGTCGCGGCCGTCCTCAACACCCTGCTCGGCGGCGAGGCGGTGACCGGAATCCGGACCGTCGGCGCCCTGCCGGCCGGACTGCCGCCGTTTTCGCTGCCGGATTTCTCCTTCGCCGCACTGCACGAAACCGCCCTGCCCGCCCTGGTCATCACCTTGCTGGCTCTGACCGAGGCGGTGTCGATCTCGCGCGCCATCGCCACCCGCTCCGAGCAGCGCATCGAGGGCAACCAGGAATTCATCGGCCAGGGCCTGTCCAACATCGTCGGCAGCTTCTTCTCGGCCTATGCCTCCTCCGGTTCCTTCAACCGCAGCGGGGTCAACTACGAGGCCGGCGCACGCACGCCCCTGGCGACGGTGTTCGCCTCCGTCTTCCTGGTCATCATCCTGTTGCTGGTGGCGCCGCTGGCCGCCTACCTGCCGACCGCCGCCATGGCCGGCATCCTGTTCCTGGTCGCCTGGGGCCTGATCGACTTCCACCACATCAAGTCGATCTGGTCGACCAGCAAGCCGGAAACGGCGGTGCTCTGGGTGACCCTGATCGGCACCCTGGCCAACCTGGAAAAGGGTATCTTCCTCGGCATACTGCTGTCGCTGATCATGTACCTGTACCGCAGTTCGCGCCCGGAAACCGAACCGGTGGTGCCGGCCGGCGAACCGGGCAACCTGCGCTTCGTCAACGCCAAGGGCCACCCCGAGTGTCCGCAGACCCGCTTCGTGCGCATCCACGGCTCCATCTATTTTGGCGCAGTCGACCACATCCAGCGCGCCCTGCAGCAGATCGACGAGGACAACCCGCAGCACAAGACCGTGGTCATCATTGCCCCGGCGATCAATTTCGTCGACGTGGCCGGGGCCGAGATGCTGGCCATCGAGGCGCGCCGGCGCCGGCGCATGGGCGGCGGCCTCTATTTCTGGCGCCTGAAGGACAGCGTGCACCGCTTCCTGCGCCAGGGTGCCTATCTCAAGCATATCGGCGAGGGCGGCTTCTTCCAGGCCGGCAGCAACATCACCGGGGCGCTGTACTGGACCCTGGACCCGAACATCTGCCGGGACTGCAAGACGCGCATCTTCAAGGAATGCCAGGGCGAGCTGCTGCCGGACGGCGACCGCCGGCTGCGCCTGATGTTCGCCACCGACGGCACCGAATACAGCCAGGCACCGCGCGCCATCTCGCTGGACCTGGCCAAGCGGCTCGGCGTCACGCTGGACGTGATGACCATGATGCCGCCCGACGCGGAACCGGACCAGGCCGAACGACGGCTGGCCCTGGTGCACAAGGAAGCCGCCGAACTGGGGGTGCATTGCAAGGAGGTGGTCCGCCACGGCAGCGACCCGATCCGCGCCGTCATCGATGCCGCGCGCGAGGTCGACAGCCAACTGCTGGTGATCGGCCGCACGCCGCCCAAGGGGATGACCGAACGCAAGGTCGGCGCCCACGCCACCCGCGTCATCGACGAGGCGCCCTGTCATGTCCTGATCGTGCCCAAGGGGGTGCAGCCGTGCCGCAGGCGCATACTGGTCGGCTACGACGCCAATCCGTCGGCCCAGCCTGCCCTGGAGATGGCCGCCATCCTGGCCAAGGCGAACCGGGTGCCGGTCACCCTGGTCAGCGTGGTCAAGGAGGACAGCCCGTCGGCGCCGGTGCTGACCGAACTGGTCGAGGAGGCCGCCGCCTCGCTGCGTCTGGAGGGCATCGAGGCCGAAGTCAGGATCGTCATGGGCGCGCCGGCCAGCGCCCTGATCGACGCGGCACGGGAAACCGGGGCCGACCTGATCATCCTGGGCAGGCGCCAGGGCGGCCTCAGCCGGCTGCTGCCGGGCAGCCCCACCGACCACCTGATCGGCGCGGCGGAATGGCCGGTGCTGATCGCCAAGTCGCTCCACGATGCGGAACCGTCCAGCCACCGCAACCGAATCTGACAATCGTTCATCAACCCACGACCGACACAGGAAAGACAGCACCATGAAGCGATCCGGAAAACCCCTGTTCCTGGCCATGGCCCTGCTGGCCACCGCCCCCGCCTTCGCCGGCGACCTGCCGCACTGGAGCTACTCCGGCGAGGAAGGCCCGGAAAACTGGGGCAAACTGGCCCAGGAATATGGTCTCTGCAACACCGGAAAGAACCAGTCGCCGATCGATCTGAGCGGCCAGATCGAGGCGAAGCTGGCACCGATCCAGTTTGCCTACGCCACGCAGGCGACCGAGGTGATCAACAACGGCCACACCGTCCAGGCCAACTTCGCCCCCGGCAGCTACCTCAAGGTGAACGGCCATGAGTTCGAGCTGAAGCAGGTCCACTTTCACGCCCCGAGCGAAAACCGGATCGACGGCAACAGCTACGCCATGGAAGGCCACCTGGTCCATGCCGACAAGGACGGCAACCTGGCCGTGGTCGCGGTGATGTACCAGGAGGGCCGGAACAACCGCGCGATCGAGAAACTCTGGCAGCAGATGCCCGCCAACGCCGGCGACAAGGTCGCGCTCGAAGCCGGACTGAAGGCCGGCGATCTGCTGCCGGCCAAGCGCGACTACTACCGCTTCAACGGCTCCCTCACCACCCCGCCCTGCAGCGAGGGGGTGATGTGGCTGGTGATGAAGCACCCGGTCAGCGCCGGGAAGGCGCAGGTGGAGCACTTCGCCCATACCATGCACCATCCCAACAACCGCCCGATCCAGCCGACCAACGCCCGTCCGGTGCTCCGATAGGCGTCCTGCAGACCTGAAAACGGCCCCGCGACGGGGCCGTTCCGCATTCCGGCTGCGCCAGGCTCAGATCGGCTCCAGCACCCGCGACCCCCAGCTCAGGACACTGCTGCGGGTGCTCATCTTCTGCGCCAGTTCGGGATATTCGGCCGCGATCACCTCGGCCGCGAAGTCGCGCATGAAGCGGGACTTGAGCACGGCACGGGCGCGATCGACGCCGATCTCCTCGTAGGGCGACGAGGACAGCAGCAGGAAGCCGTCGTCGGAGATGCGGCCGGCCTGCATGTTGGACTCGATGATGCCGGCCGCCTTGCGGATCGGATCGGCCAGGTCCGGGCTGTAGGGGCCGATGATCAGGGCCAGGTTGGGCATGTGCAGCCAGTCGAAGCCGCGCCCGACGCAGATCATCCACTCGCGGTGCTCGATATCCAGGCTGCGTACCGTCCGGCGCATCTCCTCGATGTGATCGAGGTTGCCGAGCAGCAGCGGCATGAGGTCGGCGCGCACCTGCGCCGGCATGTCCGGCAGCAGCGCGGCCAGTTGCCGCGGCAGTTCCTCGCGCCCGCCCAGCTCGGCCAGGTTGAGGACGCCGTCGCGGCCGTGCACGACCAGGGCATCCTCGTCGGTCTCGAAGCCGCATACCAGCGGGTAGACGGTGCCGTGGCCCATGCCGAAGATGGCCTCGACCTCGGCCTTGATCTCGAAGGTGTGCGCGCGCGCCTTGTCGGTGCGGTAGTCGAACCCGGCGCAACCGCGCGATTCGGCCCCCTTCGAGTAGTGATAGGTGATCATGACCAGCGCCCGCCGCCCGGTCGAGACCGCCTCGCCGACCACATCGACCAGGGTCTCGCCCAGGTGCGGCCAGCCCAGGTTGAACATGCCGCCCAGGTTGCGGAAGGGCTGGATGATGCCGGCCGGGGTGTTGGTGGCGATGGGAATGTTGATGCGGCCGTCCATGCATTTCAGCACCAGGATGGCGGTGGGGTGCTCGGCCAGGTAGCGCTTGCGGGCCAGGAAGGACTCCGGGCTGGAGAATTCCGCCGCGTGGCGCTTGGCCAGGTCGAACAGCCAGTCGATACGCTGCTGGATCGGCAGCGTGTGCATGGCTACTTGACCAGGGTCACAGGCAGGGGGACCAGGTGCAGCACCTTGGTCGAGACCGAGCCCAACAGCAGGCCCTGGAAGGCGCCGCGGCCGTGGGTGCCCATGACGATCTGGTCGCAGGCCAGGGCCGTGGCCTGATCGACGATCACTTGCGCCACGTCGCCGATCGCCACGTAGCGGTTGGTCCGACACCCGGCATCGACGGCCGCGGCTTCCGCCTCGGCCAGGATTTCATCGGCCTTCTGGCGCAGCATCTTGTCGATCTCCTCGTCGCGCAGGAAACGGCGCACCTCCCAGTCGACGATGGGCTCCTGCACGTTGAGCAGATTCAGTTCGACCTCGCAGTTGCGGCCGCACAGGCTCATGGCATGGCGCAAGGCGCGCTTGGCAGAGTCGGAACCGTCCACGGGCACGAGCAGTTTCAGCATGGGGTCACCTGAAGCAATGGAATGAATTGAGCCATTTTAAGCCTGGCCGGGATGGAAATGGATAGAATCCTGCCCCAATCGACCCTTATATCTTCATACCAAAATGAAACGCTCAGTCCTGCTCGCATCCTTGCTCCTCGCTCCGGCCACGGCCCTCGCGTCCGGCGGCCCCGAGGTGTTCGGCATTCCGGTGGATTTCATCCTGTTCGCCGCCACCCTGCTCGGCGTTGCCCTGTTCCACCACCACACCCTGTACGTGGCGCTCACCGGCCTGGCCGTGATCACCCTGTACAAGCTCGGCTTCACCGGCTTCCATGGCATTCCCGGCCTGGACGGTCTGGCGACCCACCTGGGCCACGAATGGGTCACCATCGCCAACCTGCTCGGTCTCTTGCTCGGCTTCGCCCTGCTGGCGCGGCATTTCGAGGAATCCGGGGTGCCCGAGGTGTTGCCGCGCTACCTGCCGGACGACTGGAAGGGCGGCTTCGTCCTCCTGATCATGGTGTTCTTCCTGTCCTCCTTCCTGGACAACATCGCTGCCGCCCTGATCGGCGCCACCGTCGCCGCCACGGTGTTCCACCGCAAGGTGCACATCGGCTACCTGGCCGCCATCGTCGCCGCCTCCAACGCCGGCGGCGCCGGTTCGGTGGTGGGCGACACCACCACCACCATGATGTGGATCGACGGCGTCAACCCGCTCGACGTCATCCACGCCTATGTCGCCGCCGTCCCGGCCTTGCTGATCTTCGGGGTCATTGCCGCGAAACAGCAGGCCGGCTACGCGCCGATCCAGAAGGACGCCTCGCCGGACGCCCGGGTCGACTGGCTGCGCATCGCCGTGGTCGGCTTCATCCTGGTCGCCGCCATCGCCACCAACATCACCGTCAACACCCACTTCCCGGATGTTTCCGATGCCTTCCCCTTCCTCGGCGTCGCGGTCTGGATCGCCCTGCTGGTAGCGGCGCCGATCAAGAAGCCGGAATGGCGGCTGTTGCCCGACGCCCTCAAGGGCAGCGCGTTCCTGCTCTCGCTGGTGCTGTGCGCGTCCATGATGCCGGTGGAAAAGCTGCCCGCCGCGGCCTGGCAGACCGCCCTCGGCCTCGGCTTCGTCTCCGCCGTGTTCGACAACATCCCGCTCACCGCGCTGGCGCTGACCCAGGGCGGCTACGACTGGGGCGGGCTGGCCTACGCGGTGGGCTTCGGCGGCTCCATGGTCTGGTTCGGCTCCTCGGCCGGGGTGGCGTTGTCCAACATCTTTCCGGAAACGCGCTCGGTTGGCGCCTGGCTGAAGAACGGCTGGCACGTGGCGCTCGGCTACGTGGTCGGTTTCATGGTCCTGCTGGCCGTGGTCGGCTGGCACCCGCACGCGCCGCACAAGACCCTGCCGGGCGCGGCGCAGGCCGCACCCGCCCTGGTTCAGCCCTGACCGAGGCCGAGCGGGTCGTCCGGGTCGATGCCGTCCATGAAGGGCAGCTTGCGGACCCGGTGGGTGACCTGATACATCAGGCCGATCCAGTTCGCCACCACCGCCTCGCCGGTGTCGTGCCAGGTATTGTCGATGCGTCCGGCCACCCGCGCCTCGGGGAACTCGGGTAGCGGCTCGCCCTTGGCCTGCGCGGCCTCCAGCCGGCCGCTATATTCCTTCAGCAAGGCCTGCTCCTGGCGGCCGAAGTAGTTCTTCGGGAACGGCGGCGGCTGCTTCAGGATGCCCTTGCCGTAGAGCAGCAGGTCGCGCTTGTATTCCTTCAGCAGCGAGATGGTGTCGTATTCGGGGTGGCCCTGGAAGAACACCTGGCGGAAGCCATCCGGGCTGGTCGCCAGGTGCACGCCGCTCTGATCGCTCTCGACCAGGACGCGCAGGCCGGCAATCTCGAACTGCTCGGCGGTGATGCAGTTCCAGCGCGAATGCGGCACGTCGAAGCGGGTGTTGACGTCGGCCACCAGCGGGTGGCGCTTGTCGACCACCCGGTGCTCGAACACCCCCCAGACCTTTTCGGGCTGCTTGAGCCGGGTCTGGCCGTAACGGAATTGCAGCACGGCATGGGTGGTCAGGCAGGAACACAGGGTCGTGGTGACGTTGTCCCAGGCCCAGTCGATCACCTTGCTCAGCGGTCCCCAGAACGGCTCCTGCGACAGGTCCGAACCGGTCACGTTGGCGCCGGTGATGATCAGCGCGTCGAGGCCGTCGGCCATGATCTTGTCGAGCGGTTCGTAGTAGCGGTCGATATAGGCCTGGGCCTCGGGGCCGCGCTTCAGTTCCGGCAGGGTGAACGGATGCACCCAGAACTGGGCGATCGGGTTGGCCTCGCCGACCAAGCGGAAGAACTGCCGCTCGGTCGCGGCCAGGGCGGCGTCCGGCATCATGTTCAGGAGACCGATGTGCAGCTCGCGGATCTCCTGGTTGAAGGCGCGCTCGGAACTGAGCACGGTAACGCCCTCATCGCGCAGTCGGGCGAAGGTGGGCAGTTCGTTGTGGGCTACCAGCGGCATGTCAGTTGCTCCTCAGAGCTTGCGGGCGATCGCCGTCTCCAGCAAGGCCATGAAATCCCTTTCGTCGCGCACCTGGCTGACCTCGCGCGAGGTCACCGTGTAGCCGTGGGGACCGGCGATGGCCTCGTAGCGCGGGATGCGGGAACGGAACAGGCGCGGAAAGACCCAGCGGCCGAACTCGTTGGGATCGATCTCGGCGGCGAACTGCAGGCCGGTTTCCTGCAGGTAGCGCGCCAGTTGTTCCTGCAGGAAGGCGGGCCGGTAATACAGCGGCTTGGGGTCGGACACCGCGCGGTCGATCAGCTTCTGCTCTTCCTCCGCGTCGGTGACCTGGATGTACAGGATCAGGGTGTGCGCCGACAGGCAGTCGATGATGCGCTCGTCGTCCATCTCGCACAGGCTGCCGCCGGCGTCGTTGACGAAGTGGTCGTAGCCGTAGATGTCGTGCGCCTTGCGGATGAACGTCGGGACGTCGAGCATGGCCTTGATCTCGGCCTCGCGGTACTGGGCCTGGCGGCGCACGAAGTCCTCCAGCGGCACGCCGCCCTGTTCCGGGTTGCCCACCTTGCCGACGAAGGCCAGCACCGGGCCCAGGTCCTCGATCTTGATGTTGTTGTGGATGTCGATCCAGTCGCGCCGGAGCAGGTCCTTGAGGAATGGCACCTGCATGGCCTGCTGCTTGATCAGGTCGAGGATGGGCTCGTCCAGGTAACGCTTGCCGATGCGGTAGTCGCCGGAATAGTGGAACCAGTCGTGGCCGCGCAGCATGCCGGACAGGTAGGTCTTGCCGACGCCGGACATGCCGAGCAGGGTGACGCTCTTGTTCTTCCAGGCGCGGAAGGATGCGGGGGTGAATTTCATCGAAAAAAACTTTATTGGTTAATTCAAAACGGGGTCATTCGCCGTCGCCATAGGGGAAGCGGGTATGGCCGTAGCGGATCGCCAGCACGGCCAGCGACAGGAGCAGGATCGCCGCCGCCACGCCGAGCAAACGCCACTCTTCCAGGTTCTTCATGTCGAGGACCAGATAACGCGCCAGGGCGACGATGGCGATGTAGATCGGAAAGCGCACCGGCAGCTTGCCGGACTGGTAATACAGCCCGACCATGGCCAGGATTTCCAGGTACAGGAACAGCAGCAGCAGGTCGGCCAGGGCCACCCTGCCGGCCTCGATCATGATCTGCACCTCGCCGGTGCCGGCGATCACCGTGGCGACGGTGATGATGGCCAGGCCGACATGCTCGACGACGCCGAGCAGGGACAGGGCGATACCGGAAATGAGGTTCTGCTTCATGGCCGTTGACGACAGTAGGAATGCGGCCGATTAAGGCGGCTTTTTCGGCCAGCGTCAAGGCTCTTATATCCGGACGGCACGCTGCCCGTTCCGACCGACCGGCGTGGCGTCCTAGTCGTGCGCGGGCTTCAGAAGCGTGCGGCCCTCCATGACGATGTGCTGGGCGACGACATCGTTGGCGATGAACTCGAACAGTTCGCCTACGGCCATTTCGTCCTGGTGAAACGACTCGCTCAGCGACCTTGCCCGAACCAGCAGTTGGCGATGATATTCCTCGTGCTCCTGGTCGACCGGGCGCTGCACCCGGGCCAACATCGCCTCTTCGTCGCGGAAATGTTTTTCCACCTGTTCGATCAGTTCGTCCAGCATCAGCTCGACGTCGAGCTTGGCCTGTTTTTCGAGTATCGAATTCAGCAGGGCGTTACCCGACTCGAACAGCCCCCGGTGCTGGGCATCGATGAACGGATGCCCGCTCTCGTATTCCTTGCGCCAGACCAGGCTCACCAGGCCGCCGCCCGGAGCCGCCGCCGCGGGCGGCGGGGCCGGCATGGGGCGCGATCGCACTACGCGCCGGCTGCGCCGGTAGCGAACGCGGGCGCGCCAGACGATCACCCCGGCCGAAACCAGCATCAGGCCGCTGAAGATCGCCACGGCATTGCCCAGGCTGAACATGACCAGCAGGCCCGAGGCAATGTAGAGAAAGGGCAGTGACCTGTAGAGCCATTCAGGCATGTTGCCGCGATGTGACATGGGGACTCCTGTCCTGGTCGATGTGCTTGGCGCCCTCGGCGCCAGTTGCCAGCCTGACACACATTCCGGGTAAAACACACCGCACCTTGTTTACGATCCCGGCCGGGGCCGGCCGAAACAGCTTGCCGGGCACGGCGAACCGGCCCTTACTTGGTCAGCGCCATGAACAATTCCGGCAACCGTTCGGGCAGGCGCTGGATGTTGTCGATCACCGTGTATTGCCGACCGAAAATGGTGCTGACGTATTCGTCGGCCTTGGGGTCGAGGCTGATGCAGTAGGTGAAGATGCCCTTCTGGTCCAGTTCCTTCACCGCCTGCCGGGTATCTTCGATCAGCAGCTGCTCGTCCTGGACGTCGACGTCCGAGGGCTGGCCGTCGGTGAGGATCAGCATCAGCTTCTTGTCGGCGGGGCGCGCCTCCAGGTAATGCGCGGCGTGGCGCATGGCGGCGCCCATCCGGGTCGACCAGCCGGCCTGCATGGCGGCCAGGCGGGCCTTGGCATCGTCGCCCCAGCGCTCGCCGTAACCCTTGACGTGCAGGTAGCGGACGTCGTGGCGGGTGTTGGAGTGGAAGCCGGCGATGGCGAAGGGGTCGCCCAGTTGCTCGACCGCCCAGGCCAGCAGCGAGACCGCTTCCTGGCTCAGTTCGAGGATGGTCTGGTCGCTGCCGGCGGCCTTCTCGTTGAGCGATTCCGAGAGATCGAGCAGCAGCATCACCGAGATGTCGCGGCCGTCGGTACGGTGGCTCATGTTGATGCGCGGGTCGGGCGTGGCGCCGCCCTTGAAGTCGATCAGGGAGCGCAGGGCAACGTCGAGGTCGAGTTCGCTGCCCTCTTCCTGGTAGCGGATGCGCACCTTGTCCTGCGGCTTGAGCAGGTCGAGGATGCGCTTCAGCCGCTTGGCCAGGGCGCCGTGCTTGAGCAGCAGCTTGTCGATGTCGGCCGGGTTGCCCTTGGGGTGCAGGGCCTCATAGACGCTGGCCCAGTCCGGGCGGTAGGTCTGGCTGCGATAGTCCCATTCCGGATAGTGGCGCGGCGGCAGGCCCTTGATCTCCTCGCTGTCGGTGCGCTTCTTCTCCTTCTCGAACATCTCCTCGTCGTCGCTCTCCTCGATGAAGCGCCACATCTGGCGGTTGTCGTCGCGGTAGTCGACCACCGTATCGGCGAAGTGGACCTTGGCCAGCTGGTCGCTCTGGCGGCGGGTCCGGGTCACGTAGGAAAGCGCCAGCGTGGCGATGTCGGCCGTATTGGACGTTCCCTCGGCCATGAGTTCGTTGAAGCGCCGCACATACTCCAGCAGGTCGGCGTCGGCATAGCCGTGTGCCGGGTCGAGCAATGCGCGCGACAGCATGGCCATGCGGTAACGCAGGCAGGACGTGGTCTCCTCATCGCAGGCCCCCTCGACCGGCTTCGGGTGCAGGGCCAGGAAGACGCGCTTGAGGCCGGGGTACTCGCGGCTGAGCAGGGTTTCGATCCGGCAGTCCTCGAAGAACTCCACCGCCATGCGCTGGAACGGGCTCCAGTTGTCGGCGATCAGGGCCTCGGTCCAGCGCCGGTGGCCGACCATGTGGGCCAGGGTGGCGCGGTAGCGGTCGAGGCCGGTGATCGCACCGGCATCGTCGTAGACGTCGGGGATACGCATGCCCAGCTTGTCGTAATACGGCACCGGTTGGCGGATCTCGTCGAAGGCGGTGGAATAGGGCACCAGCTGCTCGGTCACCCGCCACAGCCCGCGCAGGTAGAGGTCGAGCTTGCGCTCGACGTCCATGAACAGGGTGCCGTGGCGCTCGCGCTGCAGCACGGCGCGGCTGTCGGCGGACTGCAGGCTGAAGTAGTCCTTCTGCCGTTCCGGATGGCTGCGGTAGTTGGCGACGCCATAGTCGACCCAGTTGCGCAGCCCGGACAGGCTGACCTGGCCGAGCAGGAACGGCGCCTGGGCGAAGAAGTCGGGCAGGCCGGGACTGGGGAAGGTGGTGTGGTGGCCGTGGATGGAGCCGGTGGTGCGCTCCATGAAGTCGAGCGCGATGTTCAGGTAATGCCCCATCTGCCGCTGCGAATGGAGCTTGCGGGCGACCGGCGCCAGGGTCTCCAGGAACGGCGCGATGGCCTTGCCGTTGGGCGATTTCTGCATGCGCTGGATCAGCGCCATGACCTCCGGCAGGGTCTCCTCGCCGATGGCCTTGGCCGCCGAGGGCCATTCCTCCATGAACGCCAGCATGGGCTCGACGCCGCGGCCCAGCTTGCCGATGACGCGGGCAGCTTCCAGATAGGCGTCGATGCCCTCCCGGCTGAGGATGGCCAGGGCCTCCGCCATGACGTCCTCGAACACGTCCCCGATCGGCTTGAAGCCGGTGTCGAGCTGGGCCCAGTAGGCCTTCATCAGGGGGTGCTGGTATTCGGTTTCGGTTGCGGACATGGTGTCTCCTCTCCCCTCCCCCGAAGGCGGGAGTGGGGCCGGGGGTGAGGGGCAATGGCTACGTGACCACGCCCAGATACGCCCTCACCCCGACCCTCTCCCGCCCGCGGGAGAGGGGGCTAATCAGGCAAACGTGGCGTCGATGGCGTGATCCAGGGTTTCCCGGATGTCGGCGTCGTCGGTGATCGGCCGCACCAGGGCCATGCGGCAGGCATCCCTGGGTTCGACACCATCCTTGATCAGGGTGGCGGCGTAGACCAGGAGGCGGGTCGAAATGCCTTCGTCGAGGCCGTGCCCCTTCAGGTTGCGGGCGGTATGCGCGATCTTCACCAACTGGCTGGCGGCGGCCTCGTCGAGGCCGGTCTCCCTGGCCAGGATGGTGGTCTCCAGTTCGGCGTCCGGATAATCGAAATCGAAGCCGGTGAAGCGCTGCTTGGTGGACTGCTTGAGGTCCTTCATCAGCGACTGGTAGCCGGGGTTGTAGGAGATCACCAGCTGGAAGTCGGGATGCGCCTCGATCAGTTCGCCCTTCTTGTCCAGGGGCAGGACGCGACGGTGGTCGGTCAACGGGTGGATCACCACGGTGGTGTCCTGGCGCGCCTCGACGATCTCATCCAGGTAGCAGATGGCGCCGATGCGGGCGGCGGTGGTGAGCGGGCCGTCCAGCCAGCGGGTGCCGTTGGCTTCGAGCAGGTAGCGGCCGACCAGGTCGCTGGCGGTCATGTCCTCGTTGCAGGCCACGGTGATCAGCGGCTTGCCCAGCTTCCAGGCCATGTATTCGACGAAACGGGACTTGCCGCAGCCGGTGGGGCCTTTCACCATCACCGGCAGGCGGTTGCGGTAGGCCGCCTCGTACAGGGTCACTTCATTGCCCTGGGCCTGGTAATAGGGTTCCTTGTGAACCTTGTACTGTTCCTTATCGATGCTGCTCATGTCTCCACTCCCGCCTTATCCATACGCGACAAGCAGGTATTTTACGCAGCCCACTCATAAACGAAAGTAACATGTTCTTATCCGAACAATAAGCTATCGCTTATATGACCTGCTGCCGCAGGCTGCCTGGCCCGGGCCGATCTCGAATCGTCCGGCAACGACCCCGTGCAGATTGAACGTGCCCTCGATCCGGTACGCTAGACTTTGAACTGGTGCACGCCCACGTCGACTCCCGACAAACGACCGGAACAAGGAACAGCCATGAACGGATCCGCGATGGAATTCCTCAGTGAAATCGCTGCGCCAGCCATTGATGAGGTGCTGGCTCGCTGGCGTGCCGATCATCCCGGCATGGGCGTCATGGCCCTGCTGCCGGAGGCGGAGAAGGACGCGCTGCCAACCCTGCAACGGGCCTGCGCCGACGCCGGCGCACCCCTGGTCGGGGCCATCTTCCCGGCCCTGCTGCAGGGCGGCCGCTTCACCAGCGCCGGTGCCTGGCTGCTCCGCTTCGATCACATGCCGCATGCGGCACTCCATCCGGACCTGCCTCGCGGCGAGGGCTTGCCGGAAGTGCTCGACGGCATCGTGGCGGACTTGCTGCCGCATCTGGGCGACAGCGCGGAGGCAACCCTGTTCATGCTGTTCGATGCCATGGTGCCCAATATCGGCTCCATCCTGGACGAGCTCTACCTGCGCCTGGCCAACCGCGTCCACTACATGGGCGTCAACGCCGGCAGCGAGACCTTCCAGCCCATGCCCTGCCTGTTCGATGGCGAACGCGTGGTCGAGAACGGCGTCCTGGCAGTGCTGCTTGAGCCGCATCGCGGCGCCATCCTCGAACACGGCTACGAGGTGCCCGAGCAGATGATCACGGCCACCTCCACCGAGGGCAACCGCATCATGCAGATCGACTGGCGCCCGGCCTTCGAGGTCTACCGGGAGATGGCGCGCGAGCAGTACGGCATCGAGATCGATCACGAAAACTTCTACCAGTATGCCGTTCACTTCCCCTTCGGCATCGTGCGCGCCAACGGCATCACCGTGGTACGCATCCCGGTGGCGCTGGAGGAGGACGGCTCCCTGTTCTGTGTCGGCGAGGTGCCGGTCAACGCCATGCTCACCTTGCTGCGGGCGCCGGCCGTGGATTCGCGGCACACCCTGGAAACCGTGGTCAACGGCCTGGCCGAGCTCAACGGCCCCATCGCCGGACGCGACCTGCTGCTGTTCTATTGCGCCGGCCGCCGCCTGCACCTCGGCATCGAGGCCGCCAGCGACGAGTTGCGCCGCCTGGACCAGGCCAGCCATGCCGGCCGCCTGGCCGGCGCACTGTCCCTGGGCGAGATCGGCAGCACCACCCAATGGGGCTATCCGCTGTTCCATAACGCCACCCTGGTCGCGAGCCTGTGGAACCACGTGGGATGAACCGCGAGCAGATCATGTCGGTGCTGTACGACATCGGTCTGGTGATTGGCGGCGAGGTCAGCCTCAAGCCGTTGCTGACCCGGACCTTGCAGCGCCTGCTTTATCACACCTCCTTCCCCACCGGCCTGGTCTTCCTCGATGTCCCCGCCGGCGACACCGCCAGCGTCGAGGCGACGCTTGAGGTCGCGATCGGCGACTTCGGCCTCGCCGGTCTGGTCGGCCAGCGCCTGTCCCTGCCCTCGGCGCTGTTGCGCGGCGGCCCCGAGGTGCGCGAGGCGCCGGAACTGCTGGCCGCCCTGCCCACCGCCGGCCGCAGCTACCAGGTCTTCCTGCGCCTGCCCATCGACCACTGCGGCGTGCTCCTGATGCTGGCCCCGCGCCAGCCCCGCACCCAGTTGCCGCTGACCGAGATCTTCCGCCCGGTGATGGCCAACCTGGCCAAGGCCATCCTGCTCTGCCGCCGCAACGACGCCTATGCCGCCGGCCTGGTGACGGAACGCAACCTGGCCCGGCAATCCCAGGTCGAGAGCGAAGAGAAGTTCCGCAGCATGACCACGGTCGCCCAGGATGCCATCGTCATGATCGACGACGAAGGCCGCATCGCCTACTGGAACCCGGCCGCCGAGCGGTTTTTCGGTTATCGCGCCGACGAGGCCATGGGCCTGGACGCCCACACGCTGATGGCGCCCGAGCGCTTTCAGGACAGCTTCCGGGCCGGCTTTGCGCACTTTCGCAGCAGCGGCAACGGCCCGGTCATCGGCAAGACCATCGAAATCGAGGGCCGGCGCCGGGACGGCAGCGAATTCCCGGTCGAGATCTCGATCTCCGCCCTGAGCCAGCATGGCCGCTGGTACGCGGTGGGGCTGCTGCGCGACATCAGCGAGCGGCGTGCGGCGGATCTGGCCCTGCGCCAGGCCAACCGCGCCCTCAAGACCCTGAGCGGCTGCAACGGCATCCTGGTCCGTGCCAGCGAGGAATCCCGGCTGCTGCGGGACATCTGCGCGCTGATCGTCGAGACCGGCGGCTATCGTGGCGCCTGGGTCGGCTACGCCAGTGCTGACGGGGCCGGTCTGAGTCCGGTGGCGAATGCCGGCATCGAGCGCGACTATATCGATACGCTCGACCTCAGCCTGAGCGCGAACCCGCAGACCCAGGGGCCCGCCGCACGCGCCTTCCTGACCGGCCAGGCCCAACGGGTGCAGGACATCGCCAGCGACCCCGGCTACCCCGGGCAGCGGACGGCGGCCCTGCAACACGGCATCGCCGCCAGTCTCGCCCTGCCGCTGCTCGATGGCGGGACCCCCTTCGGCATACTCAAGGTCTATGCCGGGACGCGTGAGGCCTTCGGCGGCGAAGAGGTCGTCCTGCTCACCGAACTGGCCGACGACCTCGCCTTCGGCATCGTCACCCTGCGCACGCGGATCGAACGCGAGGCCCTGGAGGCCGCCAAGTGCGAAAGCGCGGACCGCCTGAAACGCGCCCTGCTCGGCACCATCCAGGCGGTGGCCCTTACGGTGGAAAAACGCGACCCCTACACCGCCGGCCACCAGCAGAAGGTCGCACGCCTGGCGGTGGCGATCGCCCGCGAACTGGGCTGGCCGCGCGACCAGATCGAGGGCGTTCGCCTCGGCGGCATGATCCACGACATCGGCAAGATTTACGTCCCCTCCGAGATACTCAGCCGCCCGGGCAAGCTATCCGACCTGGAATTCGGCCTGATCAAGATGCACCCCGAGGTCGGCCATGAAATACTCAAGGACGTCGAACTGCCCTGGCCGGTGGCGCAGATCATCCTGCAGCACCACGAACGCCTCGACGGCAAAGGCTATCCCGCCGGCCTGAGCGCAGACCGGATCATCCCCGAGGCCCGCCTGCTCGCCATTGCCGACGTGGTCGAGGCGATGGCGAGCCACCGGCCCTATCGCGCCGCGCTCGGCGTCGAGGCCGCCCTGGCCGAGATCAGCAAGTGGCGCGGCCGCCAGTTCGACCCCGACATGGTCGATGCCTGCCTGCGGGTATTCCGGGAAAAGGGATTCAGCTTCGACTAGCCGCGCCAAAGAAAAAGCCCCGCCGAGGCGGGGCTTTTCATGAAGCGGTGTGGCTTGCGTCTTACTTGTGCACGCCCAGCTTGTCGCGCCAGCCGGGGAACAGCTTGTCGGCATCGCCCGGGAAGGACTCGAAGGCACGGGCGAATTCCTTGTGCTCCTTGGCGAACTCGATCGGGTCGGCCTTGGCCTTCCAGCACTCGTAGGACTGACGCAGGGAGATCGCGCCGGCCGCCGGGCTGTCGATGTGGCCGTAGGAGCCGCCGCCGGAAGTGTTGATGACGTTGCCGTGACCGAGGTTCTCGAAGAAGCCGGGCAGGCGCAGTGCGTTCATGCCGCCGGAGATGATCGGGGTGGTCGGCTTCATGCCGTGCCATTCCTGGTGGTAGTACGGGCCGTCGGCGGAATCGCGCTCGATCATGTAGGCGATGTTGCGGTCATCCTTGCCGCCTTCCATCTTGCCGTAGCCCATGGTGCCGACGTGGATGCCGGAAGCGCCTTGCAGACGGGACATCTTGGCCAGCACGAAGGCGGTATAGCCACGCACGGCGGAAGGGGAGGTGATGGCGCCGTGGCCGGCACGGTGGTAGTGCAGGTACTGGCCGGGGTACTGACGACGGGCGGTGGTGATCATGCCGGGGCCGCCGACGTAGCCGTCGACCAGGAAGGCCACCTTGTTGGCATCGGGACCGAAGGTTTCCAGGGCGAAATCGGCGCGGGCAAGCATTTCATAATGGTCGTCGGCGGTGATGTTCATGGAGAACAGCTTGGCCTGGCCGGTTTCGTCCATGGCGCGCTTCATGGCGTCATAGACCAGCGGGATCACCTTCTTGACCGGGCAGAACACCTGGTTGCCCTGGGGCTCGTCGTTCTTGATGAAGTCGCCGCCGAGCCAGAACTGGTAGGCGGCCTTGGCGAACGGCTCGGGGCGCAGGCCCAGCTTCGGCTTGATGATGGTGCCGGCGATGTAGCCGCCGTTGACGCGGGAGCGGCCCAGGATGTCCCACAGGTCGGTGATGTCCTTGGCCGGGCCGTCGAACTGGCGCAGCATGGACCAGGGCACATAGAAATCCTGCATCTGCAGCTGCTTGACGTCGCCCATGCCCTGGTTGTTGCCGATGGCCAGGGTCAGGAAGGAGACCAGCATGGCGCGGCCGTCGGTCACGTTGCGGTCGAACAGGTCGTTCGGGTAGGCGACCTTCATCACGCCCTTGGACTCGTCGATGAAGTAGACCAGCGCGTCGACGCCCTTGGTGAAGTCGTCGGTGGTGGAGACTTCGACGTTGGTGCCGGTGGAGGACTCGGCGGCGATGTGCGCGGCCACTTCCAGGTAGCCATAGCCGGTGGCCGGCTGCATGTGGTAGGCGACGAGGATGTGCTTGTCGCCCTTGATCAGGTCCTCTTCCTTGAGGGACAGGTCGGCGTAACGTGCTGATTGATCCATGCTTTGCTCCTTGTTGGACGGGTATGAAATGCCGGGGAACCGCAACTGTCTGATTACCCTTGCTCGAAACAGGGCTGCACTATAGACGCGCAAGTGCATAAGCAATATTCACGATTTTTTATACTGTAGATAAGCATTAGCTTATCATTCGTGATCCATTGGTTTCCCAGCCGACCATGCTACACCTCACCCTGCGCCAACTACAGGTATTCGAAGCCGCCGCCCGCCACCTCTCGTTTTCGCGCGCGGCCAAGGAATTGCATCTGTCTCAGCCCGGGGTTTCGATGCAGATCAAGCAGCTTGAGGAAGCCATCGGCCGGCCGCTGTTCGAACAATTGGGCAAGAAGCTGTTTCTCACCGAGGTCGGCCGCGAGGTGCAGCGGGCCAGCCAGGCCATCGCCCAGCAACTGGTCGACCTGGCGGATACCCTCGATGACCTGCGCGGGCTCAAGCAGGGCGCCCTAACGGTGGGCGTGGTCAGCACGGTCAGCAACTTCGCCATCCGCCTGATCAGCCAGTTCCGCCAGGAGCACCCCGAGGTGCGCATCACCCTCAACGTGGTCAACCGGGAAACCCTGCTCGAACAACTGGCCAACAACGAGGTCGACCTCGCCCTGATGGGCCAGCCGCCGGCCGGGCACGACCTGGAGTCGACGCCATTCATGGAGAACCCGCTGTTGGTGATCGCGCCGCTCAGCCATCCCCTGGCCAAGCAGAAGAACATCCCGCTCACCCGCATCGCCGAGGAGGACTTCGTCGCCCGGGAACCGGGTTCGGGCACCCGCAGCGCCACCGAGGCCTTCTTCCAGTCGCACGGGCTGGCCCTGCGCGCGGCCATGGAGATGAACAAGAACGAGGCCATCAAGCAGGCGGTCGAGTCCGGCCTCGGCCTGGGCGTGGTGTCGCGCCACACGGTGACCCTGGAACTGGCTGCACTCAGACTCGTCGCCCTCGATGTCGAAGGGTTCCCGATCCGCCGCCAGTGGCATCTGGTGCACCGCCGCAACAAACACTTTTCCCTGGCTGCCAGCGCCTTCGCACGCTTTGTCCTGACCCAGGCGGTGAGAACCGCCGGATTCGTCTGAGCACCGGAAAATCGCTCATAATCGAAGCGGTGCCTGGTCTGGAGAGAAAGTCATGGAGATCACCGTCTATCGCGAACAACCGCTGGCACGGGAGGCCCGGCAACTGCCGGCCGCGACCTACAACCTCGTCCACGTCCTGCTGGCACGCAGCCCGGGTACCCTGTTCGTGCCGATCCGGGCCATGCAGTACCTGGCCATCGTGGATGCGGAGGAAATCGTCTTCGTCGACTACCTGAACAAGAGCCGGGTCGAGATTGCCTGGCAGGCGTTCCGGCCCCAGGCGCGCGACGCGCTCGATGAACCGGTGCCCTACGATGCGGTGTATTACGGTGGCGACAGCGCCGGGATCATGCGCCGCCTGCAGACGGAATTCCTCCCCGCGCTGACCGCGCTGGCGGCCAAGGAACACCTCGACGGGCCGGCCCGGGTGCTGAAGTTCGAGCGCCCCGCCCGGTAAGTTGCGGATGAAGACACCCCACCCCTGGCTGCCGACCCGGGAAACCCTGGAGAAAAATCGCCGGCTGCGCTGGCTGCTGCCGTTCCTGGGCCATCCCCGGCTCTGGCACTGGTCCCGGCGCGGCGTTGCCATGGGCGTGGCGTTGGGGGTGTTCTTCGGCCTGCTGGTGCCGATCGCCCAGATCCCCCTGTCAGCCGCCGCCGCCATCCTGTTGCGCGCCAACGTGCCTGCCGCCGTGGCCAGCACCCTGGTCACCAACCCGGTGACCTTCGGGCCGGTCTACTACGGCGCCTACCGGCTCGGCCTCTGGCTCACCGGAGAAGCGGCGCCGCCCGGCCCGGGCATCGCCAAGCCGGCCAGCCCGGGAACGGCAACGGGCATCTGGTCGCGCCTGACCCGGCTGGGCAAGCCCTTGCTGCTTGGATTATCGATACTGGCCAGCGTGACCGGCCTGCTGACCTATGCCGTGATCACCCTGGTCTGGCGCTGGCAGATCCTGGCCAAACGGCGCCGGCGCGTCAGACGATGACCGCGCCGGCGCCTAGTTCGGCAGCCTGAATCCGTCGACTCACTCGTCCTCGCCCAGTTCCGGGTCCCAGCCCTTGCTGCGGGCGGCCGTGATGGCGCGCTCGTAGAGTTCGCCGTGGCGCTGGCGCAGGTCCGGCGGCAGGCGGCTGGGCAGGTTGCTGTACTTGTCCCATTCGGCCTGCACCCGCTCCATCAGTCCCTGCATGCGGCCGATATCCCAGCCGGTGCAGTCCTCCGTTTCCGGGATGAAGCCGAACAGCCAGCCGTCCAGCACGATGCGGCCCAGTTGGGTGATGCCGTGCTTGTCGTTGTTGAAGCCTGGGTAAAGGTTTTCCATGGTGCGTTCCTATCGGGTGAGGCCGGCATAGAGTAACGGAAGCTTCTCCGGCAGGCGCTGGACATGGTCGACGACCATGTAGTTCTTCTGGCCGAAGATGCGCGAGACGTAATTGTCGGCGCGCGGGTCCAGGCTCATGCAATAGGTGGTGACGCCGAGCCGGCCCACTTCTTCCACCGCCTTCTTGGTGTCGTAGCGCAGGTACTGCGGGTCGCGCACGTCGACGTCGGCCGGCTCGCCGTCGGTGATGACGATGAGCAGCTTCTTGGCCGAGCGCTGCAGTTGCAGGTGGTGGCCGGCGTGGCGGATGGCCGCCCCCATGCGGGTGGAGAGCTGGCCGGTCATGCCGGCGAGCTTGGCCTTGGGCGTCTCGTCCCAGTGCTGGTCGAAGTCCTTGTAGCGGTAGTACTCGACATCGTGGCGGCCATCCGAGCAGAAGCCGTGGATGGCGAACGGGTCGCCGACCTTGTTGATGGCGTCGGCCAGCAGCACGCAGGCCTGCTGGGTCAGCTCGCGCACCGTGTAGTCCTGGTCCTGGACCTTGTCGTTGGTCGATTCGGACAGGTCGAGCAGGACCAGGATGGAGAAGTCGCGCGTCTTCCTGACCGAACGCATCATGATGCGCGGATCGGGCTGGTTGCCGAGACGGATGTCGGTGAGGCTGGCAATGGCCGCGTTGATGTCGATCTCGTCGCCGTCCTCCAGCCTGCGGATGCGCTGCACGCCCTGCGGCTGCATGGCGTCGAGCAGGAACTTCATGCGGTGGATCTCGCGCTTGTACCGGGCGGTGATGGCGTCGATGACCGCCAGGTCGCCGGACTTGGCGCGCTTCTCCTGCACCGTGGCCCAGGCCGGCCGCTCAAGCTGGATCTGGTAGTCCCACTCGGAATAGTGGAACGGGTCGGACAGCGGCTCCTTGCCC
This sequence comes from Gallionellaceae bacterium, assembly GCA_028714735.1. Classification (GTDB taxonomy): domain Bacteria; phylum Pseudomonadota; class Gammaproteobacteria; order Burkholderiales; family Thiobacillaceae; genus Parasulfuritortus. The sequence goes on along the minus strand of JAQTLU010000013.1, from coordinate 24,064 downwards.
TCCAGCTCGTTGTAGCTCTTGCCCATGTCCTCGTAGGGAAACAGCTCGGTATCCAGGACCCAGATCTCCTCGGCGTCGTCGCCGGCATTCTCGACATCGACCTCGTTGGCCATCTCGATCGCGCTGACGTACTTGCGCACCTGCTTGATCGATTCGTAGCCGGCGTTGGCGGCCTTGTCGAAATCGAATTCCTCGAATTCCCAGAAGTAGCGGTTGTCGTCTCGGTACGGGGCGGTGAGCAGATCGGTGCGCGGATTGAAGGCGATCCGCTTCTGGACCAGGCTGTGCGCCAGCGCGACGCCGATCTCCCAGGCGATATGGTTGTCGTCCAGGCGGTCCTGCGCCAGCGCGAACAGGGCGCGCGCCTCGGCGATCCACGGGTCGGCATCCTGGTAGCCGTCGTCGAGCAGGGCGCGCGCCAGGCGGTTGAGGTAGTCGCCGACGCTCTTGTCCTGTTCCGGGCTGGCCGTGTGCAGCTTGCCCCAGAGCGGCTTCAGGCCGGGGAAGCGACGGATCGACAGGGCCTCGACCCGGGCGTCCTCGATCACCCCGATCACCGCCATCTGCATCGGGTTGAGGGCCTCGGCCGAGATCGGCCGCCGGGTCTCAACCACATGCGCGGCGCAGTGCGCGGCGGTGGCGCGGTAGAGTTCCAGGCCGGAGACCGGCTCACGGCCCGCCGGGGCAAAATCGTCGAAGGCGTCCGGCAGGTGCAGCAGGTAGTCCTCGATGTAGGGCCGGTAGCCCTCGCGGGTCTCGAAGTCGCCGGCGGTCGGACGCATGAAGAAGTCGCGCCCCCACAGCGCCCGCAGGTACATGTTGATGCGTCGCTGCACGTCGACCAGCAGGGTGCCCTTGCGCTCCTTCTGCAGCATCGCCAGCGACTCCTTGGAGTCGAGGCTGAAATACTTGATCTGTTCCTCGTAGTTGGTGCGGTGGGCGTGCGCGCCCCACAGCGCCCAACGCCGCAGGCCGCCCAGGGTCAGTTGCTGGAACAGCACCTCCAGCTTGTTCAGCATCGGCCGCACGCCGCGCGGCGCCTGCGCGATCAGGGTGTTGATGAACTGCAGGTAGTTGAGGAACAACTGGGCGTCGCCGAGCCGGTTGGCGGCGGTGGGCGCGGTGTTCAGCAGCAGTTCGATCACCGCGCCCGAGGTCCGCGAGGCCAGCGCCAGGGAGGCGGCGGCGAGGTCGCCGACGACGTCCTCGCCGACCTCCTTGGCCACCTGCGGCGTCTCCACGATCCAGGCTTCGACCAGCGAATCACCCTTGCCGAGGCCGCGGATCGCCGACGCCCCCTTCAGGTAGTTGTCCAGCCCGCGCGGCGAGAACACCTTGGTGGCCTCGTGCCAGTGGGCCTGCATGGCCGCCTGGCTATGCGGCGACAGGTCTTCCAGCAGTTCGGCGTAGTCAGCGAGATTGGTCGACATGGTTCGTATCCTCTGCGTAGGGCGGGTCAGGCCGGCAGGCCGTAACCCGCCGCTCGATATTGGTGGGTTACGCCGGCAAGCGGCTGACCCACCCTACGATCTTCAAAAGAAGGTGGTCACCGCGGCGTCCAGCGCATCGCGCATGTCGGGATCGTCGGTGATCGGGCGCACCAGGGCGACGCGACAGGCGGCCTCCGGTGCGACGCCCTTTCTAATCAGGCTGCCGGCGTAGATCAGCATGCGGGTGGACAGGCCCTCGTCGAGGCCGTGGCCCTTGAGGTTGCGCGAACGCTCGGCGATCGACACCAGCTTGCCGGCGATGTCGGCCGGCGCGCCGGATTCGTGCATGACGATCTCGGTTTCGATGTCGTGCTCGGGATAGGTGAAGTCGAGGCCGCCGAAGCGCTGCTTGGTCGACTGCTTGAGGTCCTTCATCAGCGACTGGTAGCCGGGGTTGTAGGAAATGACAATCTGGAAATCCGGGTGGGCATGGACCAGCTCGCCCTTCTTTTCCAGCGGCAGGACGCGGCGGTTGTCGGTGAGCGGGTGGATCACCACGGTGGTGTCCTGGCGCGCCTCGACCACTTCGTCGAGATAGACGATGGCGCCATGGCGGGCGCCGATGGCCAGGGGGCCGTCCTGCCACTCGGTGCCCTGGGCGGAGAGCAGGAAGCGGCCGACCAGGTCGGAGGCGGTCATGTCCTCGTTGCAGGCGACGGTGATCAGCGGCTTGCCCAGCTTGTGTGCCATGTACTCGACGAAGCGGGTCTTGCCGCAGCCGGTCGGACCCTTGAGCATCATGGGCATGCGCACCGAATAGGCGGCCTCGTACAGATCCACCTCGTCGGCGACGGGGCGGTAGTAGGGTTCCTCGGTGATGCGGTATTGATCGATGATATTGGACATGTCGAGCTCCTGGTCGAGAGTGGCGAGTGGAAGGCCGGGAGACGAACGCCCGACCCTCGGGTCACGACTCTCTGTCGATGGTCAGACCGTCTTGCCGCGGAAGATCACCATGGCGGCGCCCTGCGACTGCTTGAAGTTGTCGTAGCCGACCAGACGGACATGGTTGTTCGGGTTGGCCTTGTGGCAGGCCTCGGCCTCGGCCAGCACCAGATCGACGTCGGTCTCGCCGAACATCGGCAGCTTCCACATGTACCAGTAGGAGTCCATCAGGTACTCCGGCTCGATATGCTCGATGGCCGGGTTCCAGCCCTTCTTCACCAGGTACTCGACCTGCTTCTTGATGTTGGCCGCGTCCATGGCGGGCAGGTAGGAGAAGGTCTCGAACTTGCGGCTGGCCGGGTCGGAGAGGCGGGAGTTGTAATCCATCACATCAGACATTTGATTTCCTTTCAATTCGGTATCGGGCTCCCGGTTCGCCCCCTCAGGCGCTTCCGGGATGGTCATGCAACTAGGTCACCGGATCACTTGTGGGCGACGTCCAGCTTGTCGACGGTGTCGAACTCGAACTTGATCTCTTTCCAGGTCTCCATGGCGATCTTCAGTTCGGGCGAATGCTTGGCGGCGTCGGTCAGGATGGTCTTGCCTTCCTGCTCGACCGCGACGCCGCGGTTGCGCGCTTCCACGCAGGCTTCCAGGGCGACCCGGTTGGCGGCGGCGCCGGCGGCGTTGCCCCAGGGGTGGCCGAGCGTGCCGCCACCGAACTGCAGCACCGAGTCGTCGCCGAAGATGGTCACCAGGGCGGGCATGTGCCAGACGTGGATGCCGCCGGAGGCGACCGGCATGACGCCGGGCATGGAGCCGAAGTCCTGGTCGAACATGATGCCGCGGCTGCGGTCTTCCTTGATGAACTCGTCGCGCATCAGGTCGATCCAGCCCAGGGTCGCTTCGCGGTCGCCTTCCAGCTTGCCGACCACGGTGCCGGAGTGCAGGTGGTCGCCGCCGGACAGGCGCAGGACCTTGGTCAGGACGCGGAAGTGGATGCCGTGGTGCGGGTTGCGGTCGAGCACGGCGTGCATGGCGCGGTGGATGTGCAGCAGCATGCCGTTGTCGCGGCACCAGTTGGCCAGGCCGGTGTTGGCGGTCAGGCCGCCGGTCAGGAAGTCGTGCATGATGATCGGCGAGCCGATTTCCTTGGCGTACTCGGCGCGCTTGTACATCTCTTCCGGGGTCGGCGCGGTCACGTTCAGGTAGTGGCCCTTGCGTTCGCCGGTCTCGCGCTCGGCCTTGTCGATGGCCTCCTGGACGAAGTCGAAGCGCTGGCGCCAACGCATGAAAGGCTGGCTGTTGACGTTCTCGTCGTCCTTGGTGAAGTCGAGGCCGCCGCGCAGGCACTCATACACGGCGCGGCCGTAGTTCTTGGCCGACAGGCCCAGCTTCGGCTTGATCGTGCAGCCGAGCAGGGGCCGGCCGTACTTGTTCATCACGTCGCGCTCGACCTGGATGCCCAGGGGCGGGCCGCCGCAGGTCTTCACGTAGGCGATAGGGAAACGCACATCCTCCAGGCGCAGGGCGCGCAGGGCCTTGAAGCCGAACACGTTGCCGACCAGCGAGGTCAGCACGTTGACCATGGAGCCCTCTTCGAACAGGTCGATCGGGTAGGCCACGAAGGCGTAGAAGCAGGTGTCGTCGCCGGGCACGTCCTCGATGCGATAGGCGCGGCCCTTGTAGTAATCCAGGTCGGTCAGGAGGTCGGTCCACACCGTGGTCCAGGTGCCGGTGGACGATTCGGCAGCCACCGCGGCGGCGACTTCCTCGCGCGGCACGCCCGGCTGGGGGGTGACCTTGAAACAGGCCAGGATATCGGTGTCCTGGGGGGTGTATTCCGGGGTCCAGTAGGTCTGGCGGTATTCCTTCACGCCAGCGTTGTAGGTCTTTACAGCCATGGCTCGCTCCTTGTAGGGATAGTGGTCGGTCCGACGGCCGGGCAGGTGTCCCGATCCGAGGTGCAACCATCTTGACGCCACAATCACATAAATAACAGTCACGTTTTTCTATCTTATGCATAGTTATTAATCTATGATAAGACCTCTAAACGAGACCGCCATGCGCCACCACTCCACCTTCCGCCAGTTGGAAATCTTCGAGGCCATCGCCCGCCTGGGCAGCTTCACCCGCGCCGCCGAGGAGCTCTACCTGACCCAGCCGACCGTCTCCATGCAGATGAAGAAGCTGGCCGATTACGTCGGCGTGCCGCTGGTCGAGCAGGTTGGCAAGAAGATCCAGCTCACCGACGCCGGTCGGGAACTGGCCCAGGCCTGCCGCGACGTGTTCGGCATCATGGACCGCTTCACCATGTCCATGGCCGAGCGCCAGGGGCTGAAGAAAGGCCGCCTGGCGCTGGTGGCGGTCTCCACCGCCGCCTATTTCGCGCCCCGCCTGCTGGGCGAGTTCGCGCGCCTGTATCCGGGCATCGAGGTCTCGCTCAAGGTCACCAACCGGGAACAGGTCCTGGCCAGCCTGGCCGACAACCTGGCCGACCTCTACATCCTCGGCCAGCCGCCGGACGAGATCGAGGTGGTCGCCGAGGCCTTCATGTGCAACCCGCTGGTGGTGCTGGCCGCACCCGACCACCCCCTGGCCGGGCAGAAGGACATCCCGCTGGCACGCCTGGCGCAGGAACCCTGGCTGTTGCGCGAGCCCGGTTCCGGCACCCGCATGGCGGTGGAACGCCTGTTCGCCGAGAACGGCCTGGAACTGCGGCCGCGCATGGCCCTGGGCGGCAACGAGGCGATCAAGCAGGCCATCCTGGCCGGCCTGGGCATCTCGGTCATCTCCACCCAGGCCCTGGTCCTCAACCCGCCCGGCCAGTTTGCCATCCTCGATGCCCAGGGCTTTCCCATCTGCCGGCAGTGGTACGCGGTCTACCCGGCCGGCCGGCAGCTATCTTCGGTGTCCCGGACCTTTCTCGACTACCTGCTGCAACAGGATCGCTCGCTCTCGACCTGCGCCGTGCCCTAGCCGCCGCTGCCCGCTGGCGTCGATTGCGCTATCCTGCATGTTCGACTCGCCGCCAGACCACCCGCAAGGAATGACCATGCCGATAGCCAACCCGGACCGCGACCTGCGCCAGCGCAAACGCCTGCTTAGCCTGCTCCTGTCCCGCGTCCTGAAAAGCGAACTGCCGCGCGCCACCTACGAGGCCCTGAGGCAATTGAGCGGGGGCTTCGACGCCCTGCGCGAGCGGCCCGATCCGGCCCGCCAGGCCACGCTCGACGCACTGATCGAAGACCAGAGCCCGGTGCACCTGTCGCAGATGATCCGGGCCTTCAACATCTATTTCAGCCTGATCAACATCGCCGAGGAAACCGCGCAGTTGCGCCGGCGCCGGCGCCTGGCGCAGCGCGGCAAGCAGATGTGGCCGGGCTCCTTCCACGACGCCCTGACCAACTTCAAGCAGCAGGGCATCGAACTCGCCGAGCTGCGCCCCCTGCTCGACCGGGTGCAGTACCTGCCGGTGCTGACCGCGCACCCTTCCGAGGCCAAGCGGCGCACCATCAAGGGCGCCCTGCGCAACATCTTCCTGGCCATGGAGGAACTCGACGACCCGCGCAACAAGGGCCTCTACCGCGACCAGGTGGTCGACCAGCTGGGCAACCAGATCCGCACCCTGTGGAAGACCGACGAGGTGCGCTCGTTCAAGCTCGACGTGCGCGACGAGATCCATTCCGGCCTGTCCTACTTCCCGCAATCCCTGTTCCAGGCCGTGGTCCAGGTCTACCGCAACTTCGATAGCGCCCTGCGCGACGTCTATGGCCCGCCGGCCGCCAACGCCCCCGACAGCCCCGCCTTCCTGCGCTTCGGCTCCTGGATCGGCGGCGACCGCGACGGTCACCCCGGGGTGACCACGGAGGTCACCGCCCTGGCCTGGCGGCTGCAGGCCCAGACCGTATATGAGGAATACCTGCGCCGGCTGGAACGCCTGTCCGGCCAGCTTTCCCTGTCCGACCGCCTGTGCCGGCCCTCGGCAGCCTTCAAGGCCAGCCTGGAGGCGGACGCGCAGGTGGCCGAACGCCTGTTCGCCGGCGAGCCCAACCCGCACCCCCAGGAGCCCTACCGACGCAAGCTGGAGATCATGCTGTACCGGATCCGGCGCAACCACGAACTGACCCAACGCGCCCTGGCCACCGGCACGCCGCCCTTTGAGGAAGCCGGCTATGCCAGCGCCGAGGCCTTCCTCGCAGACCTCGGCCTGATCCGCGACTCCCTGGCCGGCCATGGCGACGTCGCCCTCGCCGGCGGCGAACTGCATGACCTGATCCAACTGGTGCGTACCTTCGGCTTCCACCTGACCCGGCTCGACGTGCGCCAGGAGTCGACCCGACACAGCCAGACCGTGGCGGACATTCTCGGCCAGGCCCTGGGCAGCGACTACCTGGCGCTCGACGAGGCGGCCCGGATCGACCTCCTGGCCGACGCCATCGCCAATCCTGGCGCCCTGCACTACGACGTGGCGCGGCTGCCCGAGGCCAGCCAGGAGACCCTGCGGGTGTTCCAGCTGATCGCCGACATGCGGCGCCAGCTCGGCCCGGCCTGCTTCGGCCGCTACGTCATCTCGATGACCCACTCCGCCTCGCACGTGCTCGAGGTGATGCTGCTGGCCGCGCAGACCGGCCTGGCCGGACGCCTGGCCGGACGCTGGTACTGTCACATCGGCATCTCGCCCCTGTTCGAGACCATCGACGACCTCAAGAACGCCGAGGCGGTGCTGGAGCGCCTGTATACCCTGCCGGTCTATCGTGCCTTGCTCGACGCCTTCGGCGAGGGCCAGGAGGTCATGCTGGGCTACTCCGATTCGTGCAAGGACGGCGGCATCCTGGCCTCGTCCTGGAACCTGTACGAGGCGCAGAAACGCATCATGGCGCTGTCCGACCGGCACAGCATTTCCTGCCGCCTGTTCCACGGCCGCGGCGGCACCCTGGGCCGCGGTGGCGGCCCCACCCACGAGGCCATCCTGGCCCAGCCGCCGGGCAGCGTGCGCGGCCAGATCAAGCTCACCGAACAGGGCGAGGTGCTGTTCTACAAGTACAACAACATGGAGACCGCGGTCTACGAGCTGACCCTGGGCGTGACCGGGCTGATCAAGGCCAGCGCGCACCTGGTCCGGCCGGTCACGGCCGACCGCAACGACTACCTCGGCATCATGGACGAGCTGGCGGCCGAGGGCGAGGCGGTGTACCGGGAGCTGACCGAGCGCACGCCCGGCTTCCTGGATTACTTCTACGAGGCCACCCCGGTGCAGGAGATCGGCCTGCTCAACATCGGCTCGCGCCCCTCGCACCGCAAGAAGGGCGACCGTTCCATGTCGTCGGTGCGGGCGATCGGCTGGGTGTTCGCCTGGGGCCAGTCCCGCCATGCCCTGCCGACCTGGTACGGCATCGGCGGCGCCATCGAGCGCTGGCGCGGCAGCGACCCGACCCGGCTGGCCAAGCTGCAAACCATGTATCGGGACTGGCCGTTCTTCCGCACCCTGCTGGCCAACGCCCAGATGGCCCTGTACAAGACCGATACCGGCATCGCCCATGAATATGCCGGGTTGTGCCAGGACCGCGAGGCCGGCGAGCGCATCTTCCATCTGATCCGCGACCGGCACCAGCGGGCGGTGCGCCAGATCCTCGAGGTCGCCGGGCTCGGCCAACTGCTCCAGGAGGCTCCGGAGCTGGCGACCTCGCTGGCCGAGCGGCAGCGCTACCTGGACCCGCTCAACCACATCCAGGTCGTCCTCCTGAACAAGCTGCGGGCCGACCCAGTCGCCACCGAGAGCCCCTGGCTGGAACCGCTGCTGCGCTCGATCAACGCCATCGCGGCAGGCATGCGCAACACCGGCTGATCAGGCGCTTGGCGGCGCCGGCTGCCCGCGGCACAGCGCCTTGAGGCCGAACGGGGCCACCAGGGTGGTGCTGGCGACGACGATGACCATGCCGGCGTAGACCTCGTTCGAGAAGATGCCGGACACCCGGCCCAGTTCGGCGAAGATCAGTCCGACCTCGCCGCGCGGCACCATGGCCACGCCGATCAGCCAGCGGCTGTGCCAGGACTCCCTTGCCAGCAGCAGCGCACCGGCCACCTTGCCGAGCACGGCGACCGCCAGCATGCTGGCGGAGAAGGCCCAGATGAAGCCGGAACCCCAGTCGATCTCGTGCAGGTTGAGCGACAGCCCGACGGTGACGAAGAAGATCGGCGTGAACAGGTGCACGATGGGACGCATCTGCTGCTCGATCCGGTGCGCAAACGACGGGTCGGTCTTGAGGGCGATGCCGAAGGGCAGGAAAAACCGCCGCGACAGGGCCAGGCCGGCGGCGAAGCCGCCCAGCAGCTCGGGCACGCCGAGGGCATGGGCGAGCCAGGCGAAGAACAGCACCAGGGAGACGATGGTGGTCGGGATCAGGCCGGGGATGTCGGTGCTGAGGTCGACCCGGCGGATCAGCAGCGACATCAGCTTGGCCATGCCCGGCGCGATCAGGAAGAACACCACCACGAACAGCACCACCTTGCCCGAATTGGCCAGGTTGACGCCGCCGCCGATGGAGAACTCGTACAGCAGGGCCAGCAGCACCACGCCGAGGATGTCGTCGAGCACCGCCGCGCCGAGCACGACCTGGCCCTCCACGCTGTGCTGCCGGCCCAGGTCGGAGAGGGCACGGATGGTGATGCCGATGCTGGTGGCGGTGAGGGTGCCGCCGACGAACAGGGCCACCATCAGGTCCATGCCGAAGCCCACCCAGGCGACGCCGAAGCCGAGCAGGAAGGGCAGCAGGAAGCCGGCCACGGCCACCAGGGTGGAGCGCCCGCCGCTCTTCACCAGCTTGCCGATGTCGGTCTCCAGGCCGACCTCGAACAGGAGCAGGATGATGCCGATCTCGGCCAGCAGCTTGATGACCTCGTTGAGCGGCACCCAGCCGAGCAGGCTGGGCCCGACCACCACCCCGGCCAGCAGCTCGCCGATCACGGCGGGCGCACCCAGCCTCGCCGCCAGTTCGCCGAACAGGCGGGCGGCGAGCAGGATCACCATCAGTTGCAGGAAGAAAACGTGGGTTTCCATGCCGTCCCGGCCCTTCTCTCCTCGATCGGATCAGCGAGGAGGCGTACGACTACTCCTCACCGTGGCCGTAGCCGCCCTTCTTGTCGGCGGTGATACGGTCCATCAGCGCAAACAATACACCGGAAACCACGAAGGTCATGTGGATGCCGACCTTCCAGCCCAGTTGTTCGTTGCTCATGCTCTCGACGTGCATGAAGGCCTTGAGCAGTTCGATGCCGGAGATGGCGACGATGGAGCCGATCAGCTTCATCTTCAGTTCGGCGAAGCCGACATGGCCCATCCAGGACGGACGATCCTCGTGGTTTTCCAGGTCCATGCGCGAGACGAAGTTCTCGTAGCCGGCAAAGACGATGATGATGATCAGGTTGCCCACCATGACCACGTCGATCAGCGACAGGATGCCGATGATGACCTCGCCGCCGTCGGCGATGAACACCATCGGCACGAAGTGGACGAGCTCCTTGGCGAACTTCACCAGCAGCAGCGCCAGGGCCAGCACCAGCCCGAGATAGAGTGGGGCGAGCAGCCAGCGGCTGCCGAAGATCAGCCGTTCCAGCGTGTTTTCAACGCGTTTCATTACGATGTTTCCTTGTCATTCCGGGTGGCCCACAGACTGGCCGCGACCGAGGTCGCCAGAATCAGGCCGACGATACCCAGGGCCAGGCCGATCGGGACCTTGTAGAAGTCGACGATGAGCATCTTGCTGCCGACGAACACCAGCACCATGGCGAGACCGTATTTCAGCAGATGGAAACGGCCATTGAGATCGTGCAGGACGAAATACATCGAGCGCAGGCCCATGATGGCGAAGATGTTCGAGGTAAAGACGATGAACGGGTCGGTGGTCACGGCGAAGATGGCCGGGATGCTGTCGACCGCGAAGATCACGTCCGAGGTCTCGATCAGGATCAGGACCAGGAACAGCGGCGTAAACCAGCGCAGGCCATCCTTGATCACGGTGAATCGCTCGCCGTGATAGTCGTCGCTGATGCGCAGGTGGCCGCGCAGCCACTTCAGGATCGGGTTACGGGCGAGGTCGGATTCCGCCTCGGCGAAGATCAGCATCTTGAAGCCGGTGATGACCAGGAAGGCGCCGAACAGATAGAGCACCCAGTGGAACTGCTGCACCAGCCAGGCGCCGCCCAGGATCATGCCGGCACGCATGACGATGGCCCCCAGTACGCCGTAGACCAGCACCCGGCGCTGATACTCCGCCGGCACGGCGAAGAAGCTGAAGATCATGATGAAGACGAAGATGTTGTCGACCGACAGCGACAGCTCGATCAGGTAGCCGGTGAGGAACTCCAGCGCCTTGGCGTTGGCGACCGCGCGCCCGGCGCTGCCGTCCAGCCACCACCACATCAGGGCGGCGAAGGAGAGCGACAGGGTGACCCAGACGCCGGTCCAGGCCAGCGCCTCCCGGACCGAGACCTTGTGCGCGGTCTTGCCGCCGAGGACGAACAGGTCCAGCGCCAGCATGGCCAGGACGAAGGCGATGAAGCCGGCCCAGAAGATGGGGGTGACGACGCTGGCGAGTTCCATTTAGCGGATCTCGTTGGCGTTCTGCAGCGCCGCGATGCGCTCCTCCAGGGGCGGGTGGGTCATGAACAGACGCTTGAGGCCGCCGCCACCGCCACCGGCGATGCCGAAGGCGGCCATCTTCTCGGGCAGCGGGGCCGGGTGCAGCGAGTTCAGCCGTTGCAGGGCGGCGATCATGTGGCGCCGTCCGGCCAGCGAAGCACCGCCGACGTCGGCGCGGAACTCGCGCTGGCGCGAGAACCACATCACGATCATCGAAGCGAGGACGCCGAGCACCATCTCGGCGATGATCATGGTGACGAAGAAGGCCGGGCCGGTGCCGCGCTCGGTCTTGAACACCACCTTGTCGACCACGTAGCCGATCACGCGCGAGAAGAACATCACGAAGGTGTTCACCACGCCCTGGATCAGGGCCATGGTCACCATGTCGCCGTTGGCGACATGGGCGATCTCGTGGCCCAGCACCGCTTCCGCCTCTTCCCGGGTCATGCTGCGCAACAGGCCGGTGGAGACGGCGACCAGCGCGCTGTTCTTGCTCATGCCGGTGGCGAAGGCGTTGACCTCGGGCGCATCCCAGATCGCCACCTCGGGCATCCTGATGCCGACGACCTGGGCCTGGCGGGCGACGGTCTGCACCAGCCAGAGCTCTTCCTTGGTGCGCGGCTCGGTGATGACCTGGGCGCCGACCGAGCGCTTGGCCATCCACTTGGAGATGGCCAGCGAGATGAAGGCGCCGCCAAAGCCCATGATGGCCGCGAAGATCAGCAGGTTGCCGAGGTCCAGCCCCTTTTCATTCAGATACGGCTCGACGCCGAGCAGGCGCATGGTGATGGAGAGCACCAGCACGATGGCCAGGTTGGTGGCCAGGAACAGCGCGATGCGTTTCATGACGATCCTCCGCGAGATGGATTAAGACAGTGGCCATGGTAGACCAGCCTATCCATCAGTAATATTCGAATATATCGTACAATTAATTCGTAAATCACGAACAGTTACGGGATGCTCAACTACAAGCAACTGCACTATTTCTGGAGCGTGGCCAAGGCCGGCGGCATCAGCCGCGCCGCCGAACGCCTGCACCTGACGCCGCAGACCCTGTCCGGCCAGATCGCCCTGCTCGAGGACAAGCTCGGCACGCCGCTGTTCCGCCGCGTCGGCCGCCGCCTGGAGCTCAACGATACCGGCCGCCTGGCGCTGTCCTACGCCGAGGACATCTTCCGCACCGGCGGCGAACTGGAAGAAGTGTTGCGCGGCAGCCAGGCCGGCCGGCCGGTGCAGTTCCGGGTCGGCATCGCCGACGTGCTGCCGAAATCGGTCGCCTACCGCCTGCTCGCCCCGGCCATGACCCTGCCCGAACCGGTCCGCATCGTCTGCCGGGAGGACAAGCTGGAGCGCCTGCTCGGCGAACTGGCCATGCACCGGCTCGACCTGGTCCTGGCCGACAGCCCGATGCCGGACCAGGCCGAGGTGAAGGGCTACAGCCACAAGCTGGGCGAGTGCGGCGTCACCTTCTTCGCCAGCCCCGGACTGGCGGCCGGCCTGGACGGCGCCTTTCCCGCCTGCCTGAACGACGCCCCGCTCCTGGTGCCCGGCGAAGGCACCGCCATGCGCGGCCATCTGATGCGCTGGCTGACCGCCCAGAACCTGCACCCGCGCATCGCCGGCGAATTCGACGACAGCGCCCTGATGAACGCCTTCGGCCAGGGCGGCAGCGGCATCTTCCCGGCCCCGACCGTCATCGCCGACGAGATCTGCCGGCAACAAGGCGTGTCCGTACTGGGCCACACCGAGACCGTGTCGGAGCGCTTCTATGCCATCTCGGTCGAGCGCCGCCTCAGCCATCCGGCGGTGCTGGCCATTCTGCAGGCGGCGAGCCGGGACCTGTTCGGCGAAGATGTGATATATCCTCCGGCAGCCTCATAGCCATCGACACGCATAGACCATGACCCCCGCCCTGCTCGACACCGCCGCCGCCGCCCTGGCCGAAATGCTCGCCTTCACGCAACCGGCCGATGCCGTGCTGTCGGCCTTCTTCCGCAAACACCCCAAGCTGGGCGGCCGCGACCGCGGCTTCATCGCCGAATCGGTCTATGGCGTGATCCGCCGCCTGCGCAGCCTGGAACAGGTCACCGAAGGCCGCGTGCCGCGCCGCCTGCTGCTGGCCTGGCTGGCCCGGCACGGTGGCCACACCCTGCGCGAATTCGAGGAAGTGGTCAGCAAGAACGAACTGGAATGGCTGAAGACCCTCAAGGGCGTCCGCCTCGACGCGGCCTCTCCGGCGGTGAAACTGGACCTGCCGGACTGGCTGTACGAGCGCCTGGCGACGCAATACGGCGACCAGTTGGAGGCACTGATGGCGGCCATGAACCGCCCAGCGCCGCTCGATCTGCGGGTCAGCCGGATGAGCCGGGAAGCGGCCCAGTCCGACCTGTTCGCGGCCGGCATCGAGGGCGAGCTGACGCCCTGGTCGCCCTGGGGGCTGCGACTGAAGGGCAAGCCGGCCCTGAACCGGAACGCACTGTTCAACGAAGGCGTGGTCGAGGTGCAGGACGAGGGCAGCCAACTGCTCGCCCTCCTCACCGGCGCCCGGCGCGGCGAGATGGTGTGCGACTTCTGCGCCGGGGCCGGCGGCAAGACCCTGGCCCTGGGCGCGATGATGAAGAACACCGGCCGGCTCTATGCCTTCGACGTGTCCGAGAAGCGCCTGGCCAACCTGAAGCCGCGCCTGGCCCGCTCGCAACTCTCCAACGTGCAGCCGCAACTGCTGGCCAGCGAGAACGACACCAAGGTGAAACGCCTGGCCGGCAAGTTTGACCGCGTCCTGGTCGACGCACCCTGCTCCGGCCTCGGCACCCTGCGCCGCAACCCGGACCTGAAGTGGCGCCAGACGCCGGAGTCGGTCATCGAACTGAGCGCCAAGCAGGCCGCCATCCTGGCCAGCGCCGCGCGCCTGGTGAAGGCCGGCGGCCGCTTGGTCTACGCCACCTGCAGCCTGCTGCCGGAAGAAAACGAGGTCCTCGTCGAGGCCTTCCTGGCAGCGCACCCGGATTTCGTCCTCAAGCCCGCGGGGGCGATCCTGGCCGAGCAGAATGTGGCCCTGGAAATGGGCGATTACCTGCGCCTGGATCCGCGCAGCCACAGCACCGACGGTTTCTTCGCGGCCGCACTGGAACGCGTGGGGTGAGAACCTGGCTCTGGCTGCTCGCGGCGCTGGCCGGCGCACCGGCCCTCGCCTCGCCGCCGCTCGAGTTCAGCCTGCAGGGCCGCGCCCAGGTCGCCTTCACGCCCGGCGACGATGCCGGCGCCCTGGTGGTCGCGACCCTCGCGCAGGCGAAACGCCAGATCCTGGTCCAGGCCTACAGCTTCACCCACCGCGCCATCGCCGAGGCCCTGGTCGCCGCCAGGAAACGCGGCATCGACGTGCAGGTCATTGCCGACCACGACCAGGATGCCCATGTCGCCACCACGCAGATTGGCTACCTGGCCGCACAGGGCGTCCCGGTCTGGCTGGATGCCATGCACAGTGCGGCCCACAACAAGGTGATGGTGATCGACGCCGGCCGTCCCGAGGCTGCCGTGATCACCGGCAGCTTCAACTTCACCCATGCGGCCCAGTACCGCAATGCCGAGAACTTGCTTATCCTGCACGGTAATCCGCTGCTGGCGGAGGCCTACGCCGCCAATTGGCGGCGCCACCGTGCCCACTCGCTACCTGTACGCCCATGAACCCGACCGTCCCCACCGAACCACCTGTCGAAAACCTGGTCGATGCCCTGCTGTCCGACCTGTCGAACACGGTCCTGCTGACCCAGGCCACCATCATCCTGGCCGCCCTGGTCCTGGCCTGGTTCGGGGTACGCCAGTTGCTCCGGCGCTTCCCGGACGAGTCCCGGGCGGCCTGGCACATCAACGAATGGCCGCGTTTCCTGGTGCCCATGCTGGCGCTCATGCAGATCCTCCTGGTCCGGCCGCTGCTGCATCACAGCCAGACCGTGCACCTGCTCAACCTGGCAGAACCCCTGCTGATGTCGATGTTCACCATCCAATTGAGCTTCTTCTTCCTGCGCAGCATCTTCAACCCCGGCCCCGGACTGCGCGCGGTGGAACGGGTGGTGTCGTGGCTGGTCTGGGGTGCGGTGGCCCTGCACATCATGGGCTATCTCACCCCCATGATCGAATCGCTCGACGCCATCGGCTTCGATCTCGGCAAGCAGCACATCTCGCTCTATACCGCCCTGATCGGCCTGCTCTCGGTCATCATCACCCTGATCACCGCGCTTTCGGTCGGCCGCCTGATCGAAAACCGCCTGATCGCCGGCAGCAACCTCAACCCCAACATCAAGCTGGCCGTGAGCAAGATCATCCGCAGCCTGCTGCTGGTTGTTGCCGTGCTGGTCGCCCTGCCCCTGGTCGGCATCGACATCACGGTGCTGTCGGTATTCGGCGGCGCCCTCGGCGTCGGCCTCGGCCTCGGCCTGCAGAAGATCGCCAGCAACTACTTTTCCGGCTTCACCCTGCTGCTGGAGCAGTCGATCCGCATCGGCGACATGGTGACCGTGGACGGCCGCTTCGGCGAGGTCAGGGAGATCGCCACCCGCTACACCGTCATCCGCGGCCGCGACGGCACCGAATACATCCTGCCCAACGAGAGCCTGATCACCTCGCCGGTGATCAACCACACCCTGGCCGACCGGGAAAACCGCATCGGCATCCCGGTCCAGGTGGCCTACGGCGCCGACCTGAACAAGGTACGCGAGATCATGCTGACGGCCGCCGCCAAGCATCCACGCGTCATCAGCACCCAGGAGCCGCGCGTACTGCTGACCGGGTTCGGCGACAACGGCATCAACATGGAACTGCGCATCTGGATGATGGACCCCGAGGAAGGCCTGGGCCGGCTGAAATCCGACATCAACTGGGCGATCTGGGAGGCCTTCCAGCGCGAAGGCATCGAGATCCCGTTCCCGCAGCGGGTGGTGCACATGGCCCAAAACAGCCTATAAGAAAGGCATAGCGAATCCAGTCCGGGAGATCGCCACCCGGCTTCATTCATGGCCGATATGCGCGATAGCGCAGGCAAAACACGTGAGGAGCCGCCACCATGACCGCTGCCAGTGCCCGATTCCTGGTTCTGATGCTGCTTGGATCGCTCCTCGCGCTGCTCCCTTCGCACCCGGCCCTGGCCTATGGGGCACCGGCCTTCCAGGGCGATGTACTGGACGAAGCCGGCCTGCTCGCCGAAGCGGACAGGACGTCACTGATCGAGCGCATCAAGACGTTGCGGGATGAAAGCGGCATCTGGGCGGCGGTCTACATCGCCAGCAGCCTGCAAGGCGACAGCATCGAGAATGCGGCCGTGGTCACCTTCGAAAAGTGGCAGCTGGGCCAGGCCGGCAAGGACAATGGCCTGCTGGTGCTCATCGCCCCCTCCGAGCGGAAGATGCGCATCGAGGTGGGTTACGGCCTGGAGGGCACCCTCACGGACGCCTTCTGCAAGCGGGTGATCGATGAAATCTACCAGCCCGCCTTCCGCGACCAGCGTTTCACCGACGGCCTCATGCAAGGCTTCGACGTCATGGCCCGGCAGACACAGGGCGAGAACCCGCTGCCGGAAGCCGCTTACGGAGGGGGCGGCGATGCCACGCTGGATTTCGATGGGGCGGCCTTTCTGCAACGCTTCCTGGCCGGCGTCGGCGCCAACCTCCTGCTTCCCGTCCTCTATCTGCTGGCCCGCGCATACGGACGGGCGAAAGGCCGGCTGGAGCGCCAGAACCCCGCCATCCGAGCCAAGTGGATGTTTTCCCTGTTCGCGTTCCTCGGCGCATTTTTCGGCCTGTTCTTCGCCGTGTTCGGCTTTGCCTTCCCCACGGACCCGGAGGTCATGGCCGGCCTGGTGTTGATGAATACCCTTTTCGTCGGGCTGATCTCCATACCCTTCCTGATCCAGGTCCGCACCTACCTGTCCGCCTCGGCCTACCGGCGTGGGCAGGCACGCGAAAGGCTGATGCGGATGCGCAAACGCTCCAAGGTGAAACGCAAGATATTCGGTGTCTGGTTCGATCCGGCCGAGGTGACGACGAGCCGGGGCGGCACCAAGCCGGAGCCCCGGAGTTCCTCCGGCTCGTCCTTTGGTTCGAGTTCGAGTTCATCCTCTTCCTCGGGCGGCGGCCGCTCCGGCGGCGGTGGGGCATCCGGAAGCTGGTAACCAGGGCGTGAACGGGGTTGAAGCCGGGTTTCGCCGGCTTCGAGTTCACCGATCCGGACCACGAGGCAAGCCGACGGAATGGCTGACGCATAGGCAGCCCGTAGATCTCTCAAGCATTTCTGTCAAGCCGAGTCTATAAACAGGATATTGGAGTCGGCATTAAGGATAGCGTATGAAGCGCAAGGCGTTGATCATGAGCATGGCCGTTGCGACCGGCTTTCCCGGATGGGCGATGGCAAAGGGTGCCAAGGCTCAGGAGGGCGGGCAGGCCAGCGCCGCTGGCGTTCAGGCTCAGGGACTGCTCAGGGCGGACAGGACTTGGTGCCAGTGACCATGTACCCCGATGAAAACTCAGTCGAGGTTCGGAACAAGGCGAAGGAATTGCTTGCCCAAATCAAATCCACTTTGATGGCTGCCAATATCGGCGCAATCGCGGAAGCGGGAACTCACCGCACTAGCCAATGGAAGATGGAGATGATGGAGAGCAACACCATGGCCGGGGTTGACGACAATGGCGACCCCCGCGTGCAGCAAACCCGGCCAGTGGGCATGGCGTTCCGGTTGAAGTTCTGAGCCTGACGATTTTCATCGAATAATAAAAAAACCCGCTTAGGCGGGTTTTTTTATTACCGGAAAGGCCGCTGAATTTACTTCAGCTTGATTTCCTTGTACTCGACGTGCTTGCGAGCCTTGGGATCGAACTTCATGATCGCCATCTTCTCGGGCATGGTCTTCTTGTTCTTGGTCGTGGTATAGAAGTGACCGGTGCCCGCAGTGGACTCCAGCTTGATCTTTTCGCGTCCGCCTTTAGCCATGATTCAGCCCCTTAGATCTTGTCGCCGCGGGCACGCATATCGGCCAGGACGGAGTCGATGCCGTTCTTGTCGATGGTACGCAGCGCAGCGTTGGTCAGGCGCAGACGCACCCAACGGTTTTCACTTTCAACCCAGAAACGACGGCTCTGCAGATTGGGCAGAAAACGACGCTTGGTCTTGTTGTTCGCGTGGGAAACATTGTTACCCACCATCGGCTTCTTGCCGGTCACTTGGCATACGCGGGCCATAGGATACCTGTGGTTTGGATCTGAGAAAGACGCGGTTTATATCACAGATGGTTTTCCCCAGTCAAAGCAACATTTCAAATCAAGCCCCGCTCGGCGAAGGAAAACCCACTGCCGCCGGCCACCACGAAATGGTCCAGCACCTTGACGTCGACCAGCGCCAGCGCGGCCTTGAGCTGGTCGGTCAGCCAGCGGTCGGCCTGTGACGGTTCCGCCACACCGGAGGGGTGGTTATGGGCCAGGATCACCCCGGCGGCATTATGGGCCAGGGCGCGCTTGACCACTTCGCGCGGGTAGACCGAAGTCTGGGTCAGGCTGCCGCGAAACAGCTCCTCCGCCTCCAGGACCCGGTTCTGGGCGTCGAGGAACACCACCAGGAAGACCTCGTGCGGCAGGCCGGCCAGTTTCAGGCGCAGCCAATCGCGCACCGCCAGCGGCGACGACAGCACATCGCGGCTCTTCATCTCCTCGGCCAGCGCCCGCCGGCTCATCTCCAGCACGGCCTGGAGCTGGGCATACTTGGCGTCGCCCAGGCCTTTCACTTGCGTACAGACCTGCCGGCTGGCGAAGAACAGGCCGTTCAGGCTGCCGAACTCGGATATCAGCTCGCGCGCCAGGTCCACCGCGCTCTTGCCGCGCACGCCGACCCGCAGGAAGATGGCCAGCAATTCGGCGTCGGACAGGGCCTGCGCGCCCTCCTGCAACAGACGTTCGCGCGGCCGTTCGCCCGCCGGCCAATCGGTTATCGCCATGACGGCCTCCCTTATTTGTAGAATGCGGCTTAATTCTTACCCGGATTGGGCCATGGAAACCACACTTAAACGCATCATCCTCGGCGTCACCGGCGGCATCGCCGCCTACAAGGCCGCCGAACTGGCGCGCCTGCTGGTGAAACGCGGCGTCGAGGTGCAGGTGGTGATGACCGCCGCCGCCAGCCATTTCGTCGGCGCGGCGACCTTCCAGGCGATCACCGGCCGGCCGGTCTACGCCGACCTGTGGGACGCCCGGGTCGCCAACGGCATGGCCCACATCGATCTCGCGCGCGAGGCCGACCTGATCCTGGTCGCGCCCGCCTCGGCCGACTTCCTGGCCAAGCTGGCGCACGGGCGCGCCGACGACCTGCTGTCCACCCTCTGCCTGGCGCGCGACTGCCCGCTCCTGGTCGCCCCGGCGATGAACCGGCAGATGTGGGAAAACCCGGCCACCCTGCGCAACGCCGACCTGCTGGCCGACGACGACATCGAACTGATCGGCCCCACCCATGGCGAGCAGGCCTGCGGCGAGACCGGCTACGGCCGCATGCTGGAGCCGGAGGCGATCCTCGACGCGGTCGACGCCTACCTGCAACCCAAGACCCTGCGCGGCCTCAACCTGCTGATCACCGCCGGGCCGACCTACGAGGCAATCGACGCGGTGCGCGGCATCACCAACCGGTCCTCCGGCAAGATGGGCTACGCGGTGGCCAAGGCCGCCGTCGAGGCCGGCGCCAAGGTCACCCTGATCACCGGCCCGACCGGCCTGGCCACGCCCGAGGTGACCGAAACGGTCGCCGTCACCAGTGCCCAGGAGATGCTGGAGGCGGTCGAAGCGCGCGTCGACGAGGCCGACATCTTCATCGCGGTCGCCGCCGTGGCCGACTACTACGTGCTCAACCCGTCCGAGAACAAGATCAAGAAGGACGCCCACATCCTGACCCTGGAACTGGCGCCCAATCCGGACATCCTGGCCAACGTCAGCAGCCTGGACAAGCCGCCGTTCTGCGTCGGCTTCGCGGCCGAGAGCGAGAACCTGGAGGAATACGCCGAGCTGAAGCGCAAGCGCAAGCACCTGCCGCTGATCGTCGCCAACGATGCCCAGTCCGCCATCGGCAGCGACGAGGTCGAACTGGTCCTGCTCGACGACGAAGGCCGCCACGTCCTGGAAAAGGCCGACAAGGCCAGCCAGGCGCGCCATCTGATCGCCCACATCGCCAAACTCTACAACGCGAGATATCAATAACCATGCATGTCGACCTGAAGATCCTGGACCCGCGCGTCCGCGACCAACTGCCCCATTACGCCACCCCCGGCAGCGCCGGCCTCGACCTGCGCGCCTGCCTGGATGCTGCCGTGGTCCTGAACCCCGGAGAGACCCAGTTGATCCCCACCGGCCTGGCCATTCACCTGGCCGACTCCGGTTATGCGGCGATGATCCTGCCCCGCTCCGGCCTCGGCCACAAACATGGCGTGGTGCTGGGCAACCTGGTCGGCCTGATCGACTCCGACTACCAGGGCCAGCTCATGGTTTCACTCTGGAACCGGGGCCAGTCGGCCTTCACCATCGAGCCGTTCGAGCGCATCGCCCAGATGGTCATCGTCCCGGTGGTGCAGGCCGAGTTCCGCGTGGTCGACGAGTTCGGCGACAGCCAGCGCGGCGAAGGCGGCTTCGGCAGCACCGGCAAGCACTGATGCGAAAGACCGGCACCGTCATGATCGTGCTCGGCTGGCTGCTGCTGGCCGGCCTGATCTGGTGGGGCTTCAACGGCTACCTGAACCCCAACGCGCAACTCGCCAACGTCACCGTGGCGAACGGCGAGGTGGTGCTCAAGCGCGGCCCGGACGGTCATTTCCGTGCCCCCGGCCAAATCAACGGCCAGCCGGTCGATTTCCTGGTCGACACCGGCGCCACCGTGGTCGCGGTACCCGAACAACTCGCCCGGCGGCTCCATCTTGAGCCCGGCCGGGCCCAGCGCGTGCACACCGCCAACGGCGAGGCCGTGGCCTACTCGACCCGTCTGGACGAGGTCAACCTGGGCGGTGCCGCGGCCTACGACGTGGCGGCCAACATCGTCCCCGGCATGGCCGGCGGCGAGGCCTTGATGGGCATGAGTTTCCTGGCCCGGTTCGAGATCGCCATGAACGGCGACGAGATGCGGATCCGCGGCCGCTGAACGCCGTCGTCGGCTGGCCGGGGACTCGGATAGTACATACTCCCGACTTCAGTTCCAGTCCCCCCAATTTTTTGCGGCAGAAAGCCCCCATGCACTCAGAACACTACATCCCGGGCAAGGACGCCTCCCTGGAAGCCTCCATCGCCACCATGCAGGCCAGGCTGGCCGCCCTGGGTTTCCACATCGAGGAGCGTTCCTGGCTCAATCCGGTGGCGGGCATCTGGTCGGTGCATGTGCGCGACCGCGACTGCCCGCTGCTGTTCACCAACGGCAAGGGCGCGACCCGTCTGGCCTGCCTGGCGAGCGCACTGGGTGAGTTCTTCGAGCGCCTGTCCTGCAACTACTTCTGGACCCATTACTACCTGGGCGAGGCCTCGGCCAGGCGCGGCTACGCGCATTACCCGCGCGAACGCTGGTTCCAGCCGGACCAGGACGGCGCCTGGCCCGATGAGCTGCTGACCCCCGAGCTGCACCGGTTCTACAACCCGGAGGGGAGCATCGGCGCCGACCTGCTGGCGGACTTCAACTCCGGCGCCGCCGAGCGCGGCATCTGCGCCCTGCCCTATGTGCGCGAGCGTGACGGCGCCCAGGTCTGGTTCCCGGTCAACATCATCGGCAACCTCTACGTCAGCAACGGCATGTCGGCCGGCAACACGATGGCGGAGGCGCGCAGCCAGGCCCTGTCGGAAATCTTCGAGCGCCACGTCAAGTTCCGCATCATCGCCGAGGGCCTGTGCCTGCCGGACGTGCCGGACACGGTCATCGCCCGCTATCCGCGCATCGTCGACGGCATCCAGGCCCTGCGCAAGGCGGGCTTCGGCATCCTGGTCAAGGATGCCTCCCTGGGCGGGCAATACCCGGTGATGAACGTGACCCTGCTGCACCCCGGCGACCAGGGCTGCTTCGCCAGCTTCGGCGCCCACCCGCGCTTCGAGGTCGCCCTCGAACGCGCCCTCACCGAACTGCTCCAGGGCCGCGCGCTGGAGGCCCTGGCCGGCTTCCCCGAGCCGGGCTTCGACCTGGAGGAGATCGCCAGCGCGCCCAACCTGGAGATCCATTTCGTCGATTCCAGCGGCGTCATCAGCTGGAACTTCCTCGGCGACCGGCCCGATTTCGCCTTCGCCGACTGGAACTTCAGCACCACCACCGCGGAGGACTACGCCTGGCTGGTGGCGCGCATCCACGCCGACGGCCGCGACATCTACTGCGCCGACTTCAGCCACCTCGGCGTCTACGCCTGCCGCATCCTGGTGCCGGGCATGTCGGAGATCTACCCGGTCGACGACCTGGAATGGGAGAACAATGCCGCCGGCAGCGCCATGCGCGAGGCCATCCTGCACCTGCCGGACCTGGACGACGAGGAATGCGCCGACCTGCTCGACGACCTCAACGAACAGGGCTTCGCCGACCAGCGCCCGGTAGCCGCCCTGATCGGCCTCGCCGCCGATGCCGGATCGTTCTGGCAGGACCTGCGCGTGGGCGAACTGAAGACCTTGCTCGCCCTGGCCATCGGCGACACCGAAGCGGTCCGGGAAGGCTGCGACTGGGTACGCCACTTCCAGCAGATCGACCCCGCCCGGCGACTGGTCTACCACTGCATCGACAGCCTGCTCAAGCTGGCGGACGCCGAGCCCTACCGCGCCGCCCTGGGGCAACTCTACGGTGCCCAGGCGCTGGCCCAGGCCGAGGCCCTGCTCGGCCGCGAGCTGCGCTTCTTCGGCATCGCCGCGCCGGGCCTGGCGCTGGCCGGCTGCGACATGCACCAGCGCCTGCTGGCCGCCTACGCCAAACTGCACCCATGAAAATCCCGAAACGCCTCCAGCCGCTGGTCGAGGACGGCCTGGTCGACCAGGTCCTGCGCCAGCTCATGAGCGGCAAGGAAGCCACGGTCTTTGTCGTCCTGTGCGGCGAAGAGGTTCGCTGCGCCAAGGTCTACAAGGAGGCCAACAAGCGCGGCTTCCACCAGGCCGTGCACTACACCGAGGGGCGCAAGGTGAAGAACAGCCGCCAGGCCCGCGCCATGAACAAGGGCTCGCGCTACGGCCGCCAGGAGCAGGAAGCCGCCTGGCAGAGCCACGAGGTCGACGCCCTGTACCGCCTCGCCGCCGCCGGCGTGCGGGTGCCGCAGCCCTACAACTTCCACGAGGGCGTGCTCCTGATGGAGTTGGTGGCCGACGCCGAAGGCGACCCGGCCCCCCGCCTCAACGACCTGGCGCTGACGCCGGAGCAGGCCCGCGAATTCCACGCCATGCTGATCCGCCAGGTGGTGCGCATGCTCTGCGCCGGCATCGTCCATGGCGACCTGTCCGAATACAACGTGCTGGTGGACAGTGCCGGACCGGTCATTATCGACCTGCCCCAGGCCGTCGACGCCGCTGCCAACAACAACGCCAGCCGCATGCTGGAGCGCGACGTGGACAACCTGGCGGCCTATTTCGGCCAGTTCGCCCCGGAGCTGCTTGCCACCGACTACGGCAAGGAGATCTGGGCCCTGTACGAGCGCGGCGACTTGCTACCCGACAGCCCGCTGACCGGCCAGTTCAAGCGCGACGAGAAACAGGTGGACCTGAACGAGGTCATCAAGGTGATCGACGCGGCGCGGGAGGAAGACGCGATAAGGCGGCTCATGCGGGAGGAGTCGTAGACATCCCCGTCCACGCCGAACCCGGACCGCCGCCGTTCCAGATCGGCCAAAAGGTCAAAGTTGACTGCTCGCACCGTTGTTATATGGTGCAGTGAACATGGCCAAAAAGTTTCCATTGCACCCCAAACACCCCGAGCGAATCTGCTGGGGCTGCGACAAGTATTGCCCGGCGGATTCGCTCATCTGTGGCAATGGGTCCGGCCGTACCGAGCACCCGGCCGAGGCATTCGGTGACGATTGGTACAAGTGGGG
>JAQTLU010000012.1:491-91103 GCA_028714735.1 Gallionellaceae bacterium | reverse complement strand
AGATGGTGATGCCTGGCGACAACGTGTCGATCACGGCCAGCCTGATCGCCCCGATCGCCATGGAAGAAGGTCTGCGCTTCGCCATCCGTGAAGGCGGTCGTACCGTCGGCGCCGGCGTCGTCGCCAAAGTTGTCGAATAATCGAAAGCTAAATCATGCAAAGCCAGAAAATCCGCATCCGCCTCAAGGGCTACGACTACAAGCTGATCGACCAGTCCGCCCTGGAGATCGTCGAGACCGCCAAGCGCACCGGCGCCGTGGTCAAGGGCCCGGTGCCCCTGCCCACTTCGATCGAGCGTTTCGATATCCTGCGTTCGCCGCACGTCAACAAGACTTCGCGCGACCAGCTGGAAATCCGCACCTACAAGCGCCTGATGGACATCGTCGATCCCACCGACAAGACCGTCGACGCGCTGATGAAGCTCGATCTGCCGGCCGGTGTGGACGTAGAGATCAAGCTGCAGTAAATCAGGGCTTTACAAGCTCGATCGGGCGGGTATAATCCCGCCTCTTTGTTTTGTAACCCGCCGGCCAATTGAAGTCGGCGCCTTTGTATAGGGAACTAGAAAATGACTCTAGGCCTTGTCGGTCGCAAGATCGGCATGACCCGCATTTTTACCGAGGATGGTGTGTCCATTCCGGTGACCGTGCTGGATATGTCGAACAACCGCGTCAGTCAAATCAAGACGGCAGATACGGATGGCTACGATGCCATCCAGCTCGCCTTCGGTTCGCGTAAGGCGAGCCGCGTCACCAAGCCCCTGGCGGGTCACTATGCCAAGGCCGGCACTGAAGCCGGTCGCGGTATGGCCGAATTCCGTGTTGGTGCCGATGTCGCTGCCCAATATCAACCCGCCGCTGCCGTTTCGGTCGAGATCTTCCAGGCCGGCCAGCTGGTCGACGTGTCCGGGGTCACCCAGGGCAAGGGTTTCGCCGGCACCATCAAGCGCCATCATTTCGGTTCGCAGCGCGCGACCCACGGTAACTCGCGTTCGCATAACGTGCCCGGCTCCATCGGCCAGGCGCAGGATCCCGGCCGCATCTTCCCAGGCAAGCGCATGTCCGGTCACCTGGGTGCCGATAACCGCACCATCCAGAACCTGGAAGTGGTTCGCGTCGATGCCGAGCGTCAACTGCTCCTGATCAAGGGTGCCGTGCCCGGGTCCAAGGGTGGCGACGTGGTCGTGCGTCCCGCCATCAAAGGGGGTGCCTGATGGAACTCAAACTGATTAACGAGCAGGGTCAGGACGCCGGCGCGGTGAGCGCCTCCGATGCCCTGTTCGCCCGCGAATACAATGAAGCCCTGGTGCATCAGCTGATTACGGCCTACATGGCCAACGGCCGCAGTGGCGACCGTGCCCAGCTGACCCGTGCCGAAGTGCGTCACTCCACCAAGAAGCCGTTCAAGCAGAAGGGCACCGGCAACGCGCGTGCCGGTATGACTTCCAGCCCGGTTTGGCGTGGCGGCGGTCGGGCCTTCCCGAACAAGCCGGACGAGAACTTCAGCCAGAAGGTCAACCGCAAGATGTTCCGCGCCGGCATGGCGGCGATCCTGTCCAAGCTGGTGGTCGACGGCCGCCTGCGCGTGATCGACGGTATCACCGTCGAGGCGCCCAGGACCAAGATGCTGGCCGGCAAGATCAAGGGCATGGGCATCGATAATCGGGTCCTGATCATCACCCCGGAAGTGGACGACAACCTGTGGTTGTCCTCGCGCAACCTGGCCAACGTGCTGGTGCTCGAGCCGCGTCACGCCGATCCGGTCAGCCTGGTCCGCTTCGACCAGGTGCTGCTGACCCGCGATGCGGTCAAGTCGTTCGAGGAGATGTACGCATGAACGCCGTCAAATTCAACGAGACCCGCCTGCTGCAAGTGATCCTTGCGCCGGTGATTTCCGAGAAGGCCACCATGCTCGCCGACAAGAGCGAGCAAGTCGCCTTCCGTGTCGCCACCGATGCGACCAAGCCGGAAATCAAGGCCGCGGTCGAGCTGCTGTTCAAGGTTCAGGTCAAGGATGTCAACGTGACCAACGTGAAGGGCAAGGAAAAGCGCTTCGGTCGTTTCATGGGTCGTCGTGACAGCTGGAAGAAGGCCTATGTCTGCCTGCAGCCGGGTCAGGAACTCAACTTCGTGGCGGGGGAATAAGTCATGGCCCTGATCAAAGTCAAACCCACTTCCGCCGGTCGTCGTGCCGTCGTCAAGGTGGTCACCCCGGGTCTGCACAAGGGCAAGCCGCTGGCAGCCCTGGTCGAGAAGCAGATCCGCGGTTCCGGCCGTAACAACAACGGCCACATCACCACCCGTCACAAGGGCGGTGGTCACAAGCAGCATTACCGTATCGTCGACTTCAAGCGCGACAAGGATGGCGTGCCGGCCAAGGTTGAGCGGATCGAATACGATCCTAACCGCAGTGCCCACCTGGCCCTGTTGTGCTACGCCGACGGCGAGCGCCGCTATGTCATCGCTGCGCGCGGTGTCGAGGCCGGCGCCACGCTGATGAGCGGCTCCGAGGCCCCGATCAAGCCGGGCAACTGCCTGCCGCTGCGCAACATCCCGGTCGGTTCCACGATCCACTGTATCGAGATGATGCCCGGCAAGGGTGCGCAGATTGCGCGCTCGGCCGGTACCTCGGTCCAGCTCCTGGCTCGCGAAGGCAGCTACGCCCAGTTGCGTCTGCGTTCCGGTGAAATCCGCAAGGTGCATATCGATTGCCGTGCCACGCTTGGCGAAGTTGGCAATGCCGAGCACAACCTGCGCTCCATCGGCAAGGCCGGTGCGATGCGTTGGCGCGGTGTCCGTCCGACGGTTCGTGGCGTTGCCATGAACCCGGTCGATCACCCGCATGGTGGTGGCGAAGGTCGTACCGGCGAAGGCCGCGTACCGGTCTCGCCCTGGGGTCAGCCTGCCAAGGGCTACCGTACTCGCAGCAACAAGCGCACGGATAACATGATCGTGCGTCGCCGGCAGAAATAAGAGGTAAATCGATATGGCACGTTCAGTTAAAAAGGGCCCGTTCATCGATGGGCATCTGTTGAAGAAGGTGGAAACCGCTCAGGCCAACTCGGACAAGCGTCCGATCAAGACCTGGTCGCGTCGTTCCACTGTTCTGCCGGATTTCGTCGGGCTGACCATCGCCGTGCATAACGGCAAGCAGCATATCCCCGTGTATGTCACGGAAAACATGGTAGGCCACAAGCTGGGCGAGTTTTCTCTGACTCGCACCTTCAAGGGCCACGCCGCTGACAAGAAAGCCAAGAGGTAAGCCGACATGGAAGTTTCCGCTATTTTGCGCGGTACCCGCATGTCCGCCCAGAAGGCCCGCCTGGTGGCTGACCTGGTGCGCGGCAAGCCGGTCGATAACGCGCTCAACATCCTGTCCTTCACGCCCCGCAAGGCGGCCGAAGTCATCCGCAAGGTGCTGGAATCGGCGATCGCCAATGCCGAGCATAACGAGGGTGCCGATATCGACGAGCTGAAGGTCAAGACCATCTTTGTCGACGAAGGTCCGACCCTGAAGCGCTTCACCGCGCGAGCCAAGGGCCGGGGCAACCGTATCCACAAACCCACCTGTCACATCACTGTGACAGTGGGCGATTGAGGTAGCGTATGGGACAGAAAATTCATCCGACCGGTTTTCGCTTGAGCGTCAACCGTAATTGGAGCTCGAAGTGGTACGCCAACAGCAAGAACTTCGCGGGCATGCTCGCCGAAGACCTGAAGGTGCGCGAGTTCCTGAAGAAAAAGCTGGCTCATGCCTCGCTCTCCAAGATCATCATCGAGCGCCCGGCCAAGAATGCCCGCATCACGCTGTTCTCCGCCCGTCCGGGTGTGGTGATCGGCAAGAAGGGCGAGGACATCGAGAACCTGCGCAAGCAACTGGCTGCGATCATGTCGGTGCCGGTGACGCTGAATATCGAAGAGATCCGCAAGCCTGAGCTGGATGCCCAGATCATCGCTGCCTCCATCGCCACCCAGCTGGAAAAGCGGATCATGTTCCGCCGTGCCATGAAGCGGGCGATGCAAAGCGCCATGCGTTTCGGCGCCCAGGGCATCAAGATCATGAGCGCCGGCCGCCTGAACGGTGCCGATATCGCCCGTACCGAGTGGTACCGCGAAGGCCGTGTGCCCCTGCACACCCTGCGCGCCGATATCGACTACGGTCTGGCCGAAGCCAACACCACCTATGGAATCATCGGCATCAAGGTTTGGGTATACAAGGGTGAGACCCTGGGCAAGGGCGAGAAGCCTGTCGCCGCGCCCGAACCCGAGCGTCGGCCCCGTCGGCCGTCCAATCGGGCCGGAAAGGAGTAAAGAGCGATGCTGCAACCTGCACGCAGAAAATACCGCAAGGAACAGAAGGGCCGTAACACCGGCCTGGCTACCCGCGGCGCCGATGTGAGCTTCGGCGAGTACGGTCTCAAGGCGATTGGCCGCGGTCGGTTGACCGCGCGTCAGATCGAGGCTGCCCGTCGTGCCATGACCCGCCATATCAAGCGGGGTGGGCGGATCTGGATCCGGATCTTCCCGGACAAGCCGATCTCCCAGAAGCCCGCCGAAGTCCGTATGGGTAACGGCAAGGGCAACCCGGAGTACTGGGTCGCCGAGATCCAGCCCGGCAAGGTGCTGTACGAGATGGACGGTGTCGATGAGACGCTGGCACGCGAGGCCTTCAAGCTGGCCGCTGCCAAACTGCCCATCCCGACCGCGTTTGTTACCCGTCACATTGGGGTCTGACATGAAAGCCAGTGAACTTCGCACCAAAACCCAGGCCGAGCTGCAAAACGAGCTCAAGGAATTGCTGCGCGCCCAGTTCAGCCTGCGTATGCAGATTGCCACCCAGCAGACCAACAAGACCCACGACCTGCGCAATACGCGTCGCGCCATCGCACGCGTCCGCACCGTGATGGGCCAGGTCGGAAACTGACAAGGTAGATAGAGATGGCTGAACAGGAAAAAAGCAAGAATACGCGCGCACTGACCGGCAAGGTGGTGAGCGACAAGATGAACAAGACCGTCACCGTACTGGTCGAGCGCCGTGCCAAGCACCCGCTCTACGGCAAGGTGATCCGCCTGTCCAAGAAGTACCACGCCCATGACGAGGAAAACGGCTGTCACGAAGGTGATACCGTCATCATCGAGGAATGCCGCCCCCTGTCCAAGAGCAAGACCTGGAAAGTGGTGCGTGTGGTTGAACAGGCCAAGGTTCTGTAAATTAGTGCTTGCAATATAGTGGGGCCGCGTATAACATGCGCGGCTCTTTTACCCGCCCAATTGGGCATAACCCTTCGGGATCCAAAACTGTCTGACCGTGTCAACAGCGGCAGGGAAGTTGGAGATAAAGATCATGATTCAGATGCAGTCCATGCTCGACGTGGCTGACAACACGGGTGCACGCTCGGTTATGTGCATCAAGGTGTTGGGCGGCTCGAAGCGTCGATACGCCGGTATCGGCGATATCATCAAGGTGACCATCAAGGATGCGGCGCCTCGTGGCCGTGTTAAGAAGGGCGATGTCTACAACGCCGTGGTGGTGCGTACCGCCAAGGGCGTGCGTCGCCCGGATGGTTCCCTGGTCAAGTTCGACGGCAATGCCGCGGTCTTGCTCAACAACAAACTTGAGCCCATCGGCACCCGTATCTTCGGGCCGGTGACCCGTGAACTGCGTACGGAGCGATTCATGAAGATCGTCTCCCTGGCGCCCGAAGTTCTGTAAGGAGTCAGGTATGAACAAGATTCGCCGTGGCGATGAGGTCGTCGTCCTGACCGGCAAGGACAAAGGCAAGCGCGGTACCGTACTGCGCGTGCTGGAAGGCAAGTTGGTGGTTGAAGGTGTCAATCGCGTCAAGCGCGCGACCAAGCCCAACCCCATGCGCGGTACGACTGGCGGTTTCATGGACAAGGATATGCCCATCGATATCTCCAACGTTGCGCTGTTCAACCCGGCGACCGGCAAAGGCGATCGCGTGGGCATCAAGGTGCTGGAGGACGGGCGGATGGTGCGCTTCTACAAGTCCAACGGCGAAGTGCTGGATGCATGAGGTAAGTCATGGCACGATTCAAGGCGTTTTATAAAGAGACCGTGGTTCCGCAACTGATGACTCAGTTCGGCTACAAGACGGTGATGCAGGTCCCCCGGATCGAGAAGATCACGCTCAACATGGGCGTTGGCGAGGCTGTCGGCGACAAGAAGGTGCTGGAGCACGCGGTGGGCGACATGACCAAGATCGCGGGCCAGAAGCCCGTGGTGACGTTGGCCCGCAAGTCCATTGCCGGCTTCAAGATTCGCGATGACTATCCCATCGGCTGCAAGGTGACCTTGCGCCAGGAACGGATGTTCGAGTTCCTGGACCGCCTGGTCTCGGTCGCCATCCCCCGGATCCGCGACTTCCGCGGTATCGGCGGCAAGGGCTTCGACGGCCGTGGCAACTACAACATGGGTGTCAAGGAACAGATCATGTTCCCCGAGATCGAGTACGACAAGATCGATGCGCTCCGGGGTATGAACATCACCATCACCACTACCGCCAAGACGGATGCTGAGGCCAGGGCTTTGCTCGCCGCCTTCAAGTTCCCGTTCAAGAATTGAGGTCGACATGGCCAGGAAATCTGTAATCAACCGCGAAGAGAAGCGCCGCCAGATGGCGAAGAAGTTCGCTCCCAAGCGCGACGCACTGAAGGCCATCATGGCTGACCAGGGTCGTTCCGAAGAGGAGCGCATGGAGGCTCGCCTGAAGTTCCAGGCGCTGCCGCGCGACGCCAGCCCTTCTCGTCAACGCAACCGCTGTGCCCTGACCGGTCGTCCGCGTGGCGTATTCCGCAAGTTCGGTCTGTGCCGGAACAAGATCCGCGAAATCGCCCTGAACGGCGACATTCCCGGCGTCACCAAGGCCAGTTGGTAAGGAGGCAATAAGATGAGCATGAGTGATCCCATTGCCGATATGCTGACTCGCATCCGTAATGCGCAGATGTCGGAGAAGGTTGCGGTGAGTATGCCCGCTTCCAAGTTGAAGAAGGCCATCGCCCAGGTACTCAAGGACGAAGGTTACATCGAGGATTTCGCGGTCCGTGCTGTCGGCGGTCTGCCCGAGATGGAAGTCGCCCTCAAGTACTACGCCGGTCGCCCGGTCATCGAGAAGATCGAACGGGTCAGCCGTCCCGGCCTGCGCATCTACAAGGGCCGCGAAGATCTGCCCCGGGTGATGAACGGCCTGGGTGTGGCCATCGTTTCCACCTCCAGGGGTGTAATGACTGACCGCCGTGCGCGTTCGCTCGGTGTCGGTGGCGAAGTGTTGTGCGTGGTTGCGTGAGGTAGAACATGTCCCGAGTTGCCAAGAATCCGATTCCTGTGCCGGCCGGGGTTGAAATCAACCTCAGCGCTGGTGCGATTACCATCAAGGGCCCGCAGGGTACCCTGTCGCAGGCCCTTACTTCCCATGTCACCGTGCAGCATGCCGATGGCAGCCTGCAGGTTGCGCCCGTCAACGACTCCATGGCTGCCAATGCGATGTCCGGCACCACGCGTGCGTTGCTGGCCAACATGGTCAAGGGTGTGTCCAAGGGCTTCGAGCGCAAGCTGACCCTGGTTGGCGTGGGTTACCGCGCTCAGGCCCAGGGCGAGAAACTGTCGCTGAGCCTGGGTTTCTCGCATCCGGTCGAGCATATGATGCCTGCCGGTGTGAAGGTGGAAACGCCGACCCAGACCGAGATTTTGATCAAGGGTGCCGACAAGCAGAAGGTTGGCCAGGTCGCCGCCGATGTGCGCGCCTATCGTCCGCCCGAGCCGTACAAGGGCAAGGGTGTCCGCTATGCGGATGAAGTGGTTTCCCTCAAAGAAACCAAGAAGAAATAATCTGGAGTCACGAGCATGGACAAGAAGATCCGGCGTCTGCGCAGGGCGCGCAAAACCCGCGCCAAAATCGCGGAACTGGCAGTGGCCCGCCTCTGCGTTTTTCGCAGCAACAGCCACATTTACGCCCAAATCATCGATGCCACCGGCGGTATCGTCGTTTGCAGCGCCTCCACCCAGGAGAAAGACCTGCGTGGCCAGGTCAAGGGTGGCAGCACCGATGCGGCCAAACTGGTCGGTCAGCGCATTGCCGAGAAGGCCAAGCAGGCCGGAGTCGGTCAGGTTGCGTTCGATCGCAGCGGTTTTATCTACCACGGTCGGGTCAAGGCCCTGGCCGATGCTGCCCGTGAGCACGGTCTGCAGTTCTAACGCGAGGTAATCAAGATGGCGAGAATGGATCAACAGCAGGAAGATCGTGGCGACGGCCTGCGCGAGAAGATGATCGCGGTGAACCGCGTCACCAAGGTGGTCAAGGGTGGCCGGATCCTGGGTTTTGCTGCCCTCACCGTGGTCGGTGATGGTGACGGTGCCGTCGGTATGGGCAAGGGCAAGTCCCGCGAAGTGCCGGTGGCGGTAACGAAGGCCATGGAAGAAGCACGGCGCAAGATGGTCAAGGTGTCGCTCAAGAACGGCACCTTCCACCATGCCGTGGTCGGTCGCCATGGCGGCTCCCGCGTCCTGATCCAGCCGGCCTCCGAAGGTACCGGCATCATCGCCGGCGGCGCCATGCGTGCCGTATTCGAGGTGATGGGCGTGACCAACGTGCTGGCCAAGTGCATGGGCTCCACCAACCCCTACAACGTCGTGCGTGCCACGCTGGACGGCCTGGCCCAGATGTACACCCCGGGCGAAGTGGCTGCCAAGCGCGGCAAGAGCGTCGCCGAGATCCTGGAGTAAGCCATGAGCGAAACCAAGAAGATCAAGGTTACCCTGGTCAAGAGCCCGATCGGTACCCAGTCCTACCACCGTGCGTCGGTGCGTGGTCTCGGGCTCAAGCGTATGAATCAATCGGTCGTTCTCGATGACACCCCGGCCGTGCGCGGCATGGTCACTCGCGCGAACTTCCTGCTGAAATGCGAGGCAGTCTGATGCAACTCAATACTCTCAAGCCCGGTGAGGGCAGCAAGCACGCCAGCAAGCGGGTCGGCCGCGGTATCGGTTCCGGCCTGGGCAAGACCTGCGGCCGAGGCCACAAGGGTCAGAAATCCCGTGCCGGCGGCTATCACAAGGTTGGCTTCGAAGGCGGCCAGATGCCCATGCATCGTCGCTTGCCCAAGCGCGGCTTCATTTCCCTGTCCCGCTCCTTCAAGGCCGAGATCCGCTTGTCCGACCTGAACGCTCTGCCGGTCGATACCGTCGACCTGCTGGTGCTGCAACAGGCCGGCATCGTTTCCCAGCTGACCAAGTATGTGCGCGTCATCCTGGCCGGCAGCATCGAGAAGCCGGTCAAGCTGGTGGGCATCGTCGCCACCAAGGGTGCCAAGGCCGCCATTGAAGCGGCCGGCGGCAGCCTCGAAGGCTGATAGAGCGGAGTATCGATCTTGGCCAATGCCGCTGCTAACTTGATGCAGATGTCCGGGAAAATGGGCGACCTTAAGCGTCGCCTGTGGTTCCTGATTGGCGCCCTGATCGTCTACCGGATCGGCGCCCATATTCCTGTGCCCGGAATCGATCCGATGGTGCTGGAGGATCTGTTCAAGAGCCAGCAGGGCGGCATCCTGGGCATGTTCAACATGTTCTCGGGCGGTGCGCTGAAGCGTTTCACCGTATTCGCGCTCGGGATCATGCCCTACATCTCTGCCTCCATCATCGTCCAGTTGCTGAGCGTGGTTTCGCCCCAGCTTGAGGCGTTGAAGAAGGAAGGCGAAGCGGGTCGGCGCAAGATCACCCAGTACACCCGCTATGGCACGGTGCTGCTGGCCACCTTCCAGGGCCTGGGCATCTCGATCGCCCTGGAGAGCCAGCAAGGTCTGGTCATCGACCCGGGCTTCATGTTCCGCATGACCACCGTGATCACCCTGGTGGCCGGCACCATGTTCCTGATGTGGCTGGGCGAGCAGATTACCGAGCGCGGCATCGGCAACGGCATCTCGATCATCATCTTCGGCGGTATTGCGGCCGGGCTGCCCCAGGCGGTCGGCGGCACCCTGGAATTGACCCGTACCGGTGCCTTCTCCATTCCGTTGGTCCTGCTGCTGTTCATTGGCGCCATGCTGGTGACCGCCCTGGTGGTGTTCGTCGAGCGGGGGCAGCGCAAGGTCCTGGTGAACTACGCCAAAAGACAGGTCGGCAACAAGCTGTACGGCGGCCAGAGTTCCCATCTGCCGCTGAAGCTGAACATGGCCGGCGTCATTCCGCCCATCTTCGCCTCGTCGATCATCCTGTTCCCGGCCACCCTGGGCGGCTGGTTCGGCAGTCATGAAGGCATGACCTGGCTGAAGGATATCGCCGCGACCATCTCTCCCGGGCAGCCGATCTACGTGATCCTGTATGCCTTGGCGATCATCTTCTTCTGCTTCTTCTACACGGCCCTGGTGTTCAATCCCAAGGAAACCGCGGACAACCTGAAGAAGAGCGGCGCCTTTGTGCCCGGCATCCGTCCGGGCGAGCAGACCGCACGTTACATCGACAAGATCATGACCCGGCTGACCCTGGTGGGTGCCGTCTACATCACCCTGGTCTGCCTGCTGCCGGAGTTCCTGATCGTGAACTGGAACGTGCCGTTCTACTTCGGCGGCACGTCCCTGCTGATCATCGTGGTGGTGACCATGGACTTCATGGCGCAGGTTCAGGCCTACGTGATGACCCATCAGTATGAGAGTTTGCTCAAGAAGGCGAACTTCAAAGGCGGTAACTTCCTGGCCAGATAAGGGCTGGATGGGCAAGGAAGAAGTCATTCAGTTGCAGGGAGTGTCCTTGAGACGCTCCCGAATGCCAGTTTCCGGGTAAGACTGGAGAATGGTTTGAGGTGTTGGGGCATATTTCCGGCAAGAAGCGCAGGCACTACATGCGCATCCTGCCAGGTGACCAGGTCACCGTGGAACTGACCCCCTACGATTTGAGTCGCGCGCGCATTGTTTACCGCGCCAAGTAGTTTATGAAAAGGAGCTGAACATGCGTGTTCAAACCTCGGTCAAGAAGATTTGCCGCAAGTGCCGGATCGTCAAGCGCAAGGGCGTGGTTCGCGTCATTTGCAGCGAGGCGCGTCACAAGCAGCGTCAGGGTTGATTTTTTCAGTCGACGATGGATTGCTTGCAATAGCAAGCAGTTTCTCGCTATAATTTGCAGTTTTCCGCACGGAGTTTTTCATGGCCCGTATTGCTGGGGTTAACATCCCGAATCACAAGCATGCCGAGATCGCGCTGACCGCCGTCTACGGCATCGGTCGCTCGCGTGCTCGTCTGATTTGCGAGCAAGCCGGCGTGAGCCCCTCCACCAAGATCAAGGATCTGAACGACGACGCCGTCGACAAGCTGCGCGATCTCGTGGGCAAATTCACGGTTGAAGGCGACCTGCGTCGCGAAATCACCATGAACATCAAGCGTCTGATGGACCTCGGCTGCTATCGCGGCCAGCGCCATCGCCGCGGTCTGCCGTGTCGTGGTCAGCGTACCCGTACCAACGCCCGCACCCGCAAGGGCCCGCGTAAGCAGATGCAAGTCAAAAAGTGAGCTAGGTAAAAAATATGGCCAAGGCAACCACCGCCCGCGTGCGGAAAAAAGTCAAGAAGAGCGTAGCCGATGCGATCGCGCATATCCACGCTTCCTTCAACAACACCATCGTGACCATTACGGACCGCCAGGGCAACGCCCTGTCCTGGTTCACCGCCGGTGCAGCCGGTTTCAAGGGTTCACGCAAGAGCACGCCGTTCGCGGCTCAGGTGGCCGCCGAGAACGCCGGCAAGCAGGCCCTCGAATATGGTGTCAAGAACATCGAAGTGCGCATCAAGGGCCCCGGCCCGGGCCGTGAGTCCACGGTGCGCGCGCTGAATGCGCTTGGCTTCAAGATCACCAGCATCTCCGACGTGACGCCTATGCCGCATAACGGCTGTCGTCCGCCGAAGAAGCGTCGCGTCTAACAAGGAGAGCATCGTGGCTCGAAATACCGATCCCAAGTGCCGCCAGTGTCGCCGCGAAGGGGAAAAGCTGTTCCTCAAGGGCGAGAAGTGTTTCACTGAAAAGTGCGCCGTCGAACGTCGCAACCAGGCCCCCGGCCAGCATGGCGCCCGTCAGGCCCGTCTGTCCGACTATGGCATTCAACTGCGTGCCAAGCAGAAGATCCGCAAGATCTATGGCGTGCTTGAGGGCCAGTTCCGCCTGACCTACAAGAAGGCCGTCCTGCTCAAGGGCGTGACCGGCGAAAACCTGCTGCAGATGCTGGAAAGCCGTCTCGACAGCGTCGTCTATCGCATGGGCTTTGGCGCTTCCCGCACCGAGGGCCGTCAGATCGTCCGTCACAACGGCAT
Organism: Gallionellaceae bacterium; assembly: GCA_028714735.1. Taxonomy (GTDB): domain Bacteria; phylum Pseudomonadota; class Gammaproteobacteria; order Burkholderiales; family Thiobacillaceae; genus Parasulfuritortus. The sequence goes on along the minus strand of JAQTLU010000012.1, from coordinate 78,793 downwards.
CCTGGTCAACGGCAGGCGCGTCAACATCCCTTCCTATCAGGTCAAGCCGGGCGACATCGTCGAAGTGGCCGAGAAGGCGAAGACCCATCTGCGCATCAAGGGTGCATCCGAGGCCGCCGAAGGCCGTGGTTTCCCCGAGTGGGTCGCGGTCGACATCAAGACGTTGAAGGGTACCTACAAGGCCCGTCCGCAGCGTTCCGAACTGCCGCCCACGATCAACGAATCGCTCGTGATCGAACTGTATTCCAAGTAATCCAGCGGCCTGATTGAAGGATTTGCACTATGTCGAATACCGGTGAACTGCTGAAGCCGCGCAGCGTGGAAGTGAACAGCATTTCCCCGCGCCAGGCGCGCATTACCCTTGAGCCGTTCGAGCGCGGCTACGGCCATACCCTTGGCAACTCGCTGCGCCGCATCCTGCTCTCTTCCATGCAGGGCTATGCCCCCACGGAAGTCAAGATCGCCGGGGTGGTGCACGAGTACTCCGCAATCGATGGCGTTCAGGAAGATGTCGTCGACATCCTGCTGAACCTGAAGGGCCTGGCCGTCAAGCTGAACAATCGCACCGAAGCCCTGGTCAGCGTCAAGAAGGACGGCGAGGGCATCGTCACCGCCGGCGATATCCAGGCCGGGCATGACGTCGAGATCCTGAATCCCGACCATATCATTGCCCACGTCACCAAGGGTGGCAAACTGGAGATGGAGATCAAGATCGAAGCCGGTCTGGGCTACGTCCCGGCCAGCTCCCGCCGCCTTGACGAGGAAACCCGCCAGGTCGGCACCATCCTGATCGATGCCCTGTACAGCCCGGTCAAGAAGGTCAGCTTCAGCGTCGAGAGCGCCCGCGTCGAGCAGCGCACCGACCTGGACAAACTGATCCTCGAGATCGAGACCAACGGCGTGGTCGATCCGGAAGAGGCCGTGCGCCACTCCGCTCGCCTGCTGATCGAACAGCTGTCCCCGTTCGCCGACCTCAAGGGCGTCACTCTGCCCAGCGAGCAGCCGAAGAGCGCCGGTCCGCAGATGGATCCCATCCTGCTGCGTCCGGTCGACGAACTGGAACTCACCGTCCGTTCCGCCAATTGTCTGAAGGCGGAAAACATCTACTACATCGGCGACCTGATCCAGCGCACCGAAACCGAGTTGCTCAAGACCCCGAACCTGGGCCGCAAATCCTTGAACGAAATCAAGGAAGTGCTGGCTGCACGTGGTCTGACCCTCGGCATGAAGCTGGAAAACTGGCCGCCCGCGGGCTACGACAAGCCCTGATTGACATCGAGGTAAACTGAAAATGCGTCACCGCCTGTCCAACCGCAAACTCAACCGCACCAGCAGCCATCGTCTGGCCCTGCTGCGCAACCTGTCCAACGCCCTGCTGGAGCACGAGGTCATCAAGACCACCCTGCCCAAGGCCAAGGAACTGCGCCGCGTGGTCGAGCCCCTGATCACCCTGGGCAAGACTCCGACCGTGGCCAACCGCCGTCTGGCCTTCGACCGCCTGCGCAACCGCGACATGGTGGTCAAGCTGTTCGACGACCTCGGCCCCCGCTTCAAGGCCCGTCCGGGTGGTTACCTGCGCATCCTGAAGTTCGGCTACCGGGTCGGCGACAACGCCCCCATGGCCCTGGTCGAGATGGTTGATCGTCCGGAAGCCGCCGCTGAATAACTCAGCCGTGCGTCTATGCTGAAAGGCCGGCCTAGCCGGCCTTTTTGCTTTTCGGAGGCTCCCTGATGATCGTGCTGTTCACCGACTTCGGCTGGCAGGATCCCTATGTCGGCCAGATCAAGGCCGTCCTGGCCCAAGCTGCCGCCGGCGTGGCGGTGATCGACCTGCTCCATGCCGTGCCTGACTTCAATGCCCATGCCGGGGCGATCCTGCTCGATGCCCTGGCCGGACAATTCCCGTCCGGCAGCGTTTTTCTATGCGTCGTCGATCCGGGCGTGGGCGGGCCACGCGGTTCGTTGGTCGTCGAGGCGGCCGGGCGCTGGTTCGTCGGGCCGGACAACGGCCTGCTCTCGATCGTCGCCGCGCGTGCCGACGCGGCCCGCTACTGGCGTATCGATTGGCGTCCGGAACGGCTTTCCGCCAGCTTTCACGGCCGCGACCTGTTCGCGCCGGTCGCCGCGGCCATCGCCGCCGAGGCCTTTCCGACCGATAGGCTGAGCGCCATTGCGGCGCCGGAGGTGCCCTTCGATCCGGCCGACCTGCCCCGGGTCGTTTATATCGACCACTACGGCAATGCCTGGACCGGCCTGCGCGGCGGCCTGATGGCCGAACAGGAAGTGATCGAAGTGAAGGGTCAGCGTCTGAAGCGCCATACGACCTTCCATGAAGCGGCGAAGGGCGAGGCGTTCTGGTACGTGAACAGCGTCGGCCTGGTCGAGATCGCCGTGAACCGGGGCAGCGCGGCAGCCCAGCTCGGCCTGGCCGTGGGCGACCTGGTCAGGCTGGGCCAGACCCAGGCCAGCCTGCACTGACCAACCGAATCAGAACCCCTCGTCGTCCTGCAAAACGCGCCACTGCCCCAGTGGCAGGTGGCCGAGCGTCACCCGCCCGATGCGGACCCGCTTCAGGCCAACCACGGTGAGGCCGACCAGTTCGCACATGCGGCGGATCTGGCGCTTCTTGCCTTCCTTGAGGATGAACTTGAGCTGGTCCTCGTTCTGCCAGGTCACCTTGGCCGGGCGCAGCGCCTTGGCGTCCAACGAAAGACCGTGGTTGAGCAGCTTGAGGCCGTTGTCGCTCAGCTTGCCCTCGACCCGGACCAGGTATTCCTTCTCGACGTCGGAGTCCTCGCCGATCAACTGGCGGGCAATGCGGCCGTCCTGGGTCAGCACCAGCAGCCCGGTGGAATCGATGTCGAGCCGGCCGGCCGGCGCCAGGCCCTTGAGCATGGCCGGGCTGAAGGCCGGGCCGCCGCCTTCCTGCCACTGGCTGTCGCGCTGGATCAGCATCACCGCCGGTTTGTAGCCCGGTTCGGGCTGGCCGGAGACATAGCCGACCGGCTTGTGCAGCAGGAGGGTGACGCGCTGCTGTTGCGCGCTCTTGGCTTGGCCAGCCAGCTTGATCTCGCAGCCCGGATCGACCTTGGTGCCGAGCACGTCGATCTTCTCGCCGTCGACATAGACCCAGCCGCGTTCGATGTAGACATCGGCCTCGCGGCGCGAGCAGATGCCGCGCTCGGCCATCAGTTTGGACAGGCGGACGGGTTCAGTCATGGTGGCGTTCCAGCACGGGTTTCAGATAGTGTCCGGTATGGCTGGCTGGGTTGGCGGCCACCTGTTCCGGGGTGCCGACGGCGATGATCTGGCCGCCGCCGTCACCGCCCTCGGGGCCGAGGTCGACGATCCAGTCGGCGGTCTTGATCACGTCCAGGTTGTGCTCGATCACCACCACGGTGTTGCCGTGCTCGACCAGGCGTTGCAGCACCTCCAGGAGCAGCGAGATGTCGTGGAAGTGCAGGCCGGTGGTCGGCTCGTCGAGGATGTACAGGGTGCGCCCGGTGTCGCGCTTGGACAGTTCCAGGGACAGCTTGACCCGCTGCGCCTCGCCGCCGGACAGGGTGGTGGCGGACTGGCCGAGGCGGATGTAGCTGAGGCCGACATCCATCAGGGTCTGCAATTTGCGCTTGATCGCCGGCACCGGGTCGAAGAAGGCGCGTGCCTCCTCCACCGTCATCTGCAGGATCTGGTGGATGTTGCGGCCCTTGTACTCGACCTCCAGGGTCTCGCGGTTGTAGCGCTTGCCGTGGCAGACGTCGCAGGGGACGTAGATGTCGGGCAGGAAATGCATCTCCACCTTGATCATGCCGTCGCCCTGGCAGGCCTCGCAGCGACCGCCCTTGACGTTGAACGAAAACCGCCCCGGCTCGTAGCCGCGCTCGCGGGCCTGCACGGTGCCGGAGAACAGCTCCCGGATCGGCGTGAACAGGCCGGTGTAGGTGGCCGGGTTGGAGCGCGGCGTGCGGCCGATCGGGCTCTGGTCGACGTTGACGATCTTGTCGAAGAACTCGCTGCCGGTGAGGTTCTCGTAGGGTGCCGGTTCCAGGGCGGAGCCGTTCAGCAGGTTGGCCAGGGCGGCATGCAGGGTGTCGTTGATCAGGGTCGACTTGCCAGAGCCGGAGACGCCGGTGACGCAGACCAGGACGCCGGTGGGCAGGTTGAGGGTGACCTGCTGCAGGTTGTTGCCGCGGGCGCCGGAGAGGGTCAGCACGCGGTCCTCGCGGGGCTGGCGGCGCCGGGCCGGGAGCGGGATGCTCAGGCGGCCGGACAGGTAGGCGCCGGTAAGCGAGCGCTCACTGGCCAGGATGTCGGCCAGGGTGCCTTCGGCGATGATCTCGCCGCCATGCTCGCCGGCGCCCGGCCCCATGTCGACGATATGGTCGGCGTGGCGGATGGCGTCCTCGTCGTGCTCGACCACGATCACCGAGTTGCCGAGGTCGCGCAGGTGCTTGAGGGTGCCGAGCAGGCGGTCGTTGTCGCGCTGGTGCAGGCCGATCGAAGGCTCGTCGAGGACGTACATCACCCCGGTCAGGCCGGAGCCGATCTGCGAGGCCAGGCGGATGCGCTGGGCCTCGCCGCCGGACAGGGTGTCGGCCGAGCGGTCGAGCGACAGGTAGTCGAGGCCGACGTCGTTCAGGAAGGACAGCCGGGCGACGATCTCCTTGGCGATCTTGTCCGCCACCTTGGCCTTGTGGCCGGTCAGGGTCAGTTCGCTGAAGAACTTGAGCGACTGGTGGATCGGCAACCGGGCCAGGTCGTGCAGGGTGCGGCCGCCCACCATGACGTTGCGCGCCTCGATGCGCAGCCGGCTGCCGCCGCATTCCGGGCAGGGGCAGGAGGCGATGTAGTGGGCCAGGTCCTCGCGCACCATCTGCGATTCGCTCTCCTTGTAGCGCCGCTCCAGGATCGGGATGACGCCGTCGAAGGTGTGCTTGCGGCTGACCCGGCGGCCGCCGTCGCCCATGTACTGGAAGGCGATGACCTCGCTGCCGCTGCCGAAAAGCAGGGTTTCCTGGGTCGAGGCCGGCAGGTGCTCGTAGGGCGTGTCGATGTCGAAGCCGTAGTGCATCGCCAGCGATTCCAGCATCCGGTAGAAGAAGGCGTTGCGCCGGTCCCAGCCCTTGATCGCACCGCCGGCCAGCGACATGTGCGGGAAGGCGACCACCCGCTTGGGATCGAAGAAGGTGATCTGGCCGAGGCCGTCGCACTTCGGGCAGGCGCCCATCGGGTTGTTGAACGAGAAGATGCGCGGTTCCAGTTCGGGCAGGGCGTAGTCGCACACCGGGCAGGCGAACTTGGCCGAGAACAGGGTTTCGTGGCCGCTGTCCATCTCGACCGCCAGGGCCTTGCCGTCGGAGTGGCGCAGCGCGGTCTCGAACGATTCGGCCAGGCGCTGCTTCATGTCCTCGCGCACCTTGAGGCGGTCGACCACCGCCTCGACGGTGTGCTTCCTGTTCTTGTCCAGCTTGGGCAGGGCGTCGATGTCGTGCACCTCGCCGTCCACGCGCAGGCGCACGAAGCCCTGGGCGCGCAGCTCGTCGAACAGGCCGAGCTGTTCGCCCTTGCGGCCGACCACCAGGGGCGCCAGGATCATCAGCTTGGTGTCCTCCGGCAGTTCCAGGACCTGGTCGACCATCTGCGACACCGTCTGCGCGGCCAGTTCGATGCCGTGGTGCGGGCAGCGCGGCGTGCCGGCGCGGGCGAACAGCAGACGCAGGTAGTCGTGGATCTCGGTCACCGTGCCCACCGTCGAGCGCGGGTTGTGGCTGGTCGCCTTCTGCTCGATCGAGATCGCCGGCGACAGGCCCTCGATCAGGTCGACGTCCGGTTTCTCCATCAGCTGCAGGAACTGGCGCGCGTAGGCCGACAGGCTCTCGACATAACGGCGCTGACCCTCGGCGTAGAGGGTATCGAAGGCCAGCGAGGACTTGCCGGAGCCGGACAGGCCGGTGATCACCACCAGCTTGTGCGGCGGCAGGTCGATGTTGACGTTCTTGAGATTGTGGGTACGGGCGCCACGGACTCTGATCATCGCGTGCAAGGCCAGGGGAGAAAACGGCTAATATTACGCACTTTCCCCAGTCAGCCCAAACCGTGTCAAAAGAAATCGATGCCGTGTCCCGGCTGGAACGCCGGGCCGCCCTTTCGCTAGCCGCCATCTTCGGCCTGCGCATGCTGGGCATGTTCCTGATCCTGCCGGTGTTCGCGCTGTACGCGAAGACCCTGACCGACGACCACACCAAGATCGGTCTCGCCCTCGGCATGTACGGCCTTACCCAGGCCGTGCTGATGATCCCGTTCGGCATGGCCTCGGACCGGATCGGCCGCAAGCCGGTGATCATCTTCGGCCTGCTGCTGTTCGCCCTGGGCAGCTTCCTCGCCGCGTCGGCCACCAGCATCGAGACCATCATCCTGGGCCGCGCCCTGCAGGGCGCCGGGGCGATCTCGGCGGCGGTGACCGCGCTGCTCGCCGACCTGACCCGGGAAGAGAAGCGCACCCAGGCCATGGCCATGATCGGCGGCACCATCGGGCTGTCGTTCGCCTTCTCGCTCGCCGCCGGCCCGGCGATCTACGGCTGGATCGGCATGCCCGGCATGTTCGCCCTGACCGGGGTATTGGCGCTGGTGGCCATCCTGGTGGTCAAGTTCGTCATCCCCAATCCCGGCAAGACCGCCTTCCACTCCGACGCCGAGGCCAACCCGGCCAAGCTCAAGGACGTCGTCAGGGACGGCCAGCTACTGCGCCTGAACTGGGGCATCTTCTCCCTCCATGCCGCCCAGATGGCCATGTTCACCGTGGTGCCCTTCGCCCTGATCCAGGACGGCCTTGATGCCGGCCGGCATTGGCTGGTCTACCTGCCGGTGGTGGTGATCGCCTTCATCCTGATGGTGCCGGCGATCATCGTCGGCGAGAAGAAGGGCAAGATGAAGCCGGTCCTGGTCGGCTCGGTGGCCCTGATGCTGGTGGCCCAGATCGCCCTGGCCTTTTCGCTCGATTTCTTCTGGGGCGTGGTCGGCGCGCTGCTGCTCTACTTCATCGCCTTCAACATCCTGGAGGCCAGCCTGCCGTCGCTGATCTCCAAGATTGCGCCGCCGGAATCGAAGGGCACCGCCATGGGGGTTTACAATACCTCACAGGCGGCCGGCCTGTTTTTCGGCGGTGCGGCCGGCGGCTGGCTGGCCCAGCACAGTGGCCACGGCACGGTATTCATCTTCTGCGCGGGCCTGATGGCAGTCTGGCTGGGCCTGGCCGCCACCATGCGGTCGCCGCCCAGGGTCAAGACCCAGATGTTCCACATCGGCAGCCTCGATCACGCCGAAGCGGAACGCCTGGCCAGCCGGCTGACCGTGTTCGCCGGCGTCGAGGCGGTGACCGTGCTGCCCGAGGAAGGCACCGTGATGCTCAAGGTCAGCCAGACCGGCTGGGACGAAGAAGGCATTAGACATTTACTGCAAGGGGGACATTGAAATGGCTTCGGTCAACAAGGTAATACTCATCGGCAACCTGGGCCGCGATCCGGAAATGCGCTATCTGCCCTCGGGCGACGCGATCGCCAACCTGCGCATCGCCACCACGGACAAGTTCAAGGACAAGAGCGGCGACATGCAGGAAGTCACCGAATGGCACAGCGTCGCCTTCTTCGGCCGCCAGGCCGAGGTGTGCGGCCAGTACCTCAAGAAGGGCAGCCAGATCTACGTCGAAGGCAGCCTGCGCACCCGCAAGTGGCAGGACAAGGAAGGCAACGACCGCTACACCACCGAGATCCGCGGCGACCGCATGCAGATGCTGGGCGGCCGTGGCGGTGGCGGCGCCAGCGCCGACTACGATGTCCCGGCCTCTGAAAGCAGCAGCAGCGCGCCGCGCGCGAAGCCGGCAGCCGGCGGCAGTGGCGGCGGCTTTGACGACCTGGACGACGATATTCCGTTCTGACCGGCTTGCCCAAGGGGTGAGTCAGTAAACGCGGTCAAAAAAGCCCTGAGAAATCAGGGCTTTTTGTTTGTTGTTGGTGTGGCTCGGGTTGCTTGAATGGGGGTATCGAAGTGATGGCGATGGCAACGTCGTTCGGGGATTAAATGACCGCTTAGTGGCTCCCTCACGTTCGTCAGGAACGAACCTGTTGCAGTCCTTCGACCACCAGGCTGCGCTGTCATTTGAACGGCTGCAGGACTCTGAAACCTGCCTTACGGCCTACGCGAGCAAATCGGCCATTTTGGGCGGTCGCCGGAATCGAGGAATTGTTGGTGAATGACCGCTATGAAGAAATCGGCCGAATCCACACTCACAGCCACTCTCGGACGTACAAGACCAGTGCAGTGGAGGTCGGCAACTTTGTCAAGCGGGCTCAAACGCACCCGCAGTGCGGTCAAACGCGACATTGATGAATTAAAGCTTGCAGGGTTGGCCAACACGGGCTCAGGCAAGAACGAGCCTGTGCGCTGTTGACGTATAGTAATTATTCTCAAGGCGAACGCGCAGGAGAGACGACCATGACCGATGAACTGATTCAGGGCGAGTACGCTCCCGACGACTTTTTTCGGGCTTTTGCTATCGCAATGCTGCGCTGGCAATACATCGAACATGAGCTCTATCTACTGTTTCATGCATTGATTCTGACACCACTCACAGATATATCGGGTGCGCTGTATTACGCTCAGACGGGATTCGGCCCGAAGTTGCGGCTAGTGGACATTGCCGCAAAAGTCGCCCTTGATAAGCCACTCCAGGCGCAATGGCGGGCATTACGAATGGAATTGGACGACGCCTCCTTACACCGAAATATCCTCGCTCATCTGACCGCTATACCGGAATTTGGCGAGGGCGATTCAATACAGCTTGTGCTTGCCCCCGCACTATTGACACCCATGCAACTGCGGAGGAAGCATCCGCAGAAATACGATGCCGAAGGCTGCGAGCGTATTGCCGTAATTTTCGATGAGCTTAGCCAGAAGGTGGCCAGCTTCCATGCAAAAGTCAGGGAATCGTGTAGGTCAGTGGTGCAACAGGATAAGCACGACCAGGATGGCGAAGCCCCACTTGGCCACTGAAGCGAGCCTGTTGGCACTTGATGTGAGTTTTGCGATTGACGCCTCGACACGAGATAGCGCAGTCAACACAGCGCCCTCGGACGTAACCGAAGGGCTGGGCCTCTCAGCTAGTCCGGCATTAACCAAGGGCCAGCGTGTCTTAGCGTGCTCCATGCGCTTCGTAAATGTCGCTCTGGCGTACTCATTATTAAGCATGCCTTCCAATGCAGCACGAAGGTCTTTCTGCGAGAACACAGCGTTATTCTGAAGGGCCGCGAGCACGAACACATCGGCATCCCGTTCAAATGCAGTCTGCATTTGCTCAATAGTCAGGTTCGTTGCCCTACCGTAGAAGGCACAGCGCATTACCACATCTGGGTCATCTGAGCCGCCTGTAGCCTGGATTAGCAGTCCGTTTTCCCGGCAGCCATAAAGGCTGGCTAGCATACACAGGAACTCCTCCACGCGATTTAGCGAGGTGTGTTCTCCCCCCGTATCCGTGAGTAAGTTACCTGGCGTCTGGGTGCCTGTTGAGTTACGCCACTTAGCCAGCACAGGTCCCAGTTCGAGGTCGGGCGTGTAAGGGTAGCGTGGGTTCATGGACGCCAGTAGTAAAGTCAGAGTGATTAACCAGTTCTCACTAACCGGCGAGGTCTTTAGCAATTCGACAATACCCGCATCTATGCTTGGTAGCGTCGAATCAGTCCCGTGCTGCCCACTGCGGCCGTGATTTATGGCGGGGTTGTCACTGGCGTAGTGCACGAGCACGCACAGTAAGTCGGGTTCCAGGTCATTAAACGGGGGGAGCTGGTTGAACAGCGCCTGTAGCACTGGGTCTGCGGTCGGGTTGGACAGCAGCGTGGTGATTGCTTCTTGGTTTGTGTCCAGCACGAGGCGGCGTAGCTCATCGACGCTGACGCCATTGCAGTGCCCAAAAAACTTGCCGTGAGCACCCAGAGAGACGTTCTGGTTGGCTAGACACGCGAACTGCAGGCCTTTGCCGTAAACCGGGTCACTCGCAAGCTGCTCTGCACCGCGGCGGTAGAGGTTGGCGACAATATCGTCGACCGCGCCATATTTGGCGAGGGCCAGGTCTATCAGCAAGTCATTCCTCGCAAGCAGCATGAACTCCAGGTCCCGTTCCGCGAAAAACACAGTGGACACTGACGTTGCGTCGAATCCCTGCAACTCTTCGTAAACCTCGACCGGGGGCATTACGGACAGCCTCGCATGGCGGATTGCAGCTGGTTCGGTGTTATCCCACGCCATTTCGCAGCTCCTTAGGTTGAGTCTCGTTGAGCGTATCAATGACGGGTGCCATCATCCATTTGCTAGCCGCGTAATTCAGCATGAGTACGGAGCGCCGCTTCAATGATTGACGCGGCAACCAATATTGCCGCCTTTACTGCGCCAGCGCGTACAGAGAGTCCAAGTTCGTACGCATACGGAGGATTGGCAAGCTTCCCGGCTTCGGTGTGCCTAAGGTTGTTGAGCATGTGCAAATGGAAGTGCAGATATTGCTCTTCGGCCGCAATTGCGTACTGAACTGCGGGGTTCTTCAAGCGTTGCCACCTGAACACAGCCACCGGCTTTAACGGTTGAATCTCGAATGTCGGAGTTTGGAAGAAGAAGTCGGCAGCCATGGTGTCTTGAGGTCTAACGAGACCGTAGAATAATCCTGTTCTTAATTCCGATTCTTAATCCGATGCTGCCACTATGCAATTTTGAAGGAAACCGCGACAGGCAGGTATTGGCCGAAAGCGGCAGCACAGCGCGGTCAAATCCTATGCCTGCATTGAGGCGAAAGCGGAAGTAGCGGGATAAGCGCAGCAGACGTTCGCGAACGTCTGCTTTCCGGAGTGCCCACAGCCGGCAATGGCCGATACTGAGACGATCGACAGTTCAAGCCGAACCGACAGCGGTGCCGGTTAAAACTGCCGCTCGGAATCTACCGATAAGACGCACAGGCATTGAGCCGGTCCCCACCAATCCTGTTATTTCATGCATTGCGCACACTGAATGCGTGCCATGCGTTCGCCGCAACGATCCTCCCTCTGATTTGCCCGGCGCTTCCGGGTATATGTGCTATCACGATTCATTGCGGCCTTGCAGCCCGTCCGGCGGCGCAGGGTTGCCCAGCGCCTAAGCAGGATCAGTCGCTGGCAGGAAAATCCAATCCAATCGGGAGTTGAATGTAGGAGACCCGCCTGATGGGCAAGCATGACGACCTGGTCTGTACGCATATCGACCACTGCCCGTTCAGATCGGCGAGTGAGCCACGCTTCAACGGCGTGCTGGCCAAGAGCGCCTACGCCCTGATCCTGGCCGGCGGGCGCGGCATCCGGCTCCAGCAATTGACCGACTGGCGCGCCAAGCCGGCGATTCCGTTCGGCGGCAATCTGCGCATCATCGATTTCCCGCTCAGCAACTGCATCAACTCGGGCGTGCGCCGGATCGGCGTGGCGACCCAGTACATGGGCCATGGCCTGATCCACCATATCCAGCGCGGCTGGAATTTCCTCGACGACCAGTTCGACGAATTCGTCGACATCCTGCCGGCGCAACGCTACGGCCGGGAGGGCTGGTATACCGGCACCGCCAATGCGGTGTACCAGAACCTGGAACTGATCCAGATTTCCGAGCCGGAATTCGTCCTGATCCTCGGCGGCGACCATGTCTACAAGATGGACTACAGCATCATGCTCGCCGACCACGTGGCGAAGGGGGCGGACCTCACCATCGCCTGCGTCGAGGTGCCGCTGGCGGACGCCTGCCACTTCGGGGTCATGGCCGTGGACGATGCCTGGCGGGTGACCGGCTTCCAGGAGAAGCCGGAACGCCCGGAGCCGATACCGGGCAGGCCGGACCAGGCCCTGGTGAGCATGGGCATCTACGTATTCAATGCCCGTTTCCTGTACGAGCAACTTGCGCTCGACCAGGACGATCCGGACTCCGGCCATGACTTCGGCAAGGACCTCATTCCCAGGCTGGTGCGCTGCCACGCCGTCTACGCCCATTGCTTTGCCAACAGTTGCGTCAACATGGTCGGCAACGTGCCCTACTGGCGCGATGTCGGCACCGTGGACGCCTATTGGGAAGCCAACATGGATCTGGTCCAGGTGACCCCCGACCTCAACCTGTACGACGACAACTGGCCGATCCGCACCCATCAGGCCCAGCTTCCGGCGGCGAAATTCATCTTCAACGACGACGGTTTTCGCGGCCACGCCATGGACTCGATGGTGTCGAGCGGCTGCATCGTCAGCGGCGCCACCATAGAACGGTCGTTGCTGATGTCGAAGGTGGTGGTGCACGAACGCAGCCTGGTCCAGGACTCGGTCATCCTGCCCCACGTCGAGATCGGCCGCGACGTCACGTTGAAGCGCGTCGTGGTGGACAAGTATTGCCTGATACCCGACGGGTTCAGCGCGGGCGTCGACCCGGCGCTCGACCGGCAGCGGTTTCACGTCACCGAGCGCGGCATCACCCTGGTCACGCCGGAAATGCTCGGCCAGCGGGTGCGCGAGGCGCGCTAGCAAGCAAGCGGGACCAGCCCCACCTTCCCGCTGCGGCACTGGCCGGCCTGGCCGCCGGCGTCAGCGTCTGGGTGTCGATGATTTGATCTGCCGCAGCAATACCAGCGAGCGGCCCTGCAGCGGATAGGCGCTGCCGCGGGGATAGCGCTTCGCGCCCGGCAGCCCCGACTCGATGCGGGTATCCACGACCGGCAGCCAGCGCGCGTGGCTGCGGAAGCCCGGCAGGATGAAGGGGATGACCTCGGCCGAGGCGTTCAGCATGAGCAGGAAATCGTCGTCGCGCACCGGGTTGCCCAGGCGGTCGACCTCGCCGATGGCGTCGCCGGCGAGATACATGCCCAGGCAGCGGGCGTAGCCCAGGTTCCATTCGTCGTCGCCCATCTCCAGGCCGTCCGGGTTCAGCCAGAGGATGTTCCGGACCTTGTCGCGCAGGCGTTGCTGCTGGAAGAAGCTGCGCCGGCGGAAGATGGGGTGTTCCTTGCGCAAGGCGATCATCTGGCGGGCGAAGGCCAGCAGCGCCTCGTCCTCCGGCTGCAGTTGCCAGTCGAGCCAGCTGATCTCGTTGTCCTGGCAATAGGCGTTGTTGTTGCCCTGCTGGCTGCGCCCCATCTCGTCGCCGGCCAGCAGCATGGGCACGCCCTGGGACAGGAACAGCGTGGCCAGGAAGTTGCGTTTCTGGCAGGCGCGCAGGGCAAGAACCTCCGGCTGTTCGGTCGGCCCCTCGGCCCCGCAGTTCCAGGACAGGTTGTTGTGCTCGCCGTCGCGGTTCTTTTCCCCGTTGGCCAGGTTGTGCTTGTGGTCGTAGCTGACCAGGTCGTTCAGGGTGTAGCCGTCGTGGGCGGTGATGAAGTTGATGCTGGCGTAGGGCCGGCGGCCGTTGTGCGCGTACAGGTCGCTCGATCCGGTGAGGCGGTAGGCGAGGTCGCCGATCAGGCCGCCCTCGCCCTTCCAGTAGGCGCGCACCGCGTCGCGGTACTTGGCGTTCCACTCGGTCCAGCCGACCGGGAAGTTGCCGACCTGGTAGCCGCCTTCGCCCAGGTCCCAGGGTTCGGCGATCAGCTTCACCCGGGACAGCACCGGGTCCTGGTGGATGATGTCGAAGAAGGCGCCGAGCCGGTCGACGTCGTGCAGTTCGCGCGCCAGCGCCGCCGCGAGGTCGAAGCGGAAGCCGTCGACGTGCATCTCGCGCACCCAGTAGCGCAGGCTGTCCATGATCAGTTGCAGCACGCGCGGCTGCATCATGTTGAGGGTGTTGCCGCAGCCGGTGTAGTCCATGCAGAAGCGCAGGTCGGCCCCGGTCAGGCGGTAATAGGCGGCGTTGTCGATGCCGCGCAGGCTCAGGGTCGGGCCGAGGTGGTTGCCCTCCGCGGTGTGGTTGTACACCACGTCGAGGATGACCTCGATGCCGGCCCGGTGCAGGGTCTTGACCATGGTCTTGAATTCGCGCACCGGGTCCGGGGTCGCCGCATAGCGCCGGTCCGGGGCGAAGAAGCCCAGCGAGTTGTAGCCCCAGTAGTTGCGCAGGCCGTTGTCCACCAGATGGCGGTCGTCGACGAAGCAATGCACCGGCATCAGTTCCACCGCGGTCACCCCCAGGCGCTGCAGGTATTCGACCGCCGGGGCGGAGGCCAGGCCGGAGTAGGTGCCGCGCAAGTCCTCGGGGATGTCGGGATGGCGCGCGGTGTAGCCCTTGACGTGCAGCTCGTAGATGATGGTGTCGTTCCAGGCCGTGTCCGGCGGCCGGTCGTCCTCCCAGTCGAAGGACGGATCGATCACCTGGCATTTCGGCATGGCCAGGGCGTTGTCGCGCCAGTCGAACGACAGGTCGCCCTGCTTGGCGCCGATCTTGTAGCCGAAATGGGCGTCGCTCCAGCGCAGCTTGCCCAGCGCCGCCTTGGCGTAAGGGTCGAGCAGCAGCTTGTTGGGATTGAAGCGGTGGCCGCGCTGGGGCTGGTAGGGGCCGTAGACCCGGTAGCCGTAGAGCAGGCCCGGCGCCGCCCCGGGCAGGTAGCAGTGCCAGACCAGGTCGGTCTGTTCGCGCATCTCGATGCGCTCGATTTCGCGCCGGCCGCGGCTGTCGAACAGGCACAGTTCCACCTTGTCCGCGTGCTCGGAGAACAGGGCGAAATTCACCCCCTCGCCGTCCCAGGTCGCCCCCAGGGGATACGGCCGGCCGGGCTGTACGATGGTCGGACTCATGTCGGTCCCCCTCTGGCTGCGTGGTTTCCTGGTGGACACTAGTCTTTCCCGGCGTAGGCCAGGACGATGCCCGACAAGGGGGGCAGGGTCAGGGCCAGCGAATGGGCGTGGTTCAGCCAGGGTTGCGGCTCGGCCTGGAGCAGGTTGCCGCCGTTGCCCAGGTTGCTGCCGCCGTAGATCGCCGCATCGGTGTTGAGCACCTCGCGGTAGCCGCCGGGCAGGGGCACGCCGATCCGGTAACCGTGGCGCGGCACCGGGGTCAGGTTGAGCACCACCGCCACCACCTCGTCGCCATCCCCTTTTCGCAGGAAGCTGATCACCGACTGCTCGGCGTCGTGGCAGTCGATCCACTCGAAGCCCTGCCAGTCGAATTCGTACCGGTGCAGGGCGGGGTGGCTGCGGTACAGCCGGTTCAGGTCCCGGACCAGGCGCTGCATGCCCTGGTGCAGGGGGTAGTCGAGGACATACCAGTCGAGCACCCCGGTGCTGTCCCACTCCCGGCCCTGGCCGAACTCGGTGCCCATGAACAGCAGCTTCTTGCCCGGATGGGTGAACTGGTAGGCGTACAGCGTGCGCAGGTTGGCATGTCGTTGCCACTCGTCGCCGGGCATCTTGTGCAGCATCGACTGCTTGCCGTGCACCACCTCGTCGTGGGAGAAGGGCAGCATGAAGTTCTCGGTGAAGCAGTACAGCATGCTGAAGGTGAGCATGCCCTGGTGGTACTTGCGGTGGATCGGCTCCTGGGCCATGTAGCTCAGAGTGTCGTTCATCCAGCCCATGTTCCACTTGATGTCGAAGCCGAGGCCGCCGACATAGGTCGGCCGGCTGACCTGCGGCCACGAGGTGGACTCCTCGGCGATCATCAGGATGCCGGGGCACTGGTCGTGCGCCGCGACGTTGAGTTCGCGGATGAAGTCGATGGCGGTGAGGTTTTCCCGGCCGCCGTACTGGTTCGGCAGCCACTCGCCCTCCTTGCGCGAGTAGTCGAGGTAGAGCATCGAGGCGACGGCGTCCACGCGCAGGCCGTCGATGTGCATCTCCTCCAGCCAGTAGATCGCGCTGGAGAGCAGGAAGCTCTTCACCTCGTTGCGGCCGAAGTTGAAGATCAGGGTGGACCAGTCCATGTGCTCGCCCAGGCGCGGGTCGGCGTGCTCGTACAGCGGCGTGCCGTCGAAGCGGGCGAGGCCGTGGCTGTCCTTGGGGAAGTGCGCGGGCACCCAGTCGAGCAGGACGCCGATGCCGTTGCGGTGGCAGTAGTCGACGAAATAGCGGAAGTCGTCCGGGCTGCCGAACCGGCTGGTCGGCGCGAAATAGCCGGAGGTCTGGTAGCCCCAGGACAGGTCGTAGGGATGCTCGGTGATCGGCATCAGTTCGATGTGGCTGAAGCCCATGTCCTTCACGTAGTCGACCAGGCGGTGCGCCGCCTCCCGATAGTTGAGGAATTCGCCTTCCTGGTCGCGCTGCCAGGAGCCCAGGTGCAGTTCGTAGATCGACATCGGCGCGTGCTGCCAGTCATGGCCGCGCCGGCCGTCCATCCAGTCGCCGTCGCCCCAGGCCGGGTTGCCGTGGCCGGGAATGATCGAGCCGGTGCGCGGACGCAGTTCGTGACGCTGGCCATAGGGATCGGCCTTGAGCAGGATTTCGCTGCTGTGGCGGTTGCGGATCTCGTACTTGTACAGGTGTCCCGATTCGAGGTCGGGGATGAACAGCTCCCAGACCCCGCTGCCGCCGCGTACCCGCATCGGATGCCGGCGGCCGTCCCAGTTGTTGAACTCGCCGACCACGCTGACCCGCTCGGCGTTGGGCGCCCAGACCGCAAACAGGACACCGCCGACACCGTCCGCTTCATGTTCGTTGGCGCCCAGGAAACGGAAGGCATGCCGGTGGCTGCCTTCGGCGAACAGGTGCAGGTCGAGTTCGCCGATCTGCGGCAGGAAGGTGTAGGGGTCGCGGGCGATGTGCTCGCGCTGGTGCTGGTCGCGCCAGATCAGGCTGTAGTGGGCCGGCAGGGCCTGGCCGTCGCCGCGCCACTCGAAGTGGTCGCTGTCGGGCAGGCGGGACAAGGGCCAGCCGCCTTCGGCGATGGTCACCTCCGCGGCCAGGGGAATGAAGGCGCGCACGACGACATCGCCGCCGTCCTGGTGGCGTCCGAGGATGGCGAAGGGATCGTGATGGCGGGCCTCGCTGATGCGCTGGCGCTCGGTGTCGAGATGACTGTGTTCCATTGTGGCTCCCTTGGAAATTGTCGTTGCTGCGGTGGCGGGGAACCGGGAAGCGCTGCGCACTCGCCAGGCCGGAATGCCGTGTGCCCCTGCCGGAGGCTCTGACCAACCGCTGCCATTCCCGTTCCTCGAGCAAGAAAAGTGTAACGCTCGTTCGTTGCCCGGTTGTTACGCGCCGCTTACAAGGGCTGCGCTATTGCTTGTTTATGTAGCAATTTGCACGCCATTAGCAAAAGCCCGTTAAAACAACAGCCTGTCCAGTCGGTCGGGCGGCCGGCTGCACCCGGAACGGGCCGGCCGGTGGCGCCGGCACCAGGCTGGTGCAGGCCGGCATGATGGCAAGCCGCACCGGCCGCTCAGGCCTTTTCCAGGCCGGCATCGGGCCGTGCCGAAGACCGTCCCGGACTGCCCAGGCGCACCCGCTGGGCGGCATTGAGGCCGATCAGCAGGGCCGGCAGCCAGGCCAGGGCCCAGGGCGAGGGGTGGCTCAGACAGGCCAGGGCGACCACGGCGCTGGTCGCCAGCATGACGTTGCCGAAGCCGGCGCCCCGGCTGTAGGCGGCCAGTTGCATGGCGCCCAGCCAGAGGCCGAGACCGCCCATGAGCCAGGCCGACCAGGCCTCCGGCAGCGGCGCCAGCAGGCCGACCACGGCCGGCCAGGTGACCAGGGCGAAGGCGTAGGGTTCGGCGAGTATCCGGGCCAGGTCTTCCGGATGTGTCGTCGCTTGGCCAGTCGATTCAGAGTTCACCGCTATGTGCCTCCAGGATGTTGGGGCGCGGCGTCACGCCATACTGTTCGATGTCGGTTTCGGAGGCCGGTATGTTCTCCACGTCATCGCCGTTGCCGAGTTGCTGGTCGCGGGTGCCGTCGGTCTTCAGGGTGTGTGCGCTCAGGCTGACGTTGCGCGGCACCGTGGCTTCCTCCTGCACCACTTCGCGTATCGCCAGCCAGCGGCGCTTGTCGCTGTCGCTGGTGGCGGTGCGGGCATGCTCCAGGGCGCTCAGGGCATCGGACGAGCGGTTGGCGGCACCGTAGTTGGCGGTCACGACGAAGTTGACCGCCTTGCGCTGGGCCGGGGTGCTGGCGTCCACCGTGTCCTTAACGTGTTTTTCGAAGCCGTGCAGCATGGAGTCCGCGCGCCGGTTGTTGGCACCCTGCGAGAGCGGGACGAGGTTGCTCCAGGTGTTGCCGGGGCCGCCGATGTTGTGGTTGAGCAGGTGGCCCAGGACATAGTAGCTGCCGGTGCCGGTCCGGCTGGAGCGGCGCTGGTTGAGCCGGGTATAGGCATCGGTGTGCAGCGAGCGGCTGGGCGCGCTGCCGTGGAAGTCGCGGTTGTGGGTCAGCCGCAGTACGGTCGCGCTGGTGCCGTATTGGGCGCTGTTGAGCGGTCCGTAGACCGGTTGGGTCGAAGGCTGGTCGGCGCCGACGGCCGGCATGATGCGGGCGGTGGCCTCGGCCAGTTCGGCCACCAGGCCGTCGATCGTGGCGGCGTGGTCCTCGGCCGGCAGCGTGGTGCTTCCGGCCGGCGTGGCCGGGGCGGTGACCGGGGCGCGGGCGGCGGCGTTCATGGCGGTGTCGAGCCGGGCCGCGATCTCGGCGGCAGCATTCTTGTCCGCCTGTTTGTCGGCCGGCACGGTGAGGTTGTCGATGAAGGTGGCATAGGGGGTCAAGTCGCTCGCCACCATCACC
This sequence comes from Gallionellaceae bacterium, assembly GCA_028714735.1. Classification (GTDB taxonomy): domain Bacteria; phylum Pseudomonadota; class Gammaproteobacteria; order Burkholderiales; family Thiobacillaceae; genus Parasulfuritortus. Next base: position 60,119 of record JAQTLU010000012.1, on the reverse strand, counting down.
CGGGCCGCGCGTCCGCTGCCCTGGATGTAGACGCTGTGGCGCTCGCCGCCGACCCGGAACTCGCGCCGCGCCCGCCACCAGTCGCGCAGCCGGGCGGCGCCGCGCCGGACCGCCGCGGCGCCCCGGCGGACCATGTCGATCACTGCCCGGCCGAGGCGCAGGGCGCGCTCGATCAGCCAGTCGATGGCGGCTTCGACCCGCGTGCGCAGGCCGCCGAGTATCTCGCGCAGGCGCTGCGACAGCCTGCCCAGGCCGGCCTGGTTGGCCAGGAAACCGATGGCGATGGGCAGCGAGGCGGCCAGGGCGTCCTCGACGAAGCCGGCCGCCTCGGCGATGGCGCCGCGGGCGATGCCGAGGATGCCGTCGAGCACCCGGTTGACGATCTCCAGCATCTGGCGCAGGTATTCCATGAACGACTGGATGGCCCGGTAGATGGCGATCAGGGTGTTGATCACCGGCATGATCCCGCTGACGTCGAGCAGCGACAGCAGCCAGCGGCTGGCCCAGCCGATCACCCGCTCGGTGATGAAGCCGATGACGCCGTTGACCACCGTGTCCCACAGGTTGGACAGGCGTTCGCTCAGTTCGCGCCAGAGCCCGGCCGGGCCCTCGGTGACCAGGGTGGCGACGAAGGACCAGACCCCGGTGGCGATCGACAGCATGCTGCGCAGGCGCGCCACGACGGCCGGGTCGAGGCGCCGGGCCAGGCGGGCGAAGATGTTGTCGACGCTGACCCCGAGCACCTCCAGCACGAAGCCGAGCACCGAGCGGAGCGAGAAGTCGGCCGGCGGGTTGATGCCGGCCTCGCGCACGGTGCTGAACAGCCAGCCGGTGAAGCCGGTCAGCAGGTGGCGGCCGATGTTGGAGAAGAAGCCGGTGAAGCCGGCGCCCATGGCCCGCAGCAGGTTGCCCAGGAAGCCGAGCGGGTTGGTCAGGATGGCGCCGATGGCGCCGGCCGCCTTGGCCAGTATCTGCACCACCAGTTGCGCCGGCACGCCGAGGATGCCGAGCACGGCGCGGAAGAAGGCCCAGGCCGCGCCGGGAATGTCGCCGTCGACGAAGAGGCGGCGCAGGATGCCCAGCGCGGTGTCGCGCACCCGCGGCCACAGCTCCGGGTCGGTGAAGAACTGGCCGAACACGGGGATGCGGGCCAGGATCTGGTTCCTGATGAAGTTCTCGATCGGGTTGCGGATGCAGGCCGGCACCCGCTGCCAGATCGAGTTGAGGATCAGGAGCGGCAGTTGCAGCAGGTCGCCGAAGATGGTGATGACCTTGCGCACCGTCTCCAGGACCATCTGCAGGAACGGCGTCAGGGCGTCGAAGCCCTGCACCAGCCAGTTGAACAGCACGGCGACCTTGTCGCGCGCCCAGGTCGCCAGGCCGGTGACCGCCTCCTCCAGCCAGGTGAACGCCCCGGCCAGCCAGGACAGGAGTTCGCTCGCGCGCAGGCGGCCGATCAGGCCGCTGACCAGGCTGCCGACCCCGGCGATGCGCTCATTCAGCCACTGGCCGGCGCCGACGATGATCCGGCGCACCGTGGCCAGGATGGCCTGCACCGAGGGCAGCACCGAGGCCAGGGTGTCGCGCGAGGCCGGCACGCCGTCGCCGCCGTTCATGCCGTCGGAGGCCGTGTCCAGCTCGGAGGACAGCTGCTGGGCGTGCTCGCCCATCTCGCGCACGAAGGCGGGCGGGATCAGCTCGGCGACCCGGCCGGCGAAGTCGGCCACCGGCTGCCAGATCGGCCGGGTGCGCGCCTTGACCCAGTCCCAGGCCTCGCCGGCCTTGCGGCTGATCCAGCCGAGCACGCCGCCCTGGCTGCCGGCGCTGTCCTCGCCCTCCGAGGAGCCGAACAGCATGTCCTTGAACCAGTTCCAGACCCGCGCGGCGGCCTCGCGCACCGGCCGGATCCAGTCCCAGAAGCGCCGGCCGAGGTCCTGGATGCCCTGCCAGACGGCGCCGCCGAAGTCCTGCAGCCACTGCACCGCGGGGGCGCCGAAGTTGTTCCAGAGGTCGCCGAAAAACTGGCCGATCGGGCGCAGGAACTCGGTCAGCCGGTCCCAGGCCACGCCGACCGTCTCGGTGACGAAGGTCTTCAGCTCGCCGATCGCCTGCATCAGGGGTTCGCAGTTGCCTGACGCCAGCGCGGCGGCGATGCGCGCGGCGCGTTCGACCAGGCCGGCGAACAGGTCGATCAGCTGGCGCGGCCCGTCGAACGGCACCAGGGCGCGCAGGGTGCCGATGAAGGCGTCCCAGGCGCGCGCCACCTGGCGGCCGAGCCAGGCCAGGATGCCTTCGTCGACGATGGCGTGCACGGTGCGGGCGAATTCCGGCGAGATGGTTTCCAGCAGGCGCCAGCCGAGCTCGCGCACCTTGTCGATGGCCCAGTTGGCGATGTCGCCCAGGGTGTCGACGGCGCCGTGGTAGAGCCGGCTCCAGAAGCCGCGCCGCACCGGCCGCTGCTCGACCCCGGCCGCCTCGCCGCGCTGCTGGGCGACGTGGGCCAGTTCGTGGGCGAGCAGGAAACGGCCCGGCTCGCTGTCGGGCTGGTAGCGGCCGTCGTTGAAGGCGATGTGTTCGCCGACCGTGAAGGCGTGGGCGTGCAGGGTCTCGTTCAGGCGCGCGGCGTCGGCGCCGGTGTGGATGCGCACCGCGCCGAGGTCGATGCCCAGGCGCGCCTCCATGTCGGTGCGCAGCGGCGGCGGCAGCGGCTGGCCGCCGGCCTGCAGGGCGGCGATCTCGCGTTCGATGGCCTCGGGCAGGGCCTGCTCATCCTCGGCCGGGGCGTGCAGGCGCTCGCCTTCGTCGGCCGGCGCCAGGGCGCGGCGCACCGCCGCCCGGCCGTCGTTCGCGCCCCCGAAGCCGGCGGCCTCGCCGGGAGCGGCCTTGTGCAAGGCCTGCGCGGCGATGCGGTCGGCCTGCTTCTCGGCCTCGTCGCGGGCGCCGCCCAGCTTCAGCTTGGCGTGCACGCCTATGGGCAGGCCTGGCCGTTTGGCCGCGGCGGGGGGCTTGCGGACGAGGGCGGCGGTTTGCATGGCGCCCCGCGGCCGCTCAGGAACGGATGCCGAAGTAGTAGTAGATCAGCACCCCGAACCAGGCGCGGGTGAACTCGGTCTTGCCGTTGTCGTTCCAGAAGTTGGCCATGATGTCCGTCTCGTAGCCGGGCAGGTCGACGCTGCCGGCGGCGGTGTCCTTGTACTTGTCCTCCAGGCCCATCATGTGGCCGGTCTCGTGGGCCACGACCATGGCCGCGGAGTCGGCCGCCCAGCGGCCGCAACTCCATTTGTTGTGGCCCCAGCAGGAATATTCGACATAGGAGCGGAAGCCGTCCTTTTCCACGAACACGGTGTTCGACTCCGGGATGGCCATCTGCACGGGGGGCGCGTCGGGCAGGGTCGGATAGGCCTTGGCATCGACATGGATCTTGGCGTCGATGGTGGTGTCCTTGAGCTTCAGCTGCCGGTTCCACTGGTTCTCGATGTTGCTCGCCCAGGTCGAGGCCAGGGCGGCACTGGAACGTGGGCCATAGATGCCCAGGCTGAAATGGACGTTGAGGGCCTTCTTGCTGAAGTCGACCCGGTCGATCTTGCGCTTGAGCGTCTGGTCGCCCTCGCCCTGTTGCGCCACGTGGGCCAGTTCATGGGCGAGCAGGCGGCGGCCCTCACCGGTGCCGGGCCGATATTCGCCACGGCCGAAGTAGACGTCGCCGCCGACCGTGAAGGCCCGGGCCGACAGACCCGCGGCCAGGCGTTCGGCCTCGCTGTCGGCATGCACGCGCACCCGGCCGAGGTCGGCGCCCAGGCGTGGCTCGAAGAAGGCCCGTTCGCCGGCCGGCAGGGTCTGGCCGCCGCCCCGGCTGGCGCCGATGGCCGCCGCACTGGCGGCCGTGACGGTGGCCTCGCCGCCGGCCGCCTTGCGTTGTACTTCCTCATCCTTCTTCTCGGGTTCGCCGCCAGCGGCCTTCCGTTTCTGCTCGTCTTCCTGCTCACAGCTGGCGCATTTGCGCTGCACGGTGGCCTCGGGCATCGCCATCACCCGGTCGGCGACCGCGTCGGCCTCGCGCTCGTGGGCGTCGTCGGGCGCGCCGACCTTCAGCTTGGTCTGCACCGGGTAGCCGAGCGCGGCCTGTAAGGCAGTACGGTCGCCCTCGGCGCGGCTGGGCTTGATCACCACCAGGCGGCGGGAGCGGGCTTGGCGGCGGATGGTCTGCATGGTTTTCATGGCAACCTCCTGAAAGGCCGGTAAGTGTGTTTTGGCTTATCTACAAATCTTTGCCGGTCATTAACAAAACAAGGCCGAGAGCCAGCAGCAAATATCCAGTAGCGCCAAGCCAGAAATAGACCGCAAACTTGGCCAGCAGGGCGCCGGTGATGGCCAAAATGCCGCCAAAGGTTATTGCGATGTCGGGCTTGCTCATAGTCCTGTCCATGATGTGTGCAATCGCAAGTACATAACGTCAATTCACCGGCGGCACCAGGTCGATCAGGACGTTGCCGACCGAGGCCAGGCGTCCGCTTCTGACCGTGCCGGTGAGATCGGCGTTGTCGGTGTAGCCCTCCAGCAGGTTGCCGGTGAAGGTGGCGCGGTCGGCGATGACCGAACCCATCGGGGTGTCGGCGCTGGCGGCGCGGTACCAGGTATTGCCCTGGCCGACGAAGCTGGCCGTCACCACGGCGTTCCGGGTCTCGGCCAGGCTGTTGCCGACCAGGAATAGCCGGGCGTAGCCGCTGGCCTGCTTGGTCAGGGCGCGGCCGGCGTTGACCGAGCCGGTCGCCAGGTTGGCCTTGATCGCCGCCAGCTGGTTGTTCTCGATATGCAGGTCCTCGCCGCCGGCCTTGACCGTGTTGCCGGCCAGGGTGGTGCCGTCGACGCCCGCATCGGGGTTGCGGTAGCCGGCGACGCCGTTGCCGAGCAGCAGCCAGCCGTCGACCGCGTTATCCGACAGGAGGCCGCCGACCTTGGCGGTCTCCAGGCGCAACGCCCAGTCGGGGGCGTAGGTGACCCATTGCGCGATCAGGTCCTCGACCGCGGCCGCGGCCTCGGTGACGGTCAGCTTGTCGGCGGCCAGCACCTCGGACAGCGCTGCCGTGCCGGCCTTGGGCGCCCGTGCGGCGGCGCGCGGCGTCGCGACCTGATCGAGCTTGGTCTTCCATGTGGCGCGGTCGGCCTTGGGCAGCACGACGATCTGGCGCGCCACCGCGATCAAGGCCTCGTCATAGGCGACCTTGTCGGCGAGCAGTTCGGGCTTGCCGAGGTTGAGCAGCGCCTTGCTGAGCCTGGCATTGCCGACCACGTCGACGCCGGCCCACTGGCTGCCGTCGGTCAGGCTGGAACTCTTGATCTGGGCGTACAGCGTGTTGTCGTGCCAGGCCATGCGGCAGGCGGCACTGCCCTGGCCGGCGATGCTGATCATCGCGGGACCGTTGGCGCCGTTGCTGGTGCGCGCGAACCGGCACCCCCGCGTCTGCGCTACCGCGGCCTGGATCGCCAACTGGCCGCTGCCGGTCGAGAAGGCGAGCGACAGGTTTTCCAGGATCACCTCGTCGGCCTCGATGGCCAGCGTGGCGCCCGCGAAAGTGACCGATACCGACTCCGAACCCTCGCCGCTGATGCGCAGGCTGCGCTTGTCGGCGATGGCCGGCAGGGTGCCGAGCGGGTAGGTGCCGGACTTGAGGCAGAGCCACAGGTCGGTGGCCGTGCTGGACTGGGCGAATTCCTGCAGCAGCAGGCCGAGGTGTTCGGGCGAGGTGACGGTCACGGCACAGCCGCCGGATTTTTCGCACAGCGCCCGGAGGGCATCCTGCACGGTGACCACGCTGGCGGACTGGAGGTCGCTGCACAGGCTGGCGTCCGGTTTCTTGATCGGCAGATGGCTGGCGTTGAACCCGCACAGCAGCTTGTCGAGCACCGGGCCGACCTGGCTGGCGCCGGCCGCCAAGCCCAGGCCGTCGCGCACCGAGGGCCCGCCAGCGCAGGCCGGCACCGTGTAGGGCAGGTGGCCGGCATCGAGTTGGCAGAGCAGGTTGTCGAGGGCGTCCTTGACCGTGAGCCGGTTGTCGCTGTTCGGGTCCAACGTGGCCTTGAGCAGGTCGCGGAGGGTGTTGCCGGTGCAGGCGGGCAGCGTGTAGGCGATGTCCGAGGCGTCGATGGCGCACAGGTAGTCGAGCGCCTGCTGGACGTTGCGGGCGCTGGCGTAGAGGCCGGTGCACTTGTTGTCGAAACCGACCTTGTCGGCGGTGATGTCGGTCAGGGGCGGGAAGGCCATGCGCCGGGCAAAGGCGTCGTCCTCCTTGGCCAGCTTCTTGTTGACGGCCAGCGCGCCCAGGTACAGGTAATGGTGGCGCACGCCGCGCGGCGGGGCGGCGGCCAGCACGGTGTCGCCGCTGGTGTCCGCGGCCTCGCGTACCTCGGCCAGCCAGTAGTCGCCGGGCACGAAGCGCTTGCCGGTGGTGGCGAGGCTCAGTTCCATCAGTTCCAGGTTGATCCTGAGCAGCCCGCCGGTCAGGTCGACCCGGCCATGTGCCTGGCTGGCCGCCGGCCCGGTGGCCAGGGCCACGCCGCGGTCGCGCCCGCTCAGGCTGCCGCTGTCCAGCTTGATCTTGAGGTAGCCGTCCCACTGCCGGCAATACTGCTTCGCCTCGTTGGCCCCGATCGGGGTGATGCAGGTCTCCTTGATCAGGCCGCGCAGCTTCTTCGGGTTGCTGGCGAAGTGGTTGCCGAGCAGGCGTTCGGTGTCGTCGTCGAAATATTCCCAGACCCAGTCGCCCTGGTTGAAGCCGTTCGGCATCGCCGCCACCGCGCAGGCCTCGGCGCCGTTGTCGCGCGACCACTTGAGGGTGAGCCACTGGGTGGCCGGGTCGTAGTCGTGCACCTCGACCCGGAACAGGTAGTTGCCCAGCCGTTCGTCGACCTTGACCTGGCTGGCGCAGGGGTCGCAGGCGTCGCCGCCGCTGGCGATCAGGCGCAGCATCAGGGTGAGCGGGGCGTTGCCGATGGCCGGATTCTTGTCTTCGTCGAGCGGGTCCAGGGTGTCGCTGCACCACTTGACCTGCAGCAGGGTCTGGCTGCGGGTGGCGGTGTCGGCGCCGTGCAGGGCGGCGTCCATCAGGTCGGCGCGTTCCAGGGCGGTGACCGTGCGTTCCCAGACGTCGGCGTACAGGTTCAGGTTCTGGCCGCCGTAGTCGGCGACGATCGGGTAGTCGGGCTGCTGGTCGATCTCCAGCACGTCCTTGCCGTCCAGGCGGGCCGGCACGCCGTCGACGTAGAGCGCACCCGGCTGGATGCGGATGTTGGCGGAACCGTCCGGCACGGCGACGATGGCCAGGCCGCCTACGCGCGGCGCGCCGCCGGGGATGCCGCCGTCCTGCACCAGGGTGCCCGAGATGGCGTCGCGCAGGGCGGCCACCAGGCCGGCCTTCTGGATGTCGGTCAGTTCGTTCCAGTCGGCGTCCAGGATCATGCGGCCCTGCTGCAGATAGACCCCGGAATAGTGCTGCCCGGGCTGGAAGGAATCGCGCGAGATTTGGCTCTTCATGACTGTCCCCGTTAGGTCTTCGTGGTGCGCGGTGGCGCGCAGGCGAGGCTGCGGTCGGCGACCAGCACAACCGCCATGCCCACCGGCAGGAATTCTTGCAACTTGTCGAGCACCGCGCGCTGGCGCAGCACGTAGCGGTAGTCGTGGCAGGCGCCCAGTTCGCCGCCGTCCTCGGCGCCGGCCTGGAACACCGGCGCGCAGTCCGGGTGGAGGACGCCGCAGCCGGGTTCGCCGAAGTGGTCGCTCCAGAACAGCGGCGGCTCGGTGGTGCAGGTGCCGGCGTAGCAGCGCAGGGCGGAGCGCTTGCCCTGGGCGACCCAGACCGGATCGTTGACCAGGTCGGGATCGACCGGGTCGGGCGCGGGCGGGATATGGAACAGGCGGCTGTAGCGGATGCAGCCGGCGCCCGGCACGTCGTCGTCGAGGATGTCCTTGTGCAGGGCCGGGACCAGGATCGAGTCGCTCGCCTCCAGGCGCTCGGCCAGCAGGGTGGCCAGCACGGTGGCGTATTCCAGGCGGACCAGGCCGCGCGCGGCCTCGACCTTCTTGAACAGGCAGGCACGCGCCTCGATCACCGGGACATCGCGTTCGGCGGTGCTGACGTGCAGCTGGCGCGCCGCGCAGTTGACCAGGCGGGCGGCGCCCTGGCTGATCGTCACCTTGTTGTCCAGCCACAGGTTCTCGAACCGGTATACGGCAGCGGCGGCGAACTCGACCACGCCGCGCATCCGGACCGGGACGTCGGCCAGGCCGGTGTAGGTGATCATGGGCAGGCTGATGCCGTTCCAGACCGTGGTGCCGGTGCGGATGCGCAGGTGCTCGCCGTCCAGGGTGTCCAGGCCGGCCACCGCGCTCCATTGCACGGACGGCGCCTGTGCCGAACACAGGCCTTCCGGCGGCGGCAGGTAGAGAATCACCCGGCGCGGGTGGTAGAGGCCGCGGCGCCAGTCCGGCGTGCGCAGGTCGACGGTGCGCCGGGACACGTCCTGGAAGCTGTCCGGTTTGCAGGGCACGCCGTGACGGTTGACCTGGCGCCAGGTGACCGCCTGGCCGCCGAAGTGGGTCTCGTGGGCGCCGGAATTGCCGGCATCGCACTGCACTGCGCGCGAACAGGTGCGCAGGTCCAGGCTCGCGGCGGGCAGGCCGGGATGGCGAGCTCGCATTGCTGGGGTGGCATCCAGGGCGATCCCGGGCTCGCCGTAGGCCGCCTCGGGCAGCAGGGCGCGGTCGACGCGCGGGGTGATGGCGACCCGTTTCCAGCCCTCCTGGATCTCCACCTCGAACTGGCCGACCGCCTCGGCGATGGCCTCGATGCTGACCCGGGTGCCCTTGCGCTGGCGCCAGGCCACGGCGTCGGCCAGTTCGGCCCGGCGTCCGGCCTGGTCGGGCGACACCAGGCGCACGTCGAGCAGTTGGGCGAAATAGGGTAGCAGCCAGTCCTGGCAATGGCGGCCGTCGCCGTCCCGGTCCGGGAAGTTGTCGTACAGGCGTTGCTCGATGGTGGCTTGGAGGGCGTCGAGCAGCTCGCCGTAGACCCCGAGCAGCTTGCCGAGGTCGCCGGTCTGGTCGCGCTCGCGCCAGACCGCGGGCAGCCATTGCCTGAGCAGTTCGCCGTAGTTGGGGGTCATAGTCCGTACTCCTCGACCACGGCGGCGAAGCCGGTGGCGTTGAACACCAGGCACTGGCTGGCGGCCGGCTGGGCGACCAGCAGCCTGCCGCCGGTCTCGACCGCCCGGGCCGGGGCGGCGCCGGACGGCGGCGGATCGAGCAGGATGGCGCAATCGCTGTTCTCCACCCCGGCGACGCCGTCGACCACCTTGTAGATGTCGCCGCGATAGAGGGCCTGGCCGAGCTCGCGGACCCGCTCGGAGAAGGCGGCCGCGAGCGCGGCCAGCACGGCGTCCTTCACGGTCTGGCTGTCATAGGCGGCGGTGCGCACCCGGATGGTGACCGTGAGACGGAAGCCGAGGCGGACGTAGTCGCTGACGGTGATGACCATGCCGGGCTGGCCGCGCACCACCAGGTAGTCGCGCAGGTCCTGCTTGAGCGCGTCGGACAGGGTGCCGCCGCCGGCCGCCATGACCACCACCTCCAGGCGTTCGCGCTGGCCGAGGCCGGGTGGCCGGCGGAAGGCGCGTGCCTGCCAGACGCTGGCGTGGCCGCGCGCCAGCTGGGCGTAGTCCTCCAGGGAGACGGCGCGGTCCAGGGCCAGCAGGGTGGCCGGGGCGTTGTCGCGCAGGTCGGCGTTGCCCTCGCGGTCGGCGCCGCCGCTCGCGCCGATGGGCTGGGCGACGCTGTCGATGAGCGGGTGCGGCTTGGCCAGCTTGGCCAGGCTGCCGGCGGAGATGTTGCCGGCTGCGCCGGCGCCCTGGCGCAGGCCGGCCCGGACGTTGTTGCCGCCGCTGGGCAGGCGGCGGCCGTGGCGGCCGTCGCCGAACTGGAGGTCGGCGTTGCCGTCCTGGTCGACGCGCACCTGGTAATGGGCGTCGCTGGGGCCGGAGTCCTTCAGGCTGGACACCTGGGTCCAGGTCTCGCCGGCGACCGCAACCTCGATCGCGGCGCGCACGCCGGCGCCCATTCCGGCGTCGGCGACGAAGGCGAGGTCGCCGACCTCGAGGGTGAAATGCTGGTTGGCCAGGGTGCCGTCGCCGCTGCCGAGGACGCGCTGCGGCCGGGCCTCGCCGTGGCCGGCCTGCACCACGTTGGCGTAGAGCTTCAGGTTGCCGGCGCTGGTCCCGGCCGGCAGGGGATCGGCGAGGTCCAGCCAGACCCCGGCCGGGTCGAGGCCGGCCAGGCGGGTTTCCAGCACCGCCGTGCCGTTGTCGACGATGACGGCGCGGCCGCTCTTGAGTCCGGCCGGCAGGGTCTCGGTGACGATGCGCTTGCCCGCCAGGGCGGTGGCGTTGGCCTGCCAGCCGAGCGCGCGGGCCGAGTGGGTGAAATGGCCGTATACCCGGCTGCCGCCCAGGAAATAGGGGCCGCCGCCGCGGTCCTGCCAGGAGGGCGCGGCGGTCAGGGTGGCCTCTTCGTGTTCCATGTCCAGGGCCACCGTGCCGAGCCGGGCCCAGGCCATCTGGTTGCCCTTGACCAGCACCGCGAGGTCGCCGGCCGCGGTCTGCTTGCTCAGGCCGGTGACCAGGCCCTTGACCAGGCGGCCGTCCGCGCTCTTGTTGAGGAAGCGGTCGACGATCCAGGGGCCGGCGGTGGGCGGCGGCGCCAGCAGGGCCTGCGGGTTGTTCAGGCGCAGGTCGGGTCCGCCCGCTATGCCGTCGGTGTCCTTGTGCCAGGTCAGGGTCAGGGCGGTGTAGCCGGGCCGCTCGTCGGCGGCGACCAGGGCGTTGTCCTTGGTCACCGGCACGTACTTGGCATGCAGGCAGCGATAGGCGGGCAGGTATTCGCGCCCGCCGACCTTGCGGATGTCGGCCAGCCACAGGCCGGCCAGGCGGGTCCAGTCGCCGGCCGCGTAGACCACGTCGACCACCGTGCCGTCGGCGTTGATCACCCGCCGGTTGGGCGGGTTGGCCAGGTCGGACAGCGGCACCGTGACCGGGCGCGCCGCCGTGGCGCCGTCGAGGGTGAGCTGGCCGATGTCGCGGTAGAACACCAGGCGGTCGTCGTGCACCGACTTGATCCGGCGGTAGTAGGGCTTGTCGTCCTCGGAGCGGATCACCACGATGTCGCCGGCCGCCAGGCCGTCGGCCGGCACCGCCAGCTGCAGGCTGTGGCCGACTGTCTCGACGCCGGTGGTGGCGGGGCCCAGGGGGGCGAGCTTCTCCTTGGCCAGGCAGTGCACGACGGTCCAGCCCGCGGCGAAGCCGGCCGGGATGGCCGGCGCCAGGGTCACCGTGGTGCGGTCCCCGGCCAGGATGATGCCCTGCACCAGGTGGGCCGACAGCTGGCCGTCGCGCTCGTCCTCCAGCACCAGCGGTTCGCCGCTCTTCAGCTTGTCGAGGGCTTCGTCGAGCACCAGGGTGTGGCCGGCCAGGGCGAGGGGGTTGCGCAGGTGGTCGCGGGCGTACAGGGTGTTGCAGGCACTGTCGGCCGTCAGGTCGGCCAGGGTCTCGAACACCAGCGGCGCACCCTTGGCCGGGCTGTACTTCAACTGCAGGCCGGCGGCCACGGTGCCGCGCTGGCCGGCCTTGAGGAACAGGGCCAGCGGGGTGCTGGCCGAGGCCGGCGGACGCGGCGCGTAGTCGAGCAGCGCCACCAGCCGGCGCAGGTTCTCCCACTGGCTGGCGGTGCCCAGGCAGGCCTCGTTGGCATAGGCGTCGAGATGGCCGCCGAGGACATGGCAGGAACGGGCGAACTGGCGCGTGAGCTGCCACAGCATGTCGTCCGGGTCGGCGCCGTAGAGCGCCTCCAGGCGGGCCTTCCTGGCCTCCTCGCTCTCGCCGGCGGGTACGTTCGCCTGCGCCTGGCTCCAGCCCGGGAATTGCGCGGCCAGGCCGGCGCGCAGGCGTTCCAGGAACACCGCGGCATTGCCGTCCAGGTATTCGAAGCGGGCAAGCCCGGCACGGTTCCAGCGGGTCAGGTCGGTCATCCTTTCCTCCCGCCGCGCAGCATCAGGGTGAAGAAGCCCCGCTCGGGCCGGGCCGGGTCGTTGTCGCAGATGGCCACTTCCAGGCCCTCCAGGGCGATGCGGCCGCCGGCGGCCTGGTCCGGGAAGCGGTCGCCCAGGCGCTTGAAGCGGTTCAGGCAGACGTTGTCGACGCCGTCCAGGGCCATCAGGTCCTGGTAGATGTCGCTCGCCCAGAGGTCCTCGCCGAAGCGCAGCCGGCCGGGCTCGAAGAAACCGCCCGGGCCGGTGCCCAGGCTGCGTTCGACGGCGTGGCGGACCTCGGACTGGAAGTAGTCGGCATCGACCTGGATCGACAGCACCATCTGGATGCCGACCTCGACCGCCTCTTCCAGCACCACTTCCTGGCCGACCATGCGGTAGGCCTCCAGATAGGGATAGAGCACGGCGCGCACGCTGGGCTGGTCGCCGCGCGCGGGCAGGTACAGGGGCGCGCCGGCGAAGCCGTGGCCGCCGTGGAAGGCCTCGGTCGCGGCCCAGATGTCGTCGCTGTAGACGCCGTCCTGGTCGAGGCCCAGGCGCTGCCAGGGAATCACCGCCACGTGCACGGTCGACCAGGCGCCGTCCCAGCGTTCCCAGGCATGGGCGCGCAGGGCCAGGGGATGTTCCTCCAGGCGGTTTTCGAAGTCGTCCAGGGTGACCATGCGGTGCTGGTCGTGGATGGCGCGCGGGCCGTCCAGGCGGGCCTGGTCCATCTTTTCCGGATGGTCCAGCCACCAGTTGTCGAAGCGCACGATGTTCCGGGCCGGATCGGCGTCCGGCGGGGTGACGTCGAAGGGCGGCTGCTTCAGGTTCCTGGCCAGGCCGAGGACGTCGTAGCCGACCAGCTTGAGCAGCCGGCGCAGGGACTCCGGCCGCCGCGCGGTCTCCAGATAGGTTTCGGCGGCGGCGCGGTCCAGGCTGTCGGAGAGCTGGTCGAGGGCGAAGGCGAGCACCTCGACCAGGGCGACCTCGACGTCGGCCGGGGTCCAGCGCCGCCGTTCCGGGAAGCGCGCGGCCAGTTCCTGGAGCATGAACAGGCGGAAGCCGTCGTAGTCGCGCTGATCCCAGTCGAAGTCGTCGCCGACTGCCGGCAGGATGTCCGGCAGGTCGACCTGGCGCCGGCCGCAATCGGGGCAGTGGCCGTCGAACAGCAGGTCGGGTACGGGGTCGCTGGCCATCAGTGGCCTCCCAGTTCGAACAGCTGGCTTTCGCGGTAGCCCACCGCGGCCAGGGTGTAGGCGATGGCGATGGTCAGGCTGGCGTCGTCGCCGCTTACCGTCACCTCGATGCTCTTCGGATCGACCTCGCCCTGCAGGGCCTCGGCCAGGGAGGCGAGCAGGCGGCGCCTGGTGATCTGCCAGAGCGGGGTGTCGTTGGGCTCGAACACCAGGGCCTTCACCCCGGCGCCGAACTCGGGCCGGAACACCCGTTCGCCGGGCAGGGTGAACAGGACCTGCTCGATCTGGCCGCGGATGTGCTCGGAGCGGCTGGCCAGGACGGCTGCGTCCGCGCCCATTCGGAACGGGAAGGCGAGGTAGGGAGGGTCGACCAGTCGGCGTGCCATCCGGGCTCCTTATGCGCTCATGACCTTGGTGGACAGGCTGCTCATCTCGCCCTGCGGGATGGGCGGTCCGGAGGGACCCATGGCGGTGGGATGGATGTGGGTGGCGAACAGGGTGAGGAAGCTGGTGCCCTTGATCACCGGCTCGCCGCCGGCGCCGCCCAGCATGACCTGGCTGCCTTCCAGGGTGACCATCGCGCTGCTGCTGACCTTGACCCCGGCGGCGGTCATCTCGATCTTGTTGCCGTTGCTGTCCTCCAGGGTGGCGCCCTGGCTGGACAGGGTGAGGGTGTTGCCGTTGCTGTCCTCCAGGACGACCTGGCCGTTGGTCGCGTCCAGGGTCAGCTTGTCACCGTTGTTGTCGGCCAGTTCGACGTTGCCGTCCTTGTCCAGGTCGAGCACGGCGCCGGTCGAGTGGAGCAGCTTGACCTCCTCGGCGTCGTCCTTGTCCTCGAGCAGGAAGACATGGCCCTTGCCGGTGCGCAGGACCTGGGTGGTGGGCGGGTCCTGGGCCTCGGTCGGCAGGTCGCCGGTCTGCTGCCAGAAGGTGCCGGTCCAGATCGGGAAGTCGAGGTTGCCGCCCTCGAACTCGACCCAGACCTGGGCGCCGATCCCGGGCACGCAGAACAGGCCCTGGTTGGCCAGGCCGCCGCAGGGCAGGCAGGGCAGGGCCCAGCCGGTCACCGCCTCGCCGAGCAGGGCCGGCACCGACAGCTTCACCCGCGCCAGCCGCTGCGGGTCACTGTTGTCGGTGACGAAGCCGCGGAACTTGCCGTAGGCGCGCCGCTGGGAAAGGGTCTGGGCAAGCTGCCGTTGCAGGTCGTCGTCGGCCATCACATCACTCCCGCGAGTGCCCCGGCCAGGCCGGAGACGCTGTCCAGGTTGTCGCCGTAGGCGTTGCGCAGCAGGCGGAAGCGCTGCCGGTAGCCGGCCGGGGTGAAGCTGTGGCTGACGCTGTCGACGTAGTAGACCCCGGACAGCCAGTCGCCCAGGCCGTCCACCGGCACCGGCAGCCCGGCTTGCAGGACGTGGCCGTAGAGCGTCCCGTCCAGTTCGCCCTCGCCTTGCAGGCGGTGGATGTCGAGGTCGTTGGCCTTCATCCGGGCCAGTGCGCGCAGGCGTTCGGCGTCGGCGCCGGCCTCGGCCGACAGCTTCCAGGTGAACGGCTCCAGGCCGGCGGCCGAGCTGTCGGCGTGGCGGGTGCCGAGCAGGGGCAGGTCGGGTCGGACGGTCTCGGGGGTGGTGGCGGCGCCGCTCTCGGCCGGGGCGTCGTAGGCGACGGCGTCGGCCTGGTGGCCGTCGCTGCGCACGTTCAGCGACAGGCAGTTGGTGTCGGCGCCGGCATAGACCAGCAAGGTGTCCTGCGGGTCGGCGCTGAGGCGCATGGGTCCGAAGTAGACCCGGCCCGCGCGGAAGATCAGCTCGTAGCCGTTGAACTCGGCGCGCGCCTTGATGAACTTGATGTCGGTGTCGTCCTGGGCCACGCCGACCACCCGTTCCTGGCCGGTCTCGCTGTCCGGGTCGGCGATCAGGCCGTAGGGCGCCAGGATCTCGCTCAGGATCAGGTCGTCGCTGTAGGGCAGGTCTTCGGTGCCCCAGGTCTTGCGCTGGTGCTCGCGGTCGAGGCGGATGGAGTCGTCCTGGCAGGTCACGTTGACCCTTGCGGCGCCGGCGTCCTGCGGCGTCTCCAGGTTCACTTCGCGGATGTAGCCGCGCATGACCTCCTCGACCCGGTTGCCGAAGGCGGCGGAAATGACGATGCTCGCCCAGGGCACCAGCACCTCGGCATCCTGCACGGTCCACTGGCCGAGTTCGTTGCGCCGGGTCTCGAAGCCGAGCGAGGCGGTGGTGGCCTCGGTGCGGCCGGCCTCGACCGTGACTTCGAGCAGGAAGGGATAGAGATCGGCGATCTCGATGCCGTCCACCGTGATCACGCACTCGGCCGGTGCGCGGTCTTTTTCGGAGAACAGGTCGAGCAGCATGGTTCAGCTCACTCCTTGGCCTTGGGGATCAGGATGACCTCGCCGGCGCGCCCCCGGAGCGACAGTTCGACGCCGCTCGAGAGGTCCGGGTTGGCGTCCAGGATGCGCCACCACAGGCGGGCGTCGCTGTAGTAATGACGGGCCAGCAGGTCCAGGCGGTCGCCTTCCTGGATGACGTGTTCGAGTACCCCGACGGCCGGTCCGATGGCGCGCGGCCGGGTGCCCTTGCAGCGCACCGCGCCCTGCCCGTCGGCCTCGAAGCGGCGGGCGCCCTTGTAGCGGGAATCCTTGAGCAGCATCAGAACAACCCTCCCAGTGCGGAGGCCGCTGTGCGGCCGGTATTGAGCGCGGCGCCGACCACCTGGCGCACCTTCTCGACCTCGTAGAACGGGTTGTTGCCCTCGATCACCTGCAGGCCGAGTTTTACCGTGGCCCGGTAGGGCGTCAGGTCGGGCAGGTGGGCCGACTCGGCGACCTCGATGCTCTTCAGGAACACCGGCAGGACGTGGCTACCCCAGACGAACAGCAGCACCGAGGCGCATTGCGAGCGCTGGAATGCGCGCGAGCCGCCCAGGCCCAGGCTGGCCAGCGTCTGCAGGCCACCCGGCCCCTGGGTCTTCGGCTCGACCATGCTGCGCAGGGTGTCGAGTTCCGGCTGGATGCCCATGGAGCGAGCCAGGGCGTCGTCGTCGTTCATGCGGTCGGTGGCGTCGAGGAGGATCTCGACGTCGAAACTCTCCGGCTCCACCGTCACGCCCTGGGCCACCCGCGCGGTCTCGGTGGGCAGGGCGAAGTCGTAGCCGCCGCGGGTCGCCGGGGTGGCGCCCAGGGTCAGGGTGACGCTGCGGTTGCGGGTCAGGCCCTGCGGGTTGAAATCGAAGGCCAGGACCAGGGGCGGCAGGGCGAGGGCGTATTCGACCAGGAAGCCTTTGATCGGGGAGAGCATGGTCAGGCGACTCCTTGCGTGATGGCGGCGTGGATGGATTGGGCGATGTGCTCGGCGATGGCGCGGTCGGAGCGGCGTGCGTCCACCTGCAACGGCCCGACGCCGACCTGGTCCATGCGCCCGGCCGGCAGGTCGCGCCGGGCCAGGGCCTCGCCGACCAGGCGGCCGATGCGCGCCGCGCGGGCCTCGAAGCCGGCCGGCAGGCGCAACTTGAGTTGGCCGATCTCAGTCGTCATCGAGCAGCTCCCGGGGCAGGAAGGCGGCCAGCGGGCCGAGATCCTGGGCGGCGATCTCGCGTCCCTCCTTGGCCAGTTCGCGCCAGATGGCGTGGGCGATGTGGCCGAGGCCGATGGCGCGGCCCGAGCCGGCCGCCAGGTAGGCGGCGTGCAGGGCGGCGTTGCGGATGCCGCCGCCGGTGAGCGCCACCGCGTTGCCCAGGAAGACCGGGTCGACCTCGGGCGCGACCGGCGCCCGCGGCGGCAGCAGGCGGCGCCATAGCTCGGCCCGGCTGAGGGCGTCCGGGCGGGGAAACTCGACCACCATCTGGAAGCGCCGGGTAAAGGCGGAATCGAGCTGCTTGCGCAGGTTGGTGGTCAGGATGCAGGGACCGTCGTGGGCCTCGATGCGGGTGAGCAGGTGGCTGACCTCCATGTTGGCGTAGCGGTCGCGCGCCTCCTTGACCTCGCCGCGTTTCGAAAACAGCGCGTCGGCCTCGTCGAATTGCAGGACCATGGCCTGGCCGTGGGCGGCGTCGAACAGGCGGTTGAGGTTCTCCTCGGTCTCGCCGACGTACTTGCTGACCAGGCGGCCGAGGTCGACCCGGTACAGGCGCCAGCCCAGGGCGTGGGCGATGACGCTGGCGGCGAAGGTCTTGCCGGTGCCGGACGGGCCGGCGAACAGGGCGACCGGGCCGCCCACCTTTTGTCCGCCCCACTGCTCGACCACGGTGTCGCGCTGCTCGATCCAGAGCAGGAACTCGCGCAGCATGGCCAGACGGCCGGGCGGCAGGACCAGGTCTGCCCAGGTCGCGGCGAGGTCGATGGCGACGGCGCCGGGCGGCGCCGGGACGTCGAGCGGGCGGCCGGTCAGGCGGGCGACCAGCCAGGGCTCCGGGGTGATCGGCCGGTAGGGGTCGTCCTGCTCGACCTTGAGCAGGCGATGCCGGCGCAGGGCGGCGCCGGGTTCCAGGGCGCGGCGCAGCTGCTCGGCCTGGCCGGGGTCGAGCGCCAGCAGCTCCTGGATCAGCGAGCGGGTCGCCCAGGGCTGGGCGCTGCCGGCCTGCAGGTTCTGGAACGCCCAGCCCAGGCGCGGCTCCAGTTCCGGGCCGAGGGCGCAGGCCAGGATGTCGTATTCGATATGGCTCAGCCCGAACCCCAGCGTGGTCTCCCAGGCGCCCGCCGGTTCGCGCAGGGTCTCCACCTGGGCCTGCATCTCGCGCAGGCGGGCCAGTTCCGCCTCGCCCACCGCCTCGCCCCGGCGGTTGCGCGACAGGCACCAGGCCAGGAAATCCAGGCGCTGCCATTCGGCGTCGAACAGGGCGACCAGGGGAATCTCGGGCAGGGGCGCGTTCATCGGTTACCCCGTATACAGGCTGATCAGCAACGGGTTGGAACGCACCGTGACGATCGCGCCGTCGCCCGGGCGGGCGTAGTCGCGCTCGGCATGCAGGAGCATCTGGCCGACGTGGTCGGCGAAGGGCAGGGCGAGCGCGCTGGTGACCGCGCTGGCGGCCTGGTCGGGGGCGAGGGTGGTGGTGGCGATGATCGCGTCGCTGGCCGGCGTCACCGATTGCCAACCGTGCGCGGCGTCCCAGGTCTGCCAGTGCAGCCGGACCGTCTCGCCCGCCTTGCCGGCCAGCCAGACGCGCGGCACGAAGGCGGCCAGGGTCGGGCTGGCCAGGGCGAAACTCAAACTGAAGGCGCAGGCGCCCTGGTGCACGAAGGCGAGCGCCGGGGTCCAGTCCGGCCGCGCGGTGTCGGGGGTCATCGCCGGCACCTCGGGCAGGCGGTCGGCGACGTCCGCGGCCAGGTTGTCCAGGCTGGGCTGGACCCGCAGGCCGAAGCCGCCGGCCAGGGGCGCGGGCACGGCCGGCTCGGCCGGCACCACCGGCGCCAGCGACACTTCGTAGAGCACCGAGGGCCGGTAGATGGTGTCGCCCTGGGTCGACCAGAGCTGGTTCAGCTGGTCCAGGCCGAGCGGCTGGAAGATGACCTGGACATGGTAGTCGACCCCGTCGATGTTGAGCTTGAACACCGGCTTCTCGTGGAAGACGCGCATCACCTCGCCGACCAGCTTGAGATCGTTTTCGCCGGCGCCGACGCTGTCCTCGCCGGCGGCAAACGGGGTGACCAGGCAGAAGGCGCGCACCCAGCCGGTCTCGCCCGGCAGGGTGTCCGGGAACAGGCCGGCCGGCTCGAAACGGTAGAAGAACAGGTTGATGTAGTGGTCGCTGTCGCCGGCCCCGGTCGAGGCGGTCTCGGCCGGCGTGGCCAGGACCACGCTGACCTTGCTGCGGTCGGGCGCGTTGATCGCACCGTCGAGGTAGGCGCGGATGCCTTTGCAGACTTGCGACAGCGGCGAGAGGGCGAGGGCCATGTCAGAGCCGCTTCAGGTAGTTGCGGCTCAGGTAGCCGCGTTCAGTGCGTGCGGCCGGCGCGGCCTGCGCCGGGGCGTCGGCGACGACGACCACGTCGATGCGGCCGATCACCAGGCCGGGCGGGGCGGGCTCGGGGGCGCGGCCGCGTTCGCGGGGCAGCGGCGGCGCATAGCCGTCGAACGTCGGCCTGGGGGTGCCGGCCAGGTTGGGCAGGTCGGGTGCTGTCCTGCGTTGCCCCGGCGCTTCCGTGCCCGGGGCTGGCAATGCGTCACCGCCCTCGCGCGTGGAGACAGGCACGGCTTCCCGCTTTGGCCGGCCGGATTCCGGCTGGCGCTCCGTGTCGGCCGGCACGCGGGCGGGGAACTCCGTGCGGCCAGCCATGAGGGTTTCAGAAGGTGAGGCGCCCCGACCCGGCGGCCGGCTCAGGAACGTTTCTCCTTGTCTGCTAACAGATCGTTCACTGCCTTCTGGGATCTCGGACTGATGCGTTTCGCGATACGGTTCCGTTTCGATTCGCCCAGGCGTAACTTCCGACTGATGCTTACTCGATACGGACTTCGCGTTGGCTGCCGCTATCTTGCCTGGACTTGCGTGTTTTACCTGTCCTGTTGCCAGTTCGCTTTCTCGGTTGTCGCCCTGTACGGAAATGTGAGTTTCCTCAACATGTTTGGTGAAGGGCTCCGGACTTCCGGCCTCGGCCCCCACTGACAAAGGGTCGCCGGCCGGAATGCGGGCTATGCCCGCACCCGACCGTGATGACGCCTCCCGGAGTCCGCCCGGCATGCTTGCCGGCGACTCCGCCTTCTGAAATCTGAACACCGTCTGCATGCCGTTGTCGGGCATGTCTTCGGCAGGGATATCCTGGTCCGGCGCGGTCATGGCCGCCTGGTCGGGCGAGCGCCGCAGCCAGTCGCCGGCGAGCGGTCGCCGGGCATCATGGAGGGTGTCGCCGAACAGGCCCATGGCTACTCCGCCATGCCGCGGGCGCGGTCGATGAGTTGCAGATAACGCTGCCGGCGCGCGCGCGGCAGGTCGAGTATGTCGGCCTCGCGCCAATGGTAGTGCAGGGCGATCTGGTGGACCTCCTGCAACAGGGGGTCGCTTTGCCTGGCCAGGACACGGTAGGGGTTGAGGTCGACCTCGTTGACGGTGGCGCATTCCGGGCAGGCGGCCTGCACGGTGAGGCAGATGCCGGGCGCGATCGCCTCCAGGGCGGCCTCGGCGGCGGCGATGAGGTCCTGGCCGGGTGCTTCCGGCAGGTCCGCGTCGAGCGCCAGTTGCCGTGCCAGCCATGGCCCGGCCTTCTCGTCCGGGAGGTCGGCGAGACGCTCCTGGTCGGCCCCGGTGGGCAGGCGGAAACGAATCTGGCGGCCATCCAGGTCGATCTGCGCCAGCGGGTAGCCGGCGCCGGCCTCCTGCACCGGCAGGTCGGCGTAGTCGATGCGGAAATCGAAACATTCGCCGCAGTGCCGGCAATCGGCCTGGAACCAGCCGCCTTCGTTGCCCAGGTGGCGTTCCAGTTCGCGCATCAGGAACTGGCGGTCGGCCACGCACAAGGCGGCGACACGGGCCTCGGTCGCCGGCCCCCCACCCAGGCGGTCCAGCGCCAGGGACAGCGCCTGGGTGACCGCCTGGGGCGCGCTACCGGCTTCCTCCTTGACCTCCGCCAGTGCCAGTTCGAGCGCGCCGGATACCGGCCGGAACGCCCAGTCGCGTCGCCGAGTGCCGTTTTCCACCAGGCCGCCCGGTAGTTGCATGGTCGTCCCTACGATTCGGTCGGCTCGCTGACCGCGCCGTCGCGCTGCCAGCCCTCGTGCTGCAGGGTGAGGGTCTGGATGCCGACCGCGTTCATGGTGCCGGCATCCATCTCGGGCAGGGCCTGGTATTCCGACACCCAGGCGCGGAACACCTTGTAGGAGATGGCGACCTGGCCCTGCAGGTTGAGGACGTTGATGACGATGTCCTTGCGGAAGTTCTTCAGCGACATCGCCGAGTCGCCCTCGATGTTGTTGACCAGGGCGGCCCAGTTCTCGAACACCGGGTCGTGCGACAGGCCCTGTTCGAGGGTGATCGGCTCGTAGCTGGTGCCGCCGGGCAGGATGCGTTCCTTGCTCGGGTCGCCGGCGGAGCGCCACTTGATCGCCTCGGTCTTGCGCTTGAGGGCGCCCATCTTTTTCAGGCCGGCGACCGGCTTGCCGTCGATCAGGATCTGGAACTTGAAGGTGCGGTAGGGGTCGTGGCGGTGGGCGTTGACCGGGAACATGGGAGCAGCCATTTGTGTGTCTCCTTATCAGGACTGACCGACTTTTTGCTGGATGCGCACGATCACGAACTCGGCGGGCTTGAGCGGCGCGAAGCCGACGATGGCGATGACCTGGCCGCGGTCGATGTCGTCCTGGGTCATGGTGTCGCCCAGTCCGCAGCGCACGAAGTAGGCGTCCGAGGACTTCTGGCCCTGGAAGGCGCCGGCCCGGAACAGGCCGTCCATGAAGGCGCCGACGTTGGCGCGCAGCGAAGACCACAGGCGATGGTCGTTGGGTTCGAACACCGCCCACTGGATGCCGTTGTAGATGCTGCTCTCGATGTAGATGGCGGTGCGCCGGACCGGCACGTAGCGCCATTCCGGGTTGGCCTTGGTGGACAGGGTGCGGGTGCCCCAGACCACGGCGCCGTAGCTGGGCAGTTTGCGCAGGCAGTTGACGCCCTCGGGGTTGAGCTGGTCCTGGTCGCCGTCCTCGATGGTGTATTCCAGGCCGGCCAGGCCGCGCACCGTGGCCTCCACCCCGGCCGGCGCCTTCCAGACCCCGCGGGTGCCGTCGGTACGCGCCCAGACGCCGGCGGCGAACGAGGACGGCGCCACGGTCAGCGTGGTCGGCGCGTTGGGATTGCTGTCGCGGTTGTAGAACGGGTTGGCGACCTTGACCCAGGGGTAGTAGAGCGCGCTGTAGGTGGAGGTGGGCAGGCCCAGGTCGCTGACCTTCGAGGCCTGGTCGAGCTCCTTGCCGGGCGGCGGATCGACCAGCAGCATGCGGCTGGCCGTGGCTTCGCAGTGGGCCAGGGCGGCATCGACGATGGGGTTGCCGCTGCCGCTCTCCGGCATGTACTGGCCGGGCAGCAGCACGATGTTGACGTCGCGCACCTTCTTCAGCTTGGCGAAGTAGCTGTTGTAGTCGTCCAGGCCGGGGTTGCTGCCGTCGTCGCCCAGGGTCAGCGGTTCGAACACCGGTACGACGGGGGTGCCCATGGAGACCGGCACCACGTCCTCGGTGCCGTGCTTCTCGGTGCCCCCCGCCGCCTTGCCGAGCTTCAGTGTGCTGGCCAGGGCACCCGGACGCACCACCACCGAGGAGGCGGCGGACTGCTTGCCCGAGGTCAGGGTCAGCTTGTTGCCGGCGAAGCCGCAGGTGAAGCCGACATAGCTGGCGCTGAGCAGCAACACCTGCTTCTGGATCTCGGCCGCCACCTTGGTGCCGTCATAGGAACCGCCGGCGGGCGCGCCCAGGGCGATGGTCTTGGCGCCCAGGTTGTCGAGGTTGAGGGTCAGGGTCATGCCCTCGACCACCCCCGCCCAGGCCAGTCCGGTGAGGTCGTCGGAGACGCTGGTGGCCTTCTTGTAGAAGCCGTCGAGGCCGGCGGGCAATGCGGCGGTAAGGTATTTCGAGCTGCCCTTGACCACGGTGAGCACATAGGCGGCATCCGAGTCGTCCATGGACAGGCCGTTGAACACCTCGACCAGTTCGCCATCCTTGCGCACCTGCAGCTTGAAGCGGTAGCCGTCGGCCTCCGCCAGGGCATTGACGCTCAGGCCGTTGCCCCAGGCGCCGCCGCTGTTGGCGCCGAGTTCCAGGACCTGGGCCGCGACTGCGGCGCCACGGCCGAACAGCTTGGTATTCGGCAGACTGGCCGCCTTGGCGCCATGAGCCAGACGGGCAATGTAGGCGTCGTGGCCACCGTTGAGGAAGAAATAGAAGGCGGCCAGGCCCATGGCGTCGGTCTCGCTGTGGATCCCGCCGAAGGTGGTCTTGTACTCGTCCCAGCTATGCACCAGCACGGGTTCGCCGATCGGACCTGCGGTGGTATAGCCGACCAGCGCGGCCACCGAGGTGGATACGCCCTCGATCGGCTTGGCGCCGCTGGGGATTTCTTCGACATAGACGCCGGGATGCAGATAGCTGGGCATGCTGGATCTCCTTGGAAAGGGTTGGACCGGTTGCTGCTTACTGGAATGTCGATACGGTGGTGCGGGTGCCTCTGAGGCAAGGCGAGGTGTTGTCGGCGCCGACGGCCCCGGCAGGGTCGTGTTTGCGTTTCAGCGTGGTGTTGGACCGGAGCCGGGTTCCGCCGCCTCCGGGGTCGACCTGGTGGAGGACGGCACGGGCAGAACCCGCAAGCAGGCACATCGGGGGTGTCGCGGTGATGGAAAAAAAGCCATGATTCATCGTCCTCTCCACTCCTGTAATGGTTGACTTGGCAGTAAAGCCCTTGCCAAGCGCGCCGGATGTACCAACGTGGCAACACAGGTTATTTTTTTTGTACATGTAAGCTAGTTGATGGCTTGGCCAGCGTCAAGCAAGGGAAACTACTCGGATCATGGCCATGCTGCGGGCAGTCGCCTCTGGTCAGCTTCCTGCCGCGACAGGTTTCGACCGCCGGCCAGGGAATGTGTAAAGTGCTCACTGTCATGGTCATGGCGGTTTCATTGCCTGGCTGGTCGCCGAGCGGTGACTGCAATGATGTTGTCCACAAACGATGGCCACGAGGAATGCGCCCATGGTTCGTGATTCCGTCCGGAGGGGCGGTCTTCCGAGCACGGGCCGCCGGCTGGCGGGAATATAGACATGGGGCTGTTAGGCAAGCTGCTGGGATTGGACCGCATCGTCGACAGTCCGGAACTGTCTGCGGCCGTCGAACGCGCGGTCGAGCTGGTCGAGCCGAGACTGAAGCAGGCCGGCGGTTATCCCGAACGTTATCGCGAGGCCGTGGCGCGTGCGCTCGGGTATGCGCACAAGCTGGCCGGACAGGTGCCGGGCCCGGTCCATGTCAGCCGGGAGACCTACGTCAGCGACCCCCTGGTGCATGCCCTGTTCGCCTCGCCCGATGAAGTGCATCAGGCGCTCTGCGTCAGCCAGTCCATGCGCGACTTTCGCCGCGACCATCCCGACGCCGGCGAGGTCTACGCCCTGCTCTGCATGCGACGCGGCACCAAGGCCATGCTGGGGATCGAGATGGACGGTGAAATCCTCCGCCGCGACGTGCCCCAGCAGGCGGTGTTCTTTACCGACCACACCCTAGCCGATCCCGGCCTGACCGAGGCTGAGGCGCGGGAACGCATCGCGCAGGGTTTTTTCGACAGCCTGGTGGCCCATGTGCGTTTGCGGGTGGAGGCCAGGAAGCAGAAAAAGGCGGAACTGGAACAGGAACGGGACGAGGTGCTGGCACGGCTGCATGGGGCCGAACCGGGCCTGCGCAGGGAACTGGAAACCCGGCTGCAGCATATCCTGCACCGCCTCGGCCAGGTCACGGAGTTGCTTGATCTGCGCCGCTACGGCGATGATTTCGAGGCCGTATTGATGGTGCCGGAGCGCCATGTCTATACCGAGCGGGCCGAGATGGTGCTGGACGGCATGGGCTTGCTGCAGGAACCCGACGCGAGCGGCAGCACCCGGATCGAGTTCTGCGATCTGGTCGGCCGCGACCGGCGCCGCTGGACCGTGGCCATGATGTACTGCGACCGGGTCCGCGACGAAGCGACCATGGGCGATCGCCTGATGTTGGCCCAACGCTGGTTGGGGTTATGATTACAGGATAATGAGGTCTGATTTGCAAATGGGGAAAAACATGAAGCGTAAGGGGTTGGCCCTGGCGGGCCTGATGCTGTTGGGCGGCGGTGCCCAGGCCGCCGGCTTTGCACTGATCGAACAGAGCGCCAGCGGCCTGGGCAACGCCTATGCCGGCCAGGCGGCCAGCGCTCAGGATGCCAGTGTCCTGTTCTACAACCCGGCCGGACTGAACGAGATCCAGGGACGCCAGTTCGTGGCCGCCGTGCATCTGATCAAGCCGTCCGCCCGGTACAGCACCTCGGCCGGAGTCGAAGATGGCGGCGACGCCGGCAGCCTGATCCCGGTGCCAAGCGCCTATTACGCCATGGATATCAGCCCGGATTTGAAGTTCGGCATCGGTATGGGCGCCCCGTTCGGTCTGAAGACGGAATATGACAGCGACTGGTCGGGCCGCAGCCATGCCATCCTGTCCGATCTGCAGAGTGTCAGCCTCAGCCCGACCCTGGCCTGGCGTCTGAGCGATGCGGTTTCCCTGGGGGTGGGCGTGAACTACAGCTACATCCAGGCCGAACTGTCGAAGGGGTTGCCTTCCCCGTATAGCCTGCTCTACCCGACGGTGGTCACGACCATGAAGGGTGATGACACCGCCTGGTCGTACAACCTGGGCGCCATGTTCCGCCTGGGCAGCGATACCCGCCTGGGCCTGGGCTACCGGTCCACGGTGAAATACCACCTCAGCGGCCAGGTGACATCCAATGTCGATCCGGCCTTGGCTCAATTGGGCATCCCGACAGATGTCTACGCCGATGTGAAACTGCCCGACACCGCCACCCTGGCCATCCACCACCAGATCAACGACCGCTGGTCGGTCATGGCGGATGCGACCTGGACCGGCTGGGGGGCGTTCAACCGTCTGGATATCAGGAGGCAGAGCGATGGTGCCCTGGTCGATAGCACCGACGAAAGCTGGAAGGACGTTTGGCGCTTCGGCCTGGGCGCCAGCTATCGCATGAACGACACCTGGACCTGGCGTGTCGGTGTCGCCTACGACAACGCCCCGGTCCCCGATTCCGCGCACCGGACGCCGCGCATTCCTGACGCGGACCGCACCTGGCTGGCCATGGGCGGCCAGTACGCGCTGTCGGGCAAGGGCAAGGTCGATTTCGGCTATGCCCACCTGTTCGTCAAGGACTCCGCCATCGATAACCCGGCGGGGTCGTACGACAACGCCGTCGACATCCTGAGCGTGCAGTACACGCATACATTCTGAGTCTGCCTCATAGCCGGGTCACCGCCATGCCTGCCTCTCGCGATACGCTGTTCTCCGCCCTGGTCCGCGCCATGCGCCGGTTCGGCCGGCGTAGGCCGGGGCAGTGGGAGGACATGAAACCGGGCTCGTACAGTTACGGCGACCTGGTCAAGATGGCACTGGCGCTCGGGCGCCTGCTGACCCGGGTCAGCAACGCGGGCGAGCATGTCGGCATCCTGATGCCCAACATGGCGGCCACGGCCTGCCTGATGATCGGCGCTTCCGCCTTCCGGCGGGTGCCCTGCATGCTCAACTACACGGCCGGGACGGAGGGCATGCAGAACGCCTGCCATACCGCGTGCATCCGGACCGTGGTGACCTCGCGCGCCTTCCTGGACAAGGCCAACCTGAGCGAGGAGGTCGCGCGTCTGCGCAATATCCGTCTGGTCTACCTGGAGGACCTGCGCGAGCAGTTCAGCCTGGCCGACAAGCTCTGGCTGCTGGCCTATGCGCTCTGGTTTCCGCTCCGGGCCGTGCCGGCGGCCGATCCGGAGGCGCCGGCGGTGGTGCTGTTCACCTCGGGTTCCGAGGGCAAGCCCAAGGGCGTGGTGCTGTCCCATCGCGCCCTGCTGGCCAATGTCGACCAGGTCCTGGCCACGGTGTCGATCGGACCTGAGGAGAGGGTCTTCAATTGCCTGCCGATCTTCCATTCCTTCGGCCTGACCGGCGGCACCCTGATCCCGCTGGTCAGCGGCGCCCGCCTGGTGCTCTACACCAGCCCATTGCATTACAAGGTCATTCCGGAACTGGTGCGGGAGCGGCGCTGTACGGTGTTGTTCGCCACCGGCACCTTCCTGAACCAGTATGCCCGCAATGCCGGCCCGGACGACTTCGCCAGCCTGAAATACGTGGTGGCCGGCGCGGAAAGGCTGGCCGAACCGGTGCGCGAGTTGTGGCGGGGCAGGTTCGGCATCGACATCATCGAGGGTTATGGCGCCACCGAGACCGCGCCGGTGCTGTCGGTCAATACCCCGGAGGACAACCGGCACGGCAGCGTCGGCCGCCTGATGCCGGGCATCGAGTCCTGCCTGACCCCGGTGCCGGGCATCCACAACGGCGGCGAACTGCATGTGCGTGGCTCCAATCTGATGTCGGGCTACTACCGTTATGACCATCCCGGGCACCTGGAGCCGCCGTTCTCGGACGTCGGGGTCGGCTGGTACAACACCGGCGACGTGGTGGATATCGACCCGGACGGCTTCCTGTCCGTGGTCGGGCGTCTGCGCCGCTTCGCCAAGGTGGCCGGGGAGATGGTGTCCCTGGAGGTGGTCGAGGATATCGCCCGCGCCGCCTCGGCCGATGCCATGCACGCCGCCACCAGCATGGCCGACCTGGCCCGGGGCGAGGCCATCGTGCTGTTCACCACCGATTCCGACCTGACCCGTGAACAACTGGCGGCCGCGGCGCAGGGTCTGGGTTATCCGGAGATCGCGGTGCCGCGCCGGATCAAGGTGGTCGAGAGCATGCCGCTGCTGGGCAGCGGCAAGGTGGATTACCTCAGATTGCATTCGATGAGCGCACACGCTACATGAACAACAAGAAGTTATTTTCAGCGTTGCTTGCGACGCTTTGCTCCGGTGCCGCCCTGGCCGGCGAACCGTCGGATGACATCTTCCTGGCCGATCTGCCCACGGTGCTGACCGCCTCGCGTATCGAACAGTCGCCGATGGATGCGCCGGCGCCGGTGACCGTGATCGACCGGGAGACCATCCGGGCTTCCGGCTTCACTGAAATACATGATCTCCTTCGCCTGGTGCCCGGTTTCCAGGTGGCGGACTGGGCCGGCGGCGGTGCGGTGGTGGCCAATCACGGCATGGGCACGGCCTATCCGCATAACCTGCTGGTCATGCTCGATGGCCGCTCGGTGGTCAATCCGGTACTGGGGACGGTGAACTGGCAGGACTTGCCGGTACGGCTGGAAGACATCGAGCGCATCGAGGTCGTGCGCGGCCCCAACCAGGCCAGTTATGGTGCCGCTGCCTACAACGGCGTGGTCAACATCATCACGCGCTCGCCGGGCGAGGACGATGGCGCGGCCCTGGTGCTGTCGCGTGGCGAACGAGGTTTTGCCGACAATTATGTGCGCCTGGGACGCCGGGGCGAGCGTTTCGATTGGCGGATCAGCGCCTCCGACCGGTCGGCGACGCCGTTCCGTGATTTGCCCCGGCCTGGCTACTATCGCCGGGAAACCAACGAACGACAGACCTTGCGCTCGGAATTCAGCTACCGCCCGAGCCTGGACCAGGAAATCAATGCCGATTTCAGTCTTGCCCAGGGAACCGACCTGAAGGGTACTTCCAAGAGTGCCGAAGAGCCTTACCACGAGCGTGATGTCGACAACGCCACGTTTCATATTGCCTGGCACAGGAACTATGCCCCGGGATCGGAATTGCTGCTGCGCTATTTCCATTACCGGCAGAGCGACCAGGAGCGGTATGTTGGCAGAGTCGTCGTCCCGCCCACGATCGATGTCCTGGCCGACCTGAGTTATGCGTCGCAGCGCGATGATCTGGAATTCCAGCAGACACACCGTTTCTCCGATGTCCTGCAAGGTGTCTGGGGCGCTTCCCTGCGCCGGGACCGGATCGATTCAAGTCATTATTTCTACGGCGAAGAGGTCTTGAAGGGTACCGATTGGCAGGTGTTCGGCAACCTGGACTGGCGTTTTTCCCCCGACTGGTTGTTGCATGTGGGCGGCATGGTCGAGCGACATTACAACACCGACACCCTGTCTTCCCCCCGCGTGGCGCTGAATTACATGATCAGCCCCAACCAGTCCTTGCGCGTGAGTGCCGGCTCTGGCTATCGCGCGCCCAATATCGTCGAGTTTGATGCGAATGAGGTCTTCCCGATTCTGACCCCCCTTCCTCCGGGTTATCCTCACTCCTTGCCTGGGCTTACCTCTCCGGGCGGGATCAGGCCCGAGCAGGTGGACTTCCGGGATCTCGGCTATGTCGCCCGGTTCAAGGAACTGGGGCTGCAACTGGATGCGCGGGTCTATGCGGAGGATTATTCCGATGTGATCTGGGCGCCGGGCGCCAGCGTCCAGAATGTCCCCGGCACGGTTCGGGTCAAGGGCGGCGAACTGGCCATCGACTGGACCCATGCCGTGCTTGGGCGGGTCCGGCTGTCCCACGCGGTGGTCGATATCGAGGGCGGCGGGGCCGGGTTCGGCAGCGATACCGACAAGGTGTCCAGGAGCGCGCCCCGGCACAGCACCAGCCTGCTCTGGTCGAGGAACCTGCCCTGGGGCCTGGCGGCCAGCCTGGGCTATTACCAGGTCGGCGACATGATCTGGCTGGGCGATGGTGACCGTCAGGCCGCCTATGAGCGGGTCGACGTCAAACTGGCCAAGCGTTTCGGCGGGCCGGGCAGCGAGGACGAGATT
Source organism: Gallionellaceae bacterium (assembly GCA_028714735.1). Lineage (GTDB taxonomy): Bacteria > Pseudomonadota > Gammaproteobacteria > Burkholderiales > Thiobacillaceae > Parasulfuritortus. The sequence goes on along the minus strand of JAQTLU010000012.1, from coordinate 30,468 downwards.
GCCCTGACGGTGCAGAATGCCAACGGCCGGCGTCTTGAGTTCCTGAGCGGTACGGATGCCAACTACACCGAGCGCCAGGCCTTCGTCACCCTGAGGCTGGGCTGGTGATGGCTGGCCGCACGGCACCGGGTCGAGTGCCGTGCTGACGGCCAGCATGAAGCGATTGCCTGTCCTGCTGGGCCTGGCCCTGTCGGCCGGTGCGGCCCAGGCCGCCGAGGTCACGGAGGACGTCTTCCTGGCCGATCTGCCCATGGTCCTGACCGCCTCGCGCATCGAGCAATCCACGCTGGATGCGCCGGCGCCGGTGACGGTCATCGACCGGGAGAGCATCCGGGCGTCCGGGTTTACCGAGATCCACGATCTGCTCCGCCTGGTGCCCGGATTCCTCGTCGCCGACTGGCCGGAGGGCTCGCCCGTGGTGGTCAATCACGGTCTCGGCGATGCCCACTCGCGACGCATGCAGGTACTGATCGACGGCCGTTCCGTCTACGACGCCTATTGGGGCGGCGTGGATTGGCAGGATCTGCCGCTCCGCGTCGAGGATATCGAGCGCATCGAGGTCGTGCGCGGGCCAAGCCAGGCGGTATACGGGGCCAACGCCTTCCAGGGCGTGATCAACATCATCACGCGCGAACCCGCCGCGGACTATGGCCAGAGCGTGGTGCTTGCCCGCGGCCGCCGGGGCCTGCAGGACAACTACGCGCGTTTCGGCCGCAGCCAGGGCGACCTGGATTGGCGCGTCAGCCTGTCGACGCGGGCGATGAGCAGTTTCGAGGACCGCGGCGTCAAGCCGATGCACTGGGGCGAAGACCTGGAGCGGCAGGTGCTCAATGCCAGGCTGTCCTATCGTCCCGATAACCGTCAGGAGTGGACGCTGCAGTTCGGTCTTAGCCGGGGCGAGGATCGGGCCGGTACGACGCTTGAGGCCAACAAATACCCTTTTCACAAGCGCGCTGCCGATGGTGACTTCGTCCAGATCGCCTGGCGCAACAGCTATGCGGCGGGCTCCGAACTGTCGCTGCAGTATTACCACTTCGGCCGCACGGAACGTGAGGCCTATCTGAAAAGCAACGACCCGATCAGCCCGAGCGAATGGCTGCCGGTCAATTATGATCTCGACGTGCGGCGGGATGACATCGAGTTCCAGCAAATTCACAGTTTCAGCCCGGTGTTGCGTGCGGTATGGGGCTTGGGACTGCGTCGGGATGCGGCCGAATCCGGGCATTATCTCTACCAGATGGGGACGGTCGGCGGCACCCAGTGGCAGTGGTTCGGCAACCTGGACTGGCAGGCGACGCCGGACTGGCTGCTCCATGCCGGCGCGATGGTGGAACGGCATTACCTGACCGACACCCTGGTTTCGCCACGCATTGCCGCGAATTACCGTCTGGCCGCCAACCACACCTTGCGCATCAGCATGGGCAAGGGCTACCGCGCGCCGACCTTGTTCGAGGGCAGCACCCACGAGGTGGATCGGAACCCTGCCGGAGGGGTGGCCGACGTGGGTTACTGGGCGGCCCTGCCGCTGGACCCGGAGAGCGTGACGTTCCAGGAGATCGGTTACGTCGGACGCTATCCGGGGCTCGGCCTGAATGTCGATACCCGACTGTTTTCCGACCAGTATGACAAATACATCGACAGCCGGAGTTGCAAGCTGGAGGCGAGCCCGAACGGCTGTCCGTTCGATGCCCCGGCCGGTTATGCCCGGCCGAGCTGGTTCGGCAACAGCAAGGCGTTCTATTTCTACAACTCGGGTGATCTGCGCGTCTTTGGCGGTGACCTGACGCTGGACTGGAGCCACCCGATCTGGGGGCGGTTCATCTACTCGGTCGCCTATACCCGGATCAAGGCGGGCAGCATGACCGACCTGGATGCCGAGGTGTCGGCGCCGATCCATACCAGCAGCCTGCTCTGGAGCAAGGCCTTCCCGCATGGCTGGTCGGTGAGCCTGGGGCGCTACCATGTCGGGTTTCTCAAGTGGCCGGACGACGGTGACGAGCAATGGCCCTATGATCGCGTGGACCTGAAGCTGGCCAAGCGACTGGGGCGGAGCAATTCGGGCGACGAGATATCCTTGACCCTGCAAAACGTGAATTCGCGCCATACCGAGTTCGACGAATATCTGGTCGAGCGCCAGGCCTTTGTCACTTTGCGCCTGGGCTGGTGATTGAAACTCAAGCCGGTCGCCTAAATATAAGATTACGTTGATATAATCCGCCAAACATCGATTTCTGGAGTTCGCCATGCCCATCTACGCCTACAAGTGCTCTGCCTGCGGTCACGCCGAAGACGTGATGCAGAAGATCAGCGACGCCGTTCTGACCACCTGCCCGCAGTGTGGTGCCGAGACCTTCAGCAAGCAGCTGACCGCCGCCGGCTTCGCCCTCAAGGGCAACGGTTATTACGCCACCGACTTCAAGAACGGCCCGGCGCCCAAGCCGGAGGCCCCGTCCTGCGGCACCACCGGCGGTTGCTGTCCCTGCGCCGCATCGAACTGAAACCTGACTGGACGATCGGGCCAAACGCCGCAGGCGTTTGGCCGTTTCGTTTCTTATGACCACGCCTTCCTTCAAACGTCATTTCCTGACCGGTCTGCTGATCCTGGTGCCCCTGGGCATCACGGTCTGGGTGGTCACGGCCCTGGTCGCCTTCATGGACCAGACCCTGCTCCTGCTGCCGGAACACTGGCGACCGGAATACTGGCTGGGCTTCCGCATCCCCGGCCTGGGCGTGCTGCTGACCTTCGTGGTGGTGCTGGTGACCGGCGTGCTGGCCGGCAACCTGCTCGGCCAGCGCATGCTGAGGATTTGGGAAGGCCTGCTCAACCGCATCCCGGTGGTGAAGTCCATCTACGGCAGCGTCAAGCAGGTTTCCGACACCCTGCTCTCGGGCAACGGCCATGCCTTCCGCAAGGTGCTGATGGTGCATTACCCGCACCCGGAGGCCTGGTCGCTGGCCTTCCAGACCAATGTGCCGGTCGAGGTGGGCGAGAAACTGGGCGACGACTGGCTGGCGGTGTTCATCCCGACCGCGCCCAGCCCGGTGAACGGCTTCTATTTTTACGTGCGCCGCTCGGAGACCATCGAGCTCGACCTCTCCGTCGACGTGGCCCTGAAGTACATCGTATCCATGGGGGTGGTGGCGCCCCAGGCCAAGACGACTGCCGCCAACACTTACCCCGGCGATTGAAGATTTCGACTTAGGAACAATAGATATGCGTAGTCATTATTGCGGCGCGGTACGCGCCACGGACATCGGCAACACCATCACCCTGTGCGGCTGGGCGCATCGCCGGCGCGACCACGGCGGCGTCATCTTCATCGACTTGCGCGACCGCGAGGGCACCGTCCAGGTGGTGATCGACCCCGATACCCCGGAGTCGTTCAGGATCGCCGAGGATGTCCGCAGCGAATTTGTCCTCAAGGTGGTCGGCAAGGTGCGCGCCCGTCCCGAGGGCACCGAGAACGCCAACCTGCCGACCGGCCTGGTTGAGGTGCTGACCCAGTCGCTGGAAGTGCTCAACGCCTCGCTGACGCCGCCGTTCCAGCTCGACGACGAGACCATCAACGAGAACATCCGCCTGCAGTACCGCTACCTCGACCTGCGCCGGCCGGCCATGCAGGCCAACATGATGCTGCGCTACCGGGTATCCAAGCTGATGCGCGATTACCTCGACGGCAACGGCTTCATCGAGGTGGAGACCCCGATGCTGACCCGCTCCACCCCGGAAGGCGCGCGCGACTACCTGGTGCCGTCGCGGGTCCACGACGGCCTGTTCTATGCCCTGCCGCAGTCGCCCCAGCTGTTCAAGCAACTGATCATGGTGGCCGGCTACGATCGCTACTTCCAGATCACCAAGTGCTTCCGCGACGAGGACCTGCGCGCCGACCGCCAGCCCGAGTTCACCCAGGTCGACCTGGAGACCTCGTTCATGGACGAGGAGGGCATCATGACCCTGGTCGAGGGCATGATCCGCGACATGTTCAAGAAGGCCCAGGACATCGATCTGCCGGCGGCCTTCCAGCGCATGCCCTATGCCGAGGCCATGGCCCGCTACGGCTCCGACAAGCCGGACATGCGCGTCACCCTGGAACTGACCGAGGTCACCGACGCCATGCAGGCGGTCGCCTTCAAGGTCTTCTCCGGCCCGGCCAACGACCCGTCCGGCCGCGTCGCCGCCCTGCGCGTGCCCGGCGGCGCCTCGATTTCGCGTGGCGAGATCGACGGCTACACCGAGTTCGTCAAGATCTACGGCGCCCGCGGACTGGCCTACATCAAGGTCAACGACGTCAGCCAGCTGAACGAGACCGGCCTGCAGTCGCCCATCGTCAAGAACCTCGACGAGGCCGCGCTCAGGGCCGTCATGGAGCGCACCGGCGCCCAGAACGGCGACATCATCTTCTTCGGCGCCGACAAGGCCAAGGTGGTCAACGACGCCCTCGGCGCTCTGCGCCTGAAGATCGGCCACGACAAGGGTCACGTCGACGGCCGCGCCTGGGCGCCGCTGTGGGTGGTCGATTTCCCGATGTTCGAATACAACGAGGACGAGAAGCGCTGGGACGCCCTGCATCACCCGTTCACCGCGCCCAAGGACGGCCACGAGGAATACCTGGCGACCGACCCGGGCAAGGCCCTGTCGAAGGCCTACGACATGGTCCTGAACGGCTGGGAAGTCGGCGGCGGCTCGGTCCGTATCCACCGCGAGGCAGTCCAGGAAAAGGTCTTCGAGGCGCTCAATATCAGCGCGGAAGAGCGCCGCAACAAGTTCGGCTTCCTGCTCGACGCCCTGCAGTATGGCGCCCCGCCGCACGGCGGCCTGGCCTTCGGCCTCGATCGCCTGGTCACCCTGATGACCGGCGCCGAGTCGATCCGCGATGTCATTGCCTTCCCGAAGACCCAGCGCGCCAGCTGCCTGATGACCGACGCGCCCAACCAGGTCGACGAGAAGCAGTTGCGCGAGCTGCATATCCGCCTGCGCAACACGACGCCGAACCCGGCTGGCAACGCCGGCTGAACGTCCAGGCCAAACCTGCGGCGGCGTCTTGACCTACAAGCTGCCCGTTTCCGTGCTGGTGGTCATCCACAGCGCGGACCTGCGGGTGCTCCTGATCGAGCGCGCCGACCATCCCGGCTGGTGGCAGTCGGTCACCGGCAGCCAGGAGCCCGGCGAGACGCGGCTGCAGACGGCGGTGCGCGAGGTCGCCGAGGAAACCGGGCTCGATGCCGGCCAGCATCGTTTGACCGACTGGGGCTACAGCAACGTCTACGAGATCTACGACTGCTACCGCCACCGCTACCCGCCCGGCACCAGCCACAACACCGAGCATGTGTTCGGCCTGCAGGTGGCCGAGCCCGGACCGGTCCGGCTCGCCGAGGGCGAACACCTGGCCTGGCAATGGCTGCCCTGGCGCGAGGCCGCGGAGCGCTGTTTCTCGCCCAGCAATGCCGAGGCGATTCGCCGTCTCGGCGAACTTGGCCGATAATCCATGCATCCCGCTGTCGAGGAATCCCGAGCCATGAAACGTATCGTCATCTTTGCCGCGCTGTTGCCCGTACTGGCCGGTTGCGATCAGCTCAAGGATCGCATGGGCCTGCCCGATCCAGCCAAGGTCGAGGCCGAGGGCAAGGCGGTCGGCAGCGGCTGCCGGCATGCCGGGCGGGGGCTGGAGGATTGCTACAAGCTCAATCCCTACGCCGAGAAGTCCGCCATCTTCGCCGGCTGGAAGGAGATGAACGAATACATGATGAAGAACAACATGCAGTCGGTGCCGCCGCAAGCCCCCGCCGCCGGGCCGGGCGAAGCCATGAAGGAACCCCAGAAGGCGCCCGCCGACAAGCCGGCCGAGACCAAGCCGGATGCCAAGGCCGGGACCAAGCCGGCCGGTGGCCATTGATGCGCAAAGGCGGGATAGACGGTCTGCAACCCCTGCTGCATATCGCCAGCTACAACATCCACAAGGGCCTGTCCTTCTTCAACCGCCGGATGGTGATGCATGAACTGAAGGACCGACTCAAGGTCATCGACGCCGACATCGTGTTCCTCCAGGAAGTCCAGGGTTCCCATGCCGAGCGGGCGGAACGCTTCAACGACTGGCCGGATAAGCCGCAGCACGAGTTTCTCGCCAGTGATATCTGGACCGACATGGCTTACGGCAAGAATGCCGTCTACGACCATGGTCACCACGGCAATGCCATCCTGGCCCGCTATCCCATCCTGCGCTGGGAGAACGTCGACATCTCCTCGCATGTGTTCGAGAGCCGCGGACTGTTGCATTGCGAACTGGCGGTGCCCAACCTGGACCAGCCGCTGCATGCCATCTGCCTCCACCTGGCCCTGAACGAACAGGGGCGGCGCAAGCAGTTGCTGCGCATTTCCCAGCACATCCGCGATCTGGTGCCGGACGGTGCGCCGCTGATCATGGCCGGCGATTTCAACGACTGGCGCCAGCGTGCGCCGGCCTATCTGGCCCATGAACTGGGCCTGATGGAGGTGTTCGAGACCTTCCAGGGCCGCCATGCACTGAGTTTTCCCGCCGCCTTGCCGCTGTTCGCCCTGGATCGGATCTACGTGCGCGGATTCCGGGTCGCCTCGGCCCGGGTTCATCATGGCAGCGCCTGGCGCAAGCTGTCCGATCACGCCGCGCTGACCGCCCAACTGATGCTGGCATGAGCCGTCGTGAGGGCAACCGGATCACCCTGCTGGAAGGCGGTACGCAGTATTTTCCCGAACTGATCCTGGCCCTCGATCAGGCCCGGCACGAGATCCATCTGGAGAGCTATATCTTCGAGCCGGACGGGGTCGGCCTGGCGGTGATCGAGGCCCTGGTCCGCGCCGCCGGGCGGGGGGTGCGGGTCAAGCTGTTGCTGGACGGTTTCGGGGCCCGGTCTTTTCCCGCCGTCCTGGCCAGCCGGTTGCGCGCGGCCGGCGTCGCCCTGATGTTTTTCCGCCGGGAAATCGCCACCTTCCGCCTGCGCCGTTACCGTCTGCGTCGTCTGCATCGCAAACTGGCGGTCATCGATGCCCGGGTCGCCTTCATCGGCGGCATCAACATCATCGACGACAGCAATACCCTGCCCGGTGCCGGTTGCCGGCACGATTATGCGGTGCGGGTGGAGGGGTCGCTGCTGGCCGACATCTACCCGGCGGTGCGCCGACTCTGGCTGATGGTGCGCTGGAGCATGATCGGCCGGCGGCCCCGGCGCTGGCCCGCCCTGCCGGTGGCGCCACAAGCAGCAGGCGGGCAGGCGGCGGAATTCCTGCAACGGGACAACCTCCGTCACCGCCGTGAGATCGAGGAGGCCTATCTTCAGGCGATCCGGTCAGCCAGGCGGGAAATCCTGATCGCCAATGCCTATTTCCTGCCCGGCCGCCGCTTCCGCCAGGCCCTGGTCGACGCCGCCGCGCGCGGCGTCAGGGTGGTGCTGATCCTGCAGGGTCGCACCGATCACCCCTGGTTCCAGCTGGTCGAGCGTGCGCTGTATCGCTACTTCCTGGAAAACCGCATCGAGATCTACGAGTTTCATGCCAGCGAACTGCACGCCAAGGCGGCCGTAGTCGACGGGGCCTGGGCGACGGTCGGGTCGAGCAACATCGACCCGTTCAGCCTGATGCTGGCGCGCGAGGCCAATGTCGTGGTGTATGACCGCGGCTTCGCCGAGGCATTGCGAGCTAGCCTGTGCGCCGCCATGGCAGGCGGCGCACACGCCATCCAGCGTCGGGACTGGAGCCACGTGCCCTGGTATACCCGCTTCACCTCATGGACCCTGTATGGCCTGGCCCGCCTGTTGATGGGCTGGCTGGGGATGGCCAAGCGGCTCTGATCAGGTCCGCTCGGCGGTCATCAGGAAGATTGGATAGGCCCGCTCGCCGTCTTCCTTCTGCTTGACGATCTCGAACACGGTGCGGAAGCGCACCTTGGCGAAGCCGGCCTGGCTGGCCAGCGCGGCCAGGGCGTCGCGGTCAAAGCCGTGATGCACGTCGATTTCCGGGCCGTGGAAACTGCCGTCTTCCCGGTCCAGGTCGGCGATGCACAGGTGGCCGCCCGGGTTCAGCAACTGGTGGAACACCGCCAGTATCTTCACGGTGTCCGGGATGTGGTGCAGGGTCATCGACGAGTAGATCAGGTCGTAACGCTCGTCCGGCAACGGGTCCGCGGTCAGGTCGGTCTGGCGCGCCGTCATGTTGGCCACGCCCTGGGCGGCGATCTTCTCGCGCAGCACTTCCAGCATGCCGGCCGAGGTGTCCTTCAGGGTGATGCGGCCCAGTTCATCCTTGAACGGAAAACTGAGCAGGCCGGAACCGCAACCGTAATCGAGTGCGGTCATGCTGGTGGTCAACGCGACCTCGGCGCGGATGGCAGCGGCGATCTTGTTGGCCCGTTCCTGGAATTCCGGATTGCTATCCCACTCGCGGGCCTTGCTGTCGAAATGGCTCATGGCTGTATCTCTGGTGTCGGCAGAGGGATTCTAACCGGTGTGGTCAGGCACTCCAGACGCCTTTGTTTCAGGAAGGACTGGGCCGGGGCAATCAAAATAATTATTTCCTTCTTGACGTGTAATATGTGCACACGTATTCTGTCTAAACACCCTACTATGATTATGGTCTGATCCAATATTAAGAGCGCCTTTGGGCCTGGCCTTGGCAGATTTATGCTGGATTCGGATCGGGTGGTCTGTATGGAATTTAATAGATGTGTAATGCGTGCACACAATACTGTCCGGGTATCCCGCTTCGGACAGGGTGGGTTCCCTTCCCCTTTTGGGGGTGCTGGAAGAGGAGATGAGAGATGAATCGAGCACATGGTAGGTGGTGGCTGGCGGCCTTGTTGCTGCCTTTTATTGTGGCGTTGGCCAGTGCGGCCTCGTCCGGGTTGTCGATCTCGGCAGCCAGCGTCAAGATGCTGGTAGGAGACACGGCCTCCCTGCAGATTTACAACGCCTATGGCTCGGTCTCGGTCTCGACTTCCAACAGCAATGTAGCGGTGGCCAGCATTTCCGATGGCAAGCTGAAGATCACGGCCAAGAAGGCTGGCAGCGCAACGCTGAGCGTCCGGGACAGAAGGTCCAGGGTTAGCGTCGCCGTCACGGTGACCACGCCGCCCAAGGACAGTTCTTCCTCGGAATCCGGCGATCATGAGTCGACTCCTGCGCCCACTCCCAGTCCGGTGTTGACGGTCACGCCACAGTCAGTGACCTTGGCTCCCCGGCAATCCGCTACGGTGGTAGTCACCAATGCCAGCGGCCGCCTGTCTGTCTCGGTATCCAATACCAGCGTGGTAAGCGCGACCCTTTCGGGCAGCAGCGTGAAGATTACCGCCAGCAGGATTGGTACTGCCAGCGTGACGGTGAAGGACAGCAAGGGCAGCGTGAAAGTGTCCGTCACGGTTCAGACCGGCACGACCCCAACGCCCTCTTTAACGGTGACGCCGCAGTCGGTGACCCTGGCTCCCCAGCAAGTCGCCACGGTCAATGTCGCCAATGCGCAGGGCATCCTGTCCGCTACGGTATCCAATACCAGCGTGGCGAGCGCGACCATCTCGGGCAGCAGCGTGAAGATAACCGCCAAGCAAGTGGGTACTGCCAGCGTGACGGTGAAAGACAGCAAGACCAGCGTGGTCGTGTCGGTCACGGTTCAATCCGGAACGACCCCGACTCCGACGGCTAGCGGATATACCTTGCTGGCCTGGAACGACCTGGGCATGCACTGCATGGACGGCGATTTCTCGGTCTTCTCCATCCTGCCGCCCTATAACAACCTGCATGCCCAGCTGGTCGACCAGACCAACAACGGCGTGGTGACCCAGGGCGTGACGCTGACCTACGAGTCCATGGCCGATCCGGACGGTTCGATCAACACCATCTCGTCGACCAAGACCAACTTCTGGCAATACGTGGATGACTTCTTCGGCGCGAGCCCGGCCCCCGATGTCGGCCTGACCGGCAACAAGGCCCCCTCGACGACCCCGCAGCCCCTGACCCTGGTCGCCGCCAGCAAGCAGTTCACGGCCGAAGGTGTTCCCATCACGCCGATCGACGATGCCGGTCACACGAACGCCTATCCGATGGTGAAGGTGGTCGCGCGCAACAGCGCCGGCACCCAGTTGGCCCAGGCGCGCGTGGTCTTGCCGGTGTCCACCGAAATGAGCTGTACCAACTGCCATTCGCCCAATACCAATGCGGCTGCACGACCGAGCGCTGGCTGGATCACCGATGCCAACAGCAAGGAAGTGGAATGGAAGAAGAATATCCTGGCCTTGCATGACGACAAGCAACTGGGTTCCCAGCAGTACCAGGATGCCCTGGCGGCCAAGGGTTATCAGTCTACCGGCCTGTTGGCCACGGCAACCGGCGGCAAGGCCATCCTGTGTGCCGCCTGTCACGCCTCCAACGCCCTGGCAGGAACCGGCGTGGCCGGCATCAAGCCGCTGACCGAGGCCCTCCACGGCAACCATGCCATGGTCAAGGACCCGACCACCGGTGTCGTGCTCGACAGCATCACCAACCGCAGTTCCTGCTACCAGTGCCACCCGGGCTCGTCGACCAAGTGTCTGCGCGGCGCCATGGGCAAGGCGGTGGATGCCAACGGCAATGCCACCATGGATTGCCAGTCCTGCCATGGCACGATGTCCAACGTCGGCCGTACCGGCCGGGTCGGTTGGCTGGAGCAGCCGAATTGCCAGGCCTGTCACCATGACAGCCTGCGCGACACGAAGGCGGTAAGCAGTACCGGCATCCTCAAGCAGTGGACGGATACCCGGTTTGCCACCAACGCCAACGCGCCCGCAGCCGGCTTCTCGTTGTACCGCTTCAGTGCCGGCCACGGTGGCCTGCAGTGCGAGGCCTGCCACGGCGCCACCCATGCCGTGTACCCCAGTTCGCACCGCAACGACAATATCCTGGCCCAGGATGTCCAGGGACATGAAGGCACCATCAACGAGTGCACGGCCTGCCACAAGACGGTGCCGAACACCGCCACCGGCGGCCCCCATGGCATGCATACCACCGGCAGCGCCTGGGTGAGTTCGCACAAGTCCTACGGCGAGAGCAACCGGGCCGCCTGCGCCTACTGCCACGGCGCCGATTACCGCGGCAGCCCGCTGTCCGCGATCAAGACGGCCAAGACCCTGAATGGCAAGTCCTTCGCGGCTGGCCATCAGATGAACTGCTACGACTGCCATAACGGTCCTGGCGGGGGTTAAACCTGAAAGGGGGCGATGAGCCCCCCAGGGAGGTAGTCGGGCCCGGGGTTTCCCCGGGCCTTTTTTTATTTGCGGCCGCCCAGGATGGAGCCGAGCACGCCGCGGATGATGGAACGGCCGACCTGGCTGCCGATGGAGCGGGCGGCGCTCTTGGCCAGGGCCTCGATCACGCCCTCGCGGCGACGACCGCCGGCGCCCGCGGCACCGCCGAGCAGGTCGCCCAGGATGCTGCCGCCGCTGCTTGTCTGCTGTTTGGCCTCGGCCTTGGCCTGGGCTTCCGCCTGTACCTGGGCAGTGGCCTGTTCGGCACGGGCCTTGAGTATTTCGTAGGCGGATTCGCGGTCGACGGCCTTTTCGTAGACGCCTGCGACCAGGGAACTCTGGATCAGCTGCCGGCGCAGACCGGCTTCGATGGGGCCGATCTGGCCTTCCGGCGGGACGATGAAGCAGCGCTCGACGATGCCGGGCCGGCCCTTCTCGTCGAGCAGGGAGACCAGGGCCTCGCCGACGCCCAACTCGGTGATCGCCTTTTCCTCGTCCAGCTTGTCGTTGTCGCGCATGGTTTCGGCGGCTGCCTTGACCGCCTTCTGGTCGCGCGGGCTGAAGGCGCGCAGGGCGTGCTGGACCCGGTTGCCCAGTTGCGACAGCACCTTGTCGGGCACGTCGGCCGGGTTCTGGGTGACGAAGAAAACGCCGACGCCCTTGGAGCGGATCAGCCGGACCACCTGTTCGATCTTGTCGACCAGGGCGGTCGGGGCGTCGTTGAACAAGAGGTGGGCCTCGTCGAAAAAGAACACCAGCTTGGGCTTGTCCAGGTCGCCTGCCTCGGGCAGGTGCTCGAACAGCTCGGAGAGCAGCCAGAGCAGTAGGGTGGCGTACATCTTGGGCGCCAGCATCAGCTTGTCGGCGGAAAGGATGTTGATCACGCCCTTGCCGCGATCGCTCTGCATCAGGTCGTCGATGTTGAGCATGGGCTCGCCGAAGATCATTTCGCCGCCCTGCGATTCCAGGGCCAGCAGGCCGCGCTGGATGGCGCCGACGCTGGCGGCAGAGACGTTGCCGTATTCAGTAGTGAGGTCCTTGGCGTGTTCGCCGACATATTGCAGCATCGCCCGCAGGTCTTTCAGGTCCAGCAGCAGCAGGCCGTTGTCGTCGGCGACCTTGAACACCAGGTTGAGCACGCCGGTCTGGGTCTCGTTCAGTTCCAGCATCCGGGCCAGCAGGAGCGGGCCCAGGTCCGAGATGGTGGTGCGCACCGGGTGGCCCTGCTCGCCGAACGGATCCCACAGGGTGACCGGGTGGGCCTGATATTGATGGTCGGCCAGGCCGAGCTTCTCGATCCGCTCCGTCACCTTGGCGCTGCTGCCACCGGCCACGGCGATGCCGGACAGGTCGCCCTTCACGTCGGACATGAAGCAGGGCACGCCGATATTGGAGAAGTGCTCGGCCAGTGTTTGCAGGGTCACCGTCTTGCCGGTGCCGGTGGCGCCGGTGATGAGGCCATGGCGGTTGGCCATCTGGGGCAGCAGGACCAGTTCGGCCTGGTCGTTCTTGGCGATCAGCAGGGGGGTGGTCATGGTGAGCTTCCGTGGTGCGATGGACGATTATAGGCGAGGATTTCACCGTCTCGCCTTCGGCGGTTTGCGTTCATCGACATATCCCACTTTCGGAAATTCTGCACGGATACGGTTCGGCTGGATATCGACGCGATGCGTAGGCGGAGGGCTCGCGCTCGGCGTAAGGCCTCGCCGCGGGGCATCGGCTAGCAATAACACGCAACAACGGTGGCATCACGATGTTCAATATTTTCGGCAAGCGCATGCAAGGCGACATCCTGAAACCGGAAGGCCATGCCGTTTACGTTTTCCGCGATGCCCTGGGCCGACTCCGTATCATGGATCGCTGCGGCCGGTCGGGTAGGCTCGGCAAGGTATTCGACTCCCTGGACTTGTGCGCCCTGGCCGGGGTCAACAGGCTGGAGCATGAGGCCGTGGCGCAGGCGTTCGAGGTTCACAAGGTCATCATGCGACAAGGCAAGAAGGCCCTGGAGCAGCAGGCCTATAAATATCATGTGCTTACGCCGGGCGACTGGATGTCCAGGATCGCCCAGAAATTCCATGGCGACAGGCACAAATGGCCGCTGATCTACGAGGCCAATCGGGATGTGATCGGTGTCGACCCGAACCTGATCAAGCCGGGCCAACGGAGATTGATCCCGGCGCTGGCCAAGGTTGGCGGGATCAGGCAGTGATTCGGAGTGGCAACGGGATGACGCGCGAGGCAGGGGTGTAGATTGCCGTCGAAGACAGGCTTTTCGTGATGGGCTTGGCCGAACTGTTTCGCCAGGCCAGGCATCTAGTCAGGTAGGGGGTCAGTCGAATTCCCAAGGAGGCGAGACGGGCTTGTTTTCCAGCATGTCGAACACGACGTTCCCGTTCTCGATAAGGTAGAACACGTCGGGCCCGTGCCGGTTCCACCTGCAAAAGCAGATCAGGTTATCGTCATATACGCCGCGCAAGTCGTCCGCGTTGCCGGTGAAGTGGTCATTGAGCGTGGCCGTGCGCTTATAGACGTAGATGGAGTGGGTGCTCCAACCGGGCGGTATGCCGGCATGGATTTTCTCCACCCGCGCGCGTAAATCCTCCCTGGCGGCTGCGTCAGTGGGGCCGTTTCTGTCGGTGTAGAAGTAGTCGATCCTGAACGTGCCCTGGACATTCGAGAAAACCTGGCTGAACGGGGCGAGCGGCGTGAGTCGCGGCGGTGTCCATTCCTTATTCGGCGCGGGTGGCGCATCGCACGCGAGCATCAGGCAGGCAAGCGCAAGAGAGGTAAGCACGCGATTCATCCCGGACCTGTTCCTGTGTGTCGTGGAATGTGCCGGTCCTCCTTCCCGCATGCTTTCTATATTAGTCGGTTTCCCGTAGCAGCCTGAACAGCTCCCGGCTCGATTTCGGCGGCTTGCCCAGTTCGGCTTCCTTGCGGGCGTTGCGGATCAGCTGCCTGATCTGCTGGGCGTCGCTGTCCGGATGGGCGTTCAGCCATTCGGTGACCGCCTTGTCGTCTTCCAGCAGCCGGGTGCGCCAGCGCTCCAGGTCGTGGAAACGCGCCTTGGCGACGTCGGATTCGCCGCGGACCTCGGCCAGTTGCTCGGCGATGGGTTCGGGGTCGACGTTGCGCATCAGCTTGCCGATGAATTGCATCTGCCGGCGCAGGGCGCCATGGCTGGTAATGCGCTGGCATTCCAGCACCGCCATGCGCAGATCCTCGGGCAGGTCCAGCTTCTTGATCCGGTCGGTGGACAGCTTGACCAGTTCGGTGCCCATGGCCTGGAGTGCCTCGACATCGCGCTTGCGCTGCGATTTGCTGATGTAGTCGGGGTCTTCGAATTCGGTGTCTTCGTGCGACATGACGGGCGGTGCGGGTGGCTAACGTTGGTATGATACCGGCCTTTGCAGCCAGAACAGGGCATCCACCGTGCCGGACAAGCGTTTTTCCTATTCCGAATCCCATTTGCGCGATCTCGCCGCCCAAGTCCTCGACCTGGCCCGAGCGGCTGGCGCCAGCACCGCCGAGGTGGAGGTCTCCGAAGGCTTCGGCCAGAGCGTCAACGTGCGCAAGGGTGAGGTCGAGACCATCGAGTTCAACAAGGACAAGGGCATCGGGGTGACCACCTATGTGGGCCAGCGCCGCGGCCATGCCTCGACCTCCGATTTTTCCCGGGACGCACTGAGCCGCGCGGTGGACAAGGCGCTGGCGATCGCCCGCTTCACCGCCGAGGACGACTGCGCCGGCCTGGCCGACGCCGACCTCCTGGCCAGGGACATCCCCGACCTCGACCTGCATTTTGCCTGGGACATCACGGTCGAGGCTGCCACCGAGCTTGCCCGCGTCTGCGAGTCGGCCGCCCTGGCGGTCGATCCCCGGATCACGAATTCCGAAGGGGCCGGGGTGAGCGTGCAGGAATCGCAGTTCGTCTACGCCAATTCGCTCGGCTTCATGGGCGGCTACCCGACCTCGCGCCATGGCATCTCCTGCGCGGTGATTGCCGAGGACGACAGCGGCATGCAGCGCGACTACTGGTACACCACGGCGCGCGCGGCCGCGGACATGGACCCGGTCGAGGCGGTCGGCCGCCGGGCCGGCGAGCGCACCGTGCGGCGCCTGAATGCACGCAAGCTGGACACCCGCCAGTGTCCGGTGCTGTTCGAGGCGCCGATCGCCACCGGCCTGATCGCCAGCTACATCTCGGCGGTATCGGGCGGCCACCTCTACCGCAAGTCGAGTTTCCTGCTCGACAGCCTGGGCAAGCAGGTGTTTCCGGGCTTCATGCAGATCCAGGAACGGCCGTTTATCAAGAAGGGTCTGGCGAGTTCGCCGTTCGACAGCGAGGGCGTCGCCACCCGTGACCGCGACGTGGTCAAGGACGGCGTGGTCGAGGGCTATTTCCTGTCCAGCTACAGCGCCCGCAAGCTGGCCATGCAGAGTACCGGCAATGCCGGTGGCAACCACAACCTGATCGTGCCCTCGACCGGCGAGTCGTTCGACGAACTGCTGAAGAAGATGGGCACCGGCCTGCTGGTGACCGAACTGCTCGGCCATGGCCTCAACATGGTGACCGGCGACTATTCGCGCGGCGTCGCCGGATTCTGGGTCGAGGATGGCGAACTGGCCTACCCGGTCGAGGAGATCACCGTGGCCGGCAACCTGAAGGACATGCTCATGGGCATCCAGGCCATCGGCACCGACATCGAGGTGCGTGGTTCGCGCCAGGTCGGTTCGATCCTGATCGACCGCATGACCCTCGCGGGGAGCTGAACGCCGTGAGCAGGCTGGCGGAAACGCCGATATCCGGCTTTTCCCGACTATTCCTGGCCGGCCTCCTGGTCCTGCTGTTCGCCGCCTGCAGCCGGACCCCGAGCCTGGCGCGGCTGGCGCCGGACGACGTGGTGCTGGCCTTCGGCGACAGCCTCACCGCCGGGGTCGGCGCCGAACCCGATCAGGCCTATCCCGCCCAGCTCGCCAGCCTGATCGGCCGCCAGGTGGTGAATGCCGGGGTGTCGGGCGAGACCACGGCGGAGGGGCTGGCGCGCCTGGGCGAGCAACTCGACGAGCACAGCCCGCGCCTGCTCCTGTTGTGCCTGGGCGGCAACGACATGCTGCGTCACCAGCCGGCCGCGGCGACCGCGGCCAACCTGCGCGCCATGGTCCGCCTGGCCCGTGACCGCGGCGTCGCGGTGGTCCTGATCGGCGTGCCCCAGCCCAGCCTGCTCGGTGGTGCACCGGCGTTCTATAAGGAGATCGCCAGGGAATTCGGCCTGGCCTACGAGGGCGAGGCCTTCGTCGACGTGCTGCATGACCGCCAGCTCAAGTCCGACCTCATCCATGCCAATGCCGAGGGCTACCGCCGGGTGGCCGAGCGCCTGGCGGGGCTGCTGCGCGAGGCCGGGGCGGTCTGAGGAGAACCATGAACCGGCTGCTCACCCTGTCGCGCCTGATCGACGCCCTCAACGAACGCATCGGCCGCTTCGCCATGTGGCTGGTGCTGGTCGCGGTGCTGGTGTCGTCCGGCAATGCGCTGTCCCGCTACGGCCTCAACATGAGCTCGAACGCCTGGCTGGAGATCCAGTGGTACCTGTTCGCGGCCATCTTCCTGCTTGGCGCCGGCTACACCCTCAAGCACAACGGCCACGTCCGCATCGACATCCTGTACGGCCGCTTCTCGCCGCGTACCCGGGCCTGGATCGACCTGGCCGGCGGCCTGCTGTTCCTGCTGCCGACGGCATTGATCATCGCCTGGCTGGGCTGGACCGGCTTCGCCGATTCCTATGCCATCGGCGAGATGTCGCCCGACGCCGGCGGCCTGTCGCGCTGGCCGATCAAGCTGCTGATCCCGGTCGGCTTTACCCTGCTGGCCCTGCAGGGCCTCTCCGAGAGCATCAAGCGCGCGGCCTTCCTGGCCGGCAAGGCGCCGTTGCCGGAAGAGGCGGCGGAGGAGGTGGTATGAGTTTCGAACTCATGGCGCCCTTGATGTTCCTCGGCCTGGTGGCGTTCCTGCTGCTCGGCTACCCGGTCGCCTTCTCGCTCGCCGCCAACGGCCTGCTGTTCGCCTTCATCGGCATCCAGTCCGGCTTCTTCGAGTTTTCCCTGATGCAGGCCCTGCCCGAACGGGTGTTCGGCATCATGGCCAACGCCACCCTGCTGGCGATCCCGTTCTTCACCTTCATGGGCCTGATCCTGGAGCGCAGCGGCCTGGCCGAGGAACTGCTGGAGACCATGGGCCAGTTGTTCGGCACCCTGCGCGGCGGCCTGGCCTATGCGGTGGTTTTCGTCGGCGCCCTGCTGGCCGCGACCACCGGCGTGGTGGCCGCCTCGGTGATCGCCATGGGCCTGATCAGCCTGCCCATCATGCTGCGCTATGGCTACGACAAACGTCTGGCCACCGGCATCATCGCTGCCTCGGGCACCCTGGCCCAGATCATCCCGCCCTCGCTGGTGCTGATCGTCCTGGCCGACCAACTCGGCGTTTCGGTCGGCGACATGTATCGTGGCGCCCTGATGCCGGGCCTGTTGCTGACTGTGCTCTATCTCGGCTACATCGTCGCGGTGACCGTGTTCCGGCCCGCTGCCGCACCGGCCCTGCCGGTCGCGGCGCGCAGCCTGTCCGGCGGCGCCCTGCTGGCCAAGGCGCTGGCGACCATGCTGCCGCCGCTGGCACTGATCTTTCTGGTCCTGGGTACCATCTTCCTCGGTGTCGCCACCCCGACCGAGGGTGGCGCCATGGGCGCCACCGGTGCCCTGCTGCTGGCCTGGCTGAAAGGCCGGCTGAACCGCGACATGCTCGGCCAGGCCATGGATTCCACCGCCAAGCTGACCACCTTCGTGATCTTCATCCTGATCGGCTCCACGGTGTTCTCCCTGGTGTTCCGCGGCGTCAATGGCGACCTCTGGGTGGAAAGCCTGTTGACCTCGATGCCGGGCGGTGCGCTCGGCTTCCTGCTGGTGGTCAACCTGCTGGTGTTCGCCCTGGCCTTCTTCCTCGACTTCTTCGAGATCGCCTTCATCATCGTGCCCTTGCTGGCCCCGGTGGCGCACAAGCTGGGCATCGACCTGGTCTGGTTCGGCGTCCTGCTTGGCATCAACATGCAGACCTCGTTCATGCACCCGCCCTTCGGCTTCGCCCTGTTCTACCTGCGCAGCGTGGCCCCGGCTGAGGTCAAGACCAGCGATATCTACTGGGGCGCAATCCCGTTCGTGCTCATCCAGGTGGTCATGGTGATCCTGGTGCTGAGTTTTCCGGGCATGGTCTTGGTGCACTGAGGACGCGAGCCGTTGTCGAGGTCCGCCAGGCCGGCAGGCAATTTGAATAAATCATTAAATTCTTATACTGCTATGATTTTTTTCATTATTTTTTAGTATTTTCTTGATTTTGCGCGGCCTGGAGTCGACTATTCCGCGTCCGCAAAAAAATCAGGAGAAGACAATGAGGAAAATTGGTTTTGCCTTGGCCGCTGTCGTGCTGTTCACCACGGGTTGCGCCACCAAGGACTATGTCCATGAATATGTCGACGGCCAGGTGACCCCGGTCTCCGGCAAGGTAGACCGGATGGCGACCGCCCTGCAGGGCGTCTCGCAGACTGCCCGGGATGCCTTGGCCCGCGCTGAGGCGGCCGGCAAGCTGGCCGAGGGCAAGCTGCTCTATGAAGTGGTGCTGACCGACGACTCCCTGCACTTCGAGTTCGACAGCGCGGTTCTCGGCGATACGGCCAGGAAGTCGCTCGACGACTTCGCCGACAAGCTGAAGTCGGAAAACCGCAATGTCTACATCGAGATCCAGGGACATACCGACGCCAAGGGGAGCGATGACTACAACCTCAAGCTGTCCACCAGCCGCGCGGAGTCGGTGCAGCGCTACCTGAACATGAAGTGCGGCATCCCGCTGCACCGCCTGGCCGCCATCGGCTATGGCGAGAGCGCTCCGGTGGCCGACAACAACTCCCACGATGGCCGGGCCAAGAACCGTCGCGTTGTGCTGGTCGTCCTGCTCTGATCGACGAATTGGCGCCAATAAGCCCCGCTCTGACAGGCGGGGTTTTTTCATTGGAGACAGGCTGGCTGGAATCAATCATCGATGATTGTCCTGTTGCCAAAGTGGTTATTTGGATAACCGGCGCAAACGGCGGTCATTTATGTTCAATTTTTGCTTGATTAAATTAATGCCACCAGCAATGATTTCCCCATTCAAACAGAACCGGAGGCGTATTCCATGAAAAGACTGTCCCTTGCCTTGACCGCGGTCGCATTTGCCACGGCTGGTTGTGCCACCAAGGATTATGTCCACGAATATGTCGGCGGCCAGGTGACGCCAGTCAACAAGCGGGTGGATGTGGTCGAGAGCCGTGCCGCAGTCAGCGAGGCCAGCATCCAGGGCTTGAATCGTCGCGCCGATGGTGCCGATGCCGCCCTGAAGGATCAGTCCGCCAAGATCGATGGTGCCTCGCGTACCGCCGAGGAGGCGCTCTCTCGCGCCACGGCGGCCGGCAAGCTCGCGGAAGGCAAGTTGCTCTATGAAGTGGTGATGACCGACGACACCCTGCGCTTCAACCTTGAGGGCGCCGATCTGTCGAAGGATGCCAAGCAGCAGCTGGATACCTTCGCCGACAAGCTGAAGGCCGAGAACGGCAATGTCTACATCGAGATCCAGGGCCATACCGATACCACCGGAAGCAAGGCCTACAACAACAAGCTGTCCCTGGCGCGAGCCGAGGAAGTGAGGAGTTACCTGAACATGAATTGCGGCATCCCGCTGCACCGCATGTCGGCCATCGGCTACGGTGGAAGGTCGCCGCTGGCCGACAACAAGACCCGCGCGGGCCGGATCCAGAACCGCCGCGTCGTGCTGGTCGTATTGCGCTGATAGAATTACGGACTTGCGGCCCCCGCCCGGTCGGGCGGGGGCTTTTTATTTGGAGAGATGAATGGCAAGCAACGAACTGATTATCGAGGACATCGCCGTCGGCGAGGGCGAACCGGCCCAGGCCGGGCGCACGGTGTCCGTGCATTACACCGGCTGGCTGGAAAATGGAACGAAGTTCGATTCCAGCAAGGATCGCGACGAACCGTTCGATTTCCCGCTTGGCCGTGGCTATGTGATCCCGGGCTGGGACCAGGGCGTTGCCGGCATGAAGGTGGGCGGCAGCCGCAAGCTGACCATCCCGCCGCATCTCGGCTATGGCGCGTCCGGCGCCGGCGGCGTGATCCCGCCCAATGCCACGCTGATCTTCGAGGTAGAACTGCTGGCGGTTCGCTAGGTCGTCATCCCCGCGTTCGCGGGGATCCAGTGAATGTGTTAACTGGGTTCCCGCCTGTGACCGAAGGAAATCCCTGTGGGGCGCGGGAAAGACGGTGGTGGGGTGTTATTGCGCCGCCAGATAGGCGGCGACCTGATCGATTTCCTGCTCGCTCAGGGCCTGGGCGAACGGTCGCATGGTGTCGCTCATGTTGCCGCTCTTGTGCCCGGCCTTGTATTGCCGCAACCGGGTCGCCAGCTCCGCAGCCGGCCGGCCGGCCAGCTTGGGGAATCGGCCCTGGCCCTGGCCGCGCGGGCCATGGCAGTCCTGGCAGACGCTGGCAAATTTGGCTTCACCGGCGGCCGAGGCCGTCGCCGCGGGTTTCTGGCCGCCGCATGCAGCCAAGCCGGCCAGGACGATACAGTAGATGAATCGGTGCATCATGTTCCGAACAGGAAGTTGGTGTAGCTGGCCTCGGCCAGCTTGAACCATTGTAGTTCGGCCTCGCGGAATTGCTTCCACGGCTGGTAGATCTTCCTGAAGATCGGGTTCCTGCCGGCCTCTTCCTCGTAGAGCCCGAAGGCGATCTTCTGCGCCGCAGTCATCACGTCCTTGGGAAAGGCATGCAGTTGCACCCCGGCCGCCACCAGTCTTTGCAGGGCCTGCGGGTTCTTGGTGTCGTAGGCGGCCAGCATGTTCAGGTTGGCCTCCATGCAGGCGGTTTCGAAGGCTTGCCGATAGGACTCGGGCAGGGTGTTCCACTTGTCGATGTTGACGTAGAACGACAGTTGCGGCCCGCCTTCCCACCAGCCCGGGTAGTAATAATGCTTGGCGATCTTGGCGAAGCCGAGCTTCTCGTCGTCGTAGGGGCCGACCCACTCGGCGGCATCGATGGCGCCACGTTCCAGGGCCGGGTAGATGTCGCCGCCGGCCAGGGTCTGCGGCACCGCGCCCAGCTTGGCCATGATCTGGCCGCCGATGCCGGGGATGCGCATCTTGAGGCCATTCAAATCGGCCAGCGAGTTGACCTCCTTGCGAAACCAGCCGCCCATCTGGACGCCGGTGTTGCCGCCCGGGAAGTTCAGTATGTTGTAGTCCTTGAACAGTTCGCGGGTCAGTTCCAGGCCGCCGCCCTGGTACATCCAGGCGTTCTGCTGGCGTGCGGTGAGGCCGAACGGCACCGCGCAGTCGAAGGCGAAGGCCATGTTCTTGCCGACGTAGTAGTAGCTGGCCGAGTGGCCGCATTCGATGGTGCCCTGCTGCACGGCGTCGAGCACCTGCAGGCCGGGGACGATCTCGCCGCCGGCATGGACGCGGATCTGGAACTTGCCGTTGGTGATTGCCTCGACCCGCTTGGCCATCACCTCGGCAGCGCCGTAGATGGTGTCCAGGCTCTTTGGGTAGCTGGAGGCCAGGCGCCAGCGGATGGTCGGCAGTTCGCCGGCGGCGGCGGCCTGCTCTTTCTTGCCGCAGGCGGCCAGGGCGGTGGCGGCCAGGCCGGCGCCCGCGCCGGTCAGGAAATCGCGTCGTTGCATGCTAAGTCTCCCCAGGTAAACGGGGGGGATTATACGCGGGTGAAGATCAGGTCCCAGACGCCGTGGCCGAGGCGCAGGCCGCGCTTCTCGAACTTGGTCAGCGGGCGGTAATCCGGGCGCGCAGAGTAGTCCCGGGCCGTGTTGACCAGCGCCGGTTCCCCGGACAGGACTTCCAGCATCTGGCCGGCATAGTCTTCCCAGTCGGTGGCCAGATGCAGGTAGGCGCCCGGTTTGAGTTTGCTGGCCAGCTTGGCGACGAACCCGGGCTGGATCAGGCGGCGCTTGTTGTGGCGCTTCTTCGGCCAGGGATCGGGAAAGAAGATGTGGATGCCGTCGAGCGAGGCATCGGCGATCATGTGGTCGAGCACCTCGACGGCGTCGTGCTGGACGATGCGCAGGTTGCCCAGGCTGCCTTCGCCGATGCGCTTGAGCAGGGCGCCGACGCCGGGGGTGTGCACCTCGATGCCGAGGTAGTCGTTGCCCGGCAGGCTGGCGGCGATGGTGGCGGTGCTGTCACCCATGCCGAAACCGATCTCCAGTATCTTCGGCGCGGTGCGGCCGAAGGCGGCCTCCAGGTCGAGCAGCTCGGGCGTGTAGGGGATCAGGAAGCGCGGCCCCAGGTCTTCCAGGGCGCGGGCCTGGCCGGTGCCCATGCGGCCGGCGCGCAGGACGAAGCTCTTGACGGCGCGGCGGGTCGGCTCGGGCGGTGGGGTCTCCGTCATCGGATCAGGAACCGATGATGCCGGTGGTCGGCGACGACGGGCTGGCCTGGTACATCTTCTTGGGCATGCGTCCGGCCAGCCAGGCCTCGCGCCCGGCCTCGACCGCCTTTTTCATCGCGCCGGCCATCCGCACCGGGTCCTGCGCCCCGGCGATGGCGGTGTTCATCAGCACCGCAGCGCAGCCCAGTTCCATGGCGATGGCGGCATCCGAGGCGGTGCCGACGCCGGCGTCGACCACCACCGGCACCTTGATCCGGTCGATGATGATCTGCAGGTTCCAGGGGTTCAGGATGCCCATGCCGGAGCCGATCAGCGAGGCCAGCGGCATCACCGCGACGCAGCCGATGTCTTCCAGTTGCTTGGCGATGATGGGGTCGTCCGAGGTGTAGACCATGACCTTGAAGCCGTCCTTGACCAGGACTTCGGCGGCCTTGATGGTCTCGACCACGTTCGGGTACAGGCTCTGCGGGTCGCCCAGCACCTCCAGCTTGACCAGGTCGTGGCCGTCGAGCAGTTCGCGCGCAAGCCTTAATGTCCGGATGGCATCGTCGGCGGTGTAGCAGCCGGCGGTGTTGGGCAGGTAGGTGTATTGCGACGGCGGCACCGCGTCGAGCAGGCTGGGCTGGCTGGGGTCCTGGCCGATATTGGTGCGGCGGATCGCCACCGTGACGATCTCGGCGCCCGAGGCCTCGATGGCCTGGCGGGTCTGCTCGAAGTCCTTGTACTTGCCGGTGCCGACCAGCAAACGGGAAGAATAGGCCTTGCCTGCGATGACGAGTGGGTCCATGGGATGTAGCGCTTGAGTGAGTGAACGGGTCAGCCGCCGCCCACCGCGACCACGATTTCCAGCTTGTCGCCGGCGTTCAGTGGGGTGGTGGCGTGTTGGCTCTTGGGAACGATCTCGCCATTGACCTCGACCGCCAGGCGTTTTCCGGTCAGTTCGAGCAGATCCAGCAGGCGGGAGATTTCCAACGGGGTATCGAAACGGCGGCTAGCGCCATTGACGGTTATCTCTATCATTTAACCGCGCAAATCCAGTAACATGCGGGCCGCAAGCTTACCACGCGGGTGTAGTTCAATGGTAGAACGGCAGCTTCCCAAGCTGCATACGAGGGTTCGATTCCCTTCACCCGCTCCAATCCGACGGGAACTCGACTAGCCGAACGCCGCTCGGCCGGACGCCGAAGGCGGTCCCGAGTCCTGCGCGGGATGGCCGGAGCGAGACGGACACATTCCCTTCACCCGCCCCAAATCTCCAAATTCAGCCCTCTCCCGCCCATCAGCTTGCCTGTGCGCGACGGTTCAGGCCAATTACGCATCACATTAATAAGTGTCAGGAAGATTTATCCTGCCTGCGATTGCTAACTGATGGGCGTTAGGCTATTTTTGACCGTAGATTATTACGGCCAATGGGTAATTGTGCTCTATGATCGGTCGGCAGAATAATTGCTAATTAAGAGTGTCTTGGGGAAGATTCATGCAAAAGAAACAGCTCTGCATCGCCATGGGATTGACCACGCTTGGGGTGCTTGCCACCCTGAGCCAGGCCCTGGCCGTTGATCCGCCCACCGCCGGCTCTGTGCTGGAAAGCGTGAAGGAGGCCCCTCCGGCGCCCAAGCCCGCAGATCAGATTCTCGACAAGCCAGCCGAACCCGTCAAAGCCGCCGCGCCAATGGCCGCAGGCGCGACGGTCAAGGTGGCCGGTTTCCGCTTCAAGGGCAATACGGTCTACAGCGAAGCGCAACTGCAAGCCTTGCTGGCCGAATACCAGGGCAAGGAGCAGACCCTGGATGGCCTCAACGAAGCCGCCGAGGTCATCAAATCGCATTACCGGCAGCATGAATACTTCCTCGCCCAGGCCATCCTGCCGCCCCAGGAAATCAAGGACGGCATGGTTGAAATCCAGATCGTCGAGGGCAGCATCGGCAAGACCAACATCAAGATGGCCGACAACGCCCGCCTCAAGGAGAGCGTGGCGCGCAAATACATGGACGCCATGCTGCCGTCGGGCACGCTGATCACCGAAACCGGCATCGAGAAGCCGCTCCTGCTGCTGAACGACTTGCCCGGCGTCACCATCCGCAGCACCATCAAGCCCGGCGCCGAAACCGGCCAGGCGGACATGGATGTGCAGGTCGGCGATGAAGGCAAGCGCTTCGCCGGCGATGTCCAACTGGACAACTGGGGCAACCGCAACACCGGCAGGCTGCGCCTGACCGGTACCGCTGAGGCCCGCAACCTCACCGGCTACGGCGACCTGCTCTCTATCCGCGGCCTTTACGGCGAAGATAAAGGCACCACCCTGGGCCGGCTGAGTTACTCCCTGCCCGTGGGCTCCCAGGGCACCAAGGTGACGGCCAGCTACTCGGACCTGACCTACGAACTGGGCGGGTCGTTCAAGGATATCCATGCCGATGGCGACGCCAAGGTGGCCTCACTGCTGGTCATGCATCCGTTCAAGCGCAGCCGCAACAACAACCTGTTCGGCATCCTGGGCTATGACAACAAGCGTCTCGCAGATCGCCAGTTCGACGGTGCATCCGAAGACAAGCGCACCCTCAACAACTTATGGCTGGGCCTGACCGGCGACTACCGCGATGACCTGGCCGGCGGTGCGCTGAATACCTACAACGTGGCCTTGACGACCGGCGATGTCGATATCACCACGGCGGCGACCCTGGACACCTATGATACCGAGGGCCGCTTTGCCAAGCTGAACGGGGCCTACCAGCGCCTGCAGCATGTGGCCGACAACACCGCCCTGCTGATGAGTGTGTCGGGTCAGTTGGCCAACAAGAACTTGGCCTCCGTCGAGCAGATGTCCCTGGGCGGCCCGCGCGGCGTGCGCAGCCATCCGGTGGGCGAGGCTTCCGGCGACGACGCCTTGCTGGCGACCCTGGAACTGCGCCGGGTACTCCCCTCGCTGAAGCCGCTCGGCGGCACCCTGCAGGTCAGCGCCTTTACCGACTGGGGGCATTCACGGATTCATCATGACCCCCTGCCGTCGGACGAGAACAACACCCGCACCCTGTTTGGTTATGGCCTCGGCGTGAACCTGGGCAAGCAAGGCGATTTCCTCCTGCGCATGGATTTGGCCTTCCGTGCCGGCGAGGACTCGACGGATGACAACAAGCGCGCTCGCATCTGGGCCCAGGCCATCAAGTGGTTCTAAGTCACATCTGGAATAACAACAGTAGTGGCCCGGACCCCGTAAAAGACAGGTAGGAGAGGAACACCATGAACACCAGCGCCGCCAGCACAAAAAGCCGCAAGCAGACCGGCATTCGCCGGATGATCATCAAGCTCAGCCGCAAACTATCCATCACCCTGACCTGGCGGCCGCGCGCCCGGGTCAGCCGTCTGCTGGCCATGTTGCTGGCGGCGGCGTCCGCTCCGGCGCTGGCCCTGCCGACCGCCGGAACGGTGGGTTACGGCACGGTCAGTGAGTCCCGCACCGACAGCACCCTGACGGTCACCCTGGATAGCAATAAGGGCATCATCGAGCGGGAAGGCTACAGCGTTTACACGGGCGAGTCGGTTGTCTACAAGATGGACCCGAGCGCGACGATACTCGAGCGAGTCACCGGTAGTAATCCCTCCGAAATCTTTGGCAGCATTACCGCCAGCGGCCATTTCTTCCTGATCAACCCTAATGGCACTTATTTCGGCCGTGATGCCCAGGTCAACGTGGGCAGTTTGGTTACCTCATCCCTCGACATCAGCAACGCTGACTTCATCGCCGGCCGCTACACCTTCCAGAACGGCGGCAACGCCGGTAGCGTGGTCAACCAGGGCAGCCTGAGCGGCAAGTACATCGCCCTCGTCGCCCCGACCGTGGACAACAGCGGCAGCATTAATGCCAACGGCGGCACCGTTGCCCTGGCCGCCGGCGACCGGGTCAGCCTGGACATCTCCGGCGACGGTCTCCTGAATGTCTCCGTCGATGCCGCCGCCGCAGGTGCCAGCATCAACCACAGCGGCGCCATCGTCGCTGACGGTGGCAAGGTCTACATCACCGCCAAGTCGGCCGATGCCCTGATGGACACCGTCCTCAACGTCAGCGGCCTGGTCCGCGCCCAGAGCCTCAATGAGCAGAATGGCGTCATCCGCCTCGACGGCGGCAACGCCGGCGTGGTTGCCGTCAGCGGCACCCTGGACGCACGGGGTGGCGACATCGCCGTTTCCGGCGAATGGGTGGGCAATACCGGCACGATCAGTGCCAACGACGGCGGCAAGATCGCCATCGACTCCCTCCAGAAGACCGTCATGATGTCCACGAGCGTCATCGAGGCCAAAGGCGGCGGCGAAGTGCGCATCAACCAACCCGGTGCAGAAGGCTTCACCGGCGCCCGAGCCAACACCAGCACGGTCATGTACCAGGGTGCCGTCATCGACACCACCGGCGGCGCCGACAACGGTTTCGTGGAGGTGTCCGGCGCGGTGATCAATGTCGACGCCGGCACGATCAAGGCCGGCGCCATCCTGTTCGACCCGCTCAACATCACCTTCAGCAATTCGAATGACGCTAATGTCACTGGTTTCGATCCTTCTACCAGTGATCTGCTGGAAGCATTTAGCGACAATAGTGCTTCAACGTCCAATTTTCGGGTGGATGGCACCGCCGGCATTCTGAAAACCGTGGCGGCGGGTAGCACCATCACCTTCCAGGCCACAAATAACATTACTGTCAGCAACGCTTTCAATCTTAAGACGGCCACGACTCAAGACAACGTCAGCCTGGTGCTTACTGCAAACAACAACATCAACATCAATGCTGCTGTCACAGGGGATGGGACCGGAAGCATCACGATGACCGCCAATGCAGATGCAGCTGGTGGTGGAGTGACCGATATCAATGCGGCGTCAATTACCTCTGGATCGGGTGGGCTTACCATCAATGGACCGGTTACGGTAAGCGCAAACACTACGTTGGATTCCGGCACCGGCACCCTCTCCCTGGGATCAGCAACTCTGGATGATGGGGTCACGCTAACCGTCGGCACCGGTGCCGCCAGTACCATTAATCTGGGTGCCGTCTCCGGTACGCTCAACGGCGCGGACTCTCACTTGACGATCAATACTACCGGCGCCGTAACAGTGTCCGGTGCGGTGGGCACGGATTTCGGTACGGTATTAGTCACCAACTCGGGGGGCGCTACCTTCCAGAGCACGGTGGACGCGAAGCAGATCACCATTAGCGACACCAGCGCGGGCAACACGGTGGCCTTCCAGGGCAACACCAACGCGACGACGGGCATGACCGTGGCTGCCGGTACGGGCGCATATAATGTCAGCCTGACCGGTAGCAGCAATACGATTGCCGGCGCGACCACGTTTGCCAACACCGGCATGACGACCATAGGTGACAATGCAGGTGACACGACCAACTTCACCGGTGGCGTGGTGGCAACTGCGCCCTCTTCCATTTCTCTGAATGGCACGGTGACTGCCGCCGGCAGTGGTGTGATTACTCTTGGGGATGCTGATACGGCGGTCACCGTCAGTGGACCTTCGATCATAGGCGGGGCATCGACCGGGGCCATCACCCTTGGTGCAGTTGTTTTGGCCGACGGTGTAGGCCTCACCGTCGGCACCGGTGCCAATACGCCGGTCCAGCTGTCCAGTGTCATCGGCACGGATGGCGGTTCGGCTGAGACGCTGCTTGTTCGAACGAATGGGAGCATTACGACGACAGACGCCATAGGCAACGGCGCAGCCGGCAATATCGCCACGGTTGCCATGCACGGCAACAGCAGCGCCAGTGGAGCGAACAGCATCACGCTGGGCGGAATTATCGCCGTTGCGGGCCCGAACAGTTCCATAGACCTCCGAGCGGCCAGCATCGACATCTCCGGTGTGACGTTGAGCACGAACGACGCGACGGATACCAGCGCAACGCGCATCGCGCTGATTACCGATGCCCTGACCACGGATGTCTCGACCGCCATCGACGCAGGTACGGGTTCCTTCCAGATCGCCCCGGACACCGATAGCGCCAATATCGAAGTGACCAATGGCGGTGCACAAGAAACCGCGTATACGGTTTGGTATGACTTGAACGCACTGCCCAACATCACGGCGGGATCCGTGATCATCGGCAGCGCCACCCACACCGGCGCGATCTGGTTGACCGACCAGATCACTGTGGCACCGGTCAACCTGACCCTGCTGCAGGATGCGACGGGCGGCGGATCGATTGCCGTCCAGTATAGCTACGCCAGTTCGGACAAGAACCTCACCCTCACCTCGGGTACTGGCGGGATCGCGCTGGGAGGGGGAACTGATCCAAATACGGAAGGTGATACTGCCGGTGTGATTACCCTGGGTGCCGGCACTTTTACCGCCAACGGCGACATCACCCTGGAACATGAGCTGAGTCTCAATGCCAACGGTGGCGTTGCATTCAACGGCACGATTGACGGCGCGTATTCCCTCAGCGTTGGAAGCACCGGGGTGACCCACTTCGGCGATGATGTGGGGGCGACCACGGCGCTCAGTGGCTTGAGCACGGATTCGACCGGCACCACGACGATTGCGACGGGAAAATCAATCACGGTTGACAACAATCTGACCTTTAGTGACGCCGTTTCCGGTACGGATATCAGCCTGACCAGCACCGGTCTGGATGTCACGGCTACAAATGCAAGCAACGACTTCAGTGGCACGCTGTCACTCAGCGGCGCAACCGTCAGCATTACGGATTCTAATGCCATCCAACTGGGGACCTCTTCGGCGACAGACCTCAACTTGACCGCGGGCGGCAACATCACGCAGAGCGGTGCGTTGACGGTGTCGGGCACCACGACGCTGACGGCGGACACCAACACGGTCAACGTGAACCTGACGAGCAACGGTGCGAACAACGAGCTGAACACGGTGGTATTCAACGCCGGCGTAAACGGTGGCAAGTACGGCACGGTGAGCGTGACGGACAAGGACACGGCGGTGAACGGGCTGACGATCGGCGGTGCGGGCACGACGGCGGCGGACACCGACCTGAGCACCATCGCGGGTGGCGAGACGGTACTGTCGGGTGGTGCCTACAAGAGCCTGACGATGCAGTCGAAGGGCAACGTGAGCCAGACGGGCGCGATCACGGTGGCCAACGCCACGACGCTGACGGCGGACACCAACACGGTCAACGTGAACCTGACGAGCAACGGTGCGAACAACGAGCTGAACACGGTGGTATTCAACGCCGGCGTAAACGGTGGCAAGTACGGCACGGTGAGCGT
>JAQTLU010000012.1:0-391 GCA_028714735.1 Gallionellaceae bacterium | reverse complement strand
ACGGACAAGGACACGGCGGTGAACGGGCTGACGATCGGCGGTGCGGGCACGACGGCGGCGGACACCGACCTGAGCACCATCGCGGGTGGCGAGACGGTACTGTCGGGTGGTGCCTACAAGAGCCTGAATGTGACTGCGGTAGGTGCCATCAGCCAGTTGGGAAATTTGACTGCAGACGGTGCGGCAAGCTTTGATGGTGCTTCAGTCGACTTGACCACGGGGGGCTATACCAACGACTTCGGCACGCTGAACTTCAACTCGACTGGGGATGTGACCATCACCGAAGCCGGGGACATGAACATCGTTGGGAACAATACGGCCAAGAATCTGGCGCTGACCAGCACCTCGGGCAGTATTGATGCCTATTACCCCTCTGCCTATGGCACACCTG
>JAQTLU010000011.1:29377-106261 GCA_028714735.1 Gallionellaceae bacterium | reverse complement strand
GCCCGGCGTCGAGGCCTTCGACACCCCGCTCGGCCGCGTCGAACTGGACCAGGCGGCGATAGCCGAACTGGCCGCCCTGCCCCAGGTCGAGACCAGCGTCAACGCCCATGCGATGGAGCATTCCCTGGAAGTGCAGCTGCCCTTCCTGCAGGCGGTGCTGGGCGAGTTCAAGCTGGTCCCGCTGGCGGTGGGCGGCGCCAGCGCGCAGCAGGTGGCCGAGGTGCTGGACACCCTGTGGGGCGGCGACGACACCCTGATCGTGGTGAGTTCCGACCTGTCCCACTTCCTGCCCTACGACGAGGCCCGCCAGGCCGATGCCGGCACCGCCGACGCCATCCTGCACCTGCGCAGCGACCTGGTCGGCGAGATGGCCTGCGGCTGCCACCCGGTCAACGGCCTCATGCTGGCGGCCCGGAAGAAGGGCCTGAAGCCGCACCTGCTCGACCTGCGCAACTCGGGCGACACCGCCGGCGACCGCAGCCGGGTGGTCGGCTACGGGGCGTTCGCCTTCACCGAGGAGGACTGACATGGGCACCGATCAACGCGGCGAGGTACTGACCGCCATGGCGCGCGCCGCCATCGCCCACCGGCTGGGCCAGGATCTGCCCGTACCGGCCGCCCCGGATTGGCTGGACGCACCCGGCGCGGTGTTCGTCACCCTGACCCAGGACGGCGAATTGCGCGGCTGCATCGGCTCGCTGGAGGCCTGGCGGCCGCTGAAGCAGGACCTCGAAGACAACGCCTGCGCCGCCGCCTTCCGCGACCCGCGCTTTCCGCCGCTTGCCGCCGACGAATTGGCCCGGACCCGGGTCGAGGTCTCTATCCTGTCGAAGCCGGAACCGATGACCTTCAAAGACGAGGCCGACGCGATCGCCCGGCTGCGTCCAGGCATCGACGGCGTGATCCTGGAATGGGGCCGCCATCGCGGCACCTTCCTGCCCCAGGTCTGGGAACAACTGCCCGAACCGGTCCTGTTCATGCGCCACCTCAAGCAGAAGGCCGGCCTGCCGGCGGACTTCTGGGCCGATGACGTGCGCCTGTCGCGCTATACGGTGGAAAAACACAAGGAAACACGATGATCCCCGAGACCAGCCATCCCGGCCGCTGGTGGCACGCCATCGACGACGGCCGCATCCAGTGCGACCTCTGCCCGCGCGACTGCAGGCTGCATGAAGGCCAGCGCGGCGCCTGTTTCGTGCGCAAGATGGAAGGCGGCGCCATGGTGCTGACCACCTACGGCCGCAGTTCCGGCTTCTGCATCGACCCGATCGAGAAAAAGCCGCTCAACCACTTCTATCCGGGCACCTCGGTATTCTCCTTCGGCACCGCCGGCTGCAACCTGGCCTGCAAGTTCTGCCAGAACTGGGACATCTCCAAGTCCAAGGACATGGACCGCCTGATGGACAGCGCCCAACCGGGCGAGATCGCCCGCAGCGCCGCCAGCATGGGTTGCCGGAGCGTGGCCTACACCTACAACGACCCGGTCATCTTCGCCGAATACGCCATCGACACCGCCCTCGCCTGCCGGGAAGCGGGCCTCAAGAACGTCGCCGTCACCGCCGGCTATATCCACGCCGAGGCGCGCCGGGAGTTCTATGCCGTCATGGATGCCGCCAACGTCGACCTCAAGGGCTTCACCGACGAGTTCTACGTCAAATACTGCGGCGCCCGCCTGCAGCCGGTACTCGACACCCTGGTCTACCTGAAGAAGGAGACCGATGTCTGGCTGGAGATCACCACCCTGCTGATCCCCACCCTGAACGACTCCGACGCCGAGATCCAGGCCCTGGCCGCCTGGGTGATGCGGGAACTGGGGCCGGAGGTGCCGCTGCATTTCTCGGCCTTTCACCCCGACTATAAGCTGCGCGACCTGCCGGCCACCCCGGCCGCCACCCTCAGCCGCGCCCGCAGGCTGGCCCTGGCGGCCGGGCTGCATTACGTCTACACCGGCAACGTGCACGATACCGAAGGCGACACCACCTTCTGCCCGTCCTGCGGCAGGCCGTTGATCGTGCGGGACTGGTACGAGATCCCGGAATACCGGCTTACCGACCAGGGCGCCTGCCCGCATTGCGGCACCGCCATCGCCGGCCGCTTCGAGCACTTCCATGCACCGTTCGGGGCACGACGAATTCCGGTCACCCTGCACAGCGCAAACAACGGCTCCTGACGAGAGTAGAATCGCTCATCGCGTAACCAATCCCACGCGCCGCCCTCCGGATTCATGCCAAGGGCATATAACGATAAATCGGTACGGCTGGTCGATGTCGAATCGGCAGGCTTCACAAGTACAGTAGAGGGAAACGAGGATGTGCCCCACCCGTCTGGCTGACCAGGAACACCAGCCCGCCGCCAAGATGTTTTCCTACCGGCGGCCCTGGCTGTTCGCCCTGCTGGCCATGCTCCTGGTGCTGGCGACGGAGCAGCTGATCGAGCATTTCGCCAAGGGCTTCGCGCTCGAGCGCGAAAGGATCAGCGTGCATGAAAACCTGGCCACCGTGCGCGCCCGCCTGGAAGGGGTGATCAACGCCAATCTGTTGCTGGTGCATGGCCTGACCGCCGTGATCTCGGCCCATCCCGAGATCGACCAGGCGGAATTCAGCCGCATCGCCCGCAGTCTGGTCAATCCGCGCCACGCCCTGCGCA
This sequence comes from Gallionellaceae bacterium, assembly GCA_028714735.1. Taxonomy (GTDB): domain Bacteria; phylum Pseudomonadota; class Gammaproteobacteria; order Burkholderiales; family Thiobacillaceae; genus Parasulfuritortus. The sequence continues at coordinate 103,615 of JAQTLU010000011.1, read as the reverse complement.
ACATCGCCGGGGCGCCGGACATGGTGATTTCGCTGATGTATCCGCTCGAAGGCAACCAGGCGGCCATTGGCCTGGATTACCGCCACCACCCGACTCAACGCGATGCCGCCCTGCGGGTCATGGCCACCGGCCAGGCAGTGGTGGCCGGGCCCTTGCCTCTGCAACAGGGCGGCACCGGCATCGTCGCCCGCGAGCCGGTCTATCTGCCGGCCGCGGCAGCGGACGAAAAGCCGCGCTTCTGGGGCCTGGTCGCTGCGGTGATCGATGTCGATGTGCTTTACCGGCTGGCCGGCCTGGCGGAACCGGATGCCAACTTGCGCATGGCATTTCGCGGTATCGATGGCAAGGGGGCCCGGGGCGCGGTCTTTTTTGGCGACGCTCGGGTTTTCACCCTGGCACCAGTGACCCAGGAGGTATTCCTGCCGGGCGGTACCTGGCAAATCGCGGCGATCCCGGCCAAGGGATGGGGCCAGCCCAACAATACCCTCTGGCTGATCCGCCTGCTCGGGACGCTGACCGCGCTGACGGCGGGGGCGATGGCCTTCCGCATGACGGTGGCCGCGCGCAGCCAGTCCGTGACGGCGGCACGCATGCGATCGCTGCTGGACACCATCCCTGACCTGGTCTGGCTGAAAGATCCCAATGGCGTTTATCTCGCCTGCAACCCCCGGTTCGAGCAACTCTTCGGCGCGAAGGAAAAGGACATCGTCGGCCGGACTGACCACGACTTCGTTCCCGCCGAACTGGCGGAATTGTTCCGGGAAAAGGATGTCGCCGCGATTACCGCCGGCGGCCCATCCGGCAACGAGGAGTGGGTCAGATTCGCCAACGACAACCACCGTGAACTTCTGGAGACCATCAAGACGCCGGTATACGATCAGGGCGGCAAGCTGCTCGGGGTCCTGGGCATCGCCCGCGACATCACGACACGCAAACAGGCCGAGGCCGCATTGCTTGAAAGCGAAACCAGGCTGCGCCTGTTCATCGAACATGTCCCGGCCGCCCTGGCCATGTTCGACCGCCAGATGCGCTATCTGGTGGTCAGCCGCCGCTGGCTGGCCGACTATCAACTGGAAGCTGACGATATCATCGGCCGTTCCCATTACGAGATCTTTCCCGAGATGTCGGCCGTCTGGAAGGACATCCATTGCCGGGGCCAGGCCGGCGAGGTGGTGCGCGCCGACGAGGACCGCCTCGAACGGGCGGATGGCACCGTGCAATGGCTGCGCTGGGAGGTGAGGCCATGGCACCAGGCTGAAGGCGGCGTGGGCGGCATCGTCATCTTCTCCGAGGACATCAGCGAGCGTAAGCAGGCGGAGGTCGCGCTTCAGGAACAGGAAGAATTCTTTCGCCTGATTGCGGAGAACATGGGCGACATGGTGGCGGTGCTCGACCTCGATGGCCGCCGTCTCTACAACAGTCCTTCCTACAGCAGCCTGTTCGGCGATATCGAGGCCTTGAAGGGAACCGATTCGTTCGCGGAAATCCACCCGGACGATCAGGCGCGGGTGCGCCAGGTGTTCCGGGATACCGTCGCAACAGGCCGCGGCCAGCGCACCACATTCCGCTTCGCACTCCCGGATGGGCAGGTGCACGAGATGGAATCGCAGGGCGGGGTGATACGCGATGAGTCCGGCGCGGTGACGCGGGTAGTCGTGGTCTCACGCGACATCACCGAGCGCAAGCACATGGAAGACGAAATCCGCCAGCTCAACGCTGAACTGGAACAACGCGTGAAGGAACGCACGGCCGAACTGGCCACCGCCAACAAGGAACTGGAGACCTTCACCTACTCGGTATCGCACGACCTCAAGGCGCCGCTGCGCGGCATCGACGGCTACAGCCGCCTGCTCCTGGAAGACCATCTCGATCAGCTGGACGAGGAAGGCCGGCTTTTCCTCGGCAACGTGCGCCAGGGTGTCGACCAGATGAACGGGCTGATCGAGGACCTGCTGGCCTATTCCCGCATGGAACGGCGCAACCTGCGCGGCGCCACGCTGAACCTGGCCCGGCAGGTGGCCGGCATACTCGCGGAAAAGCAGGATGATCTGGACGCCAAGGGGGTGGTAATCAAGCTGGACCTGGCCGCCGACACGGTCTGCGCCGACCCCGACGGGTTCAACATGGTGCTGCGCAACCTGATCGACAACGCCGTCAAGTTCAGCCGAGACAGCCAGCCGCCGATGATCGAAATCAAGTCGGCAGCAAAGCCGGCGTCGGCCATACTCAGCATCAAGGACAACGGCATAGGCTTCGACATGCAATTCCAGGAGCGCATCTTCGAAATTTTCCAGCGCCTGCAGCGGACCGAGGATTATCCCGGCACCGGCGTCGGCCTGGCGATCGTGCGCAAGGCGATGCAACGCATGGGCGGGCGGGTCTGGGCCGAAAGCGCGCCGGGCCAGGGTGCCACCTTCTTTATGGAGTTGCCGCGATGATCCAGGACCCCAACACCCGCCCCATCCTGCTGGTGGAGGACAATCCGGTCGACGTCGACCTGACCCTGCGCGCCTTCGCCAAGCGCAAGCTGCTCAATCCGATCCTGGTCGCACGGGATGGCCAGGAGGCCCTGGAATGGCTGCCCCGCTGGGAAGCGGGCGAGCCGCTGCCCCTGGTCGTCCTGCTCGACCTCAAACTGCCGCGGGTGAACGGCCTGGAGGTGTTGCAACGCTACCGCGAGCACCCCGTCAGCAGCAGCCTGCCCGTGGTGGTGCTGACCTCCTCCAGCGAGGAGAAGGATATCGAGACGGCCTATCGCCACCACGCCAACTCCTACATCGTGAAACCGGTCAATTTCGATAACTTCATGGCTGTGGCGGCCCAGATCGAACTGTACTGGTGTCTGTTGAACCACCCGCCGAGGTAACCGGATGCGCGTACTGCATGTCGAAGACAACCCTGTCGATGCCGATCTGGCCCTGCGCCAGATCGCCCGCATGGCTGCGGACATCCGCCTGGACCAGGTCGCCAGCCTGGCCGAGGCGCGCGCGCGCCTGAACCACCCGGAAGATTTCGATGCCGCGCTGGTGGATCTGCGCCTGCCCGACGGCAGCGGGCTGGAACTGCTGGCCGAGATACGCGAACGGCAGCTGCCCCTCGCCGTCGTCATGCTCACCGGATCGGGCGACCAGGAATCGGCCATCGCGGCGCTCCAGGCCGGTGCCGACGATTATCTGACCAAGAACAACAACGCCTATGAAAAATTGCCCGCCACCCTGCACAACGCCTGGAAGCGTTACCACGAGACCACCACGCGACGCTCCCATCCGCTGCGCGTGCTCTACGCGGAACACAACCAGGCCGACATCGACCTGACCCTGCGCCATCTGGCCCGCCATGCCCCGCATATCCGGCTGACCATGGCGACCGGCATCGACCAGGTGCTGTCGCAACTGCCGGCATCGCCGAATGAACCGTCGCCCTACGAAGTGGTGTTGCTCGACTACCGACTGCCCGGCTCGGATGCCCTCGAAGGGGTGAAGGTGCTGCGCGCGGAACGCGGCCTGGATATCCCCATCGTCCTGGTCTCCGGCCAGGGCAGCGAAGAGGTCGCGGCCCAGGCCATCCACCTCGGCGTCGACGATTACCTGTCCAAGCACGACGGCTACCTGTACGAACTGCCGGCCACCCTGGAAAAGGTCCATCGCCAGGTCGAGCTGGCACGGGAACGGAGCAACCTGCGCGCCACCTCCGAGCGCCTGAATCACGTCCTCGCGGCCAGCCCGGTAATCCTCTATTCGCTGCGCCAGATGGAGAACGACATGGTGCCGAACTGGGTGAGCGGCAACATCAGCCGCTTGCTGGGGTTCACCGAATCCGAAGCGCTGGCGCCCGGCTGGTGGCTTGACCATGTCCATCCGGACGACCGCGAGACCGTTCTCGCACTGACCGCCAGCCTGTCCGACACGGGCCGGTGCGCGCTTGACTATCGCCTTATCGACAAATCCGGCCAGGTGCGCTGGATCCACGACGAACTAAGGCTGGTTTCCCAGGACACCGGGACGGCCCGGGAGGCCATCGGCGCCTGGCGGGACATCACCGAGGACAGGCAGGCCGAGCAGATACAGGAGACTCGCATCGCCGTGCTCGATGGCCTGGTCGGCAATCGCTCCCTGGACGCCATCCTGAACCAGATCGCCGCCCGCCTCGAAGGGCTTTATCCGGGAATGCAGGTTTCCATCCTGCTCCGGGATAGTCAAGACGGCCGGCTCTATACCGGCGCGGCGCCCAGCCTGCCGACGTTCTACAACGCCGCTGTGAACGGCCTTGAAGCCAAGGTGGGCTTTGGCTCCTGCGGCAGCGCAGCCGCGCTGGGCGAGACGGTCATCGTGGCCGACATTCAAAGCCACCCGTACTGGACGTCCTACGCGCATCTGGCGGCTCAGGCCGGACTGGCCGCCTGTTGGTCGATCCCGTTCAAGGACAACGCCGGCCAGGTGCTCGGCACCTTTGGCGTCTACTATGGCCAGCCGCGCACGCCGACCCAGAACGAGCTCAAATTGATCGGTGAATTCGCCCGCATCACCGGACTGGCGGTCGAACGGGGGCGGGCCTATACCCACCTATGCCAGTCGGCGGCCGTGTTCGAGAGCACCAGCGAGGGCGTGATCATCACCGACCTGACTTCCCGCATCGTCCAGGTCAACCGGGCCTATACCGAGATCACCGGCTATACCGAGGCAGAAGTGCTCGGCCGCAATCCCAGCCTGGTCCGCTCGGGGCACCAGGATGCGTCTTTTTACCGGACCCTATGGGAGAGTCTGCTGCAAACGGGGCATTGGCGCGGCGAAATATGGAACCGGCGCAAGAACGGCGAGGTATTTCCCCAACTGCTGACCATCAGCACGGTATACGACAACATCGGCCAGCCCAGCCACTATGTCGGCGTCATGACCGATATCAGCCAGATCAAGCAATCGGAAGAACGGCTGGAACACCTGGCCCATTACGACCCGCTGACCGAACTGCCCAATCGCCTGCTGGTGCAATCCCGGTTGGAGCATGCACTGGAACTCGCCGGACGATCACACCATATCGTGGCCGTCCTGTTCGTCGACCTCGACCGCTTCAAGAACATCAACGACAGCCTCGGCCATCCGGTCGGCGATGCCGTCCTGCAGACGATCGCCAAACGCATGGCCGGCCGTTTGCGGGAAGGCGATACCCTCGGCCGTCTGGGCGGCGACGAGTTCCTGGTGGTCCTGGAAACCATACGTCACCCCGAGGACGCCGCCGAAGTCGCCACCACCCTCATCCAATTGCTCGAAGACCCGCTCATCCTGCCCAACGGACATGAGGTCTACATCAGCGCCAGCATCGGCATCAGCCTGTACCCCGGCGACGCCCAGACCGTCACCGAGTTGATCCAGCACGCCGATGCCGCCATGTATCAGGCCAAGGACCAGGGCCGGGGCATCTACCGCTATTACACCAGCGCACTCACCTCCGAGGTCAACACCCGGCTCGAACTCGATTCGCGCATGCGCCGTGCGCTGGTCCAGGGCGAGTTCGTGGTGCATTACCAGCCGCAGATCGACATCGCCACTGGCACGATGGTCGGTTGCGAGGCCCTGGTGCGCTGGCAGGATCCGGAAAGAGGCCTGATTTCACCGGCCAGATTCATCCCGCTCGCCGAGGAGACCGGCCTGATCATGCCCCTGGGCGAATGGGTGCTGCGCACGGCCTGCGCCCAGGCCAAGGCCTGGACGCAGCCGGGCCAGCCGCCATTGACCATGTCGGTGAACCTGTCCGGACGGCAGTTGCTGCAATCGCAGATCGTCCAGCAGGTGGCCAACATACTGAGCGAAACCGGTCTGTCCGCCAGCCAGCTCAAGCTGGAGCTGACCGAAAGCACCATCATGGGCCGCGGCGAGGAAGCCGTCGCACTGCTTGGCGACCTGCGTGCACTTGGCTTGCGCCTGGCCATCGACGATTTCGGCACCGGCTATTCCTCCCTGGCCTACCTGAAACGTTTCCCGATCGACGAGTTGAAGATCGACCAGAGCTTCGTACGCGACATTCCCCGCGACACGAACGACATGGAAATCGCCGCCACCATCATCGCGATGGCCCGCAACCTGAAACTGTCCGTCATTGCCGAAGGGGTGGAGACCCAGGAACAGCTGGCCTTCCTGACCCAGCAGGGCTGCCACAGCTATCAGGGCTATCTGTACAGCCGCCCGGTGCCGGCGGAGGAATTTACCCGTTTGATCGAAACGGCACGCGCAGCATCCGGGACCGGCACGGCCACCCCCAAGGCGCACTGATCATGGGATATGCAGCCGCCTGTTGCAGCCGGGTCACCACGGGATGCACTAGATTGACGGAGCACCAACCTGGTTGGTTTACCTGGACGGCCTACGGGGTTATGGTGCAGCCACGGTCCAGCCGCAACTGAAAGGAAGCCACGATGTCCTACCTCGAGCAGAAATGGGGCGAATACAACCGCGAACGGAATCCGGTTCGCCGTTACAGCAGCCAGCGCGAATTCGAGGCGGACTGGGTCAACGGCCTGCGGCGACGCTACAGCCTGTCCCAGGAAGCCCTGGCGGTGATGGCCAGCGTATCGGTCACCACGGTGCAGAACTGGGAGAACCCGCAAAGCCGCAAGAGCATCGCCGGCCACAACCAGGACCGCCTGCGCGACATCGAACGCGACCTCTGGATCAAGTCCCACGTCACCCTGCTGGAACCCTGCCCGACCTTCATCCGCGCCCTCTACGACCTGCTTACCGCGAACAAGGACGACAGCGCCCAGGGCCTGGCCGACTACCTGATCGGCGCGATGCTGGAACACGACCCCGAGCGGCCGCGCCTGCTGCACTGGGCCAGCCTGACCCACAGCATCGCCGACCCGGCCTCGGCCAAGGCGCGGGAATACCAGAATGCCGCCCTCAGGGCGCTCGGCAGCGGCACCGGACCGCTGGCGGCGGCGATCGAGAACGAGATCCTGGGCAGCCAGTTCGAGGACCTGATGGTCATGGCCAATGGCCCGGAGCGGCAGGAACGCGGCGCCCGGCTGCTGGCGGCCTGCCAGCGCCTGTACCAGCGCGACGGCCAGCACGCCTACCTCTGGAACGCACTGGAAGTCGCCTGCCGTGCCCCGCTCCCGGTCCAGGTCCAGTACGACGTCCTGACCGAGTTGACCGGCCTGCTGGGCCAGGACGGGGTACGCCGAAGGGTGATGAACGACGACGGTTACGAAGCAGTGCGTGCCGCCTTCGAACGCCCGGTGTCGGTGAACTGATGGGACTGGGGAGACAGACCATGAAAACCAGACTCATCCAGATCGCGGCCTTGCTGCTGATGCTCGGCGGCACCAGCCTAGCCAACGCGGCCGAAGCCGAGACCAGCCGGCAAGCCCAGGCCAGCGTGCCCGCCACCGCCCAAGCCCCTGCCCAGGAGCGCGACCAGCTCGCTTGGCAGCGGGTCGGCGCGCCGGAGTCCCTCGCCGGCTGACCCCGGGGAACCCAAACGAAGGGCCTGCCTAAGCAGGCCCTTTTTTATTTCAGCAGGCGGGAAGCCAGTGCGTCACGTTTTCGTCACGCTATTCGTTTGCAGAACGCTCAGAACCATCAGACTTCGATGCGAGAGCCAACCGCGCCCATATATTCTCTATTCGGCCTGCGTCTAAGCGAGGATGGTGCTATCGGATAATCCAAGGCTTACGAGCGCCGGCTCATCGTCAACCAAGGCCACCGGTCAGGCATCAAACACCGTCAACGTACAATCTGAGCAGTCAGCACCGTTACCATATCCCTCTTGACTGTATCTCATAAGAGAGACAAAATTCATGCAAATGGAGGAACTAATCATGGCCCATTCCACGATGCTGCACGTCCGGGTGGACGACGAAATCAAATCACAAGCCAGCGAGGCACTGGCCGCCATGGGGCTGTCTGTGTCGGATGCTGTGCGCATCCTGCTCAAGCGCGTAGTCAATGACCAAGCCTTCCCGCTGGAACTTAAGGTGCCCAACGCCCAGACCCGTGCAGCAATGGAAGAAGCCCGCGCAATGACAAAGGCCCGTGCCGCCCGTTTTGATTCGGCTGATGCATTGATTGATGACCTCGAAAACGCAAGTTTCGGCAGCAGCCAAAAAGCCCGCCAGTAGTAAGCGGGCAACGCCACCCAAGGCGTGCGACCACACCAAGACCTTCCTCAAAGACTGGGAACGCCTCACCCGCTCAGGCCGCTACGACATGAAGCGGTTGAAGGAGGCGATGCTGTTGCTCATTGCCAACGATGCGCCACTTGGCCCCGAGTGGCTGGACCATCCGTTGAAGGGTGACTGGGCCGACCACCGCGAGTCTCACATCGGCGGCGACTTCCTGCTGATCTACCGGCTGGATGGCAACGCCATCATCTTTGTGCGCGCGGGCACACACTCAGAACTGTTCGAGGAATAAGCCATGGGTGTTGAATCGCTTCCTGATTTCACCCTACCGGCTCGCCTACGCCGGGAATCGCTCCCTGCCCAGATCCGCCAGCGCCTGCTGGCCAATGTCTGGTGCGGGCAGTGCCGTCACGAAGTGACGATCACCAATTTCAGCGGCACCATCAAGTGCGGCGACTTGCTGCTGGTTGGCAAGTGCGCCGAATGCCACGGCGACATGGCGCGGGTGATTGAGGGTTCGTAGTCCAGTCAGGCATCAAACCCAGCCACTCACCCTGGGATTCTGATAGCAGGAAAGGATCAATAACTCACCATGATCCATGGCTAGCCCATCGTCACGGACAACTCCGGCGATATTCTTCGTCCTTGAGTTGAAGCTGCCTGCGATGCGAATTGCCATCCCGATAAGGAGTGGACCGGATCCTGGAAATATCATCCAGAATCTGCTTGCATCGATTTTGGCGTAATAATTTCTGATTCGCTGTTGCCGCCTCCTGCCTTTGCAGAATGGCCTCATTCAATCTCATGCGCGACTCGCGCAGCTTTTCCTCTCCTTCGCGCTGTTCCGCTTCCATCACTTGCATGTGTGTTTGGTAATTGCGCAACTCAGCCGCGCGAACATCCTCCGGATTTGCCGGTGGTGGTGCCTCTACCATTACGCCGCCATGGCATGGTTTGTCCTGAAATATCGTCTTGCCGGCTACAACACATTTAAAAATCTGCCCGGAACGTGCGCCCGGAACCCATGCCGCCAATAACAGCACCAATGACAGCCAAACCACCCTGGTTGTTCTCATTATTACCCCCCAACAGCCCGTTTACTGAACCGTGATATCTAACCTTAATCGGATGCCCTGGGTCAGTCAAAGACCAAATTCCATTGATTTCATGTAACAAACTGTGAAGAGTTTGCTAGTGTTATCGGTGAGGCGTGAACCAGTCGTCACGACACAGCCTGCCAACCGCGTGAGGTAAGCCTTCAGGGGCGCTCCCGGATTAAAACCGAGTGACATCGATTGCTGATTAACTTTTCGGCGAGATGGTGTGCCCGGTTTTTTCATTCCAGCTTCCGAATCGCCAAACCATTCGGAGGCATCATGTCCACGAGTCTCGCATCAGGAACGAACAAGCACGCTGTCTGAAGTTGGCGTTTTCATGACCTGCGCCATACCTGCGCGGCCTGGCTGGTGTCTGCCGGTGTACCGCTGTCGGAGGTTCAAGACCTGCTCGGGCATTCGTCCATCGTTATGACGGAACGCTATGCCCTCCTGGCGCCGGAGCGGGTTAGAAGTGCAGTTGCAGTGCTGGATGAAGTAACCAAGGAGTCACGTTTTAGTCACGCTTGGCTGGCGGATGCGGCGGGTTAACGCCGCAACCTATTGATTTCAGTCGAGCAGGTGAGAAGCCATGCCGTCGGCCAGCTTGGGCTCGAACCAGGTCGACTTCGGCGGCATGACCTGGTTGGCGTCGGCCACTGCCATCAGGTGTTCCATGTGGGTCGGGTGCAGTGCGAAGGCGACCGCCATCTCACCGGAATCGACCCGCTTCTCCAGTTCGCCCAGGCCGCGGATGCCGCCGACGAAGTCGATCCGCTTGTCCCGGCGGGGATCCTCGATGCCGAGGATCGGCGCGATCAGGTTGTTCTGCAGCAGGCTCACGTCCAGGCGCGCGACCGGGTCGTTGGGCACCAGGCTGGGATGGACATGCAGCTTGCGCCACTTGCCGTTGAGATAGAGGCCGAACTCGCGCGGCTGGGCCGGGCTGACCGGGCCCGCTGCGTCCTCGAGGGTGAAGTTCTCGGCCACCCGCTTGAGGAACTCCGCCTCGGTGAGGCCGTTCAGGTCCTTGATCACCCGGTTGTAGTCGAGGATCTTCATCTGGTGGTCGGGAAAGATCACCGACAGGAAGTAGTTGTACGGCTCGTCGCCGGCATGGCCGGGATTGGCCGCCTTGCGCGCGGCGCAGACCCGGCTGGCGGCGGCGGAACGGTGGTGGCCGTCGGCAATGTAGAGCGCCGGCATGGCATCGAACAGCGCGGTCAGACGGGCCACGTTGACCTCGTCGGCGATCACCCAGAGAGTATGGCGGACGCCGGTCTCGGAAGTGGCGTCGGCGTCCGGCGCGTTCTGACTGGCGGCGGCCAGGATGGCGTCGACCTCGGGGGCATGCGGGTAGGCCAGCAGGACCGGGCCGGTCTGGGCGTTCAGGGCCTCGACCTGGCGCACCCGGTCATCTTCCTTGTCCGGCCGGGTGAACTCGTGCTTGCGGATGCGGTTGGTATCGTAGTCGGCCACGCTGGCGGCGGCGACGATGCCGGTCTGGACGTGCGACCCCATGATCAGGCGATAGGCGTAGTAGCCCGGCCGCTCGTCCTGCCTGAGCACGCCGGCCGTGAGCATCCGCTGCAGGTTTTCCGCCGCCTTGGCGTAGACCTCGGCGGCATAGGGGTCGGTGCCCTCGGGCAGGTCGATCTCCGGCTTCGAGATGTGCAGGAAGCTCCAGGGCCGGCCTTCCGCAACCAGCCTGGCCTCGGCGGTGTTGAGCACGTCGTAGGGCGGGGCGATGACTTCCTGGGCGCGGCCGGGCGCGGGTCGAAGGGCGGCGAAGGGGCGGACGAGAGACATGAGGCTTCCTGCTGGATTCGGAACCCGGGTATTTTACCCGCTTGCAGGATTCCGGGAATTTCGGAACATAATTCGGCCATGCAAATCGACCATGAACGCCGCAACCAGATCGACTGGCTGATCCAGGTGGCCTATACCGCCTGGCGGCTGTTCGTGAAGAACGAACTGCAGAACCATGCCGCCGCGACGGCGTTCTATTCCCTGCTATCGGCCGCGCCCCTGGTCCTGTTGATCGTCTACGCCGCCCAGGCCCTGGCCTGGCTGGCGGAAAAGTCCAACATCGCCTCCATCCTGCTGGCGGCGTTCTTCAGCCAGTTCCACCTCGACCAGCTGATGACCATGGGCTTCATTCCCAGCGGCGCCGGCGCGGCCGTGGGCAGCGCCAGCCTGGTGACCCTGGTGTTGTCCTCGCGCGGCCTGGTCAACGCGGTGCAATCGGCCTTCCGGGTCATCTTTCCGGTCGACTCCAAGCGCAAGATGATCGTGTCCTGGACCCTGCCGCTGATCATCATTCCCGCGATTCTCCTGCTGGTCGTCTTCGCCGTGCTGGCCCAGGGGGCATTGACCTTCCTGGCCCAGAGCGAATTGCTCGGCTCCGCCAACGCCCTGGTATTGCAGCTCTCCAATTCACTGCTGGTCCTGGTATCGGTCTGGGGACTGGTTTTCGCCGCCTATTGGCGCCTGCCGATGCAGAATCCCCAGGCCCGTCTGGCCATGCTGTTCGCGCTGTTCTCGACCCTGACCCTGGCCCTGCTCTCGACCGGATTCGGCCTGTTCTTCTCGGTCGAGAAATACCGTGCCGTCTATGGCGCCCTGGGCGGCGTGGTGTTTGTCCTGATCGGGGCCTATTTCGCCTGCCTGGCCTTTTATTTCTGGGCCCAGTGCCTGTACGCCCTGACCAAGGTCGACGTCGCGGCCCTGGAACGCCTGTTCCTCGGTGAAGACCAGGCCGGCAGCAACCGCCTGGAAGGCTGGGTGTTCGGCCGCGCCAGCCGCCTGCTCGACAGCTACGGCCGCGCCTATGCACCGGGCGAACAGCTGATCCAGGAAGGCGACGACAGCGAATGCGCCTACTATCTCCATTCCGGCCGGGTCGGCCTGTACAAGAAAATCGGCGGGCAGGACAAGAAACTGGGCGTGCTCGAAGCCGGCGAACTTTTCGGCGAGATGGCCTATCTACTGAAGGAAAAACGCACCGCCAGCGTGGTTGCGGAGTCCGAGGTGACCGCCCTGGTCCTGCCGCCGGCCATGCTGGAGGAACTGATGCGCTATTCGGCGCCGCTATCAAGGCGCATCATCGGCGTACTGTGTCAGCGCCTGCAGCGCATGAACCAGCAAAACTGAATCGATCGAGGAGGCAAGCGCATGATGTTCAAGAGGGTTTTCCCGCTGCTGCTGGCTGCCTGCCTGGCCATGCCGGCCTGGGCCACGGAAGGACTGATGCTCAGGGACGACAGCCTGCGCGCCAGCGCCTCGGCAAGCGCCAAGAGTGTCGGCGTTGCGGCCAAAGGCAGCAAGGTCGACCTGTTGGCCCGCCAGGGCGGCTGGACGCAAATCCGGGCCGCTGGCAAGACCGGCTGGGTACGCCTGCTGTCGGTGCGCGGCCGCGCGCCGACCGGCTCGAACAATGCCCTGGCCGGGGCCGCGGAGCTGACCCAGCAGCGCGACCCGAACAAGGTGGTGGCGACCGCCGGCCTGCGCGGACTCAATGAAGAAGAACTGCGCAAGGCCCAATACGACAGCCGGGAAATGCAGCGTCTGGAAGCACAGGCGGTGACCGGCGAGGCGGCCAGGCGCTTCGCCGCCGAGGGCAATCTGGTCGCAGCCAAGCTCGACTATCTGCCGGCGCCGAAGCCGAAGGAAGCCGCCACAACGCCCACGGGAGGGTTCGAATTTTGACCAAGACACTTTTCGCCCTGATCCTGGCCATGGCGGCCTCTGCGGTCCAGGCCAGCGATCCGGACCGGACCTACAAGGACTGGTTCAAGGACCAGAAACTCGCCATGGCGACCCCGCCCCAGGCAGCACCCCGGCAGACTGCGCCAAGCGCGTCTTCGCCTTCGTCGTCACCCGTCTCGACCGAGCGTCCCGCCGATCAACTGCTGCATGCACTCCTGTCCGGAAAGGTATCGGTCGAGGAGGAACGCCGCATCGGCGACAAGATCGCCGGCAACTTCCTGGGCGCGGTCAAGCTGGTTCCCGACGACGGCCTGCAGCATTACGTCAATCTGGTCGGTAGCTGGGTGGCGCAGCAGAGCGAGCGCCCCGACCTGCCCTGGCGCTTCGGCGTGGTGGACAGCGACGACATCAATGCCTTTGCCGCGCCCGGCGGCTACGTCTTCGTCACCAAGGGGCTTTACCGGCGACTCGCCAACGAGGCCGACCTGGCTGGCGTGCTGGGCCACGAGATCGGCCACGTGATCCGCAAACACCAGCTCAAGGTGATGCAGAAGTCCCAGTTCATCGCCTTGGCGGCCGGCTTGCTCGGCAAGCAGGTGAAGGATGAGAACCAGCTGATCCAGAACCTGGTCGGCAACGGCGCCGAGATCATGTCGCGCAGCCTCGACAAGGAAGCCGAATTCGAGGCCGACCGGGTCGGCATGGTGCTGGCGGCGCGCGCCGGCTACGATGCCTACGCCCTGCCCAAGGTACTCGAGGACATCGGCCATGTTTCCGACCAGGACAGCCGCGTGGCCCTGCTGTTCAAGACCCATCCCCGCCCCATCGACCGTTTCGACCATCTGGCCGAGGCGGTGGGCGACCGGCTGGACAATCTGCCGGAAGGAAAAAGCCTGGATCAGCGCTTTTATCGTTTGCCCTGAAACAGCGTAATAGTATGGGTTTGCCCGCTCCAATCCGGCGGGATACACTGCGCTCCTTATTGGCCGTACCGGGGAGTACGCGGCAATGTCCGTCAAGCATCCTATCGTCGCCGTGACCGGTTCATCCGGTTCCGGCCTGTCATTTGTCCGCCATGCCTTCAAGGACATCTTCTTCCGGCTTCGGATCAAGCCGGCGCTGATCCATGGCGACGCCTTCCGGCGCTACACCGAAAGCCAGTTCACGGCCTTGCTGGATGAGGCGCGCAACAGCCAGCGGCATATTTCCTGGTTCGGCCCCGAGTGCAACTACCTGGCCGAACTGGAAGCCCTGTTCCGTACCTACGGCACCACCGGCAACGGCATCGCCCGCGATTACGCCCACAACGACGACCACGCCAAGGAACTAAAGGTCCAGGTGGGGGAATTCACCTCCTGGCATCCCCTCCCGGAACAGAGCGACATCCTGCTCTATGAAGGCCAGCACGGCGGCGTCAAGGCCGACACCTGGACCCGGCGCCAGGAAAGCTTCGAATTCCCGCCCGACATCGACCGGCGCAAGAATGCCGTCGGCATCGACGTCGCCCAGCATGTCGATCTATTGATCGGCATCGTTCCGGCGATCAACCTGGAGTGGATCCAGAAGATCCACCGCGACTGCGAGAAATATCACTGCTCGCGCGAGGAAAGCGTCGAGACCATCCTGCGCCGCCTGGACGACTACATCCATTACATCGTGCCGCAGTTCGGCCTTACCGACATCAACATCCAGCGCATCCCGCTGGTCGACACCTCCAACCCCTTCATCGCCCGCGACGTGCCGGCCCCGGACGAATCGGCCCTGGTCATCCACTTCCGCGACCGCAAGCGGCACGACTTCCGCGACATCATGAAGCGCATCCCCGGCTCCCGCATGACCCGCGCCTCCACCCTGCTGGTGCCGGGCGGCAAGCTGCGCCTGGCCCTGTCGGTCATCTGCGCGCCGATCCTGGAAGATATGATGACGAAGCGGCGGGAAGCCTTGAAAGCGTGACCGCAAAGTCCGGACGGGTGACAATGACGGCGTAACGTCATCCCCGTCCCCGCCTAGCTGCATCCCATGTCTGATCTTCCCTCCCTGCCGCTTGCCGGCCAGCGCAAGCATTTTCCGAAACCGCCCGGTTCCGCCGACAGCCTGATCCTGGCCCGGCTCGCGGCCGGCGCGCGTCTCCTGATCCTGACCGAGACCGCGTCCGAGGCGGCCCGCTTGCGCGAGGAGATCGCCTGGTTCGCGTCCGAACTGACGGTCAACCTGTTCCCGGACTGGGAAACCCTGCCCTACGACCCGCTGTCGCCGCACCCGGACCTGGTCTCGGAACGGCTGGCGGCACTCTGGCTGTCCTCCGAGAAACGCACCCAGGTGCTGGTGGCGCCAGCCGCGACGGCCTTGCAGCGGCTGGCGCCGCCGGCCTTCCTGGCCGCCCATGCCTTCCTGTTCAGACAAGGCGACAAGCTCGACATCGAGGCCTTCCGCAAACGGCTGACCGAGGCCGGTTACAGCCATGTCAGCCAGGTCCTGTCGCCGGGCGAATTCGCCGTGCGCGGCGGGCTGCTCGACCTGTTCCCGATGGGCTCGGCGATGCCCTACCGGATCGACCTGTTCGACGACGAGATCGAATCGATCCGCACCTTCGACCCGGACAGCCAGCGTACCCTGTACAAGGTCAACGACGTCCGCCTGCTGCCGGCGCGCGAATTCCCGCTCGACGAGGCTGGCATCACCCGCTTCCGGCAGAATTTCCGCGACCGGTTCGAGGGCGACCCGAGCAAAAGCCAGCTCTACAAGGACGTCTCCCACAAGCTGGCCCCGGCCGGCATCGAGTACTACCTGCCGCTGTTCTTCGACGATACCGCCACCCTGTTCGATTACCTGCCGACGGACACTGCCGTGATCCTGCACGGCGATGTCGAGGCCGCCGCGGAGGGTTTCTGGCGCGACACCCGGAGCCGGCACAAGATTCTCGCCGGCGACCGGCAACGCCCGCTGCTGCCGCCGGAAGCGCTGTTCCTGCCCACGGACCAGTTCTTCGGCCGCCTGAAGACCTACGCCCGCCTGGAGATGAGCGCCGACGCGGATGCCCGGCAGGACTTTGCGCCGGCGCCGGCGGTCGAAACCGACCGCCGCGCCGAGGTGCCTTACGCCCACCTTCAGGCCCATCTGGCCGGCTACCCGGGCGCCACCCTGCTGGTGGCGGAGAGTCTGGGCCGGCGCGAGACCATGGCCAGCGCCCTGGCCGAATACGGCCTCAAGCCCCAGCTTCTGGAGGGCTGGCCCGGCCAACCCGAGCCGCTTGCCCCGCACGCCTTTTTCCTGACCACCGGCCCGCTGGCCTCCGGCTTCGTCGACAGCGACGACGGGCTCGCCGTCCTCACCGAAACCGAGCTGTATGCCCGCAACCCGACCACCCGGACGCTCCGCGCAGGCAAGCAGACCCAGGTCGAGGGCCTGTTGCGCGACCTCTCGGAACTCAAGATCGATGACCCGGTGGTGCACGTCCAGCACGGCATCGGCCGCTACCTGGGCCTGACCGGCATGGACCTGGGCGACGGCACCGAGGAGTTCCTGACCCTGGAGTTCGCCGGCGGCGACAAGCTCTATGTGCCGGTCGCCCACCTGCACCTGATCGCCCGCTACATGGGCGGCGACCCGGATACCGCTCCCCTGCACCGGCTGGGCAGCGGCCAGTGGGAGAAGGCCAAGCGCCGGGCCATGGAAAAGGCGCGCGACACCGCCGCCGAACTGCTCAACCTGTACGCCCAGCGCGCCGCGCGCGAGGGCACCTCGTTCAGCATCGACGCCCATGGCCTGGACAGCTTCGCGGCCGGCTTCGAATTCGACGAGACGCCGGACCAGCAGGCCGCCATCGAGGCGGTGGTGGCCGACCTGCGCTCGGGCAAGCCGATGGACCGGCTGGTCTGCGGCGACGTCGGCTTCGGCAAGACCGAGGTCGCCCTGCGCGCCGCCTATGCCGCGGTGGCCGACGGCAAGCAGGTGGCGGTGCTGTGCCCGACGACGCTATTGGCCGAGCAGCACATGGAGACCTTCGGCGACCGCTTCGCCGACTTCCCGGTCAAGATTGCCGAGCTGTCGCGCTTCCGCTCCGCCAAGGAGGTCGCCGCCGCCATCGAGGGCCTCAAGACCGGCCGCATCGACATCGTCATCGGCACCCACAAGCTGGTCCAGCCGGACGTCAAGTTCAAGAACCTGGGCCTGGTCATCATCGACGAGGAACACCGTTTCGGCGTGCGCCAGAAGGAGCAGCTCAAGGCCCTGCGCGCCCAGGTCGACGTGCTCACCCTGACCGCGACGCCGATCCCGCGCACCCTGGCGATGTCGCTCGAAGGCATCCGCGACTTCTCGGTGATCGCCACCGCGCCGCAAAAGCGCCTGGCCATCAAGACCTTCGTGCAGCCCTACTCGGAAGGCCTGATCCGGGAGGCGGCTCTGCGCGAACTGAAGCGCGGCGGCCAGATCTACTTCCTGCACAACGAGGTGGAGTCGATCCAGGCCATGGCCGAGAAACTGGCCACGCTGTTGCCCGAGGCGCGCATCCAGGTCGCCCATGGCCAGATGCATGAGCGCGACCTGGAACATGTGATGCGCGACTTCACCCACCAGCGCTTCAACCTGCTCCTGTGCACCACCATCATCGAGACCGGCATCAACGTGCCCTCGGCCAACACCATCATCATGAACCGGGCCGACAAGTTCGGCCTGGCCCAGTTGCACCAGCTGCGCGGCCGGGTCGGCCGCTCCCACCACCAGGCCTATGCCTACCTGCTGACGCCGCCGGGCGAGGCGCGCATCACCCCGGCCGCGACCAAGCGCCTCGACGCCATCCAGGCGATGGAAGACCTCGGTTCCGGTTTCTACCTGGCCATGCACGACCTCGAGATCCGCGGCGCCGGCGAGGTGCTGGGCGAGAGCCAGAGCGGCGAGATGCAGGAGGTCGGCTTCACCCTGTTCAACGACATGCTGATGATGGCGGTGAAGTCGCTCAGGGAAGGCCGGGAGCCGGACCTGGAGGCGCCCCTGGCGGTCACCGCCGAGATCAACCTGCATCTCCCCGCGCTGCTGCCGGAGGACTATTGCAGCGACGTGCACGAACGGCTGGTGCTCTACAAGCGGCTGGCCAATTGCGCCGACGGCGACGACCTGCGCCGGCTGGAGGAGGAATTGATCGACCGCTTCGGCCTGCCGCCGGACCCGGCCCGTACGTTGATCGAGACCCATCGCCTGCGCCTGGACACCGAGCCCCTCGGCATCGTCAAGCTGGACGCCGGCGACAAGGCTGTCAGCATCCAGTTCAAGCCCAACCCGCCGATCGACCCGGCCCGCCTGATCAAGCTGATCCAGACCAAGCGGGAATACAGGCTGGCCGGCCAGGACAAGTTGCGCATCGAAGCCGCCAGCGCGGGGCTGACGGAACGGCTGGCGAGGATACGCGGCGTCCTCGGCGAGATCGGCTGACGCCGACCCGCCCGGTCAGGCCAGGGTCAGAGATAGCTGAACAGGGACAGGCCGGAAACCTTGGAGAAGGCCTGCATGGAGGCCTGCAGCGCCACTTGGCGCTGCTGCAATTCGACGATGGCGGCCGCCTGGTCCAGTTCCTGGATGCCGCCCAAGGCATTCAGGTCGTTGAGCTTGAGCGTCTTCTGGACGTTTTTCGCATCGTCGAGGACGACCTGGCGGCCCACTACATCGTTGACCGTGACACTCAGCCGGTCAAACGAGGTGTTGACGACATCGAGGTAGCCCTGCAGGTTGCCGGCGAGACCGGGCTGGGTAACCGTCGGATCGGCCAGGTCGACCGCCGCCTGATCGATCGCCTGGAGCAGGTCGGGCGTGCCGCCGATCTGGAAGATGGTGTTCAGTACATCGCTGACGGGCAGGGTCCGCCCGGTATCGATTTCGATGGCGCGCACGCCGGCATCGCCGCCATAGGTGGTACTCGCGGAAGCGACCGTGCCCGGGTAGGCCTGGCTATGGTCGTACGGCAGCGTATCGGTCTTGTAGCCAGCGAAGATATAGTTGCCGTTGCTGTCCTTGGCATTCGCCAGGTCCTTGATGTGGATGTACAGGTCGCCGAGCTGCTGGGCCATCTGGCTGCGCAGCGACTGGTCGCTCATCGAACTGCTCTGGGAAAGCAGGCTCTTCACGCTGCTCACGGCCGAACGCATCTCGGAGAGGACGGTATTTTCCTCGCTCAGCACCAGACCGGCCTTGTCGATGTTGGCCAGATGCTGGTTGCGCATGGCGATGCTGTCGGCCAGTGCCATGATCTGGTTGGTCTTGACCGGGTTGTCCTTGGCCGCCAGATAGTTCTGGTTGCTGGCGATCTGCTGGTTGAGCCGGGCGATGGCGGACTGCTGCGACTGGATGCCGGGCAGGCTGGCGGTATAGAAGCTGGCGGTGCTGATGCGCATGGTGACCTCTACTATCGTGCTATGGCGAGGATTTCATCGAACAGGCTGGATGAAATCTGCATGGCCTTGGCGGCGGCCTGATAGGCTTGTTGATAGCGAATCAGGTTCGCGGCCTCCTCGTCCAGGTTGACCCCGGAAACGGACTGGCTGGCCTCGTAGGCCTGCTTGGTCAGCACGTCGTAGGCCTTCTGGCTGGCGTCGGCGGAATGGGCCTGGTTGGCGACCCGGCTGCTGACCTGGCCATAAAAGGTCTGGAAGCTCGCCGTGCCACCGTTCATGACCGGATCCTTCTGCAGGCCCGCCAGCGCCAGGGCATTGGTATTGTCGCCCGGCGCTCCGCTGGCCGAGGCGGCGGCCACCTTGCGGACATCGCCGATGGCGACCGTCATCTGGCGGGCGTAGTCGTTGAAGTTGATGTTCCAGGCGCCGGCCGCGGTGGGAGCCGCCGACAGCTGGAATCCCCGTGCCGCCAATGCCGTGTTCAGGGTGCCCAGGCTGGCATAGGTCCCGATCACGCTGCCGTCCTGACCATTGACCAGGTTGTAGTTGCTGCCGTCGAAGCTGAGCTGGTAATTGCCCGGGATCAACTGACGGTCGTCGACCAGATTGAGGTTTATTTCCGGCGTCGAAGGGGACTGGGGCATCGCCGGGTTGGCAAAGAAGTTGCCGCCGGCGGCACCATTCTGGTCAAACCCCGCCCGGTGCTGCGTGTTGAAGGTCATGGCGAAGCTTGCCGCCATGCGGGCCAGATCCTGTTGCGCCGGGTTCAGGACTTCTTCCCGGAACGACAGCATGCCGCCCAGTTGGCCGCCGGTGGTCAGGGTCGTATTGAGCGGTATCTGGACCCCGTTGACCACCAGCGCAGGGACCTGGTGTTGCGGGTCGGAGGGATCCGCCTTCATGACCATGGTGCTGGCCGTGTTGCCCACCACGAGTGGCTGGCCGGAACCGATGTAGAGCCCGTAGGTGCCATCCTGCTGGCTGAAGCTGGTGACGTTGACCAGCTTGTTGATCTCGGCGGCCACCTGGTCGCGCATGTCGCGCAGGTCATTGGCGGTCTGGCCGGTCGAACCCTCCTGCAGGGCAATCTGGTCGCTCAGCTGGGCGACATGCTTGGCATAGTTGCTGACCTGGTCGGCGATGGCCGCCATCTGGTTATCCATGCCGCTCTGCATGCCGGCCATGACGTCATTCAGATTGTTGATGCGGCCTGAGAGGCTTTCGCCCGAGGTCAGCAGCATCTGGCGGGCCGATACCGACGTGGGGTCGTTGGCGACCTCGTTGGCGGCCGCGAAGAAATCGCCCAGGCTGGTGGACAGGCCGGTACTGGAATTACCCAGCAGGCTGTCGACCTGGGAGGTATAGGTGGCATAGGCCTCGTAGCGGGATAGCTGGGTCTGGCTCAACAACACCTGGTTATCCAGGAAACGGTCGTAGACGCGGGACACGCCGTCGACCTTGACGCCGCTGCCTGCCGTCGCCATCCCGGAATAAAAGGGCGTGCTGTTGGAATAGTTGACCGTCTGGCGGCGGAAACCCGGCGTATTGACGTTGGAGATATTCTGCTGGGTCGTGCGGATGCCTGCCTGGGCGGCCGAAAGTGCGGCGAGACTGATGCTGAGTATGTTGGTGCTCATGCCTGCTCCAATACTGACATATCAATTAACGACCCCGGCCGGGTAAACTTTACGCTTCGAGCGCCGCCACGCTGGCGATCACGCCCTTGATCTTGCCGGCATAGTTCGGATCGGTGGCGTAGCCGCCGTCGGCCAACCCCTGGGCAAAGGCGACGGCATCCGGGGCGCGGTAGGCACCCTGGTAGCGCTTGCCCAACAGGTCGGCGTAATCGCGCAAGGCCTCGGTATAACTGCCGTAGGCGCGGAAGGGCTCGGTCTTGCGCACCGGGATGCCGTACTGGTACTCGGTGGTCTCCTGTTGCGCCACCACGCCCGACCAGCCCCGCCCGGCCTTGATGCCGAACAGGTTATGGCTGGAGCTACCGTCCGCGTTGCGGATTTCATGCCGGCCCCAGCCGGTCTCCAGCGCGGCATGGGCGAGGATGAATTGGGCCGGCAGCCCGGTTTCCGCCGCCACCCGCTCGGCATGGGGACGCAGCCGGTCGAGGAACGCCTGCCGATAGTCGTTCTGGGCCGGCGACGGCGACGGTTCGGCCGCCTTGGCGCTGCCGGATTCCAGGCTGGCTGCCGGCGCGACGGCTGCAGCCGGTACTGCCGGAGCGGCCTCTACGGCCGGCGCCGGCACGGGATTGCCCGTGCCGTTGTCGCCCTCCGGCAGGGCCAGTCTGGCCATTTCTTCCGGCGTCACGGCCTTGTTGCGGGCCTCCATGGCCTTGACCATCATCTCGGCGAAACCGAATCCCTTGCCCGTCACCATCTTCTGCGCCCATTGCTGGTCGAGCAGTTCACGATACATCTTGAGACCCTGGCTCTCGCCGAGGACGTCGCCGTCCGGGGCAAAGCTGGTCTCGCGCATGGTCTTCAGCATGGTCTGCACGACCATCGCCTCGAACTGCCTGGCGGCCGAGCGCAGGGCCTCGGGGTCGCCCGAGGCCGCCTGGGCCTTCAGGGACTGGGCGCCCTGGACGTCGACCGAGAGACGGTCTGCGAGATTGGCCGCCGCGAACATCAGATGATCTCCAGTTCCGCCTTGAGCGCACCGGAGGCCTTCATCGCCTGCAGGATGGAAAGCAGATCCTGGGGCGTCGCCCCGACGGCGTTCAAGGCCTTGACCACGTCGCCCAGGGTGGCTGCCGCAGGCATCACGATCAGGCCGCCCTTGTCGCTCATAATCTGGACATTGGCGGCTTCGGTGACCACGGTCTGGCCGCCGGACAAGGCGCCCGGCTGGCTGACCTGGGGCGTGCTGTTGACGGTGACGGTCAGGTTGCCATGGGCGATGGCGCACTTGTCCAGGGTGACCAGCTGGTTCATGACGATGGAGCCGGTGCGGGCGTTCATGATCACCTTGGGGGTCGGCTGGGCCGGGTTGAGATTGACGTTTTCGAGCTGGGACATGAAGGCCACCCGCTGGCCGGGATCGGCCGGGGCCCTGACCTGGATCAGGCGGCCGTCGAGCGGGACCGCGGTGCCGTGGCCGAAGGCCCGGTCGATGGCCTCGGCGGCCCGGCTGGCGGTGGTGAAATCGGTGTCCTTGAGTTCCAGCTGGATGAAGTCACCCTGGCCGAGCCGGGTGGCGACCGCGCGTTCGACCGTGGCGCCGGAAGGAATGCGGCCGGCCGACAGGTGGTTGACGGTCTGGCTGGAGCCGCCCGCCGAGGCGCCGGCGCCGCCGACCAGGACATTGCCCTGGGCCACGGCGTAGACCTGGCCGTCGCCGCCCTTGAGCGGCGACATCAGCAGGGTGCCGCCGCGCAGGCTCTTGGCGTTGTCGAGCGCCGAGACGGTGACGTCGATGGTCTGGCCGGGCTTGGCGAAGGCCGGCAGGTTGCCGGTCAGCATGACCGCGGAGACGTTCTTCAGCGATACGCTGTCGGTCGGCAGCATGTTGACGCCCATCTGGCCGAGCATGGAGATGATGCTCTGCTGGGCGAACTTGCTGGTCGCCCCGGTGCCGTCCAGGCCGACCACCAGGCCGTAGCCGACCAGCTGGTTGTCGCGCACTCCGGCGACGTTGGCAATGTCCTTGATCCGGTCGGCCTGGGCGACGCAGGCCAGCGCCGTACCGACCAGGCAGAAGGCCCAGGCCAGCAGCCTCCGTGCGGTCCTGGTTTCGATTCTTTGTACTCGGCTCATGACACCATCCTCAGAAAGGCAACGCGGTCAGGAAAAACCGGGCCATCATGCTGACCAGCTGCGATTTGTCGATCGACTGGGAATTCTTCGACTCGATCTTGGCATCGGCGACCTGGGTGGAGTTCACCGTGCCCTCGCGGGTAATGTCGCGCGGGTTCACCACCCCGGCCAGCCGGATGTATTCGGTATCGTTGTTCACGGCCACCTGTTTCTCGCCGGACACCATCAGGTTGCCGTTCGCCAGGACCTCGACCACGGTCACCGTGATGCCGCCCTTGAAACTGTTGCTGTTGGTCTCGTTGTCCTTGAAATTCTGGTTGGCGCTGGAGTTCGGCGTCCAGGTCGTGGCCCCGATGACTGGCGGCTTCCTGCCCAGCACGGTCGGCACCGGGACGTTGACGTCCGCGGTCGCCGAACGGTCCTCCTTGGTTTCCGACTTGCGCTTGACCTCGGTGTTCTCGACCAGATTGACGGTCAGGGTGTCACCGACATAGCGTGCCCGTCGATCCTCGAACAGCGCCACGTTGCGGCTGGGCTGGAAGATCGTGCCATTGTTCTCGGCTGCCGGTGCCGGTGGTTGCGGCCGCGCGGTCAGGGGCTGCTGGATGTTGGTCGCGGGCGCCATCGCACAGCCCGCAAGCAGGGCCGGGATAAGGGCTTGCAGCAGGCTTTGCAGGGATTTGCTCATGGCTGGCGATCCGATCCATATAACTGTGAGCAAGCAGTTGCAAACCCCGTGCCAACAGCAATAACCATGAATAATCAGTCTGTTAGAACAAGCAGGCAGGTCCGTTCGCGGGGATCCGGCAAATCTTGCCGCTCCTGGCGGCAAGGCCTCATGCCCTATCAGATCTGGGTCAGGCGCTGGAGCATCTGGTCCGAGGTGGTGATGGCGCGCGAGTTCAGCTCGTAGGCCCGTTGCGCGACGATCATGTTGACCAGTTCCTCGGCCACGTTGACGTTGGAGGACTCGACGAAGTTCTGGTTGAGCACGCCGACGCCGTTTTCGCCCGGATTGCTCACCTGCGGGGTGCCCGACGAGGCGGTCTCGAGGTACAGGTTCTCGCCCTGGCTCTGCAGTCCGGTCGGGTTGACGAAGGTGACCAGTTGCATCTGGCCGAGCACCGTCGGGGTGGTGTTGTTGGGCTGGGTGACCGATACCGTGCCGTCGCGCGCGATGGTGACCGTCAGGGCATCCTGGGGAATGACGATGTTGGGCTGCACCTGATAACCGCTGGCGGTCACCATGTTGCCATCGCTGTCGACCTGGAAGGAGCCGTCGCGGGTATAGCTGGTCGAGCCGTCCGGCATCAGGATCTGGAAAAAACCGCGACCGTTGACCGCCACGTCGAGCGAGTTGCCGGTCTGCTGCAGGGAACCCTGGGTGTGGATGCGCTCGGTAGCCACGGTGCGCGCGCCGACACCGAGCTGGAAACCGCTCGGCAACTGGGTCTGCTGCGACGATTGGGCGCCCGGCTGGCGAATGGTCTGGTAGAGCAGGTCCTCGAATACCGCACGCGCCTTCTTGAAGCCGTTGGTGCTGACGTTGGCCAGGTTGTTCGAGATCACGTCCAGCTGGGTCTGCTGGACGTCCAGGCCGGTACGGGCGATATACAGGGAACGCAACATGGCGATATCCTTTTAACTCAATTATCTGGCGAGAACCTTGTCCCCGGCCTTGTGGTTTTCCTCGGCGGTGCGCAGCACCCGCATCTGGGTCTCGAACTGCCGCGCCAGGCTGATCATGTTGACCAGGGCCTCGGCCGGATTCACGTTGCTGGCTTCCAGCGCACCCACCGCCAGCCTGACATCGGCATCGGCCTGGGCGGGCTGGCCGCTGTTCAGACGGAACAGGCCGTCCTCGCCGCGCACCAGATCGGCTCCGGCCGGGTTGACCAGCTTGATGCGGCCGGCGATCTCGACGGCCTTCCGGTTGGCGCCATTCGGGATCGTCGACACCGTGCCGTCGGAGGCGACCAGGACCTCCTGGTCCGGCGCCACCGCAATGGGGCCGCTGTCGCCGATCACGTTGAGCCCGTTGCCGGTCTGCAGGATGCCGTTGATGGAGGTCTGCAGGTCACCCATCCGGGTGTAGGCCTCCTGGCCGGCGGCATCCTGCACGGCGACCCAACCGGCGCCGCGCACGGCGACGTCCATCTGGCGGCCGGTGTGCTGGATCGCGCCGTTGCTGTAGTCGGTGGCCGGGGTGGTATCCAGCACGAAGGCCCGCGTGCGGGCGCCCTCGCCCACCACCGGCAAGGCACGAAAGACATTCAGCTCGGCCTTGAAACCGGTCGTGGAGACGTTGGCCAGGTTGTGGGAGACCGCCGCTTGCTGGCGGGTGATCTCCCTGGCTCCGGTCATGGCGACGTAGACGATACGATCCATTTATAAGCTTTCAGCGATCAGCGATGGTCAGTTATCAGCGCAGGTTGACCAGCGTCTGCAGGATCTGGTCCTGCGCCCGGATGGTCTGGGCATTGGCCTGATAGAGACGCTGGGCGACGATCAGGTTGACCAGCTCGGCAGTCAGGTCGACGTTGGCATCCTCGGTCGCGCCGGACTGCACCACGCCGGCGACGCCCTTGCCTGGCACGTTCAGGACCTCGGTGCCGGTCTCGCTGTTGGAGGCCCACTGGTTGTTGCCGAGGGAGACCAGGGCATTGGGGTTGCGGAAACTGGCCAGGACCAGCTGCTGCAGGGGCCGGGTCAGGCCGTTGGTATAGCGGCCGAAGATCACCCCGGTGTTGTCGATGCTGACCCCGACCACGCGGCCACGGGCGTAGCCGTCCTGGGACACGGAAATCAGGCCGGAATCGCCGGCAAACTGGGTGACGCCGGTAAAGTCGTAATTCAATGACAGGTTGGCTGCCGGTGCGAGCGGATGCGACACGCCGGAGATCGTCGCGCCGGACGCGAGTTGGCCCGATGAAGTAAAGGTCAAGGTGTGGTAGTCGTTGGTGCCGGCACCGTCCAGGTCGATCTGGTCGGTCGTTCCGTCCAGGTAGGCATACGCCTTCCACTGCAACGGATTGGTCGAATCCCGGACGTAGTACATCTGCATGGTGTGCGATGCGCCCAGGCTGTCATAGATCGTGGTGCTGGTCGTGAAATTGTAGGTCGCCGCCACATTGGGGTCGAAAGGGGTGGTCGTCGGTGCCGTCGCGGAGGCATCCAGACTGAGGACCATGCTGATCTTGGAAGTCGCCTGCGGCTCCAGGTCGTTGAGGTCGATCTGGATGTTGCCCAGGTCGGCGGCGCCGGTCACGTTGTTGTTGGCATCCAGGGTCAGGGTCGTATAGCCGGTGATATTGCCGCCGGTATTGGTGACCAGGTAGCCGTCCTTGTCGAGGTGGAACTGGCCATTCCGGGTATAGGCGATGGCGCCGCCGTCGCTGACCCGGAAGAAGCCGTCGCCGTTGACGGCCACGTCGAGCGGGTTGTTGGTAGAGGTGATGTTGCCCTGGGTAAACGACTGGGAGACATTCACCACCTGGGTGCCGATACCCACCTGGGCCCCGCCCGAACCATAAAGCGAATTCGCATAGACATCGGCGAACTCGGTACGGGCCTGCTTGAAGCCCGCTGTCGAGACGTTGGCGATGTTGTTGCCGATGACATCGAGATTCTTGGCCGCGCCGTTCAGACCGCTCAAACCTTGTTGGAAGCTCATGGCATCCTCTCCTTAGAAAATCTGTCTGATCTGGTTGAGCGTGCGCTCACCCAAACCGCTCAACTCCAGGCTCACGGTACCGTTCTGCATGCTTACGCTGCTGACCGGCGCAAGGGTCAGCGAGGTGGCGGCGACGGTCTCGCCAGCCGACTTCGCACTGACCGTAAAGTTGTATTTGCCGTCTGCCAGGGCGTTGCCGTTGGCGTCGGTGCCATCCCAGGCAAAACGGAGCTCGCCGGCGGGCTGAGCTCCAAGTCTCAATGTATCCAGCACCTGCCCGGCGTGATCGGATATGGTGACCGTCACGCTGTCGACCGCCGAGGCCAGATCGGCGCCACCCACCGCCACGCCACTCGACAGATTCAATACATCGCCTTCGGCGAGCACCTGGTGGCCGAGCAGGGCCGTGGCCTGGAGCGTCTGCGCGGCCTGGTAGCTGGACAGCAGGCCGGACATGCTGTCGTTGAGCCTGTTGATGCCTTCGACCGTCGACATCTGGGCCAACTGCGAGGTCATCTGGGCATTGTCCATGGGGTTCATCGGATCCTGGTTCTTCAGCTGGGTCACCAGCAGCTTCAGGAACCGATCGCTCATCTCCTGGGTCGCGTTCGTGGTAGCGGATTTGCCGTTCACGGAGGCGATCACACTTGAATAATCAGTATTGGCGGCAGCGACGGCCATCATTCACTCCTTATCAGGATTGCAGCAGGGCCAGGGTGCGGGACATGAGGTCCTTCGCCGTGGCCATCACTTCGGCGTTGGTCTGGTAGGAACGGGAGGCGGAGATCATGTTGACCATCTCTTCCACCGCGTCGACATTGGGATAGGCGACATAGCCCTTGGCGTCGGCCAGGGGGTGCTTGGGGTCGTAGACCAGGCGGTCCGGCCGGGGATCCTCGACCACCTCGGTCATGCGCACGCCCTGCGCCCAGGGCTCCGCTTTGTCCATCGCCACGGCCTGGAACATGACCTGCTTGGCCTTGTAGCCCTCGCCGGTGGAAGAATGCGCCGATTCCGCATTGGCCAGGTTGCTGGCCACGGCGTTGAGGCGCATGGACTGCGCGGTCAGGGCGGAGGCGGCGATATGGAAGACGTTGCTGATCGACATCATCGGGTCTCCGACAGGGCCATCTTCATCTTCTCGACGGTGCCGCGCATCCGTTCGAGCAGGAACTGGTATTGCATGGCGTTGTCGGCGAAGTGGCCGCGTTCGACGTCGGGATCGACCGTGTTGCCGTCCAGGCTCGGCTGCACGACCGAGCGGTACTTGACCCCCGCGGCTCCGGCCGCGCCGCCTGCCCCCATCCCGCCGATATGGCCTGCCGAGGTCGTGGCCAGTGCCAGGGTGCCGCCCGAGGCGCCCACCGCCGAACGCAACGCCGAGGCGAAGTCGAGGTCGCGTGCCTTGTAGTTCGGGGTATCCGAGTTGGCCAGATTGGACGCCAGTATCTCCTGCCGCCGGGCCCGTAGGGACATGGCGGTCTGGATGAAGGCGAATTCGTGGTCGATTTTGCTCAGCATGGCGGACTCCTGTACGTCAGGAGTGTTAGCAACCCGCATGCCAGCCCATCAACAGCCCATAAGCTGTTGATTTGTATTGATCAGATGAGAAATACCGGAAGACCGGCAGCCGGCCTGGCAAGCCGCCTGGCAATAATTGCCGCCTGCGCTTGCGCGTTCAGCCGCGTTCCACCCGGTTGCGGCCGGTGGCCTTGGCCTTGTACATGGCCGCATCGGCCCGGCGCAGCAGATCGGCCTGCAATTCGCCCGGGGTCAGTTGGGCGACACCGGCGCTGAAGGTGATCAACACCTTCTGGTTGTCGTGCAGGAAGAACTGCCGGGTCAGTTCCCGCTGCAACCTGAGCATGACCTTTTCCGCCTCGTCCAGGTCGCTGTTGGGCAACAGCAGCAGGAACTCCTCGCCGCCATAGCGGGCCAGCGTATCGGTCGGACGCAGCAACTGGCGAACCACGCCGACCAGGTGGATCAAAGCCTGGTCGCCGGCCTGGTGGCCGAGGCTATCGTTCAGGCGCTTGAAATGGTCAATGTCGAGCAAGCCGACCGAGAACGGCGCCGACATCCGTCCGGCCCGGGCCAGTTCGCGCTTGAAGGCCTCTTCCATGCCGCGGCGATTGAGTGCCCCGGTCATTTGGTCCTCGCGCACCAGGGCCGACACCGTCTCCAGTTCCTTCTCCAGGGTCTGGATGCGGGTCTCCGCTTCCTCGACATGGCTCCTGGCCTCGACCAGTTCCCGGTGGCTGCGCCCCATCTCGTCTTCCATCTGGGTCATGTCGGTCGACAGGCCGTCGATGACCTCGGAGAGCTGGGAAATATCGTCCGCTTCGGCGATCCGGGTCGCGTAGCCCTTGATCCGGGTGTTGTAGTTGCCGGTGCTCTCGGACATCTCGCCGACCCGGTTGATGAAGGTGGAAATCAGCCGCTTCAGCTTTTCCTTGGCCTCGTTGAGGCTGCCCTTGAGTTGCTTCTGCTTCTGCACCAGGTCCTTCAGGCTCTCCTCGGCCTGGAACAGGGCATGCGGGTTCAGGCCGTCGGACAGGGTCGACTGCATGGTCGCCATCTGCCCGGACAGCCAGGCATCCTCGGAGACCAGTTCGCCGATGTTGGCAAACAGCAGCGACAGCACCCGCTGCAAACCGGCTACGAAATCATGGTCGTCCTCGGCGCGCACCAGCATTTCGCGCCAGAGCCGCGCCATGGCCTCGACATCCGGCTCTGCCACCAGATAGGCCCGTTCGGCGATCAGGCGCGCCAGGGACTCGCCCTTGCCGGCCAGGTCGGGCCATAAATCCCGGCAAGCCTCGCTGTGTTCCTCAAGGTAATGGCCGATCAACCGGCCGATGACGGCGGCGCTTGTGTCGGCTTCGGCCACCGCCTGACCGGGCGAAGCGGCCGGCGCATCCGGCAAGGCCGCGACCTCGTCGTCCAGGGCCGCGCCCGCACTGCCGGATCCGGCCCAGGAGCGGGCCAGTCCAGCGATCTTCCCCGCCAGTTGATCCGGGTCATTACCGAAATTGATCAGCACACGGTCCAGCATGTCGCGCTTCTTGGCCTGGGTCAGACCCGCCTGATAGGTCTCCCACTGCGCCAGGAGTGCCCGGATCGCCTCGGTCCAGGCGGGGGTGACCGGGGCCAGCCCCTGCACCTCGTGGTAGGCGCGACGAAAATTGTCGGGGGTCGGCGGCTGCTTGCGGGTCGTCAGGCGCTTGATCGCTTCGCGCGCGATGTCATTAGGCTGGGTGGATGGTTCCATGTTCCTGACGGGGCCGGAGGGTTGGATTAAAATGACCTGCCTATGATCATTGGAGTCGGCATGCGTTGTCTACCGGTCTGGCTCGTGCTGCTGCTTCTGTTTCAGACTAGCGCCTGGGCCGAAACGCGGCAGGATTTTCCGGTCCTGCGCGCGGCGGCCGGCCGATTCGTCAGTGGCCAGGTCGGCATTGCCTACCCTGAGTCCCACGCGGACGTCACGATCGGTCCGATCGACCCCCGCCTGAACCTGGCCAGTTGCCCTGAACCGGTGTTCACCCTGGCACCCGGCAGCAACCTGTGGGGATCCGGAACCCTGGCCGTGGACTGCACCAGCCCGAAGACGTGGGGCCTGTACCTGTCCTACCGGACCGTGCTCAGGGGCCCCGCCCTGCTCGCCAAACGCCCACTGCCCGCCGGCACCGTACCCGGCCCGGCCGACGTCATCAAGGACCAGGTCGAATATGCCGGCGACCCCGGCCGCTACCCGCGCGATCCGGCCAGCCTGCGGGGTGCGGCACTGTCGAGGCCGCTGGCGAAGAACAGCCCGATCAGCATCGACATGCTGCGCATCCGGCCCATCATCAGGGCCGGCCAACGGGTCAGGATCCTGATCGACGGCAACGGATTCCAGGTCAGCCAGGATGGCATCGCCCAAAGCCAGGCCGGCGCGGGCGACAGCTTGCGCCTGAAAACCCCGTCGGGACGTTACGTCCAGGGCACCGTCCAGCCGGACGGCACGGTAAGGGTCAGGCCGTGAGCGTCGATCCGGCGATGGCCGCCAGGTTAAAGCCGCAGGAATTTCTGCCGTTATTCCCGCCAGCAGAGACAAGGAGTCCGGCGTGAAAATCGATGATGCATTGAACGGCATACCCGCCATCCGCAGCCGCGAGGCCCGTAAGGCCAAGGGAAACGCGGCCTCGACGACACCGAACCATGGCGGCGCCAGCGATAGCGTGGAAATCACCAGCACGTCGGCGCAACTCAGCAAACTTGAAGAAGAACTGGGCCAGATCGACAGCGCCGACACCGGCAAGGTGGAAGCCGTACGCCAGGCCGTCGCGGAGGGCCGCTTCCAGGTCGACGAGGAAATCGTGGCGGATGCCCTGATTCAGGGCACCATGGAACAATTGCGTCGACAAGGAAATACGGACAAATGAACCCGGTTGAACAGGCACTGGAACAACTCCGCCAGGCCCTGGTCGAATTCGTGTTACTTCTGGAACGGGAAGCCAGCGCCCTGACCGAGGGCCGCACGGACGATCTGCCCGCCATCATCGCCGAGAAGACCCGCTGGTCCGAAACCGCCAACAAGGCCTGGAACCATCTCGTCGTCGCCAGCGGCATCGACACCGGCAAGGGCGAATCGCTGGATGCTCTGCTGTCCGGCACCCCGGCCCTGCAGTCCGCCTGGCGGGACGTGCGTCAACTGGCGGAACAGGCCGAGCGCATCAATCTGGTCAACAGCACCCTGATCGAGGCACAATTGCAGCGTACCCGCCAGGCGCTGGACGTCCTGCAGTCGGCCGCCAGCCGGAGTGCGCTGTATGGCGCCAACGGCCGCATCGTGGATGGCTTCCAGTCCGGCCACACCTTGGATAAGGCATGAACATGACTACGATCACCCTGAAAATCGGCGGCATGAGTTGCATGGGTTGCGTCAACAGCGTCAAACGGCTGCTGGAGCCCTTGCCGGGAGTCAGCCGGGTCGATGTCGACCTGGCCAACGGCAGCGCCGAAATCGACTACGACTCCGCGCAAGTGGACCCGGCCGTGCTGCGGCGTACCGTTTCCGACGGCGGCTATCCGGTAGCGGACTGACTAATCCAGTTTCTCGCGCCAGGCCGCGAGTTCCTGTTCGTCCATCGGCAGCGCGATATCGAGCGAGCGCGCTACCTGGCGATTGAAGGTCAGGTCGAATTGCCCGGTGTACCTGGCCGCTGGCAGCGTGCCCGTGACCGGGTTCCACTGCCTGGCCAGCAGCCCGCCCTGGCGACCGATCTCCTCCAGGCTGGATACCAGGGACGCCACCGCACCCGAATTGGTCAGCCCGCGCGAAAAACCGATCACCGGAACGCGCCTGCGGTAGCTGGCCATCAGGATATTACGTACTGAACTTTCATTCACCACACGGGAATCCGGTACCAGGAGCAGTACGTCGATCTGCGGCAGCAGGACCTGCAGGGCGCCCGGGACATCCTGCTGCTCCTGAACCGTGTTCGTCACCACCTCCAGTTTGGCCCGGGCCGCTTCGACGACGAAGACACGCAACCCCGGGGCGGCCTCGTTCGATGCGATGATGCCGACCCGTTTCGCATTCGGCAGCAACAGTCTGATAAACGCCAGCGACCGGGCCGGAGTCTGGTCGAGGAAGACCGCCGAATCCCCTTCGCCGGCATCATTCAAGGCCAGCAACGCGGCGCGCGGCACCATCAGGGAAAGTATCCGGGCATCGTGCCGGGTATCGCCATGTACGGCGTGCAAGGCGCGGACGCCGACCGGCACGATCAACACCTTCTCGGAGTTGAGCGCCTTGATCTCGCTTTCGTGCATCTCGCCGAGCACCTGAACCTGTACCGGGTATTTGCCCGCCAGGGCGGCAATGAAGGCGTCGGCCACCTGATGATAGGGCAACGCGGAATCGCTCAACACGATGACCACGCGGGGGGACGAGTCGGCGCTGGCCGACTGCATCGGGCCGGCCAGCCAGAACACCAGCGCCAGGACAAAACCGGGCCAAAGGCTGAATACAGCCTGCTTGCCTCGGTCCATCCCAAGCCCCATTAAGCCTCTCCTGTCATGTGTGATCTTGCTCCGGCCTTTATCTACCGGGCAGGCATCCCCTGCATAGGGGGATACGTACTATTTCTATCTGTTGAATCTACACCATCGACGCTGGAACAGTTGCGAAATGGCCCCTCCGCAGCAGCTTACCAAGCCAGTGTCTTGCCACTGTCCCGGGCCATCGCGTCCAGATACGCCTGATGTTCGGCCCGTTCATCCACGCTGGCCGGCAACACCCTGATCCCCACCTGTATGCCGATCTGGCGCGACTGCGGCGGCGGGGTCAGGAATGACTCGATGGCGAGGCTGTCCTGGCCGCGCGTCATGGCCAGATACACCTCGGCCAGCAGTTGGGCGTCCAGCAGGGCGCCGTGATAGGCCCGGCCCGAGTTGTCCACTTCATAGCGCCGACAGAGCGCATCGAGGTTGTTTTTCTGGCCCGGATGCATCTCCTTGGCCATCTTCAGGGTATCGAGCACGCCCTGGCAATGGCGGAGCAGGTCATCGTCGCCATCGAGGCGGCGCAATTCGGAATTCAGGAAGCCGACATCGAACGGCGCATTGTGGATGACCAGTTCGGCGTCGGCAATGTAGTCGAGAAACTCCGCCACCACATCCGGAAAATGCGGCTTGTCGGCAAGAAAATCGGCGGTCAGGCCATGCACCTCGGCGGCCCCGGCATCGATCTCGCGGTCCGGGTTCAGATAGGTGTGGAAGGTCCGTCCGGTCACCCGCCGGTTGACCACTTCCACCGCGCCAATCTCGACCACCCGGTGGCCCTGGCCGGGATTGAGGCCGGTGGTTTCGGTATCCAGTACGATCCTGCGCATTTTTAGCGCCTATTTTCTACTGACATAGGACCTTATCCCCGCCGCGTTTTCTCGACGCCCTCATTGGCCAGGGCATCGGCACGCTCGTTTTCCGGGTGCCCGGCATGGCCGCGCACCCAATGCCATTCGACATGGTGCTCTGCGGCCAGGCCATCCAGGGTCTCCCACAGGTCGCGATTCTTCACCGGCTGGCCGGCGCTGGTCTTCCAGCCCTTGCGTTTCCAGTTCCCGACCCATTCCTGAATACCCTTCTGGACATATTGGGAGTCGGTATGAACCCGGACCCGGCAAGTCCGGTTCAGGCTGCGCAGCCCCTCGATCACCGCGGTGAGTTCCATCCGGTTGTTGGTGGTCTCCGGCTCGCCGCCGCACAAGGTTTTTTCGCGGTCGCCGAAACGCATCAGCACACCCCAGCCGCCCATGCCCGGATTGCCTTTGCAGGCGCCGTCGCTATACAGGTCCACCCAGTCGTCCTTAACTTCGTTCATTGCTGCTCTTTATTGTTGATGATGCGATTGCTGGGCGGCACCAGGACCGGCTTGACCAGCCACTTGTCTTCCCAGCGCGGTGCGATCAGGCGCATGCCGCGGACCCGCTTGACCGCGTGCAACAGGTAGACGCCGCCGCCGAGAGCCCACCAACGGTCGCCGGCCGCCTCCATGAAGCGGAAACGCCGCAGCCAGGTCGTCCGGTTCACCGGCGGGGCGTAACAGATCATCCGTCCCGACAACAATTCAAAGCCGAGCAGGGACAACCAGTCCTTGATCCGGTTCAGGTGCAGGAAACGGCCATTCCAGGGATAGGCCTGGCGGGTCCCCAGCGCCCGCTTCAGTCCCCACAGGCTGAGTGGGTTGAACCCGGCCAGCAGCAGGCGCCCCTCCGGGCGCAACACCCGTTCCACCTCTCGCAGCAACTGATGCGGATTGGGCGAAAACTCGAGCACGTGCGGCAACGCCACCAGATCGATACTCTGCTCGGCAATCGGCAATTCCTCCGGCCGGGCATGCATGACGCCATCGGTCACCGAGGTGGCGAAGCGGAACGGCATCCGGTTGGCACTCAAAAAATCGACATGACACTGGCCCACCTGCAAGGCATTGAAACCAAAGATATCGGCACTGGTGGCATCGAACCAGGC
This sequence comes from Gallionellaceae bacterium, assembly GCA_028714735.1. Classification (GTDB taxonomy): domain Bacteria; phylum Pseudomonadota; class Gammaproteobacteria; order Burkholderiales; family Thiobacillaceae; genus Parasulfuritortus. The sequence goes on along the minus strand of JAQTLU010000011.1, from coordinate 68,846 downwards.
CAGCTCGCGCTCCCGCACGTAGCGCCCGATATCCGAGTTAAACCAGTTTTCCGTCATGCGGGGGCGTCCTATCATTCAACTCATGCAACAACTCGAACCCATCCTCGCCTTCGAGGACAACTATATCTGGACCGTCCATGACGGCCAGTCCGCCCTGTTCGTCGACCCTGGCGAAGCCGAGCCTATTTTAACTTGGCTGAAGGTACGGCGCATGCGACCGGCAGCAATACTGGTCACCCACCACCATGGCGACCACACCGGCGGCATCCTGGATATCCTCGCACACTACCCCGACACCCAGGTCTACGGGGTGGCCCAGGATCGCATACCCGGCCTGACCAGGCCGGTAAACGAGGGCACTGTATGTGTCATTGCCGAACTCGGATTGCGTTTTGCCGTGCTGGCCATCCCAGGCCACACCCCGGGACACATTGCCTATTTCGGCCATGGCTGGCTGTTCTGCGGCGATACCCTGTTCTCCTGCGGTTGCGGCAAGGTATTCGGCAGCACGCCGGAAGCCTTGCACAAGAGCCTGACCCGCCTGGCCGGCCTCCCTCCCGACACCCTGGTCTGCTGCGCCCACGAATACACCCTCGACAACATCCGCTTCGCACTCACCGTCGACCCGGACAATCCCGACTTGGCGGCCTGGCGGGACCAGGCCCGGGCACTGCGGCAGAACGGACGGCCCACCTTGCCGACCCGCCTGGCCGACGAATTGGCCTACAACCCCTTCCTGCGCTGCCATGACGCCAAGGTTCAGAGCAACCTGGCCGTACTGACCGGCCAGGACAAATGCCATGACGGCAGCGATGTTTTTGTCGCCTTGAGGGCGTTAAAAGACCGTTTCGGGTAACAAGCAGCCTCAAGCAGGTTTATTAATTCATTGATTTTATTGGTTTGTTAATTAGCCGTTCAGGCCTTAGAATAGCCCAACTACCACGATGGACTAGGCCCCAAGCCGCTTGCCACCGCCGAATTGAGCGCCAAACACCTCTCCCTCCTGCTGCTGGCCAGCCTGTTCCTGTTCCCACTTGCCTCGGTTGCCGACCCCGTCGCCGACGCCAAGCTCATGCAGATGAGCGCCTCGATCAGTTATGACAACCCAGTCATCCCAGCCGCCGCTAGGGAGACCCAAGCCGAAGTCGATCTCTGGCAACGCCTGCGCGCCGGCATGAAGATGCCTGATCTGGACACCCCGCTGGTCCAGGCACAGGAGAACTGGTTCATCAACCGTCCGGCCTACCTGGACACGGCCTTCAAGCGTGCGCGGCTCTATCTCTTCCACATCGTCGAAGAAGTCGAGGCGCGCGGCATGCCGGCGGAGATCGCCCTGCTGCCGGTGGTCGAATCGGCCTACAACCCCCATGCGCTCTCCCCGGCCAACGCCTCCGGCATCTGGCAATTCATCCCCTCCACCGGCAAGGTCTTCGGCCTCAAGCAGAACGGCTGGTATGACGGCCGCCGTGACGTGGTGACCGCCACCGAAGCCGCGCTCGATTACCTGGAAAAGCTGCACGACATGTTCGGCAGCTGGGATCTCGCCCTGGCCGCCTATAACTGCGGCGAGGGCTGCGTCAGCCGGGCCATCGCCCGCAACCAGGCCAAGGGCCAGCCGACCGACTACCTCAGTCTCAACCTGCCGTCCGAGACCCGCAATTATGTCCCCCGCCTGCTGGCCGTGCGCAATCTGGTGCGGGAGCCGGAGCGCTACGGCATGAGCCTGGATGCCTTGCCCAACCAGCCGTACTTCCAGCAGGTCAGCCTGCCCTACCCGATCGAGGCGAAGACCGCGGCCCGCCTGGCCGGGATCGACATGGATGAGTTGCTGTCCCTCAATCCCGGTTTCCGGCGCGACGTCATCTATGCCGAATCGCAGGACAATCTGCTCCTGCCATGGGACAAGCTGGATACCTTCCGGGCCAATTTCGACGCCGCCGAAAGCCAGCGCATCCGCCTGCGCAGTTATAGCGCCAGCAAGGGCGAATTGCTGAGCAGGATCGCCGACCGCTACGATGTCACCGTCCAGTGGCTCAAGGACCACAATCCGCTCAGCGTCAAACGCGGCAAGATCGCCCAGGCACAAACGCTGATGCTGCCGCCCGCCGCGAGGACCCGGGTCGCGCAGGCCAGCGTACCCGTCGCCGCTGAAAAAACCACCCGGCATGCCGCCCACGCCACGAAAGCACGGAAGACGGCGCGGGCCAGCGTGCGCACTCATACCGTGCGCCGCGGCGACACCCTGATCGCGCTGGCCAAGCACTACAAGGTCACGGTGGCCGATATCCGGGAATACAACGGCGCCCTGAGGGTGCTGCGGCCGGGCACCAAGATCCATATCCCCTACGACAGCTAGGCCGGCCCGCGCCCCGGCGCGGAATTGAGCAGCATACGGGTGTATTCGTGCGTCGGTGCCGACAGCAGGGCGCCCGCCTCGCCTTCCTCGACGATCCTGCCTTGATACATCACCGCCACCCGGTCAGCCAGATAGGCCACCACCGGCAGGTTATGGGTGATGAACAGATAGGCCAGGCCCTGTTCCCGCTGCAGATCGGCCAGCAGATTCAGAATCTGAGCCTGCACCGAGACGTCGAGCGCGCTGGTCGGTTCATCGCAGATCAGCAGGCGAGGCTCCACGGCCAGGGCGCGGGCGATGGCGACGCGCTGGCGCTGGCCGCCGGAAAACTCGTGCGGATAGCGGCCGGCGGCATCGCGCGGCAAGCCGACCCGATCGAGCAGATCGGCCACCCGCGCCGCCCGCCGGGCGGCATCCAGGTCCGGCCGCAACGCCGCCAAGCCCTCGGCGATGATGTCGCCGACCCGCATGCGGGGATTCAGCGACGAGAACGGATCCTGGAACACGATCTGCATGGCGGTCCGCTTGCGCCGCAGGGCCTCGCCGTCGAGACGGCCGATGTCCTCGCCGGACAGCAGCACCTGGCCGCCGGTCGGCTCGATCAGGCGCAGCGCGGCCCGCGCCAGGGTGGTCTTGCCGCAGCCTGACTCGCCGACCAGGGCCAGGGTCTCGCCGGCATGGATGGCCAGGCTGACGCCGTCGACCGCCTTGACGTGGCCGGCCACGCGCTGGAACAAGCCCTTGCGGATGGGGAAATGGACGGCCAGATCGCGCAGCTCCAGCACCGGCGTGGCAAGGCGGTCGGTCAAGCCGGCCGCCGGCCGGCCCTCCCCCGCTTCGGGTTTTACCTCAGGCAGGGGAGAGGCCGAGCCGACCCTGCCGCAACGCAACCAGTGTCCGGGGGCCACCTCGCGCAACCCCTGGGCATCGGCACGACAGGCCTCGATCGCATCGCTGCAGCGATCGGCAAAACGGCAACCGACGATCTGGGCATCCGGAGGCGGCACCCGGCCCGATATCTGGACCAGGCGGTCACCGCGCCGCACGGCCGACGGCAGGACCTGGAACAGGCGCCGGGTGTAAGGATGCATGGGCGAGCCGTACAGGCGCTCGCGCGTGGTCCATTCGACGATCTGGCCGGCATACATCACCGCCACCCGGTCGGCCATGTCGCGGGCGACATCCAGATCGTGGGTGATCAGCAGCAGGCCCATGCCGCGTTGCCGCTGCAAGTCCTTGAGCAGACGCAGGATTTGCGCCTGCACCGTGACGTCGAGCGCGGTGGTCGGCTCGTCGGCGATCAGCACCGACGGCTCGCCGGCCAGCATCATGGCGATCAGGGCACGCTGGCGCTGGCCGCCGGACAACTGGGACGGATAGGCAGACAGCCGCTCGCCCGGCAGGCCGACCGCTGCCAGCAGGCGCCTGACCTCGACGGCCAGTTGCTCGCCGCGCAGATCCCGGTGCAGGGTCAGGGATTCCTCGATCTGCTGGCCGATGGTGAGCACCGGGTTGAGCGAGGTCATCGGCTCCTGGAAGATCATCGCCAGGCGGCCGCCACGCACCGCGCGCATGGCACGTTCAGGCAGGTCGAACAGGGACTCGCCGTCCAGCAGGGCGTCGCCGTCGGCGATGCCGGCGCCATCCGGCAGCAGGCGCATCAACGCCAGCGCGGTCAGGCTCTTGCCGCAGCCGGATTCGCCCAGCAGGACCACGCACTCGTTCGCAGCGACTTCGATGGATACCCCGTCGACCGGAATCAAACGACGCTCGCCGGTGGCGATCTCGACCCGCAAATCCTTGACGACCAGGCTCATGAGCGGCCCCGGCTGCGCGGATCGAGGGCGTCGCGCACGCTGTCGGCGAACAGGTTGGCCGACAGCACCAGCACGAACATGAAGGCGAAGGCCGCCACCAGCTGCCACCAGACCACCGGCTCGCGGGCCAGTTCCAGGCGGGCGCCGTTGATCATGTTGCCGAAGCTCATCATGCCCGGGTCGACGCCGACCCCGACGTAGGACAGCACCGCCTCGGCCAAGACCAGGCCGGAAAAATCCATCACCACCGAGATCAGGACGATGTGCTGCACGTTGGGCAGGATGTGGCGCAGCAGGATGCGGGTGTTCGACACCCCGAATGCCCGCGCCGCCACCACATAGTCGAGCTCGCGCACCTTCAGCGTCTCGCCCCGGAGCAGCCGGGCCAGGCCGGTCCAGTTGGTCATGCCGAGGATCATGCAGAGGAACAGCAGGCGCAGGTCGGCCCGCTCGGCGCCGGTTTCGAACCAGTCCGGATGGGTTTCCAGCTGGGTCTGCATCATCAGCACGGCGGCAGCGATCAGGAGCACGCCGGGGATGGCGTTCAGGGTGGTGTACAGGTACTGCACGACATCGTCGACCCGACCGCCGAAATAGCCCGCCGAGACGCCCAGGCCGATGGCCAGCGGCAGGGTAATTAGCGTGGTCAGGGCGCCAATCAGCACCCCGGTGCGGATGCTCTTGAGGGTGGCATAGAGGACATCCTGGCCGACCTTGTCGGTGCCGAAGACATGGTAGTGCGGGGCCAGCGCGGCCAGCGCACCGACGATCAGGCAGACCGCCAGCAAGGTGTACAGGATGGTCCCGCGCGCGGCGCTCCGGCGCAGCGGCCGACGCAGCGCCCAGGCCAGGAGCAGCCAGACCGCCAGACCACCGGCCAGACCGGCCGCCGCCCGGACTAGGATGTCGCCAGCCCGCCCGGCATCCGGATCGGCCAGGGCCGCGCCGCCGTATTGCAATCTAGGGAAATCACGCACCGTGCGGCCGTCCGCCAGGGTGATCGCCTCGCGGATAAACAGACGGCTGGCGAAGGGCGCCGAATAGCTCTTCTCCTGATGCTCGATCAGCGGGGCCAGGGCGCGATCGAGCAGGCTTTTCACCTCGGGGGCATACTGGATCTCGCCGCCGAGTTTATCCCCCCCGGGCCCCGCTGGCAGGGCCGGCCGGAAATGCAGCGAATCGAGCACCGCGATACCGGTGAAGCACAGCAGCAGCACAGCGGCCGCCATGCCGACTGGGTCGCCAGCAACCCGGCGCCAGGGCGCCGCCAGGTGCTCATGCCGGCGCACGACGAAGACGAATCCAGCCAGCCCCGCCACCAGCAGGAAGATCAGGCCATCGGTCCAGAGCAGCACCGGCATCATTGCAACCTCGCCGATATCTTCATTGCAACCTCACCCGGGGGTCGACCAGGGTGTACGACACGTCGGTCAGGATCAGGCCGGCGATGTACAGCACGGCGCCCAGGAACACCATGGCGCGGACGATGGCGAAGTCCTGGGCGTTGATGGCGTCGATGGTGTAGCTGCCGAGCCCGGGGATGCCGAAGAACGATTCCATGATCAGGCTGCCCATGAACAGCAGCGGGAACACCGCCACCGCCCCGGTCAGGATCGGCACCATGCCGTTCTTCAGGATGTGGCGGAACAGCACCCGGGTCTCGGTCAGACCCTTGGCGCGCGCGGTGCGGACGTAATCCTTGCCGGCCTCCTCCAGGAACAGGGTGCGGTACCAGCGCGCACCGGCGCCGATGCCGCCGACCACGCCGATCAGGATCGGCAGCCAGACGAAGCGGGCGGCGTTGATGCCGTCCTGGTAGCCGGAGATCGGCGCCAGCTGCCAGACCTTGGCGAACAGGAACTGGCCGCCGATGATGTAGAACAGCCCGGACACCGACATCATGGCTACCAGCGCCACCACCCCGGTCCACTCGACATAGGTGCGCCTGAAGAACAGCAGGATCAGGGCGACCGTGATATTGACCAGCAGGCCGATGACGAAGGTCGGCAGGGCGATCGCCAGGCTGGGCCACATCCGGGTCCGGATCGCCTCGGCGATATCGCGGCCGTCGTCGGAGGCGCCGAACTCGAAGGCGAACATGGCCAGCGATTTCTCGAAGAAGATGGTATCGCTGACCTTGGCCAGCCCGGCCGCTCCGGCGTTGACCAGGAGCGGCTTGTCGTAGCCGCGCTCGGCCTTCCATTTCACCACCGCCTCCGGGGTCACCCGCTTGACGCCCAGGTGCAGACGGGCCATGTCGTCGGGGGTGTTGACCAGGAAGAACAGGGCGAAGGTGAGCAGGTTGACGCCGATCAGGATCGGCACGGCATAAAGCAGGCGGCGCAGCAGGTAGGCGGTCATCGTGCCCGTCCCTCATTGAACACGGTCGCTTCCTGGCTCCTTCGATAGGCCCGCCAGGCCGGCACCAGGACCAGGATCAGGACCAGGACGGCCAGCAACGGCCCGGCCCAGTGCGGACGATTCCAGGCCGCTCGCGCCGTTTCGCGGGCCACAGGGTCGATGCGACGGTATTTCAAGCCGTTGTTGGCCATCAGGTTGGGCTTCACATTCTGCAGCCAGGCATGATGGAGCACATAGTCCTTGGGATGGAAGCCGAACAGCCAGGGCGAGTCCGCACGCAGCATCGTCACCATGCGGTCGATCACCTCCTGGCGCCCGGGGCCGTTGGCCATGTCCTTCATCTGCACGAACAGGCGGTCGAATTCAGGATTGACGTAGTTGGCGACGTTCTCGCCACCGGAGCCGACCTTGCGGTTCGGGCCGTAGAGCAGGAACAGGAAGTTCTCCGGATCGGGGTAATCGGCATTCCAGCCCCATTCGAAGATCTGCTCGGTACCCTCGCGCATCTTGTCCTGAAAGCGGTTGTAGTCGGTGCCCCGGATCACCAGCTCGATATCGAGCTTCTTGAACTGCTTGCGCAGCCAGTCCAGGCGCGCCTTGTCGTCGGGGCCGCGGGCGGCGGTGTCGAAGTTGAGCACCAGCGGCTTGCCGGTGACGGCATCGCGGCCGCCCGGCCAGCCGGCCTCGGCAAGCAGGCGTTTCGCCTCGGCGACGGCCTTGCGTTTCGGCTTGCCGTCGACCCAGTCGTAGACCACCGGGTTGATCCCGGCCTTGCCGTCCCGGTAGCCGAACAGGCCGGGCGGCAGCGGCCCCTGGGCCGGGATGCCGCGGCCATTGGCGAAGATGGCGATGTATTCCTCGACGTCGAGGGCGATGGCCAGGGCCTGGCGCAGCTTGCGATGCTTCTCGTCGAGGCCGCCGACCACCGGATCGAGCATGTTGAAACCGGTGTAGAACGAGGTCGCCGCCACCGAGGTCTTCAGGGCGATGCCCTTCTCCAGCATCTCCGGCGTCAGTTCGGTTTCGCCACCGGTACCAGTGCGCACGGCCTGGTCGAAGCTGTCCGAGCTGATGCCCGAGGCGTCGTACCAGCCCTGCAGGAACTTGTTCCAGTACGGGATGGTTTCCGATTCCATGCTGTACACCGCCTGATCGATGAACGGCATGGTCTTGCCGGCATCCGCGAGCAGGCCCGCCGCCCTGTCACCCGGCTCGCCATCAGCGGGATACGGCTCGCCACGGAAATTGGGATTACGCACCAGACGGATCTGCCGGTTGGGCTGGTGCACGGTCATCATGTACGGACCGGTGCCGACCGGCCAGACATCCAGGGTCTGGTTGTTCTCGGCCATGCCGGGCCGGCCGTACCAGGCATCGATCTCCCAGGGCACCGGGGCGAAGAACGGCATGGCCAGCCAATAGACGAACTGGGGATACTTGCCCTTGATCCGGATGCGATAGGTATAGCGGTCCACCGCCACCGCGCCGGCCAGGGGAAAACGGCGCAGGTCGAGCCAGCCCTTTTGCCGCTTCGCCGCCATGTCCAGTTCGCTGCCGAGGTCGCGCAGACCGACGATGTAGTCCGCCATCAGTCCGTAGATCGGTGAATGCAGTGCCGGATGGGCCAACCGCTTGATCTGGTAGACATAGTCGTCGGCGGTCAACTCGCGGCTGGCGGCCAAGGCGGCATGGGGCTGGTAACGGATGCCCGGCCGGAGATGGATCTCATATACGCTCTCGGCGATACCTGCGGCCGGGGTGTCGGGCGCCAACGCCTTGCCGGCGGCGTCGAAATAAAGCGGCTTCGGCACGGCAAGCGCGGTCAGCGGGATCAGCTCATAGGGCCGCTTCAGGTAATGGTATTGCAGTGGCGGCTCATAAACCTGGCCCAGAAACACCGTCTCGTTGGAGGCATAGGAACGCGCCGGATCGAGGTGCTTGGGGCGTTCGCTGAACGCCGAATAGAGTATCTGCTGGCCGCGCTCGGCCGCGGGATAGGGATTGTTTACCGGTCCGGAACAGGCCGACAAAAGGAATAAAAGCGGATATAGAAAAACCGGGCGCATTGCCGGCTAGTTTAGCCGAAACGCGCCCGGTTTTATCTGGTGAAAATCCCGGTTTGTCAGACCTTCAGATCATCCAGCGTCTTGCCGTTGGCGAGGCACTCGCCAACCCAGAGAGGCCGCTTGCCACGGCCGGTCCAGGTCTGCTCCGGATTGGCCGGATTGGCATACTTGGCCGCTACCTTGCCGGAGACGCGGACCTTGCCTTTTTGCTCGGTCAACAATTCTTCCAGGCTGGTCCCCAGTGCCTTGGCCTTGTCGCGGAATTCCTGCACCAGCTTTTGCCGCTCTTCCTTGCCGCGTGAATCGATTTCATCGACGATGGCCTTCTGCAAGGATTTCAGTTCGGCGATGGAAAGCGTTTTCAGATTGATACTCATGGTGACCTCGGGCTAAAAAATCAGGTGCCGTATTATTACGGTACTGAAATAAAAGATATTACCTGCCCCCAGCCACGTCAAGATAAAAATATTATTCAGGGTTTTGCCTGATCGGGAGCGATATCCGATATATCGGCATAGGGGGCTGTGTACTCGATTTTTGCCTGGGTCCGTATTTTTTTCAGTTCAACCTCAATTTGATTCCGTTTTTTCATATTGGCCAGATAACGCTCAATCATCGGCGAAGCCTGTTCATAACTGACCGGGCGTTGCTCCATGTCGGCCAAAACCACCAGCGTCAGTTTGCCGCCCGGAGCCGTGGTTATCATCTCACCAGGCTTCATTTGGTTCAGTTTCACCAGCAGTTCGTCAGGCAGGTCTTCCGCTGCCTTGGCCACCTCACGCACACCGACCGGAATTCCCTTGGCCTGCAGCGCCGTGGCGAACTCCCTTGGCCCCTTGGCCTGGCTGGCCAATTCCCGCGCCTCGGCGATATTTTCCGGAGTGGTGCCGGCAATCAACTCCTGCAATTTATATATGCGCCGCTGGCTGAATAATTCCGGGTGGCCATCAAAATAGGCCTTGACCTCGGCCTCGGCCGGGGAAACCGCTTCCTTGGTCAAAACAGCGATTTGCGCCTCGGCCAGAATCTGCCGGCGAGCCGCGTCGATTTTCATCCGCACCTCGGCCTGGCTGTCGAGTTTTGCCTGCGCGGCCTGCTGGGCCAGCAATTCCTGATCGACGACATTCCTGAGCACCCGATTGGCGACTGATTGCGCCTGGTCGACAGGAATCTGGCCAAGTTTTGCCATTTCAGCCTCGATCTGTTCGGCCGCAACGACCTTGCCATTTACCACGGCGGCCGGTTTCTGCTGATCGTTGCCCTCGATTTTGCCGCAGCCGAATATGAGCAATAAGGACACTATGCCCAGACTTACCGGCATGGCCGATTTATTAACGGGCATCCCCAGCCTCCTCACAATATTTCGGCGGCATGGTCCGCCAGTCTCGACCGCTCGCCCCGGGCCAGCATGACATGGCCGCTGTGCAGCCAACCCTTGAAGCGGTCGACCACATAGGTCAAGCCTGAACTGCCCTCGGTCAGATAGGGCGTGTCGATCTGGGCGATGTTGCCCAGGCAGACCACCTTGGTGCCCGGCCCGGCGCGGGTGATCAGGGTCTTCATCTGCTTGGGGGTCAGGTTCTGCGCCTCGTCGATGATCAGGAATTTGTTCAGGAAGGTGCGGCCGCGCATGAAGTTGAGCGACTTCACCTTGATTCGCGAGCGGATCAGGTCCTGGGTCGCCGCACGGCCCCACTCGCCGGCCTCGTCGTCCGATTTGTTGAGCACATCCAGGTTGTCCTCGAGGGCGCCCATCCAGGGCGTCATCTTCTCTTCCTCGGTGCCGGGCAGGAAGCCGATGTCCTCGCCCACCGGCACCGTCACCCGGGTGAAGATGATCTCGCTGAACAGCTTCTTTTCCAGCGTCTGGGCCAGGCCCGCCGCCAGGGTCAGCAAGGTCTTGCCGGTGCCGGCCTGACCGAGCAGGGTGACGAAATCGATGTCCGGGTTCATCAGCACGTTGAGGGCGAAATTCTGCTCGCGATTGCGCGCGGTGATGCCCCATACGCTGTTTTTCTGGTGGCTGTAGTCCTTGATCGTGGCCAGGGCCGCCGTCTTGCCGACCACCTCGGAGACCATCGCATAGAAGGGCTTGGTGCCTTCCTGGTAGACGAACTCGTTGACCAGCATGGTCGGGCACAGCGGCCCGGTCAGGCGGTAATGTACCCGGCCATCCTGTTGCCAGGACTCCATGCCCTTGCCGTGGCTGTCCCAGAAATTTTCCGGCAGTTCACGCACGCCGCCGTAAAGCAGGTCGGTGTCTTCGAGCACCTTGTCGTTGAAGTAATCCTCGGCCAGGAAACCCAGCGCGCGGGCCTTGATCCGCATGTTGATGTCTTTCGACACCAGGATGACGTGCCGGTTGGGATACTTGTGCTGCAGGTAGGACACCACGCCGAGCAACTGGTTGTCCACCTTGCTCGCCGGCAGCACGGCGGAGATGTCGCTCTGGATGCTGTTGGTCTGCAGATAGAGTCGGCCGGTGGCGGCATTATGGCTATGCGATCCGAGCGGGATGCCCTGCTCGATGTCCAGTTCCTGGGTACTGACGATCTCCTCCAGGAAGCGGCTGGCCTGGCGGCCGTTGCGGGCCACCTCGGTGACACCCTTCTTGTTGTTGTCGAGTTCTTCCAGAGTGGCCATCGGGATGTACAGGTCATGTTCCTGGAACCGGAACAGACAGGTCGGATCATGCAGAAGGACGTTGGTATCGAGGACGAAAAGTTTGCTCTGGGGTTTGGGTTTGCGGGCCATGGGCTCTATCGGTTGAGGGTTGCGGGATCAGAGGGACTGCACGAACGCCAATACATCCTGTACGTGGTTGGGCACTTTCACGGAACGCCAGGCCTTGGCGATCCGGCCTTCTCGGTCCAGGACAAAGGTACTGCGTTCGATGCCGCGCACCTTTTTGCCGTACATGTTTTTCATTTTGATGACACCGAACACCTCGCAGGCCTTTTCGTCCGGGTCGCTCAACAATTCAAAAGGCAGGTTCAATTTGGCCTTGAACCCTTCATGGGATGTCAGGCTGTCTCTGGAGATACCGAACAATTCGCACCCGGCCGCCTGGAATGCCGCATGGTTGGCCGCGAAATCCTGGCCCTCCGTGGTGCAGCCGGGCGTATTGTCCTTGGGATAGAAATAGAGGACCACGCATCTACCCTGATAATCGGCAGGGCGAAACAGGACCTCTCCAGTACCCGGCAACTCAAAATCCGGAACCAACTGGTTTTCCATAGGGCGTCCTGTGATTGATTGTCTGGCTGCCATTATGGGATGGACATCTGGCAGCGGCAACAGAGGCCCTAAAGTTAGCGGGATTTCTTCCGATAATCTGAGAGACTAGTAACCTTACTCAAACCATCGATGGAGCCGAACGTGTTCAACAAAGCCGGCAGTTCGATCCAGCTCAAGGTCGCCCTCGCAGTTTCCATAGTCTTCATCGCCATCCTGGTCGTTTCCACCCTGCTGACGGTCGATAGCGAACGCCGGCTGGCCAGCCAGGTCGGCATGGACAAGGCGGCCGTCATGGGCAACTCCTTCTTCGATGGCGTCAACACCATGATGTTGACCGGCAACCTGGATCAGAAGGCCTCGCTGCGCGACAAGATGATGGTCGACGGCGTGCTTGAGCTGCGCATCGTCCAGGCCCCCGGCAAGATCAACCCGACCCCGGCCGCCGAATCCATGCCCCAGGACGATCTCGACACCCGGGCCCTCGCCGGCGAAAAGGTCACCTCGCTGAGTGCCAGGAACGGCCAGCGCATCGTCACCGTGGTCACCCCGATCAAGGCCAGCAGCAATTACCACGGCACCAATTGCCTGACCTGCCACCAGGTCGAGGATGGCGCCGTGGTCGGCGCCGTGCGCACCACCTATTCCCTGGCCACGCTGGACGGACAACACGATCGCAACCTGGTGATCAACACCGGCATCAACATCGCACTCTTCGTCGGCGGCCTCGTGCTGGTCTTTTTCATCCTGCGCCGTATCGTGATCAAGCCCTTGCTGGCCATCCGGCACGCCATGCATGACATCGAGCAGGATGCCGATCTGACCCGGAAAATCGGCATCAGCCGATCCGACGAGGTCGGCATGCTGGCCAATTCGATCGACAGCATGCTGGAAAAATTCCACGTCAGCCTGTCGCGCGTGGCGGAAACGGCCGGGCGCGTCTCCAGTGCCGCGGACCGCATCGCCAGCGTGTCGGAAGGCACTGCCAACGCGGCTGCCCAACAGCGCACCGAGACCGACCAGACGGCCCAGTTCATCGGCGACCTGCGCGGCATCGCCGGCGAGGTCGGCGACAACGCCACCCAGGCCGCCAGCGTCTCGGAAGAAGCCGAACGACAGGCCACCCAGGGCACGGCGATGACCCGCGAAGCGATCGGCGGCATCCTCAACCTGGTCAGGGAAATCGAAGCCACGGCAGGCATCATCGAACAGCTCGACAAACGCAGCCAGAACGTCAGCAACGTGCTCGACGTGATCCGCGAGATCGCCGAGCAGACCAACCTGCTGGCCCTCAATGCCGCCATCGAGGCCGCCCGCGCAGGCGAGGCCGGGCGCGGTTTCGCCGTGGTCGCGGACGAGGTGCGCAAGCTGGCCACCCGCTCGCACGAATCCACCCGCAGCATCGAGGATATCGTCAGCCAGCTGCAGAACGAGGCCCGCCAGGCCGTCAGCACCATGGGCCATGCCCGCGCCAGCGCCGAACACGACAGCAAGCAACTGGAACAGGCACTCGTCAGTCTCGATCAGATCGTCGCCCGGGTCACGGAAATCCGGGCAATCAACGACCGCATGGCCACTTCGGTTGGACAGCAGCGCAACCTGACCACCAGTTCCAGCGAGAAGGTGCTCAATATCAGCCGCATCGCCGACCACACCGCCAGCGAGGCCATGCAGACCCGCGGCGTCAGCGAGGAACTGGTCAACCTGGCGCGCGAACTGAACACCCTGGTCAAGCAGTTCAGGCTCTGAGCAGAATCAGGCGCAGGCAGGCCCGCGTCGGCTAGACCGCGACCAGTTCCAAGGCATTGCCGTCCGGGTCGCGGCAGAACAGCGCCCGGCGCCCGGACCGGCTAAGGGTGAACGGCACGCCGGCCGCCGTCAGCCTGGCCTGCATGGCCTGGAAATCCACCACCCCCAACGCGGTATGGCGATCGCGGCCACCATGTTCCGGCCGGCCCGCGACCGGATCGGGATTGGCCAACCGGAGCAGGTGGATCTGGCCGCCGCCACCCAAGTCGTACCAGACCCCCGGGAAGCCCAGGTCGGGCCGATCCGGACAGGCGACCAGGCCCAGCACCCCCTCGTAGAAGGCGCGCGCACGGTCTAGGTCGGCAATCAGCAGCGAGGCATGCAGCAGGCCGGCAATACTAGGCATGATGGTCTCCTTCCAGTTTTCCCGAGAACAGGCAGGCCGCGACGATCAGGGCGCCGCCCAGCCATTCCTGCATCGTCATCACCTCGTCGGCCCAATACCAGCTGAAGAAGGCCGCCGCCACCAGTTCGGTCAACAGGATGACGATGGCCCGGTTGGCCGGTATATGGGCTAGCCCGTATTGGGCGGTCAGGGTCGCCGCCACCAGCAGCCCTCCCGTAAGCAGCACCAGGCCCAGATGGGCCGGGCCCAAGGTGGCCAGCACGGCCGCTGAGTCGCCACCACTGGTGGCCGGCAACAATGCGATCAGCAGCACGCCGGCGAAGATCCAGACGCTGCGGCGCCGGGTCGAGACATGCTTGAGGCGGCGGGCCAGCACGTTGGACAGGGCAAAGGTCACCCCGGCCGACAGACCCAGCCATTCGGCCGCATTTTTTGGCAGCGGCAAAGGATTGTCCGGGCTGAACAGCATGACGACCGCGCCGGCCAGCGACATGGCCATGACCAGCAGACCCCAGCCGCCCGTTCGTTCGCGCAACAAGTAACGCGAAAACATCACGGTCCAGAGCGGGGCAAGATAGAACAGCAGCAACACCCGCATGATCTCGCCCTGGATCACCGCCAGGACATAGGCCAGGTTGGTCCAGCCGGCGGTCACCGCCACCGCCAGGAGCATGCCGCGATTACCGGATGGCCAGTCTCGCCGGGGCAGGTAGACCAGCAGCATGACGGCCAGGGCGACCAGGTAGGTCAGCAGGGAGGACAGGCTGCCCGACAGGCCGGCCTGTTCGAGCAGGCGGTAGGGATACCAGACCACACCCCATATCGTGGCTGCCACGACCAGGGCAAGGGGGGCCAACCAGCGGCGGGAGAGTGCGAACATACGTATAATTGCGCTTTTATCGAGAGAGTTCGTCGAAGTGAATCCCCGTCTGAACCAGTTGCAGCCCTATCCATTCCAGAGGCTCAGGGATTTGTTCGCCGGCGTGACCCCGAATCCTGAACTTGCACCGATCAACCTGTCGATCGGTGAACCCAAGCACGCCACGCCGGCCTTCATCCGCGCGGCGCTGACGGACGCGCTCGACGGGCTGGCGAATTATCCCATAACCCAGGGCGGCGAAAGCCTGCGCAAGGCCATCGCCGGCTGGTGCGAAAACCGCTACGGCGTCCGCCTCGACCCGGCCACGCAAATCCTGCCGGTCAACGGCAGCCGGGAGGCCCTGTTCGCCTTCGCCCAGGCCGCCATCGACCCCTCCAGGCACGTCAAGCGGGTGATCTCGCCCAACCCGTTCTACCAGATCTACGAAGGTGCCGCCCTGCTGGCCGGCGCCAAGCCCTATTTCCTCAATACCCGGCCCGAGAACGGCTACCGCATGGACTTTGGCCTGGTGCCCGAGGACATGTGGGCGGACGTGCAACTGGTCTACGTCTGCTCGCCCGGCAATCCGACCGGCAAGGTCATGGCCCTGGCCGAGTGGCGGGAACTGTTCGACCTGGCCGAGCGACACCATTTCGTCATCGCCTCCGACGAGTGCTATTCGGAGATCTATTTCGAGGAAGAGGCACTTGCGGAGGGCGGAGCGGGGGCCCCACGGAGTGGGGATGCGACCCCGGAGTCTGGTGCCGCCACCGCCTCGCAACCGTTGCTTACGTCACGCATTAGCGGCGGGGGCCCGCCTTTGGGCGCCCTCACCGCCGCCAAGCAACTGGGCCGCGACTTCACCAGGCTGATCGTCTTCAACAGCCTGTCCAAGCGCTCCAACGTGCCCGGCCTGCGCTCCGGCTTCGTCGCCGGGGACGCCGAGGTCATCCGGCAATTCCTGCTCTACCGGACCTACCATGGCAGCGCCATGAACCCGGCCATCCAGGCCGCCTCGACCGCCGCCTGGCAGGACGAGGCGCACGTGGTGGAGAACCGCCGCCAGTACCGGGAAAAGTTCGCCGCCGTGATGCCCGTCCTGAAGGACGTGCTGGAGTTCGATGCGCCCGATGCCGCCTTCTACCTGTGGGCGAAGGTGCCCAGGTCACCGCGCTGGAATGACGACGCCGAATTCGCCCGCGAGTTGTACCGTGAGAAACATGTCACCGTGCTGCCCGGCAGCTACCTCGCCCGCGAGGTCACCGGCGTCAATCCCGGCAAGGGCTTTGTCCGCATCGCCCTGGTGGACAGCCTGGCGCCGTGCGTCGAGGCGGCCAACCGTATCATCGATTTCGTGAATCGTTAACCAAACCAAGGAAACCATCATGCAGGAACTGCAAGCCATCATCGAAGAGGCCTTCGAGCGCCGCGCCGACATCACCCCCCGTACCGCCGAACCCAAGGTCAAGGATGCCGTCATGTCGGTGATCGAGATGCTCGACAAGGGCCAGCTCCGCGTCGCCGAGCGCGTTGACGGCCAGAACTGGGTCACCCACCAGTGGCTCAAGAAGGCGGTGCTGCTGTCCTTCCGCCTGGAAGACAACGCCTTCATCAAGGGCGGCTTCACCAACTACTACGACAAGGTGCCGAGCAAGTTCGCCGACTACAACAGCCGCGACTTCCGCGAAGGGGGCTTCCGCGTGGTACCGCCGGCGGCCGCACGCAAGGGTGCCTACATCGCCCGGAACGTGGTCCTGATGCCCTCCTACGTCAACATCGGCGCCTACGTCGACGAAGGCACCATGGTCGACACCTGGGCCACGGTTGGTTCCTGCGCCCAGATCGGCAAGAACGTCCACCTGTCCGGCGGCGTCGGCATCGGCGGCGTCCTGGAGCCGGTCCAGGCCGGCCCCACCATCATCGGCGACAACTGCTTCGTCGGCGCCCGCTCGGAAGTGGTCGAGGGGGTCGTGGTGGAAGACAACTGCGTCATCTCCATGGGCGTCTACATCGGCCAGTCGACCAAGATCTACGACCGCGAGACCGGCGAGGTCTTCTACGGCCGCGTCCCGGCCGGCTCGGTGGTAGTCAGCGGCAACCTGCCTTCCAAGGACGGCAGCTACAGCCTGTACTGCGCGGTGATCGTCAAGAAGGTCGACGCCAAGACGCTCAGCAAGGTCGGCATCAACGAACTGCTGCGCGGCATTTGAATCGCCCCGACCAGGACACCGCCATGCCGGATCTCTCAACGACCGAAGCGCAAAAAATTCTCGCCGGCGTCGTCATTCCGCCCCGGCCCAGCATCGTGTCCGCCATCATGGACGAACAAGGCCGCCCGGATCCCGATCTGGGCCGCATTGGCCAGCTCATCAGCAATGATGTCGGGCTGGCCGCCGCGGTCCTGAAGACGATCAATTCGCCGCTTTACGGCCTGCGCCAGCAGGTCGGCTCGATCGAGCAGGCGGTGATGATGCTGGGCATGAAAAACGTCAGTTCGCTGGTGATGGGGCTGGCCCTGCGCAACAACATCCCCTCGGCAGGGCTCGACCGCTTCTGGGACAGCGCCACCCGAACCGCACTTGCCTCCTCGTACCTGGCCAAGACGCTGGGCTGCAGCAGCCGCGAGGATGCCCACCTGTTCGGGCTGTTTCACGACTGCGGCATCCCCTTGCTGATGCAACGCTTCCCCGACTACAAGGAAACGCTGGCGCTGGCCAACCGTGCCGGCGACCGTGTCTTCACCGATATCGAGGACGAGCGCCATCAGACCAACCACACGGTCGTGGGCAACCTGCTGGCAAGCAACTGGAAACTGCCCGAGCACCTGCGCGAGGGCATCCTGTATCACCACGACCCCACCGTGTTCGATATCGGCCTGCCGGCCCTGACCGTCAACCTGATCGCCACGATGTATCTGGCGGAATCGATCGAGAACGGTTTCTCCCGCCTGGCCACCGATGCGCAATGGGACCGTACGGTGCCGCGGGCCATGGCCCATCTCATGATCGACCACGAAGCACTGGAAGAACTGGCCAAGGACACGCTGGAAATGCTCAACGGATCGGGCCTGTAAAGGCGCGTCCGACCGGCCATGCCATGGCAATTCTGGATCGACCGCGGCGGCACCTTCACCGACATCGTCGCCCGTACGCCGGATGGGCGACTGGTCCAGCGCAAGCTCCTGTCCGAAAATCCTGAGCGTTATCGCGATGCCGCCATCGCCGGCATCCGCGACCTGCTCGGACTCGATGCCGAGACAACCATTCCGGAAGGCCTGATCGAGTCCGTGAAGATGGGCACCACGGTCGGCACCAACGCCCTGCTCACCCGCTCCGGCGAGCCGACCCTGCTGGTCACCAGCGCAGGTTTCGCCGACCTGCCCCTGATCGGCGACCAGAGCCGGCCCGACATCTTCGCGCTCAGGATCGAAAAACCGGCCCCGCTCCATGCCGCCGTGATCGAGGCCGACGAGCGCATCGCTGCCGACGGCGAGGTGCTGCGCCCGCTCGATGGCGAAAAACTGCGCCGGGTCCTGGCCGCGGCCCACGCCCGTGGTCTTGCCGCCTGCGCCATCGCCTTCATGCATGCCTGGAAGAACCCGGCCCACGAACTGGCCGCCGGCGAGATCGCCCGGCAGACCGGCTTCCGCCAGATCAGCCTGTCGCACCAAGCCTCGCCGCTGATCAAGTATTTGCCGCGCCTGGAAACGGCGGTGCTGGACGCCTATCTGTCGCCGCCGCTGCGACGCTACGTCGAGCAGGTCGCCGGCGCACTGCCCGCCGGCACCCGGCTGGAATTCATGCAATCGAACGGCGGCCTGGTCGCAGCCGGGCAGTTCCGGGGCAAGGACAGCGTCCTGTCCGGACCGGCCGGCGGCCTGGTCGGCATGATCAAGGCCGGCACGGCGGCCGGTCACGACCGCCTGATCGGCTTCGACATGGGCGGCACCTCCACCGATGTGTCGCTCTATGCCGGCGAACTGGAACGCCAGGCCGAGACCGTGGTGGCCGGCTGCCGGGTCCGGGTGCCCATGCTGGCGGTGCATACCGTGGCCGCCGGCGGCGGCTCCGTGCTGCATTTCGACGCCGGCCGGCTCACGGTCGGACCGGATTCCGCCGGCAGCCTGCCGGGGCCGAAGGCCTACCGGCACGACGGCCCGCTCACCGTCACCGACGCCAACCTGTTCCTGGGCCGCATCCAGGCCGGCCACTTCCCGGCCGTGTTCGGCGCCGCCGGCAATCTGCCGCTCGATGGCGAGGCCGTGCAACGGGCGTTCGCGGCACTGACGGAGCAGGTGAATGGCGAACTCGCGCTCGACTACACGCCCGAACGCCTGGCCGAAGGCTTCCTCGACATTGCGGTCGAGAACATGGCCGATGCCATCCGCCACATCACCCTGGAGCGCGGCGTCGACCCGGCCGAGTTCACCCTGGTCTGCTTCGGCGGCGCCGGCGGCCAACTGGCCTGCCGGGTCGCCGCCAGCCTGGGCATGAGCCGGATTCTGGTATCGCCGTTCGCGGCGGTCTTGTCCGCCTACGGCATCGGCCTGGCGGAACGACGCGAGGTCCGGCAGGTCGCGCTGGAACAGCCCTTGACCGACACCCGGCCGCCCTCGTCAACCGGCTCCGGCAGCATGCTGCGCGCCCTGCTCCGCTACGATGGCTCCGACACCACCCTGGCGGTCCCGTTCGGCCCGATCGGGGTGATGGCCGAGGCCTTCCACCACCTGCATGAACAGCGGTTCGGCTTCGCCGACCCGGCGCGTCCGCTGATCTGCACCGCGCTGGAGATCGAGACCGTCACAGGCGGCGGCGCAGCGGTGGCACAGGCCGTCGGCAGCACAGTCAGCGCGCCCGATTCGGCTCGGGTCCATGTCGCGGGCCGCTGGCAGGATATCCCGCTGTACCGGCGCGATCAGCTCGCGACCGGTCAACACATTCAAGGCCCGGCCCTGATCGTCGAGGCCGGCTCCTGCACGGTGATCGATCCGGGCTGGTCGGTCGGGATGAGCGCGCGCGGCGATCTCCTGCTCGCCTCGGACCAGACCCTGCACCGCAGGCCGGACCTGGCCCGTCCCGACCCGACCTGGCTGACCCTGTTCAACCGCCGCTTCATGAGCATCGCCGAGGACATGGGCCGGGTCCTGCAGATGACCGCCCGCTCGGTCAACATCCGGGAACGGCTGGATTTCTCCTGCGCCCTGTTCGACCGCCACGGCGACCTGATCGCCAACGCCCCGCACATCCCGGTCCACCTCGGCAGCATGGGCGACTCGGTCAAGGCGATCCTGGCCCGGTTTGCCGGGATGGCGCCGGGCGACGCCTACCTGATCAACTCGCCCTATCACGGCGGCACCCACCTGCCCGACATCACCGTGGTGCGGCCGGTGTTCGCGCCCGACAGTGGCGAGCTGCGCTACTTCACCGCCGCGCGCGCCCACCACGCCGACGTCGGCGGCATCGCGCCCGGCTCGATGCCGGCCGCGAGCACCCGGATCGGCGAGGAAGGCTGCCTGTCGGACGGCCTGCGCATCGTCGCGCAAGGCCGCTTCCTGGGAGCCGAGGTGCGGACATGGTTGAACTCGACCACACCCGCCGCCCGCAACCCGGACCAGAACGTCGCCGACCTGCAGGCGCAACTGGCCGCCTGCACCCAGGGCGAGGCCCTGCTACGCCGTCTGGAGGACGAGGTCGGTGCCGAGGCGGTGACCCGCTACATGGGGTTCGTCCAGGACAACGCCGAGGCCGCCGTGGTCCGTCTGCTCGGCCGCCTCAAGGACGGCGCGTTCAGCCTGGCGCTCGACGGCGGCCCGGTCATCGCGGTCGCCATCCGGATCGCCGACGGCCGTGCCGTGATCGACTTCGCCGGCACCTCCGGCGCGCATCCGGGCAACCTCAACGCCCCGGCCGCCATCGTCCGCTCGGCCGTACTCTATGTCTTCCGCAGCCTGCTCGATGTCGACATCCCGCTCAACGCCGGGGTACTGCGTCCGCTCGACATCCGCCTGCCGGCAGGCTCCCTGCTCGACCCGCGGCCGCCTGCCGCCGTGGTGGCCGGCAACGTCGAGACCTCGCAGAACATCGTCGACGCGCTCTATGGCGCGCTCGGCGTGCTGGCGGCCTCGCAGGGCACCATGAACAACTTCAGCTTCGGCGACGGCCGCCACCAGTATTACGAAACGGTGTGCGGCGGCACCGGGGCCGGGCCGGGCTTCGACGGTGCCTCGGCGGTGCACAGCCACATGACCAATTCCAGGCTGACCGACCCGGAGGTCATGGAAGCGAAGTTCCCGGTCCGGGTCGAACGCTTCGCCGTCCGCCCGGACTCCGGCGGCGCAGGCCGCCAGCGCGGCGGCGACGGCATCGCCCGGGCACTGCGTTTCCTGGCCCCCATGCACGCCAACCTGATCGCCCTGCGCCGCGAGGTGGCGCCGTTCGGGCTGGCCGGAGGCGGTGATGGGCAGCCCGGTCGGCAGTGGCTCGAACGCGCCGACGGCACGGTCGAGGAGCTGCCCGGCATCGCCGATTTCCGCCTGGAGAGCGGCGATATCTTCGTGCTGGAAACCCCGGGCGGAGGTGGTTTCGGCTAGTCGGCTGGGCTATACATAAGGCTTCAGCCGCACTTCAAACGACCATGACCGACAGCAACGGAAAGATCAGCCGCAAGGCAGACGATAGCGACGACAAGCCTGCCGAGCCACTGGCCAAGGCCAAGGCCAAGCCCGCGCCCCGCCGCAGCCGGGCGAGGAAGGCGCCCGATCCGGCCACCATCGCCTCGATCGAATCGGCCAGCCAGGGCCCGGTCGCCGAGGCGGTCGCCCACGCACCGCGCGGCAGCGACGAGGAAAGCGACTATGCGCCGTTGCCGGCCAGCTACCCCTACCGCACCCGGATGCGGCGCCGGGAATACGAGGCCCAGAAGGCCATGCTCCAGATCGAACTGCTCAAGGTGCAGAACTGGGTCAGGGAGACCGGCCAGAAGATCGTCGTCCTGTTCGAAGGCCGCGATGCCGCCGGCAAGGGCGGCACCATCAAGCGCTACATGGAACACCTGAACCCCCGCAGCGCCCGCGTCGTCGCCCTGGAGAAACCCTCCGAGCGGGAGCGCGGCGAGTGGTACTTCCAACGCTATGTCCAGCATTTCCCCACCGCCGGCGAGATGGTCTTCTTCGACCGCTCCTGGTACAACCGCGCCGGCGTCGAGCGGGTCATGGGCTTCTGTTCGCCGCAGGAATACCTCGAATTCATGCGCCAGGTCCCGCAACTGGAGCGCATGCTGGTCAACAGCGGCATCCGCCTGTTCAAGTTCTGGTTCTCGGTCAGCCGGGAGGAACAGCTGCGCCGCTTCATCGCCCGCCGCGACGACCTGCTCAAGCATTGGAAGCTGTCGCCCATCGACATCCAGTCGCTGGACAAGTGGGATGAATACACCGAGGCCAAGAAGGCGATGTTCTTCCACACCGACACCGCCGATGCACCCTGGACCGTGATCAAGTCGGACGACAAGAAGCGGGCGCGCATCAACTGCATGCGCAATTTCCTGGCCAGCCTGCCCTACCCGGAGAAGGACGAACGCGTCGCCCATGCGCCGGACCCGCTGCTGGTCGGCCCGGCCTCCAAGGTGCTGGAGAACGACGAGGACGTGATCACGAACTTCTAGGTTGATCAGGCGCCCGACAGCAAGCCTTCGGGCGCCTCCAGCAGATCCTTGACCGTCTTCAGGAAGCTTACCGCCTCGCGGCCGTCGACGATGCGGTGATCGTAGGACAGCGCCACGTACATCATCGGCCGGATCACCACCTGGCCGGCCAGCGCCACCGGACGGTCCTGGATGCGATGCAGGCCGAGCACGCCGGACTGGGGCGGGTTGAGGATGGGCGTCGACAGCATGGAACCGAACACGCCGCCGTTGGAGATCGTGAAGGTGCCGCCTTCCAGTTCATCGAGGGCCAGTTCCAGGCTGTTGGCCCGGCGGGCGAAGTCGGCGATCTTCTTCTCGATCCCGGCCAGGCTCATGCGGTCGGCATCGCGCAATACCGGCACCACCAGACCCCGCTCGGAGCTGACCGCGACGCCGATGTCGTAGCAGTCGTGGTAGACGATGTCGCGGCCGTCGACACTGGCGTTGACCAGCGGGAATTGCTTCAGCGCCCGTGCGGAGGCACTGACGAAGAAGGACATCAGGCCCAGCTTGACGCCGTTCTCCTTCTGGAAGTCGGCCTGCACCCGCTTGCGCAGGTCCTGCACCGGCTGCATGTCGACCTCGTTGAAGGTGGTCAGGATGGCGGCGGTGCGCTGGGCCTCCAGCATGCGTTCGGCGATGCGCTGGCGCAGGCGCGACATGGCTACCCGGCGGTCGGCGCGGCCGGGTGGATAGTGAGTGGCCGCCGGGGCATGTGGCACGGTCTCCATCTTGCCGGCCTCGGCCACGGCCGGTTCAGGCACGGCGGCGGCGGGCGCCGACTCGGCCGCCGCTGCCACGACGCCGCCGGCCGAGGCAGCGGCGGCCATGGCATCCGTCTCGATCTCGGCAAGCACGGAACCTGCCTTGATCTCGCCCCCATCCGGCACTGAGATCGCGGCCAGGATGCCGGCGGCCGGCGCCGGCACCTCCAGGATGACCTTGTCGGTCTCCAGGTCGACCAGGATCTCGTCCCGGGCGACCGTATCGCCGATCTTCTTGCGCCATTCCAGCAGGGTGCCGCTTTGCACGGATTCGGAAAGTTCAGGGGCTTTGACTTGTATGCGCATGGGGGTAATCATTCCGTAACGATCACGGAATTATAGGCCTCCCAGGTTGGACACCGTCACCCTGCTTGCTCTGCTGGCCATAGCCATCGTCCTGCTGTTCGACTACACGAACGGCTTCCACGATGCCGCCAACATCATTGCCACGGTGATCGCCTCGCGCGCCATGCAGCCGATCTCGGCGGTGGTGGTGGTGGGATTCTTCGAGTTCCTCGGGCCGCTCCTGGGCGGCACGGCGGTGGCCAACACCATCGGCACCTTCGTCGACCTGTCCGGCCTGCCGGAAGCGCTGTCGCTGACCGTGCTGGTCAGCGGCCTGGCCGGGGCCGTCTTCTGGAACCTGTTCACCTGGTGGAAGGGCATCCCGTCCTCCTCCTCGCATGCCCTGATCGGCGGTCTGGTCGGCGCTGTCGTGCTGGCCGTGGGCGCGCAGCATGTGGCCTGGGGCTGCAGCGAGCTGGCCCACGGCCATCTGACCGGGGTGATGAAGGTGATCCTGGCCCTGTTGCTGTCGCCGCTGGTCGGCTTCGGGGTCGGCTTCCTGATGCACACGGTGGCGCGCTATGCCTTCCGCGCCGCCCACCCCCGGCTCAACCGCTCGCTCCGGCTGGGGCAATACCTGACCGCCGCCGGACTGGCCTTCGCCCATGGCGCCAACGATGCCCAGAAAAGCATGGGCATCCTCACCCTGATCCTGCTGCTGGGCGGCTTCATCCCCAGCTTCGAAGTGCCGTTCTGGGTCATCCTGGCCTGTGCGACGGCGCTCACCCTGGGCATCCTGTCGGGCGGCTGGCGCATCGTGCGCACCGTCGGTTTTTCGATCTACAAGGTACGGCCGCTGCATGCGCTCAATTCCCAGCTCACCTCGGCCGGGGTGATCTTCACCGCCTCGCTGTTCGGCGCCCCGGTCTCCACCACCCACGTGGTCGCCACCTCGATCATGGGCATCGGCGCCTCGGAACACCCGCGCGCGGTGCGCTGGGGCAAGGCGCGCGCGATCGTCACCACCTGGCTCATCACCATCCCGGCCGCGGCCCTGGTCGGGGCCATCGTCTATGCGCTGATCTTCGCGATCTTGAACAGGGGACAACCGTGATCAATCCCATCTCCATCCTGCATCGGATACTCGACCGCGTGTTTCCAAAATCGCCCGATTTCTACAAGCTGCTGTCGGGCCAGGCGGTCCAGGTCACCCATACGGTCAACCTGCTGGTCGACTTCATGGGCACCGACGATCCCGAGATCGGCCGGCAGATCCGCAAGGACGAGCACGCCGCCGACGCCGTCAAGGTGCACAACCTGCACACCCTGAACGAGGCCTTTTCCACCGACATCGACCGCGAGGACATCTACCGGGCGATCATGGACCTGGACGAGATCGTCAACTACTGCAAGGACTGCGTGAACGAGATGGACGCCCTGGCGGTCACGCCGGACAAATACACCTACGAGCTGGCCGCCACCTTGCGCAACGGCTGCCAGACCCTGGCCGCCGGCTTCACCAAGCTGGGCACGGCCCCCGGCGAAGCCGCTGTCGAGGCCAATACCGCCCGCAAGCATGGCCGCGGCATGGAGAAGCTGTACCGGCGTGCCCTGGCCGACCTGTTCCAGGGCGAGGACTACATGAACATGCTGAAGCGGCGGGAGATCTACCAGCACCTCGACCGCGCCGGCGGCCGCCTGGAGCATTGCGCCAACACCCTGCACGACATCGTGGTGAAGATCGGCTGAGCGAACCAGGCGATCAGCCGAAGGCGTCCGCCAACACATTGCGCAGCCAGCCTTCCGCGTATTGCGCCTCCAGTCTTCGATAAATGCGCGGCACCGGTTTAGGCGGAGTGCCCAGCGTGACCGGCGAGATGCCGCTGCCGGACTTGATGTAGACCCACTGGCCGTTTTCCACCCGATACAGGTGCACCACTGAGAAACCCCAATCCGGCGCCACCACGCTGTAGCAGGTGTTGGTGTAAACCGGCACCGGCAACGGCAGACCGTTGATCTTGGCCACCAGTGCGGCGGCGGCCATCTTGGCCTGGGACATGGCCATATGGGCGGACTTCGGGAAGGCGTTGTTGGTCGCCAGGTCGCCGCCGACGCAGGAGTCGCCGATCACGTAGATGTCCTTCTGGCCGGTGGCTTCCATGCTCTCTGGCTTGACCTCACACCAGGCGTTCTTGAAGGTGGCCAGGCCCAGGTCTCTGGCCACCTTGCCGGCGGAATGGGGCGGGATGATGTTGACCACGTCGCCATTGTGCTCGCCGAAGCCGGTATGGCAGGTCAGGCTGTCCGGGTCGACCCGCTCGACCTTGCCGTCGTTCGCACCCGAGACCCATTCGATCATGCCATCCGGGCCGTAGCCGTAGAGAGCCTTCCAGGCCTGCTCGAAGAGAGGCTTCTTGGAGAAGGAGTCGTTGGCGTCTAGGATCAGGATCTTGGCCTTGTTCTTGCCGTGCTGCTTGCAGTAATGGGCCACCTGGGCCGCGCGCTCGTAAGGGCCGGGCGGGCAGCGGAATGGCCCCTTGGGTACGGCGATGATGAAGCGGCCGCCATCCGGCATGGCCTCCAGTTGCCGCTTCAGCAGCAAGGTCTGCGGGCCAGCCTTCCAGGCATGGGGCAGGCGGGATTCCGCGAGTTCCTTGCTCAGGCCCTGAACGGCACCGTAGTTGAATTCGACGCCGGGTGAAAGGATCAGGGCGTCGTAGACGAAGTTCTGGCCGCCGGCCGTGGTGACCGACTTTTTCGCCGGGTCGATGGCGGTGACCTCGTCGTGCACCACCCTGACGCCATGTTTCTGGATCCCCTTGTAGCCGACCTGCAAGGTCTCGATGGCGCGCTCGCCGGAGACGACCTCGTTGGACAGCGGGCAGGAAGTGTAGACCGTTTCCCGTTCGATCAGGGTGACCTCGATGCCGGGGTCGAGCAGGCGCAGGTATTTGGCGGCGGTGGCACCACCGTAGCCACCGCCGACCACGACCACGCGAGCCTTGACCTTTGCGGCATGGGCGTTGGAGATGCTCAGGATCGAGGCCGCCGGTGCGGCGGAAAGGGCCTTGATAAAGGCGCGACGGTCATAGGCAGGCATGGTTTCCCTCTCCTCAGCGCTTCTGTGCGCCGTAGTAGTCCACGACCGGCGTAACCTCGCCGTCCTTCAGACGGCGTATGGTTTTCTTCATCTTCCGGTGTGGCATGTCAAACGCCTCGTCGCGGTATTTTTCGAGTTCGAGGGCCATGTATTCGGTCGATTGGCCGTCGATCCTGGGCGCGTCGATATCCGGATCGTTACCGTAGGTACCATGGCAATCCTCGCAATTTTCACGGATGACGGACTTGCCCAGTTTCAGTTGGACGGCGCTGGTCTTCTGCGCCACCGGCAGCCAGCGTCTTTTCGAGAAATAGGCGGCCAGGGCATCGATTTCATCGTCGCTGAAGCCCTTGACGATGCGGTTCATAGTGGCGGCGGCGCGCTTGTCGTACTTCCATTCCTTCATGATCTTGCTCAGGTAGCCCTTGGGCAGGCCGCCGATGGAGGGCATCGTGGCGCCGGCACTGACGCCGTTCAGGCCGTGGCAGTTGTTGCAGGTACGTGCCAGTGTATCGACGTTAATGTCCGCCATAGTTGTGCCGGCCGCCCAGAACAGGACTACGGCCATGACTCCCTTGCGCATCGTTTCCTCCTTGTATCGGGAAAGGAACCGAGGGGTTGCCTTCCCTCGTCGGCGGACACGCGGCGGGCACTCGGGCACGCCATGATGTCCTTATGTTTTTTTCATTTTCAACCTGATTGTGCTGCTTAGGCAAGAGCCGGAAGCAAACTTTGAATAAAGTCGCATCATATTGTTTTTTAAACGTATTATGATTTATTAATATTTCAGTGCGGGATTGCGAGCGGGCAATCTTCCTCGTAGTCTATGTCGCATATCTGGTAATAATGCACCCACAAAAATGATAAGAGGCCATGGGCCCTGTGGGTGCGGATTGCGCTGAAATCCATGGTTTACAGGCGTTAACAACTAACCGCTGAAGGGGAGATGCACGATGGCAAGAATTGTCCGGGATATGCTTGTCTTGCTGATATCCGGTTTCGTAATGCTATCCCCACCCGCGCGCGCCTTGGACGCCGCAACCGCCGGTGCGGCCGGACAATCGATTGGCCAGGAAACCGTGCCGGCCATCGCCAATTTCCGATGCCTGCGCTGCCACGCCGACCCGGAGGAAAAGGTCCGGATAAGGCCCGATGGGACTCGGATCAACCTGTTCATCGATCGCCAACAATTCGAGCACAGCGTCCACGGCAAGCAACCCTGTACGGGCTGCCATACCAGCATCACCAAGCTGCCGCATCAGAAGCCCCTGCCCAGGAGCATTGGTTGCATCGACTGCCACAAGCGCAACTGGGAGGCCCAGAAGGACAACCCTGATCCACAATACAAGCGCCTGGGCGTGGTGGTTCAGCAGATGGAGAGCTATATGCACTCAATCCATGCCGAGCCCAGCAAAAAGAACATCGGCAAGGTCAACGCGACCTGCTACGACTGCCATGACGCGCACAATATAGGCGCCCTGGGCAGCGAGCAGCGCGCAGCGCGCCGTTTGAAGAACCCCGAGGTGTGCGGCCGCTGCCACGAGAAGGAGAAGGCCGCCTATCTGGAGTCGGTGCACGGCAAGGCTTTGACGGAGAAGAAGGATGCCAGGACGGCGGTCTGTTCCGACTGCCACAGCACCCACGACATCAGTTCCGCCCAAGGCGATCCGATGAAGCTGGCGATCACCCGTAACTGCGGCAATTGCCACGAGAGGGCGCGCGCGACCTATTTCGCCTCCTACCACGGCCAAGTCAACAAGCTTGGCTATACCAATACCGCCAAGTGCTACGACTGCCACGGCAGCCACAACATCCGGAATGCCGACGACCCAGCCTCCACGGTGCACATCGACAATCGTCTGAAGACCTGCAACACCTGCCACAAGGATGCCAAGGAAGGCTTTCTCAGTTTCCACGCTCACGGCGACCCGGACAATTTCGAGAAGTACCCGGACATGTACATCCTGGCCCGTTTCATGAAATACCTGATCTACGGGGTGATGTTGTTCTTCTGGGCCCATGTCGTGTTCTGGCTCTACCGCGAACTCAAGGACCGCTTGCAGGGCTGCGGCCACACCGAGGACGTCGAACATCCGGACACCGTCTTTTTCCACCGCTTCAAGCCGGTCTGGCGCTGGATCCACGCCTTGTTTGCAATCAGCACCATGGCCCTGGTCATCACCGGTACCACCCTGCTGTTCTCGCATACTGCCTGGGCCAGGGCCGTCGTTACCCTGCTGGGCGGCCCAGCCGCGGAAGGCATCATTCACCGCACGGCGGCTGTCATCTGGGTCACGGTATTTCTGAGCCATATCGGCATCGCCCTGTACAACATCTGGCATACCCGCAGGACCTTCCGCTGGTTCGGCCCCACCTCCATGCTGCCGAACTGGCAGGACTTGCGCGACATCGTCCGTATGTACAAGTGGTTCCTGGGCTTTACCCCGCGGCCCAAGTTCGACCGTTGGACCTACTGGCAGAAGTTCGACTACTGGGCGCCGTTCTGGGGGGCCACCGTGATCGGCCTGTCCGGCGTGATGATGTTCAGCCCCACGCTGACCTCGCGCTTCCTGCCCGGCTGGGTGTTCAACCTGGCCACCATCATCCATGCCGACGAGGCCTTGCTGGCGACGGTATTCCTGTTCACGGTGCACTTCTTCAATGTGCACTTCCGGCCGGAAAAATGGCCGCTCAGCACGACCATCTTCACCGGTGCCCTGCCCCTGGCGGAATTCAAGTACGAGCATACTCAGGAGTACGACCGCCTGGTGGCCAATGACGAACTGGAGAAGTATCTGGTCAAGCGCCCGACCCGCACGTTGGAAAGCCTTTCCACCATCCTGTCGGCCGCGCTCATAACGGTCGGCTTCATGCTGCTGACCCTGGTACTGATCGGCGTCGGCACCATGCACTGATCGGGCGGAGCAAAGCAAAAGGCCGGACTGGCACCAGTCCGGCCTTTTTTAATTCCCAGGCGAAGAGGCGCGGTGAAGGAGCCTTTCGCCTGCTGGCCGAAACGGGCAGCTTGTGGCTACCGCCGGGCTACGCCCTTAACTTCGCTGCGCGAAGTTAGCCTACGCCGCAAGGTCAAAGAATTTTACTAACCAAAGAACTCTTTGACCTTGTCCATGAAGCCCTTGGCGCGGGGGTTGTGCTTGCCCTCGTGGCCGGTGCAGCAGGCCTCGAATTCCTTCAGCAGGTTCTTCTGCTGCTCGGTCAGGTTGATCGGGGTCTCCACCACCACGTGGCAATGCAGGTCACCGGCGGCATTGCTGCGCACCCCCTTGATGCCCTTGCCGCGCAGGCGGAAGACCTTGCCGCTCTGGGTCTCGGACGGGATCTTGATGCTGGCCTGGCCATCCAGGGTCGGGATGTTGATCTCGCCGCCCAGCGCTGCCGTGACGAATGAGATCGGCATATCGCAGTGCAGGTCGTTGTGGTCGCGGCTGAACACCGGGTGCGGCTTGAGGTGGATCTGCACGTAGAGGTCGCCGGGCGGTCCGCCGTTGATGCCGGCCTCGCCCTCGCCGGCCAGGCGGATGCGATCGCCCTCGTCGACGCCGGAGGGGATGCGCACCGACAGCGTCTTGTGCTGCTTGACCCGGCCCTCGCCGTGGCAATGGGTGCACGGGTCGGCCACCACCCGGCCGCTGCCGTGGCAACGCGGACAGGCCTGCTGGATGGAGAAGAAGCCCTGCTGCATGCGCACCTGGCCGTGGCCGCCGCAGGTCGGGCAGGTGACCGGCTCGGTGCCCGGCTTGGCGCCGCTGCCGTGGCAGTGTTCGCACTCGGCGAGGACCGGGATGCGGATCTTGGTCTCGGTGCCGCGCGCCGCCTCCTCCAGCGACAGTTCCAGGTTGTAGCGCAGGTCGGCCCCGCGATAGACCTGGGAGCGTCCGCCCCGGCCGCCGCCACCGCCAAAGATATCGCCGAAGATGTCGCCGAACGCATCGGCGAAATCGCGGTAGCCCGCCCCGCCCGCCCCCGCTCCGCCCATGGACGGATCGACGCCGGCATGGCCGTACTGATCGTAAGCCGCGCGTTTCTGGTCGTCCGAGAGGACCTCGTAGGCCTCCTTGGCCTCCTTGAATCTCTCTTCGGAGGCCTTGTCACCCTGATTGCGGTCAGGGTGGTGCTTCATTGCCAGCTTCTTGAAGGCCTTCTTGATTTCATCCTCGGCGGCACCTTTGGCAACACCCAGAACCTCGTAATAATCCCGCTTAGCCATGCATTCCCCATTCGGCAAAACGGCCGGATTAAGGGGCGGCTCCCCTTAACCCGGCCTGTTCACGGCGCTTATTGAAAGCGACCGGTGATCCTTACTTGTCCTTCACTTCCTCGAACTCGGCGTCGACCACGTCGTCGTCGGCCTTGGCACCGCCCGCAGCTCCGGCCTCGGCGCCCGGCTGGCCGCCCTGCTGGGCGTACATCTGCTCGGCCAGCTTGTGGCTGGCCTCGCCCAGGGCCTGGGTCTTGGCGTCGATCTCGTCCTTGTCGCCGGACTTGATCGCGGCCTCGCAGGCGGTGATGGCTTCCTCGATCTTGGCCTTCTCGTCGTCCGTGACCTTGTCGCCGTAATCCTTCAGGGCCTTCTTCACCGAGTGGACCATGGCATCGGCCTGGTTGCGCGCCTGGGCCATTTCAAAGGCCTTGTGGTCCTCGGCGGCGTTGGCCTCGGCATCCTTGACCATCTGCTCGATCTCGGACTCGCTCAAACCGGAATTCGCCTTGATGGTGATCTTGTTTTCCTTGCCGGTGCCCTTGTCCTTGGCCGAGACGTGCAGGATGCCGTTGGCGTCGATGTCGAAGGTGACTTCAATCTGGGGCATGCCGCGCGGCGCCGGCGGGATGTCGGACAGGTTGAACTGGCCCAGGCTCTTGTTGCCCGAGGCCATCTCGCGCTCGCCCTGGAGGACATGGATGGTCACCGCGTTCTGGTTGTCGTCGGCGGTGGAGAAGGTCTGGCTGGCACGGGTCGGGATGGTGGTGTTCTTCGGGATCAGCTTGGTCATCACGCTGCCCAGGGTCTCGATACCCAGCGACAACGGGCTGACGTCGAGCAGCAGCACATCCTTCACTTCACCCTGCAGCACGCCGCCCTGAATGGCGGCGCCAACGGCGACGGCCTCGTCCGGGTTGACGTCCTTGCGCGGCTCCTTGCCGAAGAACTCCTTCACCACTTCCTGAACCTTGGGCATCCGGGTCATGCCGCCGACCAGGATGACGTCGGCGATGTCGGACACCTTGACGCCGGCGTCCTTGATGGCGACCTTGCAGGGTTCGATGGTGCGCTTGATCAGTTCCTCGACCAGGGATTCGAACTTGGCCCGGGTGATCTTCATGACCAGGTGCTTGGGCCCGCTGGCGTCGGCGGTGATGTAGGGCAGGTTGACCTCGGTCTGGGTGGTCGAGCTGAGTTCGATCTTGGCCTTCTCGGCGGCTTCCTTGAGGCGCTGCAGGGCCAGCACGTCCTGCTTCAGGTTGACGCCCTGCTCCTTCTTGAACTCCTCGATGATGTAATCGATCAGGCGCTGGTCGAAGTCCTCGCCGCCCAGGAAGGTGTCGCCGTTGGTCGACAGCACCTCGAACTGGTGCTCGCCCTCGATCTCGGCGATCTCGATGATCGAGATGTCGAAGGTGCCGCCGCCGAGGTCGAACACGGCGATCTTGCGGTCGCCTTCCTGCTTGTCCATGCCGAAGGCGAGCGCGGCCGCGGTCGGCTCGTTGATGATCCGCTTCACTTCCAGGCCGGCGATGCGGCCGGCGTCCTTGGTCGCCTGGCGCTGGCTGTCGTTGAAATAGGCCGGCACGGTGATGACCGCCTCGGTGACCTCTTCGCCCAGGTAGTCCTCGGCGGTCTTCTTCATCTTCTTCAGCACCTCGGCGGAGATCTGCGGCGGCGCCTTCTTGTCGCCGCGCACTTCCACCCAGGCGTCGCCGTTGTCGGCCTTGAGGATCTTGTAGGGCATCAGATCGATGTCCTTCTGTACTTCCTTCTCCTCGAAGCGGCGGCCGATCAGGCGCTTGACCGCATACAGGGTGTTCTTCGGGTTGGTGACCGACTGCCGCTTGGCCGGGGCGCCGGACAGGATCTCGCCGTCCTCGGCATAGGCGATGATGGACGGGGTGGTGCGGGCGCCCTCGGAGTTTTCGATGACCTTGGGCTTGCCGCTTTCCATGATGGCAACGCAGGAGTTGGTGGTACCCAGGTCGATGCCGATGATCTTGGCCATGATGCTATTTCCTCAAGAAGATATTGAACTGATTCGGATATGGGTATGGGATGACGAACTTCAAGCCTGCCTGGATTGACGCATTCAATCACCCCGGGGCTTGGTCACCATCACCATGGCCGGACGCAGGACGCGTTCGTTGAGCAGGTAGCCTTTTTGCAGCACCTGCGCCACGGAGTTGGCCTCGCCTTCGCCGTCGACCATGGCGATGGCCTGGTGGCAATTGGGATCGAATTTCTCGCCCAGCGGATTCACCTCGACAATGTGGTTCTTCTCGAACACGCCGGCCAGTTGCTTCAGGGTCAGTTCGACGCCGCTCAGCAGGTTTTCGATGCTGGCGTTGCCGCCGGTGGCCAGGGCGGCCTCCAGGCTGTCCTTCACTGCCAGCAGGTCGCCAGAGAACTTGTCCAGGGCGAACTTGCGCGCCTTCTCGACCTCGTCGGCGGCACGGCGGCGGGCGTTCTCGGCCTCGGCCTTGGCGCGCAGCCAGGCGTCGTGGTGTTCCTGCGACTGCAATTCGGCCTGGCGCAGCAATTCCTCCAGGCTGGGCATGATTTCCTTCCCGGCGGCCTGCTCGGCGCCGGCATTTGCCGCTTCGGCGGCGTTCAGTTCTTGCTCAGACATGACAAACTCCCAAATCGACCCCACCGTCAGTGGGGACGAGAACAGTAATTTCAAGGGGCTGGATTCAGATTTCTACGAACGACTCGATCCGGTCGAGACGCAGGACATGCTCATGGCCATCCTCGGCACGCAGCCGCAACCACTCGGCACCGTCCCGGGTGTAGACATCGAGCGGCAGGCCGGCGAGGTCGCCGACGCCGTCCCTGCAGGCCAGTTTCAGCTGGCGTCGTTTCAGGACGGCGAACTCCAGCCGCTCATGGACGACGCAGGCGATCGGCTGGTAATCCGCCATCAACGCAGGTGGGCGCCGGATTCCATCCAGGGCCGCACGGCGGAACCGACGGCGGTACCCAGGCGGCGGGCCAGACGGTCAGCCAGGTTTTCCTGCGGCGTATAGTCGACGATGTCCTCGGCCTTGACCACCTCGCGGGCGACATAATCGAGGCTGCCCATGCCATCGGACAGGCCCATGTCGATGCTGGCGGCACCGCTCCAGATCAGGCCGCTGAACATGTCATCGGTCTCCTTCAGGCGCTTGCCGCGGCCCTGCCGCACGACCTGGATGAACTGCTGGTGGATTTCCTCCAGCATGGCCTTGGCATGGGCCTCCTGGCCGGCATCGACGGGGGAGAACGGGTCCAGGAAACCCTTGTTCTTGCCGGCCGTGAGCAGGCGCCGCTCGACGCCGAGCTTGTCCATCACGCCGGTAAAGCCGAAACCGTCCATCAGGACGCCGATCGAACCGACCAGCGAGGCCTTGTCGACGAATATCTTGTCGGCTGCGGCGATGATGTAGTAGCCGCCCGAGGCGCAGACATCGTCGACCACGGCGTAGACCGGGGTCTTCGGATGCTCGCCGCGCAGGCGGCGAATCTCGTCGTAGATCTGCCCGGCCTGCACCGGCGAACCGCCCGGACTGTTGCAGCGCAGGACCACGGCCTTGGTCTTCTTGTCCTCGAAGGCGCTGTCGAGCGCGCTGATGATGTCGTCGGCCAGCACCCCGCTATCGCTGCCGATCTCGCCCTGTAGCTCGATCAGCGAGGTGTGGTCGCCAGTGGTGAACTCGCCGTCCTCCTTGCTCGCCACCATGATCAGCAAGGCGAACAGGAAGATGAACCAGAGCGATTTGAACAGGATGCCCCAGCGCCGGGTGCGCCGCTGTTCGACCAGATTGGCCAGCAGGACGCGCTCCAGCGCACCGCGTTCACTGTCCTGGCTTGATGCCGGTATGCCGTTTTCCTCAACCATGTTTTGTTGTCCTGATTTTCAATCCGCGCAGTATAGCCGCTGACGGCTCAGGCATTGGCCCGCAACCAGCCTGCCAGTTCGGCAAAATTTTGACACAGTGCCACCGGTCCGTAATCGGCCAGGTGCTCGGCCGGGTGGGCGCCGTAGCCGGCGGCCAGGGAATCGATGCCGGCGTTGCGGGCCATTTCCAGGTCGTGGCTGGTATCGCCGATCATCAAGGCCCGTTCCGGCGCCACCTGCAATTCCGCCAGCAACTCCTCGATCATCGCCGGGTGCGGCTTGGAGAAGGTCTCGTCGGCGGTGCGCGAGGCGTGGAAGTACTTCTCCAGGCCGCTGTGCCCGAAGGCGCGATCGAGACCGCGGCGGGCCTTGCCGGTCGCCACCGCGAGCAGGTAGCCGCGGGCATGCAGGTCCTCGATCAGTTCGCGGGCACCCTCGAACAGCGGAATCTCGTGGTCCTGGCCCAGGTAATGGTAGCGGTAACGCTCGACCAGCTTCGGGTGTTCGGCTTCAGGCAGGTCGGGGAACAGGGTCGCCACCGCCTCCTTGAGACCCAGCCCAATGATATGGCTGGCCGCCGCCCGGCTCGGCACCGGCCAGCCGAGATCGGCGCTGGCCTGCTGGATGCAGGCGACGATGACCCCGGCGGAATCCATCAGGGTGCCGTCCCAATCGAAAATCAGTAAGTCGTAGCGCTTGCTCAAGGTGTCTTGTCCAGAAAGGCCTGCAGGTCAGGGGGCAACGGCACGGCGAGTTCGAGCCGTTGGCCGGTCAGGGGATGGAGCAGTTCGAGCCGGGCCGCGTGCAGGAACATACGTTTCAGACCCTGTTTTTTCAAGGCCCGGTTGAGTTCGAAATCGCCGTACTTGTCGTCGCCGGCGATGGGGTGCTTCAAGGCCGCCAGATGGACCCGGATCTGGTGCGTGCGGCCGGTCTTCAGTTCCGCCTCCAGCAGGCTGAAGTCGCCATGATGGCCGACCAGCGAGAAGATGGTATGGGCATGCTGGCCCTCCTCGTCGACCGTCACCCGGCGCTCGCCGTCATCGGTATGGAACTTGCGCAGGGCCAGCTTGACGTGGCGCTTCTGGTCGCGCCAGTGGCCGACCGCCAGGGCGAGATAGGTCTTGCTCACTTCGCCATCGCGCAACATGCGGTGCAACTCGACCAGGGCCGAACGCTTCAGGGCGACCAGCAAGACGCCCGAAGTCTCCTTGTCGAGCCGGTGCGCCAGTTCCATGAAGCGGCACTCCGGCAGTTCCCGGCGCAACTGCTCGATGATGCCCAGGCTGACCCCGCTGCCGCCGTGCACGGCCTGCCCGGCCGGCTTGTCGAGCACCAGCAGGGCCTCGTCCCGATAGATCACCCGGCCGAGCAGGCTCTTGCCGATCTTGGCCAGGGCCGGCGGCGCATCGGGCTCGGCCACCCGCACCGGCGGGATGCGCACCTCGTTGCCCAGGTCCAGGCGCTGGTCCGGCTTGGCGCGCTTGCCGTCGACCCGCACCTCGCCCTCGCGCAGCATGCGGTAGACCCGGCTCTTGGGCACGCCCTTGAGGCGCTTGAAGAGGAAATTGTCCAGGCGCTGGCCGGCGGCTTCATCGCCGATGGTCAATTTTGTTACGCTATCTTTGCGCGCTTCTTGCATTCCTCTTATACTTCCATTCGCTTTTAAGGGTGCCCGACCAAGGATTTGAATAGCTTGGCGCAGGGCGTTAAACGACTTGGCCCGGTTTACATCCCGTCCAGACCCCCCGAGCACCGGTTAATTACGCTCACCGGAGCGTTCGTTCCGGTCACCGACGTTCACGGACCCAAGGTCGCGACAGATCGCCCTGGAGGTCCATGATGAATGCTCCGACGTGACCGTTCGGGCCGAAAAGCAGCGATGGTAACGTATTTTTATGCGTAGACCGTACCCGGACACCCCCTAGCCGGCCCGAAAAACCGGCAGGGAAAGAAAGATAAACCGACAGAACATGCACGAGACCACGCGCGAACCCATACCTGACGCTGCCTAATCCCTGCCTCGCTTTGCTGCCGCGACCAACGCGGCGGGTTTATCACCCCGGGGCGCAGTCGCGCAGGGGTAATGAAATGAAAAGAATGCTGTTCAACGCGACGCAGGCGGAAGAACTCCGCGTCGCCATTGTCGATGGCCAGAAGCTGGTCGATCTGGACATTGAATCCGCCAACAAGGAACAACGCAAAGGCAACATCTATAAGGGCATCATCACCCGCGTAGAGCCCAGCCTGGAGGCCTGCTTCGTCGATTACGGCACGGAGCGGCACGGCTTCCTGCCGTTCAAGGAAATCTCCCGCGCCGCCATCGGCAACGCCGATGTCGGCCGCGGCCGCATGCAGGACTTCCTCAGGGAAGGCATGGAACTGGTCGTCCAGGTGGAAAAGGACGAACGCGGCAACAAGGGCGCGGCGCTGACCAACTTCGTCAGCCTGGCCGGCCGCTACCTGGTCCTGATGCCGAACAACCCGCGTGGCGGCGGTGTCTCGCGCCGCATCGAGGGCGAGGAGCGCAACGAACTGCGCGACGCCCTGGCGCAACTTGAAATCCCCGGCGGCATGAGCCTGATCGGCCGCACCGCCGGCATCGGCCGCGGCGTCGAGGAATTGCAGTGGGACCTGAACTACCTGCTGCAACTGTGGACCGCCATCGACGGCGCCGCCAAGGGCCAGAAAGGCGCCTTCCTGATCTATGCCGAATCCAGCCTGGTGATCCGCGCCATCCGCGACTATTTCACCCCGGACATCGGCGAACTCCTGATCGACACCCCGGCCATCTACGAGCAGGCCCATCAGTTCATGGCCCACGTGATGCCCGGCAACGTCGGCAAGGTGAAGCTGTACACCGACAACGTGCCGCTGTTCTCGCGCTTCCAGATCGAACACCAGATCGAGACCGCCTACTCGCGCGAGGTGCCCCTGCCCTCCGGCGGCGCCATCGTGATCGACCACACCGAGGCCCTGGTTTCCGTCGACGTCAACTCGGCCCAGGCCACCCGCGGCGCCGACATCGAACAGACCGCCCTGAACACCAACCTGGAGGCGGCCGACGAGGTCGCCCGCCAGATGCGCCTGCGCGACCTCGGCGGCCTGATCGTGATCGACTTCATCGACATGGAAAGCCAGAAGAACCAGCGCGAGGTGGAAGATCGCCTGCGCGACGCCCTGCACCATGACCGCGCCCGCATCCAGGTCGGCAAGATCTCCCGCTTCGGCCTGATGGAAATGTCGCGCCAGCGCCTGCAACCCTCGCTCGGCGAGACCAGCTACGTCACCTGCCCGCGCTGCTCCGGCACCGGCCACGTCCGCAGCACCGAGTCGTTCGCCCTGCACATGCTGCGCATGCTGCAGGAAGAGGCGATGAAGGAAAACACCGGCGCCCTGCACATCCAGGCCCCGGTCGAGGTCGCCACCTTCCTGCTCAACGAGAAACGCACCGATATCCTCAACATCGAGGCCCGGCACAAGGTCGAGCTGATCCTGATCCCCAACATCCACTTCGAGACGCCGCGCTACACCCTGACCCGCCTGCGCCATGACCAACTGAACCAGAGCGAGGCCATTGCGCCCAGCTACCAGATGATGGAGCGCCCGGCCGAAGAGGATGTCGCGGCCAACGCCGCCCCGAAACCGGAACGTGCCCAGCCGATGGTCCAGGGCATCAGCCCGGGCCAGCCGGCCCCCACCCCGAGTGCGCCCGTTGCCGCCCCCGTGGCGGTGGCCGACAAGCCCGGCCTGTTCGGCCGCATCATGGGCTGGCTGCGCAACACGAACGGCGCCCAGGAAACCGCTCCGGAAGAGAAGAAGACCGAAACCAAGCGCGAGCCCAGGGATGGCCGGCGCGGTCGCGAAGGACGCGAGAGCCGCGAAGGCCGCGACAACCGTCGCCCCCGTGGTGAACGTAGCGAACGTGGCGAACGCACGGAAGGCCGCAAGGATGCAGAACCCCGCAGCGGGCGCAGCAATGAGGCACGTGGCCCCAAGCCGGAGCGCAGTGAGCGTCCGGAACGCGGCGAGCGCCAGGAACGCCAGCCGCGTGGCGAACGCCAACCGAGAAGCGAACGTGCAGACCGCGGCGAGAGTCAAGAACGCAGTGAGCGTCCGGAACGCAGCGAGCGTCCGGATCGAAGCGAACGCCAGGAGCGTGGTGAGCGACCGGAACGCAGCGAACGCCAGGAACGTCCGCGCCGCTCGCCCATCCCGGCCAATCCGGAAATCGCCCAGGCCGAGACTCAGGTGCCGGTGACTCAAATCGCCGAGGACTCGACCGAGTCGGGCGAAGGCAGCCGGCGCGGCCGGAGCCGTCGTGGCCGCGGTCGCCGCAGCGAAGGCCGCAGCGATGAAGCCGTCGCCGTGGCCACCGAAGCCGCCAGCGAGCTGATGACCGAGAACACCGAGACCATGCCGGTTGCCGAGCAAGTTGCCGCTCCAGTTACCGAGCAGGTTGCCGCTCCGGTTGCCGAACAGCTTGCCGCTCCGGTTGCCGAACAGCTTGCCGAGCCCGTAGCCATGCCCGTACCGGAGCAGTCGGTTCAGGTGGTGGCGGAACCCGCGCCGATCGAGCCGGTTGCGCCGGTCGAGGTCGAGGTCGATCTCGGCCGAGCCGGGCTGGAACTGGTGGAAACCCACGCCGCCGAGCCCGTCGTGGAAGAAGCCCCGGCCAACGCAGGCC
>JAQTLU010000011.1:0-29277 GCA_028714735.1 Gallionellaceae bacterium | reverse complement strand
GAACCCGCGCCGATCGAGCCGGTTGCGCCGGTCGAGGTCGAGGTCGATCTCGGCCGAGCCGGGCTGGAACTGGTGGAAACCCACGCCGCCGAGCCCGTCGTGGAAGAAGCCCCGGCCAACGCAGGCCAGAGCCGCCGCCGTCGGCCCCGCCAGGAGGCCGCGCAGCCCACCGAAGCCGAGACGCTGATGCTGGTCGAGACCGCGAACGATACCGTGGCCACGGCGCCCGCTGTCGAGGCCACCGGGGAGGCCGCCCAGGCCGAGCCGGCCCGTCCGCGCCGGCGCCGCGTCTCCAAGGCCGCCAGCGCACCGGCCGAGCCGCTGGTGATGGTGGAAACCCGCAACGAGTGATGACATGCCCGTGACGCCCAGGCGTCACGGTGGAAACAAAAAAGGCGTGACGGTTAAACCGTCACGCCTTTTTTTATCCTGCCCCTACGGCAGCCTTCAGCCGAAGTGCAGGCCCATGGCTTCGCGCACGTCGCGCATGGTCTCGCGCGCCAGTTCCCTGGCCTTCTCGCAGCCGTCGGCGATGATGTTCCTCACCGTGTCCGGGTCATCGGTCAGCGCCCGGGCCCGTTCCTGGATCGGCGCCAGTTCCTTCAGTACCGCCTCGATCACCGGCTGCTTGCACTCGATGCAGCCGATGCCGGCGCTGACGCAGCCTTGCTGCACCCAGGCCCTGGTCTCAGCGCTGGAATAAACCAGGTGGAACTGCCAGACCGGACACTTCTCCGGCGTACCGGGATCGGTGCGCCGTACCCGTGCCGGATCGGTCGGCATGGTGCGGATCTTCTTGACCACGTTGTCAGGGTCTTCCCGCAACGAGATGGTGTTGCCGTACGACTTGGACATCTTCTGGCCGTCCAGGCCGGGCATCTTGGAGGCCTCGGTCAGCAGCGCCTGGGGCTCGGTCAGGATCATCTTGCCGCCGCCCTCCAGATAGCCGTACAGGCGCTCCTTGTCGCCGAGCGACAGGTTCTGGGTCTCGCCGAGCATGGCCTTGGCCGATTCCAGAGCGGCCTCGTCGCCTTTCTGCTGGTAGCGGGTACGCAATTCCTGATACAGCTTGGCCTTCTTGCCACCCAGTTTCTTCACCGCCGCCTCGGCCTTTTCCTCATAGCCCGGCTCCTTGCCGTACATATGATTGAAGCGGCGCGCGATCTCCCGGGTGAACTCGACATGGGGTAACTGGTCCTCGCCCACCGGCACCCGGTTGGCGCGGTAGATCAGGATGTCGGAACTCATCAGCAGCGGATAGCCGAGGAAGCCATAGGTCGACAGATCCTTCTCGGTCAGCTTTTCCTGCTGGTCCTTGTAGGTCGGCACCCGCTCCAGCCAGCCCAGCGGCGTCATCATCGACAGCAACAGGTGCAGTTCGGCGTGTTCGAGCACCCGCGACTGGATGAACAGGGTGGCGCGCGAGGGATCGACGCCGGCCGCCAGCCAGTCGATGGTCATCTGCCAGACGTTGTCCTCGATGTCGCCGGGGCTGTCGTAATGGGTGGTCAGGGCATGCCAGTCGGCCACGAAGAACAGGCATTCGTACTCGTGCTGGAGGTTGATCCAGTTCTTGAGCACGCCGTGATAGTGCCCCAGGTGCAGGTTCCCGGTGGGGCGCATACCGGAGAGGACGCGGTCCGCGTACATAAGTCTTCCGTCAAAGTCCAAAAATTGAATAGGCCAGGCGCTCTATGAGCGAGTAGAAGGGCCCGATGATGCTGCCCAGCACCCCGGTGAACAGCAGGGCCACCAGGATGAACAGGCCGTAAGGCTCGACCCGCGCCAGCATGTAGGCGAGCTTGCGCGGCAACAGGCTGACCGCAATGCGGCCGCCGTCCAGGGGCGGCACCGGGATGAGGTTGAGTGCGGCCAGGATGGCATTGATGGTGATGCCGGCCGCGCCCATCAGGATCATCGGCTGGGTGTAGGTGGAGATCGGCAGCAGGTGCGCCAGCTTGATGACCGCCGCCCAGAACACCGCCATGACCAGGTTGGCGGCCGGCCCGGCGGCGGCGACCCAGAGCATGTCCTGCTTGGGATGGCGCAGGTTGTTGAAGCTGACCGGCACCGGCTTGGCCCAGCCGAACAGGATGCCGCCCAGCATGAGCGCCAGCGCCGGGACCAGGATGGTGCCGATGGGGTCGATGTGCTTGAGCGGGTTCAGGGTGATGCGGCCGAGCATCTTCGCCGTGGTATCGCCGAAGCGCAGGGCGACATAACCGTGCGCCGCCTCGTGCAGGGTTATGGCGAAGATCACCGGGATGGCGAAGATGGCTATTTTCTGGATCAGGGTCAGTTCTATCATGGTCGCATCATACGTCGAAGCCGAGTGCCTTGGGGTCGCCGCGACCGATCCGGACCAGTTCCGGCGCGTCGCCGGTGAGGTCGATCACCGTGCTCGGCTCCAGTTGGCAGTGACCGGCATCGATGATCAGATCGACGCAGTATTCGACCCGGTCGCGGATGTCCTCGGCGTCGTTCAGGGGCAGTTCGTCGCCCGGCAGGGACAGGGTCATCGACAGGATCGGCTCGTCCAGTTCGGCCAGCAGGGCCTGGACCACCGCGTTGTCGGGCACCCTGAGGCCGATGGTGCTGCGCTTGGGGTGTTGCAGGCGGCGCGGCACCTCGCGCGTGGCCTCCAGGATGAAGGTATAGGCGCCCGGCGTGGCCGCCTTGAGGAAGCGATACTGCTTGTTATCCACCTTGGCGTACTTGGCGATCTCCGAGAGGTCGCGGCAGACCAGGGTGAACAGGTGCTTGTCGTCGACCCCGCGGATGGTGCGGATGCGCTCCATGCCCTCCTTGTTGCCGATCATGCAGCCGATGGCATAGGACGAATCGGTCGGGTAGGTCATCACGCCGCCCTCGCGCAGCACCTTGACCGTCTCGCGCATCAGGCGCTGTTGCGGGTTGTCGGGGTGGACGTAGAACACCTGGGCCATTACCAGGCCTCCCAGATCGGCCGGCAATTATCCGGCAGGGGCATCAGCCGGCCCAGTTCGCGACCGCCCTCGCCCGGCGAGTGGAAATCCGAGCCGACCGAGGCGAAAAAACCGAACCGCTCGGCATGCGCGGCGTAGATCGGCACCTGTTCCCGGGTATGGCTGCCGGTCACCACTTCCAGGCCGACGCCGCCGACGTCCTTGAACTCCGCCATCAGCAGGGACTGCTTCTCCTTGCCCATGTCGTAGCGGCCCGGATGGGCCAGCACCGCCATTCCGCCGGCCAGGCGGATCCAGGCCACCGCCTCGGCCAGCCCCGCCCACTGGTGCGACACATAGCCGGGCTTGCCGCGGACCAGGAATTTCTTGAATACCGTCTTCACGTCCTTGACGTAGCCCTTGCCGACCAGGAAGCGGGCAAAATGGGTGCGGCTGATCAGTTCCTCGTTTTCCGCCAACCGCAGGGCGCCTTCCATGGCGCCCGGTATGCCGACGGCGGCCAGTGATGCGGCCATGCGCAGCGCCCGCTCCCGGCGCCCGGAACGGTTCACCGCCAGGCCGTCGACCAGGGCCGGGCTGGCCGGATCGACTTTGAGGCCGACCACATGCACCGTGCGGCCAGCCCAGGACACCGAGATCTCGACCCCGGTCACCAGTTCGATGGCCAGCCCGTCCGCGGCACGCGCGGCCTCATCCAGACCACGCATCTCGTCGTGGTCGGTCAGGGCCAGGACATCGACGCCTTGCTGGGCGGCGCGTATGACCAGATCCTGGGGGGAAAGGACACCGTCCGAAGCCGTTGAATGGCTATGGAGATCGAAGATCACGGGTAAATTGGCACGCTGGCAGGGGAATTGAACTTGAGAATTGACTGCCAATCATAGCAAAATGCTTGCCGCCCGACTAATAACGATCAGAACGAAATCTCCATGAAGCTGCTGTTCGACCTCTTTCCAGTCATCCTGTTTTTCATCGCCTATCAATTCGGCGCCTCGCATCCGGAGCAGGCCGCCGCCCTGTTGTCCGGCATCGGCATCCCCCTGGGTTCGGCGGTCAAACCCGGCGTCTTCCTGGCCACCGCCGTGGCGATCCTGGCCACCGTGGGCCAGATCGTCTGGACCTGGCTGCGCCACCGCAAGATCGACACCATGCTCTGGGTCTCCTTCGGATTGATCACCGTGTTCGGCGGCGCCACCCTGCTGCTGCAGGACGAGAACTTCATCAAGTGGAAGCCGACCGTGCTGTACTGGCTGTTCGCCCTGGCGCTCGGCCTCGGCCCGGTGCTGTTCGAACGCAACATCATCCGCATGATGATGGAGAAGCAGATCAGCGTGCCCGACCCGGTCTGGGCCCGTCTCAACCTCGGCTGGGCCGGTTTCTTCACGGTCATGGGCGCGGCCAACCTCTTCGTGGCCTTCAACTATTCCAC
Organism: Gallionellaceae bacterium; assembly: GCA_028714735.1. Lineage (GTDB taxonomy): Bacteria > Pseudomonadota > Gammaproteobacteria > Burkholderiales > Thiobacillaceae > Parasulfuritortus. The sequence continues at coordinate 24,903 of JAQTLU010000011.1, read as the reverse complement.
CGATGCCTGGGTCGACTTCAAGATGTTCGGCACCCTGGGACTGATGATCGTGTTCATGGTGCTGCAGGGGTTCTATCTGTCGAAACACATCCAGGACACGCCATGAACCTCTATTACGCCATCATTGGCGAGGATGTACCCGACAGCCTGCCCAGGCGCCTTGCCGCCCGGCCCGCCCACCTGGAACGCCTGCAGACGCTGCAGGACGAGGGGCGCCTCCTGCTGGCCGGCCCCTTCCCCGCCATCGACAGCCCCGACCCCGGGCCGGCCGGGTTCACCGGCAGCCTCATCGTCGCCGCCTTCGCCAGCCTGACCGAGGCCCGCGCCTGGGCCGAGGCCGATCCTTATGTCAGCGCCGGCGTCTATGCCGGGGTCGAAGTCAAACCATTCAGGAAGGTACTGCCTTGAGCGACACCATCGATTTGATCCGCGAACGCCTCGCCGGCCTGGAGCCGGAAAGCCTGGAGATCCTCGACGACAGTGCGGCTCACGCCGGTCATGCCGGTGCCGCATCAGGCGGCGGGCACTTTCGCCTGATTATCGTATCCAATCGCTTCGCCGGCATGAACGCCGTGTCCCGACACCGACTGATCTACCAACAACTGGGCGATCTGATGAGTGGCCGGATACACGCACTGAGCATCAATGCGCTCACGCCAAACGAGTTTTAACCACACAACCACGGGAACACCCATATGCGTACCAACAAGATCATCCTGCTTGCCTGCTTTGCCGCCTTCAGCCAACAGGTCTTCGCCGCCGACGCGACGAAACCCGCCGCCAGCCAGCCGATCGCCATCGTCAATGGCGTGGCATTGGACCCCGTCCAGGCTGACTACGTCCGCATGGACCTCGTGCAGCGCAAGCGCCCGGCCACCGACGAGAATGTCATCAACTTCCTGGTCGACAACGAACTGATGGCCCAGGAAGCCATCCATCGCGGCCTCGACAACTCCCCCGAGGTCAAGGCGGTGATCGAGTTGCAACGCAAGGACATCCTCGGCAAGGCCTTGATCGAGGATTACATCAAGAACCACCCGGTCGCCGAAGACCGCGCCAAGGCCGAGTACGACAAGCTCAAGGCCAAGACCGGCGACAAGGAATACCATCCCCAGCACATCCTGGTCGAAGACGAAGCCCTGGCCAAGAAGATCATCGCCCAGTTGGGCGGCAAGAAGCCGGCCAAGTTCGAGGATCTGGCCAAGAAATACTCCAAGGACCCCACCGGCAAGGAAGGCGGCGACCTGGGCTGGCTGGCACCGAGCAATGTCGTGCCGGAATTCGCCAACGCCATGGTGGCGTTGAAAAAGGGTGACTACAGCAAGACCGCGATCAAGACCCAGTTCGGCTGGCACATCATCAAGCTTCAGGATGAACGCAAGCTCGATTTCCCGGCCTTCGACAAGGTCAAGGGCCGTATCGAAAGCCAACTGGCACAGCAGGACGTGCGCAAGTACCTGAGCGAATTGCGCGCCACGGCCAAGATCGAAATCCCCGGCAGCAAGTAATCCGGGCAACCCCACCCGGACCGGGCGTTATTCCCTTGGGAAATCCGGGCGGGGATCGAATCGGCTGAGCTTGCTCAGCCGTTCATACAACTCGCGCTCCTCATCCGAAATCTCGGTCGGCACGCTGACCCGGATGACGACATAGAAATCGCCCTTGCCATCCGCCTCCGGCATGCCACGCCCCGGCAGCCTGAGCTTCTGGCCGGTTTTCGCCCCGGCCGGGACGCGCACGCGCACGTTGCCGCTGAGCGTCGGCACCGCGACATTTGCGCCGAGCACGGCCTCCCATGGCAGCACCGGCAAATCCAGCAGGATGTCCTTGCCGTCCAGTTGAAACAGCGGATGCGGCTCGATCTCGATCTGGAGCAGCAAATCCCCCGTCTCGCCATGCATCGAAGCCCCGCCCTTGCCCCGCACACGCAAGCGCCTGCCCGGCAGGACGCCCGCCGGAATGCGCACCTTGACCGTTTTCGGCGACTGCCCAGGCGCAGCCAGATGCAAGGTCTTTTCAACGCCCCTGAAGGCCTCATCAAGGGGCAGCCGAACCGTGGCCTCGACGTCGCGTCCACGCATCCCGCCCGAAAATCCCCGCTGACCCGCCGAGCCTCCCGCACCCATGCCGAACATCTGGCCGAACAGGTCGCCCAGGTCCATGCCGCCCAGATCAGACTGGGAGAATCCACCTTGGCCAAAACGGGACCCCCACTCCGGCGGGGGCCTGAACTCCTGACCGCTGCGGTGAGCCCCGAGTTGATCGTAGGCCGCACGCTTCTTGGCATCGCTGAGGACCTCGTAGGCCTCACTCACATCCTTGAAGTGCTCTTCGGCATCCTTTTCCTTGGAGACATCCGGGTGAAACTTTCGCGCCAGACGGCGATAGGTCTTCTTGATCTCATCGGCGCTCGCATCCCTGGCCACCCCGAGCACCTTGTAATAGTCCTTGTATTTCATAGCCGTACCGATATCTCCAGGAAACGACAACAATGCGCGAGGCAAATGTAATTTTCAAGCCCGCAGCGGTGGTTGTGTTATCATCTTTTATCGGCTTTTTCGATCCTAATAAAGATGAGTGAACGGCAAAACCTTCAGGACCAGTTCCTGAACACCCTGCGCAAGGAACACACGACTGTGTCCATTTTCCTGGTCAACGGCATCAAGCTGGTCGGTCGGATTGAATCCTTCGACCAATACATGGTGCTTTTGCGGGGTCACGACCAGGCCGTGCAGGCGATATTCAAGCATGCCATTTCCACGGTCTCCCCGGCCAGGCAGGTCTCCGTGACCACCCGTCCCAGTTCGCGGGTACATAGCAGCGAAGACTGACCGGGACGGCCGCTGACTGGCCGATAGTCAGCGGCCTGAAAACGCCATCAAACAGCAATTCCATGTTGACCTGAAGCCGCCCAATCAGTAATATCGCGGCCTCTCAATTCCCCGATAGCTCAGTTGGTAGAGCAACGGACTGTTAATCCGTGTGTCCCTGGTTCGAGCCCAGGTCGGGGAGCCAAATACAAAGCGGCTTGTAGCGATACAAGCCGCTTTTCATTTCTGGCCTAGCGTAGCCCAATCGTAACCACCAATTTCCGCGTTGAGGCGGGTCGGCTTTGCCTCCAGTTGGCCGGACGAATGATGCGCCCATTGACGCCGTTCTCCAGCCACCCAGGCGATGCAGTTGTGCGTGGGCGTTCCCCCGCCTGCCGATGCCGCATCGCCCAGTTACGGCACAGCAAAACTGTTACGGCTTCCTCGCCAAGAGGAACCTGGCGCCGATAGCCAGGCAGGTCAAAGGCAATTAGCTTCGCGGGTGGATTCTTCACTTATCATGGACGCTCAATAGCCGGCTGGTTTGTCCGTCCGCGAGGCAGGTTGCCTCGATACTTGCCTATGGCCTGCAGTGGGCGAGACGGGTTGCGTCGATTCGAAGCCCGGCCAGGAAGGTTGAGGCCAATGAGTGCATAGGTCGGCTGCCGTTTGCTCAGGTTGAAGCAAGGTAATCGCAGGCGACAAATAGGGCAGTTTGGTGGTTATTACCCTATTGTGGTTTTCCATTACCCCGTTTCGGCTTGACTGTGCCGACACAGTTACATTGCAAAAATCGAACTCGACCGTCGCCGACTATGACTGTCGAGCACTAATGAACCGGATCAGCGCTACGCCCTGAGTCTGCGCGCCCACACCGTGGTGTCCTTGGGCATCCAGGTCCGGGCGGCCTCGATATCGGTGGTCCTGGCCGGTTAAACGCCGGCGAATGACCGACGTCGTCGCTGTCCGCAGGTGGAGATGACGCGTTCCTTAAGACCCTGCCCACAAGGGCACGGAATGGGGCGGGATCGCCTTGATTATTGATGACCCACGAGCAACATGGTCAGCATGGTGAGCAGGCCGCCAGCAATGGCGATAGCCAGCACGATCAACCAGCCGATGATGTCTTTGCCCGTATCATGGGCGGAATGACGGTGTGATGTATGTTGGCGCATTGGCCGCTCCCTGTCTTTTTCGCATTATGACAGGACTCAGGATGGTTTGCATTGCCAGCCGACCGGTTACAGGAAACACACGACAAAACAAAAACGGCCTGCATCGCTGCAAGCCGCTTTATTAATGGTGCCGGCACCCGGACTCGAACTGGGGACCTACCGCTTACAAGGCGGTTGCTCTACCAACTGAGCTATGCCGGCCTGATTACTTGACTACCCGTAGACTCGGTTTGCCCTTGGGCCGCTCAGGATCGGGCATGGGCGGCGAATCGTCGTCGATCTCGGTGGGCGCAGCAGGTGCACCGCGCATATCCGTGCCGGCCACTTGATTGAAGGACATGCCGTCCCCGGTTTCCTTGGCATAGATGGCCAGGACATTGGCGACGGGCACCTCGATGACCTGAGCCACGCCGCCGAACCGGGCCGAGAAACTCAGCCAGGCATTGTCCATCTGCAGGTTGCGCACGGCGGCCGGGCCGATGTTGAGGACGATCTGACTATCCTTGACGTAGGCAACCGGCACCTTGGCACCGGTGTCCACCTTGACCGTGACGTAGGGCGTATAACCGTTATCCACGCACCATTCGTAAAGGGCGCGCAGGAAGTACGGCTGTTGCGGTATCGGTTCCATGGTCATTTTCCGGCCTGACAGGGAATGCTGCCCGAGGTATTACTTGCGCATGGCCTTCTCGACCGGCGTCAGCGCGGCGATGAAGGCAGGGCGGCTGAAGATGCGCTCGGAATATTTCAGCAACGGCGCGGCCTGCTTGGGCAGGACGATGCCGTAATGGTCGAGCCGCCACAGCAGCGGGGCAACCGCCACGTCCAGCATGCTGTAGTCCTCGCCCAGCATGTATTTCTGCTTGGCGAAGATGGGGGCGATCTGGGTCAGGTTGTCGCGCACGATAGCACGGGCCTTTTCGGCCACCTTGCCGCTGCCGTTGACGATATCGGGCAGATGGCTGAACAGGTCGCGCTCGATGTTGAACAGGAACAACCGGGTACGCGCACGCATCACCGGATCGGCCGGCATCAGCTGGGGATGCGGGAAGCGCTCGTCGATGTATTCGTTGATGATATTCGACTCATACAGGGTGAGGTCCCGCTCGACCAGGATGGGGACCTGGTTGTAGGGGTTCATCACGGCGATGTCCTCGGGCTTCTCCTGCAGATCGACATCCTTGATCTCGAAATCCATGCCCTTCTCGAACAGCACGATGCGACAGCGGTGGCTGAAAGGACAAGCGGTACCCGAATACAAAATCATCATAGTTTTCAACCCTCAACAACCAGACAAAGCCGGTTCAATGTATGTCTTTCCAGTATTCCTTCTTGAGATAGAAGGCAACAACAAAGAAAACTCCCAGGAACAATATAACGACCAGACCGATATTCATCCGCTGGGTCTGTGCAGGTTCGGCCATCCAGGCCAGGTAGTTCACCAGGTCGGCCACCGTGGCGTCATATTCAACCGGAGTCATCTTGCCCGTCTTGACCAGTTCCAGACGCTCGATCACCTGATGCTTGTTGCCCTCAGGGTCCGTCACGGTCTCATAGACCGGCGCCAGTTGGCCCTGCAGCTCATGCAGTACGTGCGGCATGCCGACCTTGTCGAACACGGTGTTGTTCCAGCCGGTCGGGCGGGTGTCGTCACGGTAAAAGCTGCGCAGGTAGGTATAGACCCAATCGGCGCCGCGCGAACGGGCAATCACGGTCAGATCGGGCGGCGGCGCACCGAACCAGGCCTTCGCCTCTTGCGGTCGCATGGACACCTTCATCAGCTCGCCGGGCTTGTCGGCAGCAAACAGCAGGTTGTCCTTGATCTGCACCTCGGACAGGCCGATATCCTGCATGCGGTTGTAGCGCATGTAGCCGGCGCTGTGGCAGCTCAGGCAGTAGTTGACGAAGATCCGGGCACCACGTTGCAGGGACTCGTGGTCATGCACGTTGACCGGGGCGTGGTCCAGCTTGAGCGCGGTATTGGCAAAGGCCGTGACCGGAAGGACCAGCAGGAGAAATAAAAACTTCTTCATTTGTCAGTCACCCTTTCCGGTTCCGTCTTGTGAGTGTCGTTCTTGGTATACCAAGGCATCAGCACGAAGAACGCGAAATACACTGCGGTAAAGATTTGCGAAAGCAGGGTGAAGAGCGGCGTGACCGGCTGGATGCCGAGCCAGCCCAGACCGATGAAGGCAATGACGAACAGGCCCAGGGCGATCTTGAACTTGGGACCGCGGTAGCGGATCGACTTGACCGGCGACTTGTCCAGCCACGGCAGGGCGAAGAAGATCATCACCGCGATGCCCATCGCGGCGACGCCCGGGAACTGCGAGCCGAACATCGGCGGGATGGCGCGCAGGATCGCGTAGTAAGGCGTGAAATACCACACCGGGGCGATGTGCGGAGGCGTCTTCAGGGGATCGGCCGGAATGAAGTTGTTGGCTTCCAGGAAGTAGCCGCCCATATCCGGCGCGAAGAACAGGATCGCCGAGAACGCGATCAGGAAGACCACCACGCCCAGGATGTCCTTCACCGTGTAATACGGATGGAAGGGGATGCCGTCGACCGGATGGTGGGTGACCGGATCCTTGTTCTTCTTGATCTCGACGCCGTCCGGGTTGTTCGAGCCGACCTCGTGTAGGGCCACCACATGGGCGGCGATCAGGCCGATCAGCACCAGCGGCAGGGCGACGATGTGGAGCGCAAAGAAGCGGTTCAGGGTCGCGTCGCCGACCACGAAGTCGCCCCGGATCAGGGTGGACAGGTCGTTGCCGATATAGGGCACGGCGGCGAACAGGTTGATGATCACCTGGGCACCCCAGAAGGACATCTGGCCCCAGGGCAGCAGGTAGCCCATGAAGGCCTCGGCCATCAGCATCAGGTAGATCAGCATGCCGAAGATCCAGATCAGCTCGCGCGGTTGCCGGAAGGAACCATAGAGCAGACCGCGGAACATGTGCAGGTAGACCACGATGAAGAAGGCCGAGGCGCCGGTCGAGTGGGCATAGCGGATCAGCCAGCCGAACGGCACGTCGCGCATGATGTACTCGACCGAGGCGAAGGCCAAAGCGCCGTCCGGCTTGTAGTGCATGGCCAGGAAGATCCCGGTGACGATCTGGATCACCAGCACCAGCAGGGCCAGGGAACCGAAGTAGTACCAGAAGTTGAAGTTTTTCGGCGCGTAATACTCGGACAGGTGCGCCTTGAAGGATGCGGTCAGCGGGAATCGCGCATCCACCCAGTTAATGACTTTCTCCATTTATCGTTCCCCCAGTATTCAGGCGGCTTTCTGGTCTTCACCGACCAGAAGCTTGATATCGCTTAGATATTTATGCGGCGGGACGACCAGGTTCGTCGGGGCGGGAGACCCGGCGAAGACACGGGCCGCAAGGTCGAACCGGGAACCGTGGCAAGGGCAGAACCATCCGCCCGGCCAGTCGGCGCCGAGGTCGGCAGGACCCACTTCCTTGCGGAAGGTGGGCGAGCAACCGAGGTGGGTGCAGATGCCGACCGCCACCATGTATTGCGGCTTGATGGATCGGGTGGGATTCTTGCAGTACTCGGGCTGTTGGGTGGTCACTTCGCAGTTCGGGTCGGTCAGGCGATCATCGTGCTTGCTGAGCATCTCCAGCATTTCCTGAGTGCGATACACGATCCAGACCGGCTTGCCGCGCCATTCCACCGTCAGCAGCATGCCCGGCTCGACCTTGCTCAGATCGACTTCCACCGGCGCACCCGCGGCCAGGGCGCGGGCCGAAGGCATCATGCTCATCACGAACGGCACCACGGCGCCAGCCGCCGCCACACCGCCCACAGCGGTACTCATCGCCACTAAGAAGCGGCGTTTAGAACCATCAACGCTCATCTCGCTCATTTATCCATTCCTAACCTTGTGAGTGGTCGCGAATTTATTGAAATTTTGCCCACGAAAAAGCCCATTTTTGGGACAAGGCTTACCCGCCAGCGTCAAAAACTGCGGCATTGTACATGAAAGGCCAGGCAAACTTAATAAACTTCCCCGGGAGCCGCATGGACTAAGGGTTTCCGGGCCGATCCGATCAGGTAGAATCCCCCTAACCCAGCCACCCGCAAAGTCAAATGCAAAAACTCTGGTTGACCATGGCCCAGGTCATCGCGGGCGCCGCGATCGCCCTCGCCGCCCTGCTTGCCCTGGACCAGGTGATTCCGGGACTGCTGCCCTCGCAGACCGGCAATCTGACCATCCGCGAGGTCGCCCAGAACGGCGCCGCACCCCGGGTCGGCTCGTTTGCCGACGCGGCCCAGAAATCCCTCTCCTCGGTGGTCAACATCTTTACCAGCAAACAGGTCCGCGCCCCGGCCAATCCGCTGATGAACGACCCCTTTTTCCGGCGCTTTTTCGGCATGCCGAAGGAAAACCATACCCAGCGGGTCGCCAACCTGGGTTCCGGCGTCATCGTCAGCGAAGACGGCTATATCCTGACCAACCATCACGTCGTCGAGGCGGCCGAGGAGATCCAGGTCGCCTTGCCGGACGGGCGCAACCTGGAAGCCCAACTGATCGGCAGCGATCCGGAAACCGACATCGCCGTCCTCCGGATCAAGCAGAACGGCCTGCGTCCGATCACCTTCGCCCGGCCGGACTCCGCACGCGTGGGCGACATCGTGCTGGCGATCGGCAATCCGTTCGGAGTCGGCCAGACGGTCACCATGGGCATCGTCTCCGCACTCGGACGCAGCCATCTGGGCATCAATACCTTCGAGAACTACATCCAGACCGATGCCGCCATCAACCCGGGCAACTCCGGCGGCGCCCTGGTCGATGCCGCGGGCAACCTGGTCGGACTCAACACCGCCATCTTCTCGCGCAGCGGCGGCAACCTCGGCATCGGTTTTGCGATTCCAGTCTCCATACTGCGCCAGGTCATGGACGAGATCGTCCGCCACGGCTCGGTCGTACGCGGCTGGGTCGGCATCGAAGTCCAGGACATCACCCCGGAGATCGCCGACTCCTTCAGCATGAAGACGCCCCAGGGCGCCCTGATCGCGGGCGTCCTGCGCGGCGGCCCGGCCGACCGCTCCGGCATCCGGCCGGGCGACGTCCTGCTGGCGGTCGACGGCAACGCGGTCGGCGACTCCAGTTCCCTGCTGCAATTGATCTCGGCCCTGAAGCCGGGCAGGGACGCCCGCCTGCGCCTGCTGCGCGAGCGCACCGAGATACAACTCAACGTGAAGGTGGAACGGCGACCCGTGCAGCCGCGCAACGAATGAGGGGCTTCACCCCCGCTTAGGCTTTGGCTGATCGCTGATCGCTGTCGGCCCGCCCCATCACACCTTGTTGCGCCACTCGGTATCCTCGGCGTCGAACAGCCGGTTCGCCTCCAGCGGACCCCAACTGCCGGCCGGGTAGGTGTGGATGAAATCGCGTTCCCGGGACCAGTATTTGAGTATCGGGTCGACCACCCGCCAGGCCCATTCCACCTCGTCGAAGCGGATGAACAGGGTGTGGTCGCCCTCGATCACGTCGAGCAGCAGGGCCTCGTAGGCATCGAGCGGCTGGTCGTCGGTGCCACGGTAGCTGGCGTTCAGCCGGACCATGTGGGTGGTCATGTCGAGCCCCGGCTGCTTGGCATGCAACTCCATGTGCATGCTCTCGTTGGGCTGGATGGACAGCACGATCCAGTTCGGCTCCAGCGCTTCCAGAGGCGTCTCGCGGAATAGCTGCTGGGGCGGATGACGCAGGCGCAGGGCGATCATCGACATCTGTTCCTTGAGCCGCTTGCCGGTACGCAGGTAGAACGGCACGCCGCGCCAGCGCCAGTTGTCGATGTAGAACTTGGCCGCGACGAAGGTCTCGGTCACCGACTCCGCCTCCACCCCCGGTTCGTCCTGGTAGCCCGGCACCTGCTCGTCCCCGATGCCCCCCGCCTTGTACTGGGCCCGGAAGGCGTGGGCATGCACCGAGCCCTTGGAGATCGGCCGGATGCAGCGCAGCACCTTCACCTTCTCGTCGCGCATGGCATCGGCCTCCAGGGCCGGCGGCGGCTCCATGGCGACCAGGGTCAACAGCTGCATCAGGTGATTCTGCAGCATATCGCGCATGGCGCCGGCCTTGTCGTAATAGTCGGCGCGCTGTTCGATGCCCACGCTCTCGGCCACGGTGATCTGCACGTGGTCGATGTAGTTGCGGTTCCAGAGCGGCTCGATCAGGGTGTTGGCGAAGCGGAACACCAGCAGGTTCTGCACCGTTTCCTTGCCCATGTAATGGTCGATGCGGAAGATCTGGCTCTCGTCGAAATGCCGGTGCAGCAATTCGTTCAGCACCCGGGCCGACTCGATGTCGGTGCCGAAGGGCTTTTCCACCACGATGCGGTGCAGGCCGCGCGGGCGGTTGAGGCCGGCCTTGTCGAGGTTCTTGATCACCCCCGGGAAGTCGTTGGGCTTGATCGCCAGGTAGAACACCACGTGCGAACAGACGCCCAGCTTGGGCTTGGCCAGGGTCTCCTTGATGAGCTCGTAGGCCGCCGGATCGTCCTGGTCGCCGCGGACATAATCGAAGCGGGCGACGAAACGCGCCATGGTCTCGGCCGGGGCCTCGACCGGACAACACTGCTTCAGCAAATCCCGGACATATTCGCGCCAGCTGGCGTTGTCGAACTCACGCCGGCCGAAGGCGATGAAATTGAGCACCTCGGGCAGGCGGCCCGCCCGTTCGAGCCGGAACAGCGCCGGCAGCAACTTGAGCGAGGCCAGGTTGCCGGTGGCCCCGAAGATGACGAAATTGCATGGCGGCAGCGGCGCTTCGTGGTCGATCATGACCGCCCCCTACCCCTTCACGGCGTGGCCGCCGAAGCCCTTGCGCATCATCGCCAGCATCTTGTTGCCGAAGTCCGCCTTGCCCTGGGAATCGAACCGGCTCATCAGGGCCAGCGTCATCACCGGGGTCGGCACGCCCTGCTCGATCGACTCCAGCGCGGTCCAGCGACCCTCGCCGGAATCGGCCACGAATGGCTCGATGGCGCCGAGCGACTGGCCGTCCTTGAGAAAATCGGCGGTCAGGTCGAGCAGCCAGGAGCGCACCACCGAACTGTGCCGCCACAACTCGGCGATATTGGCCAGATCGAGGTCGAACTCGGTCTTGGCCTGCAGCAGCGCAAAACCTTCGGCGAAGGCCTGCATCATGCCGTACTCGATGCCGTTGTGGACCATCTTGACGAAATGCCCGGAGCCGACCGGACCGGCGTGCAACCAGCCATTGTCGGGGCTGGGCGCGAGCAGCTTGAGGAAGGGTTCGATGCGCGCCATGGCCTCGGGCGCGGCCCCGGCCATCACGCAGTAGCCGTTATCCAGGCCCCAGATGCCGCCCGATACGCCGACATCGGCAAAGGCCAGCCCCTTGCCGGCCAGCTCCGTCCCATGGCGCTGGGAATCCCGGTAATAGCCGTTGGCGCCGTCGACGATCATGTCGCCGGGCGCCAGCAACGTCGCCAGCTCGGCCATGGCCGTCTCGGTGACGGCGCCGGCCGGCAGCATCAGCCAGACGACGCGGGGCGGCGCAAGGGTGGCGACCAGTTCGGCCAGGGAGGCGCAGGCCGCCACATTGGCCTCTTCCGCGGCGATCTTCGCGCTCACCTCGGCCTCGCGGTTGTACGCCGCCACCCTGGCACCGCCGCGCGACAGACGCCGCGCCATGTTGCCGCCCATGCGACCCAACCCGTACAAACCGATTTCCAGCATGACACCCTCCTGAAATGGCCTACGTCATGGACTATCGGCCGGTTGGCGGCGAAGTACAAGCCATGCCAGGAAATGTCAGGAAAGATTCATCCGCCCGAAGACCGGCGCGATCAGACCTTCACGTAGACCCAGCCCTGGCTCATGCGGGTAAGTATCTCGTTGATGGCGGAAGACGCCACGCCGGCCTCGGGCACCAGCACCACATCGACGCCTTCCTGCTTGAGCCGCGCCATGGTCTGGCCACAGGCCAGGAAGGCCAGGTTGCCATAGTGCCTGGACAGGCTGGCGATGCGGCCGCGATAGGGCGAGATATCCTGGCGCAGCAGGTTGAGGCCGCTGCTGTTGACCACGATCTCCACCTGGGCCTGGGCGCCGCGCTGGTCGAGCAGACGGCCGGCCAGGTCGAGGACCGCGTCGATGCGGGCCGGGTCGCTGGAATCCAGGTGCAGGACGATCTTGTCTGAATCGACCCGGTCGCTCAGGGAGATGGGCATGTACCCCCCCGGCAACCCTGCCAGCCGCTCCACCCGATCCGGCGCGGGAACCCCGTGCGCAAACCAGCCGCCGCCCAGGCCGAGGATCAGGAACAGTCCCGCCACCATGGCCTGGCGCCAGACCGGCGGACAGCTGAACGGGCGTGCCTTGTGCCCGGACGGCAGATCGGCGTAGGCGCCGCGCACCAGTTCCTTCATGACGCGCAACTCGCAGACCGCGCTCTTGAATGCCGGGTCGTCTTCCAGGTGCGCCATCGCCTCCTCGCGTTCGCCGGCGGCCAGCTCGCCGTCGACGAAGGCGTTCAGGTATTCCTGGGATGGGGATTCTTTCATCTCGACCTCCTGGTCAATTGCACCACGCGGGCAGGTGCATCCTCGATCAACTGGGCCTTCAGCGTCTGGCGCGCCCGGGACAGGCGGCTCATCACCGTCCCGACCGGGATGTCCAATACCGTCGCCACCTCGGCATAGCTGCATTCCTCGATATCGACCAGGGTAAGGACCTGCCTCTGCCCCACCGGCAGGTGTGCAATGGCGATGCGTACCCGGTTGCTGGCCTGGCGGCTGGCATACAGGCGCTCGGGGGTGGCATCGTGGGCGAACACCGCCTCGTCGATATCCTCGATATCCACGCAGTCCTTGCAGCGGCGCAGGTAGTCGCGCCAGCAATTATTGAGGATGGCGAACAGCCAACCCTCGAAGGCCGCCTCGTCCTTGATCTGCCCGGCGCGGTCGATGGCACGGGCCAGCGCCTCCTGGGTCAGGTCGTCGGCCAGGTGGCCGTCGTGGCACCAGGCATAAGCCAGGCGGTATAGCCGCGGCCGCATCGCCGTGAGGCGTCCGCGCAATCCGGCACTGAATAGATATACGAGTTTGTTCACCTGTCCGCCTTGAAGTGGATGCCTTGTCCAGCGACAGGCATAAAGGTAATGACGCACGAACGGCAAATTTATTCCAACTATTTTTTCATTGAAAAACAGGGAATAAAGACGCGACCCGAAGCGTCTTCCAGAGCAGGCAGGCAAATCCCTGCCAGGAAATATTCACTGAGGAGACCGACTTGAAACTCACCCTGATGCTGGCGCTATGGCTCGCCGTATGTTCCCTGACCGCGGCCCCGGCCAACGCGGCCGCCCCGGCCCAGGCCGAAGTGCAGGAGAAGGTGGTTTACCACATCAACGACGCCAGCGTCGCCCGCACGGCCCTGCGCAACATCGAAAACCACCTCAACGCCAGTCCCGGCGTCAGGATCGTCGTGGTGACCCATGGCAAGGGTATCGACTTCCTGCTCAACGACGCCAAGGACGACAAGGGCGCGTTCGAGCCCCAGGTCGCCGGCCTGAAGGACCGCGGCGTCACCTTCGACGTCTGCCGCAACACCCTCAAGGGCCGCAAGCTGGATGACAGCGCGGTGATCATGGAGGCCCAGGTGGTGCCCTCCGGCGTGGCCGAGATCGGCCGGCTCCAGGCCAGGGAAGGCTACGTCTACCTGAAACCGTAGGACCTGCAGCAAGGCTCCGGTCTGGCCGGAGTTGTTTGAAAACGATGGGGGTTTCCTCCCATCGTTAGGGGAGTTACCGAGATGTTTCGAAATTTTGGCGCTTGCCGCCAGGGCGGAGCCTTGCCCGGAGCAGACGCCCGGCCTGACGGCCGACCGTGCAATTCACCATCAGCAACCATTAGGAGACTCGTTATGTACCGATCCTTACGCATCCTGGCCCTGGCCTTTGCTTCACTGCTGCTCGTCGCCGGACCCGCGCAGGCGGCCGATCAGAGCCTGGCGGACTACAAGTACGTCCTGCATATCAGCGACATGGACCCGTCCAAGCAGGAGCTCATCCTGAACAACGCCGCCAACCTGCTGGAGGCCTATCCGCCCGGGGCGGTGGAGGTCGAGATCGTGGCCTACGGCCCCGGCCTGCGCCTGATGTTCGCCAACAACGTCAATGCCGAACGGCTGGACTCCCTGTCCCAGAGCGGGGTCCGCTTCTCCGCCTGCGGCAACACCCTGAAGGGCATGACCAAGCTGCTCGGCGAGGAGCCCAGGCTGAACCCGGTCGCCAAGGTGGTGCCCGGCGGCATCGTGCGCATCGGCGAGCTGGTCAAGCAGGGCTACATCTACGTCAAGCCCTGATCAGAAGGACACGGCCGCCACGGCCGGATTAACCGATTAACAGGGAAACCCGCCCTGATTCGATCCTGATGGATCCCGCTCAAGGAGAAACAAATGCACGCCAACAAACCATTCCAGCGCACCCTGCTCGGCGCCGGTTGCGCCCTCGCCCTGGCCGGCACCGCCGTACCGGCGCTGGCCGCCAACTGGCTGATGCTGCAGGGCACCGAACCGGAAGGCGCTTCCGCGCGCGCCAACGTCTGGGGCTTCATCCAGATGAACTATCAGGACGACCTCAGCGATCCCAACCCATCCGGTCAGTATGTCCCGCCCAAGCTGCTCGGTCCCGACCTGGACTCCCAGTCCGGCTTCAACATCAGCCGCGCCCGTCTCGGCGTCCGCGGCACCGGCTTTCCCCTGGACAGCCACATCAATTACTTCCTGATGGCCGAGTTCGGCAACAGCTGCATCACCCATTGCGCCGGCGACAACACCATCGCCAAGATGATCGATGCCAGTGTCAGCCTGAACTACATCCCCGGGGCGCGCGTTCGCGCCGGCCTGTTCAAGACTCCCGGCGCCGAGGAAGGCCTGCAGGCCATCCATGTCTTCGACTACATCAACTTCACCGAGGCCGCCAACGGCCTGCTCCTGGAACGCTTCCCGAATGCCAAGTACACGGCCAACCTGCCCGCCCAGACCGAGGCCCAGCTCCAGGGCGGCGGCTCCCTGAACGGCTTTACCTCTCCGGTCGGCGGCTTCCGCGACGTCGGCGTCCAGGTCTTCGATGCCTTCGACGTGGGCAAGGACTGGGAGCTGTCCTACGCCGCCATGGTGGGCAACGGCAATGGCATCGAGTTCAAGAACAGCGACGGCGAATACGACAAGTACCTCTATCTGTCGGCCGAGAAGAAGTACGGCGGCAAGGGTCCCAAGGCGGAAGGCCTCAAGTTCTTCGGCTGGGGACAGTGGGGCTCCCGCCAGTTGGACAACACCAACGACAGCGTGGACAACCTGAAGAAATTTGACCGCAACCGCGCCGGCCTGGGCATGAAGTACATGAACAAGCCCTTCCGCTTCACCGCCGAATACATCAGCGCCGATGGCATGATCTTCGAGGGACCGGACAAGCCCAGCTTCTATTTCGCCAACGCCGCCAATACCACCGGCGCGAACAACGGCGCCGACGCCAAAGGCAATGGCTGGTACGTCGAAGGCGGCTGGTATATCCCCAACAGCAAGTGGGAGCTGGACCTGCGCTACGACACCGCCACCTTCAACGAAGCGCGCAACGACGAACACCAGTTCGACAAGTGGACCCTGGGCGTGCAGTACCACTTCAATCCCATGACCCGCCTGACGGTGAACTATGAAATGCGTGACTTCAAGTGCACGGCCACCTCGGCACAGTGCACCAACGCCAACGTCAACCTGAACGGCGTAGGCGACAGGGTCGGCGTGCAATTGACCGCGATCTTCTGAGCGTCAGCATGAAGACCCGACACCTGGGGACTAACGCCGTGGCCACCCTGCTGGCCATGCTGCTGGCCGGTTGCGGCAGCATGGCCGTCGACGAAAAGTCCAGCCGCATCAGGCTGGCGTCCGATCCGCCCGGGGCCACGGCCTACGCCAACGGCGCCGAGCTGGGCGCAACGCCCCTGGAAATCGCTCCCGGGGATCACTTCGCGTCCGGCTTCGTCGGCCTGTCCTATCGCTATTACGGCAAGCTGACGTTCAAGAAACCGGGCTGCGAGACCTACGCCATCGACGTCGACGACAACCTCCTGGCCAGGGACATCCAGGCCAGGCTCAAATGCGATCCGGACTATCGCGCCCCGGCCGCCGCCACGCCGCCTCGGGCCGCGGCGGAAACCTACGCCGGCCGCCTCGCACGCATCGAGACCCTGCGCAAGCAAGGCCTGGTCAGCGAAGAGGAATACAAGAACCTGCGCCAGCGCATCCTCGACGAACTCTGACCGGGCCGTCGCCCGGCACCCTCTCCTCAAGCCCTGACCGGTCAGCCCCGGTCAGACCGCGGCTTAACCGCTGCCTTGCCTCCGGCCTCCACCGGAGGCCATTTTTTTGCCAGCGCGACCAGGGCATGCTTTCGCCGGAGCGCAATGATCAGAAGAAGCTTATATACTTGCCGGGCTGATTATCGACGGCACCCTCTCGCCAAAGACACCCTCATGAAAACCGTACTGTTCGCCACCTCGGAAGCCCGCCCCCTGATCAAGACCGGCGGCCTGGCCGACGTCTCCGGCGCCTTGCCCGCCGCCCTGCGCGAACTGGGCATCGATTGCCGCTTGCTGCTGCCCGGCTATCACGCCGTCCTGGCCGCGCTGGACAATGCCCAGGAAGTGGCCCGGTTCACCGGCCTGCCTGGCCTGGTCGATTCCCGTCTGCTGCTGGGTGCGATGCCCGACTCGGGCGTGCCGGTCTACGTCATCGACGCGCCGGCCTACTATCTGCGTGCGGGCGGGCCCTACCATGACGCTGGCGGCGTCGATTACACCGACAACGCCGAGCGCTTCGGGCTGTTGTCGCGCATCGCCGCCATCCTGTGCACGGCCGAATCCCCGCTCGAATGGCGGCCCGATCTGCTCCACTGCAACGACTGGCAGACCGGCCTGGCGCCGGCCTGGCTGCACTTCGCCGGCCATCCGGTGCCCTCGGTGATGACCATCCACAACCTGGCCTTCCAGGGCATCTTCCCGCCCGCGCTGGTCGCCCGCCTCGGCCTGCCGCCGGAGAGCTTCCAGATCGACGGCGTCGAGTACTTCGGCAGCCTGTCCTTCCTCAAGGCCGGCCTGTTCTACGCCGACCGGATCACCACGGTGAGCCCCTCCTATGCCGAAGAAATCCGCCAGGAACCGCTGGGCATGGGCCTGCAGGGCCTGCTGACCACGCGGGCGGACCAGTTGACCGGCATCATCAACGGCATCGACACCGCCGACTGGAACCCCGCCGGCGACCCCCACATCGGCTCCGCGTACTCGTCCCGCGCACTGACCGGAAAACGGCGCTGCAAGGAAGCCCTGCAAACCGACCTGAGCCTGGAAATCTCGCCCCTGGCCCCCCTGTTCGGCGTCGTCTCCCGACTGACCAGCCAGAAAGGGCTCGACTGGATCATCCAGGTCGCGCCCGGCATCATCGACCGGGGCGGCCAACTGGCCATCCTGGGCACCGGCGACAAGGCCATCGAAAGCGCCCTGCGCGAACTGGTCGCGGCCTATCCCGGCCGCATCTCCGCCACCATCGGTTATGACGAAGGTCTGTCCCACCGCATCGAGGCCGGCGCCGACATCTTCCTGATGCCCTCCCGGTTCGAGCCCTGCGGACTCAACCAGATGTACAGCCTGCGCTACGGCACGGTACCGATCGTGCATGCCACCGGCGGCCTCAAGGATACCGTCGAGGACGAGGTCACCGGTTTTGTCTTTCATGATGCCAGCGCCCACGGCCTTTGGCTGGCCATCGAGCAGGCCCTCGCGCTCCATGCCGACAAAGGCGCCTGGAAACGGCTCATGCAGGCGGGCATGAGCCGCGACTTCAGCTGGGAACGCAGTGCGCGCGAATACCTGAACCTGTACGAAGACACCTTGGCCAAACGGCAGGCGTAGGGTGGATGAGGCCGTAGGCCGTTATCCGCCGAACGGTGGTACCTGATTGGCGGATAACGCCGCTGCGCGGCTCATCCGCCCTACAACCAGATCATCAGGCCCATCTCGAACTGTTGGGTCAGCAGCGGGTGGCAGGGGTAGACCCGGATCCGGTAGATCAGCCGGCCGCAATGCTCCGGGGTCATCTCCAGGGTGAACACGCGCTCGCTGCCGATGACCTCCGTGGCATCGAACGGCAGCAGGCGCAGTTCCTTTTCCTGGCCCTGCCGGGAGGCGCGTCCGACCAGCATCTCGACCCGCACGTCGTCCGGAGCCAGGCCGTTCAGGTTGACCGCCACCTGGATCTGGACGCCTTCGCTGTAGGTGATGCGCCGGACCGGGTCATCCAGCCGGCGCAGGGTGACGCCGCCCCAGGCATGGTGGATGCGGCCCTTCCATTCCGCCAAAGTACGCGCCGCGACGTAGTCGTCGGCGACGAAGCGCGACCATTGCCGGCTGGCCGGGGCGTAAAACTTGTCGACGTATTCGCGCACCATCCGGATCGAGTTGAACTTCGGCAGCAGGGTGGTGATGGAACGCTTGGCCATGCGCACCCATTCCGGCGAGAAGCCCAGTGCACCGCGCCGGTAATACATCGGAATCACCTGGTCCTGCAGCAGTTCGTATAGGGTCTGGCTGTCCTCGCGGTTGCGCCGGGCCTCGTCGTAATACTCCGGCGCCGGCTTGATCGCCCAGCCGTTGTTGCCATCGTAGCCCTCCTCCCACCAGCCGTCGGTGACCGAGAGGTTGAGCACGCCGTTCATGGCCGCCTTCATGCCGGAGGTGCCGGAGGCCTCGAGCGGGTAGATCGGGTTGTTCAGCCAGACGTCGCAGCCGGACACCAGCCGCCGCGCCAGGCCGAGGTCGTAGCCTTCCACCATCAGCAGCTTGCCCTCGAACTCCGGCCAGCGCGAGATCTCGTGGATGCGCTTGATCAGTTCCTGGCCCGGCTTGTCGGCCGGGTGGGCCTTGCCGGCGAAGATGAACAGCACCGGCCGGCCGGCGTCGTTGATGATCTGGCGCATCCAGTCCATGTTCTCGAACATCAGCGTGGCCCGCTTGTAGGTGGCGAAGCGACGCGCGAAGCCGATCACCAGGACGTTCGGATCGAGCGGGTTGGCATACTTGAGCATGCGGTCCAGGTGCGCCTCGGAACCATGGTTGCGCAAGTGCTGCTGGGTGATGCGGTGATGCACCGAATGCAGCATCTGGGTCTTCAGGCCCTGGTGCACCGACCAGAAATGATGGTCGGGTATGCTTTCCACCTGCTGCCAGAACGCCTGGTCGGTCAGGCGGCGGCGCCATTCATAGCCCAGCTTGGTATCGAACAGGTCCTGCCATTCCTGGGCCAGGAAGGTGGAGACATGGACGCCATTGGTGATGTAGTCCATCGGCGACTCGTCCGGCGTGACCTGCGGCCACATGTCGGCCAGGATATGCGAGGACACGGCGCCGTGGATGCGCGAAACGCCGTTGTGATGGCGGGAGCCGTTCAGGGCCAGCCGGGTCATGTTGAAATCCTGGCCATGGTCGGCGCCGCCCAACTTGAGGAAGTCGGCCTTGCTCATGCCCAGTTCCTCGCAACAACTGGCGAAGTACTCCCAGACCATGTTCTCGACGAAATGGTCGTGCCCGGCCGGCACCGGGGTATGGGTGGTGAACACCGTGCCTGCCGCCACCGCCTCCAGGGCCGCCTGGAACGACAGGCCATGATTCTTGACCTTGCGCCGCACCCGCTCCAGGACCAGGAAGGCGGCATGGCCTTCGTTGATGTGATAGACGGTCGGATGGATATCCAGCGCCTTGAGGGCGCGCACGCCGCCGACGCCCAGGATGATCTCCTGCTGGATCCGGGTCTGCTTGTCGCCGCCGTAGAGCTGGTGGGTGATGTAACGGTCTTCCGGGTTGTTTTCCGGCAGGTCGGTGTCGAGCAGCAGCATGCGGACATGGCCGATCATGGCCTCCCAGACCTTGACCACCACCTTGCGGCCCGGGAATTCGATGTCGATGTGGACCTCGCCGCCTTCCCGGCTCATGGCCGGATGCATGGGCAGGTCGTCGAAGTCGGAATCGGTGTAGGTGGCGATCTGGTGGCCGTCGTTGTCGATACGCTGGTAGAAATAGCCCTGCCGGTACAGCAGGCCGACGGCGACGAAGGGCAGGCGCAGGTCGGAGGCCGCCTTGCAGTGGTCGCCGGCCAGGATGCCGAGGCCGCCGGAATAGATCGGGAAACTCTCGTGGAAGCCGAATTCGGCGCAGAAATAGGCGACCAGGTCGCCTTCCTTGAACGGCAGGGCGGCATCGCGGTGCAGCGGCTCGCTCATGTAGGTGTCGAAGGCCGACAACACCCGGTTGTAGTTGCCCATGAAGATATGGTCGGCCGCAGCCTCCAGCAGCCTCTCCTCGTCGACCCGCTTCATGAAGGCCTTGGGGCTGTTGCCGACGGCGCCCCAGAGGCCGGGATGCAGGCGGGCAAACAGAGTGCGGCTGGGGCGATCCCAGCTGTACCACAGGTTATCCGCCAATTCCTTCAGGCGGGACAGGCGTTCCGGAATGCGCGGATTGACCTCGATGGAATAGGTGGTGCCGGGTTTCATGCTGCGTCCTTCTCTCTTCGTCTGCTGGGCAGTTCTTGCTTGTTCGCATCAGTCCTGGCGGATGAAGTGCTCGCGGTAATACTTCATCTCCTCGATCGACTCCATGATGTCGGCCAGGGCGGTGTGGCTGTTGGCCTTCTTGAAGCCGTCCATGATCTGCGGCTTCCAGCGCCTGGCCAGTTCCTTCAGGGTCGAGACGTCGAGGTTGCGATAGTGGAAATAGGCCTCCAGCTTTGGCATCCAGCGGGCCAGGAAACGGCGGTCCTGGCAGATCGAGTTGCCGCACATCGGCGAGGTGCGCGCCGGCACATGCTGCTTGAGGAAATGGATCATGGCATCCTCGACGTCCGAGTCGGTCAGCAGCGAGGCCTTGACCTTGTCGATCAGGCCGGACTTGCCATGGGTGCCCTTGTTCCAGTTGTCCATCGCGTCGAGCACGGCATCCGCCTGGTGCACCACCAGCACCGGGGCTTCGGCGATGATGTTGAGATCCTTGTCGGTCACCACCAGTGCCACTTCGATGATGCGATCGCTGTCCGGGTTGAGACCGGTCATTTCCATGTCGATCCAGACCAGGTGAGTATCGTTTTGAGCCATGGGCAATCCAGAATTTAGTGAGGGGCGATTGTGGCATAATCGCCCGGACACCGTCATCGCAAGCAGCTAATGCCTTCATTCCACAACGTTTTTATCGCCGCATTCATCCTCGCCTACGGTCTCAAACTGTGGTTGGCCCTGCGCCAGATGCGCCATGTCTATGTCCACCGGGACGCCCCGCCGGCGGTCTTCACCGACAGCATCGGCCAGGAGGCGCACCGCAAGGCGGCCGACTACACCCTGGCCAAGACCCGCTTGTCGCTGCCGCACCTGGCCCTGGACGGCGCCCTGCTGCTGTTCTTCACCCTCGGCGGCGGCCTGCAATGGCTGGCCGACCAGGCCGCCGGGCTGACCGGCTCGCCGCTCTGGCAGGGCGTCATCCTGCTGCTCGGGCTGACGGTGATCAGTTCGGCGGCGGAACTGCCCCTGTCGATTTACCGCCAGTTCGTCATCGAGGCCCGGTTCGGCTTCAACCGCCAGACCCTGGCCGGCTTCTTCGTCGACCTGGCCAAGCAGACCCTGCTCGGCCTGGCCCTGGGCGTGCCCCTGATCCTGCTCACCTTGTGGCTGATGCAGGTCATGGGCGGGATGTGGTGGCTCTGGGTCTGGCTGGCCTGGATGGCCTTCAACCTGCTGGTGCTGGCGGTCTACCCGACCTTCATCGCGCCCCTGTTCAACAAGTTCAAGCCGCTCGAAGACAGCGACCTCAAGTCCCGCATCGAGAACCTGCTGGCACGCACCGGCTTCCACAGCAGCGGCGTGTTCGTGATGGACGGCTCGAAACGCTCCAGCCACGGCAACGCCTACTTCACCGGCCTCGGCAAGTCGAAACGCATCGTCTTCTTCGACACCTTGCTGGGGCAGCTCGACCCGGCCCAGACCGAGGCCGTGCTGGCCCATGAGCTCGGCCATTACAAACACCGCCACGTGATCAAGCGCATCGTCCTGATGTTCGTGCTCAGCCTGGCCATGCTGCTGGCGCTGGCCGCGCTCAAGCAGGCCGACTGGTTCTATGCCGGCCTCAACGTCGGCGCACAGACCGACGCCGCCGCCCTGGCCCTGTTCTTCCTGGTCCTGCCGGTATTCATCTTCCCGGTCACCCCGCTGATGAGCCTGTACTCGCGCAAGCACGAATTCGAGGCCGACGCCTTCGCCGCCGAGCACAGCCATCCGGCCGACCTGGTTTCGGCACTGGTAGCTCTGTACCGCGACAATGCCGCGACGCTGACGCCCGATCCGGTCTATTCTCTGTTCTACGACAGCCATCCCAAGGCCACCGAGCGGATCGCCCGCCTGCAGGCCCTGGGCAACCTACAAGCGCTGCGTATCTGAGAGAGGAGTTCGACATGAACATGAAACTGACCATCCCGCTGCTACTGGCCCTGTTGCTGGCCCCCGCCGTCCAGGCCGCACCATTCGCCAAGGGCGACGCCAAGGCCGGCAAGGCCCTGCACGACAAGCAATGCGTCGCCTGCCACATCGGCCGCTTCGGCGGCGACGGCTCGAAGATCTACACCCGTGCCGACCACAGGATGAAAAGCGCCGCCTCGCTGGCCCAGCAGATCACCACCTGCAACGCCAACCTGGGCAACAACCTGTTCCCGGAAGACGAAGCCAACATCGGCGCCTACCTGAACCAGACCTTCTACAAGTTCAAGTGAGCATCCTGAAGGGAAACGACGCGTGACGGGGCGGCTGGCCGGTCGCATCGTCGCCGTCCACGGCAGGCACTTCCTGGTCGAGGCCGCAGACGGCCGCTACGACTGCGTCACCCGCGGCAAGAAGGGCGGCCTCGCCTGCGGCGACCGGGTCGAGATCAAGCTGACCAGCCTCGACGCCGGCGTGATCGAAAAGAACCTGCCGCGCGACAACCTGCTCTACCGTTCCGACAGCTTCCACACCAAGCTGCTGGCGGCCAACGTCGACCAGGTCTTCATCGTCACCGCCGCCGTGCCGACGCCCGATCCCGGCCTGCTCGACCGTTGCCTGGTCGCCAGCGAGGCCGCCGGCATCCCTGCCCGCATCGTCGTCAACAAGACCGACCTGCCGGAGACGGCGGCCTGGCTCGACAAGTTGGCCCCCTACGAGGCCATGGGCTATCCCCTCATCCACCTGGCTGCCAAGCAGGACATCGCACCGCTGGCCGCCTGGCTGGCTGAAAAGACCTCGATCCTGGTCGGCGCCTCCGGGGTCGGCAAGAGCACCCTGATCAACTCACTGGTGCCCGAGGCGGAGATCGCCACCCGGGAGGTTTCCGAGGCCCTCGACACCGGCAAGCACACCACCACCAACACCCGGCTCTACCACCTGCCCGGCGGCGGCGCCCTGATCGACTCCCCCGGCATGCAGGAATTCGCCCTCGGCCACCTCAACCAGGACGACCTGCAAGCCGCCTTCCCGGAGTTCCGGCCGCTGATCGGGCAATGCCGCTTCTACAATTGCCGGCACCTCAAGGAACCCAACTGCGCCATCCTCGCCGCCGTCGAGGACGGCCGCATCCAGCGCCGGCGCTGGCGCTGCTACGAGACCCTGTGCCGGGAACTGGACGGCGCCGCGAAACACTACTGATGACCCGCGAGACCGCCCTGACCGCTCTCGGCCTCGCCGTCCTGGCGGTCCTGGCCGTCTCCGGCATCGCCCCCTACGACCGCGCCACCTGGATCATGGAAGTCGCCCCGGTCCTGATCGTGGCGCCCATCCTGACCGCCACCTACCAGCGCTTCCCGCTCACCACCCTGCTCTACCTGCTGATCGCCCTGCACGCCCTGGTCCTGATCTGGGGCGGCGCCTGCACCTACGCCCGGGTGCCGCTCGGCTTCTGGCTGCAGGACCTGTTCCACTTCGGCCGCAACCCCTACGACAAGATCGGCCACTTCATGCAGGGCTTCGTGCCCGCCCTGGCGGCACGGGAAATCCTGCTCCGCGGCGGCTACGTCACCGGCCGCCGGATGGCAGCCTTCCTGGCCATCTGCGTGGCGATGGCGATCAGCGCCAGCTACGAACTGGTCGAGTGGTGGGCCGCCCTGGCCATGGGCCAGGGTGCGGACGAATTCCTCGGCACCCAGGGGGATATGTGGGACACCCAGTCGGACATGTTCTTCGCCCTGATCGGGTCGTCCAGCGCAATGCTGTTCCTGGCCAGATGGCACGACCGGCAGATGGCGGCGCTGCAAACCAAGTCGTAGTCGATACGACCCACAACGAGTCCGTCACTCTCGTGAACGGGTATTTCTACGGATTGCCCAAGAAACAACAGGGGCATAGATTTCAAACAAAAGCATGACAAAGGGCGGGCTCCAAAGGGGCACATCAAGATACAGTTTAGTTGTCAGTATGAAATTCATCGTAAATTAATCGAGCCCGGCCCATTTAATTCGTTAATTAATTAATAACATAACGGGAGTATTAGCAATGAAACGTTTGTTTGCAGCGGTTGTCTTGGCTATTTCTGTGTCCGGATGTGCTCACTACGAACCTTCAGTGCCTGCGGATTACACAGGTCCGAAAGCAAAAATAAAAGACACAATAAAGTATTACAGCGGTAGCCACGTGGACATGTTTTTCCTGACGCACGTTGACGGCATGGAAATCAACAACAGCCGCTTCAAGACTTTGAGTGCCAACAGAGGGCGTGGATTCGAGATGGAGCCTTTGACGCCCATGAACCCAATTCCGGCAAGGCCAGTTGTTATTACCCTTAAGGCAAGGACAATGTATGGCGCCCCCATCTTGGAGCTAA